>NZ_JBXAFD010000002.1:576637-942107 GCF_058792695.1 Rhodococcus sp. MT28
GGATGTCCAGACCACGACCTCACTCTCGGTTCCGGCGACTGCCGTCACGGGTACTGCGGTTGATCTGACGGCGACGGTTGCTCCGAACAACGCTGTCGGTACGGTGCAGTTCAAGTCGAACGGTGCGGCGATCGGCTCGCCGGTGACAGTCTCCGCGGGTGTTGCGACACTGAGCCATTCGTTCGATGCTGCTGGTGCACAAAGTGTTACGGCTGACTTCACTGCCGGTGCAGGCTTCGTCAGCTCCTCGGCGTCGGCTCAGGCGGTGACGGTGTCTGATCCGGCTCCGGTGGATGTGGTGACGACGACGTCGCTCTCGGTTCCCGCGACGGCGGTTACGGGTACGGCGGTTGATCTGACCGCTACCGTGGCTCCGAACAATGCGGTGGGTTCGGTGCAGTTCAAGTCGAACGGCACGGCAATCGGTGCACCGGTGACGGTGTCCGGTGGCACCGCGACGCTCTCGCATTCCTTCGATACTGCTGGTGCTCAGAGTGTTACGGCTGACTTCACTGCCGGTGCAGGGTTTGTGAGTTCGTCGGCGTCGGCTCGCACGGTGACGGTCTCTGATCCGGCTCCGGTGGATGTCGAGACGACGACGTCGCTCTCGGTTCCCGCGACGGCGGTTACGGGTACGGCGGTTGATCTCACCGCGACGGTTGCTCCGAACAACGCGGTGGGTTCGGTGCAGTTCAAGTCGAACGGCACGGCAATCGGTGCACCAGTCACGGTGTCCGGTGGTACCGCGACCCTCTCACATTCCTTCGATGCCGCTGGCGCGCAGAGCATTACCGCGAATTTCACCGCTGGTGCCGGATTCAAAAACTCGGTTGCGAGTGCGAAGTCAGTTCAGGTCAGTGTTGCCGACCAGGAATCCGTCGTCGAACTGAATATTCCGACCGACGCCAAAACTGGTGTGGCGACCGACTTGTGGGCAACCGTCCGAACGTCGTCGGATGATGCTGTCGGCGTCGGAACCGTGCAGTTCTACGACGGTGGCGTCGCGATCGGCGGTCCTGAAGCGGTTACGGCCGGCGCTGCGGGCCTGACGCATTCGTTTACCTCTGCGGGTGCGCACAGCATCACTGCGGTCTATTCGGGAGGAGCCGGTGTAGTCGGATCCTCGGCCCAGGCGCGGACGGTGAATGTAACGGACCCTGCGCCTTCGGATGTCACCACGGAGACTGTGGTGACGGTGCCTGGTGATGCCGTGGTGAACAAGTCGGTGACCCTGTCGGCGACTGTCAGTTCGGTGCAGAACGGTGGAACGGTGCAGTTCATGGATGGGGATACTCCGATCGGTGACGCTGTTGCAGTGGTCAACGGGATCGCGGCGCTGAACCACACCTTCACCACAACTGGCGCGCATTCGATTTCGGCAATCTACAGTGGCGCAGCCGGATTCACAGGCTCCACCTCGACGGCCCACGCAATTCAGGTCAAGGCTGCAACCGGTGGTGGCACGGGCAGCCTCGGTTCAGGCAGCGCTGGCTCGAGCGATTTCCTTCCCTTCGGTTCCTGACCGAAGCAGTTCAGGTCGCGGCCCCGAGGCAATATCCCTCGGGGCCGATCGACAGGGTGAACTGCATCGAGCGCGAGTTACCGGTTCCGTCGCTGACGGGCAGGGTGACACGGACGTAGTCGCCGCGAACCGGAGTGACTGTTGCAGCGTCGGCGTCGAAAGACTTGATACCGGCCAGCTGATTCGGATCGAGCTTGAGAGGCGGCTGGCCGGTTGCGCCGGTGCCGTCCGGATCCCACGGGCTGTTGCCGGGGCAGATCAGTGGATAGAACGTCTCGACGTCGCGGGTATTGACCGGCCGTCCCGTGGCGCGTGAGAGAAACCTGACGACGGCGTGGGAAGCGTCGGCCGCGGTGTAGAAGTTTGATTGCCCCGCAGGGAAGACGAACGGGCACGCATAGCCGGAAGCGATCTCCGAGCGCTTGGCGGCGACGGAGAGTCCGCCGCCGCTCCACGTGACCGCGTACTGGCCGTCGACGCCTGGTGCGGCGATGGCCGTCAAGATGGCGGGAACATCCGAGTATCGGTCGGCGATCGTTGTGGGCGGCATCGTCCAGCATGCGTTCGTGAGCGCGTCCACGTCCAAGGACACCAGGTCCGTTGCCCAAGCTGCCAAGGCCGGCGCAGCAGCCGGATTGCCGGGCACGTCACCAACCGGAGGTGGCGCGACCGGCGCAGCGGGCGCAATTGTGGTCGTGGGTGCGAGAGTGGTTGTCGTCGTGGTTTCAGTCGTCGGCGGAGACGGTTCGTCCGTCAGGATTCCCGTCCGTCCGTCGTCCTCACATGCGGTTATCGCCAACGTCATGGCGAGTGCGACTGCCCCCACTGCCGCTCGTCCTGCCGACTTCATTCGTTCGTACGCCCCTTTTGCGACATTCTGACCAACATCCACCCCAGAACTGCTGCGGGTCAGATCACGGATTCCCGTCTACGCTAGCGAACTGTGGATCCCGTTTACAGAACAGTCATCGGCATCGCCCGTACCGTCTTCGCTTTCGAGGGCCTGAAGTTCTCCGTCAAGGGAGAGCAGAACATCCCGGCGTCCGGTGGCGCCGTGATCGCGATCAACCACACCGGGTACATGGACTTCACGTATGCGGGACTGCCGGCACGGACCCCGAAGCGCTACATCCGGTTCATGGCCAAGAAAGAGGTCTTCGACAACAAGATCTCCGGACCGATCATGCGGGCCCTCAAGCACATCCCGGTCGACCGCGGCGCGGGCGCCGACTCCTACAAGGCGGCCGTAGATTTCCTGAAGCGCGGCGAATTGGTGGGCGTGTACCCCGAAGCCACGATCAGTCGGAGCTTCGAGATCAAGGAATTCAAGTCCGGCGCCGCCCGCATGGCGATCGAGGCGGGCGTCCCGATCGTTCCCGTCGTCATCTGGGGCGCTCAGCGCGTGTGGACGAAGGGTTATCCGAAGCGTTTGGGCCGCACCAACACTCCCATCTCCATTGCCGTCGGCGAGCCGATTGCACCTTTCGAGCCGGCGAGTGAGCTGACGGCGAAGCTGCGGTCGACGATGCAGGAGTTGCTGCTCGATCTGCAGAAGAGCTACGACCATCCCGCCGGCGAGTACTGGGTGCCGGCCCGCCTCGGTGGCAGCGCGCCGACGCTCGAGCAGGCCGACAAGATGGATGCCGACGAGGCTGAGGCGAAAGCCAAGGCTCGCGAGGCGCGGAAGTCCGAAGGCTGACCGATGTCCTTCGAACCCGTTTACACCGCTGTCGAGGTAGTCGCGCGTGGTCTGAGCGGTTTCCAGGGCGTGAAAGTCACCCGCACCGGGACGGAGCACGTCCCGGTGTCCGGCGGTGCCGTCATCGCGATCAACCACACGAGTTGCCTCGATTTCATACCGGCGGCCCTGGCGGTCGGCACCGCGAAACGCAAGCTCAGAGTGATGGCCAAGGCTGAGCTGGCGGACAACAAGGTCCTCGGCTTCCTCATGCGTGGATGCGGCGTCATCGAAGTGGACCGCTCCGCCGGAGCGCAGGCGTATCGAGCCGGAGTCGACGCCCTGAAACGGGGCGAACTGGTGGGCGTCTACCCGGAGGCGACGATCAGCCGGAGCTTCGAGATCAAGGAAATGAAATCCGGAGCAGCTCGGATGGCCATCGACGCCGGCGTTCCGATAATTCCGCTGATCGTCTGGGGCGCCCAGCGGATCGTCACCAAGGGCGGACCGAAAAATCTGGGCCGCAATCATTTCCCGATCTCGGTGGAGGTGGGTGCACCGATCGATCCGGTCGAGCCCGCCGAAGCGTTGAGCGAGATTCTGCGCATCGAGATGGATGCAATCCTGCGCCACGTGCAGGACGGGTTCGTGCACGAGCCCGGGGCGTACTGGGTGCCGCGCCGACTCGGCGGTGGCGCACCGACGCCGGAGGAAGCTGCGGCCATGGACGCACAGGAACGCGCGAAGCGGGCGCGCTGAGCGAGACCGTCGTACCGGGCAGGCACAATGGCGGTGTGAGCCCAGACCGTCGTATCAGCCCTGACCGCCCAACCTTGGTTGCGACCGATGTCGACGGCACCCTCATCGATCACGACGAGTTGGTCAGTGCCCGCACCCGCGCCGCCGTGCATGCCGTCGTCGAATCCGGCACGCCGTTCCTGCTGGCAACCGGGCGTCCTCCGCGATGGATTTCGCCCGTCGTCGAGGGCTTGGGATACGCGCCACTCGCCGTCTGCGCCAATGGAGCCGTTGTCTACGACAGCTACGCCGACCGCGTCCTCAGCGCCGCGACCTTGTCGGTCGACGCACTCACCGAACTCTCCGAGCTGGCACTGGTTGCACTCCCGGGCGCAGGTTTGGCCGCGGAACGAGTAGGGGAGAGCGCACATGACGCCGCCACCCCACAATTCGTCAGCTCACCGGACTACGAACATGCCTGGCTCAACCCGGACAACACCGAGATGTCCGAGGACGAAGTGCTTGCGGCGCCGGCCGTCAAACTCCTGATTCGCCGTCCAGGCATGACCAGCACGGCGATGTACGACACGCTCGCTCCGCACGTCGGTGCGCTCGCCGACATGACGTACTCCACCGAGAACGGACTGATCGAACTCTCGGCGCCGGGCATCACGAAGGCGTCGGGCCTGGTTGCTGCCGCGGAGAGGTTCGGCTTCGACCTGTCGGGTCTGGTGGCCTTCGGAGACATGCCCAACGACATCCCGATGCTGGGGATGGCACGCCTCGGCGTTGCCATGGGCAACGCTCACCCCGAAGCCAAAGCCGCAGCCGACGAGGTCACCGACACCAATTCGGCACACGGGGTCGCAAAAGTCCTCGAGCGCTGGTGGTCGTAGAACCCACCAGCGCCCGAGGACGTGTACTGCTCGAGTGTCAGCCGACAGGCGCGCTGTTGGCCATTTCCTGGGCAAAGGTCTCGTTGTAGGTCTTGAGGACCTTCGTGACCATGCCGGTGATCTGGTTGAAGATCAGCGAACCGTTCTCGAAGTCACTGCGCAGGCCGTCCGGGATCGAGTACTCGTCCGAGATCGGCAATCCCAGTTCACCCGCGTCGGAACCGAAACTCTGCCACGACTTGAAGATCTCGCCGAGCACGGTGAACACTCCGCCGTTCGGCGAGGTGTAGACAGCGCCGTTCTGGAACAGCGCACCCTGGTTGCCGAGCTTCGCCTGCAGAATTCCGGACAGTGCCTGGCCGAGGCGTCCGATCTCGCCACCTTCGGCGATCCACTTCTGCGCGAGCGGTGAATTGTCGGTGATCTGCAGAATCTGGGTGACCAGATCCGGGATCGACGAACCGGTGCCACCGGTGACCGTGTCGACCGGAGTGGTCGGCTTGGGCGCAGGCGTCGACGGATTGGAAGGGTTCGAGGGGTTCAACGTTCCCCCGATGTTCGCGGCCGCGATGTTCCGGATGTCGTTCATGTGTGCGTATGCGGCATCACCCGGGCACGCGGTGTTTCCGACGTCGCGGTGGGCGAAGATGATCGGCAGATCGACTGCTGCGCCCTGCGGGTACGGCGTGAACTCGGTGCCCTCGGAGTACATCGTCGTTCGGCCCTTGGGATCGAGTCCGGCCATGCCGAGCTTCCAACCGAGGAACTTGCCGACGGCGTTGAGCGTCGCCTGCGAAGGCTCGACGGTGGAGTAGTCGCCCATCATCGCGATACCGGTGGTGTTCTCGTTGAATCCACCCGCGTGTGCACCCTGAACTGCCTTGTCGAGTCCGCCTGCGCGGCCTTCGAAGGTCTGACCGTACTTGTCGACGAGGACGTTGTATCCGACGTCGCACCAGCCGAGCGTCTGTGCGTGGTAGGCATAGATCGAGCGGACGATGCCGGCCGATTCGGCCTTCGTGTAGTTGTTGCTACCTGCGGTGTGGTGAACGGTCGCGCCACCGATGAAGTCGTCGTAGGTGGGGGAGTCGCAGCGAAGTGACTCGTCTGCTCCCCACTGAGCACGGGTGATGACGGACGGTCCGCTGCCGCCGAGCGGCGCTGCGACGGCCTGCAGATTGCTGTCTGCCTCGCTGGCACCCGGGTCGATCAACACGGCGGTGACGGCATCTGCTGCCGTCGTCACCTGGCGAAGCGGCTTGGACACCGAAGCGGGTGTGTACCCGAGTTCGCCGGTGGCTGCGGGTGCTTCAGCGGGGGCAGCTTCCGGAGCGGGCGCGGGGGCAGCTTCCGGAGTCGGGGCCGGCACAACCTCGGCTGCGGGAGCAGCGGCACCCTGCGGCGTGAGGATCTGGATGGACTTGGTGGCGCCGACGAAGACCGGTTCGGTGGCGGTACCGGAGTTGGTGGCCTGATCCGAACTGGCGGAGTCGATGGCGTCAGGGGTGAACCACGGGCCCCAGGTGCCGTCTTCGGCCAGGGCGCGGACCTTGGACTGCGCCGAGGCGATGGTGTCCGAGGTCAACGCGACCATGCTGAACGGAGTGTCGCGGGTGACTTCCTTGACCACGGCACCTGGCTCTTCCTCGGAAGGAACCGGAGCGGTTTCGGTCGGGGCGCCGGGAGCAGCGGGTGCCGGGAACAGCTCGGTCGGCAGCGTGATCCCGGGAGGTAGCGGGATTTCGGTCGGGAGCTTGAGGTTTCTCAGATCACCGAGGTTGATGTCGGGGAGATCGAGACCGGTCAGCTCCTTGACCGGAATGATGATGTCGGGCACCGACGCGAGGAGCACCTCTGCGATCTGGGTCGGCACTGCTACTGACGTCGTCTCGTTCGCGGAACGTACATCGGACGTAGTGCTCGTGAAGCCGTAGACCGCAAAAGGACTTGCGACAGCCACTGCGGCTACAGCCCCGAGTACGAGCGAGGGCTTCGGTCGACGGTGTGGCAAGGGATTACTCCTCGGTTGTAGTTACTTGCGAGCGAACTTCAGGGCCGATGACGGCCGTGAACGGAATCCTTCAAAACCGGATCCGAGCAGGTCGGATGCCATGTTCTGGGGTTGAACTCCAGTTTTCGGACGCGTACGTCTGCAACTCGTGATGCTGATGTGACTCGTGTGACTGGTGTTGCTAACTCCAAACACTCTTGCCACACTAGTCACAAAAGTCCATAACGCTCAACCTTAGGGTGAGACTTTAGTTAAATCGTTGTGGACTGGCCTGCGCGCGAAGTACCGACTTCGCGGACTCGTGAGGCCGGTAGCGATGAGGAGAGCATTGATGGCGAGAAGCGGAAGAAGCGGAACTGCAGGTAAGAAGCCTGTGTCCGGTCGCGCAGGTCGCTTTCTGGTGGGCGGACCCGGGAGGCGAACCTCGCTGATGCGGATCTCGGTCCTCGGTCTCGTTCCGGCTCTTGCGCTCGGCGTCGCGATCGGAGGTTTCACGCAAATCCGCGCTGACGAGCCGTCGATCCTGCACGCCGTCGCTGCCGACACGCAATTCACGCTCTCCGGGCACGGCAACGGACATGGCCGTGGAATGGGCCAGTGGGGCGCTTACGGCTACGCCAAGAACGACGGCTGGTCCGGCGAGCGAATCCTCAGTCACTACTACGGGGGAACCGTCCTGGACTCGATGCCGCCTGCCCAGATGAGTGTGCGGCTCACGGCCCAGGACAACTCGACGCTCGACGTCTACTCCGACGCCGGCCTCGTGGTCAACGGTCAGCGCACCGCGCCCGGCGAGGCTGCCCATCTCACTGCGCTGCCCGGTGGCGGTGCGCAGGTAGTGGTCACCAGCGGGTGTGGTGGCGGGGTTGTCTGGGAAGCGGTCACCGACCATCCGTGGGTGGACCCGGTGGACCTCGGTCCTGATCGACCCGCCGACCAGTTCCTGAAGCTGTGCAACAACGACGCGCCCTATCGAGGCGCCCTCGGCGTAGTGCTCGACAACGGCTCGGCTCGGACAGTCAATCTCCTCGACATGGAGGACTACCTGCTCGGCGTGGTGCCGGTCGAAGCGAAGGCCGAATGGGCCGATTCCGGTGGGGCCGAAGCGCTACGGGCGCAAGCCGTGGCAGCACGCTCGTACGCTGCGACCGAGCATCGCAGCTCGTACGCCGACACCTGCGACACTCAGGACTGCCAGGTCTACGGCGGAGCGGGCAAGGAAGATCCCCGCACCACCGAAGCCGTCCGGTCCACCGCCGGCGCCGTTCTGTCGCGTGACGGCAAGATTGTTGCCACCGAATTCTCCTCGTCCACAGGAGGTTACAGCTCCGGCGGTGAATTCCCGGCCGTCGAGGATCTCGGTGATGCCCTTTCTCCGAATCATGACTGGACAGTAAATCTGACCGCAGGGCAGATTGCGGACGCCTTCGATGTGGGTGAGCTGCAATCGCTCAAGATTCTCTCGCGCAACGGATTCGGTACCGACGGCGGGCGAGTGACGGCAGTCGAGGTAGTCGGAACAGATGCAACTGTTGGCGCCACCGGAATTCAGTTCCGCCAGAAACTCGGCCTGAAATCCGACTGGTTCACCATCGGTGACGGTGCGGGTGTGGTAGTGGCACCGGATTCGGAATCGACAGTGCCGGAATCCAATTCGCCATCCGACGATCCATCGGGTACGGTTACGGAGACGCAGATCGAGAAGAAGTATCGGGAGCTCGGCGGTGAAAGCGGCTCTCTCGGTGCTCCTGCCGGCCCGGAGATGCAGTTGCCCTCCGAAGCGGGCACTTTCCGTGTCTACGAAAACGGAACCATTATCTGGACAAAGGTTTTGGGCGCGCAGGTAGTTGATGCCAACGTGCTCCGCGAGTGGATACCGACGGGCGGAAGCTAGGGGAAGGTCGGTCGGTAGCGACTCGCACGTATCGACTCTGAAGGGTCTCTGCCGTAACCCGGCGGAGGCCCTTCAGGTCGTTCAGGGTTCGTTGGTTGTCGGTCAGATGGTCGGGGCGTCGCCGAGCAGGCGGTACTCGAGCCACAACTCCGCACGTTCCGTGGGGGAGCCGAGGTCGAGTTGGAGAAGGCTCTCGATCCGAGCGAGTCTGCTGCGCAACGTATGCCGATGAATATTCAGCGCTGTGGCTGCGGCGTCGCCCACCCCGTTGTGTGCCAACCACATGGCCAAGGTCCGGTAGAGATCGCTACCGCCCTTCGCTTCCAGAAGCGGGCGCAAGTGTGCCGCCGCGAATGCCGTCGAGCGATCCTGGTCGAGAAATGCGGACAATCCGCTCTCCGAGAGTTCGGCGAACCGCATCGAAGGCAGGTTGCGGGCACCGGCCTCGGCTGCTGCCTGCGCGGCTTGGCGTCTGGCGCGCGAGAGATCGTCCCACCACAGCATGTCCGACACGCCGACGGTGACGTCGATTTCGTTGACACGGGCGAGGATTCGCCCGCTGTCGGTAGCCGAGACGACGGCAATCAGTGCACCGTCGGTGATGCCGAACGCCAGATCGCGGCTGAGGCCATCGAGCAGTGAGACGGACACGCTCTCGAGCAGGCCACTCGGGCCCGCTACGTGGAAGACCTGGAAAGGCTCGACCGGAAATCCTCCCCACAGTTCCCCGGAGATGTTGCGGGCGAGCGCATTCTGTCCCTCGAACAGCTGATGCATCGCAACGGTACGAAGGTGGTTCATCGTCAGCTGTGCGTCTCGGGTTCGAGCCGTCATCAACGTGAGCAGAGACGCGGCTGCGATGACGATGCCCTGATTCAGTGAACCGACGGCGCCGGGGCAGCCGGCGACGAGGTACCCCATCAGCTTTCCCCTCGACGTCAGCAGCGGATGGGAGATGACGTCCTCGTTCTCACTCGTGAGGAAACTGACTTCCATCGGGCGGGCGTCGCGCTCGGGGGCAGTTCGCTCGATTCCGGCGGCCGCGGCGGTGTGTGAGATCTCGACGGTATGTCCGGCCGAGTCCAGCAGAGCCGCCCATCCGCCGATCAATTCCGCCACCCGTCGTACGACTGCCCGGGTGCCGTGGACCGTCACCGCAGCTTGAAGCAGTCGCCGCAGGCTCTGGTAATTGCTGCGCAGCGCTTTCATGTCGTCGTCGGATTGCGCCTTCGACACCGCTTTGGTCAGGGCGATGAAAGGTGTTCGCAATGGGACGTCGAGAAGGGGCACACTGAAACGGGTGGCCGCATCCACCAGAGTCTGTGGCGCCTGCTCGTATCCGAGGCCGGTTCCGAAACCGATTCCGGCAATTCCGGCCGCCACCAGGGTCCGTACGAATCGGGTCGTTTCCGCGGCCGTCGTCGGTAGTGACACCCCGGTGATGAGTAGTAGTTCACCGCCGTCGAGGAAGGGCGTCGGGTCGGGAAGTTCGGAGACATGTGCCCAGGTCAGGGTGCGATCGAGCTGGTCGTGCCCAGCCAGGACGCGAAGGCCGAACTGTTCGGTCGCACAAAGCTGGCGGAGCGTGATGGGCATGAGTCCAGTCTGACACCTCGAACTCGCCACTTTGTAGTGCCTGCGGTCACGTTTGTACAAAGTGGAGCCTGACGCGAGCTTGCCGAAGGTCCGACACTGGCGCTATCGAAAATGCGCTCCGGATAGAGCGCCACCGAGATCCACGTTCCGAACAGCCCACAAGGAGTACTGATGTCCAGTACAGACCAGCCGGCACTTCAGCACACGCTGAAGAAGCGGCATCTGTCGATGATTGCGATCGCAGGCGTCATCGGCGCCGGACTGTTCGTCGGCTCCGGTGTGGCGATCCAGGAGACGGGACCCGGTGTCCTGATTTCCTACGCGCTTGCCGGCGTCGTCGTCATCCTCGTGATGCGCATGCTCGGTGAGATGTCGGCAGCGTCGCCGGAAACCGGCTCGTTCTCCTCGTACGCCGACAAGGCCATCGGCCGCTGGGCGGGCTTCTCGATCGGCTGGCTGTACGCGTGGTTCTGGATCATCGTGCTCGGCATCGAGGCCACCGCCGGTGCCCTCATCATGAATCGCTGGGTTCCGGGGGTTCCCCAGTGGACCTGGGCATTGATTCTGATGATCGTGCTGACGCTGACCAACATCATCTCGGTCAAGTCGTTCGGCGAGTTCGAGTTCTGGTTCGCCTCCATCAAGGTCGTCGCCATCATCGCGTTCCTCGGCATGGGCATCGTGGCGATCTGCGGATGGATGCCCGGCGTCGAAGCACCCGGAATGACAAACCTGACCGGTCACGGCGGCTTCCTGCCGAACGGAACAGGAGCGATGCTCGCCGCAGTCCTTGTGGTCGTGTTCTCGTTCTTCGGGGCCGAAATCGCCACGATCGCAGCCGGTGAATCGGCCAACCCGCTCGAAGCTGTTCGCGCAGCCGTCAAATCCGTCGTCTGGCGAATTCTCATCTTCTACATCGGCTCGATCGCGGTGGTCGTCACTCTGCTTCCCTGGGACAGCGCGTCGGTTGCACTCAGCCCGTACGTCGCCGTCATGGACTCCTACGGCATTCCGGCCGCGGGCAACATCATGGACGTCGTCGTCCTCACGTCGGTTCTGTCCTGCCTCAACTCCGGTCTCTACACCGCGAGCCGCATGATCTTCTCCCTCGCCGGCCGCGGCGACGCCCCCAAGTCGCTCTCACGTATCGAGAAGACCGGCGTCCCGATGCGCGCTGTCCTGGTCTCGACGATCGTCGGCTTCCTGACCGTCGGCATGAACTACCTCTCCCCGGACAAGGTCTTCCTGTTCCTGGTCAACTCCTCCGGTGCGATCGCGCTGTTCGTCTGGCTGGTCATCTCGGTGTCCCAGCTGCGCACCCGCCGCAAGCTCGAAGCTTCGGGCCAGGAGCTGGAACTCAAGATGTGGTTCTTCCCGTACCTGACCTACGCCACGATCGCCGCCATCATCGCGCTCTGCATCGGCATGCTCACCCTGGACTCGACGCGCAGCCAGATGATCGTGTCCCTGGGACTTGCAGCGATCCTCGTGGGTATCGGGCTCTACCGCTACCGGAACCACAAAGACACCGACGCCGACGCCGAGGTCGCGCCCGTCGCCGAGAGCGCTCCCACACCCTGACACCAACGTCCCCATCTGCGAGATACTTCGATGTCCTAGTATCGGCCACGGACAGAGAAATCGACGTGAGCACAGCAGATGGGGACAATCATGACCACACCCGAACCGATCGTCATCGTCGACGGGGCCAGGACCCCCGTCGGTAGCTTCGGCGGCGTCTTCAAGGACGTACCCGCGCACGAGCTGGGCGCCGCAGCAGCCAAGGCCGCGCTGAGCCGCGCCGGCGTTGCGCCCGAAGACATCGACGAGGTCGTCATGGGCTGCATCGGCCAGGTCGGCCCGGACGCCTACAACGCACGCCGCGTCGGCATCGCCGCCGGACTGCCCGAGAACGTCCCCGCCTACACCGTCAACCGCCTCTGTGGCAGCGGTCTGCAGGCTGTGTGGTCTGCGGCGATGCAGATGCGATGGGGCGCAGCTGCCATCACGCTCGCCGGCGGTGACGAGAGCATGTCTCGCATGCCCTTCTACGACTTCGCCGCCCGCTCGGGCTACAAGCTCGGCGATCGCAGCCTCGTCGACGGCACCGTCGCGATGCTCACCGACCCGTTCAGCAAGGCCCACATGGGCCGCACTGCCGAAGCCGTCGCCCGTAAGTACGGCGTCAGTCGCGAGCAGCAGGACGAGTTCGCCGTCGAATCTCAGCGCCGTGCCGCTACCGACGCAGCGAAGGCGGCATTCGCCGAGGAAATCACTCCCGTCGAGACCGGTGGTCGGCGCTCCGTCACCGTCACCGAGGACGAGCATCCCAAGCCCGGAACCACCGTCGAAACCCTCGCCAAGCTGCGCCCCGCATTCGAAGAGGGCGGATCCGTCACCGCCGGTAACGCGTCGGGCATCAACGACGGCGCCGGCGCACTCGTCCTCGCGACGGGCACCGAGGCAGCCAAGCGCGGTCTCACCGGACTGGTCACGCTCGAAACCGTCACGACGGCAGCCATGGAGCCCGGCCTGATGGGCTACGCTCCCGTGCTCGCTCTCGAAAAGCTCTTTGCACAAACAGGATTGAAGCCTTCCGACATCGGCACCGCCGAGGTCAACGAGGCGTTCGCTTCGCAGGCCATCGCCGTCATCCGTGACAGTGGCCTGGATCCGGAGAAGACCAACCCGTACGGCGGAGCGATCGCCCTCGGACACCCGGTCGGCGCCACCGGAGCCATCCTGACCCTGCGTGCGGCCCGCGACATGGTCCGCCGCGACCTCGAATTCGGCATCGTCACCATGTGCATCGGCGGCGGTCAGGCACTCGCTGCCCTGCTGAAGCGGGTCTGATCATGGCGACCAAGCGCAAGCCGTCGTGGCACGACGACGAGATCACCGCAGTAGCCGAACTGGCCCGTGGTTTCTTCGATCGTGAACTGATCGCCAAGCGTGAGCAGTGGGACGCTCAGCATCGCGTCGACCGGTCCGTGTGGCTCGAAGCCGGCAAGCTCGGCCTGCTGTGCTGCTCGATTCCCGAGGAATACGGCGGGGGCGGTGGAACTTTCGCGCATGATCTCGCTGTCTTCGAGGCGCAGGGCTACTGCGGTGACTATGCGCTCGGTAACTCCGTGCACAGTGGCATCGTCGCCCACTACGTGCTCGAATACGGAAGCGAAGAGCAGAAGAAGGCCTGGCTGCCAGGTATGGCGACGGGCGAAATCCTCGGCGCCATCGGAATGACCGAGCCCGGAACAGGTTCCGACCTCAAGGCAATCACCACCTCCGCGATCCGTGACGGTGACCACTACGTAGTGAACGGGTCGAAGACCTTCATCACCAATGGTGGCAGCGCAGACATGATCGTGCTTGCCGTCAAGACCGACCCCAAGGCGGGCGCCAAGGGTGTCTCGCTCCTGATCGTGGATCTTCGTGACTGCGAAGGCTTTGCGGTCGGCCGCGTGCTCGACAAGGTCGGTCAGCATGGCGCCGATACGTCGGAGCTGTCCTTCACCGACGTTCGCGTTCCCGTCTCGAACCTCCTCGGTGAGTCCGAGGGGCTCGGCTTCGGTCAGTTGATGGCGCAGCTGGTGCAGGAACGCCTCATCATCGGCGCGCAGGCCATCGGCACCATCGAGCGTGCAGTCGAGGAGACCGTCGCATACACCAAGGCGCGTCAAGCGTTCGGGCACAGCCTCTTCGAGTTCCAGAACACCGCCTTCGAGCTGGCCGAGTGCCAGACGATCGCACGCACCTGCCGTGTCTTCCTCGACAACTGCATCGAGGATCACCTCAACGGCGAGCTGGACGGCGCAGACGCCGCGATGGTCAAGTACTGGCTCACCGAGCAGCAATGCGCCGTCGTCGACCGGTGCGTGCAGCTCTACGGCGGATACGGCTACATGCGTGAATACCCGATCGCGCGCATGTACGAGGACTCCCGCGTCCAGAAGATCTACGCCGGCGCCAACGAAGTGATGAAGGGCATCATCGCGAAGAGTCTTTGATCACCGGCGTCGAAAACCATTGACACCGACCAGGCACCCACCGAGCATTTCGGTGGGTGCCTTTGTGTGTGCCCACAAGCGGTATCGAGCTGTTCGGAAGGCAAACACTGATGAGCTTCACCATCGACGTCGGGTCGGCACGCGTCACCCAACTGACAGAGCTGGCGCACTGGCCGTTTCCGCCGCGAGAGCTCTTTCCCCAGGCGAGTGAGGCCGAGATCAGTGAAGCGTCGGCGCGGCTGGCACCGGAGTTCTTCGACGAGGGTAGTGGTGACCTCGTGCTTGCCATCCACACCTACCTGGTGGAGATCGGCGGCAAGGCCGTCGTCGTCGACACCGGTAACGGCAACAGCAAGCACCGGCCGAACCTCTTGCCGCATCACATGTTCGGTACCGACTACCTCTCACGCTTCGCAGCCACCGGTGTGTCCGTCGACGACGTCGATCTGGTGGTCAGCACACATCTGCACCCTGACCACTGTGGCTGGAACACCGCCCTCGACGCCGAAACCTGGCGGCCTACCTTCCCCCGCGCGACCTACATTTTCGATCGCACCGAACTGGCCGCGCTCCAACAACTCGCCGCCGACGGTCCACACGAAGGAGTGGTCTCGGATCTGGCGCAGACCTTCGAGGACAGCGTCCGTCCCGTTCTGGACGGGGCGAAGTGGGAGGCGGTCGACGACGGCCACGTCCTGGCCGAGTCCGAAGGCACACGCGTCGTCGTTCGCAGCGCGCCCGGCCACACGCCGGGTCACATCGTGATCGAGATCCGCACTGCCGACGGCGGCGCCGTCATCGCCGGCGACGTGATCCACCATCCGATCCAGTTTCTGTACCCGGACCTCAGCCAGGGCGGCGACGCGGATCCCGAGATCGCCAGGGTCACCCGCCGCGAACTTCTCGAACGCTGCGCGTCGGAGGGACTGCTTCTACTTCCCGCACACTTTCCGGTCGACGAACCGATCACGGTTCGGTTGAACGAGGACGATCGCCCGATGGCACCTTCGATATATGTTGCGAGGCCTGCATAGAATGGGCCAATGCCTGCGACCGAATCGACGCCATCGCTCTCCGGCAGGCCGCTTTCGAGTCGGATCGGATACGGCTTGGTCAAAGCCGCACTCCGCGTGAGGCAGTCGTACGCGGAGGCTTTGTCTCGCGTCGGACTGCTGCCCAATCATCACGCCATTCTCAGCACACTCGATGAACTCGGCCCATGCCATCAAAAGGAGCTTGCTTCCCGAGTGGTGGTCGACCCCGGTGACATCGTTGCCTATCTCGACAGTCTGCAGGAGTCGGGATACGTTGTGCGCGAACGTGATCAATCTGATCGGCGTAGGCAGGTCGTTTCGATCACGGACTCCGGAGTAGCGAAGTTGATCGAGGGTGATGCGGCCCTCGACGCCGTCGAGCAAGAGGTCTTCGAGTCGTTGACCGATCGGGAACGTGAGACATTGACGGTCGTATCCGCCAAGCTCACGGGGCCGACGGCGCGGCCGTCAGAGGCCTGATGATTCCGGGTACTCTTTTGCTCGTCTCGGCTGGACGCTTGTGGCCCCAGTAACTCGGTTGGTTGTAAGTTCTTGCCACCCAACTCAGATCGTCGACGGTGAGACCACCGAACCCGTACTCGATCTGCAGACCGGACGGGCTGCCGATGTAGATCGACGTCATCAGGTCATTGGTGTGGCGCCCCAGCGTTTGCATGACCTCGGTGTCGTGGCTGTCGAGAAGATCGATCAGGCGTCCGAGATCGTCCATGCATTCGACTTCGAGCATGAGGTGGTTGAAGCCGACGTGGCCGGGATATTCGGCCAGCGCAAGTGAATGATGACGCCCGTTGACGTGATAGAAGCGCACGGTGAATTGGTCGTTGGTGATCCGGTCCGATAGTCGGAAACCCAGCACATCCACGTAAAACTTGTTGGCTTCCTCGATATTCGGTACCTGTAAAACGATGTGGCCCAGGCCTTGATCTCCGGTCACGAATCCGCCGCGCATGACACGACCCGGTGTGAACGACAGTGGCGTCGATGCCTTTCCCCACGAAATCTCGTGTCGAGTTCCCCATGGGTCGGTGAACCACACGAGTTCGGCGACTTGCCGCTCGGCGAGCAGGTCGGGATTGCCGTCGTGCAGCATGATGCCGCTCCGGTCGAGGTGCGCGGCAAACGAGTGAAGATCGGATTCATTGGCCATTGCCCAACCGGCGTACAGGAATTCGTCTACCTTGCCGGGGTGGACGGCAATTCGATAGTTGACGTCGTCTACTGCGAGCCGGATTGCGCCATCCGGCCCGTCTGGTGACAGTTTCGCGCCCAGAAGTCCGGTTCCGTACTTTCTCCAGTCCTGAGCCCTGGGTGACGCGACTCCGATATACGACAGTTCCTGGATCACGATGATCTCCCTCGAATGCACTTGATGGTTGCTGTTCCCAAAATATAAGCAGTGTGACCAATGATTGGCAAGACAATCGTTGGTTTTGCCAAGCAATTTGTGAGTGGCAGCCGCCAGTGATGCTGAAATCAGGAAACGGGGGCCATAGTCCCTGGTGACGCATCCAACCCTCGGCTTCCGAACAGGTCCGATACCCTGGTTCATCGTGACCGCTGCAAATTCAGAGACCGCCCGTGCCCAGTACGACCTGATCGTCGTCGGTTCGGGATTCTTCGGGCTGACCATCGCCGAGCGTGCCGCTACCCAGCTGGGTAAGCGCGTGCTGGTGCTGGATCGCCGTCACCACCTGGGGGGAAACGCATACTCGGAGGCAGAGCCGGAGACCGGCATCGAGGTCCACAAGTACGGTGCCCACCTGTTCCACACCTCCAACAAGAAGGTCTGGGACTACGTCACCCAGTTCACGGAGTTCACGAACTACCAGCACCGCGTCTTTGCGCTGCACAAGGGGCAGGCGTATCAGTTCCCGATGGGACTCGGTCTCGTGTCGCAGTTCTTCGGTCGGTACTTCACTCCCGAAGAAGCACGCGCCCTCATCGCCGAACAGTCCAGCGAGATCGATTCGAAGGACGCCTCCAACCTCGAAGAGAAGGCGATCTCCCTGATCGGGCGCCCGCTCTACGAAGCGTTCGTGCGTGACTACACAGCTAAGCAGTGGCAGACCGACCCCACCGAGTTGCCCGCCGCGAACATCAGCCGCCTGCCGGTCCGCTACAACTTCGACAACCGCTACTTCAACGACACGTACGAGGGCCTGCCCGTCGACGGCTACACGGCGTGGCTCGAGAACATGGCGAAGGATCCGAAGATCGAGGTCCGCCTCGACACCGATTACTTCGACGTCCGCGACGAACTGCGCACCGCCAGCCCCGACGCCCCTGTCATCTACACGGGCCCGCTCGACCGCTACTTCGACTACTCCGAAGGTGCACTGGGATGGCGCACCCTCGATTTCGAGACCGAGGTTCTGCCCACCGGAGACTTCCAGGGCACCCCGGTCATGAACTACAACGACGCCGACGTGCCGTTCACCCGTATCCACGAGTTCCGTCACTTCCATCCGGAGCGCGAGTACCCGACCGACAAGACCGTCATCATGCGTGAGTTCTCACGTGCCGCGGAGGCGAAGGACGAGCCGTACTACCCGATCAACACTCCAGAGGATCGCGAGAAGCTCTCCGCGTACCGCTCACGCGCCAAGAAGGAGACCGCGGAGAACAAGGTCCTCTTCGGTGGGCGTCTCGGCACCTACCAGTACCTGGACATGCACATGGCGATCGCCAGCGCGCTGACGATGTTCGAGAACACCCTGCGCCCGCATCTCGAAACGGGTGCGGAATTGGCAGGGGAGAGCGAATGAACGCACGTCATCTACTCGAAGGCGAAGATGCCGTCAGCGGCGACGAGGTGACCTACCTCGGCAAGTCCCTGCTTCAGCGGATCATCCTGCCCCGCGCCGGTGAGCCGCTCGACGTCCGCACGTTGTACTTGGAAGAGTCCTGGTCCAACAGTCGGCGGGCGCACTCGACCTCGCGCACGTCGGTAGCGCTCGGCGCCGAGACCGAGGTCTCGTTCGCCACGTACTTCAACGCGTTCCCTGCCAGCTACTGGCGTCGATGGTCCATCCTGAAATCGGTGGTCCTTCGTCTCGAGCTGTCCGGCCACGGCCGCGTCGACATCTACCGTTCCAAGGCGGATTCCTCGCGAATTCACGTGGAAGGCAAGGAATTTGCCGACGGCGATGCCGCGGTCGAGTTCGAGGTGGAACTGGCGCCGTTCGAGGACGGTGGCTGGATCTGGTTCGACATCACCACCGATACGGCAGTGGTCGTCGAGAGCGGCGGCTGGTACGCGCCCGTCGAGGCTCCCGGCGAAGCGACTGTCGCCGTTGGTATTCCGACGTTCAACCGTCCGACCGACGCGGTCAAGGCGCTTGCTGCACTGGCTTCGGATCCGCTGGTGTCGGACGTGATCAAGGCCGTCATCATGCCGGATCAGGGCACCCGCAAGGTGCGTGACGAACCCGGATTCGCCGAAGCTGCTGCAGCGCTCGGTGATCGGCTCGCCATTCACGATCAGGGCAACCTCGGCGGCTCGGGCGGATACAGCCGAATCATGTACGAGGCACTCAAGACGACGCAGTGCCAGCACATCCTGTTCATGGACGACGACATCGAGATCGAACCGGACTCGATTCTGCGTGCGCTTTCATTCTCGCGCTTCGCGAAGTCGCCGATGCTGGTGGGTGGGCAGATGCTCAACCTGCAGGAACGAAGCCACCTCCACGTGATGGGTGAAGTGGTCGACCGCGGCATCTTCATGTGGACCGCGGCACCGAACGTCGAATACGACCACGATTTCTCGAAGAAGCCGCTGCGCGAATCGAAACTCCTGCACCGCCGCATCGACGTCGACTTCAACGGCTGGTGGATGTGCATGATCCCGCGCCAGGTCGCCGAAGAAATCAAGCAGCCGCTACCGCTTTTCATCAAGTGGGACGACTGCGAATACGGTTTGCGCGCAAAGAAAGCCGGATACCCGACCGTCACTCTGCCCGGTGCCGCGATCTGGCACATGGCGTGGAGCGACAAGGACGACGCCATCGACTGGCAGGCGTACTTCCACCTCCGTAACCGTCTGGTGGTGGCCGCGCTCCACATGCCGGGCAACGGCCGTGGCCTCGTGGTCAACACGGTGAAGGCAACGCTCAAGCACCTGCTGTGCCTCGAGTACTCCACCGTCGCGATCCAGAACAAGGCCATCGCGGACTTCCTCGCCGGACCCGAGCACGTCGCGAACATGCTGCCGACGGCACTCGGTGAGGTCCACGCCCAGCGCAAGGAATTCTCCGACGCCGTCGTACTGCCGTCGTCGACTGCGTTGCCGCTGCCCTCCGGTGCGGATGTCGGAGACGTGAGCCTGCCGCTGTCGACCGTCGCGAAGATCACCCGGGTCCTCAGGGCCGGAGTGCACAACGTGAAGCCGGCCAAGCCGGAACACCTCGAGCGCCCTCAGCTCAATGTTCCGACCATCGACGCCCGTTGGTTCCTGCTCTCGCAGGTCGACGGCGTCACCGTCACCACGGCCGACGGTCGCGGCGTCGTCTACCGCAAGCGAAACCCGAAACTCGCGCTCGAACTGCTCAAGGAAGCAACACGGTTGCGCCGCGAACTCGCCGCCCGTTTCCCCGAGCTCAAGAAGCAGTACCAGGACGCCGTTCCTTCACTGACCAGCACGGAAAGGTGGGAACGTGTCTTCGGCATCTCCTGAAGTACAGATTCTGGCCGGGATTCAGTCGACCGTCGGGCAGCTGCCGGGAGCCGTCAAGGTCGCCCGCGGTATGTCTCACTTCGGTGAGCACTCCCTCGGGTGGATCGCGATCGCTGCCGTCGGAGCTGCTGTGGACAAGCCGCGTCGACGGGAATGGGCCGGAGCAGCCGTCGGAGCATTCGGTGCACACGCCGCCTCCGTGGTGATCAAACGAGTGGTCAGGCGCAAGCGACCTTCCGATCCTTCGGTGCAGGTCAACGTCTCGACACCGAGCAAGCTCAGCTTCCCGTCATCACACGCGACGTCGACGACGGCGGCGGCTGTGCTGATCGGTCGGCTCACCGGGCTACCCTTACCGGCGTTGCTGGTGCCCCCGATGATGCTCTCGCGTCTGGTCCTGGGAGTTCACTACCCGACCGACGTACTCGCCGGAGCGGCACTGGGAGCCGCATCCGCGGCGGTAGTTCGCCGGGTCGAAGAAGCCAGAGCCGAACAGAAATGTGGAGATAAATGAGCGAGGAACCGGCTACGGTCAGCGGACCCCCGAAGTCCCTGCCCGCCGGCATCGTCAAGGCGCTTCGCCCACGTCAGTGGGTCAAGAACGTCCTTGTGCTGGCAGCGCCCATCGCGGCCGGAACCGCCACCGAAGCCGACGTGCTGTTGCCCGTCGCGCTGGCGTTCGTCGTGTTCTGTATGGCGGCATCAGGCATCTATCTCGTCAACGACGCGATGGATGTCGAAGCCGACCGTGCTCACCCCACGAAGCGATTCCGTCCCATCGCGGCCGGCGTTCTACCCGTCAACATCGCCTACGGCATGGCAGTCGTGCTGCTTGCCGGTGCGATCGGGCTGTCCTTCCTGGCCAACTGGCAACTCGCCGTGGTCATGGGCGTGTACATCGTCATCCAGCTCGCCTACTGCTTCGGTCTCAAGCATCAGGCCGTCATCGACATCTGCATCGTCTCGTCCGGCTTCCTGCTTCGAGCGATCGCCGGTGGCGTTGCCGCCGAGATCGATCTCTCGCAGTGGTTCCTGCTGATGATGGCGTTCGGCTCACTCTTCATGGCGGCAGGCAAGCGCTACGCCGAACTGCAGTTGGCCGAGAAGACCGGCGCCAAGATCCGTAAGTCCCTCGAGAGCTACACGATGACGTACCTGCGTTTCGTGTGGACGATGGCAGCGACGACGCTGGTCCTCTGCTACGGACTGTGGGCGTTCCAACAGGACGCCATCAAGGGCACCAACTGGTACGCCATCTCGATGGTGCCGTTCACCATCGCGGTGCTGCGATACGCGGTGGACGTCGACGGCGGCGAAGCCGGAGAGCCTGAGGAGATCGCGCTCGGTGACCGGGTGCTGCAACTCCTCGCGATTGCGTGGATCGGAGTAGTGGGTGTCGCTGTCTACCTCGTCTGAGCCACGCACCGAGGCCGACCCGCACGTCGACACTGCGGCGAATCGCACCACCCTCAGTCGAGGAGTTTTTCTCGGCGGGGTGGTGCTTGCTGCTGCCCTCATGTTCTGGGGTGCGTGGGAGCGTCGCTGGATCGCCGACGACGGACTCATCGTCTTGCGAACCGTCCGCAACCTGCTCGCGGGGAACGGCCCGGTCTTCAACGCGGGTGAGCGTGTCGAGGCGAACACGAGTACCGCGTGGACGTACATCGTCTACGCGTTCAGTTGGCTCACGCAGATCCGTCTCGAATACGTTGTTCTGACGATCGCGCTCGTACTCTCGACTGCTGCCGTCGTGTTGGCGATGCTCGGCACCGGTCGTCTGTACCGCGGCGTTCGGCCGTCGGCGGGCGGAACGATCCTGCTGGTACCGGCAGGTGTTCTCGTCTACATCGCGGTTCCGCCTGCGCGAGATTTCGCCACTTCCGGGCTCGAGACATGCTTGGTGATCTTCTGGATCGCGCTCCTGTGGGTACTGCTCGTTCGGTGGGCGCAGGCGTCGACGCCGTCCACGGCGTCGATCCTGACTCTCTCGTTCGTGGCCGGACTCGGACCACTGGTTCGACCCGAGATGGCGATTCCCGGTGCTGCCGCGTTGATGATGATCGTTCTCTCCGCAGGCCTGACCTGGAAGATTCGCACACTGATCGTCGTCGTCGCCGGACTTGTCCCGGTGGGCTATCAGATCTGGCGAATGGGCTATTACGCCTTGCCGTACCCGAACACCGCGGTGTCGAAGGACGCCGGTGGCGCGAAGTGGGCGCAGGGTTTTGCGTACCTGTGGAACCTGGTCGGGCCGTACCTGCTCTGGTTGCCGTTGCTGTTCCTGCTCATCGGTGCGCTGCTGCTCGTGTGGCGAAGCCGAGCGGACACACCTACCGCTACCGCAGATCAACCCGCACGCCCGCTGTGGCAGCGCTTTCAGCAGTTTCTGCGCACGCCGCGGGCGATTGTCACCTTCATTCTCGGCAGTGGGCTGATCCTCGGGATCTACTCTCTGCGCGTCGGCGGCGACTTCATGCACGGCCGCGTCCTGTTGCCGGTGCTGTTCTGCCTGCTCATCCCGGTGGCGGTCATTCCGTTGCGGGTGCCGGCGCGGGCAGCGTTCGGAAGTAATCGCGACACCGCGATCTTCGGAGTCTCGGCGGTGCTGTGGATCGGCACGATCATCTGGGCCTTCTTCGCCGCGAACACGACGGGTATGCCCGAAGGATCCGTGGTGGGTCGCTCGGGAATCGTCGACGAGCGAGCGTTCTACGCACTCAACACCGGTCACAAGCATCCGATCCTGGCCGAGGACTACCTTGACTATCCGCGAATGCGTGCCATGGTCGAGACCATCGCGCGGACTCCGGAGGGTGGGCTGCTGCTGCCGTCCGCGAGCTACGACTCCTGGTTCGTCGTCCCACCACCCGGACCGATCGAAGAGCCGGCCGAGCACGTCGTCTTCTTCCTCAACCTCGGAATGACGAGCATGAACGTCGGCCTCGACGTTCGGGTGCTCGATCAGATGGGGCTGGCGTACCCCCTGGCAGCTCACACCGAGCGACTCGAGGACGGCCGGATCGGGCACGACAAGAATCTCTATCCGGACTGGGTGGTCGCGGACACGGGAATGATCGACGTTCGACCGTGGCTGCCGTTCTTCCTCGACGAAGACTGGGTTGCGGACGCAAAGCTGGCCATCACCTGCCCGGAAACTCAGGAGCTACTCACGTCGTACCGCTCCGAGCTGACCTGGGCCAGATTCAAACAGAACTTCCAGCAGGCATTCGACTTCGCGAAGTACCGATTCGACCGGGTTCCGGCCTACGAATTGGAACGCTGCGGTCTCGTTCCACCGGAGTCACCCAGGTGATGTGATCAGCATCACCGACTGTTGAGGGTTTGAATATGTCGATTCAGTAACACCGAATTGATTGGCCACGATGTACTCGAAGACGATTCACCTAACCTGAATCACCCCCGAGGGGTGATGACGGTGTTGCTCGCGGATTGGGACGTAACGGTCCACCTATTTGTCACAGCTGAACCTGTGACATAAAGTCCAGCGAGCGCAGTGTGACTTGGAAGAGGTCCGCTGCCGACCCGAACTCGTTCGGGCTGGCAGAAAAGCCTGTTCCCCGACGGAATCCGCCGGAACCACTCCACCGAGTGGGTTCCGCAGACGAAGAGAGAGAGCAGTATCCATGCGTTTTGCCAGAAAGAGGCTGACCCAGCGCCTCAAGCACCGAGCGTTGGCCATCGGTGCCGCAGCACTTGTGCTCCCCCTTGCTGCAGGAGTTGCCGGTAGTGCTGTCGCCTCTGCTGCGCCTGCGCACACTGCTCCCAGCCACACCGCCCCCTCCGGCGGATACGACGAGCTGTGGGTGCCCTCCTCGATGGGCAACATCAAGGTCCAGGTCCAGTGGGCCGCTCGCGGCGGAAACGCTGCCCTTTACCTCCTCGACGGCCTGCGTGCGCGTAACGACGCCAACGCGTGGAGCTTCGAGACCAATGCGATGGACCAGTACCGCAACGACAACATCACCCTCGTGATGCCCGTCGGCGGCGAGTCCAGCTTCTACAGCGACTGGTATGCACCGTCGAACTTCAACGGCCAGCAGATCACGTACAAGTGGGAAACCTTCCTCACCGAAGAACTGCCCAACTTCCTCGCGAACTACGGCGTCTCGCCCACCAACAACGCGGTCCTCGGCCTCTCGATGGGTGGCAGCGCTGCTCTGACGCTGGCTGCTTACCACCGTGACCAGTTCAAGTTCGCCGGCTCGCTGTCGGGCTACCTGAACATCTCGGCTCCGGGCATGCGCGAGGCAATCCGCGTCGCAATGCTCGATGCCGGTCGCTTCAACGTCGACTCCATGTGGGGACCGCCGTGGAGCCCGTCCTGGCTGCGCAACGACCCGTTCGTCTTCGCACCGCGTCTGCAGGGCCTGTCGATGTACATCTCGTCGGCAAGCGGCCTGCCCGGTGAATACGACCACCCGCGCGCACCGATCGACTACTACAACACGGCTAACGGCATGGGCCTCGAGGCTCTCGCCCTGGTCAACACTCGTGCATTCCAGATCCGCATGAACTCGCTGGGTATCCCGGCCACCTACAGCTTCCCGTCCAACGGCACGCACTCGTGGCCGTACTGGTCGGCAGAGCTGTGGAAGGCTCGCGGCCAGATCCTCGACACCATGAACGCTTGGTGATCGTGCGCGATCCCGTGACCTAGTCACTTCACCAGTGCCGTTCCGGACTCCTCGAAGGAGAACCGGGACGGCACTTGTGTATTCAGGTGCTGCACAAGCGCCCGATGTCAGTAACAATTGCACCACCAGTAACAGCGCGGCTACCCCAAGCGGGGATCGTTTGCGTGTAGAAATAGTTTCAACGGGGGTCTGGCTGCTCAGGCGGCCACACGATCGACGCGCGGACCGAACGTAAGGAAAGAGAGTGAGCTCATGCGAGTAGGCCTTGCCACGGAGGACCGTCGCCGGTCCCGGGCAACCTTCCGGACAAAGGTCGTCGGCGCACTGGCAGCGATGCTGGTTCTGCCGATCGCCGCGGGCTTGACGACGGCCGGAACCGCGGCAGCCGCGCCGGCACCTGCTCAGGCCGCACCGGCCGCCACCCAGAACCCCACCGGAGCAGCGGTCACGAAGGTCGACTGGCTCAGCGAGCGTCGCGTCGCGCTGTGGGTGAACTCTCCCGCGATGGGCACCCCGATTCAGGTGCAGATCCTCTTGGCCCGCGATTGGAACGTCAATCCGTCGGCCAGCTTCCCCTCGGTCTGGATGCTCGACGGTCTTCGCGCGACCGACAACGAGAACGCCTGGACCTACGAGACCGACGCCGAGTCCTTCTACGCGGACAAGAACGTCAACGTCATCCTCCCGGTCGGCGGTCAGTCCAGCTTCTACTCCGACTGGCTCCAGCCCGACAACGGCAAGAACTACCAGTGGGAGACGTTCCTGACCAAGGAACTGCCCCCCATCCTCGAAAAGGACTGGCGGACCACGCAGACACGCGGTGTCGTCGGACTGTCGATGGGCGGCACGTCCGCCATGTTCCTCACGGCGCGCAACCCCGGCTTCTTCAAGTTCGCCGCTTCGCTCTCCGGCATCCTCACCACCACCTCGCTCGGCATGCCTCAGGCAATCCAGTTCGCGATGACCGACGCCGGTGGATACAACTCCGCCGCGATGTGGGGACCGCCGTCCAACCCGCAGTGGGCTGCACACGATCCGTACGCGCTCGCCGAGAAGCTCAAGGGCGTCAGCCTGTACGTCTCGAGTGGTAGCGGTACGACCGGCCCGTACGACCAGCCGTCGGGAATTCCCGGCGTGAGCACCAACTACGCAGGCATGGGCCTCGAGATCCTCGCTCGCCTGACCTCGCAGACCTTCGCGACCAAGCTCAACCAGCTCGGAATCCCCGCGCAGGTCAACTACCGCCCGTCCGGAACCCACTCGTGGCCGTACTGGCAGTTCGAGCTTCATCAGCTGTGGCCGCAGTTGGCCAACGCCATCGGCGTCGAGGTCGAGAAGCCGGCTTGCGGCACTTCGGGTGAGATCGGTGCGACGGCCGCAGCCAACGGCTGGATCGGTGACTGCATCACCCCCGAGTACAGCGTCGCGGGTGGCCTGGCACAGGACTTCCGCAACGGTCGCATCTACTTCACCAGTGGAACGGGCGCCCAGCCCGTCGCCGGTCGTATCGCCGGCGCGTACATGAACACCGGAGCAGCGGCCGGCCCGCTCGGCTTCCCGCGTACCCCCGAACTCGGTACCCCCGACGGACGCGGACGCTTCAACCACTTCCAGAACGGCTCCATCTACTGGACCCCGCAGACCGGCGCTCACCCCGTCAGCGGTGACATCCTCGCCGAGTGGTCCGCACAGGGTTGGGAAGGTGGCCCGCTCGGCTACCCGACTGCCGACGAGATCGCGACCCCCGGCAAGCCGGGCAAGGTCCAGGGATTCGAGATCGGCGCAATGTACAGCAGCGCCAACGGAACTCACGCGGTTCTCGGAATGATCATGGGCAAGTACGGCGAACTCGGCTGGGAAAACGGCTGGCTCGGATTCCCGAAGTCGAACGAGGTTCCGATCAAGGACAACGGACGCTTCACCGAGTTCGAGGGCGGCAACATCTACTGGAGCCCCGGCACCGGTGCATGGTCCGTCGAGAACGGTCCGCTGTTCGACGGTTGGAAGAGCGTCGGATACGAAGGTGGACGACTCGGATTCCCGATCAGTGACAAGTTCGACATTCCCGGTGGTGTCCAGCAGAACTTCCAGTTCGGCTACATCACGGTGATCGGTGACAAGACAGAAGTTCACTAACTCACAGTGGTGCACGACGGGCGGGCCCGATCACGGATCGGTGCCCGCCCGCGTGCGTTGCGTAACCTGTTGATGGACTTTCGACTGAAGGCAAGGACGGACATTGATGTCGCTTTTCTCGGGTAACCGAAACACTTGTGCACGCGCGATCGCGGTCGGCGCCCTGGCGCTCGCCACCGGTGGCGCGCTTGTCGCGTGCGGTAGTGACGACTCCACTGCAACCTCCAATCCGGTCACCACGACGTCCGCGGCGGCTTCGTCCTCGAGCGGTTCGGCATCTGCGTCCGCCTCTGCGACCACGACGGCGTCGGCTGCGCCCACCAGTCCGGGAGCCGCGGCCACCGCGCCGCCGGAGCAGCCGCAGAGCATCGAGGGCTTCCCGGGTCCCACAGTCGTCGAGGTCAGTCCCGAGGCACAGAAGTTCCTCGACGGACTGAAGGCGAAGGGCATCACCCCAGCCGGTGACGGAAGCATCGCCGTCAACACGGCCAATTACATCTGCGCTGCCGGTCCTCAGACCGACGACGAGGTCCTGACCTTCGTGACCGCCTTCGTCGGCCAGGAAGCGTCGGCGGAAGGCAAGCAGATCACTCCCGAGCAGGCAGGTGCGAACGCTCAGATCTACATCGACGTCGCCAACGCCACCTACTGCAAGTAGGCGCGGGTCATGGCGAGGTCTGGAAAGCGTCGTGGGTGCCTGATCCCGCTGCTGATCATTCTTGTGGTCGCAGCGGTCGTGATCGGCGGTTGGTACATCCTGGCCGGGCGGGTGCCTTCGCCGACTCCGATCCCGCCGAGCCCGGAGCCTCCGGTGTCTCAGCCGGCCAGTTGCCCCGATGTCCAGGTAGTAGCCATACCGGGTACGTGGGAGTCGAGCGCTACCGACGACCCGTACAACCCGACGGCCAATCCGGCGTCGTTGATGCTGAACGTGACCCGTCCTCTGCAGGAGAAGTTCGATACTTCACGGGCCGACGTCTACACCGTTCCGTATGTCGCACAGTTTTCGAATCCGGTTGCGATCCCGCCGGACGGACAGCAGTCCTACAACAACAGTCGGGCCGCGGGAACTGCTGCCACTAACGACTTTCTGATGAAGCGGCACGCCGAGTGCCCGCTCACGAGTTACGTCCTGACCGGATTTTCCCAGGGCGCGGTGATCGCGGGTGACGTCGCCGCGAGTATCGGCGACGGTACCGGCGCGGTGCCTGCCGATCTGGTTCTGGGCGTCGGCTTGATCGCCGACGGTCGGCGCGATCCGGCGTTCGGGAACACCGTTGGCCCGAGCGTTGCCGGTGTCGGCGCCGAGCTGTCGCTGAACGGGCTGAAGCTGCCCGGTCTCACGATGACCGGCCCGAGGCCCGGCGGGTTCGGTGACCTCAACGATCGGACCTATCAGATCTGCGCGCCGAGCGACGGTATCTGCGACGCGCCGGCAGCCGCTCTCAACCCGACCAACTGGCTGAGTTCGGCGCCGCGACTGCTCGAGTACTACAACAACCCTGTGCACGCGATGTACAACTCCTTCCAAGTCGATCCGAACGGCACGACGGCCACCCAATGGATGGCACAGTGGGCTGCGGAGAAGATCGACGCTGCACCGACGCCGCCCCACAGTTGAGTCACCGCCGCACTGTTGATTCGTCACAATCGGGCGTCTCGGGAGTTCGCTCGCGGGTAATCTGCTCGTTTGGTCCCGGTAGAGTGCTGCACGGTCCGGGGGCTTCCTCTACAGTGCTGTCACGTAAGTGACTGGCGAGTAGGTTCGATTTGTCCGAGTTTGTAGTTCGAGTACGACGTACGTGTCCATCACAGGAGATCGATATATGAGTTCCACCCACGGCAGCGATGCCCTACGCAAATTTCGGTTTGCGGCCGGTGGCGAGGGCAACGCCGAAGAGGGTGGTGCGCGACGCTTCGTCAAGCTCGCGCAGAAGGCCGAGGAACTCGGCTACGACTCGTTCATGATTCCGGATCACCTGGGTAATCAGGTCGGCCCGATCGCCGCTCTCGGAGCGCTCGCGGTGGCCACCGACAAGATTCGTCTCGGCACCGCCGTGTTGGCCAACGGCTTCCGTCATCCTGCTGTGCTCGCGAAGGACGCGGCGACTATCGACGTGCTGTCCGGTGGTCGACTCGAACTCGGTATCGGTGCGGGCTGGATGAAGGAAGAGTTCGACAAGGGCGGTATCGCCTACGAAAGTCCGGGCGTTCGCATCGAGAAGCTCGAGGAGTCTCTGCAGATTCTCGACGTTCTGCTGCGCGGGCAGGAATGCACTTTCGAAGGCAAGCACTATCAGGTGCGCGGCCTCAAGGGCAGCCCGCGACCGCGGCAGGGCCCGCGGCCACCGATCATCGTGGGCGGCGGAGGCCCGAAGATGCTTGCTCTCGCGGCGAAGTACGCGGACATCATCTCGGTCGCCACACCGACCAACCGTGACGGGCGGCTTCTGCTCTCCGGAATCACGATGGAAAAGACCATCGAACGTGTCGAGCGGATCCGCGAAGCTGCCGGCGAGCGTTTCGATGAGATCGAACTCAACTGGACCATCACCATGATCATGATCACCGATGATCGAGAGCAGGCTGCCGAAATGGCAATCGCCGCTCTGGACCAAGGTTTTCCGCCGAACATCGAAGTGGATCGTAAGCTGAGCGTGGAGGAGCTGTTGAACTCTCCATACCTGGCTGTGGGCACTTTCGAGGAAATCGCAGACCAGATTCGACTGGTCCGCGAGAAGACGTCGATGTCGTACGTCGGGGTCTTCCCGACGCAGATGGAAGCGTTCGCCCCGATCATCCCGTTACTGGCGGGCGAGTAGGCCGGAGAATACGGACGATGCGAATCTGTAACATATCGATGGTTTGGGATCGATGAAGTGATTCAGGTGAGTTGCGCACAAAGTGCGATTCGATTGATCGAAGATGGACCCGAGAGAGCGAAGGAAGTCTGGGGCGCAGGCATGAAAGACAGTGCTTGTGTGATCGCTTCGGAGGAGATGGAATGAACGCGCTGTTCGATGGCTTTCTCGACGAGAAGGGCCAGATCCGCCTGCAACCAGGCTTCACGCTGGTCGACTACGTCGAGCAACACTCGCGTGTCAACGCGGACGAGCTCGCGTATCGGTACATCGACTACTCACGCGAGCGTGACGGTGAAGCCCTGGAGCTGACCTGGGAGCAGTTCGGTGTGCGTCTGCGCGCTGTTGCAGCCCGTCTGCAGCAGGTCACCAAGCGTGGCGACCGTGTCGCGATTCTTGCTCCGCAGGGACTCGACTACGTCATTTCGTTCTTCGCGGCCATTCAGGCCGGTTCCATCGCGGTGCCGCTCTTCGATCCGGACGAGCCCGGTCACACCGACCGTCTTCACGCTGTTCTCGGTGACTGCAAGCCGACTGCGATTCTGACTGCCGCATCGTCGGCGGCCGGTGTTCGACAGTTGTTCCGCTCGCTTCCCGCTGCCGAGCGTCCGCGCATCATCGCCGTCGACGCGATTCCCGACACCGTCGGTGAAACGTGGGTTCGCCCCGACATCGAACTCGACGACATCGCGTACCTGCAGTACACCTCGGGTTCGACCCGAGTTCCCGCCGGCGTGGAGATCACCCATCGTGCTGTCGGAACGAACGCGCTCCAGATGGTCGACTCCATCGAACTCAACGAGGACTCTCGGGGCGTCACGTGGCTGCCGCTGTTCCACGACATGGGCCTGCTGACGGTCATCCTGCCTGCTCTGGGCGGCAAGTACATCACCATCATGAGCCCGCGTGCTTTCGTGCAGCGGCCGTACCGGTGGATCAAGGAACTTGCTGCGGTTTCCGACGGCGCCGGCACCTTTGCTGCCGCTCCCAACTTCGCTTTCGAGCACGCTGCCGCGCGTGGCCTGCCGAAGGACGGCGAGACCCTGGACCTGAGCAACGTCATCGGTCTGATCAACGGCAGTGAGCCGGTCACGACGTCGTCGATGCGCAAGTTCAACGACGCTTTTGCTCAGTACGGTCTGCCCAAGACTGCGATCAAGCCGTCGTACGGCATGGCCGAGGCGACGCTCTTCGTCTCCTCGACCAAGCATTCCGACGAGGCCAAGGTCATCTACGTCGACCGCACGGAACTCAACAAGGGACGCATGGTCATCGTCGACCAGTACTCCGAGAACGCAATCGCGCAGGTCTCCTGTGGGTACGTCTCGCGCAGTCAGTGGGCGGCGATCGTCGATCCCGAGACGCTGACCGAGGTCCCCGACAATCACGTCGGCGAGATCTGGTTGCACGGCGAGAACATCGGTATCGGCTACTGGGGTCGCCCCGACGAGACGGCGGAGACCTTCCACAACAAGCTGGACAATCGGTTGAGCGAAGACAGCCACACCGAGGGCACGCCGGCGGATGCCAACTGGATGCGTACCGGCGACTTCGGCGTCTACGTCGACGGCGAGCTGTACATCACCGGGCGCGTCAAGGACCTCGTGATCGTCGACGGTCGCAATCATTACCCGCAGGACCTCGAGGCTTCGGCTCAGGAAGCCAGCCCGGCTCTGCGCCCCGGCTTCATCGCTGCGTTTGCCGTACCGGCCAACCAGCTGCCGTCCGTCGTGTTCTCCAACACGCACTCGGGTCTGAAGTTCGACGACGACGATTCCTCGGAGCAGTTGGTCATCGTGGCCGAGCGTGCTCCCGGCGCAGGCAAGGCCGATCCGCAGCCGATCGCGGACACCGTGCGTGCGGCGATTTCTTCCCGTCACGGTGTTACGGCCCGAGACATCCTGCTCGTCCCCGCGGGTTCGATTCCGCGTACGTCCAGCGGCAAGATCGCTCGCCGCGCGTGTAAGGCGAGCTATATCGAGGGAACGTTGCGAGGCGGCTATCAGCAGACCGCATTCCCCGATAGCGTTTGAGGAGCAGTCCCTTCATGATCGGTGGCTTGGTGAGTTGATGGTTGAACAAGATGGTGCGCAGAGCAAAGACGTTGTGAGCGAGATGAGTGTCGCGCAGCTGCGTGAGTGGCTTCGCAATTGGATCGCCAACGCGACCGGTCAGCCGGCGGGTTCGATCACGGACGATCGCCCGATGGAAGAGTTCGGGCTCGCCTCGCGGGACGCAGTCGCTCTGAGCGGAGACATCGAGGATCTGCTCGGCGTCACGCTGACCGCCACGGTTGCCTATCAACACCCCACCATCGCTTCGCTGGCTACTCGGATCATCGAAGGTGAGCCCGAGGCGCCGGAGGAGACCGTCGACGCCTCGTACTACGTCTCAGGCGGCGCGACGGACGCTCACGACATCGCCATCGTCGGACTGTCCACACGATTCCCCGGTGCCGGGCACACGCCTTCGGACATGTGGGAAATGCTGGCGGACGGACGCGACGGCATCAGCGACCTCCCCGAGGACCGCTGGGCCGAGTTCATGTCGGATCCCGCCATCAAGGCCGCGGTCGAGAACGCGAACACCAAGGGCGGGTACCTCGACGACGTCAAGGGCTTCGACGCCGAGTTCTTCGCGATGTCTCCGCTCGAGGTCGTCAACGTCGATCCGCAGCAGCGCCTCGCACTCGAACTCGCATGGGAAGCACTCGAGCACGCTCGCATTCCGGCCAGTGGGCTCAAGGGCAAGCAGGTCGGTGTTTTCATCGGCAGTTCCGCCAACGACTACCAGCTGCTCGCGGTCAGTGATCCGACGACGGCGCATCCGTACGCGTTGACCGGAACGTCGACGGCCATCGTGGCGAACCGGGTCTCGTACTTCTTCGACTTCCGTGGACCGTCCATCGCTCTGGACACCGCGTGTTCGTCTTCGCTGGTTGCCGTTCACGAGGCTGTGCGCTCGCTGCGCAGCGGTGACTCCAACATCGCGCTGGCCGGTGGCGTCAACATGCTGCTGGCCCCTCCCGGAACCCTCGGTTTCGATCAGACCGGGATGCTCGCTCCCGACGGAAAACTGCGTGCCTTCTCCGCTCAGGCTCAGGGAATCGTTCGCAGTGAGGGCGGCGGACTCGTCGTGCTCAAGCGCCTCGAAGACGCCGAGCGTGACGGAGATTCCATCCTCGCGGTGATCGCCGGATCCGCGGTCAACCAGGACGGCCGTTCCAACGGTCTGCTCGCACCCAATCCCGATGCCCAGGCCGACGTGTTGCGTTTCGCGTACCGCGACGCCGGCGTCGTGCCGACCACCGTCGACTACATCGAGGCGCACGGAACGGGTACCGATCTCGGTGATCCCATCGAGGCCGACGCGCTCAGTCGTGTCGTCGGTCGTGGTCGTGACGAAGACAAGCCGGCTCTGCTCGGTAGTGCGAAGACCAACTTCGGGCACCTGGAAGCAGCTGCGGGCGCCGCCGGCCTGATCAAGGTCGTTCTGGCGATGCAGGAAAACAAGATTCCCGCGACGATCAACTACCTGGGCCCGAACCCGCACATCGACTTCGAGAAGTCGCACCTGCAGGTGACGCCCGAGGCCACCGACTGGCCGCGCTACACCGGCAAGGCTGTCGCCGGTGTCTCCGGTTTCGGTTTCGGTGGAACCAACGCGCACGTCGTGGTCAAGGAGTACGTACCTGCCGACGCGGTAGTCGATGAACCGGTTGTGGATGCCCCGGTGGTCGACGAACCGGCAGCAGAGAACGAGAGCACCGTTGTGCTGGCCGTGTCCGGCGCGCTGCCGTCGCGTCGTCGCCGCGCAGCCGCTGATCTGGCCGACTGGCTCGAAACCGAAGAGGGAAGCAAGACGCCCCTCGCCGACGTCGCCCGCACACTCGCGCGTCGCAACCACGGACGCTCGCGCGCCGCTGTTCTGGCGCAGACGCGCTCCGAGGCCATCAGCTCGCTGCGCGCCGTCGCCGCAGGCAAGCCTGCTCAAGGAGTCTTCTCCGCCGACTCGCCGTCGCCCAAGGGCGCGGTGTGGGTGTTCTCGGGCTTCGGCTCGCAGCACCGCAAGATGGCCAAGCAGCTCTACACGGAGAACTCGGCCTTCAAGGCGGCCGTCGACGAGGTCGACGCGCTGATCCAGGACGAGGCCGGTTACTCGATGGTCGAGATGTTCCTCGACGATTCGATCGAGTACAACGTCGAGACCGCGCAGGTGGGAATCTTCACCATCCAGGTCGGTCTGGCCGCGTTGCTGCGTCACCACGGCGCCGAGGCCGAAGCCGTGGTTCCGCACTCGATGGGTGAGGCCGCTGCCGCGTACGTTTCCGGCGGCCTGAACCTGGAAGACGCTGTCCGCGTGATCTGTTCACGTTCACGGCTGATGGGTGAGGCCGAGGGCGCACTTGTCGGTGACGACATCCGTCTGATGGCTCTGCTCGAGTACAGCGCATCCGAGATCGAGGCGCTACTGCCCACGTACCCCAAGCTCGAGGTCTGTGTTTACGCAGCTCCGACGCACACGGTGATCGGTGGACCGCAGCCGGACATCGAGGCGATCGTCGCGGCCGCCGAGGCCGACGGCAAGATGGCGCGTGTCCTGCAGACCAAGGGCGCCAGCCATACTTCGCAGGTAGATCCGCTGCTCGGTGAGCTTGCCGCCGAGTTGGCCGGTATCGAGCCGACCACGTTGAAGCTCGGCGTCTACTCGTCCGTCGACAAGGACACTTTCTACCGTCCCGGTCACGAGCCGATCCATCAAGAGGCGTACTGGGTCAAGGGTCTTCGCCACAGCGTGTACTTCACCAATGCGGTACGCGGTGCAGTTGCCCACGGCCACACCACTTTTGTCGAGCTTGCACCCAACCCGGTGACGCTGATGTCGGTGGCGGCTACCGCTTTCGATTCGGGCCTGCACGACATGGAGCTCATCCAGACGCTCAAGCGTAAGGAAGACGAGTCCGCGGGTGTTCTTGCCGCTCTCGCGCAGCTGTACGTGCACGGCCATGCCGTGAACCTCGAGTCTCTGCTTCCCGCAGGCGATTTCGCTTCGGTTCCGCGTACCGCATTCCTGCGTAAGCCGTATTGGCTCGACATTCGCGTCAGTGCCGGCGGTTCGGCTCGCGTACCCGGTTCGCACGTCGCTCTGCCCGACGGCCGCCACGTGTGGGAGGTCGACGCATCCGCCGTCACCGACCTGGCGGTGCTGGTGAGCGCCGCTGCCGGACAGGTGCTTTCGGATGTCTCTCTGACCGCTGCTGTTCCGCACGGTGAACTGGCCGGTGCTTCGACCCTGACCACGACACTCAACCCGCATCCGGGTGGAGCGTCGGTGCAGGTGCACGCTCGTGAGGGCGCTACGTTCCGTCTGCTCTTCGACGCCGTCGTCACGTCGGGTGAGCCGCTGCCCGAGCTGGTCGTCAGCGCGCCGGTCAAGACCAGTGCGCCGATGGAATCCTTGGCCGAGGTCGTCGAAGACGCCGGAGACAAGTGGGATCCGAACGGTTCGCAGAGCCTCGACGACCGCCTCAAGATCGTGGTTGCCGAGTCGATGGGGTACTCGCCGGAGGATCTGCCGGCCGAGGTTCCGCTCATCGAACTGGGTCTCGACTCGCTCATGGCGATGCGTATCAAGAACCGCGTCGAGTACGAGTTCGACATTCCGCAGCTCCAGCTCCAGGCAGTCAAGGACGCGAGCCTCAACGAGGTCAACAAGTACCTGCGCTACGCGATCGACAATCGCGAAGAGGTTCAGGCGATGGCCGACAAGCAGGCCGCGGAGAAGTTGGCGGCCGACGCTGCTGACGAGGACGTTGCTCCCGCCGAGGTGGCAGTGGAACTACCTACCACTGCTCCGGTTGCTGCTGCGCCTTCCGATCCTTCTCGAGCCGGAACTGCCGACGACGCAGGCTCGGACGTTCCGCCGCGAGATGCGGCCGAGCGCTTGACGTTTGCGACGTGGGCGGTTGTCACCGGGAAGTCGGCCAAGGGCATCTTCAACGATCTGCCGATCGTCGGTGACGAGGTCGCCGAGAAGCTTGCTGCTCGGCTTTCCGAGCGTGCCGGTGGCGAGATCACTCTCGACGACGTTCTCGACTCCACCACCATCGAAGAGCTTGCGGACGTCGTTCGCCAGTACCTCGAGGACGACGGCAAGATCGACGGACTCGTGCGTACTCTGCGTGCCCGCCCCGAAGGTTCCACTGCCGTACCGGTATTCGTCTTCCATGCTGCCGGTGGTTCGACGGTGACGTACGAGCCTCTGCTCAAGCGCCTGCCCGCCGGCACGCCGATGTACGGATTCGAGCGGGTCGAGGGCTCGATCGAAACCCGCGCTGCTGCTTACGTTCCGCTGCTGCGTGAGATCCAGGGCGACGGGCCGTACGTGCTGTGTGGCTGGTCGTTCGGTGGCGTGATGTCGTATGCGGTCGCGAAGTTGCTGCGCGAGCAGGGTGCCGACGTGCGTGTGGTCGGGCTGCTCGACACCGTCATGGCCGGCGAGGTCGTGCCGGACACCGAGGCGGAACGACGCAAGCGTTGGGAGCGCTACGGCAAGTTCGCCAAGCGCACCTACAACCTGGATGTGCCGCTGCCGCTTGACGTTCTGGCTTCCACCGAAGCCGACGAGGATCAGATCCAGATCTTGATGGACATGATCAAGATGAGCGGCGCCAAGATTCCCGGCGGCATCATCGAGCATCAGCGGACGTCGTGGTTGGACAATCGCGCCATCCAGACGGCCGAGTTCAGCAGTTACGACGGCGACGTCGTGCTCTACATGGCTGACAAGTACCACGACGAGCTGATGACGCTCGAGCCTGCATTCAAGACCCGCAAGGCAGATGGTGGCTGGGGTGACTACGTGAAGAACCTCGAGGTCGTCTACATCGGCGGGGACCACCTGCAGATCGTCGACGAGCCGTACATCGCGAAGGTTGCGGCAGACCTCACCACCAAGCTGGCCCAGATCGAGACAGCTCAGACCAAAGCAGCGGAAACCGGAGTTCAGAAGTGACGACAACCACCGCGGAGAAGCTCGCTGAACTCCGCGAAAAGTTGGAGAAGGCAAAGGAACCCGGCTCGGCTCGGGCCATTGCCAAGCGCGATGCAGCAGGGCACAGCACGCCGCGCCAGCGCATCGACATGTTGCTCGACCCCGGTAGCTTCATCGAGATCGGTGCCCTGGTGAAGATGGCGGGCGAGGGCAACCCGTACAGCGACGGCGTCATGACCGGTCACGGAACCGTCGACGGGCGTCCGGTAGCCGTGTTCGCGCACGATCAGACGGTGTTCGGCGGTGCCGCCGGAGAGATGTTCGGCCGTAAGGTCGCAGCTGTCAACGATTTTGCGCTGAAGGTGGGCTGCCCGGTCGTCGGTATCAACGATTCCGGTGGAGCTCGCATCCAGGACGCCGTTTCCTCGTTGGCCTGGTACGCCAACATGGGTTCACGTCAGGAGCCGTTGTCCGGCCTGTGCCCGCAGATCTCGGTCATCCTCGGTAAATGCGCCGGCGGTGCCGTGTACGCCCCGATCAACACGGACGTCGTGGTCGCGACCGAAGAGTCGTACATGTTCGTCACCGGACCCGACGTCATCAAGTCGGTCACCGGCGAAGAGGTCAGCCTCGAGGACTTGGGTGGAGCCCGCAAGCAGGCGGAGTACGGAAACATCCATCACGTCGCTCCCGACGAGAAGGCTGCCTTCGACTGGGTGCGTGAGTACCTGAGCTTCATGCCGTCGTCATGCCAGGAGAAGGCGCCGCTGATCAACCCGGGCCTCGAACCCGAGATCACCGAGTCGGATCTCGAACTCAATGCGTTCATGCCGGATGCCGACAATGCCGGCTACGACATGCACGACATCATTCTGCGGATCTTCGACGACGGCACTTTCCACGAAATCGGAGCCCAGGTCGCGCACAACGTGATCACCGGATTCTCCCGCGTCGACGGCCTGCCCGTCGGTGTCGTGGCCAACCAGCCCACGTACCTCAGCGGCGCCCTCGACGCGGACAGCTCCGACAAGGCCGCTCACTTCGTGCGTCTGTGCGACGCTTTCAACATCCCGCTCGTCTTCGTCGTCGACACACCGGGCTTCCTTCCCGGCGTCGATCAGGAAAAGGTCGGCGTCATCAAGCGCGGCGGGCGTTTCCTGTTCTCGTACATCGAAGCCACTGTGCCGAAGGTGACTGTGGTGGTTCGTAAGGCGTACGGCGGCGGTTATGCCGTCATGGGCTGCAAGCAGCTCGGTGCCGACATCAACCTCGCGTGGCCGACCGCTCGTATCGCCGTGATGGGCGCCGAGGGTGCCGTCAACATCATGGGGCGGCGTCAGCTCGCCGAGGCCGGCGAGAATGCACCCGCGGTGCGTGCTCAGCTGATCAACTTCTACAACGAGTTCGTCGCGACGCCGTACATCGCGGCCGAGCGCGGATACATCGACGCGGTGATCGAGCCTTCGCAGACGCGTCTCGAGATCCGTAAGGCTCTGAAGTTGCTCGCGGACAAGACGATCTTCAAGAACCCGCGCAAGCACAACTTGATGCCGCTCTAGTTCTTTTTGTCACCGAGGGCGTCGAACTGGCGGCGTAGCGCTTCTATCGCCGCCAGGACGGCCGGCCTTTCGCTGTCGGTCCGCCAGGCGAGGTAAATGTCTCGGCCGAGCGGCGGAAGGGTGTCGAGCATTCGAACACCTTCCGGCGGTACAACTCTCGCCAGACGTGGAATCAATGCGACGGCGAGGCCCTGAGCGACGAATTCGACCTGGGTGGGAAACTCGGCGACCTCGTACTCGATTCGTGGGTCGAACCCCTGCGCGCGCAGGGTCCGGACGGTGAAGGTGTGAAAGTCCGTTCCCCGGGTCCACGTCGCCCAGGCATGCTCGGACAGCTCGCTGAGCGCGACGACCTTGTTCTCCGCCAGCGGATGTGACGCCGGGAGAGCGAGCAGCGCCACGTCGTCGTACACGGGCGTGAAGGAGAGTCCGTCGGGAAGTTCGACGGGCAGAGTGCTCCAACTGTCAACCACCACGACGTCGAGGTCGCGGCGAATCAGTGCGGGGAGCAGTTCTTCGGATTCGCCTTCGTTGAAGGTGATTTCGAGCTGCGGGTGCGCATGCCTGATTTCGGCGATGGCTCGCGGCAGCACCGTCCTGCTGGGGGAGACCAGGGCGCCGATACGTACGCGGCCCGTCACCTCGCTCTGCAGCGACGCGATTTCCGCCTCGGCCTGGGCGAGCGTCGAGAGAACCTCTGCGGTTCGGCGCGCGAGGATTCGGCCCGCTTCTGTGAGTCGCACACCGCGGCCCTGCGGTTCGAGGAGCGGAACACCGACCTCTCGCTCGAGCTTGTTCAACTGCTGCGAAATCCCGGAGGGTGTGACATGCAAGGTGCGGGCGGCAGCCGCCACTGATCCGTTCTCGGCGACGGCGTGCAGGGCGCGAAGTCTTTCGAGATTCAACACAGTAGTAATGCTACCGATTATACGGTCTGAACATTTGCTTGTGCTGAATAGTTAGCGGCAGGAACATTGTCGAGTGACCACACTGACCTCCGCGACCGCGCAGACATCGACACCCACCCGAACTCCTCGGGGGCGCATCGACCCTCGACTGCTGGTCGTCGGAGGCGCAGCTGCGATCTCGATCAGTTCGCTCCTCATCAAGCTGGCCGATGTGGGGCCCTCGACCGCCGTCTTCTTCCGTTGCTTCCTGGCCTTGCCGCCGCTGTTGTGGTTGGCGTGGCGGGAGTACCGCCGGGTGGGCAAGCCGAGCCGGCGGGCAGTCGTTCTGCAGGTGCTCGGCGGTCTGCTGCTCGGGCTGGATTTCGCGTTGTGGTCACAGTCGATTCTGATGATCGGCGCGGGGATGGCGAGCGTCGTCGTGAACGTGCAGGTGGTCGTGGTGCCCGCACTGTCCTGGTTGGTGTTCGGCAATCGGGTGCCGATGCGGTTCGTCTTCGCCCTGCCGTTCATGTTCACGGGAATCGCCTTGGCGGGCGGCGTGTTCGGGGGTGGGGGAACCGGCGACGACTTGCTGTGGGGAACGGCGCTCTCGCTCGTCTCCGGAATCGCCTACGGCGGCTACATCTTCGTGGTCGGCCGGACGGGCGAGGCGGATCGGGCAGCGAGCCAGGTGTTGATCTCGACGACGTCCGCGGGCATCGCCGGGTCCGTCATCGGATCACTGTGGGGCCGGATCGATTTCGTCCCGGGCTGGGAAGCGTTCGGCTGGCTCGCGGCACTGGCACTGGTCGGCCAGGTGTTCGGCTGGATGCTGATGGGGAACTCGCTCCCTCGGCTTCCCGCCGAGGTGGGCGCGACGCTCCTGCTCATGCAACCGGTTCTCGCCGTGCTGCTGGCAGTTGTGCTGCTCGGCGAACGGCCAGGCGTTGGGCAACTACTCGGGTGCGTCGTCGTTGTCGGAGCGGTCTCGGCCGTCTCCGTACGTCGCACCCGAGCAGTCACCCGAGTAGGTAGCGCAGGCTAGTGCACTCGCATCTCGCCGGGCATCCACATGCCCGAGCGGGTTGCGGTGCCCGTCTCCACCTCTGCCGGAACCGCATTGGGGAAGTACCGGTCGTACCGCTCGAGTGATCCCCAGTCCCGCGCCCAGTCGTCCTTCAGGTACGTAGGAACCGTCGTCGCACCGGCAAGAACCTCGGTGAATCCGAGCGGGCCACCGTTGTCCGCGGACTGCCAGGTGTCGGTGGAACTGACCGCAAGAGGACGGTCCGGGAGGATGCGGAAGTTCGGCATCTCGGCCACACCGTTCTGATGTGTGAACGGACGTTGGCACGGGAACTGAAGGCCGACAGCCCAGTCCAGGAGGACCGGCTGCTCGTTGCCGATGTACGAGTTCAGGGACTCGAGCTTGGGCACGCGCGGCGGCGTGAATGCCATCCACTGATCGCCCGTGAGGTTGGGATCGAACGCGACCACCCGAACGGCGTCCGCGTCCGGCGCGAGTTCGTCGATCGGGATACGGACGTTGCGCCACGACGGCGCGGGTCCGATGTCTCGCGGCATGTACGAACCCTGAACCTGCACGGTTCCGTCGGGCTGAGTCTTGCCGTACTCGACCAGAAGTGACTGGCCGTACGTGATCGCACCGGTGTTGTCGACGGACCACACACGCCCGGCGACAGACATGACCACCAGCGGTGATTCTTCACTGCGAGTGGGCAATCCGTACCAACTCGAGATGAGGGAAGCAGGTTCCTGCACGCCGGGCTGGTAGCTGCCCATGACCGGCGTTTTCGACGGATCGAGGCCGAAGGGGAGCTTGGCCGTGCTGCCGTTGACGCCGACGTTGCCGGTGCCGCCGCTGGTTCCGGCACCGGAACCGGTGGCGAAGGTGGGACCGACACTCTGGCTGTCGGTATTGCCCATGCCCTGCTTGACTTCGATGTAATCCGCAGTCAGATCGCTGGGAACCCCATTGGGGGAGAAGCCCTTCGAATCAACTCCGGACAACGGATCCTCGGCGTTGAATCCGGGAGCGGTCAGAGGCCGCAGATTCCCGGAATTGACGTCGGTCTCGACCAGAACGTCCTCGGCCATGCCGCAGGTCTTGCCCGCGAGTGCCTCGATGTTGCTTCGGCCCAGCGAGTACGCCGGGTACTGCGACACTGCACCCTTGAGTAGCGAGAGCACCTCGAACAGGACCATCAGACCGGCAATCACGGTGAGGGGAGCGGCCGCGAACTTGCGAATTCGTCTGCCCTTGGCCGTGTTCGGCTTCTCGGGCGGGGCGGCAAATCCCTCACGCAGGTACTGCCAGGCGGCAAAGGCCAAGGCGAGAGCAAAGAGCGCGAGGAACAGGGTGTTGGATTCACGGCCGTCGTAGGAGATGGTCTTGTCGAACCACGGCACGCCGTAACTCGAGACGTACCAATAGCCGTTGATGCCGGCGAACGTCAACGCGAGCATCAGGAGCAGTCCGGCCACGAACACCGATCGGTTACGACGCGAGCGCAGGGCGGACGCGGACACGGCCACGGCGGTCAGCGCGGCGAGAGAACCGGCGATGCCCGCGTACGCACCGAAGTGGTGAGTCCACTTGGTGGGGTTGAACATCATCAGGAACATCGTGCCGAAGACGACGCCGACCAGGCGCCACGACGGACCGGTTGCCGCACCGGGGACGCGGCCGCGGCGCAACAACACGAAGAGCGTCGTGAAGAGGCACAGGATCATCGTCAAGAACGCGAAGCGTCGGGCAACCGAGCCGTCGACTGTCTGGACGAAGAGGTAGTAGTAGCGCAGGAAGTCCTGGTACCACTCGAGATTGGGGCCGATGATCGTTCGGACGCGCGTGGCTTCCATGACGCCGGCAAAGGTCTGGTCGGCGAAGATGACCACCAGCACGATGGTTCCGGCAGCGGCGATCGGAGCGAGAAGCGGCAGGGTGCCGACCAGTCGGTGACGCTTGACGACGATGCGCACCAACGGGCGCACACCGGCGAGAAGGGCTGCGATACACATCAATCCGGTGGGTGCGGCGGCAAGAGTGAAGGCGCCGATCAAGATTGCCGTGGCCGCGGGCAGCAGACGTCCGGTGGCGATGGCGCGCTCGATGGAGCACCAGGTGAGCAGTGCGCCGAGAGCCACGATGGGCTCGGGGCGAAGACCGTTGTTGTACGCCAGCCAGAAGGACAGGAACACCAGCCCGCCGGTCCAGAGGGCGACGTTGCTCCGGCGAACCGCCCGGCCGAGACGCGGGACGACCTCGCGGCTGATGACCATCCAGCACAGGATTCCGGCGAGCAGAGCGGGCAGACGCATGAACGGGCTCGCGGTCGAGATCTTCGCCATCACGGCCAGCACTTCGTAATACCAACCGAACGGGGCCTCGGGAACGCCGAACCAACGGAAGTAGTTGGCCATGTATCCCGCGTCCGGTGAGACTCGAGCCATGGTGAGGAGGTAGCCGTCGTCGGCGGTGTTCGCGCCGATGAAGTGCCACACGACGAGCGTGCCGACCACCACTCCGTCGATACCGGAGAACTTCCACCAGCGTGCGGGCAGGAAGCGTCGGTGCTTGCGGCCGTCGGTGCCGTCGAGGCGAGCCAGGGCGACCAGCGCGACGATGGTCGAGAGGACTGCCACGATCATCGCGACCAGCTTCAAGACGCTGGGGCTCGAGGAGAAACGTGAGTCGATCGTCATCGAGAAGCCGAGGCCCTCGGGGGCAGCGCCGTCGGGCAGGTCGCTGAAGACGCCGACCACCTGCGGGCGGAAGTCACCGTCGAGCTGGCCACGAATCGGGTTGCCGTCGGGATAGGTCAGTCCGACGAACTCTGCCGTGGTTCGGTTGACGTCAGAGCTGAACGCGATGGCGCCACAGCGACTGGACTCGACGTCCTCGCGTGCCGCCGAAGCGACGACGACGTTGCGATCGAGCACGTCGACGCTCGTCGCGGACACCCGGACGAACATCGACGACAGTGCCGCGCCGTCGCCCTGTGCAGGTGCCGTCGACAGCAGGATGCCGCCGCCCTCGGGCAGCGAGCTGACCGCGGTACAGGGGATCGACGCGTTGACGTCGATGGGAACCTGCGCCATCAGAGGTGCCTCGACGTCGCCGATCACACCGTTCTGCGGCCAGTTGACCGAAGCCGTCGTCTGCACGACGGGAAGCAGCGGAGTTGCCAGTGCGAGCACGAAGCCGAGCAAGCCGGCGATGATCGCGACCCATCGCGTGCGATGGAAACGCTCGCGGGCATCCTGACCAGCAGGAGGCGGCGAACTCGAAGTCTGAGGTGAAGCTGTCACGGCGTCGGGCACGGCTACCGATGGTATGTCAGGGCTGAGCGTGGACCTACCGTGCCTGGGTGGTTGGTAGGTCCACGCGTAACAGTTACGACTGGTAACGAATCGGGCCCGGTGTCCAGGTGCCCGATCGGGTCTCGGTGGTGACGTTCATTTGCGCGGGAACCGCGTCCGAATCGAGCGGTGTGTACTGCTCGAGCGAACCCCAGTCACGATCCCAGTCGTTGTCCAGGTAGGTCGGCAATGCCCTGGCCGAGAGCAGTTCGGTAGTCCAGCCGAGCGGTCCGCCGCCGTAGTGGTCCTGCCAGGCGTTGGTGGACTCCGCGCCGATGCGGTCGGGCAGGATGCGCCAGTCGGGGATCTCGGCGACGCCGTACAGGTGATCCACCGGACGTTGGCACGGGAAGGCCAGACCGACAGCCCAGTCCATCAGCACGGGATCGGTGGATCCGACGACGTCCTGCAGCGTGCGCATGGTCGGCACTCGTGGCGGTGTGACCGCCAGCCACTGGTCGGCGCTGATGTCGGTGTCACTGGCCACCAGACGCACGGTGTCGGCGTCGGCGGGCAGCTGATCCATCGGAACGCGCAGGTTGCGCCACGACGGCGACGGGCCGATGTCGATCGGATCGACACGTCCCAGTGCGTCGACGCTCCCGTCGGCCTGCTTCTTGCCGTACTCGACCTGCAGCACTGCGCCGGGGGTGACGATGCCGTCGGAGTTGACGTAGCGGATGCGTCCGGCGGCCGCGACGGTCAGGAGCGGTGCGGCGTCGTTGCGCTCGGGGAGTGAATACCAACCGGTGGTCAGTGACGCGTTCTGAGGTGCTCCGTAACTACCGAGCACCGGGGTTTTTGCGGGGTCGAGCCCGAACGGGAGCGCGACGTTGCTGCCGTTGACGCCGGCCGTCGACTGCGAGCCACCGGCGGTTCCGGATCCGGTTCCCGGCGTGGTGGTGCCGGACTGAGATGTTGTCGTGTCGAGGCTGTTTGCACTGCCCGCCGTCGAGTCCTCGGCGTCTGCGGTGAGGTCGCCGGCGACTCCGTCCGGCGAGAACCCGGTTGATTCGCTCGCACCGAATGCACCCGCGCCGGCGAGATCGGTGGGCCGATCCGTCAATTGCAGAACGCCGGCGTTCGGATCGGACTCGACGAGTACCTCACCCGCGAGACCGCAGCTTCCGCCGAAGACGGATTCGATGTTGGACTTGCCGATCGAATACGCGGGGTACTGCGCGACCGCGCCCTTGAGCAGGGACAGCACCTCGAACAGCACGACCGCTCCGGCCGCGATGGTCAACGGTGACGGGGCGAGAAGGCGGAGTCGCCTGGTCTTCTTGACGCTGTCCTCTGTGCCGTTTCGCCGGCGCGGCTCCATGACGTGGTACCACGCTGCCAGCAGCAGCGCGAGAATCGTGAGGCCGAGGAAGGCCGTCGAGAATCCCTTGCCGGCGATTGACGGCGGCTTGTCCCACCACGGGACGCCGTAACTCGAGACGTACCACCAGCCGTTGGAGCTCGTGAACGCCACAGCGAGGATGAACAGGATGCCCGCGGCGAACAGCGCGCGGTTTCGTTTGGAACGCATGCTCGACGCACTCACACCGACGGCGGCAAGGACGGCCACCGTGGCGGCCAGACCGGCGTACACACCGAAGTGGTGAGTCCACTTGGTGGGGGTGAACTGCATCAGGAGCAGCGACGCGAACACGATGCCGAGGATTCGGCGGGAGGGCCCGATAGCGGTGCCCGGGATCCGGCCCTTGCGCAGGATCATCATGACGCAGAAGACGAGTCCGACGAGCATGACGAACATGCCGAAGCGGCGTGCGAGTGAGCCGTCGGGGGAGATGGTCATCAGTGCGTCCCAACGCAACCGTTCCTCGAACCACGGAACATTCGGCCCGACGGCCGTTCGCACTCTGGTCGATTCGAGAACTGTCGCGAGGGTTTGATCTGCGAAGACCGCGACGAGCACCACGGTTCCGGCGGCGAGAATCGGCATGATCTGGGACAGGAAGCCGACGCGCTTGCCGCGGGCGATCAGGATCTGCAGGATCGGCCGGGCGCCGGCGATCAACGCGCCGATCGCGATCAGCCCGGAAGGCCCGGCGGCCAACGAGAATGCGGCGATCAGCACGGCCATCGCGGCGGGCAACAGACGTCCGGTAGCGATGGCGCGTTCGATGGAGCACCACGTGAGCAGAGCGCCGAGGGCGATGATGGGCTCGGGGCGCAGGCCGTTGTTGTACGGCAACCAGAAGGCGAGGAACACGAGCCCGCCGGTCCAGATGGCAACCTTGTTGCGGCGCACCGCAACACCGAGTCGCGGGATCACCTCGCGGCTGATCACCATCCAACACAGAATGCCGGCGATCAGCGCGGGCAGGCGCATCCACATGCTCGCGGTGCTGACCTTCGCGAACAGCGCCAGCACGTCGTAGTACCAACCGAACGGCGCTTCGGGGACGCCGAACCAACGGAAGTAATTGGCCATGTACCCGGAGTGCTCCGAGACTCGGGCCATGCCGAGCAGGTAACCGTCGTCGGAAGTGTTGGCGCCGAACACATGCCACAGCGCCAGCGTGCCGATAACCAGGGCGTCGATGCCGGTGAACTTCCACCATCGCGCCGGCAGGAACCGCCGCGCACGACGGCCGTCGACGCCGTCGATCCGGTGCAGTGCGTACAGCGAGACGATGGTCGAGAGTGCCGCCACGATCATCGCGAACAGTTTGAGAAGTGTGGGGCTGGACGAGAACCGCGAGTCGACGTCCATGTGGGCGGACAGTCCGGCGGGCGCTGCGCCCTGCAGGTCGGTGAAGATGCCGACAACCTGTGGGCGGTAGTCACCGGTCAGGGTGGTGCCGACGCCGTCGATTCCGGTGACCGCCGCGACGGTCTGCTCGGAGTTGGTCGTGATGGTGATCGCCGTGCACCCGCTCAGTTGATCGAGCGGGGTCGAGATCAATACCGAATCGCGGGTGAGTGCTTCGAGGCGGTCGGCAGTGGTGCGGACGGTGAGGCCGCGGGCGTTTCGGTCCGGCGCCCCGTTCGGCATGGTCGAGAGCAGTGTGCCGCCGCTGCCGCCCAACTGGCCGAGAGTGGAACAGGGGATGCTGATGTCGAGCGATGTGGGCGAGTAGGAGATAAGCGGCGACGAAACGCTGTTGACGGTCCCACCCTGCGGCCAGTCGATGCTCGCGGCTTCCTGCTTGACGGGCAGGAACGGCGTCGCGAGTGCAAGAAGCAGGCCAAGAAGTCCGGTGACTATCGCGATGAGTCGTGCCGTCCGGACTCGCTGGGAATCCGATTCTCGGGGAGCTTCGGGGCCAGTGGGCACGGGTTTCGGGGGCACTACTACTTCAGACGGCACAAGGAACGATGTTAGGCGAGTGCGGGCCCGCACATCCTGAGAGAACTACTCAGGATGCAACTTCCTGTTCGGATTGTGGTGTTTCAAGTGTTCGGGCGATGGTGTCGAGTGAAATACCCAACACTTCCGCGACCGCGCTGATGGTGAAGAAGGCGGGTGTCGCGATGCGGCCGGTTTCGATCTTGCGCAGCGTTTCGACGGAGATGCCGGCGTCGAGCGCTACCTGAACCATGCTTCGGTCCCCCCGCGCCGATCGCAGGAGTTCACCCAGTCGTAGTCCTCGTTCGAGTTCTTCCGCCGTCAGCGGCACGCGCACCATGTGCTTATAGTAATACCGGTATAGTTATTCGACAAGGAAGGTGTTCGAAATGGTCGAAATCAAGACCGCAGGGGAAATCGACGCGATGGCGGCGGCTGGGAGAATCACGGCGCAGGCTCTGGCTGCGGCGCGTGAGGCGGCAAGCGTCGGGGTGACGTTGCTCGAATTGGACGCCGTTGCCGCGGAGGTTATTTCGGCGGCCGGCGCCTCGGCGCTGTTCTTGAACTACCGGCCGGCAACGGCATCGACGCCGTTCCCAGGCGCCATCTGTGCGAGTGTGAACGATGCTGTGGTGCACGGTATCCCGAATGAGTACCGGCTTCGCGACGGTGACCTGGTCAGCATCGACTGCGGCGCGAGACTCGACGGCTGGTGCGGCGACTCCGCCATCAGCTTCACTGTCGGGCGGGGGAGTAGTGAGGATCAGGCACTGATCGACGCGACCGATGAGGCACTTGCCCGTGGCATTGCCGCTGCCCAGCCCGGAAACCGATTGGGCGACATCGGTGCCGCGATCGGACAGTACGCGCGTGGCCGCGGGTACGGCATGCTGGCCGATCACGGTGGGCACGGCATCGGCCGCGAGATGCACGAAGGCCCGGACGTGCCCAACGAAGGTCGAGCAGGCAAAGGCTTCCGGCTGCGTCCCGGCCTGGTCATCGCCATCGAACCGATGCTCATCGCCGACGGAACCGACGACTACCGGCACGACGCCGACGGGTGGACCCTTCGCACCGTTTCGGGCGCCCGGGCTGCGCACAGTGAGCACACGGTCGCGATCACCGAAGACGGTCCGGTGATCATGACCCGCTGATCAACCCGCTCAGCTCTGGTTGGAGGTCTTGCCGCTCACGAGGTCTCGTACGTCCCACACCCACACGTCGTCGACGCGCTTGGCGTCGAAGCCGACCAGCTCGTCGACCGTGTGGCGCAGGGCGTCGTCGCCGGAGAATCGGGGAAGCACCAGTACGTCGGCGTGCCAGTACCGCAGGTCGGTCAGTGCGTTCGCTCTGGTGCCCACGTCGATCAACGGGACCTTGCCGGTTTGTTTGGCATTGACCAGCAGGGTCGAGGTGGGCCGGGACTCGGCGCCGTAGATTCCGGCGCGGGTCTTCGAATCCGGGCCGACGAAGTACCCGCCGGCGATGGGGAAGCCGAAGTCGGCGTCGACCTGCCAGCTCAGTGCGCGGGCGTCTTCGGCGCTCGCGACGGGAACCGTCACCAGGGTGCCGTCGCTGACGTAGTTCTCCCACGAGCCGCTGGTGATGAATTCGGGCGTCGCAGATCGCTGATCGGCGTCGATGGGGGTCGGGATCAGGGGAATCATCGCGACGGCGAGAGCCACCAGCCAGACACCGGCTGCCGTGCGGCGCGGTCCACGAAGTTCGACAAAAGCGCGGTAGGTGCCGAGGGTGAGCAGCAGCCCGATCGCCGGAATCGCGCCCATCGCGAATCGGGATTCGAGCACCGATTCGAACAACGGCAGGTCGGCGAGGAGTTTCCACGGCAGAGTGATGCCGGTCTTGTCACCGTCGATGGTCAGTTCGGAACCGAGTGAGAGCACACCCATGACCACGATCACGGCGGCAGCCGCGCGGGTCAGGCGGATGCGCCACAGCCACACCGTTGCACCGAGAAGCAGGAGCACCAGCGGCCATCCGAAGTACGCGTTCTCCTCGGTCGGGTTCATTCGGAACTCCGCGCCCTCGGGGTCGCCCGCAACCGATTCGGTCGGGAACGTGGTGAGTGCAGCGGTGTCGTTGCCTGCCTGACCGTGTGAGACGCCGTCGTAGCTCGCTGGGCCGAAGAACTGCGACCACAGCGGCACCGCGGTGATCAGGAGTGTGACCGCGCCGCCGATCACGAGGCCGGGCATCGCGCGCTTGATCGCCTGGCGCGACTTGGCCAGGCCGGGCAGTGCATAGGCGGCGCCGAACACCATGGCTGACATCGTGAAGATGAGGAGCGGTTCTTCGCCGAGGAAGATCTGCCAGGCGACGAGTAGGCCGAGGACGACACCGTCGCGAACCGGACGCTTGCCGTTCGAAATGCGCACTACCTGCAAGAATATGAACGGAAGTACGAAGAACGCGACGAAGTTCGGGTGGCCGTTGGCATGCGAGATCATGGCGGGCGCAAATCCGCAGAACCCCGCTCCGACGGCGGCGGCGACCTTGGAGCGGACGGAGACTCCGGTCAGTACGTGCCGCGAGAATGCCCAGTACCAAGCGATGGCGGTGCCGCCGAGGCCGGCAGTCAGCCCGATCGCATACGTGGCGGTCGGTCCGAAGATCAGCGTGATCGGGGTCAACGGGATACTGATGCCGAACATCGCGGTATTGGCCATCAGGTTCACGCCGAGTGGATAATTCTGCAGGTCACTGAACAGTGGGCTGCGGAACTGGGCGAGGGCGTGAGCGGTATCGGCGAAGAACCATTCCCACATGGCCTGGTCGCGGCCCGCGTTGAACAGATAGCCGGACTGCAGATCGCTCCACAGGTTGGACATCACGTAGATCGCCGCGACGGTGAACGTCGCCATGATCGCGAGGTCGACCAGACGACCGCGCTGGACGACCGAGCGCCGCACTGCTGAACGGACTCGCCCTGGACGTGCTTCTTCGAGCAGTTGGACGTCGGGCAAGGTCTCGGTCATGCAGTCGGTGCCTTTCGGTTCTGGCGCCCATCCCTGAAGTGGCGATCTCAGAAGTTCGGGGTGGCCTACTTAGGTCTCGATTCGATAACTTCCACTGTCAGAGTAACGAACAAAACGGTTCGCGTCCGCGAGCGGGCGCAGTCAGCGGGACAAACCGGTCCGCCCGACTTGTCCGGAAAGTAATGTTTTCGTGCATCGTTTGACGGGTTCGTGACCGGGGTATCGCAACAAGGATCTTGCTCGCGTTTGTTCAGGCAGCCCCGACGAATCCCATCCTCGACGAAGAGTTGGAACCTACGTCCGGGGCCTATACCGGATGGGATGGTGCTTGTGCATGTCGAAGACAGCAGTTCGTAGTAGCGCAGTAGGAGCAGTGGCCTTGTTGGCCGTTGTCCTGGGGGGTGGGACGGCGTCGGCAGGCGTCGACAACACCAGTTCGATCACCGACGTCAAAGGAAATCGGATAGAAGTCTTCCAGGCTGATACCGCTATCCACGTCTTTCCACCTCTCGACAGCTCACCGCTGAGTGTCGAGTTCTTCCACGACGGGGTTGCCGGCGTGAAGATCGACGGCCCGGATGCAGCAAGTTTCACCGGAACGAAGCTGACGATCGGCTATCAGATCGGTTACCCGATCGCGTTGACCGGCGCGACGGTCGTTCTCAACAGTCCTGGTCTCGACTGGGCAGTCGAGAGCGGAACGAACCTCGGGATCGGTCTGGTTCCGGATTTCGAACTGGGCCTGGATATTTCCAATGGGTTCGTCATCGGTGGTGACATCATTCCGTCGCAGGAACTGGACGTCGACCTGGCGCCGGGCGGTATCACCGACGTCGCGCTGCTCGAAGATCAGGAGTTCGACGGTCCCGAAGCCGCTGTCCGTCTGTCCGGAGTTCACGGTTACGTACAGGGAGCCATCGGGCCGGTGACCATCAGGCCGTACGCGAAGGCTGTCACGTCGAATGGCGATACCGTCGTCACTTACGGTGTACCGCAGAGGCTTTAGCGAAAGCGGATGCTCCCGCCGTCACGCTGCAACAGCGTGATGGTGGGAGTTTTCCGCGTTCCGTGTGGTCGAATCGGCGCCACGAATCGGCGAAGCGTCCGCCCAGTGGGCACTACGGGAAACACTGACGAGTTTCGCGACCAACCGTGCCGCGATCCACACGAGGTACACGGCGGTGATCAGAAGCAGAAGTGCCCAGTCGTGCGCGAAGAATCCGACTATCCCGCCGATCGTGAACGCGAGGGCGACGAAGACGACCCGTCCGCCCACGTCGGTCTCGACCAGATATTCGGGTTCGATCGGATCGTCGGGTTCGCTCGATTCATCGACGTCCTCGGATGACTCGGCCCTGGACTTCTGGTGGTGTTCGGTGGGGATCTCGAGTAGCTCGCCCCATTCGAGCACCGCAACGGTGTGCGCGGTGTCGGTCGGGATCGCGCGGTAGTCGCGGGACTCGGACACGTCGATGAGAGCCCTTGCCAGAGTGAGTACTTCGATGCGATTGCGAATCGCGACGCTCAACACTTCATGGAAAGCCTGTTCGCGCCCGAACGGTTTGCCGCGCGCAATGACCAGAACATGCTCTGCGGAATCGAGAACTGCACGATGCGGTACAAGCTCGCGGCTTTGCGCAACGAGTTCGCTCACTGTCATCACCTACCCCGCCGGTGGTTGATGCGGCCGTTTGCTCGACTGCGCTTGGAGGGGCTGAGTACCCCGGCAGTTTCGGAAACAAACTCGCCGGACAGCGTGTCAGATTTGCGCAGCCGGGGCCGAGAGTGCTCCGAGGCAACTTTCGATCAGGTCGGCAACGATCACGTGAGCACGTTCGCGGCTGTCGACGCGGCCTTCCCACGTGGCACAAGTGACGACGGTGAGCACGGTCAGAGTTCCTGCCCGAAGTTCGGCGATCTCTGCCGGTAACGAGGACGCAGCGACTATCCGCCGCTGAACTTCGCGGAAACTCTCGGCCTGCATGTGGTCACGGATAGTCGACGACATCGCCGGGTCGAAGATCGACTGCACCAGGAACCGCGCGTACAACGTGCCCTCGCGGTAGATGGTCTGTTCCGCCAACGGCAGGACGAGAGCCTCGACGAGGGCACGCATCGTCGGTGGATTCGCGTCGAGATCGATCGTGTCGAGCAACTCACGACGACGCTCACCGGCAGGTCGCATTCTGGACTCGACGACGGCCGCCAGCAAACCTTCACGTGACCCGAAGTGATACTGCGCAGCCGATTTGTTGGCCTGCCCGGCTTCGGTCTGAACATCACGAAGAGTCAGAGCGGCCAGACCTCGCTCGGCAACCAGACGCTCGGCTGCATCGATCATCGCCGCTCGGGCATCGGTTCGGGGCACGGTATGAAGTTAGGGGTGCGTCGGGGTCGCGTCAACGACCCCGACGGTAAGCCTTTTGTGACGTATCTCCTGGTTAGATTGCGTCAGAGCGGGTAACGACCACAAACGGCCCCTGCTCGGTCACGGTGAAACGAGGATCGTCGAACAGTTCCTTGGGGAACGTGACCGTGTAGCGGCGGACGTTCGGGTCGTTGGGGTAGACGTCCTCTGCCAACCGCAGCGTGTACCCGTCGGCGCCCTGGCGGAAGACGAAGGCGTCGGGGCTGCGCCACGGCGCCGAGTCCAGCGCAGCTATCAGTTCGTCAGGCGTCTTCAGTTCCGACCACTGCTCGATCAGCGCAGCGCGCGCACGGAAATCGGCGAGCGGGTTCGCGTAGTGCGACGTCAGTCCTTGAAAGCCGAAGTACGGGTAGAAGCTCAGGAAGCCGATGTCGGCAGTGAGGACCACCGTGTCATGGGGTTCGCGTCCCAACTGCTCGCGAATGATCCGGTCGATGTCGGCGTAATTGGCTTCGGCACCCGGGGGCCGCTTGTCGCCGCGCTCGCCGTTACCGTCGGTATCGCTGTATGCCACAGCGATATCCGGCGCCAGCACCTGCGGGATGTTCTGCGCGAAAGCGATGGCTCCGATGACACCGAGTGCAACCAGTACCGCTTTGACGCGAGGATTTTCGCTGGTGGCCAGCACGATCCAACCGGCGAACTCGAAGAAACCGAACACACCGGCGGCGGCAAGGAGTCCGATCAGGACCGGCTCCAGTCGGAAGCCGAGGAGCGTACTGCCGGCGACGGTGAACGTCATGGACAGCAGTGCCCACAGGTACACGGCAATGACACCGATACCGAGTGCTCGGGCGCGGCGGGAGAACAGGAACCGCGAAATCAGCCAGATCGTGCCGAGTAGGCACAGTCCACCGGCAAGGGTGAAGCTCAGCATCGGGAAGGGCAGTACCGCACCGGAATCGGGGAGGTAGTGCATTGCGGTGCCGGACTCTGCGGTGGCACCGGAGAGTGCCTTCAGCAGGTAGGGCGTCCAGACGGTCAGAGCCACCAGGCCGGAGATCACCGCGATCACGGCGAGCCTGACGAGGGGGCCCAGTGCGGCTTTCCACGTGTTCTGGGCGCGTGCGGCAAGTACTGCGGCCACCACTGCCATCAGAGTCACTGCGAACGCGGCGAATCCGAGATAGAGCGTGTAGACCGTTGCGGCGAAACCGAGGAACAGGCCGGTTCCGAGTATTGCGCCGGCTCCGGCAAATCGAGATGCCCCCGGCCGGTCCAATGCGCCCCACGCGAGGATCAGCACCGGCGGGATCAGGAGGTTGATGACGGCGCCGTACGCCTCGGGGGAGTTGTACGCCAACACGACGGCAGTGACGGCCAATGCCGCGACGACGGCCCAATCGCGTCGAATCAGCTTGGTCCACAACACGAGTGCAACGACGGCGACGACAGCCAACGAGCCGATCGCATAAGGCTTGAAGGCTTCCCAGCCGTCCATTCCCAGCAGGTTCGCGACGCGTCCACCGATCCAGAACCAGCCGGCCGGGTAGAACGGCGGCAGATCCACGTACGTCATGTCCTGCAGCGCAGCAGAATCCGTCAGCCGGGTCAGGTACTCGGTCCGGAACTGCTGATCGACCGAGACGCCGTGCAGATACAGACTCGTCGCGGCCAGGGGAAGTCCGAGCGTCGTGGTGACGAAGCCGGAGAGCCCGGCCCACGAGAGGAGTTTTGCGACCCGCTCGGCCTTGCGGGCGCGGAACATCAGAACCGCAACACCGACCACTGCGATGCAGAGCACCTGCAGCACCGTCGTGACTGCCTGCGTGACATTGGAAGAGGTGAACGCCGGCCACTGCACTCGGCCGAAAGCAAAGAGCCCGACAGCGGCTACAACAGCGGCGACCAGCGCTCCGAGGGCCATTTCCACCACCGTCGCCGCGGCATTACGCCACGGCGACGGGGTCGAAAGGTCTGTACTCGGAGCAGTTGTTGTTTCTGGCACGGGAGGAGCTTAAACCGGCAACTTCCGGAAGATCGGGCGCGGCACGTGGCGAAGACCCATCATGACGAAGCGCCACGGGCCGGGAGTCCAGACGATTTCCTTGCCCTTGTCCGAGGCGGCAACAGCGAGCTTCGCGACGATGTCCTTGTTGACCGTCAGCGGAGCTTCCTTGACGTGGGCACTGAACTGCGTGCGCACCATGCCGGGGCGAACGACGGTGACCTGCGGTCCGAATTCCGCGAGAGCCTCGCCGAGTCCGAGGTAGAAACCGTCGAGGCCCGCCTTGGTGGATCCGTAGACGAAGTTGGCACGCTTGACGCGCTCGCCGGCAACCGACGACATCGCGATGATCTTGCCGAAGCCCTGAGCCTTCATCTTCTCGCCGAGAAGAACACCGACCGAGACGGAAGCGGTGTAGTTGACGTTTGCCACCAGAACGGCCTTGCGCTGGTTCTGCCACAGCTCTTCGGAGTCACCGTCCAGTGCGAAGGCGACGATGGCGACGTCGACGTCACCGTTCGAGAACGCCTGGTCGATCACCTTCGGGTGCGATTCGAAATCAACGGCGTCGAAGTCGATGAGCTCCACCGAGGTGGCACCCTTCGCTTCGAGCTGCTTGACCGCAGCTTCGCGTCCCGGATCGCCAGGGAGTGCCGCCAGAACGACGCGGAGCGGCGCCTTCTTCAGGTATTCCTCACAGATGGCGAGGCCGATCTCGGAGGTTCCACCGAGAAGCAAAACGGTTTGCGGGTTACCTACAGCGTTGATCACAGTTCCAGCCTTCTGGACATATCGGAGGCGAAAACGCCTGTGGGGTCGTACTTGCGGCGCGTCGCGATCCACTCGTCGATGCGCGGGTACATGGCGTGGAAGGTTTCCGCGGACGTCCGCGAGTCCTTGGCCGTGTACAGGCGTCCGCCGAATTCGAGGACACGCTTGTCGAGTTCGGTGACGAACTCGTTCAGGCCCGGCTTGATGCGGAAGTCGACGCAGATGTTCCAGCCCGGGATCGGGAAGCTCAGCGGCGCCTGATTGCCTTCGCCGAAGAGCTTGAACACGTTGAGGAACGAGTAGTGCCCGCTGCGCTGGATGTCGACGATGATCTTCTTGAACTCGTCGACGGCCTCCGGCGGAACCACGAACTGGTACTGCAGGAATCCGTTGGATCCGTACGCGCGGTTCCACTCACCGAACATGTCGAGCGGGTGGTAGAACTGCGTCAGATTCTGGACCTTGCCGCGATACTTGCCGGACTTGCGGAACCAGACCTCACCGATCGCGGTGAAGTTGAACTTGTTGGCCAGCCCGTTCGGGAAGACGTCGGGGAACGTCAGTAACTGCGGTGCGTCGAAGGCGAGCGGGTTCTTTTGCAGCTTGGCCGGAAGCTGGTCGAGCTTCGCCAATGACCCGCGCGAGACTGCCGCCCGGCCGAGCTTCGGGGGCGCGGAAATCGCGTCGAACCACGCGCTCGAATACTCGTAGTTGGCCTCGCTGCCGTCGCTGTGCAGCGCGATGGTCTCGTCGAGGCTGTTGGTGACGTCGCCGTCGGCGATGAAGTACGCCGTCTCGGTCGGTGTCATCTTGATGGTTGCCCGCAAGATGATGCCCGTCAGGCCCATGCCGCCGATCGTGGCCCAGAACAGTGCGGCCTTCGGGTCGTTGCGCCCGCCCTTGGGGGTGAGCGTGCGAACCTTGCCGTCGGCCGTCAGCAGATCCAACGACACGACGTGGTTGCCGAAGCTGCCCGCGCTGTGGTGGTTCTTGCCGTGGATATCCGAGCCGATGGCGCCGCCGATCGTGACCTGACGAGTACCCGGCAGGACCGGAACCCACAGGCCGAACGGCAGAGCAGCCTTCATCAGCTGATCCAGATTCACGCCGGCGTCGACGTCCACCAGAGCGGTGTCGCGATCGATGCGGTGAATGCGGCTGAGGGCATTCATGTCGATGACCAGGCCGCCGGCGTTCTGCGCTGGGTCACCGTACGAGCGGCCGAGGCCGCGCGCGATGACGCCGCGTCGCAGATGCGAGGGCTTGGAATCGTTCTGTTCCGCAACCTGGGCGACCGCGTTGGCGATCACTTCCACGTCGGGGGTGGACAGCACCTGTGCAGTGGTGGCGGCGGTGCGTCCCCAACCGGTGAGGGTGCGGGCTTGGGTGTGGAGAGCCGGCTGCGGCGTCTCTTCTGCTGTCGTGGACATCAAGGTAGAGGTTACCTGGGAGTAGTGCCGACGGCTCCGACTCGAGTGGTTACTCTCGTCGTCGTGCCCGAAACACCTGCAAGTCACCAGCACGAACCCCACGTCCCGCTGCCCGTCGAGATTCCTGTCACGACGGACATCGCCGACGACGCGTTGGACCTGAAAACGCAGATCGTCCGGTTCGTCGCGACGGGTGGGCTGTCGGCGGTCGTGGACTACGGGCTGTATGTGCTGCTCCTCGCGTTGGGGTTGCCGCGCGTCGCCGCAAAATCGCTGAGCTTCGTTGCGGGCACCACGACGGCGTACCTCATCAATCGTCGGTGGACGTTCAAGGCCGAGCCTTCTCGCGCCCGCTTCATCGCTGTAGTCGCGCTGTACGCGGTCACTTTTGCGGTTCAGGTCGGACTCAACGAACTGATGGTCCATGTCTTCGACGAGCATTGGTGGCGGACACCGCTGGCCTTCGTCATCGCGCAGGGCACCGCGACGGTCATCAACTTCATCGTTCAGCGGGCAGTGATCTTCAAGATCAAGTAACGGTTCGGGGTGGATTAGCGCATTCGTCCGGTTTCTCGAGAGAGAATCGAGCCCATGATCATCGTTCTCGATTCTTCGGCCCTGACCAGGGGCGCACGGTTCGACACTGCCATCGCCGACGCTCGCGCACTCGGACACCGCGTCGTCGTGCCGCGATTGGTCGTCCTCGAGGTTGCGAGTCGCTACCGCGAGGAATCGGCGGAGATGATCGCGGCCCTGAGCGTCCAGGCGCGCATGTACGACCGACTGGGGTTGCGGCGCGACCTTACGAGGTTCGTCGACGCGGCTCACGACAAGGCCGACGGCTACGTCGACGACGTGATCGAAGACCTCGTGGCGATCGGCGTCGAAGTGGTCGATCCAGTCGACGTTTCGCATCTCGAGGTGGCCGAGAGGGCGATCTCGCTGCGTCGGCCCTATACCGACAAGAAGAAGCGAGACGGATATCCGGCGACGCTGAACTGGCTGACCGTGCTCGATCTCGCCGACCGCAACCCGGGCGTCGACGTCATCTGGGTGAGCTCCGACGCACGGGCATACGGCGACGGCGAAGACGGGGTCTGGCACGGCGATCTCGCGCGTGAGCTGGCGTCGCGCGGTCTGGAGTATCGGGTCCGCTGGGCGTCGGACATCCCGGTGATCGACGGACCGGTGCAGGTGGAGCAAGTGGCGGAGGTCGAGGAAGCCGCTGAGGTCGCGCCCGAGGCCCCGGTTGCTCAGGGCTTCGTGGAGCCGGAAGCGGTGGTTCCAGCCGAGGTTCCCGAACCCGCGGCACCTGCAGCAGCCCCCGCCCCCAAGCCTGTTCAGCGCGCAGCGCGGACGAGAGTTGCGCCGCAGCGCATCGAACCCGCCCCGAAAGCTCAGTCCGGTGGACTGCGCGGTCTGGGCAAGGTCATCGGCGGGCGGAAACGAAAGGTCACGATCGTCGACGATCTCGACGAAGTCGACCTCTTCGGTGCCTGATCGCTTCTAATCTGGACAGATGTCTCTGTTGCCGACAGTCAGTCGAAGGACCGGAACTCGATACGGCAGGCCGAGTATCGAATCGCAGGTCCTCTACAACGCGTGCCGATGGATGCTTCGGCCCGTGGTCGGGATCGCGCCGCTGACGCCTGGCGCCATGCGCCGCGCCGCAGTGCTGGACTCGGCCGCGGGTGTACGCATTCCGTCCGGGATCGATCGGGAAGCGATTCGCTTTCCAGGTTTCGACGGTGAACTCGTGCGGACGGCAGGCTCGACGGCTGATCTGCGCGACGGTGTTGTTCTCTACCTGCACGGCGGCGGGTTCATGTGCTGCGGGCTCAACACGCATCGGCCGGTCGTTGCAAGCATCGCCAAGCGAACCGGCCTTCCGGTCCTGCACATCGCATATCGACAGTTGCCGAGCACGAGTATCAGCGGGTCCGTCGACGACTGTCTCGATGCATACCGGTGGCTCCTCGAACAGGGAGCCTTGCCGGAAAAGGTTGTCTTCGTTGGCGATTCGGCCGGAGGCTTTCTGGTCTTCGCGACGGCACTTGCAGCTGTTTCCGCGGGGCTCGAGGTTCCGGCCGGTCTTGTCGGGCTCTCACCTCTCCTCGATCTCGATTGCACCACCAAATCAGTCCACGCCAACGCTCGACGCGACGTGATCGCCCCGGTGTCGGCATTGATGGCGATCGGAAAGCTTGGCGGACAGACGAACTCACCCGTCGACGGCGATCTGGCCGCTCTGCCGCCGTCGTTGCTGATCGCCGCCGAATCCGAGGTGCTCAGAGTCGATTCGGAGGTGATGGCGCAACGGCTCGCCGCCGCGGGGGTGCCGTGCTCGCTGCAGATCTGGAACGGCCAGGTTCACGCGTTTCCCGCCGTCTGGCCTGGCTTGCCGGAGAGCCGGGCTGCGCTACGTGACGTTGCCAGGTTCATTCGCGCCAGGCTGGATGCGGTCCCGCCCCAGGTCGCGGGCGAAAGTTGTTCGGGAAGTTGAACTTCCGGTCCGGTTAGGGATTCTCGTGTCCTGACGTTGTGGTAGGTGCCATCGCGCGGGCATAGATCGATTCGAGCTCGGTTACTGCTGAACGTCGATCGACGTTGTCGGGATCGAGGCGATGTTGGAGGTTGATCCCGAGAGTGCCGGCCAGAAGGGTGACGGCAACCAACTCCGGATTGGTGACCGGGGTGTCGATCGAACGCAGGTAGTCCGCGTACAGCGTTCGCATTGCGACGTACTGCTCTGCGTAGGTCTCGCGGATGGTGGACCCGGGAATCACGGCTTCGATCAAGATGGTCGAGAAAATTCGTGCCTCGGGGTATGACATCAGTACGAAGTTGGCTTCGATCAATGCTTCGATTCCAGTCGCCGAGGATGATGCCAACTCTGCGCGTAGCTTTTCCATGCCCCACCGGAATGCGTCCTCGACGACGGCTCGTAGAAGCCCGTCCTTCGATCCGAAGTGCCAGGCCACGGACCCTCTGCTGATACCGGATCTTTCTGCCACGGCTTGTACGGACATCGCGGTCGACCCGCCTTCGGCAGCCAGTTCGGCCGCGGCTTTCACCAGTCGCCGTCTGGTTTCCTCGGAAATCTCCTGCTTGCGTGTCGACGCCATTCGGTGTTCCTGCCTTCTTTCGTTCTCGAGTGCAGCCAATTCCGGCACGCGGTGACGTCGACGCGCCCGTCGGGGCCGAGACCTGCGCACCGCACTCATGCTACGAGGCCGGCCATCGGCCGGCCGTATTCCTCTCGCGACACCCTCTTGCCTATGTTGATCGTCCAGTTCTATGCTGAGCGTCCAATAACTTAACGGAATGGGCGGACATGGAACTCATCGATCTGACTAGAACTCTCGATCCGGCCGATCGGGAATTGCTCCCCGAGGGTTTGAAGGCACTGGCTTCCGTCGTTGCCCCCTCGGTGACCTACTCGCACCCCGCAGGTGCCGGACGCGACGAGTTCGCGGCAGCACTGCAGTGCGGAGTTCATGATCTTCCGGACGGTGAGGGGTGGGGATCGGAGATGTTGAGTGAGTTCAACAGCCATCTGGGCACACACGTCGACGCGCCGTTGCACTACGGATCAACCTCGGAGGGTAAGCCTTCTCGCACGATCACAGACATCGCGTTGGATGAATTGTTCTGCGAGACAGTGGTGCTCGACCTGCGCGGCCGGTGCGAGGCGAATCAGCCGATCTCGGTGGACGCGCTGAAAGCTGCCCTGGCGGAAAACGGTGCGTCCGTTCCCCAGGGTGGTGCCGTGTTGCTCCGTACCGGACAAGAGAGCTTCACCTTGGCTGATCCAGGGTTCTTTCAGTATCCAGGGATGAGTCGCGAAGGCACGCTGTTTCTCGCCGAGCAAGGCGCGAAGGTGCTGGGCACCGACGCTGCCGGCTGGGACTTGAGCTTTGCAGTCATGGCGCAGAAATTTCGTGACACCGGGGACAACTCGGTTCTCTGGGACGGGCACCGGGCCGGACGCGAACGTGAAGTATTCATCGTTCAGCAACTGGCGAACCTCGCCGCGCTTCCGCCCTCGGGATTTCACGTGGCGTTTTTCCCGATCAAGCTTGCGCGAGCCAGCGCTGCCCCGGCTCGTGTGGTCGCGTTCGTCTGAGCAAAATTCCTGCCTCACCTAACGAACAATTCAGTGAAAGGTATTGACTCACAGTGAAACTTGCGACCGTCGAATACGAAAAGACTCAGCAGACGGCTCTGGTGACGGGCAGCGGCGAGCAACTGTTGTTACTCGAGCGAGCTCATCATGATGTGACGGGAAAACCGGCTCCAGAACTGGAAACCATGCAAACCATCATCGAAGGTGGTCCGGCGGCACGGGAGACCCTGGATCGGCTCGCAGACGAGCCGCCGGCAAGTGCAATCGTCGACGCAGGTGATGTGCGCTGGATGTCGCCGCTTCCTCAGCCGGTCCAGATCCGAGACTTCGGCTGCTTCATGGATCACTTCCGCAACGCTCGCGCCCGAATTCAAGGGGTCGCACTCGAGGACGTCGAACTGCCGAAGATCCAGTTGGAGCGCCCGCTGTATTACATAGCGAACCGATTGGCGGTGACCGGACACAAATCTGACGTCGTGTGGCCCGAGTACTCGAGCCTGCGCGATTACGAACTCGAATTCGCCTGTGTGCTGGGGCGCGGTGGAACCGACATCTCACGCGCGGATGCCCCTGCGCATATCTTCGGTTACACCATCTTCAACGATTTCAGCGCCCGCGATACTCAGCTCGAGGAGATCTCCACCGGACTCGGTCTCAGTAAGAGCAAGGACTTTTCGAACGCGAATGTCCTCGGGCCCTGGATCGTGACGGCCGACGAAGTCGGTGACCCCTACCAACTCGAGATGACCGCGAGAATCAACGGAGACGAGGTGAGCCGAGGAACCAGCGCCGACATGGACCATCGTTTCGAGGACGTGATTTCGTTCGCTTCGACTTCCACGCGGCTGTACCCGGGTGAAGTCTTCTGTTCCGGCACCGTGCCGAGTGGATGCGGCTTGGAGCACGGGCGGTTCCTGGAACCGGGAGACGTAGTCGAACTCGAGGTCACCGGCCTCGGTGTATTGAGGAATCGAGTGGTGGCGTGAGCGGCGAAGTCATGGTTCTCGGTGTCGGCGCGACTCTCTTCGGGCGGCACGCGGATACCGCGGCCTCGGAATTGGCGGGGCGTGCGGCGATCGATGCCGTCGAAGACGCGGGCCTGACCCGCGGTGACGTCGGTGCGGTCTTCTACGCGACAGTCAGCCAGAAGGCGATCGACCGGCAGCACATGATCCCAGGCCAGATTGCCTTGAGGCCATACGGTTTCGGGGGAGTCCCGGTCGTCAATGTCGAAAATGCCTGCGCCGGCGGCGCGACTGCACTCTGGCTGGCGATCGCCCACGTTCGCGCCGGTCTGTCCGAGGTCGCGTTGGCGGTCGGGGTGGACAAGCTGGTGTGCTCGGATCCGGCTCGAAGTCTGGAGGTGTTCGACGGTGCACTCGACGTTGCGCATCGCGACGAGACGCTCGCGGGCCTTGCTTCGCTGTCCGCTCCGCTGCCGGATGCACTCGGATCGCAGGGTGAGCGGTCGGTGTTCATGGAGATCTACGCTTCTCTTGCCCGGGCGCACATGGAGAGATTCGGAACCACCGAGTTCGAGCTCGCGTCCGTAGCAGCCAAAAATCATGCGCATTCCGTGCACAATCCGCGGTCGCACTTTCGCAAACTCTTCAGCGTCGAAGAGGTGCTTGCCGCAAGGCGAGTCGCGTGGCCTCTGACAGTTCCGATGTGCTCGCCCGTCAGTGACGGTGCAGCGGCGGTCATTGTGACCAGTGCGGACTTTGCTCGAAGGCACGATTCCTCTCGGCGGGCGGCGCAGGTACTCGGTTGCAGCTTGGTGTCAGGCACGGATCGGACCGCAGATGACGTGGAGAGTCACATCGGTCGCCGTGCAGCAATGAGCGCATACGAGGAAGCCGGAGTCGGGCCAGGCGATGTGGATGTGGCAGAGGTCCACGACGCCACGGCCTTCGGTGAAGTGCAGCAGGTCGAGAATCTGGGGTTCTGCCCGATCGGTGAGGGCGGCGCGTGGTCGGCGTCCGGTGCGAGTTCGTTGGGAGGCGTGCGTCCGGTCAATCCGTCAGGTGGGCTCGAGTCCCGTGGTCATCCGGTCTCGGCAACGGGACTGGCGCAGGTCTTCGAACTTGTCACGCAGTTGCGTGGACAAGCAGGGCGGCGACAAGTTCCGGGTGCTCGAATCGCGGTCGCAGAGAACGGCGGAGGTCTCTACGGCATCGAGGAAGCCGTCGCCGCGGTCACGATCTTGGGAGGGCCACGATGAACGCGGACATCATGAACGATGAACCGATGGCGCCAGGCTTGCAGGTGCAAGCGGGATATGCGGATCTGATTCTGTCGGCGCTGCGACGCCGACCAGACCACATCGCGTTTCGATTCACGGATCGGAACGGTGATCGGGCCGAGCTGACATATTGGCAGACTGCGGAACAGATCGAGCGGATTGCAGGTGTCCTCAGTAGCTTCGCTCTGCCGGACGGAGCCGGGGTCGCCCTGCTTGCGGGGCCGTGTCCTGAAGCATTCACGGTCATGGCCGCGGCGTGTCTGGCGGGCGTGCGCTACACGGCACTCCATCCGCTCGCGACCGAAGAGAACGACAGGATGGTGCTGAAAGACAGTGGTACCGATCTCCTGTTGGTTGCCGACGGACAGTTCCAGGTACGCGCCGAAGCGGCACAGACTCGAGTGATGTCACTGTCAGCCCTCGAATCAGCGTGTGAATTGGGTACGGCGGGAATAGGTTCAGGCTTAGGCGGTCAGGGTCGAGCTTTGTATCTCTTCTACACCGGTGGAACCACCGGTGAGCCGAAAGGCGTCATGCTCAGGGACCGATCCTTGGTCGCCAATGCCTGGGCCTGCACCACGTGGGAGTGGCCGGCTGAAACCACCATGCTGCTCACTACGCCGATGTCTCATGCTGCCGGTCTGCTCGTCGCACCCGGTCTGCTGCGAGGTGCAAGCTTCGAGTTGCACAGGTCGTTCGACCCGGACAGAGTTGTCGACGCCATCGAAAATGGCGGAGTCACAGCTACATTCGTGGTTCCCACGATGCTCTATGCCTTACTCGACCATCCACGCCTGTCGGATGCGAATCTGTCTGGGCTGAACTGGATGCTTTACGGTGCTGCACCCATCGACCCCACCAGGCTCGAGCAGGCAGGGGCGGTGTTCGGGCCGATCCTGAGCCAGCATTACGGTCAGGCCGAAGCCCCGAATGCGTTGACGGTACTCGATACACGTGAGCACACGGACGATCCCGCAGTTTTGGGGAGTTGTGGGCGCGCGATGCCAGGTGTCGAAGTGGTGTTGCTTGACGAGCAGGGAAACGAGACGGCGACGGGCGTACCCGGCGAGCTTTGTGTGCGAGGTCCGCTCGTGATGGACGGCTATTGGAACAAACCTGAACAAACCGCTGCAGCGCTCGCGAATGGGTGGTTGCACACCGGCGACGTTGCTCGAATCGACGAAAGTGGGCTCATCTCGATCGTCGACCGCATCAAAGACACGATCATCAGTGGTGGATTCAACGTCTACCCGCGCGAAGTCGAGGACTCACTCGGACATCATCCCGCGGTGGCAGCATGTGCGGTATTCGGTGTCCCCGATTCTCAATGGGGAGAAGCTGTTACCGCCGCAGTCGTACTGAAGACGGGATGGTCGGTCACACCCGATCAACTCATCGCGCACGTGAGATCGCACAAGGGTCCGATCTGGGCGCCCAAGGAGATTTCGATTCTGGAAGCGCTGCCGCTCACTGCTTTGGGGAAGATCGACAAGAAGGCACTCCGTGGCGCGTCACCGACCTAGTGACGCGACAACTGCCCGTGCGAGGGCGTCGGCAGATCCAGGGGCGAATGGCAGAAAGAGTTCGGGCTCGATCAGTTCCACTTCCATGAGCAGTGGTTGATCCACCGGACCCACGACGTCCACACGCGCATAAAGCAATTCGCCGGGGCCGCATGGGGTCGCGGCCAGTGCTGCGTCGGCCACCGCGAGTTCGGCGGCGGACGGTTGGTGGAGGTGGTTGGTTCCGCCGTGAAATTCCTGCACGCGGAAGTCGTGGGCGGCCGGGATCTTCCGGACAGCGTGTGAGTAGCGTCCGCTGATGTGGATGATCGAGCGCTCACCGTCGACGACGTCCGAGACGAATGGCTGGACCAACGCGTCGTTACCGCCGTCGAGGATCGAGCTGAGGTGAGCGTGGGCCTGCGCGGACCCGGCGGCAAACTTTCCCACTCCGACAGCGCCGGCGGACACTGCAGGCTTGACGATGACGTCGGCACCCTCGAACGAAGGGAGGGTGAGTGTTTCGCTCTTTCCGGCAGCGATCACAGCGGTTGGGACGATAGGGACGCCGGCCGCGGCAAGTTCGGTGAGGTATCCCTTGTGCGCGTTCCACTTCACGATCGAGAGTGGATTGGCGATCGGAGCGGTCAGCTGATCGAGAACGGCGAGAAATTCGTCGAGGCGCTGGGTGTAGTCCCAGGTCGACCGGATCAGAACCAGGTCGGCGTCGATATCGAGGAGGGACGGGCTCGACCACGGCGCCATCGTCGACGCGATGCCGTAGGAGGTGAGAGCATCCATGACGAGTTTGCTTTCGACATCCGCTTCGCGGGCGGCGCCGTCACAGGTGAGCAGGAGAACCGTGGTCATGCCACGATGCTTTCACGGCTGGCGCCTTCTAAGACTAGCGAGGTGGCCCCTCGTCGAGGACCAGCGAACCGGTCCCGGGTTGCCCGGTTGCGTCCACCCACGTCACCGCGACGGTGTCGCCGGGGCGGCGCGAGCTCATCGCCGCGTTGAGATCAGCGGACGACGCGATCCGGCTGCCACCGAACTCGGTGATGACCGCACCTTTGGTCAGCCCCACCCGCTCGGCCGGCGAATCGAAGCTCACGGCAACAACTTCGGCGCCGGCCGGCATGTCCGCGTGATCCTTCACCGCGACACCGAGTACGGGTGTCGGTCCCACACGCACGGTCTCGGAGGAGCGGCCACCGAGTACCTGCTCGACGATCGGTAGTGCGGTGTCGATCGGTATCGCGTAGGACTGAGGCGCCGGTGAGGTTTCGGTGCGGTCGGTGACGGCGTTGCCCGCGCTGCTGACGCCGATCAGCTCGCCAACGGCGTTGACCAGGGGGCCACCGGAATCGCCAGGCCGGATGTCCGCGTCGACCTCGATGAGGCCCTTCAACTGGTTTCGCGATCCGTCGGACACGTTGCGGGTGTTGACGGTGACACCGAGGTTGGTGATGACGCCGGGAGCAGGGACGGGTACTCCGCCGCCTTCCGCATTTCCGATTGCGGTGACGGAGTCCCCGCGAGCGGCTTCTGCTGATTTGCCGACCACAGCCACCGGCAGATCGTCAGCGCCCGCGAGTCGAAGGACGGCAAGATCGCTGACGCTGTCGTACCCGAGGATCTCGGCGTCGTAGATCAGCCCGTTGGACATGCTGACGGCAGTGACGTCCGAAGCTCCGCTGATGACGTGGTGATTCGTGAGCACCACTCCGTCAGGGGAGAGCACGATCCCGGTCCCAGCAGTGGTGGTGAATCCGGCCGGCGCCGTGATGGTGACGATGGTGGGGACCACCCGGGCCGAGAGCTCCTCCGGCGTGAGTGGAACAACCGGCGCGGGTGGGGTGGTCGTGATGACGGTGACCGGTGCGGACTCGATCGTTCCCGGAGTCAGGGGCGGTGCGACCAGCGCGAGACCACCGAGGCCGGCTGCGAGAACGACGGCCGTCCACAGGCCGCGTCTGCTCGCACGTTTGGTCATCCAGCCGTCCGTCCCGCCGGTGTCATGCCATCGAGTCGTGAAAGGTGAAGATTACCGATTCGGCGAATCTTCGGCCACAAAACCGGGCAACATGCCGTCCGCGCGGAGCGTTGCCAGGGACGGCGCGGCAGCGTCCTTTGCGGAGAGCTCGTAGGTCAGAGGGTTGCCCTTACGGTCTGTTCTCGGCCATTCGATCGCGAGTTCCGGATCGAAGGGATCGAGGTCGCGGTCCAGGTGGGGCGAGTATTCGATGCTGCACAGGTACATCACTGTCGATCCGTCTTCGAGTGAAAGGATCGCGTGGCCGAGGCCTTCCTCCAGGAACACCGCTCGTCGATCGACGTCGTCGATCACCACCGCATCCCACTCGCCGAAGGTCGGTGATCCGACGCGCAGGTCTACGACAACGTCGAGGAAGGCACCTTTCACGCAGGTGATGTACTTCGCCTGTCCGGGCGGATTGTCGGTGAAGTGGATCCCGCGGAGGCTACCGGCTTCGGAAACCGAGCAGTTGGCCTGCGCGAGGTCGAGAGTGCGGCCGGTCGCGGCGGTGAAGGCGGAGCTTTTGAACCATTCGAGAAAGACACCGCGGTTGTCGCCGAACTGCTTCGGTGTAATTTCCCAAGCTCCGGCGATCTTCAGTGGACGGATTTCCACGTCACCATTCCTTGCCGTGCTCGAGCAGCTCGAGTAGGTAGTTGCCGTACCCGGATTTTCCCAATGCTTCTGCCTGAGTGCGTAATTGGTCGGAGCTGATGAATCCTTGACGCCACGCAACCTCTTCAGGGGAACCGATCTTGAGGCCTTGGCGGTGTTCGATGGTCCGCACGTAGTTCGCTGCCTCGAGCAGGGAATCGGGTGTGCCGGTGTCGAGCCACGCGGTTCCGCGGGGGAGGACATCGACAGAAAGTTTGCCAGCTTCGAGATAGTGCTGATTGATGTCGCTGATTTCGTATTCGCCACGCGCAGAGGGCTTCAGAGTGCGTGCGATGTCCACGACGTCGCTGTCGTAGAAATAGAGGCCGGGGACTGCGTAATTGGATTTCGGCGACGTCGGCTTTTCCTCGATGGACACGGCGCGACCCGAGTCGTCGAATTCGACGACGCCGTAGGCGGTCGGATTCGAGACCCAGTAAGCGAATACGGCTCCGCCGTCGATGTCGGAGAAACGCCTGAGTTGGGTTCCGAGGCCGGGGCCGTAGAAGATGTTGTCGCCGAGGACGAGCGCCACGGAGTCGGATCCGATGTGCTCTGCGCCGAGGGTGAATGCCGTTGCGAGGCCGTTCGGTTCGTGTTGCACCGCATAGGTGAGGTTGACGCCGAATTGTGAGCCGTCGCCGAGAACCCGGCGGAATTGTTCGGCGTCGTGTGGGGTCGTGATGATCAAGATGTCGCGAATGTCGGCGAGCATGAGAGTGGAGAGCGGGTAGTAGATCATCGGCTTGTCGTAGACGGGCAAGAGTTGCTTGCTCACTCCGAGGGTGATCGGGTGCAACCGCGACCCGGTGCCACCGGCCAGAATGATTCCGCGCATGCGTGCAGTGTCCTGCACTCCTGCCTGCCGACGCAAACGGACATGACACGCCCGGCCGCTAAAGTGGGGTTCGTCCGATGAGCCTGAGGAGATGACGTGCGACTACTGGTCACCGGGGGTGCCGGCTTCATCGGTGCCAATTTCGTTCATCAGACGGTGGCGACGCGTCCCGACGTGGAAGTCACGGTTCTCGACGCTCTGACCTACGCCGGAAATCGCCAGTCCCTGGCGTCCGTCGAGGACCGGATCACGTTTGTCCACGGCGACGTGGCCGACGAGTCGCTGGTCGACGATCTTGTCTCGCGCTCCGACGCAGTCGTGCACTTCGCGGCCGAAAGCCACAACGACAATTCCATCGCCGACCCCGAACCGTTTTTGCGCACCAACGTCATGGGAACCTTCTCGCTCCTGCAGGCAGTGCGTTCGCACGGGGTCCGTTATCACCACATTTCGACCGACGAGGTGTACGGCGACCTCGAACTGGATGATCCGGCGAAGTTCACGGAGACGACACCGTACAACCCGTCGAGCCCGTACTCCGCGTCCAAGGCGTCGAGTGATCTGTTCGTGCGCGCCTGGGTGCGCTCGTTCGGGATCGCGGCGACCATCTCGAACTGCTCCAACAATTACGGCCCGTACCAGCATGTGGAGAAGTTCATCCCACGCCAGATCACCAATCTGCTCGACGGAGTGCGTCCACGGTTGTACGGGGAAGGCCGCAACGTCCGCGACTGGATTCACGTCGAGGACCACAACCGCGCCGTCTGGGACATTCTGGACCGCGGAAAGTCCGGCGAGACTTATCTGATCGGCGCCGACGGTGAAACCGACAACCGGACGGTGATTGCGGCTCTGCTCGAAATTTTCGGACGCAAGCCGGACGATTTCGACTTCGTCACCGACCGCCCTGGTCACGATCTGCGGTATGCGATCGATTCGACGCGACTGCAGCAGGAACTTGGGTGGAAGCCGCAGTACCGCGATTTTCGAAGCGGACTGGAAGCCACCGTCGAGTGGTATCGCGACAACGAGCAGTGGTGGCGTCCGCAGAAGGCCGGCGTCGAGACGCAGTATTCCGCGTCCGAGAAAGTGGTCTGACCGAACGTCAGGCTTTGGTGGGGTCCGGCACCCGCGAGCGCTCGTGCACGAGTGCATTGCGCAGGCCTCGTGATCCCGACAGTGCAGCCACGACGCCGGCAAAGACCTCACAAAGGGTGAACAGCAGCCTCGACGCCAGTGCGAGGCCGAGCGCGACGCCGGCATCCATGAACGGTGAAAGCGCTGCGACGATGACGGCTTCGCGGACACCGATTCCGGACGGGACGACGAACACGAGGACGCCCGCGCACATACCGAGGGCGAGAGCGCCGATGCACTGGACGAGCCCACGGATTTCGAAGCCGGCCGAACTGGACGCGAGCAGCCACAACTGGATGCCGTAGAGCACCCAGCTTGCTGCGCACCAGCCCAACGCGAGCGCAATCTTGTGCATCGTGAGCGGCTTGTGCAGCGGCGTGCGGCGGAGCAGTTTCAGCGCGAGGTTCACCAGGCGTGTGAGCACCGGCGGGTAGGCGCAGACCAATGCGATCGGTACGAGGATGATCACGCCGACCGCTGCCGCCGTGCTGACCTCGAACAGGGCAGGTAGACCGAAGAGGCCGACGACCAGCGCCGAAGTTGTGCTCAACCCCACCGTGACCAGCACTGCGACAAAGCCTGCGGCACGGGACACACCGGCGCGCCTCACGAGTTCCGTTTGCAGAACGAAGGCCCAGACACTGCCGGGAAGGTACTTGCCGAGTTGGCCGACCAGATAAGCGCGAGCGGCGTCGAAGGCCGGAATCGGTTGTTCGAGGGCGCCGAGTGCGTGTTGCCAGGCCCGCACTGCGGCACCCATACCGAGGAAGATGAACACCGACGAGGCGGCAAGCGTCCACCAGTTCAGCTCGGTGATCGTGTTCTTGACCTCGGACCATTGGGACTTCACCGCGAAGATGATCGCGACGACGATCGCGAGGGTGACGAGGACCTTGAATCCGTTGACGAGAAGGCCGCGTAGAGCGTTCGGCTCTGCGGCCGGTTCGACGTCTTCGACCGGTTGTTCAGATTCGGGAGAGGTACTCACGCGCCTGCATCCCGCCCGTTCGTCATTTCGCAGACGATACCAACCAGGATTTGTCTCGCTAAACCACGAGCGGTTTGTCGGCGCGTTCCCGCCACCAGGTGAAGGCCTCCGACAGCGAGTCCGGAATGGCCGGTGACGTGCCGAAGCTTCCCGCGGCGTACACGGCTTCGATCGCGGCGATGTCCTCCTCCGCGATTCCCGACCGACTCATTCCGACCCGGTTGACACCGTGCAACGACACCGGGTTGCCGAAGGCCTTGGAGAAGGGCGGGACGTCCTTGACCACGACGGTTCCCATGCCGATCATGGATCCGGAGCCGACGACGCGTCGTTGGTGCGCGACAGTGTGCATGCCCAGGTTGACGCCGTCTCCGACGCTGACGTGCCCGGCAAGCGTCGTACCGGAGGACACGACGCAGCGGTCACCGATCTGCACGTCGTGCTCGATTCCCACTCTGTTCATCACGAAGCAGTCTTCGCCGATTTCGGTGCGGCGTTCGCTTCCCTGATGGACTGTGCTCAATTCGCGAATCGTCGTTCGAGCACCGATTCGAATTCCCAGACCGGCGCTGACGGACCAGGACGTCGGATGTAGAGCGCCGAGGATCTCGGGGGGAGCTCCCAAGACCGCTCCCGAGCCGATCCAGCAGTCGTCGCCGATCTCGAGCGGGCCAGTGAGTACCGCGTTCGGTCCGATCGTGACTCCCGCCCCGATCAGTACGTCGGCGCCGATCACGGCGGTCGGATGGATGTGGCAGTCGGTTCGTTCAGACATGCAGGTTCCGGAATCCTCTCGAAGTATCGAATCGTGTTTCGATACGCTTCCTGGGTTGTCGGGGTATTTCGTTCCGACGACGGTCGGATGAATCTATCGGAGGTAACTCAGTGATCGCGATATCCAGTATCTCGTTCGGGGAAGAAGTCGAGCGCGAGGTGCTGGACACTCTGCGATCGGGAATCGTCGCGCAGGGACCCAAGGTGAAGCGGCTCGAGGACGAGTTCGCGGCGCTGGTCGGAACGCGACACGCGGTGGCGGTGAACAACGGCACGACCGCATTGATCGCGGCTCTCCAGGTCCAGGATCTTCAGCCAGGTGACGAGGTTCTGACCACGCCGTTCACGTTCGTGGCCACCCTCAATGCGATTCTCGAGGCAGGCGCGACGGCGCGGTTCGCCGATATCTCCGAGTCCGATTTCAACATCGACCCGGCAGTCGCTGCCGATCGAATCGGTGACCGCACGAAGGTTCTGATGCCGGTTCATCTGTACGGACAGTCGGCTGACATGGGTTCCTTGATGCCGCTGGCATCGAAAAACGGTCTGACTGTCGTCGAGGACGCCGCTCAGGCCCACGGAGCGACGTACGACGGGCGAGGCGCCGGCAGTTTCGGTGTGGGTTGCTTCTCGTTCTATGCAACGAAGAACCTCACGACCGCCGAGGGCGGAATGATCACGACCGACGACGACGCGATCGCCGATCGACTTCGGGTCCTGCGCAACCAGGGCATGCGGGCGCGCTACCAGTACGAGATGGTCGGCCAGAACTACCGGATGACTGACCTCCAGGCGAGCTTGGCTCTGCCCCAGATGGCGACGTACATGCAGCAGGTCGAGGCGCGCCGCCGGAATGCGGAGGCCTTGCGTGTCGGCCTGAAGGACGTCGAAGGACTGATCCTGCCGAGCGAACTGTCCGGTCGTGGACATGTCTGGCATCAGTTCACCTTGCTGCTGGCCGAAGACGCACCGATCACTCGCGACCAGTTGAGTGAGCGTCTGGCCGCGAAGGACATCGGTAGCGGCATCTATTACCCGAAGGCCGTCTACGACTACGAGTGCTACCGCGAACATCCGCGCGTCGTCATCGACGAGACGCCGGTGGCCACTTCGGTCGCGTCGCGGTGCCTGAGCATCCCCGTCCACGCTGCGTTGTCCGCCGGCGACGTCGATCAGATCGTTGCCGCGGTTCGCGGCGCCATGGAGGCCTGAAAAATGACTGCTAGCAAGCCACGTATCGCTCTTGTCGGATCCGGTCAGATGGGCTCGCTGCATGCGCGGGTCATCGCGCAGTCGCCGCTGTGCGAGTTGGATCTGCTGATCGAGCCGCGCGAGGAGCAGGGCAAAGCTGTTGCTGCGCGGTTCGATACGCGTTGGGCCGCCGATTTCGACTCGCTCGACGGTATCGACGCCGTCGTGATCGCCGCTGCTACGCCGGCGCACTACGAGTTGGCCGGGCGGGTTCTCGATCTGGGGAAGCCTGTCCTGGTGGAGAAGCCGTTGGCTGCGACGTACGAGCAGAGCGTCGACCTGGTCGATCGTTCGCGCGCGTCCGGTGTTCCCCTGATATGTGGACTGCTCGAACGGTTCAATCCCGCTGTCCGCACCGCCCGTGAGTTCTCCGGCGATGTGTGGCAGGTGAACGGTATCCGCCACTCGCCGTTCGTTTCCCGCATTCCGACGGGTGTCGCGACGGACCTGCTGATTCACGATATCGACCTTGCCATCGGATTTGCCGGCTCGGAACCCAGTTTGGCAAAAGGGGAGTTCGGCTACTTTCACCCGACGTCCGTGCAGAACCGGTCGGAAGATTGCGCCGACGCCGTATTGCGCTTCGGATCAGGTGCTGTTGCAACGATTTCCGCGAGCCGGATCAGTCAGCGCAAGATTCGCCAGCTGTCGTTGCTCGAGGCCGATCGACTCATCGAGATCGATCTCCTGCGTCGCGACATCACGATCTACCGGCACATCGACGACAACATGCCCACCGATCGGGACGGCTACCAGCAGCAGACGGTCATCGAAATTCCGACGATCCGCTACAGCGAGGAACCGCTTGCCGCGCAGCTGACGCATTTCCTCGGATTGGTGCAGGGCACCGGTGACGCAGACGGTGAGCGAGCGTCGATTCTGCCCGCTCACCGCGCGGTTCACGAGGTGACGGAATCTGCGTTGGCTGCAGCGTTGTCGTCCTGACCGCTGCGTCGGCGTCGGAAGGCCCACGCTCCTTGAGACAGTGCCAGGAGCAATCCGACGCCGGCGACAGTCCAGCCGAAAGTGCTTCCGGGTGGACTGAATTCGATGGTGAGGGCAGATCCGGACGTGGCACTCGGCGGTAGATCGACCTGCAACAACCCGCCGGGGCTGGCCTTCGTCTCGACCGTCTGACCATCGACAGTCGCCGTCCAGCCCGGCCAGGCCAGTAGGGCGAATGTGACCGTGCCTGATCCGGTGTATTCGACGGTTTCCCTGGTGTCCGTAGCGGCGGCATCGCCACGTACGTCGAGACCAGGCGTCGTTGCCGATACGCGACCGTCGGGCCACTGATGCTCGGTGGTGCGATGGCCGACCGTGACCACCCGATCCGGCGATACGGTCCACGCGCCCTCGGGTAGGGCGTCGAGGGCGCGTTTTCCGCCGTACGGTCCGGAATTCTGAACGACGACCGTGTCGACTCGCATCGCGTCGAGCCAGGACACACCCGTTCCCGGCGATTCAGCGAGCAGTCGGTCGACGCCGTCCGGACACTGGACGCCGCCGTAGTAGTTCAAGCACAGTGCTTGAACGAAATCGTTGTAGCTGATTCCGGCGTAGCTGTTGACGGCATTGACTCCGGCGGGCTGCCAGGCGTTGCCGAACAGGAGGTCACCCCACTGCCCGGTTTCGTTGTCCGGCGGGATGTTGACGGGGTCGGCAATCGCGAAAGTGGTTCCCTGGTAACGGTCCTCGAACTTGGACTCCAGGAATGCCACCTGCCGGGGGAACTTCCACGGTGTCACGTTGTAGTTTCCGGTGAACCAGAAATTGGCTTGAGCACTGAGCACGACGACGATGCCGACAGCGAGGGCACCGGCGAGGTAGCGGGGCTTTCGGTAGGCCACGACCAACGCGAAGACGGTGAGAACCACGGTGATGAGCAGCGATGCCGAGTGAATGCCGATGTCTTCCGGGACATTCGACCAGGCAAGGTAGAACTGAAGTGCCAACAATCCCGCGGTGATGATTGCTCTCGCCTGGATACGGTCACGATGCAGTCCGGCAGAGAGCGCGACCGCCGTGACCACGATTGCGGGCAGTTGACCGTACTCGAGCAGTCGCGCTGGCCAACGGAACAGCCAGAGATTCGACGGTCCGAGAAGTAGTACGACGTAAATTCCGCCGAAGACGAACAGCGAGACGCTGTGGCGGCCCAACTTCTTCAGTGACTTCCATTGAATCCACGGTGCGAGCGGTATGAGGAACCAGGCCAGGTACACCAGTGGAATCGTCATGGCAGGCGAAGCGAAAGCGGTGACGTACGGCTGGTTCGACGGGCCGGAGAGGTTGAGCAGGTCACCGAGATCGGGTCGAAGCGAACCGTCGTTCGCGATTCCGGACTGAGTACGCACCGACACGCCGGTGGTGAAGAGCAACGGTAGATACACGATCAGCGACATCATGATGATCGCTGCCGCGCTGATCATCAGTGATTTGATGCTGCCTGCGCGTTTGATTGCGATGCATTCCGCTATGACAGCGAGGTAGACGACCGCGACACCGACAGCGCCGTACGGGTTTCCGGTGGTCATCGCAAGATAGCCGAAAACGATCGGTACCAGGGGGTTCACTCGGCCGAGAGCGCTGGCGCGGGTAGACCACCAGACGTGGGGGATCCAGGCGAAGGCGATCAGCCCGGACGCCCAACTGGAGGCGTCGAAATAGAGCGTGTATCCGGCGAACGGCATGGCAAATCCGGCGATGAAAGCCATCGACCGATTGGCGCCGTACTGGCGGGCCACCAGATAAACGCCTACCGCGAGAATCGCCATGAATTGCATCTTGACCAGGGTGATTCCGATTCCCAGGTTCGGAATGAGTGCAATGGCAACCGAATCCAGAAGGATCACGGGATTGTATGTCCCGTAAAGGGCTTCGGCTGTGACATTGCCGCCGGCCCACAATTCGGGAATGAGCGTCGGCCATGACCCGGACAGGATTCGCTCGCCGATCGTGTGCCAACCAGGCGTGAAAGCTGCTGCGCTGTCGTCCCAGTAGTAGAACCACCGATTGGAGATCAGTGGGATGGCGGCGACGATCGACACCAGAGCGGCGAGAAGAATTGGCGGCACCACGCGTTGTGCGAGCGGTAAGTCAGATTTCACGATGTGCTTTCGTCTTCGAGTCGATGGCTGTTGTTCGGAGCCTGGGTCGTGCTCTTTTTCTCGGAGCCTGGGCTGCGCCTTGTTTCTCGGAGCGTAGTATTCCGACGAGTTCGAACTGCAGTCGGGGAAGTAAGGAGATCGGGACGTGGCGACATCGCGAACGGAACCCGTTCGTGGGGAACCAGCTACGCCGGAACTCTCGGTGATCATCCCCGCATACAACTCAGGCGAGGTGCTGGAGTCGACGGTGCGTCAATTCGCCGAGTACTTCACCAGCCGCCCGGCCGAGAGCGCCGGTCAGGTCGAGATCATCGTCGTGGAGAACGGTTCGACGGACAACACTGCCGACGTGTGTGCTGCTCTGGCAGCTTCCTGGTCTTGGCCTGGAGTGACCTTCCTGCCGATGAACAGCGACAAAGGGATGGGCGCAGCGCTTCGCGCCGGGACGCTTGCTTCTCGTGGACGACGCGTGTTGCTCACCGCGGACGACCTTCCGTTCGGTTTCGGTGACATCGAAGGCGCCGACCGCGTGATGGCGGATCTAGGGTCCGTCCCGCCGGTGGTCATCGGTTCAAAGGCTCATTCGGACTCAGAGGTGGAACGTGGCTTGCTGCGTTCGGTGATGACGGGTGGATTCGCGACGCTGCGACGGGTGGTGCTGGGTACCCGCACGGGCGATCCCCAGGGAACTTTCATCGTCGACGGTGTCTTGCTGCGTCGAATCGCACCCTCGTTGACCGAGCGTGGCTTCCTTTTCACCACCGAATTGGACTACGCGCTCGAATTGGCTGGGGTGCGCCCGGTCGAGGTCCCGATCCGACTCAGCGACGATCATCTGGCGCACGCGAGCCGTATCTCGCCCAAGGACGTGGTCCAGATGGCGAAGGGTCTGTTGTCGCTTCGTCGGCGAAAGACCGAGCTGCGCTCCGCCGCTGCAGTGAGTAATCACGGGTAGACCTGGTGTGACTCGGTGCCCGGGGCGCCGAGGTGCGGATTCGCGATACCCTGCGGGGCGTGGATACCGTGAACACGACCGATGACCAGTCCGATTCCGGAGTCGAGTTGATCGAACGCAGCGCGACGTCGGATCGACTGCTGGCGCAGCGGACGTTGTTCACCGGAACTTCGCCCGTCGCCAGTGACGAACTGTATGCGGTGACCAAGGTCGGTATGTCGACGCGATCGCGATTCGAGTTGCGGCTTCAGCCCGGGGCCGTCGCACACACCAATACCTTCTTCGGTCGTTTTCCGGCCAGCTACTGGCAGCGCTGGACCAACGTCACCGAGGTCACTGTCACCGCGCATGTCGTGGCCGATACCGCTTGCCGCATCCAGATCCAGGCCTCGGACATCGGTGGTCACCGCCGGATCGTGACGAACGTCGTCGTGACCGGCGACGAGCGAGTGTCCATGACCGCCCCGCTCGATACTTTCGTCGACGGCGGGGCACTGTGGCTGCAGTTCGAAGCGCAGGGTGGCGGCGCAGTGGTCGACGATGTGGAATGGACCGTCGTCTCGCCGGAGTCGATTCGCCCGGTAGCCGTGGCGATCTGCACGTTCAATCGTGCGGACGACTGTGCGCGCACGGTCGAGGCCCTCGCGTCCGACGAGCGTGTACTCGCGTTGCTCGACGCTCTGTACGTCGTCGATCAGGGAACGGATCCGGTAGAGAGCCGTGAGCTGTTCCAGGAAGTGTCGAAGAAGTTCGGTTCGCGGTTGCAGTATCTGCGGCAGGCGAACCTAGGTGGTGCGGGCGGGTTCACGCGGGGCTTGTACGAAGCTTCGGCGGCCGGACCGCACGCCGACGTGATCTTGATGGACGATGACATTCTGTGCGAACCCGAATCGGTTCTTCGACTGAGTGCGTTCGCGAACATGACGACGGAGCCGGCTTTGATCGGCGCCCAGATGCTCTTTCTGTTCAACCCCGACTACCTGCTGGCTTCGGGTGAACGCGTCGATCTGGGCACCCTGCAGCGTGGTGTACCGACCGATGAGCACGGTGTTCGCAACCGGAGTGTGCTCGAGAAACTGCCGGAACGCCGCGTGGACGCCGAATACAACGGCTGGTGGTCTTGCCTGATCCCTGCCGAAGCCATCGAGCGGATCGGCTTGCCACTGCCGGTCTTCTTCCAGTGGGACGACGTCGAGTACAGCTTGCGGGCCGGGCGGGCCGGGATTCCCACCATCACGTTGCCGTCGGCTGCTGTCTGGCATGCGGACTTCTATTGGAAGGACGTCGACGGTTTCGCGCACTACTTCAGTACGCGCAACGGACTGATCACCGCTGCGCTTGACCCAGGGTTTGCACCCAAAACCCTCGCGAAGCAGCTCTCCCGCGACATTTCGCATTCGATCGTGGGTTTGCAGTACGGCCTTGCGCACACGCAACTCCGGGCAATCGAGGGATTCCTCGAGGGGCCGGAAGGTTTGGCGGACGGTGGGCAGGAGGCGCTTGCCGCGATCAACCAGGAACGTAAGCGCTTCCCCGAGACGGTAACTCGCCCGGCGTCGGAGTTGCCGGGCAGGCTGCCGATCCGCCGCGTTGCGCCCAGCCCGAAACCCGGTTTGTGGACGGACCTCGTTCTGGCGAAACGCGCTGTGATGCAGGCTCGCAATCACCTCGAGCGAGGTCCGGTGGCGATTTCGTACGAGGACGCGCAGTGGTGGCACGTCGGACGTTTCGATCACGTCTTCGTCACCGATGCTTCGCAGGGAGGCGTGCGTGAACGCCGCTTCGACAGCGAGAAGGCCGCCGAGATGAGCGGCCGCCTCGCCGGCGTCATGAAGCGGTTCCTCGCCGAAGCGCCAAGTGTGGCTGAAGCATTCGCTCGCGAGTTCCCGCAGCTCACCAGCCGCGAGAACTGGGCTCGACTGTACGAAAAGTGAGCCTCAGCGCACTATCTTGGCGATGACCTGCTCGTTGTCGACGGTGTACCCGAGGTATTCGAACGAGATGCCGGTGCGTGTGACGAACTCCGTCCACGCCCGGTACTCGTGCTGCTGCCACCCGGGATAGTTGAAGAATTCGTCGAAGACGACGATCGACCCGGGTACCAGGCGGTCGCCGAGGAGATCGAGCACCGTCTTGGTGGACGAGTAGAGATCGGCGTCGAGGTGCAGGAACGCAACGGGGCCGGGTTCGTCGTTCAGGAACGAGGGCAAGGTGTCCTCGAAGAGGCCCGGAACAAGTTGCGCTCCAGGTACTTCGGGGACTGATTCCTGAGCGAACTCACCAACCGGGAACCCGGTGCGCCAGGTCTCCGGAAGGCCGGAGAACACGTCGAAACCCGCGACGGTTCCCTCGCGTTCGGTGAATGCCTCCGCGATGATCCTGAGTGTGGTTCCGCTGGCAACGCCGAATTCGAGTGCCATGCCGGGTATTTCGATCAAGCTCAGTGCATGGCGCAGCGTGTCGTGCGGGTGGCCGAATGTCTCCGCGACGCGAAGGTGTTCGAGGATGAACTCGGCAGTCGACGCTGTCGCTTCCAGATCCACGGCGTAGGCCAGATCCCGACGCTGGCGAAATTCCAGCTCGTCGATCCTGGACCGGAGGCCCGCGATGTCACCGCGGGCCTCGGCCAGTTCGTCACGTGAGAGTGCCAGCGCGTCGAGGATCTGTTGCGTGCGATCTGCGTTGCGCCGGTCGGCGGCCTCGACCACCTCGGATACCGCACGCTGAAGCTTGGTTCTGGCGCTGGAACGGAACTGCTCGAACATGGCAACCTCTCGTCGGGATCACCCCCATGCTGCCAGGCTTTGTTCGCTACCGGTCCCGACCGCGGTAGTGACTCTTGAGTTGTCGGGAGATCACCTTGATCTCCCGCGTCCTCTCTGCCTGCAGACGAGCATCGCTTCGCGCGGCGTTCCATGCATTCTCTCGCTGTAGTTTCCGGTAGCTCGCGAGCCTCCGCTCATCGATATCGCCACGCCCGAGTGCGCTCAGGACTGCGCATCCCGGCTCGGAGTTGTGTGCGCAATCGGAGAACCGGCACTCTGCAATCAGCTCCTCGATCTCGGGGAACGTCTTCTCGATCCCCTCCGCCGCGTTCCACATGCCGACCCCTCGCAGGCCGGGTGTGTCGATCAGTGTCCGGCCGCCGGAGAATGAGATCAACTCTCTGGTGACGGTGGTGTGGCGTCCCTTTCCGTCACCGGTCCGAACGCGACCGGTCTCGAGTCGATCGGCGTCTGTGGTGTCCGCGAGGAGGGCGTTCGCGAGCGTCGACTTACCGGCGCCTGATGGACCGAGTATCGCCACGGTGCCGTCCAGAACTGCATCGAGTACATCCATTCCTTCGTTGGTCTCGGCACTGACGGCCAGCACTGTTGCGCCGGGCGCAATGGCAGTGACCTCGGCGAGAGTGTCGGAGATATAGTGAGCTGCATCCGATTTGGTGAGTGCGACGACAGGGGTTGCACCACTTTCCCAGGCGAGTGCGAGTAGTCGCTCGATGCGCCCGAGATCGACGTCGCCGTCCGAAGCCGTGGCGATGACGACGGTGTCGACATTGGCCGCCAGAATCTGGCCTTCCGATTTTCCGGATGCCGAGGATCGAACGATGCTGCTTGATCGGGGGAGTATCGAAGTGACCGTGTGCATCTCGGGTTCGCGTGAGTCCCGTAACTCGGCCACGGCGACCCAGTCACCCGTACAGAGTGGATCGCTGCCGCTGAGTGCGCGAACTGTGCCTTCGGCGACGGCCACGTCACACCGCCCCCGGTCGACGCGAAGAACGCGCCCGGGTGCGGAGTCCGGTGGGGCCAGGGCAGTGAATGTGTTCGAGAGTGTTGCGTTCCAACCGTATTCGGTCAGGGGCGCGCTGTTTTCCGGCATGGTGAGTGTGTCCTCGAGTACGAAGAAGTGTGAATGTTGACGGTGCTGAAACTGCGGAACACGACAGTCATCAATACTCACTCCTCGAAAATCTCAGGACGCACCATGCGTCGGATCAGAATCGTCTCAGCCGCAGACGCGACTGTGCAACTGAATTAACTCGGGGCGGCCGACTTAACTCGGACGTTCGAACTTCTCTTCCCGGCCGAGCTTGCGCAATCGCATCCACTCGCGCAGTCCGGCCGGATCGCGGCGTGTGATCAGGAAGTACCAGCCGAACCGAACCCATTCCTGCGGAAGCAGTTTCCGCATTCCCGGTTGGGAGAGGATGTATCCACGGTTGCGGTACGTGAAGTAGCGCTTCGTGTCGTTGTCGGGGTACTGCGTGTGCATGCGTCCGCCGAGGATCGGCTTGAACTCGTCCGCGCCGTTGGGGTGGACATAAGCAGTTTGCAGGCAGGTACCGAACTTCAGGCCGGAGCGCACGAGGCGACGGTGTACCTCGACCTCGTCGCCGCGGACGAACAGGCGTAGATCCGGAACTCCGACGGCATCGATCGCGTCGGCGGTGAACAGTGCGCCGTTGAAGAGGGACGCGATGCCGGGCAGGAGATCCTCGTCGCCGAGCTCGGAACGCAACCGGCGCCACGACGTGCCGCGGCGAAGTGGGAAGGCAAGGCGGTCGGGGTCGTCGATGTCGCAGACGACGGGGGAGACCTCGGCCAGGTCGTTCCGAATTGCACAGTCGAGCAGTGTTTCCAGGACCTCAGGCCCCTCCGGGCGGCCGTCGTCGTCGGCGAGCCAGACGCGGTCGGCGCCGAGTGAAAGCGCGTAGAGAATGCCAAGAGCAAATCCTCCGGCACCGCCGAGGTTGTGCTGAGAACCGATGTAACTGGTCGGCAGTGGAGCGTTGTCGACGAGCTCTTTCACATCGGCTTCGTCGGCATTGTCGACGACAACCAGATGATCGAGCGGACGCGACTGGGTGCTGAGAACCTTCAAGGATTCGGCCAGCAGTTCACGACGCTTGTGAGTGACGACGACCCCGATGATTTTCTCGGGTGCGCTCACGGGGTGTTCTCCCGTTCCATTTCCTTGATCACGTGGCGCACATGTTCGGCGGCGTCATCACCTTCGTAGGCGCGCACGACGTCTTCGATGTCGCCTTGCATGCGGATCTGGCCGTGGTCGATCCACATCGCACTGTTGCACAGCTGAGCGAGGAATTCGTTGGAGTGGCTGGCGAACACCAGGATGCCGGAGCGTTCCACCAACTTCTGCAGCCGGATGCGAGCCTTCTTCATGAATTCCGCGTCGACGGCACCGATGCCCTCGTCGAGAAGCAAGATCTCGGGATCGATACTGGTAACGACGCCCATGGCAACGCGAACGCGCATACCGGTGGAGTAGGTGCGCAGCGGCATGGAGAGGTATTCACCGAGTTCGGTGAATTCGGCGATCTCGTCCATCTTCGCGAGCATCTGCTTGCGGGTCTGACCAAGGAACAGGCCGCGGATGATGATGTTCTCGTACCCGGAGATTTCCGGGTCCATGCCGACACCGAGGTCGAAGACGGGTGCGACGCGTCCGCGAATGCTGGCGGATCCCCGGGTCGGTTCGTAGATTCCGGAGAGCAGGCGCAGCAGGGTGGATTTGCCGGCGCCGTTGTGGCCGACGAGCCCGATGCGGTCGCCTTCCTTGAGCGTCATCGTGATGTCGCGGAGCGCTTCGACGACGACGACATCGGAGTCGTTGCGGCCGATGGATCCTCCGGCCTTGCCGAGGAAGGCCTTCTTGAGCGAGCGGGATTTCGCGTCGAAGATCGGGAAGTCGACGCACGCGTTCTGCGTGTGGATGCTGACTGGCTGACTCATGTGTTTCCTCTAGACCCAGTAGGGCACGCGTGCCCGGTACTTGCGGAGTGCCAGAATCGCGACGGCCCAGCCGACGACGGTGAAGGCGATGACGATGTACCAGTGGTATGCCTGCTGGTCGGCCCCGATGAGTGGTGCTCGGATGATCTCGAGGTAGTGGTACAGCGGGTTGAGCTCGGCGAGTCGCACGCGCCCTGCGGCTTCTGGACTTTGATCCTTGAGAGCCTGCGTCGTCCACATGATCGGCGTCAGCACGAACAGCAGCAGGGTGAGGCTGCCGAGGATGGGGGCGATGTCGCGGTACCGGGTGGAGAAGATACCGAAGACGATCGAGACCCACAGCGTGTTCGCGACGATCAGCACGAATGCCGGTATTGCCGCGAGCGCCGTCCAGCTCATGTTCTGCCAGATACTGAACGCGAACAGAAGAACTATGTAGATCGCGAAGTTGTGCGCGAAGAACAGCACCTGACGCCAAACCAGGCGATATACGTGCACACTCAACGCCGACGGCAACTGCTTGATCAGGCCCTCGTTGGCGATGAAGACCTCGGACCCTTCGAGAATGCTTGCACTGATCAGGTTCCACACGATCAGCCCGACCGTGACGTACGGCAGGAACTCCTTGAGCGGAATGTTCAGCAACGCGGAGTACAGAAGACCCATCGCGGCGGCCTGAACGCCGGTGGCGATCGTGATCCAGAACGGACCGATCACCGACCGGCGGTAGCGCTGTTTGATGTCCTGCCAGCCGAGGCTGAGCCACAACTCACGCTGATTCAGACCGTCGCGAAGGTCTTTGAACGCACGACGGAACGTCTGGGAGTCGGACACGGGCGCGGGTGCGCCCGGCGTCTCGGATTCGATTGCGGATGCTGACACGGAGGTCGAGCCTACCGGCCTGGCGTCGGAGCCGGTTTTCCCGCGGACTTCGTGGTGGTCCGAGTTACAGATACTGGCCGGTTCCTGGGCTCTGTTGGTCCGGATGGGCAGGCGAATGCGGAGCCCCGATGCTCATGCCGGGAGGCAGTGCGCCCTGCCGCATTTGTTCGAGCTGGGCGCGCGCTGCCATCTGCTGCGCGAACAGTGCGGTTTGAATTCCGTGGAACAGTCCTTCGAGCCAGCCGACGAGTTGGGCCTGCGCGATTCGCAGTTCGGCGTCGGAGGGAATGGAGTCGTCGGTGAACGGGAGGCTCAGTCGCTCGAGTTCTTCACGGAGTTCGGGTGCCAGGCCTTGTTCCAGTTCTCGGATGGACGAGGTGTGGATGTCCTTGAGGCGCTTGCGGCTGGCGTCGTCGAGCGGCGCGGCGCGCACTTCTTCCAAGAGTTGTTTGATCATCGTGCCGATTCGCATGACCTTGGCCGGCTGCTCGACCATCTCGGCGACGGACTCGGCTTCGGATTCCGCGCCTTCGGTGGTGCCGGATGTGGAGGCCTCTGCCTCGGCCGCCGGCATCGCGACGGGTCGACCGTCGGGTCCGATAACGAGTACCTGCTCTTTGTCGGGGTTCGTCATGCTTCCATCTTGTCGTGTGTGGGCGACAAACGCCGCGTAACCCCCAAAAAGTTAGCTATCGAATAACTGTACTGACGGGTAATTAGGTGACTGCCTTCGACTAAGCGGGCGTCTGCACCTAGAGTGTCGAGCATGGCTTACGACGTTGCCCGCGTACGGGGGTTGATTCCCTCACTCGGTGACGGCTGGATCCACCTCGATCCGCAGGCCGGAATGCAGATCCCGGACGCCGTCTCGCGGACGGTCTCCACCGCGTTCCGGGCCTCTGCATCTTCTTCCTCCGGTCGCCACGTCTCGAACCGTCGTAGTGCTGCCATTCTCGAGAGTGCGCGCACCGCGGTCGCCGATCTGGTCGGCGGAGATCCTGCGGGAGTCGTTCTCGGATCAGACCGAGCGGTGTTGTTGGCTTGGCTCGCCGAGTCGCTCAGTTCGCGGTTGGGTCTCGGAACCGGTCTCGTACTCTCGCGCCTCGACGAAGAGGCGAACGTCGCGCCCTGGCTTCGTGTGGCCAGTCGCTACGGCGCTCAGGTGCGATGGGCAGAGGTCGAAATCGAAACGTGTGAGCTCCCGAGTTGGCAGTTCAACGATCTCATCACCTCGACCACTCGCTTGGTGGCCTTGACGGCCGCATCGCCGGTCGTCGGTTCGGCTCCGAACGTCCGTGCCGCAGCTGATCGTCTGCACGAATTCGGCGGACTGATGGTGGTCGACGCCGTCGGTGCAGCGCCATATGCGCATGTGGACATGGCTGATCTCGGGGCGGACATCGTTGCCGTCAGCGCGCCGTCGTGGGGCGGTCCACAGGTGGGCGCACTCGTCTTCCGCGATCCCGGACTGCTCGACCGGATTCCGGCCGTGTCGCTCAACCCGTACGCGCGTGGCGCCGAGCGACTCGAGGTGGGCGGTCATCAGTTCGCGCTGCTGTCCGGTCTCACGTCGTCGATCGATTTCCTGGCGGGCTTGGACGAATCGGCAACGGGAACCAGGCGTGAGCGCCTCGAAACCTCGATCAGCTCGCTGCAGGACTACCAGGACGGTCTGTTCGATCACCTCATGCGTTCTCTCGCAGCCCTGCCCAACGTGATGGTGATCGGCGGCGCACCCACGCGGGTGCCGACGCTCAGTTTCACACTCGAAGGGATGGCGGCAGACAAGGTCGCGGCGCACCTGGCCGACAAGCGCATCGCGACGGTCAGCGGTACGCATGGTGGTTCCAGGCTGCTCGACGCCCTCGGTGTCAACGACGAAGGCGGCGCGGTCACCGTCGGCCTTGCGCCGTATACGACGCGGTACGAGATCAATCAGCTGGTCGCCGAACTCGGCGCCCTGGGCTGATCGATCCCGCTCGGCTCACTTCACGGTGAGGATGACCTTGCCTACGGTTTCCGGCGAATCCAGCAACTGATGGGCTAATGGCGCCTCGGTGATCGGAAGTTCGGTCGACACGATCGGTTGAACCGATCCGTCTGCGATCAACGGCCACAACTTCGCACGGACGTCGGCGACGATGTCCGCTTTACCGCCTGGGCCGGTGAGCGGACGCCCGCGCAGGCCCGTCGACGTGATGTTTCCGCGCTTTCCCATCAGCTTGGCGATGTCGACTTCGCCCTTGCGGCCACCCTGCATTCCGATGATCACGACGTGGCCGTCCATGGCGAGTGCGTCGACGTTGCGCCCGAGGTACGACGCTCCCATGTTGTCCAGAACCACGTCGGCGCCGTGGTTGTCGGTGGCTTCGGCGAGTGATGCTACGAAGTCGCTGTCGCGATAGTTGATGAGAATATCCGCGCCCAATTCGCGGCAGCGGTTCAATTTGTCCTCCGAACCCGCGGTAACTGCGACGCGGGCGCCGAGGGCTTTGCCGACCTGGATGGCGTGGGTGCCGATTCCGCCGCCACCGCCATGGACGAGTAGTACCTGTCCGCGTCGTAGGCCGCCGCGCATCACGACGTTCGACCACACCGTGCACGCAACTTCCGGCAGGGACGCTGCGACACGGAGATCGACGCCCGCGGGAACCGGGAGAAGTTGTGTTGCCGGGACCGCGACCTTCTCGGCGTAACCGCCGCCGGCCAGCAGTGCGCAGACTTCGTCGCCGACGGACCAACCCGTGACGTCTTCGCCGAGTTCGGTGATCACACCCGAGCATTCGAGGCCGAGAATGTCACTCGCGCCGGGCGGCGGCGGGTAGAAGCCTTGACGTTGGAGCAGGTCGGCGCGGTTGACTGCGGTCGCGGCGACCTCGACGAGTACGTGCCCGCGAGGTAGTTCAGGATCGGGCTGTTGCGCCCATTTCATGACCTCGGGACCGCCGGGCTGATCGATCGTTATGGCGTACATGGATACGACGCTAGCGAATCTCCCCGCTGACGGGTGTTTTGCCGCTACCGTCGCGGACGTGACTTACTTCGGGAACATGCAGAACGAGATCTATCTGACGGGACTGAGCGGCGCGAAGCCGGCTTTGCCGATGACTGCGGCAGGCTTGGAAGATGCCGCGCGCGAGCAACTCTCACCGGAGGCCTTCGGGTACATCGCCGGTAGCGCGTCGACCGAACGGACCGCGGTGTCGAATCTGCGGGCGTTCGACAAGCATGCGATCGTGCCGCGGATGTTGCGGGGGACTGCGGCGCCCGACGCACGCGACCTGAGCGTCGAGGTGTTGGGGACGAGGTTGGCTGCACCGATCCTGACGGCTCCGGTGGGCGTGCTCGGCTTGGTCCACGACGACGCCGAGGTTGCGGTCGGTTCGGTCACCGCCGAGTTGGGGATCGGATCGATTCTCTCGACGGCGGCATCCTCGACCATCGAAGACGTAGCGGCGGCCTCCGGCGAGAACTGGTGGTACCAGCTGTACTGGCCGGCCGACGACGAACTTGCCGAGTCGTTTGTCCGCCGAGCGGAGACGGCGGGCGCGAAGGCTATCGTCCTGACTGCCGACACTCCCGGTATGGGTTGGCGTCCAAGGGATCTCGAACTCGGTCACCTTCCGTTCCTGCAGGCGAAGGGTATTGCCAACTACCTGTCGGATCCGGTGTTCCGCGCCAAACTGGCGACGCCGCCCGAGGAGAGCGCAGAAGCGCTGCAGATCGCGGTTCTCACGTGGGTGTCGTTGTTCGGCAATCATGCGGTGCGGATTGCCGATATCGCGAAACTTCGCCAGTGGACGACACTTCCGATCGCGGTGAAGGGAATTGTCCATCCCGACGACGCACGTGAGGCCGTCGCAGCCGGCGCCAACGGCATTGTCGTGAGCAACCATGGTGGGCGTCAAGTTGACGGGTCGATTTCGGCACTCGATGCTCTCGGTCCCGTCGCTGATGCGGTGGGGCATGAGGTGGACATCCTGATGGACTCCGGAATTCGTTGTGGCGCAGACGTAATCAAGGCTCTGGCCTTGGGTGCCGACGCAGTGCTGTACGGGCGGCCGTGGGTGTACGGGTTGGGATTGGCCGGAGCGGACGGAGTGCGTCATGCATTGCGCAGTCTCCTGGCCGACCTGGATCTCACTATGGGACTGGCGGGGCTGGCATCGGTTGCCGAAATCGACCGTTCGATCCTGATGTCCAATTCGTGACTTTAGGGTGAGTCTTACTGTGACGGGCGGACACAGGTCTAAACTTGGAACCTGTGACAGCTGAAGCGACAACCGAGGAGACATCGCAGGCGGCGCACGGTGAGACACCGTGGCTGACGCCATGCGAGATGCGTGCATGGCGCGGCTACATGGACGGTAATCAGCGCCTCATGGAGGTTCTCAACCGCGAACTGCAGGATTCACACGACCTGTCGTTGGCCGATTACCGCATTTTGGTCATGCTCTCGGAGTCAGCTGACGGGTCGTTGCGGATGAGTGACCTGGCAGACGGCGTGCTGTCTTCGCGGAGTCGCCTCACGCACCAGATCAGGCGGATGGAATCTCAGGGCATCGTCGTGCGAGACACCTGCGTCGAAGATGGTCGCGGCGTGCTCGCGCGGATCACGGAAGAGGGTAGGCGTCGCCTCGCCGAGGCAGCGCCTACTCACGTGGCCGGGGTGCGGAACAATCTGGTCGATCTGCTGACTCCCCAGGAACTGGACGTGCTGGCAGACGTCTTCGAGAAGGTCGACAAAGCCATCGGCGAGCGCTGACTTCTGGAGCCGTTTTCGCGGTCCGTGGGAACACCCGATAGGATCGCCCACGGAAGCGTGGCAGAGCGGCCGAATGCACTCGCCTTGAAAGCGAGCGTGGCGTTAAACCCACCGGGGGTTCAAATCCCTCCGCTTCCGCCAAATGTTCGTTGTTCAAACCCAGCCCGCGCGAAAGCGTGGGCTGGGTTTTTTCGTGCCCTACGAAGCGCAGGAGCGTCGAGGAGTCGGATGTGTAGCAATCTTTGCCGCCCTGGGGTCGCCGGGTGAAGCAATGGCTTCGCCACTTCGGTGCTACGTCCGATGTTGCGGCAATCTGCCGGTTCTCGTTGTGCTGTGGTGAACGATCAGCCATTGCGGCGCTCGGCGACGAGAGTTCCAGGTGATCGCATCGTGCGGCTGGTGGTCAATTCGATTCCCTCCTTGGCTAGATGGGCTCGTGGTTTACGCGGCCTCCTTGCGCTTGGTGTCCGAATGAGCTGCGCGCCACCAATTAACTGTTGACCGTTCAATAAGTTTGCGTGGCCATATCGCCAGAGACCACGTTGCATTCAATCTGCTGAAATGCTCCGGATCGTGCCTTGTTTGCACGTTTGCTCGACTGTCACCAATGGGCGGATGGTCCAAGTTTGGTGACCAGTCCGGGCCCCAAACCCACTGTCAGTCCACGTCAACAAGCTGCGAACCAGCTTGCCGAAGCGCACGGGGACGTGCCTGCCGGTTTCACCGGCAATGTGCCGATCCCGCCAGATCCGAACGAGCCCGACGAACCGATCGTTCCCGCAAAAAGTATGGGACACCGCGTGGGGTGTCGGGGAAAGTGCCGTCGACACAACAGTCGATAGCGTCGGAACGCTCGGAGACGCGTGGCGAAACTTCCTCGTAGTCCCCCGTGCACGATGCCGCCGTCGATCCGTTCGGCTTCAATCGCGGCCAACGAGCACAGCCTTCACCCGAGCATTCTCCGGCTGAGATCGCTGCCGCAGCAGCAAATATCGTCTCCCTCATTCCGATCGTAGGCACAGGAGGCAGAGTCGGCGGAGCTGCCGTGCAAGAAGCGGTGGAGGCTGTTCTGCGGCGCGGCGGAACCGCCGCAGACGCCGAAGCCGCAGGTCGCAGGGCAGCCGCCACCGCCGGTGAGGCCGGGAATAGAGCCCCTAGCGATCCGACTATTCCCGTCGGAGACAGACCGGCCTCGACGCCTGTGGGTGGGCGCGGAGATCGCGAAATAAATGTAAAGCCCGGAACCAATCGTCCTGGAATAGTCAACGGTCGTGAATATACGGGGCATGCGTTCGACCGAATGCAAGAGCGCGGCATACTTCCATCCCTGGTTGAACAGGCCATTCGTGAAGGGTTGGCGACCCCGAGCAGAGGAAACACGACCGTGATCTATGATTCGATAAACAACCTATCAGTTATCATCAATGAAACGGGCAGAGTTGTGACCACCTCATTTGGCAATTTATCGGGAAAGTGAAAAACATGACGGATCAATCAATTTACCGCCTGGAAGCTGAGCAGGTTAATCGTGATTATTGTGACGGAAAAATATCCTTGCATGCGCTAGTTGAAATATTCGAGAGGTACGTCAGAGAACGCGAATCGGAGCGTGCATCAGATTCCGAAACCCTGAGGGGGGCCTGGGGTCAAATTGAAATAATGAATGCAATTAACCAGGATGATCCTTCGAATTCGAGCAAAAATGAGTCGGAGGTGCGAGAAGTTATTCAAGAATTCTTGGACTTGCTTCCGTAGTCTCTTTTCTCGGTCCATGGGCGACTAATCAAGGCAGGCTTTGACTCACTTGCGCGACCAGTGTCATGTCAAGTGACACTGGCCAGCAGTTGCTTATTGTGATGCGGGAGCAGATTAGGATTCGCAGGCTGACGGTTCAGACGTCTTCACCTTCGAGGGCGGCCATCCATTTGCCCTGATCACCGATCACGACTACCTCGCCTACCGCATCCCAGTGGAACACGACCACATCCTGATGATTCCAGGTAAAACCGACTACCTGTACAGCAGCGCAGGCGTCCGTATGCCTGCCTGGCGTGTCACCTTGTCTTCGGAACAGAAGAAGTTACTTTCAGTATTCGAAAGCGCTCGTGACGTCGTCTCAGGCGAACTGGACGTAATGGAGCAGAGCGACCGGCACGGCAACGCCGCCTAAGTCTGCAGCTCATTCCACTTTTCGAGCATCCGTCTCGTCTGGACAGTTAAGTTTGAATGCCATCCACTTGCCTCGGTCAAAATGATTTTCATTTTCAATAACAGAGGTGCGCCGAGTCCACCTCATTCGTTCGCCTCAGGGGTCGGTTGTGGATGCGTTATTACGCAGCGGTACAGGGAATTCCCGCACGCATCGGTGCCCGTTTGCAGTCCTCACAAAAGTCGTCCGGGATAACGTCGCCTGTTCAACACTCGGCGACAAACGTGGCCACGGGAAACGAAAAATACTCCGCCCCGCCACAGGAAGAGCGAAGCATCAATTCGACGGCGGAGGGTATTACCAGTTCTGAATGAAGAAGAACTGCTGTGAACCCCTCGCCGGGTTGAGTACGCCGAGAGATATTTCTCCACCACGGGAGGCTGCTTCGTTGGCGAACTGGTCGAGACGTCCCCAGACGACGTTGGGGCCGCTCTCGAAGCGCGATCCTGGTGCGAGGCGCACGCCGATCTGGGTGGAGTTAGTGATGCTTTCGATCGCAGCGCCCGCATTGAGCTGGCCGAACAATGCCGTCTCACCCTGGTTCAGCTGCACGCCGATGCGCCCGTTGTCGGCGATCGGAGTAACAGCTGATGCTGCGCCCGCGCCGCTGAGTGCGATGGCTGCGATACCGGCAGGTATCAATGCGGCCGCGGTAATCATCTTGCGTAGGTGCGTCATTCGGCTTCTCCCTCGTCGGTGGCCCACTCGAGTTGCGCCTCCACAGGCCACTTTGTCTGATTCTTCCGGTAACAGTCAACGCCATGTCGCAAACAATGAGCAATCCACTGGGTTGGTTTGAGATGCAGCTCACTACTGGAAATCCGTTGAAGAATAAACTGTTTCAGTGAAACTGCTGGTCGAGATCGTGAATGCCAGAGAAGCGCGCGGGCTGTCGTTACGTTTCCGTTACTGCTCGGTCTGGCTGCGAGAAGGACACGCACTCGGTCACCCAGAAACGCTGCGGCACAGGAATTGTCAGAGCAAGAACCCGCGCAGAGGGTCCTCCGCAGTTGAGCGCCACTGTCAAGCGGTCTTTCATTCTTCGAGGGCGCGCTGCTTCGGCAGTGGGCTCTCGACTGTCAGAACCGCACGGTGAATACCACGTGGCGACGCTCTCGGGCCGCGCGCTGGAAAAAGTCCGCCACTTCCTGAAGCCAGCCCCAGGCGTACCCGCGCTCGTCGGAGCCGTACTCCGGGTTGCGGTCGTCGAGTGGCATTGCGTCGTAGCGCACGCCGAACTCGGATTCGGTGACTTCCGCCAGGTACGAGGAGACTTCGGCGACCCGATCGGGTGCCAGGTAGGTGACGAGTTGGTCGTCGGTGTCGGTGTTGAGGTCTTCGTCCCCCAGGATCACGCCGTAGGCCGGCCAGTTCTCGGACACGCGCTCGTACCCCGTGCTGGAGAGGGCGCACAGGATCGGATCCCACGCCTTGTCCGTGTCGCACGAGAACTCGGATCGGCCCGTCTCCTCGATGTCCTCGACCACAGCGCCGAGTTTGTCGTCGTCGCCGCGCGCGTCCAGAAGTTCCGCTGCCACGCTGTCTGACAGCGCGAAATGCACCCCAAGTTCCATGGCGTGATGCTAACGGCCGACCTGCCGCCGTCCCGCCGTCACTACAAGACGAATCGACTTAGGTAACGATCCTGCTCTGCCTCCGACCGAAGTTACCCATGGTGGGCCTGCTGTCATACATACTTCATCGGTGATTCCGACAAAACGGACCGGCCTTTCTGTTGTATCGCTGGTGATCCTCGTCGTCGCGGGGTTGCTGGTCGCAGCCCCTGCCAGCAGCGCCGCGCCGCCGCCTGACTGGAAATACACAATGGTGGCGTTCAGCAATGCCAGCGACCGCGACATGGATGTCTACGAGTCGGCCGACGGCACCGGCTTTCAGCTCGTCCAGCAGTCGGCGTACAGGCCGCCATCTGGGCTCGTGCGTGATCCGAGCATCTTCCGGAACACGGACGGGGTGTACTACCTCACCTACACGACGGGTGGTGGGGCGAACATCGGGTTCGCACGCAGCAGCGACCGCATCAACTGGACGCCGCTGGGGAACTATCCGGTTCCGTTTTGCTGCGCCTTGATGCCTGGCACGGGAGATGGCACCGGTTCTGCGAGCCCCCCGGGCTTCTCGGGTTCGGCCGGATTCAGCGACGGACCGTCGCTGTCACCATTCGTCACCAAGGCCTGGGCGCCTGAATGGTTTGTGGACGGCGATCGCGTCAACGTCATCCTGTCGATGTCGACCGGTGGAGGATTTGTGCCGTATCTGATGACGGCGTTGGAACCGTCGCTCCGGTTGTGGAGCCCGCCTGTTCCGCTCGCCGGGATCGGTGCGGACCACATCGACACCACCGTGGTCAAAGTCGGATCGACCTATCATGCGTTCACCAAGAACGAGACGAAGAAGGTCGTCGAGCATGCGGTCGCTCCTTCGGTGACGGGACCTTATTCGTTTGTCCCGCCAGGGAATTGGGGTTCGCTTGTCGAAGGTCCGGCCGTGGTTCAGTTGCCGAGCGGCGACTGGCGGATCTATCTTGACGCCTATACCGAAGGTAAGTATCTCTACTCCGACAGCACGGACGGGCTGAACACCTGGTCTCCTGTGCAAGAGGTTCCTGGGGTGTCCGGGACTGCACGGCATCTCGGCATCATGAGAGAACCGGCATAACTTTCGACCCCGAGTTGGTAAGGCTCTGATCAAGGACTCCGGTCTTGGTCAGAGCCTTTTCTCGTACTTGCGTACTACTTGTGTGCGTCGCCTGCGCTAATCAGTGATTGACAAGCTAACGATGCGATGCCAGTGGGTCCGACGAGTTCGCGCCGACCACGAAGTGAGTATCTCCGCGTGAGCTGTGCAGAGTTGCGCTCCCAGGCCCCGCTCGGGCGCCGTACTTCACGATTGATTGCCAAGTAATGCCTGTTGGTTTCATATTCAAGTACGCGCACTGGCTTGATGCCCGCATTTTCGGTCTCCAACTGCTCTGAGGCCCGCGAAATGCGGATTCAATTCGATTTGCCGCACTGTTTCTGAGGGATCTTCTCGTCCGTAAACGGTGACCTTGCTCATAGTAGGACCTAGGTCCTTTTCGCTGCTGATAGGCCTGTCGATATATATCTGTTACCGAAAGTTCACCCTAAATCCAAGATGGGGGAGATGGCGCGCTGGCGGGCAAACAGGACGATTGGTACCGTCCGGTAACTAATTCAGTTAGTTGTCGGCTACCGCTCTGGTTGCTGTGTCACGTGGAGGAGCAGTTCATGTCGATCGAATCGCAAAACGGCGTATCCCACCGTCGATCGAGGGCCGCGGTAGGGCTCGCGGCGTGTGCGGTTGCCGCGCTGTCGTCGGGTGTGGTCTTCGCAGGGAGCGCATCGGCAACGCCGACGGCGTTGGCGGACAAATTCGCGAGTACGGTCACCGATGACGGCTGGTCGTTGGATCTTGCCGCCACGAAACTGTCGGCGAATCCGGTGCCGAATCTGGCGACGACGGCGTTCACTCGTGAGGGGTTCGTGTCGGCGAAGGTGACCGGCACGATCGGTGGTGCGGGCGATTCGGCGGTGAAGACCGGTTATGTCGAGCAGGGGTTGCAGATCGGCTGCCAGATCGATGTTTCCTCCGGACTTGGCTTGGGGCTCGGTTTTTCGCTCGGCCCGTCTGTCGGTGTGAGTATTTCGGGTGTCCCGTCGGCGAACGTGGGTGTGAATGCGTCGGTGAATCCGAGTATTCAGTCGACGATTGCGCCGGGCACGATCACGACGATTCCGTTGGGGAAGAAGGATCTCGAGTCGTCGAAGGCGTCGATCACGGCAGAGAACGTGCACGTGAAGGTTGATGCGTGCATGGGGCCGGTGACGATTCGCTCGTATGCACAACTCTCGGTGTCGACGGCGACGTCGGACAACACGTTGTTCGTGTACTCCGATCCCACCTGGCTCTGACCCGCGCAGCCGTCGTCAGCGCTGCTGGCGACTATTCCCGATCCGCCCAGTCCAGGGGTGGTTACTCATCACGCCCACAAAGGAGAAATCATGAAGATTCGTACCTTGGCCACTGCCGGAACCCTCACCGCGGGTATCGCCCTGTTCGGTGTTCTCGGCGCCGGCGTGGCATCTGCTGCAACTCCGATCGTCGAACCTGAGCAGGGTCGGATCGGTCTGTCGCTCTCGAATGCGGAAACCGCGGCGTTGGCGGCGAGCCCGATCCCGGACGCCATCTCCGACATCGTTCCAGGCTCGCAGCGGTGGATTGAGCTCGCACCGGGCTCGGCGCTCACCGTCGGCCCCGATGGCAAGCTCAGCGCCCCCGACCGCGTAGTGATAGGCGAAGCCGCTGCCCATGCTGGTGGCTACGTCGATGTCTACCTGGCTGATCCGAACAACCCGGCCAACGCCGGGTACGTCACCCTGACCTACCAGTACTGGAACTGATACCGCGCCCAGCACCGGCGACCCGTTTTCCCCGCTCTCCCTTCCCATTTGGAGTTCCAGTCATGACCGTCAACAACGCCGAACGCCGCAGTGTCCAACCGGAACCCGCTGCCGTCGATAGCAAAGACGTTGCAGACGTTGATGACTGGGATCCGGAGAGTGAACTCAGTCCACTCTCCAAGGCTGTGATCGCTACGGCAGTCGGACTGGGGTTGCTGATCGCGGCATTCGCGGTGATCGGGAAGCTTGCCGGCTGGGCGAACGACTACGGGACGGTCCTGGTTTACCTGGCGTTCTTCTTGTGGATGTCGATCTCCGGACGGTTGTTCTGGTGGGGCGCAGACAAACTCATCGCGCTACTCCGAACGAAGAAGAGTGACAATCGTGGTGCGCACCGGTGAACTCCGGTAGACGACTTCGCCGGACTCTCGCGGGAGTGCTTGCCGCTGGGGCGCTGTTGACCGGAGCGGCCGGAGCGATCGGTGCGGGAATTGCACTCTCCGCCGCTCCGGCGAACGCGACGCCGGAAGAAGACTGCGCGGCGGTGCGGGCACGTGATCATCAGATCTACCTGAATCTCATCGCCTCACTGCCACCTGGCGCACCCATCCCGCCAGAGATCATCAACCCGTGCCTGAGCGCGCCGTCCACGACGGCGACAGCTGCGCCGACGACCACCGTCGGGCTCCCCGGTGCACAGGCTCCAGGCGGTGGCCCGAATGTCGGGGCCAATGCTCCGACGAACTTTCCCACCTACAACGGCACCCCCATCGTCCCTGTGCCGACGATCGAGGTTCCGCCCATTGCTTCCGAGTCCCCGGCCTCGGAAACTGGTGTCGGTGCATTCCCCAATGCATCGGCATCAGCGGTTCCCTCACCCACACCCACCCCGGGTGAGGGAACCACCACCGATCGTGGTCCCGGACCGATCCCCGCGGATTCGGATTCGAATATCGCACCGGCTCAAACGGTTCCGGTCCCGGCAGCAGATGTTTCCACCGCCGGGGAGGACTCGGGCCGTGACCGGTATCTCGAACTCACCCTGATCGGCGCTGCGGCGTTCACCGCCGCGGGTATCGGAGTGCGCGGGCGGCCGGGACCTTTCAGCCCCCGCACGCCCGAATCAGTACTCTCCCAGGCGGTCGGGACTGCCGCGTCGCCGTTGACTGCGTACGCACCTGGCGGACAGTCCTCGTTGCGGGTGTTCGATCCGATCACCGGCGGAAGCCGGTTCTTCTTCCTGATCCACGACGAAACGTCGTCGCACGAATCCGTGATTCCGGTGGCGGTGCCGCCCGGCGGTCACATGAGCGTCAACCAAGACGGCACGGTCACGGTCTTCGACGCCGACGGAAACCCGGTCTCGACAATCGATGCCCCGTGGGCCTACGACGCCAACGGCACACCCATTCCGACGCACTATGAGATCCGGGACGGGCAACTCGTCCAGGTCGTCGACACCACGGGTATCGAGAACGTGCTGTATCCGATTTTGGCGGACCCGCAGGATCGCACACAGAGCGGCAAGAAATCGCCTGCACCGGCGCGCCCGACCAAGATCTCCGGTGAGGACGACGGCACCCGCTCAGATGACGGTCCACATTGGAACGAGACACCGCAGGTCGAAGGCCACAAGGCCCCCAATCCACCAGTCCAGAAACCGATACCCACTCAACCACCGGTCCCACCCGCGGTCGAGCCCGAACCACAAGTCCCTGAGCAGGCTCCGGCGCAAGTGCCGGAGCAGATCCCGCAGCGGTCGCCGGCCGAGGACATCAGCGGAGACATCGGCGGGGACGGACCAGGTGCCGGGACATCCCCATCCATCGACCCAGCGCCCGCTACACCGAACGAAACCGACACACCCCAAGCAGAATTGGCAGGAATTCCGATCATCGGCGGCATCTTCAGTGCAGCCGAAGCCGGGCTCATGCTCACCGCTGGAATCGCAGCTTTGTTCGCGCAAATCCTTGCAGGTGTGGGTCTGGGGGATTCGGAACTGTTCGGCCGCATGGAAAGCCTCGAGGAATGGGCGCTCGAGGCCGGAGTAGATCTCGCCGAAGTGCTCGTGAAGGCTATGGCCCTGCTTTCTCCGCAGGATCAGGCACTTCTTCGCACTGTCCTTTCTCCGTTCGTGAAGCTGCCCCCAGCGCATGAGCAGGACACTCCCGGCCACGCCCAGCCCGGGCCGGCCGGACCTGCCGCGAAGCCGCCGCCTCGGAGGCCCACGCCGCGGCCTGTACCGCGTCTGCCTGGTGATCACGATCCGACCCAGCCGCAAGATCCCTCCAGCGAGCCGGATTCAGGCGATCCGGCAACACCGTCGGATCCGGGTTTCGAACCACCAGTAGACCCCGGCACCACCGCACCTGGATTAGTTGACCCCGAACAACCTTCGGCTCCCGAACCTGGCGAGCAACCGGCCGTCGATCCGGTCAACCCAGGCCACATTCCGGTCGATCCCGAGACTCCCGGTGCGCCGACCCAGCCCGGACCCCCGGAGTTCGACCCCTTTGATCCCGACCCGAGCACGATCGCCGATCCGACGGTCCGCCCAGATCCCACCGAACGTTCATCCGTCGAGCGGGTACTAGCGTCGAACTTCATTCACGCGGTGCAAGAAGTCGTAGATTCACTCACCGATGGTGCCGAGACAAGTCCAGAATCACCTCCGCAGCAGTCATCTGATTCGGGTGAGGCTGCACCCGAGGATTCTCGCTTGGATTCCGAAGGCAACCCGCTGACGGCCGCTGACTTAGCTCAATTGTATGCGTCGCTGCGTCGAAAAACGCCGACAAATGTGATCCGCGACATAGTTAACCTCGATCACGAAGGTGGCGGACCGGACCCGGTTCTTCCCGGGCTCACATTGCCCGACGTCCTCGAGGCGGATCACACCGTACCGATGAGGGTCATATTCGACATGCCTGGCTTTACGCAGTTGACCTTCGAGCAGCAAATTCAAGTATTGAACTACGTCGATAACTTCCTGGGTTTGAGCCCGACTGCGAATACGTCAAAGGGCGCCAAGAGTTGGGCAGACTGGTGGGGCTATGTGAAGGGCGGAATCCCGGTTTCCCCTGAATTCCGGGATGCTATGATCGAAATCGAAACTCATCTTACTGAGGAAATTCGTCAAATGATATCTAGTATATTGAATGGAGTTCAGTAGTGGATCTGGTCAAGATTTCGCGGTATATCGACTCGCCCGTGCTTGTGGAGATTGACGACTTGACACCACTTGAACGTACGGCGCTTCCGAATTATTGGTTGGATGCGCTAAATGGTGACCTTGCAGCTCGAATTTCGGGGATATTGGACCAATGGGATGTATTTGGGCGACCGATATTGGGCGACACTTACAGAAACATTAAAGAGAATCTATCTGATGTTCGGTTGCTCAGGTCTGAAAATAGGTTTTTTCTTCTATATAAAATTAAAATGGCAGACGGGACCGATCTCTACTATTTGGGTACGCCACCGGTAGTGGATGGTGATGAACTTCCAGGGTATTGGAATAAATTTCCCCCCAGTCTAAAGAATTTCTATTCAAATTTGCACAACGGTTGGTACTATATTGCCGGTAAGACTGTCGGGCCACTGCCTCTTGAAGATATGTTTCGAATTGACAGCTTTGAATGGTCTATTCTGTACGGGCTGTCCCCTGAAGAGTACCCAGATCCGGCTCGTTGCATCGCGACATTCAGATCGGGCGGCGGCGGTTATCTTTGCTTGTACTTTGGTGAGGAATCGACAAGGGGTGTTGTGTGGTCATCGACGGAACCCCCTGAATTGGTCGATTACTCCACTTACCTTGATATCTGGACCAACGTCGGACTCGGTGCCTAGAGCCTGCGCCTTGGATATCCAGACTGGAGACAGTCTAAGAAATTTGTGTGCGGTCTTGCCCCACGTGGCACGTGCCTGGGATCCAGTCTCCCAAGAGCAGATGATCAATTTGTCTGACCAAAAGGGATCTCGAGGTCATGATCGGTTTCGGGGGGTACCTCACGCATCGACTCGTTTTCCTGCACCATTGCCGACGAATGGCTGATTGCGCTGGCGTTCAGGGTCGTACAGGGGCTGGCCGATATCTGGGACTCTCGCGTCACCGTGCTCTACCACCGGACCGAATCATCGCCTCAGCGCAAGGTACCCGGCGACGCGATCGTGGGCAGTTCGGGCTCGGTGGAGCATCGGCGACTACCGGCACCTTCAGAATCGGTCGAAAGGTGAGGTGGAGGTGGGATGGGAAACATACTTCCATTCAGGAGTTACGTTCGATCGCAGCAAACTCCCCCAATCTGCGGTGGTAGAGGAGCTGCCCACTGGCACGTTGATTCGGTTGGGGGACAAGCCAATGGAGGTCGCTGCCGCCGACATCGTGGCGGTGCGGGCGGCGTTGGGTTACCCGGTGTAGCGCCAGAGCCTGTCCAATTGGTCGATCGTCTTCGAGCAGGAGTGACGTTGTCTGCTTCATCTTTACGTCGCGATCCGGCGTCCGGATTGACCTTGAAAGTCATGGCGCGAAAGGGGCCGCCGGAAGCCGAATCGGTCACCGCAGTGCTGGCAGCGCGGTCGCAGCAGTTCCTTCGAGAGCTTGACCCAGTCTTTGACGTCGACATGTATCGCTCCGTGAGGAATGGCCTTCCCGACGGCGTTACGGTCGAGCAGGCGCTTGCATCGAATGGTGGACGGATCCTCACGCTTCAGGCAGAGAACTCCCTCGAGGCCGCAATGATCGAGAGCAGAAAGTCTCCTGATGCCGCAGGCGGGATTTACCCACTCTCCTTCGGGCATCAACTCAGGTTGTTCATCGACAACGGAAACATCGAAATTCTCATCGGATTCGGGGGTACGGCGGGAGCAGGTTCCTTACTTTGCACGTTCATCTGGCCGTACCCAGGGGGCTTCGCCGATGAATCTCTGATCTCACTGTCATTGAAACTCGTCCAGGGCATGGCCGATATCTGGGACGCTCACACAGCCGTGCTCTACCGGGATGCGGAACTCACACCTCAGTACAACGTGCCCGGCGACGCAACGGTGGGCAGTTGCACCTACTTCGGCCCTGAGATGCCGATCAACGAAACGCAGATCCCACCCACTGTCGAAGCTTTTCCGTACAAGAAAGGAACGATCGTCATCCAGCGTGATCCACGCGCCCCGTTGGTTGCCGACGATATCCGAAGCATCCGCGCAGCAGTCGGCCTGCCGGCCGAACGACCGGAGGTTCGCCTACCGAAAGGCTCGCGTCGGCTGTGACACCAGAAGTTACGGCCAAGCTCACGTCCGCAGGTGATGGTGTTCTTAAGAACAAGCTGCTCAGATAATGGAGGATGCGTTCGACGAGGTCATCGGGATGGAGAACATCAACATCATCGTATTTGGAGGGGAGTGAAAGTGCCTACGTCATCACTGCGCCGCAATCCTACGGCGGGCTTGACAGTGAAGGTCATTCCACGAAAGGGTTCGCCTGAAAGCGAGGCCGTCACGGCCGCGCTCGTTGCACGTTCGCTACGATTGCTTCGCGACATCGATCCTGTCTTCGACGTCGACTTGTACCAAACAGTAGGCGATGCACTCCCCGACGGCGCCGGAGTCGAGCAGGCCTTGGCGTCGAATCTCCGTCAGATCCTTGTACCTCCGACGGAAAAATCGATCGAAGCCGCATTGATCGAGCGCAGACGATCCCCCGATGCCACCGGCGGTATGTATCCCCTCTCATTGGGACGACATATGACCCTGTATTCACCCGCTGGAGACGTCAAAGTCGTTGTCAGTTTCGGGGGCACCTCAGGGTCCGGCGCATTCGCATGTGCCTTTGCCGACGAATCACTGATTTCGCTGGCATTGAAGCTCGTACAGGGACTAGCCGACATCTGGGACTCGCGTGTCACCGTGCTCTACCGCCGAACCGAATCATCGCCTCAGCGCAACGTACCGGGTGACGCAATCGTGGGCAGTTGCACCTACTTCGGTCCTGAGTTGCCGATCAAGGAAACGCAGCTCCCGCCCAGCGTGGAGGCATTTCCCTACCATGACGGCACAATCGTCATCCAGAAGAATCTGTCCACGCCGTTAACCGTCGAGGACATCCGAAGCATCCGCGCAGCAGCAGGACTGCCGACCGAACGACCGGAGATTCCTCTACCCAAAGGTTTCAGACGGCTGTGAGCCCTACGTTGGGCGCACTCGGGGCTGCCTGCAGGTAGGGATGGCGCGGACCGACCAGCCTGCCCGCAATTACCGCGCCGCGATCCCGATCCGGCTACGCACCAGCTGATCGACGCTCCGGGTGGAGTGCCACCGCGCGGCATACCCGCCATCGACGGTACCGTTCCACCTGCCGAGCATGATCAACCCTCTGTTCCGTCCGTGAATGAACCTGCACGCCCGGATCCCGCGATTCCGGAACCCTCGCAGATAGTGCTTGATACTGAGGGATGATGTCCGGACTGCCAGGTAGGCCGGGGCTAATTGTGCGGATGATTCGTGGGTCGGTAGTGAGGCGGTCAGCGGAGACCATACCGTTTTCGAAGGCGGGCGGTCGGCTGCGGCCTTTGTCTATGGCGTCGAACCCTTCGGCGATCCAGTCGATGTGGGAGATTCCGGCGCGGTCGAAGGCGCTGGGAGGTGCATCACATACTTCCCCGAAAGTACGGAGGTACGAATGAATTCTGGAATCTAGTTCCCCTGCCCACTTCTATACATGCACTCTTCACTCGATGGTGGGAATTTTATGCCGATATCTATAACTGATGCGCTGGAGTCCTATCCCGACATCCAGCGGGTCCTAGTCCCGACGCATCCAGGCCGATCATTCGACGTCTACAACACATACGACCCGCCGGCAGAGGCTGAAGAGGTGTCTCAGTATTGGAACCTAGATACCCTGCCGAGAGATCTCTTCGATTTATGGAGAAGTGCGAGAGAATGCAGACTTCACCACGATAGGGGCTTAGGAAAGGACGGAATAACACTCCTTTCTCCGCCTAAAGCTCGAGAAGTTACGGAACGCGAGCTGGAATTCTGGGATGACGAGGATGGGCGCTTCTTGAAGAGTGACATAATAATCGGCACAATGGTGGTCGAGCCAGATTTCATTGTATTCGACACAAGAAAAAACGACTTCAATGTTCTGTTAGCTTCAACTCTCGACGGACGTGAGGACTGGCCTATCGTGGGGCGGAACATTTCCGACTTCTTGCTGCGTTATCGTGATTTACCTGGAGAAAGCCACTGGCAGCGCTCGATCGTTTGATACACCGGAGAGCGAAGTTGGCTTCCATCCTCGAGGGAATCGATGGCTTGGCCATGTCGACCCCGAGGAAGGGGCGCGGTTCTGCATGGGAGCGGGTGTTGAAGTCTGCGGCGAGCAACCTTGGCCCAGAGTGGGTTGTGGCACGATCTGGCACTCAGGCGGAGTTGATCCATCTACCAGTGCGATGGTGGTTCAATTCCATTGGGTTGGATCCCAAACCGAATCGGGAAGAGCTGACCTTCAGTCATGCGCCCCTGATGAGAGAATTCACGCCGGGCACTATCACCTTTCGACAGAGTTCATATCAACCTGGTCCCACAGATTCTGCACCACCGAATATTCAGATGGACATCTTCGATACCCGCGGTGCTGCGGAGATCGTGCGCTGGTGGGCGCTTGGTCCGTCCACCAAGTTCTTTGCTGCACCGCCGCTTCCTGACTTGGTCGCTGCAGCCGAGCAGGCTTATGCCGACCGCGAGGAAAAGCCACGCCGGGATTGGATGATTTCGGCTGGACTGCGGGTGATAGCTGACACCGGTTCGCCAATCGAGGTCATCGACAGCGTCCTCTGGGAGTTGGCTCGCCGTGACGTCGGTGGCCACGTCCAAAGTTTCTGGCGAGTATTTCGCGCGGTCGCGGAAAACAGAGACCGACTAGCGACATTGCAGTGGCTGGACGAAGAACGACGTCGTTCTGTAGAGGATGCATACGGGCTTCGGGATTCTGCGTTTGCCGATGTGATTTTCCGTACTGAGGACTCGTAGCCGAGGGAAGTAGGCGTGAGGGAGTGGAATCGGATGGATCGCGCGCCGCGTCGGAGAACCGCTGGCGGTGCGCACAGTCGCTCCTTTTCGTCTACCAAATAATACGAATGGTCCTTTATGGCAAGCATGCACATGAGCGATGACAAGCCTAAGTCGCCGAAATCGGTCACTGAGGTCCTGGAGTCCCTGGGAATGGACCGGGATCAGTTGCGGGAGATGGCGATAGATGCGATCGCAGACCTGACTCCGAAAAAGGGGAGAGGCGCTGCGTGGGAGAAGGTGTTGGGAGCGGCGGTTAAGAAGCTCGGGCCGAACTGGACGATCATCGGGAGCGGGTTGCGAGCCAAGCTGCTGCACACTCCGGTGCGATGGTTTTTCGACACCGTCGGGATCGATCCGATTCCCAACCGTGAGAAACTGACGATTACTCACCTACCACTCATCGAACCCCTCGATCCCGGAACACTCACTGAGTGGCAGGACCACTACGACAGCAGGCATAGCGGACACGACTACCGTGGCCGCCAGATTGATATCTTTGATACCGTCTCCGCTGCCGAGCTAGTGATCTGGTGGGCTGAGGGGCCAGCATCCGAGCTGTTCGACGCACGATCGGTGGAGGCACTCACCCCACTCCGTGAGAAGCAGTACCTTGAGCGCAATCAGTCGGGTCCAGCACGCTGGACAATCTTGGCGGGGCTGCGTGTGATCACTGACACCGGTTCACCGCTCGAGGTTATCGACAACGCGATTGAATACTTCCGCGGCCGGGCTGCCGACCCGGCAGGTCCACTTGTCATGTTCTGGGAACAGTTTCGTGAGGTCGCTGCTGCCGGTGATCGAGAGAGGACACTGCGGTGGCTCGACGAGCATCGACGTGCCACGGTACGTGAGCACTGCGCGCTACCGGCGGTGTTCGCCGACGTTCTCGAAGACCTGGGCAACGGCTAGCCATGTGAGTACAAGAATCTCGAATTTACTTCGACCACAACACTTCAAGAGGAGAAATCAATGGACCACTGGGTCGTCGTCCCGGAACAGCCAGGGTTTGTCGGGGATCGCACAGTTGTCGATACCGCAACCTCGCCGCCGACCGTGGAGAGGGCGCACTTCGTGTTGACCCGGCAACCTACCGACGGACTGATCGGTGCCGGCCCGCTGGTGTTGGTGGACCGTGAGACCGCGGAAGCGTTCGAGGACAACGTCTTCGGTGAAGTGTCCCTTCATCCGGCGGACCTCGATACGGACCCGGCGTCGGGGTTGTTGCGGGTTCCCGACTTCGTGTGGTGTCAGGTGCATGGGCAAGCGGGGATGCTCGATATCGGCCTCACCGAGGACGGCCGCCTGGTGATGTCGGGGCAAGCGTTGTTGGTGTTCCACTCTTTCGGTGGCGGCATCGACAACGCCACCATCTCCGAATGGCTCGGCTGAACCAACTTGCCCTACATATGCTTTGCCGTGGTGAAACTATGTGATGGCATGCCTTGAGCGCAGCGCGCTCCCCCAAGCCGCCGTGATCGAGGAACTACCCACTGACACGTTGATCCGGTTGGGAGACAAGCCTATGCACGTCCATGCCGCCGACATCGTGGCAGTGCGCGCAGTGTCGGGCTATGGAGATCAGGTCGGATTGGAAAGGACGGGGCGATGAGCATGTTCGGGCGGCGGCCGACGGTAGCCGGATATTGGGGCACGCGGGTGCAGTCGAGTCAGGAGGTGGCGCAGACGATGCGGGCTTTCCTCGATGATCTGGAAGCGGTCGACCCGGGGTTGGCGTTGCCGTGGGTCTCGACTGCCGAGTTCGACAAGGTGCCAGCAGATCTCAGTGTGGACGGGTTGGTGCGAATCTTCGAGTATTCCCGCTCGAAGGAGATGGGGTATTCGGACACCCCGGGACCGGGTTACGACATCGACTTGTCGCCCGAGGACGGGACCGCGCGCCGGGTCGGTGCCTGGGTCGGCGGGCTGGAAACCAGTGCTCCCAACAGTGTCCGGGTGTCGTTGCCGACGGAGAAGCAGCTCACCGACAGTACCCGGCGGTTGCTCGACCCGGATATCGGAGACGTGATCGTGAGAGTGATCGTCAAGCATTGGGATCCGGATCGGGCTCGGTGGAGCATCGGCGACTACCGGCACCTTCAGAATCGGTCGATTCAGAATCGGTCGAAAGGTGAGGTGGAGGTGGGATGGGAAACATACTTCCATTCAGGAGTTACGTTCGATCGCAGCAAACTCCCCCAATCTGCGGTGGTGGAGGAACTGCCCATTGGCACGTTGGTTCGGTTGGGGGACAAGCCAATGGAGGTCGCTGCCGCCGACATCGTGGCGGTGCGGGCGGCGTTGGGTTACCCGGTGTAGGCCCCGCAACGGGTCTGGAATTCACCATTGCATCAGACGGCGAGAAATGTGTTAACCGGATGGCCTGCTTCGCCTTTCGATAGTATTGCCAGATGGCATCCCGAATCGACTTGCTCGCGTGGCTCCTCGATTCGGATCCAGCGATTCGGTGGCAGGTGGAGCGCGACCTGGTGAACGAAGCGCCCACTGTGTGGGCGGCGACGCGCGCGTCGATCGCCACCGAAGGATTTGGTGCACGCCTGCTTTCATTGCAGGACCGAGACGGCCAATGGGCGGGTGGGGCGTTCTTCCCGGCTGAATTCGACTTTGCGGGACCCGAAGCAGCAGAACAAAGTTCGCAACCCTGGACGGCAACAACCTGGACGCTCAACTCATTGCGGGAGTGGGGCCTCGACGCCAGTGTTCTGCGGGAGCGTCGTACCGCAGAACTGCTCGCGGAGAACTGTCGCTGGGAGTACGAGGGCCGGCCGTACTGGGACGGTGAGGTCGATTGCTGCATCAACGCCTGGACGGTGGCAAACGGTGTGTGGCTCGACATGCGCGTTGATGAACTGGCTGATTGGTTTGTGCGGCATCAACTTCCGGATGGTGGTTGGAACTGCGAGTGGATCGAAGGTTCGACCCGATCGTCGTTCCATTCGACCCTCAATTCACTCAAAGGGCTTCTCGCGTACGAGATCGCGACCGGGGGAACAATTGAGACGCGCGCGGCTCGACGATCCGGTGAGGAATTCTTGCTGCAGCGCGGTCTGTTCCGGAGACTCTCGACCGGGGAACCGGTGGGGGACTGGATCGGCCGGTTCGCGTACCCGTTCCGGTGGCGTTACAACGTGCTCAACGCAGCCGACTACTTCCGCGAAGCGTCGTTGTCGGATGGAAATGAGCCTGATCCGCGAATGGCGGACGCGATCGAGATGATCCGGGCCGCTCGAGCCTCGGATGGGACGTGGCTCCAGGCCGGTCGCCAACCGGGGCGGGTGTGGTTCGAGGTCGACACAAAGGCGGGGGAGCCGTCGAAGTGGCTGACTTTGTCCGGCATCCGAGTGCTCGCCTGGTGGGATCAATCCTCCCCTCTAGGGTTCTGCATAACAAAAGAGTTACAGCGAAAGTCATTTCACCTTCAAAGGTTATCGAAAGGTGATCTTTGATCTTCCAGTCGAAATATCCAGTACGGATTAAGAACATATTAACGACAGGATTGCCCTCAGTGCGGTGAAGGTTAATCATCTGAACAGGTGAGAAGATGTTCGGTGAAATTACCTACCCGATTGGATAGGCGGGTCACCGACGTTGGTAATCGCATAAGGTGCTCGCGATTGTCTTGGTTAGGGAGCTAAGTCCCGAGCTGGAAACGGCATTTCTGCTCCGAAAGTGGCGCTCACCTGCGGCTACGTTCCCCATTTTGCAGGACTTAAACCACTTTCGGCGAGATTTAGTCTCGCAATTGCAGGTTGTGGAGCGTCCGCAATGTTTAGGCAAAGTCCCATCTTTTCCCAGAACAATGCTCTACTAAACGTGAAAACCGGATGTTCCCCCGATTTTGCTGAGAAGGTGCAACTATGGGGCGTAGCGTAACTGTCGCAGCGAACCGGAACATCGCGAATTGCTGCTCTAACCAATGACTTTGTTCAGGTCCGAATAATGCTCGGAGGTCGTCGATGTCGATGGAAATGGTGTTAGCCGAAGCAGTGATAGACAGTGGGGACACGGCGTGGGTGCTGATCTCCGCGGGTCTGGTTCTCTTCATGGTTCCCGGACTCGCCTTCTTCTACGCCGGTCTGGTGCGTGGTAGCAGTGCGCTCGTCATGTTGCAGCAGAACCTCGTCCCACTCGGACTCGTCTCGATTACCTGGGTCGTGTTCGGATACAGCTTCGCGTTCAGTGGAGACTGGGGTTCCGGCTTCCTCGGTGACCTCAAATTGTTCGGCTTGCAGGACATACACACAGCCGCCGCCCCGGGCTTCCACCTGATCGAAGGTGCAGTCGCGGTACCGACTCTGGCGTTCGTGGTCTATCAGATGATGTTCGCGATCATCACGCCCGCGCTGATCACCGGTGCGACCGCAAACCGGCTCAAGCCCTTGGGCTGGGCCGTTCTGCTCGTGCTGTGGTCGATCATCGTCTACCCCCCGATTGCGCACTGGCTCTTCAATCCCGAAGGCTGGTTGGCGCTCCGCGGAGCTCAGGACTGGGCCGGCGGAATTGTCGTCCACGCATCCGCCGGCGCCGCCGCCCTGGCAATCTTGCTGGTGGTCGGTAATCGTCCGGGATGGCCCAACGCCGAGGCAGTCCCGCACTCGGTGCCTCTGGCGTTGATCGGCGCAGGCATCCTGTGGTTCGGCTGGTTCGGATTCAACGCAGGCGACGGATTGGCCGCCGATGGTGTTGCGGCACAAGCCTTGATGAACACTCACATCGCCGCAGCGGGCGGTATGGTCGTCTGGCTCGTCATCGAAAGGTACACCGAGGGCAAGGCCACGGCGATCGGCGGAATCACCGGCGCGGTAGCCGGTCTCGCGACCGTCACCCCTTGCGCCGGCTTCGTCAGCACCTTCTCCGCGTTGGCGATCGGCGCGCTTGCCGGACTGGTCTGCCACTTCGCGCTCGCGCTCAAGTCGATCTTCAAGTTCGACGACGCGCTCGACGTCATCGCGGTCCACTTCATCGGCGGCATCCTCGGTTCACTCCTTCTCGGTTTGTTCGGCGAAAAAGCCATCAATTCGATCGGCCGCGACGGACTCTTCTTCGGCGGCGGGGCAGGACTACTCGGCGAGCAGGCGCTGGCGTTGATCGTCGTCATCGCTTTCTCGTTCGTGGTGACCTGGCTGATCGCCACGGGCATCGAGAAGACCATCGGTCTCAAGCTGGCCCCGAAAGACCAGGTGGACATCGACCGTCGTCAGCAAGGCATGGACGCATACCGCTACAACGCCGCATTCGTGGACGCGGGTGGTGCGCCGCAGACCAGCGGGTTCGACTCGGGGGTCCTGGTCGAGGGGGCAAAACTTGTTCCGAACCTCGGCGCCCCGAAGCACGAACTCATCACCGCGGTATTGCAGACCATCGAGTCCGAGAAGCTACGGGAGGCGCTGCTGGCCGCCGGAGCGGAGTCGATAGTCGTATCGGAAGCGCATGTCTCCGCGAGTGACTCGGCCTCGCTCAAGTTCCGCGGACAACGCAACGACGTCGTGTTCACCGAGCGGTTGCGTGTCGAGGTGCTGGTCGCCTCGGAACATGCACAGGCGGTTCTGGACGCGATCAACGAGTACTCGGGCGGCAGGAGGAGCGGTTTCGTCCAGCAAGCGGCCGAACCTCTCACCGAAGCGACGGAACAGGGGAGCTGACATGTATTCGACGACAGGGAGTTACCGCATGATCGACAAGGAGCGTTCAGAATGCATCTGACACCGCGAGAACTCGACAAGCTGACAATCCTCATGTTGGCGGATGTCGCACTGAGGCGAAAGGCAAAGGGGCTCAAACTCAATCACCCGGAGTCCGTCGCAGTTATCACTGCAGCCGCCCTGGAGGGAGCTCGGGAGGGCAAGACTCTCGAGGAGGTCATGGCCGACGCATCGCACGCCTTGACGGTCGACGACGTGATGGACGGTGTGGCGGAGATGATTCCACGTGTGCAGGTCGAGGCGGTGTTCCTCGACGGTAGCCGGCTCGTCACCGTGCACTCTCCGATCCAGTAGCCCGACCGAGATGTCAGGAGCACTCCAAGATGGCAAGCAAATCGACGAAGAAGGATTCCGGCGGCGAGAAGAAAGTACCGGTCGGCGGATACGTGTTGCGGGACGAGCCGATCGAACTCAACGAGGGCCGTCCACGTTTGAAGTTGCGAGTCCGAAACACCGGTGACCGTCCCATCCAGGTGGGTTCGCACTACCACTTCATGGAAGTCAATCGCGCGTTGTCCTTCGATCGTGAACAGTCCTTCGGCTGGCGCCTCGACATTCCCGCGGGCACGGCGGTCAGGTTCGAGCCGGGCGACGAGAAGGAAGTGACGTTGGTGCCGTTCGGCGGCAAGCAACGAGTGCAAGGCTTCAACGGACTTGTCGACGGTTGGGCGCCGACCCACGCCGCCTACCGGCCGAGGCTCCCCGGAGCCGTCCAGCGTGCCGAAGAACTCGGCTTCCTGTCCGAACCTCAAACCGACTGATTCTCGTTCACGGCGGACGAAGGAGAGCAACACCCATGACAAGCATTTCGAGACAAGAGTATTCAGGTCTGTTCGGGGTCACCACGGGTGACCAGATCAGGCTCGGCAACACCGACCTGTACATCGAGGTCGAGGAAGATCTTCGAACGATCGGCGACGAGTCGATCTACGGCGGCGGCAAGACGCTGCGCGACGGCATGGGCCAGGATCCGGAGTCGTGCAGCATCGACGGTGCCCTCGACCTCGTGATCACCAACGTGGTCATCGTCGATGCAACCATCGGCGTCGTCAAGGCAGACGTGGGAATCAAAGACGGCAAGATCGTCGGCTGGGGCAAGGCGGGAAACTCCAGCACGATGGAAGGCGTCACCCCGGGGCTGACCACCGGTCCGGCGACCGACGCGATTTCCGGTGAGCAGATGATCCTCACTGCAGCCGGCATCGATCCGCACGTGCACCTCGTGTCACCACAGCAGGCGTACCACGCGCTCAGTGGGGGAGTGACGACGCTGATCGGTGGCGGCATCGGCCCGACCGACGGAACCAACGGCACCACCATCACTTCCGGTATCTGGAACATGGAGATGATGCTCAAGGCCAACGAGGGTTTGCCGGTCAACGTCTGCATGTTGGGCAAGGGGAACTCGTCCGGGCATCAGTCGCTGGTCGAACAGATCAAGGCCGGTGCGGCCGGTCTGAAGGTCCACGAGGACTGGGGCGCGACACCGGCCACAATTCGTGAGTCTCTTCGGGTGGCAGACGAAATGGACGTTCAGGTCGCCATTCACACGGATACCCTCAATGAGGCCGGATACGTCGAGGACACCATCGCGGCCTTCGAAGGCCGTACCATTCACACCTATCACAGCGAGGGTGCGGGTGGTGGTCACGCACCCGACATTCTGCGGGTGACGGGCGAGGACAACGTACTTCCGGCGTCGACCAATCCGACGTTGCCGTACGGCATCAACACTCAGGCCGAGCTCTTCGACATGATCATGGTCTGTCACAACCTCAATCCCAAAGTGCCCTCGGATGTTTCGTTTGCCGAGTCTCGCGTTCGCGCGGAGACGATCGGTGCCGAGAACGTACTGCAGGACATGGGCGTCATCTCGATGTTCTCGAGTGACTCGCAGGCGATGGGCCGCGTCGGAGAAAACTGGCTTCGCGCGATCCAAACAGCGGACTGCATGAAGCGGTCCCGCGGAAAGCTGCCCGAGGATTCACCGACGCACGACAACTTTCGCGTGTTGCGCTACGTCGCGAAGGTCACGATCAATCCAGCGTTGACGTTCGGTCTTTCGCATGTGGTCGGGTCGATCGGTGTCGGGAAGATGGCGGATCTTGTTCTCTGGGAGCCCGCATTCTTCGGCGCGAAGCCGAAGACGATCATCAAGAACGGGTTGATCAGCTGGCACGCCATGGGAGATCCGAATGCGTCGCTCCCGACACCACAACCGGTGATCTACCGGCCGATGTTCGGTGGATTCGGCAAGGCGTTGCCGCAGAGTTCGGTCTCGTTCGTCTCGCGAGCGGCGCTCGACGACGGCATCAAGGATCGACTCGGTCTCGAACGTCAGGTTGTCGCCGTCGAGGGCACGAGGACGGTCACCAAGCGTGATCTGGTTCGTAACTCGGCTACTCCGGAAATCAAGGTGGACCCGGAGACCTTCGCGGTGACTGCGGACGGTGTCCATGCGTACGTCGAACCTGCCGAATCCATTCGCTTGAACCAACTTTACTTCTTCAGTTAGGGGTCTCCAGTGTCGGGAACTATCACACACACGCACGGCGCCGATGCGACGCAGCACACGCACGGCGAAATGACAGCGCCGAGCGGCAAGCCGACGCGAGTCGACGCGCTGCTCGGGAAGGAGACCGACGAGGAGTGGGCCGGTCGACTCGAAAAGGCTGTAGTGGACGTCTTGTCGCTCGATCAGTGGGAAGCGCAGAAGAGTCGATTGCGACGCACCACGATCGGTGGCCGTGAACTGGCCGTCTCGCTCGATCGTGGTATTCAGTTGCAGGACGGCGACATTCTGCTGTGGGACGAGCCGGCGAACACCGTCGTCGTGGCGAGGATCAACCTCAAGGACGTGTTGGAGATCGACCTGAGCGCACTGGTCGACGTGACGCCCGAGAAGATGATTCAGACGTGTTTGGAGTTGGGACATGCCGTGGGTAACCAGCACTGGCCTGCGGTGGTGAAGGGAATGAAGGTCTACGTTCCGTTGACCGTCGACAAGGCTGTCATGGGCTCGGTGATGCGTACGCATGCTTTCGAGGGCATCGAGTACACCTTCATCCCGGGCGCCGAGGTCATTCCCTACATCGCTCCACACGAGGCGCGCCGTTTGTTCGGTGCGGCCGCGCGTGAGGGCGAGGGGCATACCCATGACCCTCTCCTCTGAGGGATCTGGGCTCAGCATCAACCGCGCGATGCGGATGATGCAGTTTTCCGATTCCATGTTCCCGGTCGGTTCCTTCTCGTTCTCCAACGGTTTGGAATCAGCCGTGGCGCAAGGAATTGTAACGGATGGTCCGTCGCTGCGGGAGTTTGTGCTCTCGGCCACCCATCAGGGCGCGACGTGCGACGGTATCGCCGTACTCGCAGCGCACCGGGGCGCGACCGCCGGTGACTTCTCGGCGATCCTCGCGGCCGATCATGCAGTGATCGAACGCAAGCTCAACGAAGAAGCACGCACGATGAGTACCCGCATGGGTAAGAAGTTGGCCGAACTCGGCGGGCGCTTGGCCGGTGAGACCCTGTTCAACAAGTGGTTGGCCGCGATCGCATCGGGGGAGACGCCGGGTACCTACCCCGTCGGCCTCGGAATTGCTTTCGCGGAGATGGGTTCTCCGGAGGAGGACGCTTTCACGGTCAATCAGTACGGTGTCGCGATGACGTTGCTCGGCGCTGCCCTTCGTATCGTCCGAGTCGATCACCTTGCGACGCAAGAGATTCTGTTCGAGGTCAATCAGACTGCCGGCCATGAGTACGCCGCAGTGCGTGATTACGGACTCGACGACATGTCCAATTTCGCCCCGATGATCGACATTCTGGCTGCGGTGCACGTCAAGGCGCACGTCCGAATGTTCATGAACTAGAAGGAGAACGATGAAGAAGACAACGCGCATCGGAATCGGCGGACCCGTGGGTTCGGGTAAGACCGCGCTCATCGAGGCGATCACACCGGAGTTCATCAAGCGGGGCACCAGCGTTCTGATCATCACCAACGACGTGGTCACCACCGAAGATGCCAAGCATGTGCGCAAGGCTCTCAAAGGTGTTCTCGTGGAGGAACGTATCGTCGGCGTAGAGACGGGAGCCTGCCCCCACACCGCCGTCCGCGAAGACCCGAGTATGAATCTCGCGGCGGTCGAGGACATGGAGAAGACGTTCCCCGACACCGACGTGGTGTTCATCGAAAGTGGCGGCGACAACCTCACACTGACGTTCAGTCCGGCTCTCGTCGACTTCTTCATCTATGTCATCGACGTAGCCGCAGGCGACAAGATTCCGCGCAAGAACGGTCCGGGAATCTCGCAGTCCGACATCCTGGTCATCAACAAGACCGATCTCGCACCGTACGTCAACGCCGATCTCGGAGTCATGGATCGCGACTCCAAGGGGATGCGCGGCGACAAGCCGTTCGTCTTCACCAATTGCATGACCGGGGAAGGCATCAAGGAAGTGGTGGACCTCATCGTGCACGGAGTCCTCTTCGACGAAGAGGAAGTGGGAGCGAGCGCACCGTGAGCGCAACGTCCGTCCCGGGAGCATCGCGGTCGCTCCCGGGGCCGATCCCGACCATCCCGGAGCTCGACCAGTACCAGGACCAGCCGAAGCAGGCCCCGGCCGGCAAGGTCGGGAAGACCGGCGTTCTCGAGATGCGATTTGTCGACCGTGGCGACAAGACGATTCTGCGGGACTTGTACCGCAAGACACCGTTGCTCGTTCAGCAGGCGCTGTACTGGGACGAAGCGTTGCCGACCATGCCGTGCGTCTACATGATCTCGACGTCCGGCAGTGTGCTGCAAGGCGATCGGTTGTTCCTGACCATCGAAATGGAGCCGGGTTCCCTCGCACACGTGACCACCCAGTCGGCCACCAAAGTCCACCGGATGGATGCCAATCACGCGTCGCAACTCCAGAAAGTGGTGCTGGCCGAGAATTCGTATCTCGAACTGATGCCGGGAGTGACGATCCCACACCGCAACGCGAGGTACTACGCGCGCACCGACATCACGGTGGATCCGACTGCAACGCTGTTGTTCTCGGAGATCGTGATGCCGGGTCGCAAGTATCACGACGGCGGAGAGATGTTCGTCTACGACCTGTACTCCACCTTGATCAAGGCGAAGCGCCCGGACGGGAAGAATCTCTTCACCGAGAAGTTGGTGATCGAACCGGCACGCTTCCCCGTGCGATACGGCGGAATCATGGGCGACCACGACGTCTTCGGCAACGTCATCCTACTGACACCGAAGGAGCACGCCGACGCCATTCTCGAGGAGATAGTTCCGGGCCGTGACGGCAAGGTCGTCTCCGGGGCGAGCCGGCTACCGAACGACGCCGGTCTCATCTTCAAAGTCCTCGGTCCGGAGAGTGAACCCGTCAAGGCGAAGGTCCGTGATTTCTGGTCTCTGGTACGAAAGGCAGTTCTGGACACCACCATTCCGCCCGTCCCGCTCTGGGGATGACGCGGATTGCCTGATAGGGATCGAGGAACGCGCGATGACCACCATCACCAAACCGTGGGACGACGTCGCGGACAAGAACGTCGTGCTCAGATTCATCGACACGAATCTCAAAGGCTCCGGGCAGGTGATGTTCCAGGGCAATGCGCTGACGGGCCTGCTGTTTCTGGTTGGTATCTTCTGGGGCGCGATAGCCGCGGACACGATCACCGTCGCGATCGGTGCCGTGGTGGGTCTGGTGGTATCCACCGTCACCGGCATGATGCTGCACTCCGACGACGATTCGATGCGTATCGGCCTGTACGGATACAACGGAGTTCTTGTGGGAGCTGCCTTTCCGACGTTCCTTGCCGGCGGCGTGATGCTGTGGATCTACCTCGTGGTGGGAGCTGCCGCGTCGACGATCGCGTTCCTGGCCGTTGCCAATGTCTTCAAGACGTGGGGCGTACCGGCGCTGACCTTTCCGTTCAACCTCGTCAACTGGTTCTTCCTTCTTGCGGCGTTCCAGTTCCTGCGGATCGAAACGTCAGACCTCAGCGCGGGCCAGTTTCCCCAGCACATCGGGGACGCGTCAGTTCATGCCGAAATTACTTTCAGCTTCCTGTGGGACACGCTGTTCCGCAACGTCTCCCAGATCTTTCTGATCAACAACACCGTCACCGGCATTATCTTCGTGATCGCGCTGCTGGTCGCGTCGCGTTGGGCGGCGTTGTTCGCGCTCATCGGTTCCGCGATAGCGATGGGTTCGGTACTGGCGCTGGGCGCAAACACCGTCGACATCGGCAATGGTCTCTACGGGCTCAGTTCGGTGCTGACGGCAATTGCTCTCGGATCGGTGTTCTACAACCCGTCGTGGCGTGTGTTCGTCTACACCGTCTTCGGAGTACTGGTGACTGTTGTCATCCACGGCACGCTGGTGTCTGCCTTTGCTCCGATCAGCCTGCCGGCCGGAACGGGCCCGTTCGTCTTCGCGACGTGGCTGTTCCTGCTGCCGAAGAAGAAGTTCGTTCCCATCCAGCACGACACCATCGAGGGGGGAGCGGCCGAGGGCAAGGATTCGATCGCAAAGGCGAACGGATAGGGCTCGAACGGGCAGAAGTTCCTAGATCGTTCCGCTATGGCACCCTCGCGAACCGGTATCACTCGAGTATTGTCTGGCCTTCGGTAGTCGGGCATGGTCGAAGCATGACGGTGCAGGTAGTTGTGATGGGTGTGGCCGGTGCTGGAAAAAGCACCGTGGCAGTGGGTCTCGCCACGTCTCTCGGGGCAGACTTCGTCGACGGTGACGATCTGCACCCCGAGTCCAATGTCGCCAAAATGCGTTCGGGGACACCGTTGACCGACGAAGACCGTGTGCCGTGGCTCGACGCGATCGCGGCCTGGCTTTCCGAGCGTGCCGATGCGGGACGAACAGGCGTCGTTGCCTGTTCGGCTCTGCGAAAGGACTATCGGGGCCGGTTGCGCCCGGACGGTCTCGACGTGCAGTTCGTCCACCTGGCCGGTGATTTCGAGACTATCTCCGCACGTATGCGTTTCCGCGCCGGGCACTTCATGCCGGAGAGTCTGCTCATCTCCCAGTTCGAGGCTCTCGAACCGCTTACAGACGACGAGCGCGGCATCACGCTGAATGTCGTCTCCGAACCGAGCACACTGGTGGGCGAGGCAGTCGACTACATCCATACATCTCAGAGGAGCGTCACAGCGTGAGTAGCACCGCAAGCCCCGGCCCGTTCGACATTTCCGGGAAGGTCGCGCTGGTGACGGGTTCGAGCCGAGGCATCGGCTCGGCCCTCGCGACTGGTCTCGCCGAGGCGGGTGCGGTGGTGGTGCTCAACAGCCGAAATTCCGACGTGCTCGAAGCCGAGCGTCGACGCATCGCCGACGCGACCGGCGCAACGGTGCACGCATACGCGTTCGACGTCACCGATTCGGCCGCCGTCCGGGATGCGGCGACACGCATCGAGGCGGAGGTCGGCCCGGTCGAGATCGTTGTCAACAACACCGGCGTGCAGCACCGCGCCCCGCTTCTCGAGTTCGGCGACGACGACTTCCGGCGTGTCATGGACACCAACCTGACCAGTGCGTTCTACGTCGGACGTGAATTCGCCCGCGGCATGGTCGAGCGCGGACACGGGAAGATCGTCAACATCTGCTCGGTGCAGAGCGAACTCGGCCGAGCGGGAATCGCACCGTACGCGGCCAGCAAGGGCGGGCTCAAGATGCTCACCCGCGGAATGTGCGCCGACTGGGCACCCTTCGGTTTGCAGATCAACGCGATCGCACCGGGATACTTCGACACCGAACTGACCTCTGCGCTGGTCAACGATCCGGAGTTCACCGCGTGGCTCGCCAAGCGGACACCCGCCGGTCGTTGGGGCCGTACCGAGGAGCTGATCGGGTCGCTACTGTTCTTGGCCTCCCCGGCTTCGGATTTCGTCAACGGTCAGATCCTCTACGTCGACGGCGGAATGACGGCCGTCGTCTGATTGTCCGCTGTTAGATCGTCCGCTACTCGAACAGAAAGCACCCACATGACAGACGCCAGCGCCCCTCGCATCCACCTCGGTCCCGTCGAGGATCCTCACGTCGCCGACGGAATACGCCGAGCCGGTGGAGTTCTCGTTCCACTGGCAGACGCCGAGGGCGTCGTGTGGGTACACGGGCCGGAGACGTTCCCGTCGTCGCTACCCGATTCGGTTCGCTGGGTGCAGTTGCCGTTCGCCGGCATCGAGCCCTGGTTCGACGCCGGGGTGATCGACGACAAGCGGGTCTGGACGTCTGCTGCCGGAGCGTACGCGGGCAATGTTGCCGAACATACGATGATGCTTCTCCTCGCCGGAGTTCGTTCTCTCCCCGAACAATTGGCGGCGCAGTCGTGGCGCAAGGAAGAGTTCGACCCGCGGGTGGGCACTTTGCAGGGCTCGACAGTGGCGATCATCGGTTGCGGCGGAATCGGCCGTGCGTTGATCCCGTACCTCGCCGCGTCCAAAGTCAAGGTCATCGCGATCACCCGCTCCGGGACCCCTGTCGAGGGTGCTTCCGAAACGCTCTCGGCCGACCGCACCGGCGAAATCTGGTCCAAGGCAGATCACTTCGTGATCGCAGCACCGTCGACATCCGCGACGCGGCATCTGGTCGGCAAGGCCGAACTGGACCAGATGTCGGAGTCGAGCTGGATCGTGAACATCGCGCGTGGCACCCTCGTCGACACGGACGCATTGGTCGACGCACTGGAAGCCGGTTCGATCGGCGGGGCGGCACTGGACGTCACCGATCCCGAGCCGTTGCCGGACGGGCATCGGTTGTGGAAGCTGCCCAACGCGATCATCACTCCACACGTCGCCAACCCGGCTACGACGCTCACCCGCGTCCTGGCAGATCACGTTGCAGCCAACGTCGCCCGATTCGCCGCAGGTGAGGACCTCGCCGCCGTGATCGATCCGTCGGCGGGCTACTGACCGCTCGCGTTGGTTCCCTTCACGTAATCGGCAACGACGGTGCGCAGAACATCGCGCACCGCCTCGGCCGGTTTGGAGAGGGGCTGATTGGCCGGGGTGCCAAGGGAGACATGCACTTCGATGCCCGGCTCGATGCGTCGTAGCTCGAGCGCTTCGACGTCCATGACCCTGCGGGCCACCGACCACGGCAGAACCGTCGCGCCCAATCCGGTGCGTACGGCCTCGGACAGCGTCATCACCGATTCCACTTCGGCCACGACGTTCGGTTGCTGCTCTGCACGGTCGAAAGCCTGCTCCACCACCTTGCGGATGGTGTGCATCCGACCCGGAAGCAATAGTGGCAGTTCGGCGATCTCGGGCAGGGAGATGTCGGATCCCGATTCGCCAACCAGTCCGGTACCGAACGGGGCAACCACCACCAGCTCCTCGGTGAGCAAGCGTTCGAACGTCACACCCTTGATCGGGCCGGCGTCGTACAACAACGCCAGATCCATGCGACCGGTCATCATCGCTTCGCTGAGCACGCCACCGAAGTTCTCGTTGATGTGCAACAAGATATTCGGGTGCTGCTCGCGCACACGGGCCAAGAGCGGCAAGGCGATTGCCGTCGCGGTGCTGTACGGGGCGAGGCCGACCGAGACGCCACCCGCCAGCGCCCGTCCGACCACGGACACCTCGGCCTGGGCACTCTCCACCTGACGCAGAATCACCTGAGCATGCCGATAGAGTGCGTGCCCCGCATCGGTCGGCTCGACACCCTGTTTGCTGCGGATCAGAAGTTGCTGACCGAACTGCGTTTCCAGCGACGTCATCTGTTGGCTCAGGGCGGGTTGTGCGATGTGCAGGATGTCGGCGGCTCGGGTGATGCTGCCGGCATCGACAATTCGTACGAACGAGTAGAGCCTTCTCGTGTCCATGCTGTGCAAACTACCAGCTCAACGGACATATCGAATTCCGATCACCCCAACGCGAAACGGTATTAACAACCCTTTGGCGTTCCTGAGTAGCGTCCCAGAAACACCGAAGTCGACACACAGAACTTCGACAGTCGGACCAACCACGGGCAACGGCGCCCGTACGAACAAGTAAACGAACCGGAAGGACCGAAATGGCAACCAGCATCGATCTTGTCGCCGATCTCGGCGAAGGTTTCGGCACGTGGACCATGGGCGCCGACGATGCTCTGCTCGACACGCTGACTTCGGCCAACATCGCTTGCGGATTCCATGCAGGCGATCCACGAACCATTGATGCGACCGTGCGGGGGTGCGTATCGCGCGGTATCGGCATCGGCGCGCATCCGAGTTTTCCGGACCTCGCCGGATTCGGACGTCGCGCGATGGATCTCAGTGAGAACGAGGTCCGAACCGACGTGCTGTTCCAACTCGGCGCCCTTCACGCCTTTGCGGTCGCGAGCGGAACGTCGTTGTCGCACATCGCTCCCCACGGCAAGCTCGGGAATCTTGTTGCCGTACGCCAGGATTACGCGCGCGCCGTCGTCGATGCGGTCGCGGCCTTCGATCCGTCGTTGATCGTGCTCGCCCAGGACGGGGCGTTGGCCGACGAGGCGACTGCCCGCGGATTGAGCGTCGGCATCGTCGGAATCGCGGATCGCGCATACAACTCCGACGGAACTCTCGTGCCCCGCAGCGAGCCGGGAGCGGTGATTCACGACGTCGACGTTCTGGTCGAGCGGACCGTTCGGATGGTGGTCGAGGAAGTCGTCGAAGCTGTGGACGGCACGTTGATCCCGGTTGTCGCCGATACGGTCCTCGTGCACGGTGACAACCCCGGTGCCGTCGCGAACGCGAAGGCGATTCGCGCCGCGCTCGAGGCCGCCGGTGTCACCATTGCGCCGCTGACCCGGGTCGTGGCGTCACGGCGGGCCCGTGATGTCGGGTGTTCCGCGTGAAGACCTACGTCGCCGACTGCGGTGACGCCGCCGTTCGCGTCAGTGTCAGCGGCGGGACCGCCGAGCAGAACTGGAACACCGTTCGATCGATCGCTGCACGTTTCGATCTCGGTGCCGACGGCATCGTCAGCGTCATCCCGACATACGACGCCCTGCTGGTCGAGTTCGACAACCTCCTCACCGACCACGACGCCGTCCGCGGCCTGGTTCGCGAAGCAACGACTATCCCCCGACCGCTGGAAGGTGAACCTAGGACGTTCGAGATCCCCGTCGTCTACGGGGGCGAACACGGCCCGGACCTGGGTGATACAGCGCGGTTTCTCGGCGTCACCGAAGCCGAAGTGGTGCGCCTTCACTCCGCAGCCCCGTTGGTCATGCGTTGCTACGGCTCACCCGGCGGCGCCCCGATGCTCGACGGCCCGGCGTTCGGCCTTCCCATCCCGCGCCGATCGAGCCCGCGACCGCACGTCGCGGCCGGTTCCGTTGCGGTGGCCGGACGTCAGGCAGTCGTTTCGGCCAGGCCTGCGCCCGGCGGTTGGGCAGTGATCGGCCGGACCCCGCTCATCTTGGTCGATCCGGCGTCGGAGCAGATTTCTGCCTACCGCCCGGGCGATCTGTTCGTCTTCCGTGCGATCGACGCCGATCGCTGGGACGACTTCGACGGACGCTCGCTCCTGCCCGTAGGGGGTGATCCCCATGGCTGAGACCGTCACCGTCCTGACTCCCGGAATCAGCTCCGTCCAGGATTTGGGGCGTGGATCGGCGTCACAGTTCGGTCAGGCGACGGGCGGCGCAGCCGACCAGATCAGCGCGGAGATCGCCAACGCGTTGGTGGGTAGTAGGCGCGAGGCCCCGCTACTGGAGTTGACGGCCCTCGACTTTTCAGCGTCGGCGTCCACGGATCTGCTGATCGCCGTCACGGGTGCACCCGCAACGGTGACGGTGGACGGACATCGGCAACCGCAGTGGGAACCGATCGTCTGGCGAGCCGGTCAGCGGCTTGCCGTCACCGGAATCCACGACGGATTGCGCGTCTACGTCGCCGTCCACGGAGAGCTGACGGCCGACTACCTCCTGGGCAGCTGCGCTCCCGACCAGGTCCTCGGATTCGGCCGTCACTTGACCGCGGGGGAGACGCTGGTCGTCGACACCGACTGCCCGCCGATCGACCACCCGGTCTTCCGGCTACCGCTGTTCCGGTTGTTGCCCGACCGACCGTCCTTCGGCAACGTGTGGACGCTCGACGTGACCGACGGCCCCGACATCGACGACTTCGGGGAGAGTGCAGCCGCGCTGTTCGGCACCGAATTCGTGGTGGGCGATCAGAGCAATCACATCGGGCTTCGGCTGGCATCTACCGATGAGCAGCCGCTCCCACAGCGCACCGGCACCGGCGAGGTCCTCTCGCGCGGCGTCCCCATCGGTGCCGTCGAAGTACCCGCTGGCAACGAACTTCTGGTCCTGCATCGAGGTAGAGGCGTCACCGCCGGTTATCCGGTGCTGGCAGTCGTCACCACCGTTTCACTCTCACAGCTGGGACAGGCCCGACCCGGGCACCGCGTCCGATTCCGGAACTGCAGCGTCGCAACGGCGGTTGCAGAGCACCGCGAACAGCAGCACCGCATCGCCTTGCTGAGGCGGCGTGTGGAGAACGTATTCACCACCCTCCGGATACCTCTTCACACCTCGGAAGCCCGAGTACCGAGCCACGTCGGCACCACACGCCCCGCGAGCGCTCCGCGCCGCGCGTCTATTTTGGAGACAGCATGACCAACACCATCGAAGCGGTAGACGGCCAGGTAGCCGACCCGCGCAAGGTCCGGAAAGTCGTCGCAGCGGGCTGCGTCGGCATCTTCGTCGAGCTCTACGACAACGGTGTCTTCGCGTTCATGGCGACGGCACTGGCCATCGTGTTCTTCGACGTATCGAAGTCGAGCGACGCGCTGATGCTGGTGTTCGCCGGCTACGCGGTCTCGTTCTTCGTTCGACCCCTCGGCGCGGTGGTCTGCGGCATCCTCGGCGACCGGATCGGTCGACAGAAGATGTTGGTGTTCGTCATCATGCTGATCAGCGTGGCGACCGCCGGTATCGGCTTGCTGCCCACCTACGCGGCCATCGGTATCGCGGCACCGGCACTGCTGATCTTTCTGCGGATCGTGCAGGGATTCTCCGTCGGTGGTGAAGCTGCCGGCGCCATGACGTTCCTCGCCGAACACGCCCCGGAAGGCAAGCGCGGCTTGATCACGAGCTACGCGCAGATCGCGTCGTTCCTCGCACTGCTGACCGGAACGATGATCGCGTTTGCCATGTCGCCGTGGCTCAACGCCGACGCGATCAACGGCGGCGGACTCGCATCGTGGGCGTGGCGCATCCCGTTCCTCATGGCCATTCCGATGGGAATCATCGGCTGGTACATCCGCCGCGCGATCTCCGATACCCCGAACTTCGAGCGGCTCAAGGAATCCGGCGGTTTGTCGCGCAATCCGCTCAAGGAAGCATTCTCCACTCCCGAGCACCGTCGCGCCATGATCCTCGCCCTGTTCATCCCCTTGATGAATGGTTCCGGCTACTACGTTCTGTTCTCGTACATGCCCACTTTCCTCAAAGGCGATCAGATCGGATTCTCGACCGGGACAGCGCTTCTCGTCACCGCATCCAGCCTGGTCGCGATCTGCTTCGCGATTCCGTTCATGGGTGCTCTCTCCGACCGGATCGGTCGCAAGAAGGTCATCGCCGGTGCAGCTGCGGCAATGGCGATCGGAGCGATCCCCTGCTATGCCATGATCGTGACCGGCAACGTCGGCCTCGCCGTTCTCGGTGCTTGCCTCATGGCAGTGATCTTCGCCGGGCACACAGCCGTCATCCACATCCTGATCGTCGAACTGTTCCCCACGCGGGTTCGCTACTCCGCCTACGGTTTGGGTTACAACATCTCGTCCGCACTCTTCGGTGGTACCGCACCGTTGTTGATGACCTGGTTGATCCCCGAATTCGGTATCTACGTTCCCGCCTTCTACGCGGTCATCACCGCAGTCGGCACGCTGATCGCGGTCAGCACCATCACCGATCGCGCCCACGTTCCGCTACGCGACACTCTGTGACTTCTCGCGTGAGTCACTCCTGATCCGGCCCGGTGGCCGCCTGCAGTCCGCGGCGGCCGCCGGGTCATACCAATTTCTTCCTGTAGGAGCACACAATGCCTTTCTCCGATTACCGCACAGCTCTCGTCACCGGCGCCAACACCGGAATGGGTGCCGCCGTCACCGAGATGTTCACCAAGCGCGGACTGACGGTCTACGGCGTCGCCCGCAATGCCGACAAGCTCGGTGAGGTTGCCGATCGCACCGGAATGATCCCTCTGCCCGTGGACATCACCGACACCGCCGCGCTCGCCGAAGCTGTCGGCGGACTGGAGATCGACATCCTCGTCAACAACGCGGGGGTGTCCGCAACCGGAAACATTCTCGACGCCGAAGAAGCATCGGTCGACGCGATGGTGGACGTGAATCTTCGTGCGGTGCTGCACCTGTGCCGCATTCTGCTGCCGGGAATGGTGGAGCGCGATCTAGGTCATGTCGTCAACATCAGCTCCATCGCCGGCCTGTACAACTTCTACGGCCACACTGCCTACCACGCGACCAAGGCTGCGGTGCACCAGATTTCGCGCCAGCTGCGAAACGACTGCATCGGCAAGCGGATTCGAGTGACCGAGATCTGCCCTGGCCGGGTCGAGACCGAGATCTTCGGTCGCAACCTCGGCGGCACGCCCGAAGCCATGAAGGAAGCGTGGGAGACCTTCTACGAAGGCTACGAATCCATCACTACCAAGGACATCGCGGATACCATCGAGTTCGCGATCGACGCCCCTGGCCACGTCAATCTTGGTCTCATCGAGGTGCTCCCCACCTTCCAGGTGCCCGGTGGCCTCGACTTCATCCGTCGCAACGACTGAGAGAGCGCATCATGAGTTTTGTACTACCGGAAACGACGCTCGGAGTGGTGGCCCATGCGGCAGGTGACCTGCGGGTCGAGCATGTTGCGTTGACTGCGCCGACCGCCGAGCAGGCAGTGATCGAGATCGCTTACGGCGGTGTGTGTGGATCAGATCTGCACTACTGGACGCACGGCGCGGCGGGGGAGTCGATTCTGAAGGCACCGATGCTGCTCGGTCACGAGGTGGTCGGCACGGTCGTGACGGCCGCGGCGGACGGAACGGGGCCGGCAGTTGGAACTTCCGTGGCCGTACACCCCGCAACGCCCGGTGGGACCGCGCCTCGGTTCCCGAGCGATCGGCCCAACCTCTCGCCCTGCTGCACATACCTGGGAAGTGCAGCGCAGTACCCACACACCGAGGGCGCCTTCGTGAAATACGCAGTGCTCCCGACACGCATGCTCCGGGAACTGCCCGAGGGGTTGGACCTGCGGACTGCGTCGGTAGCCGAACCGGCAAGCGTTGCCTGGCACGCTGTTTCGCGAGCGGGAGACGTACGCGGGAAGAAGGCGCTGGTCGTCGGCTGCGGACCCATCGGCGCACTGGTCGTGGCTGTGCTCAGACGAGCAGGCGCGCAGTCGATCACCGCGGTCGACGTGCACGACGTTCCGCTGCAGATCGCGTCGACGCTCGGTGCGGATCGGGTTCTCGAGGCCACCGACGCCGAGGCAGTCGCCGCATCCGATGCCGACGTGGTCGTCGAGTGCACCGGCAATCATCGCGGGCTCGAATCCGCTATTCGCGGGGCGACGCGCGGTGGACGGGTGGTCATGCTCGGGCTTCTTCCGTCCGGACCTCAACCGGTACACATTTCGCTGGCGATCACGCGAGAGTTGGAGTTGGTGGGCTCATTCCGCTTCAACGACGAAATCGACGAGGTGCTGCTCGCCCTCGCCGACGGTTCGCTTGCTGTCGATGCTGTTCTCACACACGAATATCCGGTCGAGGAAGCTCTGGAAGCCTTCGCAGTCGCCAAGGATGCTTCGGTGTCGGGGAAGGTGCTGTTGCGGTTCTGAGTCCTTCGACCCTGTGCGCCTTTATTAACCGCGGGCGGTTAATAAAGGCGCACAGCAGGTTATTCGACCACCAGGCCCTTGGCTTCCAGCAGGGCAGTCAGATTGCTCACCTCGAGTGGGGTCTCGCCCCGCTTGTAACGCTCGATGTACCCGGCTTCGGCTTCGTCACGGGCACGCGAGAGTTCGATTGCCTCGGCAACCTCCTCGCGGCGGACCACGACAACGCCGTCGCAGTCACCCTTGACGACGTCACCGGGATAAATGATCTGTTCTCCGAAGACCAGGGGATGGTTGATCGGGCCGAGAGATTCCTTGACGGTTCCCTCGATGTACACGTGCTTGGAGAAGACGGGGAATCCGAGTTCGCGGATCTCCCGGGTATCGCGCACTCCGCCGTCGGTGACCAGTGCGGTAATGCCGCGCGCAACACAGGCATTGGCCAGAACATCGCCGAACTGGCCGGCGGCTTGATCACCTGAAGAGACGATCAGGACGTCACCCGGCTGTGCGTAGCTGATCGCAACCTGCAGCATGAGGTTGTCGCGGGGATGGCACTTGACTGTGAAAGCGGAGCCGCAGAACTTCATGTCGCGGTCGATCGGCTTGATCGCCGGATGCAGCGAGCCCTTACGTCCCTGTGCCTCGTGAATCGTGGCCGCGGAGAACGTCCCCAGTTCGGCAATCAGGTCCTTGTCCGCGCGATCAATTTTCGTCTTGACGTGAATCATCTTGTACTCCAGAAAGTATGAAAGATCAGGAAAGGCGTTCGACTGCCGCGGCGATCTGTGCCGCGGCCTTTTCGAGGACAGCCTCGGAGGTGGCGAAGGAGATACGGAAGTACGGCGATGCGCCGTAAGCCGAACCCTGAATGGTGGCAACCGACGCCTCGTCGAGGAGATAGAGGACGAGATCCTGGTCGGACTCGATCACGGTGCCATCCGGGGTCTGCTTGCCGATCAAGCCGGCACAGTTGACGAACAGGTAGAACGCACCCTGCGGCACGACGGGCTCGAGCCCGGGGACAACACTGAGGAGGTGAGCCGAGAGGTCGCGTCGTCGTCGGTAACTTCGTACGGATTCGGTGAGGAAACTCTGGTCGCCGGTGAGGGCTTCCACGGCTGCGGCCTGGCTGATCGAGGACGGGCAGGAAGAACTCTGACCCTGCAGTTTGTTGACGGCGCCGATCAATCCGGAATTTCCGAGTCCGTATCCGAGTCGCCACCCGGTCATGGCATGAGACTTGGAGACTCCGTTGGTGACCAGTACCTGATCACGGAGGTGCGGAGCGACCTGCAGCAGACTCGGGATCGGAGCGTCGCCGAAGTTGATCTCGTCGTAGATCTCGTCGACCAACACACTGACATGGGGATTGGCCTCGATCACTTCGGCGAGGGCCTGCAGCTGCTCGCGGGTGTACACAGATCCGGTGGGGTTGCCCGGGGCATTGAGGATGACCCACTTGGTGTTCGAAGTGATTGCAGCGGATAGTGCTTCGGCTGTGAGAAGAAAGTTGTCGGACTCCTCGCACTGAACGATCACCGGAGTTCCGTCGTGAGCGAGGACCATATCCGGGTACGAAACCCAGTAAGGGGCGGGAACGATAACCTCGACGCCGGCTTCGACCGTCGCCATGAGAGCGAGGAAGATGACCTGTTTCGCGCCGCCGCCGACGGTGATCTGGTTGTCCGCGTACTGGATTCCGGTTCGCGAAGCCGCGCGTGCTGCGATTGCCTCGCGTAGAGCCGGGATGCCGTTGACTGCGGTGTACTTGGTCTGACCCGTGTTGATCGCAGTGATCGCCGCAGACTTGATGTTGTCGGGTGTGTCGAAATCGGGCTCCCCGACGGTCAGGTCGAGTATTTCACGGCCCTGGGCCTTCAGCTCGCGCACTCGTTGTGCGGCAGCCACACTCGGCGACTCCCTGATTCTGTCGACGCGCGCAGCCGGAACGAAAGTCGCCATGATGGTCTGCTCCTGGGTCCGGGGTGAGCGTGGATTCCCGTCGTCGACGAGCCACAGTTCTCACTCGGTGATCCGTTCGACCATAGGGTCCTACCAGGGCATCTGACCAAGACCGAACCGTTGTGGCCCGATAAGCAAACGTGATGGAGCGGCGACGGAATCAGACCGACAGAACGCGCAGATCCTCGAGACCGTCCACGACGGGAACTCTCCACGACGCAAGCTCTTCCGGTCCCTGCGCGTCCCACAGTTCGAACAGTTCCGAATCGGTCGATGCGATGGTGCGCTCCACCATTTCGATCAGCCAGGTGAGCCGCTCGCTGGTCAGGGCCGCGGTGAAGGAATCGAGATCGAGGTCTTGGGTGGCGGGGTCGCGCTTGCGATCGGCGCGCACGATCAGTACCAATTCGAGCAAGGCGACGGCGATTTGGCCGCCGTCCACCTCTAGGTAGTCGTCCTCGAATGCCCACTCCACCGATTCGAAGGTGAAGTCACCGTGTCCGATGGACGCGATCAAATCCCCTGCACCGTCGTTCTCGAACGGTCCCGATCCCCACGCGCCCACTGTCTACTCTTTTCCGATTGCCGTCTCAGCGCGCTTCGAGCGCGATCTTCGCTCCGAATCCTAGAAGAACTGTTCCGGTTATGCGCTCGAGTGCCTGTTGCACTCGGGGCTTCTCGAAGGTGCTACGCGCTCGCGAGAGAAGGACCACGTAGCCACTGAGCCACACGATGGTGATGGCTGCGTGGATGAGCACCAGCAATGCAAGCGACGGTCCCGTCGGCCACCCGGCCGGAACCAACTGCGGCAACAGTCCGGTGTAGAAGACGGCGATCTTGGGGTTGAGCAGGTTGGTGGTGAAGCCCGTCTTCCATGTCCCGGCCTTCTGCGATCGTGGAGCGTCGGCATTGTGTTGCATCCGCGACGTCCGGCTCTCCCACAGTGCTCGCACACCGAGATAGATCAGGTAAGCCGCGCCGGCGAGCTTGACCACCGTGTACGCCTCGGCCGACGCGGCGAGGATCGCCGACAGCCCGAGGACGGTCAACAGACCCCACACCAGAAGGCCCGAGACGATGCCGGCAGCTACCCGGAAACCGGCGGATCTGCCCGCGCCGAGAGCAGCCTGCGTCACGACGGCCATGTCGGGCCCGGGGACCAGAGTCAGTAGGGCGAGCACAGCTGTGGCGGCGAGCAGAGCGGTCAGCATGCAACAAGTATGAAGTCGGGGTGGGGAGCATTGTCGGCCGGTGGTGTCGTGCCTGTGAACAAAGAGTGGCGCGGCGGTGTGAACTGCATGGACACGCCCGGAAACCGGCGTCTCGCGAGCCCTGTTCGACAAAGTTATGCACACTGTGGGGAAACGAATCGTTGCAGGTAGAAGGAATAACTATGTTGTAATTCATCCTTTTGTCCACAGGTTATGCACAACTGGGAAGCGGATGTGAATGAAGTTATCCACACCTGTGTGTGCATCGGTGGAGAACTGTCCAACTCCATTGGATACCCGCGAGTAATAAATCCCAACCAGTGGGTTGACCCCGGGACGTTCGTCCTGTCCAATCGAGGGTCAGCGGTAGTCGTGCGATGCTCAGGGGGCGCTTGACGGATGCGGAGATTTGGGTTTGTCGGGATTGTGTTGGTCGTGCTCGCGCTTGTCGTGGGCGGAGTGGCGTATGCCGAACCGGCACCTGAAAACCCACCAGGAGATTCGGCCGGTCAGACCGGGGCTCACATCAATCGCATAGAGCAGTTGTCGCCCACACGCAGTGCCGTGTTCGTCGAGTCGCCGGCCATGCGGCGCGAGGTGCAAGTGCAGGTTCTGCATCCAGCGTCGAGTGCCGGTTCGCGTCCGTCCTTCTACCTACTCGACGGAGTCAGTGCCGGTTCGGAATCCGGATACTCCGAGAGCACCTGGACCCAGAAGACCGACATCGAAACGTTTTTCGCTGACAAGAACGTCAACGTCGTTCTCCCCGTGGGCGGCACCGGCAGTTTCTACACCAACTGGAAGAACGACGATCCGAACCTCGGTGTGAACAAGTGGGAATCGTTTCTCGCAGAAGAACTTCCGACGTTGATCGATTCTGCGTTTTCCGGAAATGGGACGAACGTGGTCGGCGGGGTGTCCATGGGTGCGCTCGGCGCGGCCAACCTCATCACACATCACCCGAAGCTCTACACCGGATTGGCCTCGTACAGTGGCTGTCTCGACAACTCCGAATCGTCCTCGCAGGACTCCGTACGGCTCACCGTGGCCAGCAAGGCGGGCGACGCCACCAACATGTGGGGCCCGGCGTCGGACCCCGACTGGCAAAAGCACGACCCGTCCACCAACGCGGAAACGCTGCGTGGGAAGACGATCTACGTGTCCTCCGGTACAGGTGCGCCCGGAGAATACGACAACGTCTTCACCCCGAGTGGACTGCAGACTGCCATCGAAGGCGGACCGCTCGAGGCGCTCGCTAATACGTGCACACAACTGTTCGAAGCGAGGTTGGGGGAGTTGTCGATTCCCGCAGTGTTCGCGTATCGGAACGACGGCACCCATTCGTGGCCGTACTGGCAAGACGCGCTTCACGATTCCTGGCCGACGGTGAAGACGGCGCTGGGAATGTGAGCTGAGAACTACTCGGCCAGTGCCAGTTCGAGCAATTGGAGGGCGCCGTCACGGGTCTGCGCAGCCGCGATGAACCCGGCCTTGTGGCAGAAGACCGAACTGTCGACGCCCGTCTGGGCGGCAAGATCCGAGCCGTTCAGGCCGCGCCACGGCTCCGGCAACAGCTTTCGTGAACCGAACTTGGAGTCAGCAGGCTTGACCGTCTGAATCGACCAGCCGCCGTTGGTGTTCGGGAAGATGGTGAACAGCAGCTCTGGCTGGGCCGACGCGGCGCGGCCGTGGGGAACGAAGCGTTCCAGCACGACGAAGCGCGGATCCGTTGCTTTTTCGTAGGTCTCGGTGAACTCGCGCTCGGCCGCCGCGTCGCCGGCATACTTGGCGCGCAGGCGAATCAAGACCTGGGTTGCGAGAACGACGGCCAGCTCGAACTGGGTGTCGAACTCCTCGTCGGTGGACGAGATCGGATTGAAAAGGTCCAGCACGGACGACAGATCAAAAGGCTTGGTGCCGTAGTCGTTGAGGGTGTAGATCTCTTGGCCGTTGTCGACGGCGTCGATGCCCTCGACCAGTCGGCTGTCGATACGGCGGAACACGGAGGCGTCGCCTTCACAGAACTGCAGGCCGTATTCTTGCCAGAGCAGACCGAAGGCGGAGTACAGGATGCCGTTGCTGCGCTCGCCGGCATCACGCTGGTGATGGTCGAAGCGCCCCTCGGCCGGGTTGTAGCGACCGCCGACGTCGAGCACGATGTCCGCGCTGCCCAGGACGGACTCGTCACGGCTGCGAACGACGGTGGCGTCGGGGTACAGCTGCTTGAGCAGCGATACGCCGAAGACGTCGTCTGCATGGAACTTGCCGTTATGGGTCGCGATGATCACCCGTCGAGACTAGGCAATCGAGCGCGGGGATGCCTAGTCAGCCGATGGTGCGGATGCGGTCGGTGGCAGGTGGCGAGACCGGTGACCCGGCTGCGAACAGGGCGGTCAAGGCGTCGAGGTCGTTGCCCGCACCGGTCATCTGGGTGGAGTTCTTCAGTGCGGTGAAACCGTCCCCGCCCTCGGCGAGGAACTTGTTCACCACGACGCTGTAGACGCCGTCGGGGGCGATGTCCTGCCCGTTCAAGCGCATTTCCGAGATTCGCGAGCCCGGCGCTGCTCGCCGGTCCAGAGCGTAGGTGAAGCCCGCGGACGGGGAGAGGATGCGCTCGGTAGCGGTGCCGTCGAGGTCGATCTGGAATTGCTGTTCGAGAGCGTCCTTCAACACCGCTCCTGTGACGGAGAGCACCTCGAGGCTGTTACCGAAGGGTTGAACACCGTAGGCCTGGCGGTAGGTGACCTGGCCGGAAGTGCCGAAGTCCAAGTCCTCGCGCATGCCGCCGGGGTTCGTCAACGCTAGTTGGGCGCCTCGTGTCGATCCGGCGGCGAGTTGAGCGTCGGCGACCAGGTTGCCGAGTGTCGATTCGCCGCTGGGGACGCGGTCGCGTGTCAGATCGGCGGTAATGGTCCCCACCGGCCGCTGAGCGCTGTCCGACGCCTCCGACCAGGCCCGGTCGGCGAGAGCCTGAATATCGGGATCCGGCGAAATATCGTGTGTCACTATCTGATTGAACGCGGACGTCTGATCGCGAACGACCTCGCGTGTGTTGCGATCGATGGTGACGTCTGCGACGGACACGATCCGGCCGTGCGAAGCGCCCTGCATCACGACTCTGGGATTGCCTGCGGGATCAGGGAATTCGCAGTTGTACTGCTGGTGGCTGTCGGCGGTGAAGATGACGTCCACCTTCGGTGACGCACGAAGGGCGATGTCGCGGGCCGGCCCGGACTCGACGTTGCAGTCGTTGGGCCCACCTTCGACGGCCGGTTCGTCCCCACGGTGCAGGAGGACGGTGATGGCTTTGACGCCGAAGAAGTCGAGGACGTCGGCGGTGCGGTTGATCGCTTCGACCTCGTCGCCGAACTGCAGATCGGCGATCCCACCCGGTGTCACGATCTGCGACGTGTTGGCGGGGGAAATCGCGATGACTCCGAGCGGAATGCCGTCGACCATGTTCACGGTGAAGGGCAGCGTGGCCGGGGTGCCGTTGGTGTACGTCATGTTCGCGGCCATCAGAGGGAAGTTGGCGCCGCCGAAGGACGGACTGAACGTGCATGCATCGACGGCGGAGCAACCGCCGGACTGCATGCGACGGAACTCGGCGAGCCCTTTGTCCAGTTCGTGGTTGCCGATCGCGGAAGCGTCGATCTTCATCCGGTTCAGGAGTTCGACCGTCGGTTCGTCGTTGAACATCGCCGACTCGAGCGCCGACGATCCCCAGTTGTCACCGACCGAATACAGCAGCGAGTTGGTGGCCTGGCTGCGAAGTTGCGTCACGTAGGCCGCGAGATACGCCGCGCCACCTGCGGGAGTGAGCGAGCCGTCGGCCTGCCTGATCTCGCTGCGAACACCTTCCGGCGGGCGGAGACTGCCGTGCAGATCGTTGAACGCCAACAGACGTACCGACACCGTGTCCTGGGACTCTGCGTTGGCGACGCCACTCAGGGAGGTCGCGGTGGTGGCGAGAAGGGTCGTTGCGAGCACGGCACACGTTCGTGTCATGCGTCGCGTCATGCGTCGTGCTCCCTCACTCGGACCGGCCTCGAACCTCCCTGAGTGTGCCCGTCTGCCGAAACGAATTCCAGTCCTCGGCGTAACAGTTATGTATCGAGTGTCACGCGGTGACGCCGATGCCCGCGGCCTGCTTCGCGACGTCGGTGTCAGCGAAAGCGAGGAATGCGTCGTTCTCGTGTGGATCGCCGATGGTCATCCGGACGCCCTCGACGCCGTACTGGCGGATCAGAATGCCCGCTTCGGTACTCGCCTCGGCAAAAGCGGGAGAGAGTTCTCCGAGGGGGAGATAGACGAAGTTCGCCGACGACTCGGGGACGGTGTACCCGGCTTCGATCAGAGCGGTTCGAACTCGCGTCCGCTCGGCGATGACACCTTCGGTGCGGGCAAGCAGTTCGTCTGCTGCAGCCAGGGAAGCGATTGCGGCGGCCTGCGCGACAGCGCTCACGGTGAACGGGGTGTGCACCTTGCCGAGGGCCACGATGATCTCCGGATCCGCGACCGCGTAACCCACGCGGATTCCCGCGAGGCCGTACGCCTTCGAGAAGGTGCGCAGAACAACCACGTTGGGGCGGCTGCGGAACAGCTCGATGCCGTCGGCGTCCGAGCGTGAGTATTCGAAGTACGCCTCGTCGAGTGCGACGACGACGTGCGCCGGAACCGCGTCGAGGAAGCTCTCGAGCTCTGCCTTCGACAGTGCATTGCCGGTCGGGTTGTTGGGGTTGCATACGAAGATCAACCGCGTGCGATCCGTGATCGCGGCCAGCATCGCGTCGAGGTCGTGGCCGAAGTCCTCGGTCAGCGGAACCTTGACCGAGACGGCGTGGCCGACCTGAGTGACCACGGGGTAGGCCTCGAACGAACGCCACGCGTAGATGACCTCGTCACCCTGATCGCACGTGATCTGCACGAGTTCCTGGCACAGCGTCACGGAGCCGCAACCAGCGGCGACGTTGGCCGGCTCGACTTTCAAGAAGCTGGCCAGCGTCTCGATGAGTGCAACCGCGGCATTGTCCGGGTAGCGGTTGGCATTGGCGACCGCGTCGGCGACGGCGTCACGCACACCGGGCAACGGCCCTACTGTCGTTTCGTTGCTCGCCAGCTTGATCGCACCCGGAAAATTGCGTCCGGGAACGTAGGCGGGGATGGAGGCGAGGTCAGGGCGAATGTGTGCGGTCACGAGTCGATTATGCGCGCACTGATTTGGTGCGTAGCGGCCGTCTGCGTGTCAGAGTTAGAAGATGTCGGAAATCTTCCGAGCCACCGCGTATCTGCGCGGAGCCGAAGGGGAGGTCGCCACGGCTGTTCCGCTGACCGTGGTGGAGCCGGACGGCCCGACGCGGGGCGGGATCGTCGTCCTGCATGAAGCCCGGAAGTTCAGCCCGGCTCTGCTGAATCTGATGTGCGCGCTTGCCGGCGAAGGGTGGGTGAGCGTCGCACCTCACCTGTTTCACCGCGAACCCGAACACATGCAGGGTGAGGTGTTCGGTGACAACCTCTTCGCCGACTTCGACGCGACCCTCGATTGGCTCGTCGGACGCGAAGTTCTCGCAGACACCATCGGGGTGCTCGGATTCGACGACGCCGGTACCGCCGCGATGCTCGTGGCCACCAGCCGTCCGGTCGGCGCCGCGGTGAGCGTCGCCGCCCGGGGAATCGTCGAAGCCTTGTCGGTGGATGCTCAGGCGCTTGTCGACGCGGCCACTTCCCTGCAGGCGCCGTGGCTGGCGCTGTACGGCGAGGACGATCCCAGCACGCCTCGCGAACACGTGACTCTGCTCCGGGAAGCGACCGCGAAGGCCGACGTCGCGACACTGGTGGTCAGCTACGCCGGACTGGCTCACCGGGCGGACGAGCCGCCACAGCTGTCCGAGGACGCTGACCTCGACGACCCTGATTCGGCCTCGATCATCGAAGCTCAGACCCGGATCTTCGACTGGTTCGACAGCCACCTGCGGTAAGTCCACAAAACAGTCCGCTGACCACACGTTTTGCCTTTGGTGGCGAAGGGTGTGTAATCTTTCGATCCGGCGGTCCGAAAGGATCGGAACCCCCAGGGAGGCGTGCCAGAGCGGCCGAATGGGACTCACTGCTAATGAGTTGTCCCTTTTACGAGGGACCGGAGGTTCAAATCCTCTCGCCTCCGCCAAGCCGGTGATTTTGACCGGCGGGTTAGAAATGATAGAAATTACGACGGTAAGACACGCAAGACCAGCAAGACAACAGAACATGCGCCCGTAGCTCAACGGATAGAGCACTTGACTACGGATCAAGAGGTTAGGGGTTCGAATCCCTTCGGGCGCACAAGAAAGAAGGTCACAGACTTGAGGTCTGTGACCTTCTTTTTGTTGTGGTGCATACGCAATTCTTGAATGTGTGTGAGGTCACCTCGGCGATTTCGGGCGGTGATCCTCGCGATCGTGGGAACCGACAACCGATCCCCGCGACCTATGCTTTCTGCGGAGCAGCCACGCGAACCGAGGAGAACCCGTTGGAGACCGTCGACAGTCGGACGCTCCCGGTCTACTCGGCGGGGGCGGTCGAGGTGCCCTTTGTCATTGCGGGCATGGACGAACTTGTCTCCCGCGAGACCCGGTGGGATGCGCACTCGCACCCGACTCACGAATTGTTGTGGAACGAGCGGGGAGCGTCGAGCGCCACGGTGGGATCGCGCACGTGGACCATTACGCCGACCGTCGGTCTGTGGATGCCCGCCGGCGTCCTGCACTCGGCGATCGCGCCGGCCGGCACCTGGTATCGGGCCGCTCAGCTCGACATCGCGTCAGTTCCTTCTCTGTCCGACGTGCCGGTGGCGATCGAGGTCACTCCGCTGCTGCGGAACCTCCTCGAGCGACTGGCAGACGATTCACTCGGAACCTCTTCACGCTCGCTCACGGAGCAGATGGTGATCGACGTGCTGGCACCGTCGCCGAACGAGTTGCTGGTGCTGGTGCCGGACTCGCCACTTCTGCAACCCATCGTCGATGCGATCGGTGACGATCCGAGTGACATGCGAACGCTGTCCGACTGGGCAAGGCTCCTCGGTGTCAGCCCGCGAACCATCACCCGGGTATTTCGGTCGGAGACCGGGATGAGTTTCGGGCAGTGGGTCTCGGCTGTGCGCGCCCAACGAGCGGTGACCCTTCTTGCCCACGGCTTGGATCTACAAGAGGTTGCCGAGCGTGTGGGCTACCACTCGACCAGCGCATTCGGGGCGGCATTCCGGCGCACTACCGGCGCTACACCAGGGATGTTCCGGGCTAGCTGATCGGCCATCACACCTTGTCTCGATCGCTACACGGGGTGTCCCAAACACGCGATTGCGCCACATTGCCCTCCCGTATACGGTTTAGGCAAACCTCACCTAAGTGCCTGATTGAGCCGGGTTGAGGGCCGTACCCCTTCTCGAGAGAGTTCTGTTTTCATGCGTTCAAAACGCTTCTTGGCGGTGGCCGCAGCAGCGGTCGCAGTCGCCCTCGGCATGACAGCTTGCAGTTCCGACTCCTCGGAGACCGCCGACGGCGGCAGCGCCGGAAGCGGATCCAGCTCCTTCCCTGTCACGATCGAGCACGCTTTCGGAACTACGACGATCGACGCCAAGCCGGAGCGAGTTGCCGCCGTTGCCTGGGCCAATCACGAAGTGCCCCTTGCTCTCGGCGTGGTTCCCGTCGGAATGGCAGCGGCGACTTTCGGTGACGACAACGGCAACGGAATGCTGCCGTGGGTCGAGGAAAAGCTCGACGACCTTGGCGCGAAGCCGCCGGTGCTCTTCGACGAGACCGACGGCATCGACTTCGAAGCCGTCTCCGATACGAACCCTGACGTCATTCTTGCCGCATACTCCGGATTGACGCAGGAGGACTACGACACTCTCAGTGAGATCGCTCCGGTTGTGGCGTATCCTGAGGGGCCGTGGGCGACGTCGTGGCGTGACGTCATCAAGTTCAACAGCATGGGCCTCGGCATGGAATCCGAAGGGCAGGAACTGATCTCCACCATCGAGAAGGAGATCGCCGACGAGGTTGCCGCGCATCCGCAGCTTGCAGGCAAGGCAACCATGTTCCTGACGCACGTCGACACCGCTGATCTGAGCCAGGTCAGCTTCTACACGGCGAACGACACGCGCGCCGCGTTCTTCGAGGACCTCGGACTTTCGACGCCGAAGAGCGTTGCCGACGCCTCGACGGGTGGTGAGTTCTCGAAGAAGGTCAGTGCGGAGCGTGTGGACGTCTTCGACGACGTCGAACTGATCGTCACCTACGGTGACCAGGCACTTGTCGACGCACTCAAGGCTGACCCGCTGCTCTCGCAGATGCCTGCCGTCGCCAACAACGCGATCGTGTTCCTCAATGGAACCGGGCCGATGGGAACGGCGGCCAACCCGACTCCACTCGCGATTTCGTGGGTACTCGGCGACTACGTCGATCTGCTCGCCGGGGCCGCTGGAAAGTCGGAGTGACTGTAACCTCGCAGGATTCGACGTCGGGCGCTCGCGATACGCGGCGCCCGACGTTCGGCAATTCGCTGTGGCTGATCGCCCTTCTCGTGGTCCTCGCGGTGCTCATGTGCGCCTCGATCGTCATCGGCTCTCGTGAGGTCGATTGGTCCGACATCGTTGCCGCACTTGGCGGTTCCACCGACAATATCGGTCAGGGTGCGATTGCCAAGCGCATTCCGCGGACGGTGCTCGCGATCGTCGTGGGTGCTGCGCTCGGTCTTGCCGGCGCGGTGATGCAGGGGATTACCCGAAACCCTTTGGCGGATCCCGGAATCCTGGGCGTCAACATGGGCGCTTCGCTCGCCGTGGTGATCGGAATGGCGTGGTTCGGATTGTGGACCCAGACCAGCATGATCTGGGTGGCCGTACTCGGTGCAGCCGGGGCGGCATTGTTCGTCTACGTGGTCGGGTCACTCGGGCGAGGTGGAGCCACGCCACTCAAGTTGGCTCTTGCCGGGGCCGCAACATCGGCTGCGTTTGCTTCGTTCATCACTGCGATCATGCTGCCGCGAAACGATATTGCGGGCAACATTCGTTCGTGGCAGATCGGCGGCGTCGGTGGCGCGAGTTTCGAGGTGATCCGGCAGGGTCTGCCTTTCCTCATTGTCGGCTGCGTGATCTGTCTGCTGTCAGCGCGCAGTCTCAACTCTCTTGCGCTCGGCGACGAGGTTGCATCAGGTCTCGGCGAACGCGTCGCGGTGGTTCGTGCAGTGGCAGCGCTCGGTGCAGTGTTGCTCTGCGGTGCGGCCACTGCCATCGCGGGACCGATCGGCTTCGTCGGTTTGGTCGTCCCGCACCTGTGCCGGTTGTTGATCGGGATTGACAACCGTTGGCTACTACCGTTTTCTGCGCTGACAGGTGCCGCCCTTCTGGTCGCCGCCGACATTCTCGGACGAATTGTCGCCCGGCCGAGCGAAATCGACGTCGGCATCATCACCGCGCTCATCGGAGCGCCCTTCTTCATTTACATAGTCCGCCGTCAGAAAATACGTGAGCTGTGACCACTACATTCGTTACTCCCGAAGTCGAGGTCGACGCAGTCGGAGCAAGCCGTATCCGACGAGGTAGACGCCGCCGCATCGTGATTGCCGTGCTGATGGTCCTCGTCGTCGCCTCCTTCGCGGTCACTCTGATGGTGGGAAAAACCTTCTACTCGCCGTCAGATGTGCTTCGGGTCGTGCTGGGGGAGAACGTGCCTGGTGCCTCGTTCACCGTCGGCCGCCTCCGGCTGCCTCGCGCTGTCCTCGCTGTGGTCGCCGGAATCTGTTTCGGCTTGGGCGGCATCACGTTCCAGACGATGCTGCGCAACCCGCTCGCGAGCCCCGACATCATCGGAATCAGCTCCGGCGCAAGCGCTGCAGCGGCTTTCGCGATCATCTCGCTTTCACTCGGCGGTTCACAGGTATCGGTTTTTGCTATCGCTGTCGGTCTGGGCGTCGCAGTCTTGATCTACGTTCTGTCTTTCCGGGACGGTGTGGCGGGCACTCGGCTCATACTGATCGGTATCGGCATCGCCGCGATGCTCGACAGCGTCACCGCCTACCTGCTCAGTACCGCCGCCGCGTGGGATCTGCAGGAGACGATGCGTTGGCTCACCGGCAGTCTCAACGGTGCCAACTGGGGTTCGACGGTTCCCGTACTCCTGGCGCTGGTCGTGCTCGGGCCGGTGCTGCTGAGCCAATCGCGCAACCTTTCGACCATCCAGCTCGGTGACGACGCAGCACAAGCGCTCGGCGTCAGAGTGGAACGAACGCGCATTCTGACGATCATTGCGGCCGTCGGACTCATCGCCTTTGCCACTGCCGCTGCGGGGCCCATCGCCTTCGTCGCATTTCTGTCCGGCCCCATTGCCGCCCGCATCGTCGGTCCGGGAACATCACTTTTGATTCCGTCGGCGCTGGTCGGAGCGCTGCTGGTGCTCGTTGCCGATTTCTGCGGACAGTACGCCTTCGGCACCCGTTACCCCGTTGGCGTGGTGACCGGCGCGCTGGGAGCGCCGTATCTCGTCTACCTCATCATTCGCTCCAACCGAACGGGAGGTTCGCTGTGACCGAATTCCATACTCTGACTGTCGAAAACCTCGAACTCGGTTACGGAGGACGGACCGTCGTCGAATCGCTCGACCTCGCGGTGCCGCCGGGAAAGATCACGACCATCGTGGGCGCCAACGCGTGCGGCAAATCGACACTGCTGCGGTCGATGTCGCGGCTACTCAGTCCCCGAAGCGGTCATGTTCTGTTGGACGGCAAGGATGTTCATCGCCTGCCCGCGAAGAAGCTCGCTCGCACGCTCGGTCTGCTGCCGCAGTCACCGATCGCACCGGAAGGGATAGTTGTCGCCGATCTCGTCGGCCGTGGTCGTCATCCACATCAGCGGGTGCTGTCGAGGTGGAGTCGCGAGGATGACGCAGCTGTCGCCGAGGCGCTTACGGCTACGGACACAACCGGATTGGCCGAACGATCGGTGGACGAGCTTTCCGGTGGTCAGCGCCAACGTGTGTGGATTGCGATGGCGCTCGCCCAACAAACCGATCTGCTTCTACTCGACGAGCCGACCACCTTCTTGGACGTGAGCCACCAGGTTGAGGTCTTGGACCTGCTCACCGACCTGAACCGGACTCGGGGTACAACGATTGTCATGGTTCTGCACGATCTCAATCTCGCCGCCCGCTACGCCGACTACCTCGTCGCCATGGCCGATCGCCGGGTCTACGCGGCGGGTGATCCTGCCGAGGTGCTCACGAGCGACAACGTCCGCACCGTGTTCGGTCTCGAGAGCCGAATCATCCCCGACCCCATGTCGGGTAAGCCGTTGGTGTTGCCGCTCGGGCGCCACCACGTGCTCGACGACGTGTCGACGTGACGGCGTCGAACGCCCCGGGCGGGCGGATCGAATCCGTGGAACAACTCAATGCGATTCTCGGACAGCCCCATCCGACGATCATGGAGAAGCAGACCGCTCACACGACTCCGTTGATCCGTGAATTCATCGAGCAGGCACGGTTTTTTGTGCTCGCGACATCCGATGCGGCCGGAAATTGCGATTGCTCGCCGCGTGGAGACCTGGTCAGTCAGGTTCTGTTTCCCGACGAGAAGACGCTCGTGCTCCCGGATCGTCCGGGCAACCGGCGCGCTGACTCGTACCGGAACATGATCGAGAATCCTCACGTGGGGATCCTCTTTCTCGCGCCCGGGCACGACGAGATCGTGCGCGTCAACGGCACGGCGACTCTGTCCACCGATCCTGATCTGTTGGATTCGATGGCGATGAACGGCAAGCCTGCACAGCTTGCGGTGATCGTGCAGATCGACGAGGCGTATCTGCATTGCGCGAGAGCAATTCTGCGGGCGAAGCTGTGGGATCCGTCGACGTGGCCTGCATCCGATGAGGTGCCGAGTCTGCGCGACATGATGGCGGAGCAACACAGCCTGCGCGTCGAGGACCTCGAACCCGCCAGACAAGAGGCGTACCGCAAGTACCTGTACTGACCTCAGTCCGTTGGCCTTTCGCAGGAGAACGGTCTCCACCGGCTGATCGTCAACTGGTGGAGACCGTCGTTCTTACTGTTCCGGGTTTACTGAAGCGAAATTGTGGCGCCACCGGAGAACATCGAGTCGTGTACCTCGATCTCCTTGGGGGTGGCACTGGTCGGGATGTCGAAGACAATGGTGGTCTTCCGTGTGATGCCGGGGTTTATGTCGCCGCCGATCGCGGTTTCGGCGTCGATATTGATCGCTGCCATCGTGTTGTTGGTGAACTCGCGACCTTCGGTGTCGATCAAGGTCTGATTGGATCCGAAGTAAGCCTGGGGCTTGTCGGAAGTGTTCGTGATCTCGACGTGAACGAGTACGAACTGACCCTCAGCTTGCTCTTGCAAGTAGGGATTGTCGCCGATCGTCGTGAGGCCGGTCTCGATACCCGTCACGACGAAACCGAACTTTCCGTCTCGCACTTCCTCGCCGATTCCGGGATTCGAAGACTTCGTTTCCTTGGGAGCTTCGGCCGGGGCAACTGCGGCCACGGAGGCACCGTTGGCCGCGGCTTGCGTGGTTGTGGGGGCCGCGGCGGATTCTTCCTTGTCTTTGTCCCCGCCGCCAGTGGCGATCGCGACAATCACGAAGAACGCCACGATGCCTCCGATGACCCATGGCCACTTCTTCTTTTTCGCCGGTGAAGGCGGCGGTTGCTGAAATCCACCGGCCGGCTGAGCGTACTGGCCCGGGAACGGCGCGCCAGACTGATCTGGATAAGGCTGTCCATAAGGTTGCTGAGCCGGTGGTTGCTGTCCGTAGGGCTGCTGGGGTTGCTGCCCGTACGGCTGCTGAGGCGGCTGGCCATATGGCTGGTTAGGGTCCTGCGGGGGTTGTGTCATGGCCGTTCCTTCACGTGGGATTGCTCACGCATTACTAGGTGAGCATTCGATACTTCTACCAGACTGACCGGTCGCAATGTGTGCAGAGTGGTCGGTTTTGTCCGACAATGATCCGTGCCTTCAATTGCCTCCTCGCTGTTCTGGATTGCGCTGATCGCGGCCATTGCGCCGATAGTCGCGGGCCTGATCCCGCGTCGACTGGTTCCCGAAGTGGTGTTGCTACTGCTCGCGGGCGCAGTGGTCGGGCCGTTCGCCCTCAACATCGCAGCTGACAGCGAAGCGATCGGCATCCTGCGCGAACTCGGCCTCGGCATGCTGTTCCTGCTCGCCGGCTACGAGATCGACCGACAGGAACTCAGTGGGCGCGGCGGACGTCGAGCGCTCTACACGTGGCTGTTCTGCCTCGCGCTGGCGTTCACGGTGGTCGCGCTGCTTGGCATGAGGAACGTGATCTCCGCCGAAGCCGCTGTTGCCATCGCGATGACGTCGACCGCTCTGGGCACGCTGCTGCCGATCCTCAAGGACAACAAACTCCTCGACACACGCTTGGGTAAGACCGTCCTCAACCACGGGGCCGTCGGCGAGCTCGGGCCGGTCGTCGCGATGGCGGTGCTGCTGAGTGCCCGTGGTGCCGTGCTGTCGCTGATCGTTCTTGCCGTCTTCGCCTTGATCGCTGTCATCGTTGCGGTGCTGCCCGGCAAGCTGATTCACGAAGGCTCGTGGACACATCGCCTGGTGCGGGCAGGGGCGGACACGACGGCGCAGACGACGGTCCGCCTCACCGTTCTGTTGTTGGTCAGCCTCGGAGTGCTGTCGGCTGTGTTCTCACTCGACGTCATTCTCGGTGCATTTGCCGCCGGCTTCATCCTGCGGCGACTGATGCCAGAGGGCGACGAGCGCCTCGAGATCAAGCTCGACGGGATCGCCTTCGGGTTCCTCATCCCGATTTTCTTCATCACTTCAGGCATGGCGATCGACGTCTCGGCGGTCGCCGCCAGTCCCGGCATACTGATTGCGTTTTTGATCCTGATCGTTGTAGTCCGCGGCGTGCCGGTGTTCTTCGTGACCAAGTTCGAGAAGGTCGAACCACCCTTCACCACGCGCGAAAGTGCGCAAGTCGCGTTGTACGGGGCTACCGGCCTGCCCATGATCGTGGCGGTCACGGGCGCGGCCGTCGACGCGCATCAGATGTCCTCGGACAACGCGTCGATTCTTGTCGCGGCCGGGGCGATCACGGTTCTGCTGTTGCCGATGATTGCCACTCTGTTGACGAAGAAAGAGAAAGTGTCCTGATTCAGAGATCCAACTGCTCGTCGAGCCAGTCGAACATCCGCTGATCAGTCAGACGACTCGCTTGCTTCGATTATCAGGGGCCGGAGAAAAAGCCGTCGTCGACGTCGATACCGGTTTCCAGCGCCGATATCTCATGGCTGCCCGTTCGGTCCGCCCACCGCAAAGGGATCCCGGTTTCCGCGTCGAACGCCACCGTGGCATCACGGCCGGCCCAATCCGGTGGCATCGCGAATTCCCACGCTCTCCGCCCGTCGACCTCTACTTCCCGCCCTGTCGTGTCGGGTGGGCGTAGGTCGGCGAAAGGTGTGTACGGCCAGGTTCTGTGTATCTGGAGAAGTTGTTCGATATGGATGTCGAGACTGTATCCGCCGTTTCGTCGTTCGAGGACCCCGTCGGTGCGGAACCACGTCTGCTTCTGTCGGTTCTGCAGAAACAGCACTCCCTGCTCGTCTTCGAGACGGATGCAGGTGCGCGGCTTGAACCAGAATTCGAGTCGCACGGAGGGACGACCGCCGGGGGGTCGCCCGCGGAACATCACCCCATGTAGCGGAATCCGTTCCGCCGCTTTGTAACGTCGCGCTACCTCGCTCCACGCAGCGGGCGACTTTCGCGGAGAAGCCTCAGATGGCACATCTGCCGAGGGGGACTGTCCTGACTTGGGGACAACGGCCACCATAAATTGGCCTTCCACGAATAGCGAGGCGGGGACTGCGACGCCGGTGATCTGCTCGGCGAGAGCAAAGGCGCCCTCCAACGCATGCTCACCTGCATAGCCTTGGGCGTCATCGTCGATTCCGATTCCGCCGACATCGAGAATCAAATCCACCATCCGATCGTCCCCGACCACCGGGCTGGATCCGAAGAGTTCGAATTCAGCCACGCGTGTGCCGTTCGACCACCAGATGAACTGGCTGTCGGCATTGACGCTGAGATAGTGCGAAGCCACCTCGCGATCGGATAGAAGGGGCCGCATCAATTCTTCCGAGATAGCGAAGGAACCGCCGTTGATCTGCATCAACAGTGTGCTGTCGTCGCCCACCGCCGCGACTGCGACTACCTGCCCAGCCCCGGCTGTCTCGGGCTGTTCAGTGAGATCGGACATCACCTCGCCGAGTTCGGCGATCCCGATTGCCTCCGATTGTGTGTTCTCGTCGGCGCCGAGGGCACTCAACACCTGTGCGGGAGTGGACCGAGGGATGAGTGCAGCGCAGTACCCGAGAGACAGGCTCGTGTTGAGGTACTGCTGAATCCACACATAGTCGTGATAGGTAGGCACACTCGCACGCTTCCACAGATCGATACCCGACGAATGCCGAACTCCATCGAGCGCACAGCAAATACGCCATCATTCGATCGTTGATTCGAGGGCCTGATTCAGAGATCCAACTGCTCGTCGAGCCAGTCGAACATCCGCTGATCCGTCAGACGCCTCGCCATGGGCTGGCAGTGGAAGTTCGCGCCCTCGGCAGCGGTGAAGGGAACCACCGTCGTCGGTCCGCCGGCGAGGGCGGCAAGCCGCTTGGATTGACCGGGCCAGAATTGCTCGCCTTCCGGATCGGTGATGAGCAGGGGAGTGGAGATCGAGCCGGCGACGTGTTCGAGGTGGTACTTCCGAACCTCGGCGAGAGTGTTGTAGTAGCCGTCGGCGAGGTACGGACGCGCTCGGAAACGCCAGATTCGGGCGCTGTCCTTGGAGAATTTCATTCCCAGCCCTATCGCCATGTCGCGGTCGAAGGCCTCCGACTTCCCCTCGTCGAGCAGCTTCTGCATGTTCTTGGGGATGTGGGCGAGCCACGACGCGGCCACGTCCACGACCCCCGGATCGGCGATCGCTGCCGCGATCCGATGCTCGAACGCCAACGACTGCGGCACCCAGTACCCGCCCTGACTGATCCCGTACATCGCCAGCTTCGACGCATCGACGTCCGGCCGGTCCACGAGATAGTCGACGACGGGCGTGATGACGGCTTCCCAGTCGTGACGGAACGGGATGTTGCGCTCGAAGAGCATCGACTGCTGACCGGGACCGTCGAACATCAACACGTTGTAGCCCCGCTCGAGCGCCCCGGCACCGCCGCTGCCCCACAGCCCGCTGATCGGGCCGTCGCTACCGTTCACCATGATCAAAGTCGGCCGTCGCACGTCCCCGGGCGGCCGGAAGAAGTACCCGGGCAGGTAGGTGTCCTCGTAAGGGATCCGGACGCGTTCGACGGGCTGGGCGGTGGTGTCGACGAAGCGGTCCCACGCCTGTCGGTGACGTTTGAAAGTGGGGACCAGAACCGAATCGTCGCTGAGACCGTCGACGGCGTTGATCGCCACACCGAAGTACGACGCCGCCCGCAGGTACGCGTTGGACGCGCTTCGCGAATGCCCGGCCTCGGCTGCCTCATCGGCCTGCCCGAATACCCGTGTGCCGAGGTCGAACCAGGCCTCGTACCAGCCTTCGAGGTCCTTCTCGCCGACGTGAGCGATGGCCGAGAGCACTTCGCCGGTATCTGCCGCGCCGAAGGTGGCTTGCCCGAGAACGACTCGTAGCTCGAAGTCGAAGGACTCGTTGCGATAGAAACCAGCAGTGAACGCCTGGTGCGGATGGGCGAAGAACGACGACGCGAGAGACATGGGCACACCTTCGCTAGTTCGGGGCAGCCATTTTCAGTTGTAGTTCCAGGATCGCCCGAATCGCTTGCCGGAAAACCTGTCAGCGCGGCGACGCCGGGAGCCCGGTGGATGGCGGCCTCGACATCGCAAATGCCAGGGTGCACAACCACAACGACATTCCCAGCACCTGCGCACGTTGAGCGATACCCAGTCCGAGATTACCGCCGCCGGAGACTTCGATGCTGTTGGTCGTCAACATCCACACCGTCGCAAGGGAAGTCAGGATCAGAATGGTCAGACCCGTCGTCCGCAAAGAAGGGTGCTCGCGATACCTGAACGCTCCCACGGTGAATGCGATCATCGCGGTGAAGATCGCGAAGACCGCCACGCTGCTCGTCAACGCGTGAACATGGTGGAGCTGCGGAAGTAGACCGTCGGGTGCGCTCGACGGGCAACCCTCGCCCGAGCATTCGAGGGGGAACGACGCGTCGGCGATGGTCGCGATGCCGAACACCGCCAGCGCAATCCAGCCCGTGACGTAGAGCCTTCGCCGGGGCGTGATCAGCAGACCCAGCGCTCCGGAGATCAACATCAAGATTGCGGACAGGACATCGGCGTTACCGAAGACATCGCGGTATTTCTGGTTCTCGGCATCGAGTTCGCTGAGGAACGATGTCACCGGGTCGAGGCCGGTGTCCAGGAAGAATTCGAGAATCCACGACGAGTAGACGATTCCGCCCAGAGCCAGCGCAGCCACCAAACCCCACCGCGCAACGTTGCGTTCCTTCACGAAATCGAGCTTACGGACCGAGCAGGGCTTTCTGGACGCGTTCGGCCGCTACCAGCGGATCTTCGTGCTCCCAGACGCGGATGACGGTCCAACCCTGCTCTGCCAGACGTGCATCGGTGTCGCGGTCTCGAACCACGTTGGCGGCCAACTTGTCCGTCCACCACTGCGCGTTGCTCTTGGGAAACGTCGCATGCTGCGGGCAGCTGTGCCAGAAGCATCCGTCCACGAACACCGCGACTTTGCGGCGTGGGAATACCAGATCGGCCCGTCGGCGAACACCTTTGACAGGCGCCCGATCCACGAAGTACCGGAGTCCGCGTCGATGCAGCTCGCGTCGAAGTGCGATTTCGGGTTTGGTGTCGCGCCGACGCTGAGCGCTCATCCGAGCGCTGGTGGCAGGATCCGTCGCAGGCACCGTGGTTCCCTCAGCCGTCGGAATCTTCGCTGTCTTCGGGATCGGACCAAGTGGGCGCAAACCTGTTGCGACGCTCCACTTCACCGTGCACGACGGTCACGAAGTCGGTGAACGAGAGCGTCTGAGCTTCGGTGGGGCGTCCGTTGCGCGGCGGCGGCTCGTCGACGTCGAAGAACCGAACTGCGCCATCGGGTTCGTAGAGTCCGATGTAGACCTTCTCGAAGAGGTCGTAGCGGGTGTCCTCGGCGCCGAGATCCACCCAGGCCTTTCCCGGAACGCCGACCACCGCGCGCTTGCCTCGGCCCGAGCGCTTCGAGAGCGTCGTGACGTGGTGTGCAAAAGAGGATTTGCCGGTGTCGCTGGTCTTGGTCGGGTCGCCGTCGTCGCACGTGGCGTACGGCTCGAACATGACGGCGACCAACACGCTGTACGGCTGACGCTGATGCAGAACCATTGCCTCGCCACGCAATTCGTGGTCGTTGCGGACGATGTTCTTGGTCCACCGTCCCAGCTTGCCGCTGCGGGGACTGTAGTCCTGGAAGTTGTACGTCTTGATGGAGACGCAGAGGATCAGGCCGAGAGTGGGGTCGAGTGCCTTGACGTCCAAGCGCTTTCGGCCCTTGGCGACATCGACTGTTGCCTCCTGGCCTTCACCGGACGCCGTCGGGGTGATGTTGGGATACAGCGGACGCAGAGCGTCGGCGACCGTCTGTGCCAGTTGATTGGACAGTCGCTGCGCGTAGTTCTTCTTCTCGCCGCGATCGGCGTCGGCCGGGGGCTTGTCGCCCGCGAGTTGCAGTGCACTCCACAGTGGTTCGTGTTCCGGCTCGGAAAACAGCGTTTCAGGTTCGGGAAACAGCGAGTCCGTCATGCTGCGGCCTCGGGATATCCGCCCATCCGCTCGAGATGGCTTTCGACGTCCTCGATGAAACCGGGGATGAACCGAAGATTGCCCATGCGCGCGCGCTTGAGGAAGCCGGCGGTGGCCCGAGCCGACAGCAACCGCGTGTCTTCGAGGAAGCCGCTCAGATCCTCGTAGTCGTACTGGACCGGCCAGGTCGAGGTATGGACGCGGAAGGCCTGGCGGTTACGGCCCCAGGCCGCACTCGGCCAGGCGTCGCCCGGTTCGAGTGGCGTCTCGCCCGCGGCGTCGTATTCGATGGGATCGCTCAACCGGCCACCGACCCACGACGCCATCCGCACGCTCACGGCATTGCCGACGAGCTTCCAGCGATGGCTGTGGCGTAGGCCGGGAACCTCGACGGACGGCAGCGTCCAGTCGGGATCGAAACCCTGCAGTCGCTCGGCATCGACTAGACCGGGAGTGACGATCTCACCTGACGGCAACCGGACTGCCGGCTGACTGGGGATGCCGACGGACGAGCCGCCCTTGAGCGTCGGCACGGCATTGACGGCCCATCCGAGACCGCGAGTGCCTTCGGTCCAGTAGAAGCCGCAGGGGTAGTCCGCGGGATCGCCACCCAGGCGCTCGCCGGCGTCCTGGCCGAACAGGATTTCGCGGGGATCATCTGTGCGCGAGGCAAGCATGATGACTCGCTGGCGACGCTGGGGGAGTCCGAAGGCGCGGGCGTCGACCACCCGGTACGCCCAGGTGTATCCGAGGTCTTCGAGGGCGTCGGTGATGTGCCGCATGGCGGCGCCCTTGCCGAGCTGGAGCATGAACGGAACGTTCTCGATCAACAGCCAGCGCGGGCCCTTCTTACGCTTGACCAGACGGAACACCTCGTCCACCAGGCCTGAGCGTGCGCCGGTGATGCCTGCCGTTTTGCCGGCCTGAGAGAGGTCCTGGCAGGGGAAACCGGCGGCCACCAATTCGATGTCACTGGGCAGCGCGCGAAGTTTGGTGACGTCACCGTGCAACGGCACGTCGGCGAAACGCGAACGGAGAACTGCCTGCGCGCCCGGATCGATTTCACACAGCAGTTCGGTGTTCCACCCATGTTCCGAGAGCCCCAACTCGAGACCACCGATACCGGCAAACAAACCCACCATGCTCCGCGACGACGTCACAGCACCCTTCCTCACGAACCGACCTAGAAGCACGGTACTCGAGAACTCCGACACCGTTTGCCAACTATTCGGTCCGCGGCGTGCTCCTTACGGAAGAACCGTTGTGAAACGCCTTACATCGAGATCTTCGGGGCCGATCGAAGTCCCTAAAAGGTCCCTGATCGAAGCAATAACCCGAACCAGCGGTGCTCCGCGCCCGTTCGTCCATTACCGTGGTCGGGTGAGCATCCAACCTTCCGGTGACGCGTCCTGGCCCGCGGTATTGACCTGGCAGGCCCACAACGCTCCTCGTATGGAGTCTGTTCGTGTGCAGCTGAACGGAAATCGCATCAAGGCTTCCGGCCGGATCATCGGTGGAGCCTGCAGTGAGCACCCGGCATTCAGCGCGTCGTACGACCTGGTCACCGACGAGGCCGGCATCACCCGCCGGTTGTCCGTGCGGACCGCCCTGGCCGCCGGTGAGCGTCAGATGTCGATCAGCCGGGACGAAGAAGGCACCTGGATGGTCGAGAACGGCGCCAGTCACCAGCGCTCTGCGTTCGATGGCGCACTCGATGTCGACGTGATCCTCAGCCCGTTCTTCAACACGCTGCCCATCCGCCGCGTCGGTCTGCAGAACGACATCGAAGACGCCGAGGTGCCGGTCGTCTACGTAAACCTTCTCGACCTGCGCGTCGAGGGTGCGACCATCACCTACAGCTCCGGCGCCGACGGAATCAGTGTGCTGTCCCCGGTGTCCAGCTCGACGTTGTCCGTCGATACCGAAGGCTTTGTCCTCGACTACCCGGGTCTGGCAACTCGTATCTAGGTTTCGTATCTCTAGGTTGCGTAGTTCTAGGTTGCGGATCGCCGGATGACGCCGCCGCGTCGACCGGCGTCTCGCATCCGGTTGATCCAGTCGGGTTCTCCGGCCTGAACGTCTTCGATGTCCCACCGCTCGTGCGACTCGTAGGCGCCGCGCGCCGCGAACCCTGCGTCCACCAATCGTGCCGTCGAGCCGTTGTCGAGCAGATCGGTACGTGCACCCTGCAAAAGGTCGAGCGCCTCGTCCAGCGCGACCAGCAGGGCGTCGCGGTTGCCCTCGCACATCGCCCGCACCAGGCCAGGAGCGCTCCCGGCTACGCGGGTGCCGTCGCGAAATGATCCGGCAGCCAGCCCGAGAGCCAGTTCGCCGCCGGCAGCTCCGGTGATCGCAAGCGTTTCCGCGAGCAGGTGAGGCAGATGCGAGATTCGCGCGACTGCTCGATCGTGCTCGAGGGATTCGGCCGGCACTACCACCGAGCCGCAGTCGAGTGCAAGGTCGGCGACCTGCGACCACACGTCTGCGTCGACGCCCTCGTCGGTGGCAACGACCCACACCGCGTCGACGAACAGATCGGCATCCCCGACCGCCCAACCCGAAGCTGACGTCCCCGCCATCGGATGACCGCCCACGAACTTGGCGCTCAAGCCCGCTCGTTCGACCGCAGCCTTCACTTCACCCTTGACGCTGACGACGTCGGTGATCGGATTGTCGGGCGCGTGCGCGGCGATGGCCGCCAAGGTGGCGTCGACGGCAGGCATCGGCACGGCGATCACAATGATCGCGCCGCTTTCGTTTGCTCTCTGCAGCACTGAAACCAGATCGGTGTCGGCGTCGAAACCGTCGGCTCGGGCCGCGTCGGCGGACTCGCTGGAACGGTTGTAACCCCACGCCCGGCGGCCGGATCGGACGGCGGCGCGAAGTAGCGAACCGCCGATCAATCCGAGGCCGAGAACGCAGACTGGTGGGGCGGAATCGATCGCAGACACGAGTTCAGGTTGGCACATCGATGCTCGGACTTCACTCACTGGCACCAGGCGGGCTACCGTTGCGCCATGGGTGCACAGCGCGCGGGTAACAAGAGCGCCTCTTCGAACCAGTCGGAGGAGCTTGAAGGCTTCGGTGTCGCGGTGGTCCGTGAAGAGGGGCGTTGGACGGTCAAGGCACTGACGCCCGACGCGTTGACCTCGCTCTCGGCCGCCGAAACGCAGCTGCGTGAGCTGCGAAGTTCGGGTGCCGTCTTCGGTCTTCTCGACGTCGACGACGAGTTCTTCATCGTGTTGCGTCCGGCGCCGTCGGGCACGCAGTTGCTGATTTCCGACGCGACCGCCGCCATCGACTACGACATCGCAGCCGACGTCCTCGACGCCTTGCACATCGAGATCCCCGACATCGACCCGGACGACCTCGACGATGTCGAACCCTGGGAAGAGGGCGATCTGTCCGTGCTGGCCGATCTGGGCCTGCCGGAACCCGTGCTCGCCGTCATCGCGGCCGAGACCGATCTCTATCCGGACGAGCAGTTGGGGATGATCGCGCAGCGACTCGGGTTCGCATCCGAGTTCGGCGCAGCGCTCGACAAGCTCCCGCGCTAGATGACTCTCGCTGACGACCAGCGCATGATCCGTGCGGCCATCGTGGCCGCACGTTCCGCCTCCGACGCCGACGTCCCGGTCGGGGCAGTGGTGTTCGACGCAGACGGCGTCGAAGTTGCTCGGGCCTCCAATGCCAGGGAAGCGTCGTCCGATCCGACCGCGCACGCCGAAATCCTCGCGTTGCGTGCTGCCGCAAAAACCTACGGTGACGGCTGGCGCCTGGAAGGTGCGACGCTTGCCGTGACCCTCGAGCCATGCACGATGTGTGCGGGCGCTCTGGTCCTCGCCCGGGTTTCTCGGGTCGTTTTCGGGGCGTGGGAGCCGAAAACCGGAGCCGTCGGATCATTATGGGACGTAGTTCGAGATAAAAGATTGACCTATCGGCCGCAGGTGCGCGGCGGGGTCCTCGAGGACGAATGCGCTGGGCTTTTGGAAGATTTCTTCCGCGAGCAGCGGGCCTGAATTCGGTATTCCCCATCGAGAGTGATCGCACACTCGGGTAGCCGGATCCATCAATCGAGGGCATGGTGGAGGCAGATGCCGTCAGGGCATCGGCGGATCGTCGGAAGGCGATTCGTTCGCGTTCACAGAGGAGTACTCATGGGAATCGCAGACAAGGCTCAGAACAAGGCCGAAGACCTCGGGGGCAAGGCCAAGGAAGCTGCTGGCAGCGCTACCGGTGACCGGGACCTCGAAAACGAAGGCAAGGGCGACCAGGTGAAATCGGCCGTCAAGGATGCAGGCGAGAAGGTCAAGGACGCCGCTTCCAGCATCAAGGACAAGCTCACGTAATACCGCTCCACCTGGCGATTTCAGCCACGGGCACTCCATCCGGTAAAGTCACCAGCGGTGGCGTGTCCGAGCGGCCTAAGGAGCACGCCTCGAAAGCGTGTGACGGGTAACCCCCGTCCGAGGGTTCAAATCCCTCCGCCACCGCCAAAGCTCCCCACCTGTTCACGCAGGTGGGGAGCTTTTTTGTGCTTGGTGGCGCCTATAGTCCCGTTGCTCGGACGACGTCGGGGAATCGGTAGGTTTCATCGAGGACTGATTTGTCGGGGACATAGCTGCGAATGATCAGTCGAAATTCGTCGTGCGGAGCGGGTAGCCAGTTGGCACGAGCATCCGGATCGGTCGGCTCGTCGTGAGACAGGTGCAAGGTGAGCTTCCCGTCACGAAAGACGAGATCGCCCGCGTCGAGATTGACGGTGCCGAGGTTGACGCGGTTACCGGGTGCGTCGGCGAGCATAAATGCGTCCTTGTCGTACATGGTCAGAGACCAGAAGCCGCCGCGACTGCGGTCGACGGGTGGGAGTGCGTCTTCTGTGAAGGTCATGGTGTACCGCTCGCGGCCGTGGAGCAACGCTCCGTCGTGGTCGGTACCCCGGATGAGGTAGACAGCCTCGTGAAAGTCGTTGACGTAAATGTAGATGACGGCCGCGAGCGCCCGTCCGAACCAGTCGGTGCCCCACAGGCCACTGTTGCGTTGCCGTTGCCATCCGTTGCCTGCGTCGACCCCGGTTTGGACGTAGCTCGCCGATTGATGGAGGGCGACGTCGGCGCGGAGCGCGGCGCGGTCGAGCAGCGCTCGGTACGACTTGTCCGAACGATGCAGTGCGACAAGCGTCTTGGCTTGATCAGCCATCGGGGTGTCTGCTGCGCCCATGGTCGGGTTGAAATCGAGCATTGCTGCAAGATCGGTCCAGAAAGATTCCGGCTTCACCCATTGAGGTCGACTGGCGTCGGGATCGGCCGCCAACATTTCGGCGGTGACGCCCTGAGGGTAGATCGAGTTCGCGGCGTGGGCCTCGTAGCCGAAGGACCGCGGGCCGGGTCGATCCTCGCTGAACGGGTACATGCCGATCTGGTCGAGCACCGACCGCGCCTGCTGCTTGGACGCCTCGGAACGTGCTGCGAAACTGCGAGGGAAGACACCAGCCACGTTCGTCGGTGATCGAAGCACATCGAGGAAGTCTTCCGGCAACTCGCCATCCCAATCAGGTCCGACCAGAAGGAACTTTCCGCCGGGAGTGCCTGTCGCCGAACCAAGTTGGTGAGTCACATTTGTCAGCACGTCGACGATCTGGATAGTCCAGTAATGGCCGTCGGGTACCTCGGTCGGGGTCTGTATCACTGCGGTTTCGTCGGTGAGATCGGCGAATCCTGCGCCGTAGATCGTGTCGTTGTTGGGTGAGACGACCCACCGCTGCGCCGGGCTCATGTAGTCGGTGAGGGCACCTGTGTAATTTTTGGCGGCGCCTGGCAGAAGGCCGAGTTGGAGTCCGGTCTTGCCATCCATGATCTCCCACATGTTTGTACGGCCGAAGGTGTCCACAGCTGGATAGCCCCAGTAATAGACGATCCGGGCGAGGGCTTCCACGTAACTCTCAGCGGCGAGCGTTGCTGGAACTCCGGCCGATCTCGCCAGTTGAGCGTGTGCCGGCGTGAAACCTTGTGCGATTGAGTCGGTCGGGGAGTCCATGAAGTCATGGTGCCGGTGACCGTCCGCTGCATCATCACCCTTGCGGGGTGAACCGGTGAGGAAATCGAAAACCGGTTCTGTGTGCGCAATTCGAACGTTCAGGAGCGGCGGGCGATCCACTCTGCAGCGGCGGCATCGATGTCCTGCTTCAGCTTCTCGAAGAACGAGGGTGGCGGGGTGGGGATCAAATCTGCTGCGGTAGTGAGGGATCGACTGAGGGCGATCCGACGCTCGCGTAACTCGTCGTCGGTCAGGAGCGTCAGGTCCGCCATCGCGAGCTCCCTCGATCGGTGTGATTCGTGTTTCGGGCAGACCGTGCGCATCGGGATCGATGCATGATTCGATGCGCACGGCCCAGGCATTCCAGGCTGGGGGCCGGAATGCACAGTCGACTTTACCAAATGATTACTAATGGCTGTAGATGTGGCTCGCCTTGGGTGGTCGTGGAGCACTTTCACAGGGTTCTCCCAGGTCGTAAGTCCTGACAACTGTTGAAGCTGCAACTATCGTCGAGCCCATGAAAAAGATCTGGTGGATCGGCGGAGCAGTAGTTGTGGTCGTACTCGCCCTGCTCGTGGGGCCGTGGGCGTACGGGAAGTTCATCGCTGAAGACGATGCACCGGCGGCCGTGGTGTCCACTGAGGGCGCGGAGGCGGCGTCCGGATCGATCGACGGGCAATGGACCGTCGTCGCCGGGCAGGGGGACAACCAGACGGCAGCTGGGTACACCGTGCACGAGATTCTCAACGGATCGAGTGTGACCGTCGTCGGAACCACCGGCGAGGTGAGCGGAAACGCGGTTGTCGAGGGTGAAAAGCTCACTTCCGGCGAAGTAACGGTGCAGGTGGCAAGCATCAAGACCGACTCGGATCGGCGGGACGGCCAGTTCACGGGCAATGTGATGGATACCAGCACGTATCCGACGGCGACGTTCACGATCGACTCGCCGGTGGACTTGTCTGCTGTACCGACGGACGGAACAACGGCGACGGTCACGGTGTCAGGAACGCTGACGCTCAAGGGTCAGTCCAAGCCGGTGTCGGTCGACATGACCGTGCTGCATTCGGGTGATTCGCTGATCGCATCGGGCTCGATTCCGGTCACCTGGACCGATTTCGGAGTCGAGCCTCCGTCCCTCGGTTTCGTCACCGTCGACGGCAGCGGCTCGGTGGACTTCCTGGTCTCACTCGCCGCGAGCTGAATTACGTCCACCCGATTCGCACTGCTTCGGGGCGGGCAGGGAAGATTAAGGACATGACCTTCCTTTCTTCTTGTCCGCTCCGAAGGCAGTGTGCGATCTCTGCCCGGACGGAATGAACAGGTGATGCCCCGGTGGAGACCGTTCCGGACGGGCGAAGACCCCGATCCACGGTTCACGCTCGCCAATGAGCGGACATATCTGGCTTGGATCCGCACTGCAACGGCCTTCGTCGCGTCGGGCGTCGGACTCGAAGCGTTCGGCGGCGACATTCTCAATCCGACGGTTCGATCCGGCTTGGCCGCGTTGTTGCTCGTCGGCGGTGCTCTGATCGCCATCACTTCCTTTGTCCACTGGATCAGCGCCGAGCGTGCACTGCGAACTGAGCGCTCGTTGCCGGTGCCGCTCATGGCGCCGGTCGTCGGCATCGTGCTGGTGATCTGCGCAACCGTCCTGGTGGTCGAGGTCGTGAACTGATTGACCGCGCTGGAACCGTCGGAAGGTGTCAAGCCTCCGGACAAGGGCTTGCAGTCCGAGCGCACATCGCTCTCGTTCGTGCGTACGAGTCTGTCGATCCTCGGCTTGTCTGCCGCCTGTCTGAGATGGTTGCCGCCGTTCGGGTCGGTGGCCCTGATCGGCCCGTCCGTCGCTGCCGTGCTCGTCGTCGCGGTGACGGTCTACGAACGTCGGTCGCGGCCCAGGCGGTTGGCCCAGTTTTCGGCCGAAAAGGCAACGCCCGCTTTGGTTATGGGAGCAACTCTCGCGGTCGCTCTGCTCCTGCTCAGTGCGACGGGGCTTTGGATTCTGCTGAAGTGACCTCGGCTTTCGGCGCCCAGCCGGGCGGGCCGAACACGTAGCCGGCTCGCTGCCGCCACGATGTCGACGCCTTCCAATCACGAGCAATGGCAGCATATTCGCGCGTTTGGAGCTTCCAGATGTTGTACGTTCCGACCGGCGTCGTGAGTCCGTAGGTGGGCCGGTGGGTTTCGGCTGCGAAGGTTCCGAACATCCGGTCCCAGATGATGAGGATTCCGGCGTAGTTGCGGTCGAGGTACTCGGCGTCGGAGCCGTGGTGGACGCGATGGTGTGACGGCGTGTTGAAGATGAATTCGATGGGCCGCCAGAGTTTTCCGACACGTTCGGTGTGGACGAAGAACTGGTAGACGAGGCTGACGGAGAAGCCGACGAACACCATCCACGGCGGGATCCCGAGGAACGGCAACGGCAACCACATGATGATCTCACCGCTGTTGTTCCACTTCTGCCGCAGTGCGGTGCTGAAATTGAAGTACTCGCTCGAATGGTGAGCCTGGTGTGTGGCCCAGATGACTCGAACTCGGTGTGCGATGCGGTGATACGCGTAATAGAGGACGTCGATTCCGAGCAGCAGGATCACCCAGGTGTACCAGGCAGTCGGCGAGAGGTGCCACGGAGCGAGATACACCCAGATTGCGGAATAGCCGATCAGCGCCAGCACTTTCCAGAAGGTGCTCGTTGCGATCGACACGAGTCCGAGTAGAACGCTGGTTCTGGCGTCGGCGCTTCGGTAGCCGCCCTGTGCCGGCCGTGCGCGTTCGTCGGCGTCGTCGGGATGATCTTCGAGCGCACGGGCCGCGAACCATTCGAGTGCGAGGAAGATGACAAACGCGGGGATTGCGAGCGTAACGGGATCATGGAGCGGTTCGAGCAGTGACTTCCATGATTCGAGAAGGGTTTCCCACACGTGATTTGTCCTGTTCTTTAGCTCCGATCGTTACATCATGCATCAAAATGTAACGTCATGGAACCCTTTGCGGCGAAGAACTCGCAGGTTTGTTGCGACTATTCATAGAACGATGGTAGGAATTGCCGGTGCATATCACCGCGAAGGTGGACTACGCCGTGCGGACTCTGGTCGAGCTCGCGGCAGTCGGTCCTGACCCGGCCAAGGCCGAGTTTCTCGCCAAATCCCAGGTAATACCCCACAAGTTCCTGGAAGCGGTGCTCTCGGACCTGCGGCGGGGCGGCTTGGTCAACAGCCGTCGAGGCCCGGACGGGGGATACTGGCTCGCTCGGTCCGCGGACGAGATCACGATTGCCGACGTCATACGAGCTGTCGAAGGACCGCTGGCTTCGATTCGGGGTCAGCGACCGGAAGACGTCGACTACGGGGGACCGGCAACGCCCCTCAAGGAGGTGTGGATTGCAGTGCGAGTCAACCTCCGTGCTGTGCTCGAAAATGTCACACTCACCGATGTTGCAGGTGGAGAGTTGCCCGAGTTCATTCACGAACTGACGGCAGATCCCGAGGCGTGGAATCGGCGCTGATACAGCCCGGTTTCAGTGTGCTCGTCGACGCGGAACTGCCATAGGAGCAGTGTTCGCGGTGTTGCCTCCCGCGGATTTTGCGTCGTACATCAGATGATCGGCTGCAACGATTGCTCGGGAGAACTCGTTGTAGTCGAACTCTTCCTGATGTGGGATGAAAGGTAGCGTCGCTGCGCCGACGCTGACCGTGGCCAGGGGGTCGTCGGAGGCGTTCACCACGGCTTTGGGGAGCGTCGCGATTCGTTTGCGAAGTCCGTACGGAGTACCGATCATCACAACGGTGAACTCCTCGCCGCCGGTGCGCGCGGCGTAACCGAAACCGTTCACATGCGCCTGCAGGCGCGTTCCGGTCCGGATGATGACGGCGTCACCGACTTCGTGGCCGAACGTGTCGTTCACCGCCTTGAACTTGTCGATGTCGACGACGGCAACAGCAATGTCGGCACGATTTGCCGACGCGACCGACCAGATGCGCTCCGACATGTCCCACAGTCCTCGTCGGTTCAACAGGCCGGTAAGCGCATCCACTTTGGATCCCGTTGCGCGCGCGAGTAATTGCCGCCAAGTGAACTGAATTGTGGCCGGAATGAAGATCACGGCACACAGGACGACGTCCGTGCGTGCGATCACGCTGGTTGTCGAGTAGTCGCCGTTCGTCAGGCCGAGCACCGTCAGGGCGATGACAAATGTCGTGGCAAAGGCGAGATGGAAGGCCAACCAGCGGTAATCGAGAAAATAGGTGAAGTAGGCGCCGGTGGCGACAAAGAGTGCCGCGCCGAAGAGGGCGGCGTTATGGCTGGTGAAGGTGATGAGAACCGAGGCAGTTCCGAGATCCGCCCACAGTCCGTAGAGCTTGAGCATGCGTGAACCTCTGATTCGGCCGACAAACCAGAGAATCGTAGGGATCAGGTTGACGGCCGCAATGCCGACGAGCCAACTGCGCGCAAACGGTCCGTCCGGGCCCTCTCCGCTGAGGAGAAACAGGAACGCCACGATCGAGAAATTGAGTGAGCAGAACCCGATGGTGAGACGGACGAGACGTAGTACGGAGCCTCGTCCGGACTTCGATCCCCACAGCATCACCGTGGACGAAACCGGCCAGGTGTGCAGGAGCGGGTCCATCAGATTCCTTCGCCGAGCAAATTACGGTTAATTCACCGCAAAGTATGTCAGGCCATGTTGATTCACGCGTCAACTTGGCAGGCGGCGTCAGGCTGCGGAGTTGCTCGCAACTCTCTCCGTCGCGCTGTTCAGGCATTTGCCGTGCGTGAGTGTGAGGTACGCCTCGAGTTTCCGTGCCGTGTGTTCGATCGCACAATATTGCAGACCTCTGCAAAGTTGCAGAGCTCTGCAAGTTCGGTACCGTGTTGGGGTGATCATCGAACAAGGCCTTCGTGACCGCAAGAAGGCAGCAACCCGTGCCGCACTCAGCGGCGCGGCAGCACGGCTCGCTCGTGCGCTGGGGATCGAATGCGTCACCGCTGACGCAATCGCCTCCGAGGCCGGAGTGTCGACGAGGACGTTCCACAACTACTTCTCCAGCAAGGAGGAGGCAGTGCTCGCCAGTTTCGAGGAATCGGTGAACCTGTGGATCGAGGCGCTTGCGTCGCGGCCCGCGGACGAACCTATTCTCGACGTCCTCGAAGAACTTGTGGTCGAAATCGTGAACGACTCAGGTCCGAGTGGGAGTGAGAAGGCAAGTATCTGGCTGCTGTCGGATTCGAGTCCCGCGCTCTACCGGGATGCCGCAGACATGCATCAGCGGATCAACCGTGCAGTAGTTCAGGCATTGGCGGAACGCACCGGTACCGACGCCGAGAAGGACCTGTACCCGACGCTCCTCCTGGGAGCGGTGGGCGGAGCCGCTAAATCGGTGATCGACGTCTGGACTGGCGGAAAGTCGGAGGCTTCCAGTCCGGAAGAGTTGGTTCACGACGCTTTTAGGCAGATTCGTGCCGGGTTGCCCGCGCCGCCGCCTGCCCCTGAGATGTCGCGTCCCTGAGATGTCTCGTCTCTGAGCCCCACACGTAATACCTGTCCACGTACACGCACCGAAACAGCAAGGAGCCCGTCGTGGCCACCTATCTTTATCGGATCGGCAAGTTCGCCTACCGGCGAAAAGGCGCGGTCCTCAGCGTTTGGCTGATAATCCTGGTCCTGATGGGCGTCGGGGCAGCGACTCTGTCCGGCCCCACCAAGGATTCGTTCTCCATTCCGGGAACCCCGGCGCAGCAGGCGCAAGACCTGATGGCGGAGCGTTTTCCCGACGCGCCCAATCCTATGGATTCGCTGAGCGCGCGATACGTAGTGCAAGCTCCGGCAGGCACGACGCTGGCCGATCCGGCGAACGTCAAGGCCATGGACGACATGCTCGCGAGTATTCGTGGCATCGACAAGGTCGCCGACTCTGCCAAGGTGGACCCGGCGACTGCCACTCCGGAACAGGCCGCGAAGGCGTTGGTCAATCCGGTTACCGGCAACGACTCCATGGTTGCGATGTTCAAGGAAAAGGCTGCTGCGGCTGGATCTTCCGAGACACAGGCCGTGGACGACGCGCGTGCGTTGTCGCCGCTCAGTGCCGACGGCACAGTCGGGTACGTCGAGGTTCCGTTCAGCGGTGACTTCGCCGATCTCGATCAGGCGTTGCGTGATTCGATCAACTCCGCAGCCGATGTCGGTCGGGCCGAGGGACTCAACGTCCAGGTCAGTGGTTCTGCTGCTCAGGAAGCGGAGATGCCCGGTGGTGTCACCGAGCTGATCGGTATCGCCGTTGCCGCAGTCGTTCTGGCCATCACGTTCGGTTCGCTTGTGGCCGCGGGGCTTCCGCTCCTCACCGCGATCATCGGTATCGCTATCGGCAGCCTCGGAATCACGGTTGCCACCGGATTCATGGATCTCAGTTCGATGACTCCGACGTTGGCGATCATGATCGGTCTGGCCGTGGCGATCGACTACTCGCTGTTCATCATGTCCAGGTTCAGGCATGAGCTCACCCTTACCGACAACCGTGCCGAAGCAGCAGGTCGCGCCGTCGGAACCGCCGGTTCCGCAGTGGTATTCGCTGGTTTGACGGTCATCATCGCGCTGGTTGCATTGCGCGTCGTCGGCATCCCGTTCCTCTCCGATATGGGTGCGGCAGCGGCCTTTACCGTGCTGATCGCGGTTCTGATCGCCTTGACCTTGCTGCCTGCGATCCTGGGTATGTTCGGACGCAAGGCTTTTGCCGGCAAGATTCCCTTCCTCAGCAAGCGCGCTGAGGAGTCCGAAGACGAAGATTCGGGCAAGCCGAAGTTGGCTCTGCGCTTCATCAGTGCCGTCGTCCGTCGTCCGCTCGTGCCGCTGATCGGTGGAGTAGTGCTTCTGGGCGCATTGGCTCTGCCCGCAACGGGATTGAGCCTGGCACTGCCGTCGGAGGCCACCGGTGACCCGGCGACCAGTGCGCGTCAGGCATACGACCTGATCGACGAGGGCTTCGGTGACGGTCGCAACGGACCGCTTATCGCCGTTGTCGACGCGAAGGGGGCCAGCGTTCCCGCCGGGGAGGCCTTTGCGGAGGTCGTCTCGACCATCTCGGGCTTCGATGACGTCCAGAACGCTCAGGTCGTCGGGGTCAACGAGGCCGGCGACACCGCGCAGGTACTGATCACTCCGAAGAGTGGTCCGACCGACCCCGCCACGATGGATCTGGTGTCCAGCCTTCGTGGAGCCGAAGGCGGACTCAACGATTCGATCGGCGTCAGCTACGGCATCACCGGTCAGACCGCACTCGAAGGCGACGTCTCGGACACGCTGAAGGATGCATTGGTGCCCTACCTGGCCGTCGTCGTCGGCCTTGCATTCATCTTGTTGCTCTTGGTGTTCCGTTCGATCCTGGTTCCGCTGACGGCGACGCTCGGCTTCCTGCTCAGCGTGCTCGCGACATTCGGTGCGACGGTGGCGATCTTCCAGCACGGTTGGTTGGGCATCATCTCGAACCCGCAACCACTCGTGAGTTTCATGCCGATCTTCCTGATCGGTGTGGTGTTCGGACTCGCGATGGACTACCAGGTGTTCCTCGTGACGCGTATGCGTGAGGAGTACGTCCACGGCGCGAGCGCGAAGGAGGCCGTGACCATCGGCTTCAACCATGGCGCCCGGGTCGTCAGTGCGGCCGCGGTCATCATGATCTCCGTGTTCGGTGCCTTCATCGCGGAACCGAACTCGTTCATCAAGTCGATCGGCTTCGCGCTTGCCGCGGCGGTGTTCTTCGACGCCTTCATCGTGCGCATGGTGATCATCCCGTCCGTCATGGCACTGCTCGGCGACAAGGCGTGGTGGCTGCCGAAGTGGCTGGACAAGATTCTGCCGAACGTCGACATCGAGGGTGAGAAGCTCAGCAAGGCCCTCCGTGAAGAAAAGGAAGCGGAGCTTCAGTCCGCATCTGCTTGATCTCTGCTGTGCGCCTTTATTAACCCCCCGCGGTTAATAAAGGCGCACAGCAGTTTTTGTGTATCGAAATATCCAGCGGCACATGTCGGCCAGGATTGGTAACCTTCGCTCACTATGCTGATCAGGCTGCTGCGCACTTATCTGACGCCGTACCGGGGTGAACTCACGGGCGTTGTCGTCCTGCAGTTTATTTCGACTATGGCGGCCCTTTACCTTCCGAGTCTCAACGCCGACATCATCGACAACGGCGTGACGAAAGGCGACACCGGCTACATCCTCTCCACCGGCGGGATGATGCTGATGGTCACGCTCACGCAGATCCTGTGCTCGGTGGGTGCCGTCTTCTTCGGTGCGCGAGTCGCCATGGGCGTCGGACGCGATCTCCGGGCTTCGGTGCTGCATCAGGTCGGGACGTTTTCGGCCCGAGAGGTCGGGCACTTCGGTGCGCCTTCGCTGATCACCCGCAACACCAACGACGTCCAGCAAGTGCAGATGATGGTCGTGATGAGTTGCACCATCCTCGTCATGGCGCCGATCATGTGCGTCGGCGGCATCATCATGGCTCTGCGTCAGGACCTGAATCTGTCCTGGATCCTGGGGATCAGCGTCCCGCTTCTCGTAGTCTCGATGGGTTTCCTGATTGCCCGGATGGTCCCCGGATTCAGGGTCATGCAGGGCCGCCTCGACGCCGTCAACCGTGTTCTTCGCGAACAGATCACGGGCATCCGTGTCGTCCGAGCGTTTGTACGGGAACCGTACGAGGTAGAGCGTTTCGGCGATGCCAACCGTGAGCTGACGGAGACTGCACTCGGCGTCGGCCGCCTCATGGCACTGATGTTCCCGCTCGTGATGCTGATCAGCAATGTCACCAGCGTCGCGGTCATCTGGTTCGGTGGCCATCAGATCAACGAGGGCTCGATGCAGATCGGCTCGCTCACCGCGATGCTCAGCTACATCATGCAGATCCTGATGGCCGTCATGATGGCCACTTTCATGGCGGTGATGCTGCCGCGTGCGTCGGTGTGCGCCGAACGTATCTCCGAAGTACTCGACACGGATTCGTCGGTGATCCCGCCCGAGAATCCTGTCCGAGAACTGAAGGACCCGGGAGTCGTCGAACTTCGTGGAGCTCAGTTCCAGTTCCCCGGAGCCGAGGAGCCAGTGTTGCGCGACATCACCTTCCGCGCCGAACCAGGCAAGACGACGGCGATCATCGGCGGCACCGGATCGGGAAAGACCACTCTGCTCAACCTGATTCCGCGGTTGATCGACTCCACCTCCGGATCGGTATCGGTGGGCGGCGTCGACGTCCGCGACATCGACACGGAGCTGCTCTGTTCGGTGATCGGTCTGGTCCCGCAGAAGCCGTATCTGTTCTCCGGCACTGTCGCCACCAATCTCCGCTACGGAAACCCCGAAGCTACCGACGAATGGCTGTGGGAGTGCCTCGAGATCGCCCAAGCTGCCGACTTCGTCCGCGCCATGCCCGAAGGCCTGGACACACCGGTGGCACAAGGCGGTACGACGGTATCGGGCGGTCAGCGTCAGCGACTCGCCATCGCGAGAGCGTTGGTGCGTAAGCCGCAGATCTATCTGTTCGACGATTCCTTCTCGGCACTCGACCTCACTACTGATGCGAGGCTGCGTGCGGCGCTCCGGCCGGTCACGCAAGACGCCTGCATCGTCGTTGTCGCGCAGCGCATTTCCACCATCGTGGAAGCCGATCAGATCATCGTGCTCGACGACGGCGCCATCGTGGGGATCGGCACGCACGACGAACTCGTGGTCAGTTGTCCCACCTACGGCGAAATTGTCGCCTCTCAGCTAGCCGTACAGGACGCATCATGAGCAATCGGCCGACTTCCTCGCCTCCCATCGGCCCGCCCGGCGGCGGTGATCCCACAAAGAAGGCCATGAACTTCGGCCCTTCGCTCAAACGTCTCCTTGGACGCTTGAGCCCCGAAAAGCCGATCGTCGTCCTGATCTTCGCTTTGGTGACGGCAAGCGTCGTACTTTCCTCGATCGCTCCGAAGATCCTGGGAAACGCCACCAACCTGATCTTCGACGGCATCGTCAGCAAGCAACTCCAGCCGGGGACGACAAAGGAACAGGCTGTCGAAGGATTGCGCGCTTCGGGGCAGGGTCAGCTCGCCGACATGGTGTCCGGCATGGCAGTTGTGCCTGGTACCGGAATCGATTTCGACGCAGTCGGCAAGGTCTTGATGATCGTGCTGCTGCTGTTCGTCTGCGCGTCGCTGTTCAGTTGGCTGCAGGCGTATCTGCTCAACATCGTGGTCCAGCGAACCGTTCGTCGTCTGCGTGAGGACGTCGAGCAGAAGATTCACCGACTTCCCTTGCGGTACTTCGATACCCATGCACGCGGTGATGTTCTCTCACGCGTGACCAATGACATCGACAACGTCGCGCAGAGCTTGCAGCAGACGCTCAGCCAGTTGGTCATGTCGGTGATGACCGTCCTGGGCATTCTGGTGATGATGCTGTGGATCTCACCGCTGCTCGCCTTGATCGCGGTGGCAACTGTTCCGCTGTCGATCATGGTGACGGCGTTTATCGCGAAGCGTTCACAGAAGCACTTCGTGGCGCAGTGGAAGAGCACCGGCGGAATCAACGCGCAGGTCGAGGAAGCATTCAGCGGCCACGAGTTGGTCAAGGTGTTCGGTCGCCAGCAGGAGGTCGAGGAGCGCTTCCGCAAGCAGAACGAGGATCTGTACGAGTCGAGTTTCAAGGCGCAGTTCATCTCCGGTCTGGTCATGCCGGCCGTGATGTTCCTCGGCAACCTCAACTACGTCGCCATCGCAGTGGTGGGTGGCATGCGCGTCGCATCCGGAACGATGACGCTCGGCGATGTGCAAGCGTTCATCCAGTACTCGCGGCAGTTCACCCAGCCGCTCACGCAGATAGCGTCGATGACCAATCTGCTGCAGTCCGGCGTCGCTTCGGCCGAGCGGGTCTTCGCGCTGCTCGACCAAGACGAGCAGTCGGAGGACCCGAAGAGCGCGAAGTCGCCCACGGTCGACAAGGGTCGCGTCAAGTTCGAGAACGTCACCTTCAGTTACAAGCCGGAACAGCCGCTGATCGAGGACCTGTCCCTGACTGCCGAGCCGGGCCAGATGGTTGCGATCGTCGGACCCACCGGCGCAGGCAAGACCACCCTCGTCAACCTCATCCTGCGGTTCTACGAACTCAATTCGGGCCGAATCACTTTGGACGGCATCGACATCGCCGACATGACGCGAGACGATCTGCGCTCACGGATCGGCATGGTTCTGCAGGACGCATGGCTGTTCGGTGGAACCATCCGCGAGAACATCGCCTACGGCAAGCCTGGTGCCACCGACGAGGAGATTCGTCGTGCGGCCGAGATGAGCTACGTCGACAAGTTCGTGCACTCTCTGCCTGAGGGTTACGACACGGTCATCGACGAGGAAGGCAGCAACGTCAGTGCGGGCGAGAAGCAGCTCATCACTATCGCCCGCGCCTTCATCTCGCAGCCGTCCATCCTGATCCTCGACGAGGCGACCAGTTCGGTGGACACACGCACCGAACTGCTGGTCCAGAGCGCCACCGCGGTTCTGCGCAACGACCGCACCAGCTTTGTCATCGCGCACCGTCTTTCGACAATTCGTGATGCGAACCTGATCGTGGTGATGGAGGAAGGCCGGATCGTGGAGCAGGGGAGCCATGAGGCTCTGCTCGAATCCCGCGGCGCGTATTTCCGTCTGTACAACAGCCAATTCGTGGGCGCGGAGATCTGATGCCTCAGTAGACTGGAGCAGACTTGGTCCGCTGGGTGGACCACATTCTGTGTACTGGAGGCGCTCGGCGATGCATTCGTTGCTGGGGAAAGCGCGCCTGATACTCGATTCCTTCGATGCGGATTCGGGTGCGCTGTCGCTGACCGAACTTGCGAATCGGAGTGGTGTTGCGAAGGCGACGGTGCATCGAATAGCCGGTGAACTGGTGTCTCTTGGTCTACTGGAACGGGTCGGAACCAAGTACAGGTTGGGGTTACGGCTCTTCGAACTGGGGCAGTTGGTTCCTCGTCAACGTATTCTGCGCGAGGTGTCCTTGACGTATGTGCAGGATCTTCACGCGGCGACCCGGGAGACGGTTCACCTCGCGATTCGCGACGGCCTCGATGTTCTGTACATCGACAAGATCTCCGGTCATCACGGGGTGGACCTGCCGTCGCGGGTGGCTGGCCGGCTGCCGATGTATGCCACGGCAACCGGCAAAGCGATACTCGCGTACTCACCGGATTCCGTTTTTCGAGCGGTGACAGGCAACGGATTTGTCGAGTTCACCGATCGGACGGTGAACTCGGAAGACGGGTTACGTAGGCAACTCGACGCTGTTCGTTCGCAGCAGTTGGCGGTCGAGACCGAGGAGGTTCGCCTGGGAACATCGAGTATCGCTGCCCCGATCTTCGGTGGACTTGGTGAAGCAGTTGCCGCGATCGGTGTGTCGAGTCCGCGGTATCGAATGGACACCGAGCGTTTTGCCGAACCGTTGCGCGCGGCGGCCGAAGGGATCAGCCGGAAGGTATCGGTTCTCGAACGCTCGGCATAACCGTTTTATCGACGCACGCAGAGCAGCGCGATCACGCCGAGAACCGAAGCCCCGGTCATGGAGATGGCCACGGCAAGACTGGTGTTGCCGAGAAGGCCGACGATGGGCGCAACCACAGCGGCAGCGCCGAACTGCGCAAATCCGATCAGCGCGGCTGCTGAGCCTGCGGCTTCTCCGTGACGGGACAGTGCAACCGCCGGTGCGTTGGGCATGACAAAACCCGTTGCGCAGAGCATCAGCAGGATGGGGACGGCAAACCCGACGAATCCCCACGAGTTGGTGGCGGCAACAACAACAAATGCAGCGCCGACGGCACTACTGCCCCACATTGCCCAGATCGTGATGGAATTCGGCGACCACCGGCCGAGAAGCACGACGTTGAGCTGGGACGAACCGATCAGAACGACGGCGCCGCCGGCAAAGGCAAATCCGTATGCGGTGGGGCTCAGTCCGAACTGTTCCTGCATCACGTAGGACGACGCGGCGATGTACGACCACAAAACGCCGCGGCCGAGACCGCACACGAGCACCAACACCATGAAGTGGGCATCCTTGCCGAGCGCAATGTAGTTTCGCGCGATGGCGCCGATGCCCTTGCCCGACCGATTCTCGGGTGGAAGTGTTTCCGGCAGCGATACTGCCGCGAGTGCGATCATCGCGATGCCCAGGATGAAGAGAGCGAGAAAGACTCCGCGCCACTGTGTTACGGACATCAGTGCCCCGCCGATGGAGGGGGCCAGGATGGGCGCTACGCCCATGACCAACATCAGCCGCGAAAGTACAACTGCCGCATCGTGTCCGGTGAATAGATCACGAACGATTGCCATCGCGATCACGCCTGTCGCGGCGGCGCCGAAACCTTGAAGGGTTCGCAGCGCAGTGAGGACTTCGATGGACGGAGCAAAGAAGCAGGCCAACGACGCGCCGACGTGAATTACTGTGCCCACGAGCAGGGGACGTCGACGTCCGTAGATGTCGGACAGTGGGCCGATGAGCAACTGGCCGAAAGCCAGACCCAGCAGTGTGCCCGTCAGGGTCAGCTGAACCATCGTGTCCGACGTGCCGAATTCCTGCGTGATCTGTGGCAGCGCAGGAAGATACATGTCGACGGTGAACGGCCCGAGGGCGGTGAGAATTCCGAGAAGCAGTACCAATCGGATCCGTGCACCGCCCGTCGGGGCGATCACCGTTCGTTCAGTTGTGCTGTTGGTCAAGGAAACCCGAAACTACACTGTAGTAGTCGTATGGTCGTTCTTCCTGAAGATGATGCGACGCCTTGTCCATGATGTAGAGATGGCCATGGGGAATCATCCGCGCAAGCATGAGCGGGTAGTCCGGGGTGAGGAATGCGTCGTGCATGCCCCAGGCGAAGAGCGTCGGCGCCTGGATCTGGCCGAGTTCAGCTGTGAGATCCTGCCAATCGCCACGAGGTGAGTCCGCCGAGGCAGCCAGGGCCATTTCTTCGGGGTCGAGACTTTGCTCGTATCGCATCTGGAGGGTTTCGGCGGGCAACTTCGATCCGTCGAACCATTCGAGACTGGTGATCAAGGTGCGGAGTTTTTCGAGGGTGGGGCCGGTGCCGCCGTAGTAGACGTCGCGGGCGTTGCGGCCACGACGGCCATCCTCGGGGAGCGGCGCGAGTGGACCGTAGAAGACGGGCATGCTGCCCGTGATCACCAGGGAGCGAACGCGTTCCGGGTACTTTGCCGCAAGATTGAGCGCTATGGTGCCGCCCCACGAGTTGCAGACGAAGTCTGCGCGTTCGATTCCGAGTTCGTCGAGCAGGGCAACCACCTTGGCGGCGTGGAAGTCCCACATTGGGCCGGCGATGGTGCACTTGTCGGACCGACCGTATTGCAGCAGATCAACGAGAATCGCTCGTCGATCCGAGGCGAAGAGCGGTGCCACTGGCCCGAAGTCGGACCACGCAGTGCAGCCGGGGCCGCCTCCGTGCAGGAAAATCGTGGGGTCGCCCTCGCCGAGGTCGTAGTAATGGAATGTGACGCCATCTGCTTTGGCGTACAAGCTCTTCGGTTGATCAGCCATGGCTATACCTGACCTCGAGGTGAGCGGTATGGGAAGTATCGCGGTCCGGCAGGCGAACCCGGTTCGTGGCTGTGAGACTTCCGAATGCCTAGCGTGCTGGCATGAGAACAGAACTCGAGCACGCGCGTGATCGCGCGGAGGCGATGATCGGTACGCGGGAAACGCGAGAGTTGGGAACGGTGCGTCCGGCGGAGTCGGTTGCGTTTGCGGTTGCCACCGCCGAGACGGACCCCCGGTTTCTCGACCCGGAGCACCCGGCATTTGCCGTCCATCCGATGTATCTGCCTTCGCTTTTGCGAGGACCGCAAGGTGGCTCCGATCGAGAGTACCGAGCAGACGGCATGTTCCGTGACGAAGTGCCGGGCACAGACGGTATCGACGTGCGCTTGATGGCCGGCGGGCAGAGTGTGACTTTCTTGCGACCGGCCCCGCTGGGTGAGGCTGTCGTCGTAGGGCGAGTACTCGATACCGTGACGACCAAGGGCCGGGCTCCGGACGAGTTTCTGCTGCTCTCGGTCACCAAGACTTACCGGGGTGCGCAGTCCGGCGCATTCGCCGAGGTCGTCGAGAAGTTCATCGTCCGATGACCGAAACAGTAGTCGTGGGCACGCCGATCGAATCGGTGACCTTGGTCTGCGATCCGGTTCGGATCCTTCGATTCGGGGCGTCGACGCACAATTCGCACCGTATTCACTACGACGCCTCATATGCGCAGACGGAGGGGTTGTCCGCACCGGTGGTCATGGCCCAGTTGCAGGGCACGCTGTTCTTTCGTGCCGCGTCACACTTTGCCGGTGGATACGAAGGAGTTGTGTCCGTCTCCTGGCAGAATCGTGCGCCCGCGCCCGTCGGAACCACACTCGAGGTGTCGGGTGAAGTGTCCCAAATCGACAGTGACCAACTAACTTTGGCATTGCGGGAGCATTCGGACAATGGCGTGCTGTGTGCCGTCGGAACCGCTGTGGTGGTCCGGGTCTGCTGAGCGAACCGAATCCATTGGCGTAGACCGCAATCTCACCCAAGATCTGTTTCATTCAAACGTTCAGTGTCGAGAGGACTTCACATGACTGGTGTCGAGGCGTCGGAAGCCACGTTCGCGCTGCCCGAGCGGCCACGAGCGGCCGGTCGGCAGGATTGGACGGCATGGCCGGGTTACAACGCAGCCGGCAGCGGATACCGCGGTTACTGGTACCCGGTCACGTGGTCGAACCACATCACCAAAGACCCCAAGAGCTTCACCATCTGTGGTGAAAAGCTGGCGATCATCCGCGACGCAGGCAAGGCATATGCCCTGCACGATCGGTGCCCGCACCGCGGCGTTCCGTTGTCCGAGGGCGATCAGCAGTTCCCGGGAACTGTCAGCTGCCCGTACCACGGCTGGACGTACCGGCTCACTGACGGCAAGCTGGCCGCGGTCATCACCGACGGTCCGGATTCCAAGATCTGCGGCAAGCTGAACGTCCAGACCTATGCGATCGAGGAGCGACTCGGTCTGGTGTGGGTGTACATCCCGATCGCCAACGAGCCGGCGCCGTCCATCGACGACCAGTTGCCGCGTGAGCTGGTGGAGAACAAGGGTATCGTCGGTGGTCGGATTCAGCCCCGAGAAGGCAACTGGCGCTTCGCATGTGAGAACGGTTTCGACGAGGGACATGCGAAGTACCTGCACCGCACCGCATTGTGGCGTCTGTTCAAGCCGATGCCGACGTGGAACATCACGAGCATCGTTCCGGAGGGACGCTGGATCTACCGCGTGCAGGAAGAGGTGTACTGGGAGGCGGAATTCCCGGGCGTGGGAACCTGGACGAACAAGCGGTGGTGGAAGAAGAAGCCGGACGAGACCCAGATTTCGCAGATCGGAAACGTCGGCGCCGGTCTGGACGTCAATCCTGTGATCGCAGCTCAGAACTTCCCCGGTTTTGCTTCACTGTCCATGCCGGGTGTCCTGCGCATCGCGTACCCCAAGTTCATTCACTACGAGTTCTACGTCCCGGTGGACGAAGACAACCACAAGTACGTCGGCCTCATGGTCAACTTCGTCTCCGGCGCAGCAAAATTGGGCTTCTACGCCAAGTACCTCGGCGCGATCCGCTGGCTGTTCCACGGTCAGTTCTCGGGTCAGGATGCGTGGATGGTCGAGGTCACCGACGCACCGCCGGAGAAGCTGTACCGACCGGACGTGTCGCTGACGACGTGGCGAAATCTGGCAGAGGAAGAGTACGCCGAGAAGATCGCCGACGCGGCCAAGCACACCCCCAAGGCGCCGGTCAGGCCCACCCGAGAGCGCCGGACGCCAACGCCCCGCTCGGCCCCTGTCGCCGACGCTCAGATTCCCACCGGCACCAGCGAATAGGAGAGATACATGTTCAAGATTCTGACGGCTGTCGCTATCGGTGCCGCTGTTGCAGTGGCAGTTCCCAAGCTGTGGCAGCTGGCCGGCGAGCGCAGCAATACTCAGGTACATCAGGTCAATCCATGACCACTGCGAGGGCCGATGCTCTCGCAGGCCTAGGCGACGAGCGCCGGGAATGGGTCGAGCGAGCCTACGCCCATGTCGATCGTGCGCGATTGCGGGATCTCGCCACTTCGGTGGTCAACATTCCCAGTCCGACGGGTGACGAAGCACCGCTGGCCCGCCACATCACGGCGGTCCTGGCAGCGTCGGGCATCGAGGCCCACACAATGGATCTCGATGATCGGCAGGCGAACTCGTGGGGAAGGCTCCGCGGTGACGGGTCCGGACCGGACCTGTTGCTGTATGCGCCGATCGACACCGTCACGACCGGCGATCCGGCGGAAGACCTGCCGTGGGTGGGAAATGAGCTGCGAGCGGATCTGACGCCGCACGCCCAGTTCGACGAGAACTACGTGATCGGATTGGGTGCGTCGAACCCCAAAGGCCACGCCGTCTGCATTGTCGCGGCGGCCGAAGCAATTGCCGCAGCCGGTATTCCGCTCCGCGGTGACCTGGTGCTCGGATTCGGCGCCGGTGGTATGCCGACCAATGCCCGCCCCGGTGTCGGAAACCCCCGACGCAACACCGGCCAGGGCGTCGGCTGCTCGTTCCTCCTGGAACAGGGAGTGTGGGCGGACTGCGCGTTGATCGCCAAGCCCGGCTGGACGGTTTCCTGGGAAGAAGTGGGACTGGCCTGGTTCGAGATCACGGTGCACGGTCTGCACACCTACGTCGGCTCGCGCCACCGGTTGCCGTACCGCAACGCGATTACCGCAGCCGGCGAGGTGGTCGCCAAGTTGGAGGAATGGTTCCCGAAGTACTCGGCGGCGCATCAGGACGGTTTGGTTGCGCCTCAGGGGATCGTTGCCAACATCCGCGGCGGGTGGGAGCGAACAGCGTCGTTCACCCCCGAGCAGGTGCGCCTTACCGTTGATCTACGGCTCAGCCCGCGGACGACGCCCACCGCGGCCAAGCGCGAACTCAAAGCCGTCGTTGCGGAGATCGCACAATCGCTGGATCTGCAGATCGACGTCGAACAGGTTCTTGCCATCCCCGGTGAGGGTTCCGACCCTCGAATGTGGTTGCGCCGCGCCGCAGTCCACGCGTGGGAAGCTGCCGAAGGAGAGCCGCATCAGGACTTCTTCGACGCGAGTGGAGCCACCGACGCAAACATCCTGCGCAGCCGCGGCATCCCGACGATTCGGGTGGGTATGCCCAAGGTGGTCGACGCACCGTTCGAGGTGGACTTCGCGATGGGGATGAACACTGTGGACCTGGCTGCGGCGGAGAGATTTACGAAGTATCTGATCCGAGTGGCCCTCGACACCGTCACCCGCTCGCTCGAGGAAGTAGGAATCGACTGATGGCGAAGATAGTTCTGGGTATCGGTGCCTCCCACAGCACCTTGATGAACACCCATTGGGAAGAGACGACGCACAAGGCGGAGGCCGAACGCTTCCGGGACGCGCTGTATCTGAGCCGGGAGAAGATCGCGGCGTCGAAACCCGATGTTGTCTTGATTCTCGGCTCCAACCACTTTCGCGGTTTCTGGCTGGATCTGATTCCGGCGTTCACTCTCGGCGTCGGAGAGTGCATTTCCAGTGGCGAGTCAGGAACACCCAAGGGGCCGCAACGGGTCGACGTGGAGTTCGCCAGGCACCTTGCAAACGAGCTGATCGAAGGTGGCCGGTTCGATCTTGCCTACTCGGCGCGATTGCAGATCGATCATGGTCAGTCTCACGCGATTCAGTACCTTCTCGACGGAATCGATGTTCCGATAGTTCCGTTGGTGGTCAACGTATTCGCGCCGCCCCTCCCGACGTTCAAGCGATGTGAGGAAGTGGCGAAGGCCCTGCGGGATGCCGTTGCGTCGTATCCGGCGGATACCCGGGTCGTGGTGATCGCGTCCGGTGGATTGTCTCATCGTCTGCCCTGGCCGGACTGGCGGGATCCGCACGGTGAGGACGAGGATTTCATGGTTCAAGCCTGGCTGGACGGCCGGGAGAACTGGTCCGACTACGACGTCCGGCGACGCCAGATCATCCGCGCAGCCGATGCCGCGATCACTCCGGAGTTCGATGACCGAATTCTTGATCTGTTTGCCAGCGGCAAGGCAAGTGAGCTTGCCGAGTTCACGACGCAGCAGATCGAAGACGAGGCGGGCAACGGTGCGCAGGAGTTGCGGACCTGGCTCATGATGGCCGCGATGCTCGACTACGTTCCGGGTGAACGCCTTGCCTACGAAGCGATTCCCGAGTGGCTCACCGGTATGGGTGTCACGATTCTCGATCCAGCTGGAACAGACAGCGCAACAACATAATCTGCACCTTCAGTAAAGGAAGTTTCTCTGATGACAATCTGGAACGAACTTGCCGGGCTCGATTTCGAGTTGACGACCGTCGACGCCGGCGGTGTGCCCACGCGCTCTCTGCAGGCAGGATCCGGTGACGAGGCCGTGATCTTCCTGCACGGCACCAGCGGACACCTCGAGGCATTTGCACGCAATATTGCACCGCACGCCGAGTCTTACCGGGTTCACGCGATCGACATGCTCGGCCATGGTTACACCGGCAAGCCTGACTACCCGTACGAGATTCCGCGCTACGTCGAGCATTTGGTGAACTACCTCGACGCGGTCGGACTGGACCGTGTGCACTTGGTGGGTGAAAGCCTCGGTGGTTGGGTCGCTGCCTACCTGGCCAGCGAGCAGCCCGAACGTGTTCTGTCGCTGCAGTTGCTGGCAGCAGGCGGAACAGTCGCGAACCCGGTAGTCATGGAGCGCATCAAGACGTCGACCGCGAAGGCCGTCCAGAGTGACGACATCGAATTGACCTGCGCACGTATGCAGTTGCTCATGCATGATCCCGCCGATGCAACCGAGGAATTGGTTCAGGCTCGTCACCGGATCTACCATCAGCCTGACTTTGTCGCCAACATCCACAACCTCCTTTCCTTGCAGGAGATGGAGGTTCGCCAGCGGAACCTGCTGCGCCCGGAAAGAATGGCACTCATCAAGGCGCCGACTCTTGTGGTCTGGGGTCAGGAAAATCCGTTCGGTGATGTTCCGGAAGCGAAGAAGATGGCCGAGGATATTCCGGGCGCTCAGCTCGAACTCTACTCGGAGTGCGGTCACTGGCCGCAGCACGAGCAGGCAGCGAAGTACAACCCGCTGAGCCTCGAGTTCTTGGCAAAGGCATCAGCCAGCGCGAAGGCAGCTATCTGAGAAGTTCCTGCCAAATATGCTGCTGCGTAATGGAGCCGGTCTCTCGATTGGGAGGCCGGCTTCCGCGTTTTCGAAGGTACAGTCATCGTCTTACAGCGAAGGAGTTCTCGTGAAGAAAGTACTTCTGCTGACGGCCGACGCCGACAACGGACTCGGTACCGCAATCCGTGACGCCGTCAGGGGTGAGGCGGAGGTAGTTCGATTACCTGAGCGCACCACGGGGGCGCTCCGTGCGGAGTTGCCGACATGCGACGTCGTGGTGGGGGACTGGAGTGGTGATCTGCCACTGGGCAAGGAGGAAGCAGAGCTCGGCCGGAATGTGCTCCTCGTCCAACAGCCTGGTGCCGGAACCAATTTCATCGATGCCGAAGCCTGGCGCGCCGCCGGAGTTCCGGTGGCGAATACTCCCGGTGCAAACGCGAACTCGGTTGCGGAGTGGGCAGTGCTCGCGGCAGGTGTGTTGTGCCGCTCCATGTTCTGGGCGCACAACGAGGTTACCGATGGTCGATGGCCACAGGAATCCATCCTGACGCGCGATTGCCGCGATCTGGCGCAGCGCCGGGTCGGCGTCGTAGGTGTTGGTTCGATCGGCCGCCGGTGTGCAGAATTGTTTGCCGCCTTCGGTTGCGACGTCTACGTCACCGCGCGTTCGAGACCGCGTGACACTGTGGCTGCGACGTTTGTGTCACTCGACGAGTTACTGCCTCTCGCGGATGTCCTGGTGCTGGCCGTCCCGCTTACGGAATCAACTCGGGGACTGATCAATTCCCATCGAGTTGCGCAGTTGCCCACCGGAGCGATCGTGGTCAATGTGGCGCGCGGCGCTGTCGTCGACGAAGCGGCATTGGCGCGTGCCTTGCGTTCCAGGCATGTCGGCGGCGCTGCGCTCGATGTGTTCGACGTTGAACCACTACCGATTTCGAGCCCGCTCCGTGGATTCGATTCGACCCTCCTGAGCCCGCACGTCGCCGGCGGCAGCGCCGGAGCGCGTGCGTCGATCTATTCGATGACGGCGCAGAATGTCGCCAGTGCGCTGCGCTCGCAGACAATTCGGTGGACATTGTGATTCGGTGGACATTGTGATCGAGGGCCGTGTTACCGAAGTATTTCGGTCCGCACGTTCCTCCAGGTGCAGTGTTTCGCCGAGGTAAGTTCCTGTCCCCGGTCCGCACGGTGGACCCGGTTGGTTCTCGGGTGTAGGTACACACAGCTAGGTTTGCTCTCCACGACCCGCAACTGCGGCACAGATCACAAACAAAGGTGTGAGTAGATGGCCTCGCTGTCAAAGTTTGGAAGGACTGCTCTTGTTTCGGCTGCGCTGCTGCTGACCGTTGCAACCGGCGCATGCAGCCGCCCGGCGACGCAAAGCACAGCTGATTCTGCCGGAAGTGGACCACTGCGTATCGCAGTCGGAATCGATGCTTCCTACGCTCCGTTCTTCGTAGCGGATCAGGAAGGCATGTTCGACGCTGCCGGTTTGGACGTCGAACTCGTCCAGTTCGGTCGTGGTGGCGAGGCCGTCGACGCACTCTCGACCGGGCAGGTCCAGATCGCCGGTAGCTCCGATACGACAACGATCGCCCAGTTGCGTCAGAATCCGTCGTTGCGCGCGATGTACTCGTACGAGGCGTCGGGTGACTACATCAAGGTCGTGCTGCGTAACGGTGTCGACTCACCGGCTGCGATCAAGAAGATGGGCATCGTCCCGGGTCTCAGCCAGATTTCGACGGACAAGTACCTCGCTGCCAATTCCATTGCCCCCGGTTCGGTCGAGATGATCTCGGCGACCCCGACGGACATGCCCGCACTGCTCAGTCGCGGCGACATCGACGGGTTTGTCCTGTGGGAGCCGTGGCCGGCCACCGCCCTGGATCAGGGAACCGGCCACGTGGTGGCAGTAACCGGAGACTACGGCTGGTTCTATCATCATTGGGCGATCACGACGGCTCCGTGGTTGTCGGCCAACGAAGAGACAGCGCGAACCGTCGCGAAGGTGCTCGACGAGGCAACGCGCAAGGTCGAGTCGGATCCGGGCGTGGCAGCGTCCGCGACCAAGGCGGCTGTGAACGTCAGCGAGGATCAGACTATTGCCGCGGTGGACGAGATCGACTTCGCCGTGGTGAATCTCGAAGCTGCGGATGTCGAGTCGGCTCAATCGATCGTAGATTTCTACAAGTCGATCGGTGTTCTCAGCGACCAGCCGGATCTCGAATCGGCAATGCTTCTGGATTGGTACAAGGATGGTGCACAGTGAGTATCGCAACAAGTGGTTCAACGACCAGCTCGACGAATAGCGCGGGGACAGCCGGCCCCGGCAAGAAGAACACCGGTGTTGCCATCGACGTGGTCGACCTCGGAATCAGCTTCGGCGCGGCGGAGATCGTCGCCGGAATCGACATGCACGTGCAGCCAGGTGAATTCGTCTGTCTGCTCGGTCCGAGTGGCTGCGGCAAGTCGACGCTGCTGTCGTCCATGGCCGGCTTCGTGGAACCCAGCGCCGGCGAGATCGTGTGCGACGGAGATGTCGTCGCCGGCAGTAACCGCCACGCCGGCATGGTGTTTCAGAGCTCCGAAGCGTTGTTCGAATGGATGACCGTGAGCCAGAACGTGGCCTACGGCCCCAGGATGCGTGGAGCGAACCGCAGCGAGCAGGCGAGTATCGCGGCCGAGTACCTCGCGATGGTCGGCTTGCCCCACGCGGGTGCGAAGTTCCCCTCGCAGCTGTCCGGCGGTATGCGGCAACGTGTTCAGATCGCACGAGTTCTTGCCAACCAGCCGTCGTTGGTTCTCATGGACGAGCCGTTCGGTGCGTTGGACGCTCAGACTCGTCAGGTTCTGCAGACCGAACTCGACCGTATCTGGCGGCACACCCGCTGCACCGTGGTATTCGTGACTCACGATATCGACGAGGCACTGACGTTGGCTGACCGTGTGATCGTGATGTCGGCCGGCCCGCGGGCCCGGATCAAGAGCGTCTACGAGGTCAATGCGGCTCGTCCGCGAGACCGCAACGATCCCGAGGTGATCGAGCTCTACGAGAAGCTGCGGGACGACATTCGGGCAGAAGTGGTTGCGTCGCTGCGGAACCAAGGCATTGAGGAGGACGAGCTGTGACGGCTGTAGTGACCGGTGGTTCAGCCGGTGTGAGAACAGCGAAGGTGGCGGAGACAAAAAAGCGTTCGTCGGCGCGGCGATCCAAGATTGTCAAAGCGACGCTGATGTATGCAGCCTCAGCGGCAATCGGTTTGGGCATCTGGTCGTTCCTGGCGTGGTGGTACGGGCCGACCACCATTGCATCACCGGCCGAAGTATGGTCGGCGGCACAGGAACTGTGGGAGAGCGGCGTTCTGTGGTCGTCGATCACCGCATCGGGTCAGCGAATTCTCATCGGCTGGTTCCTGGGTGTCGTGATCGGTGCTCCCGTCGGAATTCTGATGGGCCGCATTTCCATCGTGCGACAGCTCCTCGATCCGTACATCGAGTTCTTCCGGTTCATTCCGCCTATTGCGTTTGTCACTCTCGCCGTCGTCTGGTTCGGCATCGGTGAGACGTCGAAGGTTGTTCTGATCTTCTACACCTCGGTATTCATCGTCACGGTCAGCACGATTGCCGCGACTGTAGCGATCAGCGAGAACAAACTGCAGGCAGCGGCAAATCTTGGTGCCAACAAACTTCAGATCATGAAGACGGTGGTCTTGCCGTCGTCGATCCCCGGCATCGTCACGGGCGCTCGCCTGGCGATGGGCAACAGCTTCCTCACCATCGTGTCGGCGGAGATCGTCGCCGCCGACCAGGGTATCGGTTCGATGATCTGGCAGGCTCGAAACTACGGCCGGATCGACTGGACGTTCGTCGGCATCATCGTCCTGGGCATCATGGGCTTCATCTTCGACCGGATTCTCCGCATTCTGTCCTCGCGGTACCTCGCCCGTTACGGCGTCAAATAGTCAGGAGCGCAGCATGAATCACCCGCTGAGCATTGCCGAGCAGGCCGGAATTCCGGGACCGCCCGAGTTCACCGATATCGAGAGTGAGCGGCGTCGTCGCAAGACCGCTGTCATCGGCGGGTATCGGATTTTGTCGAAATTCGGTTTGGACGAGGGAATCTCGGGACATATCACCGCCCGAGACCCAGAAGATCCGGAGACTTTCTGGACTGCGCCGTTCGGGCGGCACTTCTCTCAGGTTCAGCCGGAGGAATTGCTGCATGTGGCGTCGGACGGCGCGGTCATTTCCGGAGACGGACCGCTCAACCGAGCAGCGTTTGTCATCCACAGCAAGGTTCACGAGGCTCGTCCCGACGTCATCGGAGCTGTTCACGCTCACGGTTCGAACGGTAAGGCGTTCTCCTCGCTGCACACCCGCCTCACGCCGATCACTCAGGACGCGTGCGCCTTTCACGAGGATCACTCGATCTACGAGGAGTATCACGGGGTGGCGCTGGACGAAGAGGAGGGGATTCGCATCGCGGATGCCCTCGGATCGAACAAGGCCGTGATCCTCACCAACCACGGTCATCTGACCGTCGGAACTTCCGTGGAGAGCGCAGTGTGGTGGTATGTGTCGATGGAGCGGTCGATGCAGGCGGAGTTGACGGCGCGAGCCGCCGGTGATCCGGTTGTCCTGCACGAGAAGATCGCGGCGCAGACCTACGAAGCAGTCGGCACCGAGAAGGTGGGGTGGTTTGCGTACTCGACCATCATCCAGAAGATCGCAGCAGACGAACCCGAGGTATTCGCGCACTGAATTCTTCGCGCACTGAATTCCTGCGAGCATTGGGCCCGTCGACCGAGAGGTCGGCGGGCCCTTTTCGTGTTGTCCCGCAACTGTTACCGAGGTCTGTTGAGCGGACCGGTTTCATTTGCGTGAGTCCGTCGGCGCAATACCGTATCGAGTGTGAACAAAACGTCTTCCACGGCGACCGACAACGAGATCGGCGTCGATATTCTGATCATTGGTGCCGGCCCCGCCGGGCTGTACGGCGCGTACTACGCAGGCTTCCGCGGCCTCTCGGTTGCCGTGATCGATGCCCTTGCGGAACCGGGGGGACAGGTCAGTGCGATGTACCCGGAGAAGGCGATCCTCGACATCGCGGGATTCCCTTCGGTCAAGGGACGCAACCTCATCGAGGGTTTGATGGCGCAGGCTGCCCCGTTCGATCCGGTGTACCTTCTGGGCATGCAGGCTCGTGAGCTGTCGCATGACGACGACGGCCGGGTGCGGATCACCACCAGCACGGGCCAGGTCGTGGTGGCCGGCGCGGTTGTCATCACCGGCGGCATCGGAACCTTCACCCCGCGTCCGTTGGCGAAGGGTTCGGAGTTCATGGATCGGGGGCTGAGTTACTTCGTCCCGGATTTGTCGGCGCACACCGGGAAAGACGTTGTCATCGTCGGTGGCGGCGACAGCGCGTTCGACTGGGCCGTTCACCTGGAACCAATTGCCAAGTCCGTCACCCTGGTTCACCGGCGAGATCGTTTCCGCGCGCACAAATCCACAGTCGCCAAGGTGCAGGAAAGCAGTGTCCAGGTTCTCGTCAACGCCGATGTCTCGGCGGTACGTGGAAACGGGTGGATCGGCGAGGTCGACATCACCCACAAACAAGACAAGAGCACGTCCACGCTGCTCGCTCAATCCGTCATCGCTGCATTGGGATTCACGGCCGACCTCGGTCCGATGATGGAGTGGGGAATCGAGATCGACAATCGCCACATCGCGGTGAACACACGGATGGAGACGAATGTTCCGCGTGTGTATGCCGCCGGGGACATCACGGACTATCCCGGCAAGGTCCGCTTGATCGCCGTCGGTTTCGGCGAGGCCGCGACTGCGGTGAACAACGCTGCGGCAGTGCTGGATCCGGAAGCAGAAATCTTCCCTGGACACTCCACCGAACAGGAGAGCTAGGCAATGGCATTTGTCATCGGTGAAGCATGCATCGACTACACGGACCGATCATGCATGGAAGAATGCCCCGTGGATTGCATCTACGAGGGTGATCGCAAGCTCTACATCAACCCGAACGAATGCATCGATTGCGGCGCTTGCGAATTGGCCTGCCCGGTGGAGGCGATCACCGTCGACCGGAAAGCAGACCCGGATTTCAAGGAAGACAACAAGCGCTTCTTCCTCGAGGTCTTGCCTACCCGTAGCGAGCCCGTCGGAAATCCGGGTGGTTCGGCAAAGATCGACATCGTCGGCGTCGATACCCCGATGGTTGCGGCGTTCTGATGGCTGGCGGCCTGCAACTCGGATACGTTGATTCGTCTTTCGGGCAATTGCATTACGCGCAGCAAGGTTCGGGTGAGGCGATTCTCCTGCTTCATCAGGCGCCCCGGTCGTGGGACGAGTTCCGCGAGTTCATTCCACTCCTTGCCGACGACTTCCGCGTTGTCGCGATGGACATGCCGGGGTACGGCAACAGTGCTCCGGTGCCCGGCCCGCAGACCATCGAGACCTATGCGCGAGGCGCGTGGGAATTGCTCGACACCCTGGGCGTCGATCGAGTCACGGTCATCGGTCACCACACCGGTGCGGCAGTGGCGCTCGAGATGGCGGCATCACGCCCCGAGAGGGTGCACGCTGCCGTGCTCTCGTCGTGCCCGTGGACCGACCGCAACTACCGCGAGGGGCACTCGGGACCCGGTGGGATCGACTGCGTCGACCGGGCCGCAGACGGTAGCCATCTGACCAGGCTGTGGGAGATGCGTCGCCCCTACTACCCCGAACCAGGCACCGCACTGCTCGACAGGTACATCCGAGACGCGCTTGCCTACCGGGTAGATCCGGCGGAGGGGCACAAAGCCTGCGCCCGCTACGTCATGGAGGCGAGAGTCGGTTCGGTGACTGCGCCGGTTTTGCTGATCGGCGCGCAGAAGGATCCCTTCTCGATGCCTAACATTGCGCCGTTACGTGCACACCTGACGGGTGCGGCAGTGGTGGAAACGGAGATCGTCGAATCGGGGACCGTCGCACTCGTCGAGGAGCACGCTCCGCAGATTGCATCCGCCGTCCGCATGTTTCTGGAGAATTACGCAGGTAGGCGCCCCGTGTAAACTCTGCGGGACGGGTTCACTGAGCGGACCGTGTGGCGTGCGTCTCATCGTGTCGTCACCATAGTGTCAGTCTCGAAGCACCTGCACCTAACGAGGACCCCGACCGATCTCGGTCGTTGTGGCACTCGGTCTCGGCAGGCTGTCACAGATCGTTCAGGAGGACACTCATGGCCGCTCCACAACAATCCGTCGGGTTCGGATCCGTACTACCCATCGCGTCGGAAACGACCGCTGCATCGCAGCCTGCAGGTGAACTGTCCTCGGTCCTGGGCAAGGCTCGAATGATCTTGGACGCTTTCGACACCGACCACAGTGACCTGTCTCTGACGGAGCTCACCCGGCGCAGTGGGGTCGCGAAAGCGACGGTTCACCGGTTGGCCGGCGAGCTGGTCGAGTGGGGATTGCTCGAGCGCGCGGGTACCAAGTACCGGCTCGGCCTGCGATTGTTCGAGCTGGGCCAATTGGTGCCGCGTCAGCGGATTCTGCGCGACGCGGCGCTGCCGTACATGGAGGACCTACTGCTGGCGACGCAGGAGACGGTTCACTTTGCGGTTCGTGACGGCATCGACGTCCTCTACATCGAGAAGATCATCGGACACCGCGGGCTGAATCAGCAGTCGCGGGTGGCCGGTCGGCTCCCGCTGTACTGCACCGCCACCGGCAAGATCATCCTTGCCTTCTCCCCGCAATCGGTCTTCGACGAGGTAGTCGAGCAGGGTTTCACCGCCTTGACCAGTCGAACGACGATGTCCGTCAGCGTGCTGCGCCAGCAAACCGAGCGGATGCGTAAGGAACAACTCGCGGTGGAGGTCGAGGAGACACGGCTCGGGTACATGAGCGTCGCAGTGCCGGTGTTCAGCGGCCCGCGCACTCTGGCCGGCGCGTTGTCTGTGACAGCGCCGACGGCTCGCCTCAACGTCAGCCGCATCACCGGGGCCCTGCGCACTGCCGGCGCCGGAATCACCCGAAAACTTCATGCCATGAAGTGCACACATTCGCCGAGCGACCCGCTGGCTCTGCGCACGATCTGCAGTCCGGTGATGTGTTCGTTCAACGGTTGCGGCAAGTAGCGAGGCGCGGTCTATCGCCGGGCGCGGAACACGCTCTTCTCGCAATCCCAGGTGTGTGGGCCGACGCCCCTCTCACGTAGCACTGCTTTCTGTACCTTGCCGGTTTCGGTGAGTGGCAACGTGTCCACGACGTCGATGTACCGGGGAAGTGCAAAGTACGGCAGCTGTTGCTGGGAGAACTCCAGAATCGAAATGGGGTCGAAAGATACTCCGGGGCGCAGTATTACAGTTGCCATGACGTCGTCCTCGGCCAGATCCGACGGTACCGGGAAGACGGCAACCTGACCGACCGACGGATGCAACGCCAGAACGGTTTCCACTTCGGCCCCGGAAATATTTTCACCGCGGCGCCGAATCACGTCTTTGATGCGATCGACAAATCGGAACCAGCCGTCTGCTTCCCGAATCACCCTGTCACCGGTCTGTATCCAACTCTCCGTCGCCGGAATCTCCTCGCCCAGATAGCCCAGTGAACAGGCGCCGGGGATCGTGCTGCGGACCACCAGTTCGCCGGGCTCCCCGTCTGCGGCAGCAGTACCGTCGTTGACGACTGCGGCGTCGTAGCCACTCATCACCCGCCCCATGTACCCGGCCCGCCGATCTCCCGGAAGTGTGCCGATCACGAGATTGGTTTCGGTACTTCCGAATCCGTCCACGAGTTCTACACCGAATCTCTGGGCAAACGGTTCGATCAGATGAGCCGGCGTTGCGGGGGCAAGTGCCACGTGGACGCTGTGCTGTCGGTCTTGCGGCGATGGGTCCGCGTTCATCAACATGGCCACCATCGCACCCAGCAGGTAGTCGACAGTTGCGCCGATCTCGCGAACTTCGCGCCAATGATTGCGGACCGAAAAGCGTTGTCCCAGGAAAAAAGTAGACCCGGCCCAAAGGGACTGAACAAAGGCATTGAGAGCATTGGTGTGAAACAGCGGCAGGCAGTTGTACAGCACATCGTCCCCGGTGAGCCCGAGTGAGGCGCCGACGCCTTTGCCCCACTGCAGGAACTGCGCGTGCGGGCATCGGACGCCTCGGGGCAGACCGGTGGTGCCGGAGGTGAAGAGTATCGCGGCCAGGTCGAGCGGATCGAGGGTCTCGGGCTCACAGCCCGGATGCGAACCGGCAGTGGGGACGCACTGTTCACCCATGACCCACACGGTGCCGTCGAATCCGGCTACAGCGCCTGAGTATTCGGGTGAAACCAGGATCCGTTGTACACCAGCCTGTTCGAGTGCGCTGGCAACACTGTCGGCTCGGAGGGCCGTATTGAGTGGGACGACAACCGCACCGATCCACGCGCATCCGAGAACAAGGTCTGCCAGTTCGATCCTGTTGCCGGACAGTGCCGCCACGCGCTCCCCACGGCCGACACCGTGATTACGGAGATCCGCCCCCATCGACGCTGCACGATCCCGCAATTCGCGGTAGGTGACCGTGATCCCGTCGACGACGAGCGCCGGGTGCTCCGGACGCTCCAAAGCTCGCCTCCGGATCAAATCCGGAAGCGAGCGCGGAATGGCATGTGCGTCGTGGTGCATGGGTAATTGTATCCCTCAGGGTACGACGACGGCCCGGCCGGCAACCTTGCCCTCACCCATCAACTGCAGTGCCGTTGCGATGTCATCCAGCGGAAACTCCTGCACTGCAACGGAAATCTTGCCTTCGATGAGCAGCCGGATCATTTCAGGTGCCAGTTCGGCTTGCCGGGCAGTCTTGCGAATCATGTTGACGGGCAGGATCCGGACATCGCTGAGCAACCAGTTCGGTAAGTCCAGGGTGAGGCTCTTACCCAAGGTATATCCGATCAGGGCAGCCCGGCCACCGGGGACAACACTCGCCAGAAGGTGCGGCAAGCCGTCGCCGCCAAGCGTGTCGATCACGGCGTCGACGGAAGGCTCGGATCCCACCACTCCGGCAAGTTCGTCGCCTTGCCCGACGACGGGACGCACACCCTCCGGAAGCAAGGCAGCCTGATCTTCGCGCGGTACAACACCGATTACCTCGGACGCTCCGGCAAGCAGAGCGAACTGTGCTGCCATCGATCCGACAGCGCCGGATGCTCCGGCGACAACAACTCGTTCGCCGGGAGCGACGGCTGCAATGTCGTTGACGGCAACATAGCCGGTTGTGCTGGGCAGGAAGAAGGTTGCGGCGACGGCCGGCGACAGTGCGGGATCAAAGGGTGTGAACGCCTTGTCTGCCGCTACCAGATACTCAGCCCAGCAACCGTTCTTGAACAGGCCGACTCCGCCGCCTCGGACCAGAAGGCGGGTGCCAGGCTCATAGGTGTCGGATTCGATTACCGTCGCCGCTCCGTCTGTTCCACCGATATGTGGCAGGTTCGGCTTGACTCCGAAGTTTCCGCTCGCGACGGTGATGTCGAGATGGCCGAGCGCGGCAGCGTCGATGCGCACGAGCGTCTGACCGGATTCACGTGTGGGAATGTCGATGTCGTCGATGACCGGTGAAGTGCCGAACTGATGGAGTCGGGCCGCGCGCATTGTGTCTCCTAGTAGCGATCTGTGAATGGATGTACTGAATATGAGTGCGGTCAGGACAGGATCGACTGGTCGCGAAGTCCGGCGATCAGTTCGTCGCTGTATCCGAGCACCGACTCGAGGACGTCGTCGGTGTCCGCGCCCAGCACCGGCGCAGCGCGTCGGATCGAGCCGGGTTCGGAGTTCCGGCGAACGGGGATGCCTTCGTGGAGGAATGTTCCGGCGAGGGGATGTTCCTGTGCCGAATAGAAACTGCGTGCCCGAAGATGTGGATCGCTCTCGACCAGGTCGCGTCCGTCCTGGACGGTGCCGGCCGCGATACCCGCCGATTGCAAGCGTTCCATGACGGTTTCGGGTGACAGAGTCCTGGTCCAGTCGGCGATGGCGTCGTCGATACGTTCGTGATCGGCTTGGCGGCTTTCTGCACTCGCGAAGTCAGGATTGCCGATCCATTTCTCTGCTTCGATGATGCGGCACAATGCATTCCATTCCGTGGTATCGCGAACGGCAATCGAGCACCACCGGTCGCTGCCGAGGCACGGGTACACGCCGTGTGGTGCCAGTTCGTGATGGCTGTTGCCGATCGGATCGGGGGACTGTGACCGGGCGGCTCGGAGAACGCTGGTACCCATGTGCGCTGCCATGGCTTCGAGTTGTGACAGGTCTACGTGCTGTCCCCGGCCGGTCCGGTCGCGGTAGTCGAGGGCTGCCAGCATCGCGACGCCGGCTTGCAGTCCGGCGACGATGTCGCCATGGCCGTAGATGACTCCGACAACGTCATCGGCGTTCCAGCCGGTCAGTGCGGTCAAACCGGTACTTGCCGAAACGATGTCGGCATACGACACCCAGTCCTTGCGAGGACCGGTGTGACCCATCCCGGACATCGACACGTAGATGATGTCCGGGTTGAGCTCCCGGAGTTGTTCGTAGCCGAGCCCCATCTTGTCCATGACCGACGAGCTGAAATTCTCGACCACGACGTCGGAGTTCCTGATCAGGTCGCGCAGTACCGAAAGGCCCTCTGCGGATCGGGTATCGAGTGTGATGCTGCGCTTGTTGCGGTTGACGTCGTTGAAGTACCCGCTGGTGTTCGGATTGTCGTGCGGTCCTCGCGAGAGATGCATGAACGGTGCAAAGCGAGTCGGGTCCGGGCGTCCGATCGATTCGACCTTGATGACATCGGCACCGTGGTCGGCAAGGATTCTGGTGCCGTACGGGCCCGCCAACACCCACGTGAGATCCAGGACGCGGACACCTTCGAGGCTGGGCGTGCTGCCACCGCTGAACTCGTGGGTTTCGTTCACTGCCACAGGCGAGGTGGCCTTCAAGAGTTCCTGATGCTGGCCCAACCGGGCAGCCTCGAGCGTTCCGATGCGCCGGCCTTCGGGGAAAGCGAAGCCGAACCCGAGATCGCGGTAGGTACCGTGATCTCCGGTCACGTCGGTGAAGAAGTCCCGGTCGTTGAGTTGCGGGTTACGCAGCAGTTCTTCGGGCCGGTCGACCGCTGCCCACGGCAACTTGCGTGACTGCGCGCTGACCGCGAATTCTTCCTTCGGCCACTTCGCGATGAAGGCGGACAGAACGTCGAAAATGTGTTCCTGATGCGTCTTTCGGTAGACCGCGTCGGACCACTCCGGTTGATCGAGATCGTCCTGAGCATCGTTGTCGATCAGCCAGGCCAACATGCCGTCCCACATGCGGGGGCTACCGCCGAGGCCGCCACCGACATAACCGTCGGCGGCCTGGAACAGTCCGTGCGGAACGAGCGGATGTACCCGGCCCGGACGCGGCGGGACGCGGTCCTCGTGAATGTAGGCAAGAGTGCCCGCTTCCAGCGCGGCGGCAACACATTCCTGAGCGCTGATCTCCAGCAACGGGTTGTGGCCCTTGGATCGCGAACGCAGTCCGAGAAGCACGCCGATTGCGGCATTGATTCCGGCGAGCTGCTCAGCCTGGAGTTCGGGGAGCAGCAGTGGAGGGTGCTCGGGATCGCCGACCTGGGCCATCATCCCGCCGAGTGCCGCGACGGTCAGATTTGTTGCCTTCCAGTCACTTCGCGGTCCGGTTGTGCCGAAGGGTGTCACTCGTACGTGAACGAGAGATCCTCGGTTGTCGCGTAGAGCGCCGGTCGCGCTGCCGTCGAGCAGGACGTCGGCACTGCGCAGCAGTGCTTCGAAAGCGAGGCGATCGTTGCTGTCGTCGATATCGAGGACAACGGACTTCTTGCCCGCGTGCCAATGCAAGTACGAATCACCCTGGGACTCGGTGCGACTGGGGTCACCGGTGGGTGGTTCTACCAGAATGACTTCGAAACCCAGCCCGACCAGGATGCGCCCGGCGAATCGCGCAAACGGACTGGAAATCTCTACGACCCGTACCGGGGGATGCACCACAACTACTCCGTTTCAATCGAAAGATATCGCCGAACCGACTGGTGTCGAACGTAGTTCTGCGGCCCGGTGGGCGACATGATTTCGGTCTGCCCACCGGACCCGTTCTCACTCTCCGCTCAGGCGGCGTTCTGCTCGAACCATCCCGAGAGGAGGACAGCGGACGGATCGATGTCCGCGGAGATCTTGCCCTGCTCGCGGAAGAATGCAACAAGTTCGTTTGCGCGCTCCACGTCGTCCTCGGTGAATCCGCGTCCACCGAAATCGATTTGGGTCACCCGGTCTGCGGCCTCGGCCGGGTCCATCTGGATAGACGCGGCAATTGCGGTTGCAGCCCGATCCGGATCCGAGTTCACGATTGCCGACGCTTCCGAGATCACCTTGAACACCTTGCCTGCGGTTTCTTCGTTCGCGGACAACCAGTTGTCCGAAGCGATGATCCATTGGGCGTACTTGGCGCCGAAGTCGCCGGTCGTGGCAACAACGCGCCCGCCGGTATTGACACTCTGCGTCACCCAGGGGTCGAAGGACAGGAAGCCGTCGATGTCACCGCGCGCCAGCAAAGCAGGCTGTTCGGGCGGGCTTGTGCTCACGAGTGTGACCGTCGTGGGGTCGATGCCGAGACTGGCCAGGTACTGGTTCGTGAAGTAGAGACCGATGCCGGGGAAGACGCCCATGGTCTTGATCGACTTCGGTTCGACGCCGTTCCTCAGTACAACCTGGAAGTACCGGTCGGATTCCTGAAATACGCCCAGCGCCCGCAGGCTCGGATTGGCGGCCATGACGGACAGTGCCGTCGAGTCGGCATTGCCGGAGAGTTCCGAAGTTCCGGCTACGACGTTCTGGGCGCCCGCCGCCCCGCCTTCCGTCTGGATGACCTGGACGTCGAGGCCGGCGGCCTCGAACATGCCCTCGTGGTCGGCCAGGAAAATCGGGGCGTACGACGGGTCTACACCAACCGCGATCCGTACCAGGCCACCACTTTCGGCGGAGTTGTCGGTAGCGGGGCGGGTGCATCCGCTGACGGCGATCGTCAGGGCGGCGAGAGAAGCGACTGCGCCCACCCATTTCTTCTGAAATTTGTTGAGCATGATGGCCTCTCGGTAAATGGGAGCTGTCAGCGTCCCGTGAAGGTGGGGGACCGCTTGTCGAGGAATGACTGAAGTCCCTCAGCAGCGTCGTCCGTCTTGATCAGGTCGAGCACTGCCTCGAATTCGAGATCCAGCGCTTGATCGAGCGGCAACGACATGCCCTCGTCGACAATGCGTTTGATCATTCCGATGGTGGCAGTGGGTTTCGTCGCGAGTTCGCGTGCGAGGTCAGCGCAATGCGCATCGAGGTCGGCGTCCGCAACGACGGTGTCGACCAGGCCGATATCGAGTGCATGCTCGGCGCTGAGGCGCTTGCCTTCGATCATGAGCACTTTGGCTCGGTGAGCACCGATGAGGCGTGGAAGTCGCTGGCTGCCACCGGCACCCGGAAAAAGCCCAAGTCCGATCTCGGGGAAGCCGATGGTCGCCGACTGCGCCATGATGCGGAAGTCGCAGGCCAACGTCAGTTCTGCTCCGCCGCCGAGTGCGTGCCCGTTGATCTTCGCGACGACAGGTTTGGGAGCCGACTCGAGGATCCGCTGTACGTCGACCCACGGGCGCATCGCGCGCTGAGTTTCTTCCGTCAGCTCGCGCATCACGGTGATGTCCGCACCGGCGACGAAGAACCGTCCAGTGCCCGTCACTACAATGGCGCGGACGGTCTGGTCCGACGCGAGTACCGGCAGTATCTCCAGAAGCTCGGCGATCATGCTGGGGTTGAATGCGTTGGCTGGAGGTTTGTCGATAGTCACGGTGGCAATCGAGTCTGTGACGTCGACGGTGACGAAGTTGTAGGTCTGGCCGGTCTGTCTCGTCAAGTGAGCTCCTGTCAGCGGGTTGGCGGGGTAAACCGGTCGAGCCGGGGGATGTGTAGTGGGAAGTATGGTGGGGACCCTCACGCGGCGGTACCGCTCGGGTTCGGTCAGTAGACCAATGTCGGATGCTGATCGCGTAGGAACTTTCTTCGCTGTGATCACGGCGATATTTGCTCCTGTGACAGGATTGAGCCCGTGACTTCTGCAGTACCGACACCGCCCGCGCCCTCCGTCGACAAGCGTCCCGAGTCGATTTTCACCATTGGGACCAGGCTCGAGGACCGGCTCGGACGAACCGGAACCATCCACACACCGCACGGCGATATCGCGACGCCGTCGTTCGTGGCTGTCGGAACCAAGGCCACGGTCAAGGCCGTGCTGCCCGAGTCCATGAAGGAACTCGGTGCGCAGTCGTTGCTCGCCAATGCGTACCACCTGTACCTGCAGCCGGGCCCCGACATCGTCGACGAGGCCGGGGGGCTGGGCAAGTTCATGAACTGGGACGGCCCCACCTTCACCGACAGCGGCGGCTTCCAGGTGATGTCTCTTGGCGTCGGGTTCAAGAAGGTGCTCGCGATGGAGGCCGTCGGCGTGCAGTCCGACGACGTCATCGCAAAGGGCAAAGAGCGTCTGGCGACGGTCGACGACGAGGGCGTGACGTTCAAATCGCACCTCGACGGCAGCAAGCATCGCTTCACCCCCGAGGTGTCGATGCAGATTCAGCATCAGCTCGGCGCCGACATCATGTTCGCGTTCGACGAGCTCACCACGTTGCTCAACACCCGCGGCTATCAGGAGCGATCGGTCGAGCGTACGCAGGCCTGGGCGATCCGCTGTATCAATGAACACGAGAAGCTCACCGCCGAACGCGCTGACAAGCCCTATCAGGCTCTCTTCGGCGTGATTCAAGGCGCGCAATACGAAGATCTACGTCGTCAAGCCTGCCGCGGACTCGAGTCGATCGAAGGCGAGAACGGATACGGCTTCGACGGCTATGGCATCGGCGGCGCCCTCGAGAAGCAGAACCTCGGAACGATCGTGCGTTGGTGTAACGAGGAACTACCCGAGAACAAGCCGCGTCATATGCTCGGCATCAGTGAACCGGACGACTTCTTCGTCGCAATCGAGAACGGCGCGGACACTTTCGACTGCGTCAACCCGTCGCGTGTTGCTCGCAATGCTGCGATTTACGTCCGCTCCGGCAGGTTCAACATCAACACCAGCCGATTCCGTCGTGACTTCACGCCTATCGACGACGAGTGCGACTGCTACACGTGCGCCAATTACACCCGCGCGTACATCCATCACCTCTTCAAGGCGAAGGAAATGCTCGCGTCGACGCTTTGCACCATCCACAACGAGCGATTCACCGTGAAGTTGGTCGACGATATCCGAGCCAGCATCGAAGGTGGGTATTTCCACGACTTCAAGGCAGACATGCTCGGAAAGTTCTACGCGGCGAAGACGCCTGCACCTCAGGCGTAGGTCGGTTCGCGCTTCTTCACGTATGCGATGACGCGGTAGGTGATCGGCATGACCAGAACCTCGACAAGCGTCTTCCACAGGAAGCCGACCAGCACGTAGTTGATGAAGTCTTCCCATGTGCTGATGCCGATGACACCGGCCGCGATGGAACAGAAGATGAGGGTATCGGCGAATTCGCCGACGACGGTCGAGCCGATCAGCCGCGCCCACAGATGCTTCTCCTGCATGCGCTTTTTCATCATGACCAGGACCAGTGAGTTCAGTAGCTGTCCGACGAGGTAGGCGGCCAAGCCTGCGACCAGGAGTCGGGGAATGACACCGACCACGGTTTCGAGGGCGGCCTGGTTCTCGTAGAACTCTGCCGACGGGAGTTGCACTGCAATCCAGAAGCACGCAGCGGCAAGAATCAGTGCGCCGAAGCCCAGGTAGATCGCGCGTCGGGTCGCTTTGAAGCCGTAGACCTCGCTGAGCACGTCACCGAGGACGTAGGCGAGCGGGAACAAGAAGAATCCACCATCGGTGATGATGGGCAGAATCTGCAAGGGACCGAGCGAGAAGTCGGAATCCGCAAAGAAGGCGACCCCCTTGGTCGCCGCCACGTTCGAGATCAGCAGCGTTGCGGTGAAGAGCGCGACGATCGTCGGGTAATAACCCCGGCTGACGTGCGCAAATTTGGTTTCGTGGGTCGATTCGTCTTGCTGATCCTGAGCTGTCACGTCCGTCATCCAAGCACCACAAGGCGCTCGGATGCGAGTTGGCGACCGTCCAGTTGCGCAGAACACACCGAAGGCCCTGCGGTTTCACGTGGAACCGCAGGGCCTTCGGTGATGCAAACGAACTGATCAGGCAGCTACATGACCGCCGGTCAGCACGCGGTATGCGTAGGTGCTGGCGATCAGTGCGACGGGCGCCGTCACCAGAAGACCGATTCCACACAGCAGCGCGCCGATGATGTTGATACCGATCAGAGCGAGCGCCAGCAGGACCAACGTTCCGACGTTCGACGAGGTCAATGCGTAACTCGATTTGATTCCCGAAATCGCATCCTGGTTCTTGTCCACGATGAAGGTCAGCGTGTAGTAGAGCAGGAACGCCGCGATGATGCCGGGAATGATGCAGAGGGCCAAACCGACGTAAGTGGCTACGGCTACGAGGAAACCGCCGAGTACAACTGCACCGATGTTCGTGAATTGGAAGAAGGTGCCGAAAGCCGGCTTGATTCCGTCCAATTCGCTCAATGCTCCGCGGAGGAATGCGGCTTGGATGATGTAGCCGACGATAGCGGTGACCAATCCACCCACAATGGACAGCGCGCTGAACTCTGTGTTGGTGTAGTCGAAGCCGTTGAAAGCGCCCTGGATCAGTCCGGCGATCAAGAACGCGATGATCGAGATTCCGATCCAAACCAATGCGTTGTCTTTGAACTTGTTCCAGCCGTAGGTAATTGCCGCACCCACAGAAAGCTGCGGTCCACCGAATCCTGCGCCGTAGTCGTTGGCGGGCGGCGGTGGGAAGTTACCGCCTCCGGGAGGTGGCGGGTATCCACCGGGCGGTGGGTAGTTGCCTCCGGGAGGGGGATAGCTTCCACCCTGCGGAGGCGGCGGATATCCACCTGGCGGCGGGTAATTGCCACCTTGAGGAGGTGGGGGGTATCCACCAGGCGGCGGGTAGCTTCCGCCCTGCGGAGGCCCCGCCGGCGGGGGATAGCTCCCAGGAGGAGGCGTTCCCTGCTGGCCGTAGGGATCCTGGGGCGGGAATTGCTTTCCGTCCTCGGGATTCTGGTTGGGGTCGTGCCCACCGGTTGTCATATGCGCACCTAACCCTTGACTACCTGAGTTCCACCAGCGAGCTCGTCATGCTTGCCCTGCTTGGTGGGGCTGTTGTTGATGGTGACCGCGATGACGATGTACGCAACGAGCGAGAGAAGTCCTCCGATGATCGGAATGATCGACAAGAGGTTGAATGCGTTGCGAATTGCGGACTGCTGCGGAGTGGGAAGGCCCGCGCCTCCCGGGGCCTTCACCGACAGCCCAAGGAGCTTCTTGCCTGGGGTCCAACCTTGTGTGACCTCGAACCCAACGAAATATGCGAATGTCAGAAGGGCAGTCAGCAGGCCTGTTATCCAGTATCCCGAGTCGACGAAGATGATCAGGAGCCCGACCACTAGGCCGAGGATGATGTAGTCGATAAGGCGAGCGCCGAATCGAATACCCAGTCCACCGGCTTCGGCACCCGAAGGCAGCCGGTTTCCTCCGCCGTACGCACCTTGGTCGTTGAACTGCGGAGGCGGCGGGAAGTTTCCTCCCTGGGGCGGCGGCGGGTATCCACCGGGAGGCGGGTAGTTGCCACCCTGAGGGGGCGGGAAGTTTCCGCCCTGCGGGGGCGGGTAGCTTCCGCCTTGCGGGGGGCCGGCGGGAGGGGGGTAACTTCCGGGAGGAGGTGTTCCCTGCTGGCCATATGGATCCTGGGGTGGGAATTGCTTCCCGCCTTCTGGATTCTGGTTGGGGTCGTACCCACCGGTTGTCATGTGTTCCCCTCAGTCGTAAATATCGCGCTCGAGTGTGACAGTGGATATGACCCTACTGGGATCAAAGAGCGATGTGGATGACATCTGCTCACTTGGATTCGGAGGTCACCTGTGGTTTAGGCTGCGTTGTATGACGAGTTCCGGGGGCAACAACGACGATTCTTCGAGCGATTACCAGGCAAAACCTGGGTACGGAGAATTTCCGAGCCTGCCTCCTGAGGGGTACGGCGTGTCCCCGTCCGAAACGCAGTCTTCACCTGAAGTTCCCGGATATACCACTCCCAACGAGCAGTACCCGGGTTATCCACCGCCGTCGTACAACCCGCCCGGTAATAACCCCCAGCCGGGCGGAATCGGTGAACCGAACCCGTACCTGCCGCCGCAAAATTTCGGACCGCAGAATCAATATCAGCAGAATCAATATCAGCAACCCGGACAATACGGACAAGCTCAATACGGACAGGCTCAGTACGCTCAGCCGCCGAATGCGTACGGTCAACCGAATCAATTCGCGGGTGGGTACGCACCGCCGATGCAGCCGGTCGGCACCAATGGTCTCGCAATTGCATCGCTGGTTGTATCGCTTGCGGGTGGTTGCTTCTACAGTCTCGGCGGAATCGTCGGAATCATTCTGGGAATTGTCGCGCTCAATCAGATCAAGCAGACAGGTCAACAGGGGCGCGGGCTTGCGATAGCCGGAATTGCGGTCGGCGCGGCCTTCTTGGCAATTTTTGCCGTGATTCTCGTGGTCGCACTCATAGCGAGTGCATCGTCGTCGTACTGAAGTGTCGTCGTGCTGAAGTGGCGAGCGCTCACACGGGAGTGACGACGGACGACGCAGGAAGTGGCTTGCCGAAGTAATAGCCCTGGCCCATGTCGCAGCCGGCCCGCAAGACGTTGGCTGCGTGTTCCGCGGTTTCGACGCCCTCTGCGATCGAATCAAGCCCTAGCTTCCGAGCGATGTCGGCGATGGACTCCATGACCATGAAGGCACGGTCTCCAGCACGACCCGCTGCGCTGACGGCCCAGGTCAAGGATTGGTCGATCTTGAGAATATCGAGCGGCAATTCCGACAATGCGGAGAAAGACGCGAAGCCCGCCCCGAAATCATCCAGCGCGATTCGAATTCCCTCGTTGTGCAAGACGTGAAGAGTCTCGGCGGCATGCCGGCCTACGACGCCGAGCTCGGTGACTTCCACGATTATTCTGCTCAGTGGCGTTTGTGAACTGTCGAGGGCTCCGAGGATCTCGTGAGCGGCGTGCGGGGTAGCGAGTTGGCGAGGCGAAAAGTTGACCGCGACCATCATGTGCTCAGGCCACGACGCTGTTTGGGCACAAATAATTTCCAGAGCTTGTAGCCCGATGGGAATGATGAGCCCAGAGGATTCGGCGGAGCGCATGAAATCTTGAGGTTCGATCAACCCTCGCAGCGGATGGCGCCAACGCAAAAGAGCTTCATAGCTGATAATTGCTGACGAGTTCAGATTGACCTGGGGTTGATACAACACCTCGAATTGATGGTCGTCGAGTGCCTCGCGAAGCTCGCGGACCATGCGTATTCCTTTTCGTCCTGAGTCGCCCGTGCCGCACGTGCGTGTCAGCGTGGATGCTGCAAGTGGGTACTGTGGTCGGATTCCAGGTTCAGATCCCGGGCGTGGTTTTGCAGGAACAACTCGCCCTGAATTTCCTTCGCCAGTCTCGACCGTACTTCACTATTCGAGAATTGCCAACGAATAGCTATTGCGGACGGCTTTGTCATATCGGACAATCGTAGTTTTGTTCCGACGAGGCACCGATTGATACGTCACTTACTTCGCCGGGAAAACCCACGGGGTCCGGGGGATCTTGCGAGAGTCGAATCGATCCGCCAATTGGGGTGGTGTGACAACCTCGCCGGGTTCGGCGAGACCGATGCTCGACGCGATCATCGTCAGAACCTGCTCGGTACTGCGTCCGGCCTCGAGTTGATCTGCCAGAGTCACTGCGCCGTCGCGCTTCGCGAGTCGCTTGCCTTCACTGTTCAAGGCAAGAGGAACGTGGGCGTACGACGGTGGTTCGATGTCGAGCAGCTGGGCAAGGTATGCCTGACGTGGAGCCGAGGTCAGGAGGTCGTCGCCGCGAACCACCTGGTCGATGTTCTGTGCACCGTCGTCGACGACAACGGCAAGGTTGTAAGCGGGCACCCCGTCTCCGCGGAGCAGGACGACGTCGTCGACTGGTCCCGTCACCTCGCCGAACAGTTCGTCATGGACGGTGAACGAGTCGATGCCGGCCCGTAGCCTCAGCGCGGGAGATCGGCCACTTGCCGATTTCTCGGCGCGTTCGGCCTCCGAAAGGTTCCGACACGTGCCGGGGTAGGCGCCGTCTGGAGCATGGGGCGCTGACGGTGCCTGCAGGATCTCCTTGCGTGTGCAGAAGCAGGGATAGGCCAGGTCACGCTCGCGCAATTGGTCGATAGCCTTGTGGTACAAGGGAAGACGGTGTGACTGCAATACGGCTGGGCCGTCCCACGTGAGGCCGAGCCTGCGCAGATCGTCGAGTTGTCGTTCCATCGCGCCGGGGCGGACACGGTCGAGATCCTCTACCCGAATGAGGAAGTCGCGCCCGCTGGTGCGGGCGAAAAGCCAGGCCAGGAGGGCAGTCCGGAGGTTTCCCAGATGGAGATCGCCGGACGGACTCGGCGCGAAACGCCCTGCTCCTTCCACGTCAGCTGGCGAGCCCGACGGAGGCGAGCGGGTTCTCGGCGTCGTGCAGGGTGAGGCGGATCTGGGTTTCCAAAGCGTGATCGAGGTACTGCGGCGGATACATGGCGGGGCATCCGAGTGCGTCGAGTGCCAATCCATTGACGGTTGAAAGCAGAAGTGCCGCTCTGGTTTCCGCTTCCGGAGTTCCGATGCCGATCAGAACTGTCGAGATGCCGGTGCGGATTGTGAACAGGGTTGTCCGGCGGATTTCGGAGAGTGACTCACTGGTTGCGGCGCGCACGGCAAACGCGGCGAGCACATGCGCCTCACGCGTGCGTTGCTCGTCGAGGGGCAGGAGTTGCGAGAGCGCCTGGAACAGGGCGGTATGCGGGTCCGCGTCGGCGGACGATTCGGCCAGTCGCGTCAACAATCGATCGACGAGTGTTCGCAGTGCGAATGCGAACATCTCGTCCTTGGTCGAGAAATGATGTTGCACTGCGCCGATCGAGACACCCGCCCGTTTTGCGACCTCGCGAACGCTGGCATTTTCCAGTCCGGATTCCGCGGCGACATCGAACAATGCCGCCGCAAGCAGGTCTGGACTCGTGGAGGATTTTCGGCGTTCCGGCATACCGCGACATTACATGCGTATGGAAGTAATGCCCACGTCAGGGGTGCTTTTTCACGCCTTCCGGCCGAGGAAGGCAAGGAGTTTCGTCGCTTTGTCAGCGTTGTCCGGAACCTGTATTTCCGGGCCGCACACACCGCTCATGCGGATCGACTCGCCCAGGCCCGCGGCGATCTCCGACACCCACTCCACGTCCGCGTCTCGCATCGTCGTATCGGTGCCGGTTGCGGCCGCGAGGTCCCAACCGTGGATGACCAGATCGAAACACAAGAACCCTTCGACCGTGGCCCCGAGGTTGGTCCTGCCGAAGTGTCCGTCGTATTCCAGGGTGGACTTTGCCGGATCGTCCAGAATTTCCTGCATCGAATCGCGGACGGCCGCCCAGGCTGCCGACGGGTCGTCGTCGACCGACGGACCGGGTGCCAATTCCAGGCCGACTACCTTGACCATGTCTCGTTCGCTGTCGAGCACGTGTCTCACCACGTCGCGGGCGGTCCAGCCCTCGCAGGGGGAATCGTCGTCCCAGCGGTCGGCGGGTACGGCGTCGATCCGGGCCGTGAATCCGGCGGCCAGATCCCGATAACGCTGGGCGGGGGAGATCTCTGTTGAAGTCATGACAACAATCCTTCACCGCCACAGCGCATCGTGATTGATTATTTCGGACATTCACTCGATCTCCGGGGCTTCCGCCCAGATGTCCATCGGTACAACCCCGGCACTCTTGCCCTCGTCGTCGAGAAGTCGGCCCACCCTCTTCATCGATCGCAGCACCACTGACCTGTTCAGCACCACCAGGCCCGGTGCCTCTTGTGCGAGTTGTACTTCGGTAATGGGAGTTTCGCGAAGGGAGTGTGCGGCGATCGCGAGCAGTGTGTTGGCGCGTCCACCGGATATCCGCATGCACACCCGCGTTCCCGGCACTCGCTCCACCAGGGCACGAATCGTCGACCGGTCCGTGGGATCGACATATCCCCACACCCAGGTCACGAGGGGCCAGCCGGACAGTGGCAGAGACACGTCGCAGCGGAACACGATCTGGTTGCGCGACGTCAATTCGGCAAGTCGCCGCCTGACCGTACTTTCGCTGAGGCCGGTACCGACCGTGAGCTCGGCAATCGAGGATCGACCGTCCTCGCCCAGCTTCAATATCAATTGTCGGTCGACAGCGTCGAACGTCTTCCCGTGATGGCGCTGATCCGTCGGCGCGTATTTGTATCGCACAGGCCGGTCTGTCATCGTCGCTCGCTGCGCGGCATCGAGTACCTGCAATTTCCAGTCGTCTCCGATCGCGAAGACCTCGGTGACGAGGTGTGCACGCGAACTGACGATCCCGGGTACCGACGCGAGCGACCGAAGCAGGAAGCGCGACAGGAAAGCCATGTCTCTGACCTCGACGAGAAGTGTCAAGTCGCCTGGGCCGCTTGTGTGTTCGACGCTCAGTACGTGCGGCCAGCGGGCAAGTCGTTCTGCAATCGTCAACGCGTTCGAAGTCGTGCAGTCGACTTCGACAAAAGCCAGACACGATTCCGGACGGCCATGGCCGGTTGCCCTGGCAGAGACCCAAGCGGTGCCGGAATCCTGTAACCGCTGCCAGCGGCGAGCCACGGTAACCGGATCCACTTTGAGCGCGTCGCCAACCGTGCGCCACGACGCTCGCGGGTCGAGTTGCAGGCAATTGATCAGGGCGAGGTCGACGTCGTCCAGTACGGCGGAATCCTGCGTTTCTTCGATCATGGTGCAAGTATCGTGCATCTTCATTGTGTCTGGGATCACTTCATTCATGCTCGAAGGGCAGAACGCGGTGGCGAGTGCCCACCGCGTTCACGCTGTGAAAGGAGAAACCAGATGTCATCGACCACGTTGCCCGCTGTTCCGACCGAGAGAAGCCTCGAGTGGGTGCAACGCCTCATCGGAATCGATACGACGAGTGCCGTGAGCAATCGACCGTTGATCGATCTCATTGCGGCGGAACTACGTCGCCATGGGGTCGAGCCGGTACTTGTTGCCGATGACGAGGGAACGAAGCTCAACTTGTTGGCAACGTTCACTCCTCCTGACGGAAGTACTGCCGGCGGCGTGATGTTCTCCGGCCATACAGACGTAGTGCCGGTCGACGATCAAGACTGGAGTAGCGAGCCTTTCACGCCCGACGTTCGCGACGGAAGCCTGTACGGACGTGGCACGTGCGACATGAAGTCGTTCATCGGGATCGTCGTCGCTGCGATCCCCGACATCGTTGCTCGGCCGCTGGCGAAGCCGATTCACTTTGCATTCTCCTACGACGAGGAAGTCGGCTGCATCGGTGCGGCCGGGTTGGTCGAGGAGGTTGTTTCCCGGAACCTGCGCCCTGATGTGTGCGTCGTCGGAGAGCCGTCGGAGATGCGGGTCATTCGCGCACACAAGTCGATGAACGTCATACGTGTTGATCTGCATGGTGTTTCGGCGCACTCGTCGCTCACTCCGCAAGGAGTCAACGCGATCGAATACGGCGCCGAGTTGATTCGATTCGTCAGAAGCGCGGCCGACGAACTCCGTGCGTCCGGCCCGTACGACGACGCATTCGACGTGGCCTGGACGACGTGTTCGGTCAATCTCGTATCCGGCGGGATCGCAGTGAACACTGTCCCCGAGGATTGCTCCATCACTTTCGAGTTCAGGAGCATCAGCTCAGCTGGCGCCGCAGATTTGCTCGAACGCTTTGCCGCCGAGACGAATCGGATCGAGAACCTGATGCGGGAAGAAAACCCGTCAGCCTCCGTGACGATGCACGTGTCGGCCTCGGTCCCTCCCCTGGAGACGGATGCGAATGCTTCGGCGGCCGCACTGGTCGAACAATGGGGTGGTCGGGCCTCGGACGAAAAGGTCGCGTACGCCACCGAGGCCGGGATGTTCGCGACTATCGGTATCCCCACTGTCGTGTGTGGGCCGGGAAGCATCACTCAGGCGCATGCACCTGACGAGTACGTGACACTTGACCAATTGGCACAGTGCGAGCAGTTCGTTCGGAACGTCATCGCTCACGCCCGCGCCTGACCCACCCTGACCCCCTAAGGAAAACCATGTCCACGGCAACTACGCCAACCTCCGGAACAGTCACCCCGGAACGCCTGGCCGCTGCTCGCAAGGCGGTGATCAGCAGTTCGCTCGGCGCTGCGCTCGAATGGTTCGACGTCATCGTCTACGCATCATTCGCAGTGGTGATCGCCCATAATTTCTTTCCCGGCGGCGACAACACGCTCGGTTTGATACTGACGTTCGCGACGTTCGCGATCTCGTACGTCATCCGGCCGCTTGGCGGGATGGTTCTCGGTAGCTACGCCGATCGTCGCGGGCGCAAGAACGCCTTGACGTTGACGATGATGCTGATGATGATCGGCACGCTCATCATGGCCGTGGCGCCGACGACCTCGATGATCGGACCGTGGGCCGGCGTCGTCATCCTTGTCTCACGTCTCATTCAAGGATTCTCCGCCGGCGGTGAATTCGGTACTGCTACAACCTTCCTCGTGGAGACTGCGCCACACAAGAAGGCGTTCTACTCTTCCTGGCAAGTTGCCAGCCAGGGTGCCTCGGTTTTCCTGGCATCGCTGTTCGGATACGTGCTCAACACTCACCTTTCGCATGAAGCGCTCTACTCGTGGGGCTGGCGCGTTCCGTTCTTCTTCGGCATCATCGTCGGGCCGGTCGGACTCTACATCCGTGCCAAGCTTGACGAAACGGACGATTTCAAGACGAGCGTTCCGGAAAAGGCTCCGCTGAAGACGACGCTGACCAGGCATCTCGGCCGGGTGCTGACCGGTGCCGCAGTAGTGGGCGTCGCGACTATCTCGATCTACCTCATCTTGTACATGCCGACGTTTGCCGTGAAGAACCTCGGAGTTTCCGCCTCGGCCGGCTATCTCGGCGGCATCGTCGCCGGACTGGTCACCTTGATCACCGTGCCGTTGATCGGGCATCTTGCAGACCGGGTCGGACCGGCGAGAGTTATGACCTGGGCCGCCGTTGCGGCAATCGTCTTGGCCTGGCCGCTCTTCAAATTGATGGTCGATCACCCGTCGACTCTGACCCTCGTCCTGGTTGTTTCGGTCCTGGGTGTCATCATGGCGTTTGCCTTCGGTCCCTTGCCCGCCCTGATGAGTTCGCTGTTCCCGGCAGAGATCCGGGCTACCGGCATGTCATTGTCGTACAACCTCGGAGTGACTTTGCTCGGCGGAATCGCGCCGTTGGTCTTGACCTGGTTGATCAGTACAACAGGCTCGCTCGACGCCCCCAGTTACTACTACATGACGGTCGCAGTTCTTTCCCTCGGTGGGCTGTGGTCGGCAAGGACGCTTTTCAGCCAGAAGTGACGGCGGGGGAGCGCGGTCGGGATTACGCGACCGCGTCTCCCTCCGCCAGCGCGACAACGGTATCCGACCCGTGCCAGTCGGGGGCTTGGGTGCGGAGTAGAGCCGCCGGGGTCAGCGACGAGATTCGGCGGCATTCACGGGTCAAGTGGGCCTGATCGCTGAATCCGCAGTGCGCTGCGGATTCAGCGAGTCCCAGCGCGGGTCGACTGCGAGCGAGCGCCATGAAGCGCTGGAGGCGCAGGATCGAGCGCAGCGTTGCCGGGCCGTATCCGAAGGCGTCGTTGCATCGACGTTGGAGTTGGCGCGAAGTCAGTGCCGCCGCGTCGGCGAGAGAGCTGACATTCCACGAATGTTCGGACAGTGCGGTGCGAACGTGGTTGATCACCGGATCGTGACGGAAACTCGAACTTACCCAACTCCGAACAGCGCTTTCGAGGATGGAGACCTGTTCGTGGTCTTCGGAATTTTCCAAGCGGTTCAACAGTATTCGTTCCGTGCGTGCGTCGGTTACATCGCTGAGATCGGCGCGAGAATCCCGAAGCTCGGACGCCGAGGTTCGCAACATCGGCGATGCCGATCCAGGGCGGAATCGAACACCCACGGAGCGTGTTCCGGGCGGAAGAGTGAATGACCATGCAGCGGTTTCGGGGCCACAGACGCGTATGCCGACGCCGCGTATCCACAGCACGTCCATGCAAGCATCGGGCACGAGGAGGTGTTCTCCTTCTGCGCACGCCGTCCAGCCACACACCAGGATGTCGGAGAGATCCGGGGCGACCGATTGTGGTGTGTACCAACCCATGACAAGAGCTTATCGAGCGGCACCGACACGAAGGCGACTTCAGTCGACCGGGCCGAAGCGGTATCCGAATCCCCTGATGGTTTTGATGTACTTCGGTTTCGCGGGATCGGATTCGAGTTTGGACCGCAGGCTGAGAATGGTTGCATCGACTACACGCGTCCTTTCGTGGTCGGAACCCCACACGTTTCGGATCAGGTGATCACGTGAGTACACGCGCCCAGGCTCGGTCGACAGCTCCAGGAGCACCCGCCATTCTGTCCGGCTGAGGACCAGCAGCTTTCCGCCCATCGTCGCCGTCATCGCACGTCGATCGAGGAGCAGGTCACCGTGACGTTGGTGTTTGCCGGGGGCGGGATGTGCGGTTTCACGAAGGATTGCGGTGACCCGAAGATCGAGCGCGTGAGAATCGATCGGGTTCAGCACAAAGTCCGAGACAGCGCGATGTGGTGCTTCGTCGATGTCCTCGTAGGTATCCACCAGCATCATGATCGGCATCGAACTGCGCAAGCGGATCTGCCGTGCGATCTCGTAGCCGTCGATGTCCGGCAACAGGAGATCGATCACGGCGATATCGAAACTGTCGGTGTCCAGGTCATCGAGTAGGCGGCGCCCGGTGCGGACGAGCTGTATCTGGTGCCCGAAATGTATTAATTCGGTACCGAGTGTCTGGGCAAGCTCCGAACGGTCGGTAGCTGCAAGTATCAAGCTCATGTGAAATCCTCCCCCCGAAGGTGTTACTAGTCGTAACAGCTTGCATTCTGGCAGATCATCGACCGCGGGACCAGACATAGGGCGGCCGATCGGAAGTCGAGGGGACCGGGGGCGTTCGTCGCTAGACTTCTTTCATGGGCACTCTGTTCGCGTTGACGCTGCCAGGCTTGCTCGTGCTGCTGGTCCTGTTCGCTTTCGCCGAGACTCTCTGGAACCGGCTCACCGGCGGCCGGGCACTGCCGTGGACTCGGGGACGTACGACTCGTCCGGTCTCGGCCGCGGGCTTCGAAGAGGTTGCTGCCCTGTTTCAGGGGTCCAAGCATCATGAATTCGAACAGCGTCAGAGCGCATTGATGCATCGTGAGGACGGAACGGACGGTGACCCGCCGTGGGTGTCTGTCGATCCGGAAGCTAACAAGGTCGTTCTCCGTCGACGGAGTTGACAGTCGGGTTCAGGCCCAGTGGCCGGGGCGGGTCAGTGAATCGGGCAGCGTGGTAGCCGAATCGCCGATCGCCCCGTTGATCTGGAACTGAGTGAGAAAGATACTGCCGCGGAGTTTTGTGCCGCGAATGTCGGTGCCGCGTAAGTCTGCACCGATCAGATCGGCTCGATCGAGTTCGCAGTCGCGGAGGTCTGCACCGATCAGGTAACTCCCGCGAAAGTTGGCCCCACGTAGATCGGAACCACGAAATTTGGCGCCGATGAGGTCTGCGCCGCGGTGGTCGAGTTTTCGACCCTTCTTGGTTGAGATCGGTGAGCGCACAAGGTTACTCGTCTGCAAGAGCAGTGTGTTGACTGCCGCTCGGTGTGCTGAGACGTCGACGGCTCGAATCTGCGAAGGTGTGCCGTTGGTCAGGCTTTCCGTCTCTACGAGTGCAGCGTCGAGTTCCTTTCGTATCGAGTGGGTTTGCTTCAGCGAGCGGGCTTCGGCGAGATACCAGAGCAGTTCGTGCAACTGGCGTATGACAGGGAAGGTTTCGAACATGTCTGACGCGGTCTCCGGAGCATCACGCCAGCTGACGCCGTCGTAGGTCTGCTGTGAAACCTTCTGTCCCGCACCGAAACAGTCGTAGACGGTGCAACCGGTGAAGCCCTTCTTTCGCAATCCGGTGTGAATGCCGCAACGGAAATCCTGCTGCAGGTTCTTGCAGGGGTCGCCGGCATTCTTGTTGGTCGCGAAGTCGGAGGACTTGGAAAAGGGGAGTGCGACGCAGCACAGACCGAAGCAACTGCTGCAATCTGCGAGCAGATTGGTCTGGCCGGCAATCACGCGTACTCCCGATGGTTGGGTTGGACGGAAAGTCTGTCCTCGGGTTTGTGAGTCTGTCAAACGAAATTGCGTGGTTCGGCAGCAAGAAGTCCAGCGGCTCCGAGGTCGTATCCCGCGCAAATTGCGGGGTACCAATCCGGCAGACGTGATTCTGGACCACGCTCGTGAAGTAGGTCGAAAATCGGGTGGACGGCCCAGCTCGCTGCAACCAATCGCCGTGCGGTACCCGGCGGCAGAACCAGTGCGCCGACGAAGACCACAAATGTTGCGGCCACTGCACTCCATTCGCGAGTGGGAATGGAAACGTCGATCGTGCGCCCAATCGCCACCTAGCCCATCTGCGACCTGGCGAAAATCACGCCCCATCCAGATCGAGGAGCGATACCCCCCGTGCCGTGAGCCGGAAGCGCAGCGGTCTCTTCGTAACCGTCTCAATGATCCCGGCATCGTCCAGGCGCTGAAGTCGCGGGCGGGCGAACTGGCTGGATCGACCCACCACCTCGACCAGGGTGTTCAACTTGATGGCGCGGTTCGCCTCGAAGCAGTGGGCCTGACCCAGGGTGAACAGGACTGCGCCGATGTGGTTGCTATCAACCGGCGGCGTCGACTCGCGATCGAGTCCCAAGTTCAGCGGAAATTCCTCATCCTCCACCAGAACGCGGATACGCGCCTCGAGTGTGTCGATCTTATGCCGCCTCTCGGAGAGGTCGAGCAGCAGTCGATGTTGCGCCTCGGCGATGATCTCCAGCATATCGATCAGGTAGGGCGTCAGATCTCCGCGGTTCAATGGATTCTCCGCGTCAGAGAATGCTTTGTAGTAACGATCCTTGTTGTCGGCGACGGTCGCCGACAATGCCAGGCTCGCATACGGAGCCAACACCTGTCGAAGGTCCAGCGCGAGAAGGTAGCGTCCGGTTCGGCCGTTGCCGTCGTAGAACGGGTGCGTGTACTCGAAGATGAAGTGCGCGACCACTGCCCTGATCAGTCGTGGAATCGAGTCGTCGCCCCCCTGGCTCAGCATGAGGGTCAGCGCGTCGTCGATCGCTGACTCGGGTACCACACCGGTGTGCACGACCTTGATTCCTGACGTGATCGATACTGGCCCTTGCCGGAACCGCTTCCCATCGGGGGCGTCCTCGTCGCGAATCTCGCCCCGAGTTACCGCGTCGTAGACGTCTCGGATGTCGTCGAGCGTCTGTGGACTCTCGGCCTGGTCGTTGCCGATATTGAGATAGAGCCGCACCATCTCGGCGAACCGCTTGTTCGCGAGGGGTTGCTCCGCCCACACCATCTCGATTGCCTCGCTGATCTCCTTCCGGGTTGAGCGGACCTGTTCGATCTCGTTCGTTGCCTGGATCTCGTCGATCACCATGCGATGCAGGTAGTGGGTGCGCGCGAGGGCCGGCAGCCCGTTCCACTCAGCCCGGATCTTCGGCTCGAAGCTCATGATCCGTTCGATCAGCGCTGCGACTTCGGGTGTCATCAGTGCGAACGTCGAGTGTTCGCCGATCAGTAGGTCCCAGTGGACGGCGGCGGGAGAATCGCGTCGCGCTCGCTCCTCAGCATCGGCACCAGCACGATCTCGTTGGTGAAAGATCGATTTCAACGTCCTGTACGCCATCTGGTCTCTCCCTGTATCCACGCTATATTGCCGCCTTGCTTTCCATGCCTATCTTATCCAGAATGGGATTTGGATAAATAAGACTTGCGGCGCGGGTGTCATTTCATGACCAACGCGGGCTGCAGGAGCAGATGTGGCCATAGCTTCCCGAATCGGGTTCAGGCCATCGGCGGGCCACTCGAAGTCACGCAGCAGCATTCCGATTCGGCGCGCTGCGGGATCGAAACCACCACGAGTCGGCAGACCGTCTGAGCTCGCAGAACATCGAGCTGAACCGAGACCCTGTTGCATTACTCGTTGCATGAGGACAGAAAAGAACCCCTGTGAACCGCTTCTCAGCAGTTCACAGGGGTTCCTTTGGCGGAGGATAGGGGATTTGAACCCCTGAGGGCGTTAACCCAACCCGCGTTCCAGGCGAGCGCCATAGGCCACTAGGCGAATCCTCCGTGGAGCAGCATACCCAATTGCGGGCGCGAAGCGTTAAACGGGTACCTGACCTGCGAAGAACCGGTGGAACTCGAGGTTTGCATCTCGGCCCCGGTAGGTGGTGTGCAGCGGCCGGCGAAAGCCGTCTACACTGTTCATTGGATCCCGCGCGGCGCGCATCCTGTGAACTCCCCCAGGGCCGGAAGGCAGCAAGGGTCAACGGGCTCTGCCGGGTGCGCGGGGTCCTCTATTTTTTCACATACCCGACCCCGCCTCGTCGGTGAAAGGCCGCTCCGGATGCCTATCCAAACCCAGATCGGGTTGATGAGCCATGAAGAACTCACCTCCGAGCATGAGAGCCAGAGCGCGAAGTACGCGCAGCTCCAGGCGCAGAAGCTCGCACTCGATCTGACCCGCGGTAAGCCTTCCCCGGAACAACTCGACCTTTCCGCAGAGCTGCTGACGCTGCCCGGCGACGGTGATTTCCGTGACGGAAGCGGCACCGACTGCCGTAACTACGGCGGACTCACCGGTCTGCCGGAACTGCGCGCCATCTTCGGTGAGCTGCTGGGTATCCCCGTTGCGAACCTTCTCGCCGGAAACAACGCGAGCCTCGAGATCATGCACGACAACGTCGTGTTCTCACTGCTGCACGGCACTCCGGATTCGGTCCGGCCGTGGGCACAGGAAGAGAAGATCAAGTTTCTCTGCCCCGCACCGGGCTACGACCGCCACTTCGCGATCACCGAGTCCCTCGGCATCGAGATGATCGCGGTGCCGATGAACCACGACGGCCCGGATGTCGTCAAGATCGCCGAACTTGTTGCGTCAGATCCGCAGATCAAGGGCATGTGGGCGGTTCCGGTTTACGCGAACCCCACCGGTGCCGTGTACTCCGAAGAAATTGTCCGTACGCTCGCGTCGATGCCGACGGCCGCGCCCGACTTCCGCCTGTACTGGGACAACGCGTACGCCGTACATCCGCTTGTCGGCGAGACTGCGCCTTCCTACGACATTCTCTCGATGGCAGCGGAGGCCGGACACCCCAACCGTCCGCTCGTGTTCGCGTCGACGTCCAAGATCACTTTCGCCGGCGCCGGTGTGAGCTTCTTCGGTAGCTCTGCGGAAAACCTTGCCTGGTACCAGAAGTTCCTGGGCAAGAAGAGCATCGGACCGGACAAGGTCAATCAGCTTCGCCACCTGCGTTTCTTCGGCAATGCCGACGGCGTTCGTGCGCACATGGAGAAGCATCGCGCGTTCCTCGCGCCCAAGTTCGAGCTCGTACTGCGGATCCTCGAGGATCGTCTCGGTGCATCGAAGGTCGCGTCTTGGACCGAGCCGAAGGGCGGATACTTCATCAGCCTCGACGTGGTCGACGGCACGGCCAAGCGGGTCATCGAACTGGCGAAGAACGCGGGTATCGCGCTCACCGCTGCCGGATCGGCTTTCCCGTACAGCACGGATCCGGACGACCGGAACATCCGGTTGGCCCCGAGCTTCCCGTCCAAGGCTGAACTCGAAGTTGCCATGGACGGCGTGGCTACGTGTGTCCTGCTCGCAGCTACCGAATCGCGTCTCTCCGAGATCTGAGTTCTCGAAGCGGCGTGCCCGGTCGGTACTTTTCGGTCTCGTCTTGTACCGTTCGGAGCATCAATTCCCGACATAGGGTGTAAATCCCGGAGGTTGTAGTGACGGGCGCGATCAACGCTTCGGATGGGCCTTCTTTCGAGGCGCACACCGCGAAATCAGAGTCGGTCATCGAAGCTGACATACCGCGACGCACCCTCCGTGTCGGTGTTCTCGGATTCTCTGTACTCGGTGTTCTGGCAGTCGCGTCCGTGCTGATGGTTCTTTTCGCCGTGCCGATGAATACGCGGTACTGGGGCATCTTCGAAAATTTCCTCGATCTCGACGTCTACCGCCACGGCGGCAGCGTTGTGGTTCAGGGCCTTCCGTTGTACGACGGGCCAGTCCTGGACGGGATGATGTTCACGTACACCCCGTTTGCGGCTTTGCTGTTCACGGTGTGGGCGGTGCTCTCGTTCAAACAGGCGATTGTCGTGTGGACGGGTTTGAACATCGCTGCGTTGTTCGCAGTGATCGTGTTGTGCTGGAAGTATCTCGGTTATCGGCTCGACGTGAAGGCGTACGCCGTGAGTGCGTTGGCGACGACGATCTTTCTGTTCATGGAACCGATACGTACGACGCTCTGGCTCGGGCAGATCAACATCTTCCTGCTGCTCTTGATCGTGTGGGACCTCGGTCGGGACGAGAAGAGTCGGCTCCGAGGAATCGGGGCAGGCATCGCCGCCGGCGTGAAGCTCACTCCGGCCTTCTTCTGGGCGTACCTCTTCATCACTCGTCAATGGCGTGCGTTGGTGACGGCCGTCGTGACGTTCGTTGCGACCGTTGCGATCGGCTTCGTCGTGATCTATAACGATGCGTACAAGTACTGGACCGGCACTCTTGTCGACAGCGAACGCGTCGGACCGACGGATGCTCCGAGCAACCAGTCCGTGTCCGGTCTGATCGCTCAGCTCACTCACACTCCGACGCCGTCGCGGGTCCTGGTCCTAGTCTTCAGTGCGCTGGCGGTATGCCTCGGACTCGGTGCCGCGTGGATTGCTCACCGGCACGGCCAGAAATTGCTCGGCCTCACCATGACGGGGTTGACTGCGACCACTGTCTCGCCGTTCTCGTGGGGCCATCACTGGGTGTGGTTCGTCCCGCTGGTCGTCCTCGCCGCGCACTACGCGATGGTGTCGAAGAAGCGCTGGGCGTGGGTGGCGCCGTTCGTTTTCCTGCTCCCGGTCTTGAACTGGTCTCACACCTGGTGGGACCCGTCGGTCATTCCGGGTACGGATCGCTTCATCGGAATGGGCCTGTTCATGTTCGTGCCGCCCGAGTATCTGCGGATTCCGACCGTCGGCGTCTACCTCTGGGTCTTCACGCTTGCCGCGGTCTCGACGTTGGTTCTGTTCGGCTGGAAGAAGTGGAAGATTCCGGCCCCGGATGCGTCGGCGCCGGTCACAACTGCCGCCTGACGTGGCAGTATCGGACTCATGGCACTTCAACTGAACCTTGTCGGTGACCCCGAAGCTGATGCCCTCCTGGCCGAGGACCCGTTGGCGTTGTTGATCGGAATGCTTCTCGATCAACAGGTTCCGATGGAAACGGCCTTCCTCGGTCCGAAGAAGCTGGCGGATCGGCTCAGCGGTATCGACGTCAGGCGTATCGCCGACATGGACACCGACGAGTTCATCGCCGTCTGCGCCGAGCCTCCGGCTGTGCACCGATTCCCCAAGTCGATGGGCGAGCGTATCCAGCTCATGTGCCAGTTCATCGTCGAGAACTACGACGGCGACACCGCGGCGATCTGGACTTCGGGAAATCCCGACGGCAAGGAAGTACTGAAGCGGCTCAAAGCCCTACCCGGTTACGGGGATCAGAAAGCCCGGATCTTCCTGGCGTTGCTCGGAAAACAGATCGGCGTCGAGCCGAAAGGTTGGCGCCAAGCGGCCGGCGACTACGGGCTCGAAGGTTCGAGGCGCTCGATTGCAGACGTGGTCGACGAACAGTCTTTGCTCGAGGTCCGCGAGTTCAAGAAGGCCGCAAAGGCAGCAGCGAAGGCCGACAAGAAGTAAGTCGCTTTCAGGATTTCCGGGACCCGCTGGCACGCACTACTTTCATCAGGTCGCCTGCGGGACCCTCGAGCTGACGCGGCGGGCGCCACACTGCGCGCAGGGATCGGTCGAGTTCCAAGCCTTCGACGGCTACCACCCGAAGTTCTCCCTGCTTCACCTGGTCCTCGACGGCCAGCGTGCTCAGTACAGCCGGGCCGACGCCACCGAGCACGCTGGTTCGAATCGCGGCCGAACTACCCAGTTCCAACAACGGTGCACCGCGCTCGTATTCGTGTAACGCCAGGTCGAGAGTCGTTCTGGTTCCCGATCCGGGCTCGCGCACCAGCAGCGGCGTCGCTGCCAGTTCGGCGACGGTCAGCGGCTTTCGTCGACGCGCCCATGGATGATCCGGATGAACGACCACGACCAGCGAGTCACGCGCGACGGTGACGCTGGACAGGCTCTTCGGAACGGTCGGTGACTCGACGAATCCGAGGTCGCACATTCCCACCTCGACAGCCTCGAGGACGCGGGTCGAGTTGTAGACCTGAAGGTGGACGGTGACACCAGGATGTAGTGACCGAAAGATACCGAGCCAGGCCGGAATCAGATGTTCGGCGACGGTCATGCTGGCACACACGGTCAATTCCGCGGATCGTTCGGTCCGCATCCCTTCGGCGACGTCGAGAAGCTGCCTCGAGTTGGCGAGGACGCGGCGCGCCCAGTGGACGATGACGGTCCCCTGCGGAGTCAAAGCCGCCCCCGTCGACCTTCGGTGTATGAGTGGCATCCCGAGCTGCCGCTCGAGGGCTTTGACGGCGCGGCTGGCATTCGGCTGCGCAATGTTTGCTGAACGGCTTGCCGCACTGAGACTTCCGTGATCATCGATGCCGATGAGTAGCTCGAGAGTGGTGAGGTCGGGCCACCGTCTGGTCATGCAAACAGGCTATACCGAACTTCACGTTCATATCGATTTGATATGCCGTGATGGTAGAAATCGCCCTACCGGAGCGATGGTGGCTCAAGGACGCTGGATGAGTGAACCGTGATGTGAAGTCCGTGGCCGAGAAACCCGCAGTCGCCCCTTCGTCAGAAGTACGACGGTGGTCCAGTGTGGCTGCATTGGTGCCCGGAGTTGCGTTGTGCGCCTTGGGGGCCACGGTCGCGCTGATAGCCGGTCAGTTCACCTCCGCCGTGAGTCCGTTGCTGATTGCGATCGTGGCGGGTGCGGTGTTGGCGAATACCGTCTCTTTGCCGGCGAAATTCCAACCTGGCCTGGCATTCTCGGCGAAACGGCTACTTCGGGTGGGTATCGCTCTGCTCGGGCTGCAATTGATGTTCTCCGACATCGTCGGTTTGGGCTGGGGAGTGATCGCCGTTGTGGTGGCGATTGTGTTCCTCGGTATCGCCGGGACCATGTATGCCGGAAAACTTCTCGGATTGAGTTGGTCGCAGAGAATTCTGATTGCCTGCGGCTTCTCGATCTGTGGCGCTGCCGCCGTGGCTGCTGCGGACGGTGTGGTGAATGCGCGAGAGGAAGAGTTGCTCACCGCTGTTGCGTTGGTGGTGATCTTCGGAACTCTGATGATTCCGACAATCCCACTGTTGGCCAACGCTTTCGGTATGAACGAGGTCGGTGCAGGCATGTGGGCCGGTGGGTCGATCCACGAAGTGGCGCAAGTGGTGGCTGCCGGCAGCGCTCTCGGCGCCACCGCGTTGGGTGTCGCGACCGTGGTGAAACTTGCGCGCGTGTTGATGTTGGCGCCGGTCATGGCGTTTCTGAGTATCCGGCAACGCAGGATGGTCGACAGCACCGCCACCAAGCGTCCTCCGTTGGTTCCGTTTTTCGTCGTGGCGTTCATCGGCTGTACGGGCTTGCGCTCCACGGGCATCTTGCCGGATGAGCTTCTGGGGCTGGCGAAGACGGTGCAGACGGCGCTGTTGGCGGCCGCGATGTTCGCACTCGGGCTGGGGGTGCGGTTGAGCGTCATTCGTGGAGTTGGCGCCCGGCCATTCGTGCTGGCCGCGATTTCCACTGTGTGGGTGGCAACGATCGCCTACGTCGGAGTCGTGCTGGTCAGCTGATCGAGCGCTGAGTCCGCCACGCGCTCGGGCTCATCGAGAACTGAGTGCGAAACCAGCGCGAGAAACTACCCTGCGTCGAAAACCCGAGGTGCACAGCCACTTCGGTCAACGAATAGCGAGGGTTGGAGACAAATCGTTCCGCGAGGGAGCTTCGAACCGAATTGAGAACGGCCGTGAACGTATCTCCGGATTCGGCGAGATGACGGTGCAGTGTCCGCCGGTCGAATCCGAGACTGCGTGCCACCTGCTCGACAGAGCAGCGGCCGGTCGGAAGCAGAACTTCGATCAATTCCTTGGTGCGGCTGAGGGTATCGGAGGTTTCCGAGGCGGGAAGCGAGTCGAGGAACTGGCGAGCGTACGGCCGGAGTAACTCGTCGGAAAGTTGGTTAGCCGCATCCAGGTCGGCGGCGAAGAAAACGATACCGGTGAACTCGTGATCGAATTCCACCGTCTCGCCGAGGATTCGCCGATGCGTGCTCGTGTCTTTCGGGGCATTGTGCGTGAATCCCACGCTGACCGGTTGCCATCGAGAACCCAGGAAACTCCGCAGGATCTGCAGTGTCGCGCCGACTGCGAGTTCGACGCTCTGTCTGGTGTCGACCGGTTCGCCGACCTCGAGCGAGATTCGCAGGGTGGCGAGTCCGTTGACCTCGTTCAATCGAATGCGTAATGACTCGTTGTACGTGTGCTCGTATCGCATCAATACGTCGAGTGCGCTCCTGACGTCTGGCTCTTCCCTGATGACCAAGCTGAGGGGGCCGAGATTGGACAGTCGACGCAGGCCGGCGAGTAGAAGCCCGAAGTCTTCGTGTCCGGACTCCGCTGCCGATCGCTCCAGGAGCGATGCGATGGAGGCGGCCGGTACCCATTGGTCGGGGTTCGCCAGGCTTGCCGGGCTCAGGCCGACACTTCTCATGAGGGCCACAGCGTCCACGTCCACTGTTCGGCACAGGTCGACGTATCGGTTCAGTGACGCGTAGCGGGCGAGTGGCTTCATAGGTCCCCCTTTACTCGATGTCCCGAAATGTTGTGTTGTGTGTCTCGTCAAGTTAAGCATGTGAGCCGGATCTCACATAGTTTTGTTCACATCAGTTCGGCACGACCACGAAGCCGAGCACCGACTTCTGGAAGTTGTTGCGTACGAATACAGCTCGACCGTAATCGAGTCGAGCCCGCCCACAGAATTGGAGAGCATTGATGGCAAACGCCATTCGGTTCCACGAGATCGGCACACCGTCCGTCATGCGTTGGGAAGAGATCGAGGTAGGACGACCGGGCGCCGGAGAGGTTCGGGTTCGTCATGAAGCGGTGGGGTTGAACTTCGCCGACACCTACTTTCGAAGTGGCCTCTATCCTGCGCAATTGCCTGCCGGGATGGGCGTCGAGGGCGCGGGTGTGGTCGAAGAGATCGGCGAGGGAGTAGTCGATTTTGCAGTGGGGGACCGTGTGACCTACACCGGCAGTCCGCTGGGTGCGTACGCCACCGAGCGGATCATGGCGTCGTCCGACCTGATCGCGCTACCCGACGGCATCGCCTTCGACACCGCGGCCGCCATGACCATGCGAGGACTGACTGCCGCCTACCTTCTACGTCGCATCTACCCATTGAAAGCGGGAGACACCGTGTTGCTACATGCTGCGGCGGGCGGGGTTGGACTGATCTTCACCCAGTGGGCAAAACTGTTGGGAATCAATGTGATCGGAACGGTGTCGAGCGACGAGAAGGCGAGCGTTGCCCGAGCTCACGGTTGCGATGAAGTCGTCATCTACACCCGCGAGGACGTCGTCGCGCGTGTCAAGGAGATCACCGGGGGCGTCGGCGTGCCGGTTGTCTACGACAGTATCGGGCATTCCACGTTCGACATCTCTCTCGATTGCCTTGCCAGGCGGGGGCTGCTGGTGTGCTTCGGAACGGCGTCCGGACCGACTCCGCCGATTCAGGCAATGCAGTTGGCAGTCAAGGGATCACTCTTCCTCACACGTCCGGCTCTCGCCGATTACATCGCGGATCCCGAAGAACGTGCCGAACTGGCGGGCGAACTGTTCTCACACGTCGAGTCCGGGCGAATCAAGATCGAGATCAACCAGCGGTACCCCCTCGAAGATGCGGTGCGTGCGCACCACGACATGGAGTCCGGTCGCAGTATCGGTTCCTCCGTCTTCTCCGTCTGAACCGAAACAGCACTTCCCAGAGGAATTGTCATGACCAACACCGCAACGCTCACAGAAAACCTTCCCTCGTCGAGGAATACGATCCGCGTCGAGAAATTGACCTGTTCGATCGGGGCAGAGTTGTCCGGGGTGGATCTCGGCGAGGTCGCGCGAGATGATGCACTCTTCGCCGAAATCAAGGCATTGTTGCTCGAACACAAGGTTCTGTTCTTTCGCGACCAGACCTTCTCCAAAGCCGAGCACGTAGAACTTGCCCAGCGATTCGGTGAACTCGAGGATCATCCGGCTCTGGGCAGCGACCCCGACCACCCGGGCCTGGTCCGCATCTACAAGGATCTGGACAGCCCGCCGGAGCATTTCGAGAATGCATATCACTGCGACGCCACCTGGCGCGTTAACCCGCCCATGGGATGTGTATTGCGTTGTGTGGAAACACCTCCTGTCGGCGGCGACACGATTTGGGTGAACATGGCACTCGCCTACGAGAATCTGCCGGCGCGGGTCAAGGAGCAGATCAAGGATCTGCGTGCCAGGCACAGTATCGAGTCGACCTTCGGCGCTCGGATGCCGATCGAACAGCGGCACCAGCTGAAGGAACGCTTTCCCGACGCCGAACATCCCGTGGTACGAACACATCCGGAGACCGGCGAGAAGATTCTCTTCGTCAATTCGTTCGCCACACACCTCGTGAACTATCACACGCCCGAGAACGTCCGCTATGGAATCGATTACGCCCCCGGCGCCGGGAATCTGCTCACTTACCTGGCGAGCCAGGCTCAGATTCCCGAGTACCAGGTTCGGTGGCGTTGGACCGAAAACAGCGTCGCGATCTGGGACAACCGTTCGACACAGCATTACGCGGTGCAGGACTACTGGCCCGCGGTTCGAAAGATGGAGCGCGCCGGAATCATCGGCGACGCACCGTTCTGATCTCTCTTCCCAGCCCCGAAGATAAATTCATTCACTCGATCGGAGTCACGCTATGCATTTCCACGACGATTCACTTTTCCCCGAAACCCAGGACAAGCTTGTCATCACCGTTGCTCCCTACGGACCGGAGTGGGAGCCGGACGATTTTGCAGAAGACCTCCCTCTGTCGATGGACGAGCACGTCCAGCAAGCCGTCGACTGTTTCAACGCCGGTGCCACAGTTCTCCACATCCACGTGCGTGAACTCGACGGCAAGGGCTCGAAGCGTCTGTCGAAGTTCAACGAGCTTCTCGGTCGCTTGCGTGAGGCCGTTCCCGAGATGATTCTGCAGGTCGGCGGGTCGATTTCGTTTGCCCCGGAGGGGGAAGGTGCCGATGCGAAGTGGTTGTCCGACGACGTGCGTCACATGCTGGCGGAATTGGAGCCGGCTCCCGATCAGGTGACGATCGCGATCAATACCAGCCAGATGAACATCATGGAACTGATGACCGACGACGACATCGCGGGTACGTCGATGCAGCGTCCGGAATTGGCCGATACGTATCGGGAAATGACTGTGCCCGCCGGTCCGGAGTGGGTGGCAGAGCACCTGCGCCGGTTGCAGGCCGCCGGAATCCAGCCGCATTTCCAGTTGTCCAGTATTCCGCAGCTCGAAACGGTGGAGCGGTTGATCCGACGCGGCATCTACACGGGTCCGGTCAACCTCACGTGGGTCGCAATCGGCGGCGGCTTCGACGGACCCAACCCGTACAACATGATGAACTTCGTCCAGCGTGTTCCCGACGGTGCGTGCCTGACGCTGGAAACGCTGATGCGTAGCGTCCTGCCGGTGAACACGATGGCCATCGCGATGGGCTTGCACGCTCGCTGCGGCAACGAGGACACCATCTGGGGCCGCAAGGGCGAGAAGATGACGTCGGTGCAGCAGATCGAGCAGTTGGTGCGCATTGCAGGCGAATTGGGCCGCGAGGTGGCTACCGCGAAGGAAGCTCGGGACATCTACCGGATCGGTGAGACGTATGCCGACACCGACGAGACGTTGGCGAAGCTGGGTTACGCGCCCAACCGCCGGATCGGCCAGCTGGGATTCACGCAGCACGCCTGAGTTCGCACCCTCTCGTACAACAGTTCCGGGGGTACGAACCGCGACGGTTCGTACCCCCGAATCCCCCCGTCTACCTCGAGTACTTCCTAGGAGAGTCATGGGACTGCAAGCTCCCGCCACGCCACGTGTGGACACCGCGCTCGGAATCGGCGGACGACGAAAGTTATACCCGTGGATCGTTTTCGCCCTGGCTTTCGGTCTTCTGCTCTCGGACTACATGTCGAGGCAGGTGCTCAGTGCAGTCTTCCCGATCCTGAAAGCGGACTGGGATCTCTCCGATTCGCACCTCGCCTCCCTGAGCAGCGTGGTGGCATTGATGGTCGGGCTGTTGACGTTCCCGTTGTCGCTGCTCGCGGACCGCTGGGGCCGCGTCAAGAGCTTGATCTTGATGGCGGTGTTGTGGAGTGTCGCGACGTTGCTGTGCGCAATCGCTCAGACCTACGAACAGATGTTGGGCGCCCGGTTCCTGGTCGGTGTCGGTGAAGCGGCGTACGGCAGCGTGGGTATCGCCGTGGTCCTCAGTGTGTTTGCGCCCCGCGTGCACGCAGCTCTTGCAGGTGCCTTCATGGCCGGTGGATCGTTCGGTTCGGTCATCGGTGTGGCAATCGGTGGGTTCATCGCAGTCCAGTTCAGTTGGCGGTGGTCTTTTGCCGCCATGGCAATCTTCGGTCTGATTCTGGTCGCGCTCTTCCGTGCCCTCGTCACCGAGAAGAAGCTCACCGCTTACGCCGTCGAGGCCGCGCCGGATGCCGCCGGGGAAGCGGTGAGACACGACGGTTTTCGTGCGCCGGTGTCCTCGCTGTTCACCAATCCAGCCGTGTTGTTCGCCTACATCGGTGGTGGTCTCCAGATGTTCACCGCCGCAGTACTTCTGGCGTGGTTGCCGAGCTTCTTCAATCGTTACTACGATCTGGCCCCGGACAAGGCCGGCGTCACGGCTTCCGTGTTCGTCCTCCTGGTCGGAAGCGGGATGGTGGTCTGCGGTTTCATCACAGATAGATTCAGCCGCGACGATTCGGCGCGAAAATGGACCACCGCCATCGTCTACTGCGCCATCTCGTTGGTGACGCTGAGCATCGGGCTCCGGTTGGGCACGGGGACAGCACAACTCGTGTTGCTCGGTATCGGTGCATTCTTCTCCGCCGGTTCGTCGGGGCCGACGGCAGCTATGGTCGCGAACCTTACCCATCACTCGATTCGAGCGTCGGCCATGGGAACGCTCACCGTCGCCAACAACCTTCTCGGGCTGGCGCTCGGTCCCTTCGTTGTCGGCATCCTCGCCGATCACCTGGGTCTTCTCGGCGCTCTACAGCTTTCGCCCTTCGTCTATGTCGTCGCGGCCCTCGCGTTGGTAGCCGGCAAGCGTGCCTATCCCGCCGGGATGAGGCGGCTGGCGACGTTGCAGAATCGGCCCGAGATCCCCGGCGCCACTGAAGTAACAGACGTTCGGAGCTCATGATGAATGAATCAACTACGGTAGTAATGGTTCCCGGTCTGCGGGATCATGTCGAAGATCATTGGCAGACTCACCTCGCGCGCAGGCTCGACAACGTTCTGACGGTTCCTCCCCTCGAGACCGACAAGCTCAGCCGCGATGCGCGGGTTGCGGCATTGAACGAGGTGCTGACAAGTGTCTGCGGGCCGGTGGTCCTGGTCGGGCACAGCGCCGGAGTCATGACAGTTGCTCACTGGGCGAGGGCGCATCATCGAGAGGTTGCGGGCGCACTTCTGGTCACGCCGGCGGATCTCGAACTTCCGCTGCCCGAGTCCTATCCGTCTCTCGAAGATCTCGACCGTCACGGGTGGCTACCGATACCGCGTCAGCGTCTGCCGTTTCCAAGCACGGTCGCGGCGAGTCGGAACGATCCGCTCGCCGGGTATCGCCGAGTTGTGGGTCTGGCTGAAGGATGGGGGAGTCGGTTGCTGGATCTGGGTGAGGTCGGACATCTCAATCCGGCGTCCGGATACGGGTATTGGCCGCGGGCGGAATCGTTGGTGCGGGAACTGCTCGAGTCGGTGTCGCGCGCCGCCTCGTCTCATGCCACGGATGCCGAGGCGCAGGAGGAACACAGTCGTGCTTGATCTTGCTGCTCTGCTGGAAGATTCGGCCCGGCGATACCCGGAACGGGATGCGCTGGTTCTCGGGGAAGCGAGGCTGACGTATGCGCAGTTCGACGCGTACGCGAATCGCATCGCCCATCTGCTCGTCTCGCGGGGTGTCGAGCCAGGTGACAAGGTGGCGTTGTCCTGCCCGAACGTTCTCGAGTTCCCGATCGTCTACTACGGCATTCTCAAGGCCGGTGGCGTCGTCGTTCCTCTGAACATCCTGCTCAAGGGGCGCGAAATTGCCTATCACCTGGCTGATTCGGAAGCGAAGCTGTACTTCTGTTTCGAGGGAAGTCCCGAATTACCGATCGCCGAGTACGCCATCGCCGGGTTCGAGCAGAGCGAGACCTGTTCGGCCCTGATCGTGATCAGCGCCGAACCGGGTGCACCGTCGTCGATCCTCGGAGTCGAGACTCTAGGCGAAGCACTGGCATCCGTGTCCGGCACGGAAACGCCTGCAGCCGCGGTTGTTCGTGAACCGACGGACACCGCGGTCATTCTCTACACCAGCGGCACGACCGGAAAGCCCAAGGGCGCCGAACTCACTCACTGCAACATGGTCTTGAATGCACTGTCGGCCAACCGGTTGTTCGAGAGCGTTCCGTCCATGCATGAGCGTTATCTCCTGACTTTGCCGTTGTTCCACTCGTTCGGCCAGACAGTGACCATGAATGCGGGAATCTGCGTCGGTGCCACTTTGGTGTTGATGCCGCGCTTCGATGCGACCGCGGCACTCGAGATCATGGAACGCGAAAAGATCTCGGTCTTCGCGGGCGTCCCGACCATGTATTGGGGACTGCTCGGCGTGCTGGACGAGGTAGTGAAATCCGGGGTGGATATCGAGACCGTTGCACAGAGCATGCGGTGCGCGATCTCGGGTGGCGCAGCGCTTCCCGTGGAAATATTGACACAGTTCCGGGAACGCTTCGGTGTTCAGATCCTCGAAGGGTACGGGTTGTCCGAGACCTCTCCGCTGGCCTTGTTCAGTGCCCCGGAGAGTGACCCCCGGCCCGGTTCGATCGGCGTGCCGATCTGGGGCGTCGAAGCGCGGCTTGTCGACGACTCTTGGCACACGATCGCCGGCCCCGATGAAGTGGGAGAGTTGGCCATTCGCGGGCACAACGTCATGAAGGGCTATTTCAACCGACCAGAGGCGACGGCGGAAGTCATGTGCGACGGATGGTTTCGCACCGGGGATTTGGCACGGGTCGATACCGACGGAAATTACTACATCGTCGATCGCGCGAAGGACATGATCGTGCGGGGCGGATTCAACGTCTACCCACGCGAAATCGAAGAGGTTCTGCTCACTCACCCAGCCGTCTCACTCGTCGCCGTCGTCGGGGTGCCGGACACGAGCCTCGGCGAAGAAGTTGTCGCGTTCGTGATCCGAGAGCCGAGTGAAGAGATCTCCGAATCGGATCTCGTGGAATGGACGCGGGAACAGATGGCCGCCTACAAATATCCGCGTCGCATCGAGTTCGTGCCGTCGCTGCCGATGACGGCAACCGGAAAGATTCTCAAACGTGAACTGAATCAAGCATTTTCGATGGTCTGAGGAGATCGATGACTGACGTTCGAGCAAGTGAAGCTTTTCCCGTGACCCAGGCCATGAAGGATTCGGGTGGCTGGAATCCGTTGTGGGACGGACTTTCGGAGCTGGATCCCGAGTGGACCGAGCTGTACATGAAGACAGCGATGCAGCCCTGGAACAGCGGGGTGCTGTCACCTCAGGTGATCCAGTTGCTGTGCATAGCCGTCGATGCGGCGAGCACACACATGTACGCACCCGGCGTACGACGCCATATTCGCGCCGCGCTCGACATGGGAGTGACCTCGAAGGAGATTCTCGAGGTGCTGAAACTGACCACCGTCGTCGGGATTCATTCCTGCAATGTCGGCGTTCCGATCCTGATGGAGGAAATCGCGAACCGCTGAGGGCGGTCAGTCCCGCTCGCGGTTCTCCCGTTCCTCCCGCTGACGCTGGAGGAACGGGCTCGGGTTCTGTCCGCCGATCGGACCGTGGCCGAGGACTCCGTGCTCGTAGGCCGACTCCGCGTGCAGGGCAACGTCGATTCCGCGGGCCTCGTCTTCACGCGAAATGCGGAAGCCGAAGGTCTTGTCGATGAGCTTTCCGAGACCGTAGGTCACACCGAAGGCATAGAGCGCGACCACGACGACGCCGACGAACTGCTTGCCCAACTGCGCGAATCCACCGCCGAAGAACAAACCTTCCGGACCGCCCGTCATCACGGCCGTCGCGAGGAGTCCGATCAGCAACGAGCCGACGATTCCACCGACGAGGTGCACGCCGACGACGTCGAGGGAGTCGTCGTAGCCGAGCTTGTGCTTCCATCCCACGGCGTACGAGCAGACGATGCCGGCGATCAGACCGATGACGAGCGCACCGAACATGTTCACCGTTCCGCACGACGGGGTGATCGCGACCAGACCGGCGACGACGCCCGAAGCTGCGCCGAACGTCGTGGGGTGTCCGTCACGATTCTGCTCGACGAACAGCCAGCCGAGTAGTCCGGTGCAACCGGCGACGAGTGTGTTGAGGAAGATCTGCGAGGCCATACCGTCGGCCGCAAGGGCCGAGCCGGCGTTGAATCCGAACCAACCGAACCAGAGCAGGCCGACGCCGAGCAGGACGAACGGCAGATTGTGCGGACGCATCGACTCGGCCTTGAAACCCATCCGCTGGCCGAGGACCAGTGCCAATGCCAGACCCGACGCTCCGGACACGATTTCGACCACGAGGCCACCGGCGTAGTCGAGTGCGCCCATCTGGGCGAGCCATCCCTGCGGATTCCACACCCAGTGAGCAACGGGGACATAGACGAGCAAGGACCAGATGGGGACGAAGATCATCCAGGCGGAGAACTTCGCGCGGTCGGCGATCGCACCACTGATGAGTGCTGCAGTAAGGATTGCGAACGTCAATTGGAAGGTTGCGAACAACACTTCCGGGACATTCCCGTGCACGGTCGACGGGTCGATGCCCGCCATGCCGATGTGTTCGAGTCCGCCGATGATGCCACCGTGATCGTCGCCGAACACGAGGCTGTAGCCCACGAACAACCACGCGACCGTGACGAGTGCGATGGAGACGAAACTCATCATGATCATGTTGAGTACGCCCGTCGAGCGGACCATGCCGCCGTAGAACAGTGCGAGTCCTGGCGTCATCAGAAGTACGAGTGCAGTACTGACGAGCAACCAGGCAGTCGCTCCGGCATCGATGGTGGCGGGCACAGTTTTCTCCTCACGCACGCGGACCAGCCCGCGTGCACGGAACCCACGATGAGTGCGTGCGGTTTCCTCCGCACTGCGATTGTGTTGCGAACATGTTTCGGGAGAAGTCGGCGTTGCACCCGCACCGGACCACCTGTCGTGGGTCGCCGGTAGTCTTTGCGCGTGGCCCTGTACCGGAAGTATCGACCCGCGTCCTTCGCCGAGGTGGTGGGGCAGGAGCATGTCACCGCACCGCTCAGCACGGCCCTCGACACCGGACGCATCAACCATGCCTACCTGTTTTCCGGCCCGCGCGGCTGCGGAAAGACGTCGTCGGCGCGAATCCTGGCGCGTTCGCTGAACTGTGAGCAGGGACCGACGTCGACGCCGTGCAACGTGTGCGACTCGTGCGTTTCGCTGGGCCCGGGCGGCACAGGCAACCTGGATGTGACGGAACTCGACGCCGCAAGTCACGGTGGCGTCGACGACACCCGAGAACTCCGAGACAAGGCGTTCCACGCACCCGCTGCTTCTCGCTACCGCGTCTTCATCATCGACGAGGCACATATGGTGACGGCGGCGGGTTTCAATGCGTTGCTCAAGATCGTCGAAGAGCCGCCGGAACACCTCATCTTCATCTTTGCGACGACGGAACCGGAAAAGGTTCTCCCGACCATCCGTTCGCGTACACACCATTACCCGTTCCGCCTGTTGGCGCCGTCGACCATGCGCGGACTCCTGGAAAAGATCTGCGCCCAGGAGGGCGTACCGGTCGAGCCTGCGGTGTATCCACTGGTCATCAAGGCCGGCGGCGGTTCCCCTCGTGACTCGTTGAGTGTCCTCGATCAGCTGCTCGCGGGCGCAGGAGAAGAAGGTGTCACGTATCCGCGCGCGCTCTCTCTTCTCGGAGTCACCGACGTCGCGCTCATCGACGAAGCAGTAGACGCCCTGTCTGCCAGTGACGGGGCCGCGTTGTTCGGCACTGTCGATCGCGTGATGGACGCCGGTCACGATCCACGCCGATTCGCGCTCGATCTTCTCGAGCGCCTGCGTGATCTCATCTTGATGCAGGCTGTTTCCGACGCCAGCGAACGAGGATTGGTCGACGCTCCGGAAGCGGAGCTGGTCACGATGCGTGAGCAGATTCAACGAGTCGGCCCGGCCACGCTCACCCGCTTCGCCGAGACTGTCCATGCCGGACTCAGCGAAATGCGTGGGGCGACGGCGCCGCGGCTGCTGCTCGAAGTGATGTGCGCGCGAATGCTGCTGCCGTCGGCATCCGACACCGAGTCAGCTGTATTGCAGCGGCTGGAGCGCCTGGAACAAGGTATTCCGGCTGCCGGAGTCGCGGCTGCCCCTCGCGCGGCAGCAACGCCGGCACCGACCGTGCCGCCGCTCGAACCGGAGATTGCTTCCAAGTTCCAACGGCCCTCTCAACGCAAGGCCGAGCCTGAGGTGCGGCCGGAACCAGCCGCGCCTGCTCCAGCTGCGGCGCCGCCGGTTGTGGAGGCTCCTGTCGTCGAACCTCCGGTAGCGGCAGTTCCCGTCGTCGAGACTCCCACTGTCGAGATCGTGGAACCGCCGGTTGCCGAAGCTCCGGTGGTTGAAGCTCCGGTTGCCGAAGCTCCAATAGTTGAAGCTCCTGTGGTTGAACCACCGGTTACTGCTCCTGTCGAGGCGGAAGAGCTGATCGGGCTTGCCGAGCCGGAACCCGACTACGAGCCCGAGCCCGAGTTCGACGAGCCGGCGGTTGCCGAAGCTGCGCCGGTCTCGGCAGGCCCCACAGTCGAGACTCTCCGTGAATCGTGGAACACCTTGCGCAACAAGGTCGGTGAACGAAACAAGGTTCTTCCGGCCATGCTGTCCGCTGCGACGGTTCACGACGTGCGTGGACATGTCGTTGTCATCGCTCACGGCTCACCGGTCCTGGGTGCTCGTGTGACGCAACCGCACAACGCGGCGGTCATTTGCGAGGTCCTTGCCGAAATGTTCGGTGGCACTTGGCAAGTCGAGTATCAAGAAGGTGCGCCTACAGCGCCGACAGTATCGAGCGCAACCAAGGCGACAGAAGCTCCGAGCCGCCCTGCCGCTGCGCCCCGCTTCTCGCGGCCCAGTCAGGAGCGCGCAGCGCAGCAGCCCAAGGCCCCACAACCCCAGCGCGGAGATTCGGACGACATTCCGCCGCCCGAGGCCCCCGACTATCCGGAAGACCCTGGACCGGCGCCTGCTCCTGAGGTCGACTACGAGGCAACTCCTCCGCCTGCAACGCCGGAGGACGAGGACGAGATGTTTGCGGAGGCGGCTGAGCCCGCTGATCCGACTGCCAGACGTGATCCCGAGGATGTTGCAAAGGAACTCCTCAAGGACGTCCTCGGAGCTCGCCGCCTCGAAAGCTGAGTTGCCGAGTCGGTCCGTGTGCGTGAAACAGCTGTCGGAATCCAGCTGCACCACTGTGTGATCGAATTGTTATAAGTGCCGTTCCCTTTGTGCGCGCGCGTCTCGAAAGCGCACCGGCTCGGCCTCGCAAAGCTGAATTGTATGTGGCTGGTTTGCTGGCACATTCGTTCGCTCAGTTCCGGTGTAACGAAACGTCGATTCGGACGATGGTCGCCGAAGAATATCTGGAAGTTCTCGTTGTCTGATGGGCATTCGAGTGCTGCTGTTAAATTTCGGTGTGTCACGAATGTTCAGATTGATAGTTGTCGGATGTTTGTTTTGCGGGGATCGACCAATTTGGGACATTCGGCGAATTGGCCACATATTCGGCATTGCGGCATTTCGGTGCAAATTCAACTGAATATTTGCCGATCTCGAGTAAATGGCGGCCGTGAAACCGGGATCCGGTACGGATGTCCAAGCAGGAGCATGACCGGTTGCGAAGCAAATAAGTAACTCCGAGTTACAGCTAACTCTCGATTGCTGTCAAATTGCTGAAACACGTTCATTGCACCGAACGACCTTTGTTATTTGTTTATGCCTTGAGGTGAATCTGCGTTTTACACACCGATGAGGGCGTGGTTAGTCTTCGGTCGATTGAGTCTCCCGTGGATGCGCACGAAAATAGGAAGTGTAAGATGACTGAAGATTCAACTAATCCTGCGATTGCGATAGTCGGGATGAGCATGTGGTCCCCCGGTGCGCATGATCTGCAAGGATTTTGGGAGAACGTCCTCGCGCGTCGGATGCAATTCCGAAAGTTTCCGGAGTCACGGATGTCCCTCGACGACTACTGGAGCGCGAGCCCTGACGACGTCGACAAGACATACGCCGATCGCGGCGCGTTCATGGATGGTTTCGAATTCGACTGGGTCGGTCGCCGGATACCGGAGCGGACCTTCAAGTCGACAGATCTCACACACTGGTTGGCTCTGGAAACAGCACTCGGGGCTTTGACGGACGCGGGCTACAGCCGAGGATCGGTACCCACTGGACGCAGCGCCGCAATCGTCGGCAACTCCCTCACCGGTGAAGAATCCCGGATGTGGTCGATGCGTTTGCGTTGGCCTTATGTCAAGCGCGCACTCGCTGTGGCAGCCGAAGCGCGCCAGTTGGACAGTTCCGTCGCTGATGCTCTCGCCGAGACGATGGAAGAGGTCTACAAGGGCCCATTGGTGGAGCCGAGTGAAGACACTCTCGCCGGCATGTTGTCGAATACGATTGCCGGCCGGATCTGCAATTATCTCGACTTCAACGGCGGCGGGTACGTCGTGGACGGTGCGTGCGCGTCCGGAATGCTCGCGGTGGCGACTGCAGCCGAAAAGCTGGCGTCCGGCGCGGCCGACTTCGTCTTGGCAGGGGGAGTCGACGTCAGCTTGGATCCTTTGGAACTGGTGGGATTCGCCCGTTTGGGTGCACTGACCCGTGGCGACATGAACGTGTACGACGCAAGCCGAAGCGGATTCATCCCGGGTGAAGGTTGCGGATTCGTGGCCTTGAAACGACTCGAGGACGCCAGGGCGGACGGCGACTACGTGTACGCGACGATTCGCGGCTGGGGCATCTCCACCGATGGCAAGGGTGGAATCACCAAGCCCCGCGCCGAAACTCAGGCCGAGATGATCCGTCGCGCATACTCGCGAGCGGGATTCGCGGCCAGCGAGGTTGCCTTCGTCGAAGGACACGGAACTGGTACTCCCGTCGGAGACCCCGTCGAACTGGCCGGCGTCCAGCAGGCCGCTCAGACGGACGGGCCCGTCGAGGCTCGTAGCATCGGCATGACGTCACTGAAGTCGTTGATCGGGCACACGAAGGCGGCGTCGGGCATCCTTGCGCTGATCAAGGCGACCATGGCCGTCAATCAACGAATCCTTCCGCCGCTCGCCGGTTGCACCGACCCGAACCCGGCGTTCGGAACCGAAGCACCGGCACTCTTTCCGCTCGTCAACGGTGAGATCAGAGATCCGTCCGAGAAGATGCGTGCCGGTGCGCAAGCCATGGGTTTCGGCGGTATCAACTGCCACGTCGCGATCGAATCGGCTGATGCACCATCCAGCAAGCTGACACCCTCGCAAGACGTCCGCACGATGATGGCGTCGTATCAGGACACCGAGGTTTTCGTACTTTCTGCAGATTCCGCGGTGGACTTGGCGACCCGAGCGCGGGATGTTGCAGATCTGGCGGTTCCGTTGAGTGTTGCCGAGCTGCTGGACTTTTCGGCGAAGCTCTCTCGCGTGATCTCGCCGACCGCGCCCTTCCGTGCTGCAGTGGTGGCCGGACGTCCCGCGCAGTTGGCCGAACGCATGCGTCAGCTTGCCGTGATCTGCGAGAACTCCGCTCCTGCATCCGGCCAGGTGAAGGTCGTGAGCAACGAGATCTCGATCTCGAACGCCGTCCACCATGACATCGGATTCCTGTTCCCGGGACAGGGATCCCAACAACTCGAGATGGCGCGCGTGCTGATCGAGCGCTTCGAGTGGGCACGCGAACTGGCGACCCAGGCGGACGGCTGGTTGGAGGGAGTTGGAGCGGAGGCGATCACGCCTCGAATTCTGCGGAACCCGGTCAAGAGCGCTGACGCTGCGGAATTGGCGAAGTGGAAGCGGGATCTCGCCCAGACGCAGTTCACCCAGCCTGCCGTCGCTTTGGCTTCGCTGCTCTGGTTCGAGTACCTCCGCCGATTGGGTGTCACACCCAGTGCTGTCGCCGGCCACAGTCTCGGCGAGTTGACCGCGCTCTACGCGGCAGGAGCTTACGACCAGAAGACGCTGATCACCTTGGCTGCGGCGAAGGGTGCGGCCATGGCTGTCAGTGGTGGTGGAAACGGCGCGATGGCGAGCCTGACCTGCGACCGATCGACGGCTGAGGCGATCATCGCGGAAACAAAGGGTTACGCGACCGTCGCGAATCTGAATACGCCTACACAGACCGTGGTTTCGGGCACCAAAGACGCGGTCGACGATGTGGTTGCCATCGCGAAGACGCGCGGAGTGTCGGCTCAGGCGCTTGCCGTGTCGAATGCTTTCCACTCCGAGATGATGAACGAGGCCGAGCGGGAGCTGAAGTCCACTGTGCCCGTTGACGAGCAAGTCGATTCGCTGACTTGCCCCGTGTATTCCTGCGTCGAAGGGAAACGCGTACAGACGCCACTGGCACTTCGCGAATTGGTCACCAAACAGGTTGTCTCACCGGTCGACTGGGTCAAGACGGTAAGTGGAATCTCGCAGGACGTGGACCTGCTCGTCGAGGTCGGACCCGGCCGTGTGCTGACCGGGCTCACCAAGGCGATCAATGGGACCGACGGCGTGCGCTGCTTCCCCGTTGCGTCCAAGTCCGGACGCGACGAGGACTTCAATGTCGCACTGGCCGCGATGTACGTCCACGGCGCTCAGGTCCGATGGAACGAACTTTTCGACGGCCGGTTCGTGCGCGAATTCGTTCCTGCCGATCAGAAGGTGTTCATCGAGAACCTGGCCGAGGCGAAGCTGACGGTTACCTCTGCTCCCGAACCGCTCGCACTTGGTACGTCCGGCGGGGATCCGGCTGCGGCGCTGGCCGATTACCTGAGCCGACGCGGGACCTTCCTCGTCGACGTGATTCGTGCTGATGTAGGCAGTGGAGCGACTTCTCCGTCTTCTCCATCTGCTCCGACTTCGCGGGCAGTCACCAACGGCCACGAATCCGTGGCAGCGAAAGCTCCTTCGCCGGTTTCGGCTCCGGTAGTCGAAGAGCCGGCTGACGCGGGCGCTGGGTCCGTGGAAAGTGAGCTGATCAGGATCCTCGCCGATACGACGGGATTCCCCGCCGAGTCGATCACGACGGATCTGCGTCTGCTCGATGATATGAATCTCGACTCGATCAGTGCGGCAGAGGCTATTTCGAAGGTTGCGCATCAGTTCGAGGTTGTCGACCTCGACCCTGCCGAGTTGGCCAATGCCACGATCGGAGAAGCAGCATCGCTGATCCTTGCGGCATCACCGAATCCCGGTTCTGCCGTTCCAGCAGCGAGTTCGGTGCAGTCGGACGTGTCGCGAATACTGCTCGAGGTAATCGCGGAGGACACCGGATTTCCGGTGGAGTCTCTCGATGTGGATCTCCACCTGCTCGACGACCTGAACATGGACTCGATCAAGGCTGCCGATGCGATAGCAACTGTGGCAACGCGATTGGGTGTTCAGGGTGATCTGGATCCGGCCGAACTCGTCAACGTCAGCCTGGGTGAACTCATCGAAGTGCTCGATCGATCCGCGAAAGAGAAGTCGGGGCAGCAGCAGCCGGTTGCGCGGGCGCTGCCGGTGAAGGCAAAGGGTCTATCAGCCGACAGCTTCACCTGGGTTCGCGATTACACCCTGGAAAAGGTTCGGAGCGAGACAGCGTTGCACGGAGTCCGAGACCTCACGGACACGACGTTTGTCGTCATCGGTGACGACGCCGGTTTGGTCGGAAGGTTGGAATCCGAACTGCGAGGGCGTGGTGCTCAGGTCGACATTCGCACATTCTCCGACGGCGCTCCTGCGAATGCACAGCACGTGGTTGCCGTAATGCCGCGTGTGACCGATGATTCCGTCACCGAAATCGGCTTGCGCCGTGGGATCGAACACATGCACAAGATGGTTCCGGCGCAGCAAAGTGGAGGCGCACGAACCACATTGGCAGTGATTCAGTTCACCGATGTCGAGTTGGGCAATCCGGCGCCGGTACCGAGTGCGGCGGCTTTTGCCGCTTCGGTGCATCACGAGCGCCCCGAACTGGATGTCCGCGTCATAGGATTCGACGGCTCGACTGCGGACGCGGTGGTGGCAACCACCGTCGTCTCCGAGTTGGATTCGGTTGCACCCTATGTGTTCGCGACTTACGACACCGAGATGGGACGCACGGCACTGCAACCGCGGGTTCTCGCCTCGAGCGACTACACCGTCCGCGAGAGCGGGTTGGGGAGTTCGGATGTAGTGGTCGTGACCGGTGGCGCGAAAGGCATCATGGCGCAATGCGCTCTGGCTCTCGGCCGAAAGACAGGCGCCGAACTAGTGCTGATCGGAAGCTCTCAGCGACAAGCGGGTGACGAAATCGCTTCCACTCTTGCGGACTTCACGTCTGCCGGTTTGAGCGCTCACTACTATCGCTGCAACGTCACGGATGCTGCGGCGGTGGCCGGCGTCGTCGCCCAGATCGAGGTCGAGGTTGGGCCGATCACCGGGTTTGTCCACGGCGCGGGGGCGAATGTTCCGCGGCGGTTCGAGAGAGTCGACAGCGCTGCGGCTTTCAAGGAGGTTGCACCTAAGGTCCTGGGCGCAGCCAACTTCGTCGAAGCGCTCGCTGATCGCGACTTGAAGCTGTTCGTGGGCTTCTCCTCCATCATCGGATTCACAGGTATGCCCGGAAACAGCTGGTATGCATACGGAAACGAGCTTCTCGACGAAATGGTGATGCGGTATGCCGCCGGGCACCCGAAGACTCGGACGTTCTCGCTCGCGTACAGCGTGTGGGGAGAGACCGGCATGGGCGCCCGCATGGGCAGTGTCAACCACCTCGCGAAGATGGGTGTCATGCCGATTTCCACGGCTGCGGGAGTGGATCATTTCCTTCGCCTGGTCGACAGCGGACCCGAGGCGAGTCGTATCGTCGTGACCAGTCGACTCGGCGGTCTCGACACCTGGGCGCCGGCAGCACCGGCTCTGCCGGCGGTGTCGCGCTACATCGACCAAGTGGTGACATTCGAGCCGCAGGTAGAACTGGTGACCCGGACGACGTTGTCCACCTCGGCGGATCCCTTTGTCCTCGATCATGTCTGGAAGGGATCGGCGCTGCTTCCGACGGTGTTCGGGCTTGAGGCGATGTCGCAGGCGGCGGCCTATGTCACCGGACGCGTGACTCTGGGCCGCGTCCGCATCGACGACATCAAGCTGGATCGACCGATCGTCGTCGACACGGTCGAGGGCACCAGAGTCGAGATCAAGGCAAGCGTCGTGGAGCAGGATCGTGATGCTGCAGGAACGCGGGTGCATGTCACGATCGGCACCGAACGGACCGGGTACGGACGGCCCCATTTCTCGGCCGACTTCATCTTCGGGCTGGACGAAACACTGCCGGAGTTCGAGAAGGAGTTGCCGCGACCGGTGCTCGACATCGATCCGTTGGACGATCTCTACTCGTGGTTGCTGTTCCAGGAGGGCGATTTCCGCCGACTCGAAGAGATCTCGAGCCTCGATTCCGAGCACATTCTCTTCAGCGCTATTTCGCGAGCCGACCGTAAGCAGCACCTCCTCGGTGATCCCTACTTCCTCGATTCCCTGCTCCAATCGGGTCAGATCATGGTTCCGCGGGAGATCTGCCTTCCGGTCAACATTGCGCGAATCGACATGTACGACGGACGATTCGAGGCTCGTTCGTTCACCGCGTACGCCTACGACAAGGTGCAGACAGAGACCCACATGCAAGCCGACGTGGCGGTGGTGAAGGACGGACGAGTGGTGATGCAGCTCGAGGGATATCGCTCCCAGATTCTCTCCCACGACGAAAGCCGTCCTACGGCTGAGGAAATCGCGGATCCGACTGCGCGCGACGCACAGATCATTCTCGACAAGCTCGCGCAACACAGCCGGGCGTTGGGAGTGAAGAGCCCGCGGGTTGTGGTCGCGCATACCCCGGGGATTCACGAGTTGACCAAGTCGGAACGCCACGAGCAGGAGAAACCGATCGCCGAGGCGGCCGTGAACATTCATCTCGATGAGGATGTGGTGATCAAATGAGTAATGCCTTTGCCATCGAATGGCAGGAAACCGGAAAGCCCGTCGTCGTCGGTGATATTCCGCCCTCTGTGGATGTCTCGCTCTCGCACGACGGCAGCAAGTCACTCAGTTCGGCCGGCGACTGGCCTCAGGGGTGTGACATCGAACCGATTCGCTCCCGAACCGCCGTGCAGTGGAAGGCGCTTCTGGGTTCGGCGCGGATTCCGCTGCTGGACGAGTTGATCGCAGGCGGCGAATCACTCGATCGTGCGGGAACCAGGCTGTGGGCGGCGGCCGAGGCGATCCGAAAGGCCACGGGGCAGATGTCGGTTTCTCTGGCGATGGGCGCCAGGGAGGACGACGCAGTGACCTTCCGCGGCGGCGCAGAGGGAAGCGTGGTGGTTCTGACTTTTCCAGCTCTGTTGACGGACAACGAGGAGCGGATTCTCGCGTTTGTGACTCATGAGGAGGATGCGGAGGAACCGGCGCAGGACCCGGCACCGCAGTTCGACTCCGGACCGTTGTCGGCGAAGTCTCTCGCGCAGTTCGATCCGATGGCCTACGGCTCCGACGTGCATGTGGTGGCCCGGAGCGGCTATCCGGCGGTGTCGATCCGGTTCCCCGTCGGGTTCCGGGACGCGTGCAACGTCGGTGGATCAGTGGGGTTCGCGAGCTTCGCGCTGTGGTTGGGCGCTTTGCGAGAGAGGGGAACCGGACCGATCTCGAAGCAGATCGCGGAGGACATGGCGACGGGTCGTTGGGGCATGGTGACCAACAACTCCGAGGTGTTCATCGATGCGAACCTGTACACCGACGACATTGTCGAGGGGACGATCTGGATCACCGAGCTCACCGGTCCGGATCGGGCAACCACCAATCTGCATGTCGAATGGTGCCGGGTCGACGGCGAGACGCGCACTCACATCGGGTGGAGTGCGATGCAGACGACGTGGGTGGAAATCCTCTCCCACGGTGTGGTGGCGGCACGGCCGATGCCGCAGTACTTCCACGATTTCATCGAGCCGATGACGATTCCGACGGGGACGAAGAACATCGCTGTTCCCACCGAACCGAAGAACGTCGATCGTGGTTCCGTGATCCGCTCGGCTCCGATGGTGCCGCGCAATCCGTACCTGCTCGAATCCGAGGTGTTCTCGACGACGTTGCAGGACGGAAACGTCGTGGGCAACATCTACTTCGGCAACTATTACATCTGGCAGTCGAGGGTTCGGGACAAGTTCCTGGTCCGTTCTCAGCGTGAGGCCATGGCGGCCAGAGGCGCTCTCGGGGAACTTCGTTGTGTGCACACCAGGGTTGAGCATCTGCGCGAGGTCATGCCGTTCGACGACGTCCTGGTCACGATGTCCTTGTCTGCCCTCTACGAGAGGGGGATCGACCTCGAGTTCGAGTACTTCAAGGTCAATGAGGACGGATCACGGGAGAAGCTCGCGATCGCTCGGCACAGAACTGTCTGGACGATGCCGGGCGCTCCGGGAGAACTGGAAATCTCTCCGCCGTCGAAACTTCCACAGTCGCTGATCGATTCGGTGCTGGAGGCGATCGACGGAAAGTAGGCGGGGGATTTTCCGAGATCGAAGTGGAGAGACGGGTTGCGTTTTCCTTGCGGGAGAACGCAACCCGTTTCGATGGGGAGGGGAATGTATGGGTATCGGGGTTTCCAGAAGATCGGTTCTGAAAGGGTCGGTAGTCGGCACAGCGGCTGTTGCTTTGGGTGCAAAGGCAGGTGCTGCTCCGGCGGGGAGTGTGGATATCGAGTCTCCGTTGATTTTTCATTCGCCGGAGTTCGAGCCGTTCTGTGACGAACTACATTCGTTGTCAACGCTTTCCGGAAACGAGATCACACTGACAGCGCAAGTGGGGCAACATGCCTTTCATCGGGATTTTCCCTCGTCCCCAGCACTGTCGTACCGCAGCGGAGAGATCGGTGGCGGTTATCTGGGCCCTACCGTCGAGGCGCATTCCGGCGAGCCGATCATGTTGACGTTCGAGAACGATCTGACCGGACATCCGTTGGCAGCGGACATGGATATGACGCTGCATGGAATGCAGGCAGACTTTCGCGCTAACCCGCCGACGTCGTTGCACTTGCACGGAGGAGTCACTTCACCTGAGAGCGACGGCCATCCGGAGCTGCTGGTGATGCCGGGACAGGCTGCGATGCATCACTTTTTGCACGGTCAGGAAGCCGCCCACCTCTGGTATCACGATCACGCGATGGGCATCACCCGGCTCAACGTCTACGCCGGTCTGATCGGCAACTATCTGATCAGGGATGAATTCGACACCGGCAAACTGGGAAATCCGTTGGGGTTGCCGGCCGAGGAATTCGAGATCCCGTTGATCCTGCAGGAGAAGATCTTCACGCCGACAGGCGCCCAGAACGGCCGATCCACCATCTTGATCCCGGAAGGATCGTGGGAAGGCGGCGCGGTGGGCGACGTCGGCTTGGTCAACGGCAAGGTGTGGCCGGAACTGGCTGTGGCTCGGGGCCTTTACCGCTTCCGCATCGTCAATGCGTCGTCGGCAAGTGTGTGGAATCTTCACTTCTCGAACATGATGACGTTCTGGGTCATCGGCAACGACGCCGGAATGCTCGACGCGCCCGTCGCGGTCAATGCCTTCCGCTGCGCACCGGGGGAGCGGTACGACCTCCTCGTCGATTTCACCGGACTGTCGGAGGGTTCGACGGTGGAGCTTCGCAACGACGAGGCGCCCCCGCTACCCGCCGCTGTCATCGGTGAAGTGACGATGCCGCTGTTCTGCCGGTTCCGCGGTGACGCCAGGCGCGGATTCACCGGTGGTGTTCCGTCGCAACTGCGCGGTGGGCGCCGGCAACGTGACGTTCTCGCCCCGTTGGAGCAGCCGACGGTAATTCGCACGGTGACGGTGAGCCAGCAACTGGAACTGCGGAATCCACCGGCTCAGATGACGCTGAACAACCTGACGTTCAGCACCACGGACGTCGAGAGGCCGCGGCAAGGCACCGTCGAGCAGTGGAACATCGTCAACACCACGCCGGACCCGCATCCGATACACCTGCACCTGGTGAATTTCCGGATTCTCGGCAGAACACCGATGCGGACGCTGGAGTACTTGATCCGACATCCGCAGCCGGTGATCGGCAACAAGTGGACTCCGTCGCCCGAAGGGTTCGAGGCGGGGCCGATGATCGCGCCGGCGCCGTGGGAAGCGGGAATGAAGGACACCGTCAGGGTGGACGGCGGCACCGTCACCCGGATCATCGTGCGATTCCCCACCGCGGATGAGCTGGGTTTCGATCCCGACGCGATGTTCGATCGTCTTCCGAGCGGTGGGATGACGGGCAGTGGGATGACGGGCGGTGGGATGACGGGCGGCGGGCGCCACGATATGGCTGATTCTGGTCGACTCCAGGGATATGTGTGGCATTGCCATCTACTCGATCACGAAGATCACGACATGATGTTGCCGTATCGCATCGTGCCGTGAGTGCTTCCGGGGGCGCACCCGAAATGAACCGAAGCGGGCAGGCGTTCGCGCACCTGATCACCTCGGTCACCTAGCAGGATCGCTTCGGTCCTTCCCATGAATTTGGAACACGTTCTACAGTGAAAGGGCTGAGGTCTGTACCTCGGCCATGCGCCACCACCGAAGGTGGCGCGGACGATCTGCAGACCGGTTCGACGAATTACACGGAAGGAACACCTCACAGTGACCACAGAGGCATTCATTTATGAAGCCATCCGTACCCCGCGAGGCCGCGGCAAGAAGACCGGGTCGTTGCACTCGGTCAAGCCGATCTCGCTGGTCACGGGTCTGATCCAGGAACTGCGCGTGCGCTTTCCCGACCTCGACGAGGACCGGATCTCCGACCTCATCCTGGGCGTCGTCACCCCCGTTGGCGATCAGGGAATGGACATCGCCCGCGTTGCAGTCAACGATGCGGGACTGCCCGACACCGTCGGCGGCGTTCAGCTCAACCGTTTTTGCGCTTCCGGCCTCGAGGCCGTGAACATGGCTGCTCAGAAGGTTCGGTCCGGCTGGGACGAACTGGTGATCGCCGGTGGCGTCGAGTCGATGTCCCGCGTTCCGATGGGATCCGACGGTGGACCGTGGGCACTCGACCCCGCCACCAACTACGACAACTACTTCGTGCCGCAGGGCGTCGGCGCAGACCTCATCGCCACCATCGAGGGCTTCTCGCGTGACGACGTCGACGCATACGCCGTGCGCTCGCAGGACCTCGCCGCCAAGGCGTGGACCGGCGGATACTTCGCCAAGTCGGTAGTGCCGGTCAAGGACATCAACGGCATCACCATCCTCGACAACGACGAGCACATGCGTCCGGGCACCACGGCAGAGAACCTCGCCGGCTTGGCTCCCGCGTTCGGTGTGATCGGTGAAATCGGCGGATTCGACGCCGTGTCGCTGCAGAAGTACCACTGGGTCGAGAAGATCAACCACGTTCACCACGGCGGCAACAGCTCGGGAATCGTCGACGGCGCTGCCCTCGTGCTCGTCGGTAGCGAGCAGGCCGGCAAGGACATGGGTCTGACGCCGCGCGCTCGCGTCGTCGCCACCGCCACCAGCGGCGCCGACTCCACCATCATGCTCACCGGCCCGACGCCGGCGTCGAAGAAGGTTCTGGCAGCTGCCGGCCTGACGGTCGACGACATCGACCTCTTCGAGATCAACGAGGCATTCGCTTCCGTCGTCCTGAAGTTCCAGAAGGACCTGAACATCCCGGACGAGAAGCTCAACGTCAACGGTGGCGCGATCGCCATGGGTCACCCGCTCGGTGCAACCGGCGCGATGATCACCGGAACGATGGTCGACGAGCTCGAGCGTCGTGGCGGCAAGCGCGCCCTCATCACCCTGTGCATCGGCGGCGGTATGGGCGTTGCCACCATCATCGAGCGCGTCTGACGCGGCGTCCGTCCTTCCAACGAGGCTTACCAGGAGTCAAGCAAAGTGACTGATCAGAACATCATCAACTGGGACCAGGACGCCGACGGCATCGTCGTGCTCACCATCAACGATCCCAACCAGGGCGCAAACACCATGAACGACGCGTACATCGCGTCGATGAAGGCCACCGTCGACCGTCTGGTCGCCGAGAAGGACTCCATCACCGGTGCCGTCATCACTTCCGGCAAGAAGACCTTCTTCGCCGGTGGCGACCTCAAGAACATGATCAAGGTCGGCCCCGAGCAGGCCGAGGAGATCTACAACCACAGCGTCGAGATCAAGGCAGACCTGCGTCGCCTCGAAACTCTCGGCAAGCCGGTCGTCGCCGCCATCAACGGCGCGGCACTCGGCGGCGGCCTCGAGATCGCTCTCGCGACCCACCACCGCATCGCGGCAGACGTCAAGGGAGTCAAGATCGGCCTGCCCGAGGTCACCCTCGGCCTGCTGCCCGGCGGCGGCGGCGTCGTGCGTACCGTGCGGATGCTCGGCCTGCAGAACGCGCTCATGGGCGTCCTGCTCCAGGGGCAGCAGCGTGGACCCGTTCAGGCTAAGGAAGTCGGCCTCATCGACGAGGTCGTCGGCTCGGTAGAGGAGCTGGTTCCGGCTGCGAAGGCATGGATCAAGGCCAACCCCGAAGGCGGCGTTCAGCCGTGGGATGTCAAGGGCTACAAGATCCCTGGCGGAACTCCGTCCACTCCGGCATTCGCTGCCAACCTTCCGGCGTTCCCCGCGAACCTGCGTAAGCAGCTCAAGGGCGCTCCGATGCCGGCTCCGCGCGCCATCATGGCCGCAGCCGTCGAGGGTTCGCAGGTCGACATCGACAACGCGCTGCTCATCGAGGCTCGCTACTTCACCTCGCTGGTGACCGGCCGCGTCGCGAAGAACATGATCCAGGCGTTCTTCTTCGACCTGCAGTCGATCAACGGCGGCGGTTCACGTCCGGCAGGCATCGAGAAGTCCACCATCAAGAAGGTCGGTGTCCTCGGCGCGGGCATGATGGGCGCGGGCATCGCGTACGTCTCCGCCAAGGCAGGCTTCGACGTCGTGCTCAAGGACGTCACCATCGAGGCTGCAAACAAGGGCAAGGCGTACTCCGAAGGCATTGAGGCCAAGGCGCTCTCGCGCGGCAAGACCACGCAGGAGAAGTCCGACGCACTCCTTGCCAAGATCACGCCGACGGCTGACCCGGCAGATTTCGCCGGCGTCGACTTCGTCATCGAAGCAGTCTTCGAGAGCCAGGAACTCAAGCACAAGGTGTTCCAGGAGATCGAGGACATCGTCGATCCCAAGGCACTGCTGGGCTCGAACACCTCGACGCTGCCCATCACGGGTCTCGCCACCGGCGTGAAGCGTCAGGAAGACTTCATCGGCATCCACTTCTTCTCGCCCGTCGACAAGATGCCGCTGGTGGAGATCATCCGCGGTGAGAAGACCTCCGACGAGACTCTGGCTCGCGTGTTCGACTACGTCCAGGCGATCCGCAAGACGCCGATCGTGGTCAACGACTCGCGTGGCTTCTTCACCTCGCGTGTCATCGGCACCTTCATCAACGAGGCCATCGGCATGCTCGCCGAGGGCGTCGAGCCTGCCACCATCGAGCAGGCCGGTATGCAGGCCGGTTACCCGGCTGCGCCGCTTCAGCTTTCGGATGAGCTCAACCTCACCCTCATGCAGAAGATCCGCAAGGAATCTGCCGACGCCGCCAAGGCCGAAGGCAAGGAACTGCCGGCAGATCCGGCCGGCGAGGTCATCAACACCCTCGTCGAGAAGTTCGATCGTAAGGGCAAGCTCGGTGGAGCCGGCTTCTACGATTACGCCGAGGGCAAGCGCACCGGCCTGTGGTCCGGACTCCGCGAGAACTTCAACTCCGGAACCTCCGACGCCCCGATCCAGGACCTCATCGACCGCATGCTGTTCATCGAGGCGATCGAGACGCAGAAGTGCTTCGACGAGAACGTCCTGATCACCACGGCGGACGCCAACATCGGCTCCATCATGGGCATCGGATTCCCGGCCTGGACCGGTGGCGTTCACCAGTTCATCGTCGGTTACGAGGGCGGCACGGCCGGCTTCGTCGCTCGTGCAAAGGAACTCGCTGCGCAGTACGGCCCGCGGTTCACCCCGCCGGCTTCGCTAGGGGCATAGCCCCCGTGCGCCTTTTTGGTAGTTACGGCTACCAAAAAGGCGCACAGGGGTTCATCCCCAGCCTGTGAGTTATCCACAGACGAACTCCGACAGCGAATTTCGCGTCAGTCCTGTCGGAGTTCGGCCTGACGCTTGGTGCCATGACTACGTCTCATGGTGGAAGCGAGTTTCTCCGGATTCTCGATGCGCAATCCGGTCTGGTACGGCAACAGCAACTCTCGTCATTCGGATACAACCGAGGGATGCTGCGGAACTTTCTGGACCGCGGCGAATGGCAGCGCGTTCTACAAGGCGTGTATGCAGTGACCGCTGGCCCGCTCACCAGAGAAATGATCTTGAACGCCGCTTGGCTTTATGGTGGCCCGCAAGCGATTCTGAGCCACGACACTGCAGCTGAGGAATGGGGAATGCGTCGCATCGACGCAGACAAGCCAGTCCATGTCACCGTGCCCTACGGCAAGTCGGCTCGCTGTCAGTCCGCGACAATCCGCCGAGTTCCAGCGCGAACGTCGGGTGCACTTGTCAGAGTGGGTGGCGTGGTTCACCCCGGGGTAGTCGTCCACCGATCCCGAGCCCACCGATACATCGGCGTGCCGTCAGTCATACCTCGAACGTCGCGGGCGGATACCGCGATTGATCTTGCGACCGCCGAATCCACAGCGCGAAGCGCCTACGTTTCACTCATCACCACAGTGACAAATGCGCGAATTCCGTTGAACGATGTGCGTCGTCGGATTGACGAACGAACACCACATCGATTCAAGGGTGCGCTTTCCGATGCGGTACGCCTCCTGGCAGACGGGGTGCAGTCAACGCTCGAATACCACTATGCGGTCGACGTGGAGCAGGCGCACGGGTTGCCGTCGGCCAGACGCCAGTCTCCGGTCCGCGTCGACGGCCGCACGCTGTACGAGGACTGCGATTACAGCGAAGTCAGTGTGCCGCTGATCGTGCGTCTCGACGGTCGGTGGGCGCATTCCATGGCAGAAGTGGCATTTCGTGATCGCCGCCGTGACAATGCGGCAGAGCTGGCAGGTCGTCCGCGGTTGGTCTACGGATTCGACGAGGTGATGAAGACCCCGTGCCAGGTTGCGCACGAGGTGGAGACGGTCTTGCGGCGGGGAGGTTGGGTGAGGACGCAGTCGGGTGCCTGCGGCACCTGTGCGCCTTTTTGGTAGTGCCGACTACCAAAAAGGCGCACAGGGGCTTTGCCCCTAGGCCTTCCACCACGGGCGAAGCGGCACATGCGCCTCACCCTTGGGGCCGAGCTTCACGGCCAGAACCTGGTGCAGCTGAACGACATTGCGCTCGAACCCGAGTCGTGAGCCGGCCATGTACAGGCCCCAGACGCGGGCGGTTCCTTCGCCGACCTCGGCGACGCAGGCGTCCCAGTTGTCGACGAGATTCTGGCACCATCCGGCGAGCGTCAGTGCGTAGTGCTCGCGAAGGTTCTCTTCGTGACGCACCTCGAGGCCGACGTTCTGGATCTCGGAGATGATGCGACCCGAACCGGTGAGCTCCCCGTCGGGGAAGACGTACCGGTCGATGAATCCGCCTGCTTTGGCGCTGCTTCGGTTGTCCGGACGGGTGATGCAGTGGTTGAGCAGACGCCCACCCTCACGCAGCTTGCCCTTGAGGAACTCGAAGTACGCCGGGTAGTTTCCGACGCCGATGTGCTCGGTCAGGCCGATGGAGGACACTGCGTCGAATCCGGTCTCGGCCACGTCGCGGTAGTCGGAGAAACGGACCTGGGCGAGATCGGCGAGGCCCTCGTCCTCGATGGCCTTCTGTGCCCAATCCGCTTGCTCGCGTGAGAGAGTCACGCCGATCACCTTGACGCCGCGCCTGGCCGCGTAGCGGACCATCGAGCCCCAGCCACAGCCGATGTCGAGAAGTCGATCACCCTTCTGGAGTCCGAGCTTCTCGAACACCAGGCGGTACTTGTTCTCCTGGGCTTCTTCGAGCGTCTGCTCCGCATTGTCGTAAGCGGCACAGGTGTACGTCATGGACGGGCCGAGGACGTACTCGTAGAAGGTGTTGGAGACGTCGTAGTGGTGATGGATGACTTCGGCGTCACGAGTCTTGGAGTGACGCAGTCCTTCTGCGACGCGACGCCACCGAGGGAGATGTTCCTGGGGCGGCGGGGCGATGGGCCGCAACAGATCCCAGCCCAGGGAGCGCGTGATGCTGGCGAGCGTCAGTGCGGACGGGCGCTTGAGGTGGAGTTCGTCACCCATGATGCGCAGGATCTCGTACGGATCACCGGGGTGGACGCCCTCGGCTTCGAGATCGCCGGAGACGTACGCGCGGGCCATGCCGAGGTCACCGGGAGCTGTTGCGAGATAAGTGGTTCCGCGAGTCGACTTGAGGTGCAGTCCGTAGTCGGCATCTTCGGGGCCGGCGGTGCTGCCGTCGTACGCGGTGAATCGAAGCGGCAGCATGCCGTCGGAAAGCGTCTCGAGAATCTCGGCAATAGAGAGCTTGTCCTGGCTTTTGGAGTCTTTGAACGTGGTCATTTACGTTGCACCGCCTTAGAGAATAGATCCAATAAACGGGATTTCGGGTCGTAGCGTTCCTTGAGTCCGATGTACCGGTCGCCGCCGTAGTACAGCTCCTCGAAGTCTTCCTTCGAGTAGTAGGAGTCGGAGTAGAGCGATTTGTGTCCGTCGAAATCGCTGACCTTTTCTTCGATCAGTCGATTTGCTGCCCCCTCGCGCTCACCGGGAACGATCGGCACCGAAGACCAGAAGCCGATGTTGACGTAGGTGCGCTTGGGTTCGAGGGGGTAGAGGGGCCACGGCCGTGATGCAGAAGCGGCGGCAGGGCTTGGCTCGCGAAGACGCAACGGGCACAACCACAGTGGTTCGATCGGGATTTCCTCGAGGAACCACGAGACGAAGTCCGCGGTTCGTTCGATGGGTACCTCGACGTCCTGGACGACGCGTTCGCGCGGGGGCTTGCCCTTGCGCTTTTCGAGGCGATCTCCGATGTCGTACTTGTGGTCGAGGGCGATCAGCTTCCAGTAGAAGCTGCTGCGCAGGTACTGCTTGGGCCAGAAGCGCCGGATCTTCGGGTTCTGTGCACCGAAAGCTCGTGAGCACCAGAACCAGTCGGTGTCCCAGCGCCACAGGTAGTCGCGAATGGTCAAGCGATCCGTCTTGGGCTGGGTGAGTGACGAATGCTGGATCGACCGGTAGAAGATGTCCTGGTCGGTGTAATCGCTGACCGGGCCTTCCTTGTCGGTTTGCACGCCGAGTGTGAGGTAGCTCTCGGAATCGGTGAAGACCACCCCGTCGAGATAGTCGACGGCGATCCCGTCGTACTCGCGTTCGGTGACGATGCGATCCATCGTTTCTTCGAGCTTCTTCAACGAATCGAAGCGCACGTGGCGCAAGGCGACGTACTTCTTGACGGGTTCGAGTGCGATCTTCAATCGCGTCGAATAGCCAAGGGTGCCGTAGGAATTGGGGAAACCGAAGAACAGTTCGGCGTGTTCGCCGTCCGGTGTTGCCGTGATGATCTCGCCGCTTCCGGTCAGTACGTCGATTTCGAGTACCGACTCGTGCGGCAGGCCGTTGCGGAACGAGGTGGACTCGATGCCCAGGCCGGTCACCGCACCGCCCAGGGTGATGGTCTTGAGTTGAGGCACGACCAGGGGCGCCAGCCCGTAGGGCAGCGTCGCGTCGACGAGGTCCTCATACGTGCACATGCCGGCGACGTCGGCTGTGCGCGCCTGCGCATCGACGGCGATGACACCTGCCAGACCGCTGACGTCGAGGCCGGGGGCCGACGTCTTGGCGCGAGCGCGGAACAGATTGGATGTCTTCTTTGCCAGGCGTACAGAAGCATCGGCGGGAATGGCGCGGTATGACGCGAGTAGGCGTTCGACGCCTTCTCTGTGCTGCTCGAACCCCATTTCACGCGCAGCATCGGAACCCGGGCCTTGCTTTGTCCGGATTCGATCTAACTTCTGAACTACCCCATTGAACGAGAGAGTCACACCCTGACGCTATCGGTAGTTGCGTGTGCAAGCTATCCGGAGGGGTATTAATGCCCGAATTTGATCGAGTTGTTGCAATCGAACTCGGTAAATGCTCCGAGTGGTGAACCAGCTCACACGGAATGGGTAGATGGTCGAGATACCCGGGCGCAGCAGGCAGTATGGAAAGGAATATCTGCGCAGTTCGAGGTGCGGATTCGGGTAGTCATTCGCGGTATCGAGCCGCGTTGGTCGAGCAAGGAGACGTAGGGCATATGGGTCAGGTCAATGCAATGAGTTCGACAGTCGTCACAGCAGCACCCGACAAGGTGCTCGCGGCGCTCTCGGACTACGAGACGGTTCGCCCGCGAATCCTGTCCGAGCAGTACCTCGACTACAAGGTCGTCGAAGGTGGCCAGGGTGACGGAACCGTCGCGCAGTGGACGCTCAAGGCGACGGAAAAGCGCTCGCGCAACGTCAAGGCGACAGTGACGGTCGACGGCAACGTCATCACCGAGAAGGACGCGAACTCCAGCCTCGTCACCACCTGGACCGTTGCCCCCAACGGCACCGGAACGACGGTGACGACGCTCACCCAGTGGCAGGGTGCCACCGGTATCGGCGGCTTCTTCGAGCGCACGTTCGCTCCGAAGGGTCTGCAGCGCATCCAGGCCCAGGTCCTGGACAACCTCAAGCGCGAACTCGTCTAACCGATCCTGCATCACCGAGATGGCGTCGTACCTTCACCGGTACGGCGCCTTCTTTCATGGGCCGGTAATGATCCGTCCGAATTCGGTGAGTGCGGGGTTTCCGCTTTCCCAGTAATCGCTGTGAACTCCGAACCCAGGCTCCCCGGGAGATCCGGTGAATACCTGCGCGCCGAATTCCGGATCCGACGGGTCGAACCCGTGGACTCCGAGGATCGTGGGGATCAATTGGACCGGATCCCAGAAGGCCGTCGTCGAATGAACATGGCGAGCCATCTCGGCCGAGTCGACGCCGTCCAGGCTCAGTTCGTTCACGCGCTCGGCATCGACGCCGGGGCTTGCGACAAAAACCAGTTCGTCGACGTCGAGGGAAGCGCCACGGGTAGTCGCAGCACCGATGACGGTGCTGCCGTAGGAATGACCGATCACCACGTTGTGCGAAGGCGGACCGTCATGCGAGGTTCGTAACCCGTCCTGGAAGCTGTCGAGCCTCGGCGCTGCGGAGGTGGCGTACCGATCCGATGCTGCGTCGGGAATGCCTGGGGGAGCGTCGTATCCGGACCACAGGATCATTGATGTGGCTTCCGTCGGTGCTGCCCTGACGGACGCGTCGTACATGGCCTTGGTTCGTTGCAGGTCTCCGCCGACGCCCGACAGCCCGGAGCCGGTTCCGGGAACCAGTGTTGCGACGTTGCCGGCGGCATCGGGATTACCGACTGCCACGACGGCATGCCCATCCGTGACCGAGAGAAGGAACGTGTCCGGTCGAAGTTCGCCGCGCACGGCCGTGTATCCGGCAGCTACCGTTCGATCCGGCAACTGCTCGAGCGCAGAGAGGTACCGCCGGTTGTAGTAGTCCCGGTCGAGGGCGGGAAGGCCGTCGCGGCTACCGATGGACGGATCCCACCTCGCCAACGCGTCTTTCTCGTTGGGCGTGAGCGATTCCCAGAGTCGGTGTAGCTCCGTGGGTGTCCCGGGGAGTGTCGACCTCCCGTCGAGGATGTCGACGACAGTGCGGTCGAGGCGATCAGGCTGATTGCCAAGGAGTGATCCGATCTCTCGGAATGCCGCACGCAGAGCAGTCGCGGCCCGGTTGTCTTCGTCGTCGAGTGCCGTCAATGCAGTGGAGATCTTCTGCTGAAAAACCTGTGCAGCCGTGGCGTTTTCGGAATCTTGCATGGCGTCGGCCAGATTCCATGGCTGCTTCGTCTCAGGTGCCGATACCGCTCCACTGTCTGACACCGTCAAGCCGTGTTCGAGAGTCGCCTCCTCGACCAGGTCCAGAACTGATTTTCGCGCCGCACCGATCGTATTGGACGCTCCGCCATACAGATCCGCAACTACGCGAACTGCAATCGACAGCCGGGACGAGGAAAGCGAGATGCCAGACCACTGCACTGCCGCCGCGCTCGACGCTTGTCCCTGCCAGAATTCGCGGACGGCGTCGATGCTGCGTCCGGCGTCATTGCCGAGAACTTCGATCTGCCGGTCGATGTCGATCAGTTCCGAAGCGCTTGTGCGCAATTTCTCCGGTGACCACGTTCGAAGCTGAGAGACGGTGGGCCGCATCAGTAGGCTCCGCGCAGTTCGGACACCACTTCGCCCTCGGCAGCGTCGTACAGACGTGCTGCGGCAGCGGTTCCCGACGCCATGAGTCCCAATTGCGTAGCCAGGTGCCGGTACGCGTCGGCGATGACGCCGGCATTCCCAGTCGACACAGCCGCGACGGCGGACGAGTTCAGGGCCGCCGCGGCTTCGAAAATCGTACCGGCGGAATCGATCCCCGAGATCTGTTCCGCAATTCGAGACAGATCAGCTGAAAGTTGCTGCAGAGCAGCGAAATCTACCTGAAGTATCGGCCCCATGGCAGAACCGTATCCAGGTGAGCGGGCTACCTCGGCGGTGCCGACATACCTGTGGACAAGTGGAATTTCTCCACAGAAAGACAGGTCAGGGGGTTGTGAGGAAGGCGGTGACTCCGCTGGTGACGGCGGACGCATATTCCTGCTGACCGTCCGGGCTCGTCATGCGCGCTGCCTCGTCGGCATTTCGCATGTTGCCGAGTTCGACCAGAATCGACGGCCGCTGCGACAGATTGAGTCCCGTCAGATCGGCGCGTGGTGCCAGCCCGTCGTCACCGATGTAGGTCGACGGGGTGAGCCCGGCGGTGACGAGTGAGTCGCGCATGGTTTCGGCAAAGGCGACGGACGGGCCGGCCTGCACCGTGTTCAGCGGGGGCGCGGAGTAGCAGACGTGGAAGCCCTCGGCTCCGGCTGCTGCGCCGTCCGCGTGAATGCTCACCACTACGTCGGCGCCGGAGGAATTGGCAGCTTCGGCGCGTGCGTCGACGCAAGATCCGACGCTGATGTCGTCCGGTCGACTCAGGACCACTGTGGCGCCTTGGCCTTCGAGTTCGCTCTTGACCAGGCTCGCGACTTCCCAGTTGAAGGTGTGCTCGGGGAACCCGGCATCGGTGTTGGTGCCGGTGGTCTGGCAGTTCTTGGTGCCGCCGCGGCCCGTGGGGACCTGGGTGTTGATGCTGTCGTCGTTCGCCCCGCTGTGCCCGGGATCGAGGAAGACGACCTTGCCGGTGAGCGCAGCGGGGACGTCAGCGGCGACAGTGCTCAGCGGAGACACCTCGACCGAAGTCGTGGCCTCGGCAGTCTCGGTCGGAATCGTGCACGCAGCGCTCAGAAGCCCGGCCCCGACCACGGCGATCAGGGCAGTGGAGCGGAACACACGTGATGCCATGTTTGACCCTCTTGACGGTTTTACGGTGTCTGACTGGTTCCGGCGCACCCGCTCACGGTAGCGCGCACCGACTACGCTGGTGGGGATAACTCTGTAGAAAGGACCGCTCGTGCAACCAGGTGGAGCACCCGACATGTCTGCTCTGTTGGCTCAGGCTCAGCAGATGCAGCAGCAATTGATGGCGGCGCAGCAGGAAATGGCTCAGGCCGAAGTGACCGGTCAGGCCGGTGGCGGACTGGTTGTCGCCACGGTCAAGGGCACCGGCGAGGTTGTCGGTCTGCAGATCGATCCCAAGGTCGTCGACCCCGAAGATGTCGAGACGCTGCAGGATCTGGTGATCGGCGCGATCGAGGACGCTTCGCGTAAGGCACAGGAAGTCGCTGCTGAGAAGCTCGGCCCGTTGGCCGGCGGACTCGGCGGAGGCCTTCCCGGTCTCCCCGGCTTCTAGAAACGAGAACGCGTGTACGAAGGTCCGGTTCAGGATCTGATCGACGAACTCGGGAAGCTTCCCGGAGTCGGGCCGAAGAGCGCTCAACGCATCGCTTTTCACCTGCTCTCCGTGGAGCCTCCCGAGATCGACCGTTTGAAAAATGCATTGCAGCGCATCCGTGACGGCGTTCAGTTCTGCACGGTGTGCGGAACTGTCTCCGATCAGGAGAAGTGCCGCATCTGCGCCGACGCACGTCGCGATCGCACGGTGATCTGCGTCGTGGAGGAACCGAAGGACGTTCAGGCCGTCGAGCGCACCCGTGAGTTCAAGGGTCGCTATCACGTGCTCGGCGGTGCGCTCAATCCGCTCTCGGGGATCGGGCCTGACCAGTTGCGTATCCGGGAGTTGTTGGCTCGCATCGCAAATCAGGAGGACGGCGTCGACGTGTCCGAGGTCATCATCGCCACTGACCCCAACACCGAGGGTGAGGCGACAGCTACCTATCTCGTTCGCATGATGCGAGACATTCCGGGGCTCACGGTGTCTCGGTTGGCTTCGGGTCTTCCGATGGGTGGCGATCTCGAATTCGCAGACGAGTTGACGCTGGGTCGCGCATTGTCCGGCCGTCGTGAATTGTCGCGGAACGCTTGATGAGCGGCACGGAGCAAGGTCAGCAGGTGCGTCGTACGTCCGAGCAGACGCGTGCGCAGATCATCGCGTCGGCCGGGAAAGCATTCGCGACTCGGCCGTACCGCGAAATCACGCTCAAGGACATCGCCGAAGACGCAGGCGTCAGCGCGCCTCTGATCATCAAGTACTTCGGTTCCAAAGAGCAGTTGTACGACGAGTTGGTCGACTTCCGGGCAGCGGCGGTCACGGTCTTCGACGCCCCGAACGACTCGCTCGGCGAGCGCATGGTCTCGCTGTTCACCAAGCCGCTGGAGTCGTACAAGCCGCTGTCCATGAGCTTGTTGTTCATGAGCGGCGTCAGTGAAGAGAGCAACCGCAAGCTGCGCGAGAACTATTCGACGCAGATGATCGACACCCTCGCCGCTCGCCTGTCCGGCCCCGACGCGAGATTGCGCGCGGAACTGGCGATGTCGATGGTGGTCGGAGTGGCGATCATGCGCCGACGGATGATGGCCGGCCATGCCACCGGCACCCAGGACGAGGTGGTTGCGCTGTACGCACCGCTGGTGCAAAAGCTGCTCGACGGGTGAGCGGCGTCACAATTCTTGCTAGGTAAATATCCGTTCACCTAATGTAGGTGAACGGATATTTACCTAGTGAGAACAGGCGGTGTGGGGTGACGACGCTCGACCGTCCGCCGGGCACGCCTGCAGTCACCACCTCCGACGCGGGACTCGCGCAGCCGCGCTCCCGCTTCCTGTTCCCCATCGTTGTCGCCGCCGCAGTGTTCCAGGCTGTTCTGCAGACGGTCATCGTTCCACTGCTGCCGGAGTTGCCGCACTTCACCGGCGCTGGACGCACGGCCGTGTCCTGGCTGGTGACCGTCACGCTGCTGGTCGGCGCTGTCGTCACTCCCATCTTCGGTCGACTCGCCGACATGTTCGGCAAGAAGAAGATGCTTCTGGTTGCTTTCTCGATGATGACTCTCGGCTCGATGTTGTGTGCGCTGTCGTCGGACATCGCTGTACTCATCTTCGCGAGAGCGTTGCAGGGGGCCGGGTCGGCAGTCATCCCCATCGGAATCTCCATGCTGCGAGACGAATTGCCACGGAACAAGGTCAACGGCGCAGTGGCCATGATGAGTTCGACGCTCGGTGTCGGAACCGCTTTGGGCATACCGTTTTCTGCGATGATCGCGCAGTACTCGAATTGGCACGTCCTGTTCTGGGTAACCACCGCCATCGGGCTGTCCGTGACTCTTGCTGCGGTGCTGTTCATTCGAGAGTCCGAGCCGAATCCGTCGGGAAGATTCGACGGCGTCGGGGCGGTTGGTCTGAGCGCCGCGATGATTGCTCTGCTTGTGCCGATCACTCAGGGGTCGAGTTGGGGGTGGACCAGTGGAGCGGTGATCTCCATGCTGGCCGCGTCGGCGGTGCTGTTCACGCTCTGGGTAATTCAACAGCGGCGCAACGTCAATCCGCTGGTCGACGTCCGTGCTCTCGTGAAACGTGCAGTGTTGATCCCGCATCTGGCGGCTCTGCTGGTCGGGTTCGCGTTTTTCGGGAACACGCTGATCACGACACAACTGCTGCAGGGGATGAAGGGGCCGGGTGCCGGGTACGGCCTGTCGATCATCGCGGCAGCGCTCTGCCAGATTCCGGCGAGTATCGCGATGGTGCTGTTCTCACCGGTTGCGGTGCGTATCACCGACCGCTTCGGTTCACGGACCGCGATGTTGACCGGCGCCGTGTTCCTCGCCGGCGGGTACGGGATTCACGCCGTTGCCGGTAAGCCGCTGTGGGGAGTGGTTGCAGCACTGGGTATCACAGCGGTCGGGACTGCCATCGTGTACAGCACGCTCTCGCTGCTGATTCTGGTTGCCGTGCCTCGTCAGCGACTGGCGGCTGCCAACGGGCTGAACTCACTTCTGCGGACGTCCGGAAGCACGATCTGCAGTGCGACGGTGGCAACCATTCTCGCTGCATTCGTGATCAGCGGTTCGGAACATTCCACGTCGTGGACCGGATTCTCCGTCGCCTACCTGGTGTGCGCGGGCTGCGCGGTGGTCGTGTTCGCGGTGTCGATCCTGTTGCCGCAGGGACGAACCCCGAAACATCTGGATTTGCCGGATCTGGTCAGGCGACCCTGAATCCCGAGAGGAAGAGCGTGATCATCAGATCCGCGAACTCGTCGGTGGTGTACTTCTGGCGATCCGGCCAATGCGTTGTCGACCACAAGGTGTCTCGTACCGATCGATAGAAAATTTCCGGTGCCACGTCTTTGCGGAAGATTCCCTGATCGACGCCTTCGGCAATCGCTTTCATCCAATGCTCGCGGACTTGGCGGGAAGGCCCGTCGACGGATTGCAGGAGATCGTTGTCGCGAAGATAAGCCCGATCGTTCTGGTAGATCGCCGTCGGGTGCGGGTGTAGTTCGATGACGACCAGCGTCTCGCGGATCAAGCCGCGCAGGACTTCCTCGGGGTCGTTTGCCGTCTTCTCCACCTGATCGAAGCGGAGCTGAATGTCGGTGATGAAGCCGCGCATGAGCTCGGCAACTATCGCATTCTTCGACTTGAAGTAGTGGTAGAGGCTGCCCGAGAACACACCGGCGGCGTCGCCGATCTCGCGAACGGTCGTGGTGGCGACACCCTTCCTGGCAAACAGCTCGGCTGAGCTCTCCAGGATCTTCTCCCGACGATCTGGTGATGCCACTGAAATCTCCACTGGTTGTCGGTCCTGCTCAGGGCAGGGATTCGGGGGTGCCGGGCTGCCGGCGTCGAACGTAGCGCAATCCTGCCTGATAGCTCCGTCTCGAACCAATTCGTCGGTGAGATCGCGTGTTTCCACTTCCGGATTCCTATGCTAGCTTCAAAATCAAGCGCTTGCTCAACTTTCGTTCACGGAGGATTTCAGTGCAGAGCCTGCAGACGCAGTTTCCGAATTTCATCGGCGCAGAGGCCGAACCACCCCGCGTCGCCCGCTACGCCGTCAACGAGGCGATGATCCGCAACTGGGTCGAGGCGCACGACGACCGCAACCCGATCTACGTCGACGCAGAGGCCGCCCGCAGTACCGGCCGTCGAGACGTCGTCTGTCCGCCCGCCATGATTTCGACCTGGGTGATGGCGGGTTACCGACGTTATCGGCAGGTCCAGCAACTTCGTGCCGACGGAGCCTCCGAGGACTTCGCGTATTCACGACTGCTGGCGTTGTTGGACGAGGCCGGATACACGTCCGTTGTCGCGACCAACGTCGAGCAGGAGTATTTCGCGGAGCTGAGCCCCGGAGACCACGTCACCGCGCATTTCACCATCGAAGCGATCTCGCCGTTCAAACAGACTGCCCTCGGTCACGGGTGTTTCATCACTCTGTTCAAGGAGTACGTCGACCAGGACGGAAAGACGTTGGTCGAAGAGCGCTTTCGATTGCTCAGGTTCAAACCAGATGCCCAGACAGATACTCAACTCGAAGTCCAGGAGGTAATCGCATGAGCGAGACTGGCTCCCGCAACACCGCTGTTCCGAGACTGACCGTCACCGACGACAACGATTTCTTCTTCTCTGCGGCCAAAGAGGGTCGCCTCGAGATCCAACGGTGTGGGGATTGCAAGACACTGCGCCACCCACCCGCACCCGCGTGCCCGGAATGCCGCTCGTTCAGTTGGGACACAGTCGAATCCACGCGGCGATGCACGTTGCACAGCTTCACGGTCATCCATCACCCGAAGGATCCTGCTTTCGAGTACCCACTCGCCGTCGGACTCGTCGATCTCGAAGAAGGCACGCGTCTGGTTGCCGACATCGCGGGGATCGATCACGAGGAACTCGACTTCGGCTTGGAACTCGAAGTGACCTTCTCCGAGCACGCTCACGGCGAGATGCTGCCGCAACTGAGGCGACGGGGTTCGGTGCAATGACGAAACTGATTGACTGCGAAGTGGGTTCGGTCCTCCCCAGCCTCGAATTGCCGTTGGATCGAACGCTGATCGTCGCCACTGCGATCTCTTCTCAGGATTTCGAGGACGTGCATCACGATCCGGGCAAGGCCCAGGATCGCGGAACTCCCGACATCTTCATGAGCATCAACACCACCAACGGGCTCATCGACCGCTATATCACCGACTGGTCCGGCCCGGCATCACGGATCGTCAAAACATCACTACGGCTTGGTGTTCCGAACTTTCCCGGAGACACCATGACATTCACCGGCGAGGTCACCGCCACAGACGGCCGGGCGCTCACCGTGACGGTTCTCGGGAAAAACGCCCGTGGAACACACGTGACGGCCGACGTGACTCTCGAACCGGTGGAAAGGGTAATCGCATGACACGAGGATTTTCGAGGCAAGCAGCCATCGCCGGAATCGGCGCAACCGAGTTCTCCAAGAACTCCGGCCGTAGCGAATGGCAGTTGGCGTGCGAATCCGTGATCGCCGCACTCGACGACGCTCACATCGAGGCAGAAGAGGTGAACGGATTTGCGCTGTTCACCATGGAGAACAATCCTGAGATTGCGGTCGCACGCGCCCTCGGGATCCCGGAATTGACGTTCTTCAGTCGAATTCCACACGGCGGCGGCGGTGCCTGCGCACCGGTTCAACAAGCAGCGCTTGCCGTCTCCAGCGGAGTTGCCGACGTTGTGGTCGTCTACCGTGCCTTCAACGAAAGATCAGGTCACCGATTCGGCGCCGGCCCGCCACCTTTTGCGTACAACGCGTCGACGGACCAGGAGTATCGGAACTGGATCAACCCGTACGGGCTTCTGACCCCGGCGCAGCAGGAAGCCTTCCTCGCCAAGCTGTACATGCACAAGTACGGGGCAACAAGCGCCGACTTCGGCCAGATCTCGGTCCTCTCACGCAAGCATGCGGCGAACAACCCCAAGGCCTGGTTCTACGAACGCCCGATCACTATCGAGGACCATCAGAACTCACGCATGATCGCCGATCCCATCCGCCTGCTCGACTGCTGCCAGGAAAGTGACGGCGGACAGGCGCTGGTGATCGTCAGTGCGGAGCGCGCCCGCGACCTGCCGCACAAACCTGCGGTCATCAGTGGCGCTGCGCAAGGTGTAGGTCCGCAACAGATTTCGATGAGCAGCTACTACCGCGACGACATCGACAGCATGCCGGAAGTCGAACTCGTGGCGCGCCAACTGTGGGACCAGGCCGGTATCGGGCCGGACGACATCGATGCCGCAATTCTCTACGACGCTTTCACCCCGATGGTTCTGCTTCAACTCGAGGAGTACGGATTCTGCGGTCGGGGCGAGGCAAAAGACTTCATCGCCGACGGCAATCTCGAGCTGGACGGTCGCCTGCCGATCAACACCCACGGCGGTCAACTCGGTGAGGGATACATCCACGGCGTCAACGGTATTGCCGAAGGTGTTCGCCTGATCCGCGGCACCTCCACCAATCAACCGACCAAAACTCTGGACAACGTGCTCGTGACCGGCGGCTCTCCCGTCCCGCACAGTGCGCTCGTCCTCTCGGCAGATCGCTGAATCTGCCGCCTATTCGAGAAAGCAGGAACAAGATGAGCGAGCGGATCACCTACGCCAGGGCCACCCACGGCGAGGAAGAAATACAGGCTGTTGTCGACGTCTTGCGCAGCGGGCATCAAGGATTGCGCATCGGCAAGAACGTCTTCGAGATGGAAGAACGTATCGCGGCCTTGGCCGGCAAGAAGTTCGGCGTCATGTGCAACTCGGGATCCTCGGGTTTGTACTTGGCAGTCGAGCTGCTCGGACTGCCTGCGGGAAGCGAGATCATCACGTCGCCGTTGACGTTCTCCACCGATATCGCACCGATCGTGCGTGCCGGTCTGGTGCCGGTGTTCGTGGACGTGGAACCCAACACGTTCAACGTCGACGTCACCAAGATCGAAGCCATGGTCACCGAAAAGACCGGTGCCATACTGATGCCGAACCTGGCCGGCAACTGCCCGGACTGGGACGTCATTCGTGATATCGCTGATCGCCATGGACTCAAGGTGATCGAGGATTCGTGTGATGCGATCGGCGCCACGCTCCGCGGCACTCCTACCGGCTCTCGGGCCGACATCGTCGTCACCAGCTTCTCGATGGCACACATCATCACGTGCGCGGGAACCGGTGGAATGGTGTGCGTCGACGACGAAGCCAGCCGAGACAAGGCTCTTCTGCTTCGCCGTTGGGGCCGTCGTAGCGAGCCGAACCTGTTCGGCAGCACCAAGTCCGGTCGAGTCTTCCGTGAAGAACTCGACGGCGTCGACTACGACAACGATTTCATTTTCGAGCTCATGTCGTGGAACTTCGAGCCCTCCGAACTCGGCGCAGCCTACGGCGTGGTGCAGCTCGACAAGCTGGAAGAGAACTACAAGACGCGCAAGGCCACCTTTGCGGCCTTCACAGCGGCATATGGTGCTCACCCCGAATTCTTCACGACGCCGGTAGAACTCGACGGTCTCGACACGGCGTGGCTGTGTTACCCGGTGATGATCAACGAGAACGCCCCCTTCACGCGCAGCGACCTGCAGGAAGCCATCGAGGCCGACGGTATCGACACACGAACTGTGTGGAGCGGCAACGTCACTCGTCACCCGATGATGAACAACATCGAGTTCCGTCAGCCGGCCGAAGGATTGCCGGAAGCCGACGCGGTTTTCGCCCGAGGAATGACACTCGGCATGAGTCACGGCCTGCGTGAAGACGAAGTTGCACGGATTGCGGAGAGCATCAATCGCTTCGCCTCGAAGTTCAAATAGCATGACGAGGCGCTTTGACGGCCGCCGAGCGCTTGTCACCGGTTCCAGTCGCGGAATCGGTGCGGGCGTCGCGGAGCGACTGGCAGCCGAGGGTGCCGACGTCGCCCTCGTGGCTCGGACGCTCGGCACGCATGCAACCCTGCCCGGCAGTCTCGAAGAGACTGCGGCTCGAATTGCCAAGTACGGAACCAAAGTCGAGATAGTTGTCGCAGATCTGACGGACGAGCAGCAGCGCGACACCGTTGTACCGCTGGCGATCGAGAAGCTTGGCGGGACGATCGACATCCTGGTGAACAACGCGGCAGCGGCGATCTATCAGCCGCTCTCGGATTACCCACTGCGGCGGCGACGATTGATGTTCGAGGCAAATGTCCATGCACCGCTCGATCTGATGCAAGCCGTGGTGCCGGGGATGGTGGCAAACGGATACGGCTGGATCGTGAACGTGTCCAGTGGCACCGTCAAACCGTGGCATGGCCCGCCGTTCACGTGGGTCGAACCGGGAACTGCCATGACCGTGTACGGCGCGTCCAAAGCAGCGCTCAACAGGATGAGCAACGGCATGGGCGTGGAACTCTACGGCCAGGGGGTTCGCGTCAACACGGTTCAACCGCGGGCAGCGGTGCTCAGTGAGGGCGCCAGAGTCCTGGTCGGTGAGACTATCCGGCCGGATCAGGTCGAATCTATGGAAGAAATGGTGGAAGCGGTCACAGCGCTGTGTGATTGCGACACCGAGTTCACCGCGCGCTCGAGCGTCAGCTTGGACCTGATCGACGAGTGGTCCCTGACCGTGCGTGGTCTGGACGGCGCAGCATTACCGGAGAACCCAGCATTACGAACCGAGGAGTTGGCATGAAGCCCGTCATCGTGGACGCAGCACGAACGCCGTTCGGCAAGCGTGAGGGTTGGCTGTCCGGAGTCCACGCGGCGGAACTGTTGGGTTATGCGCAGAAAGGCGTGCTGGATCGGGTGGGCGTGGATCCTGGCGCGGTCGACCAGGTCATCGGCGGCTGTGTGACGCCTCTCGGTGAGCAGTTCGGAAACATCGTGCGTACGTCCTGGATGCATGCGGGCCTTCCGTTGAAAGCGGGCTGCACCACGATCGACGCGCAGTGCGGAACCGCGCAGCAATCGGTGCAGTTGATTGCCGGGCAGATTGCCATCGGTGCAGTCGACGTGGGTGTGGCGTGCGGTGTGGAACTGATGTCCCGCGCTCCGTTGACGTACAAGGTGGGTACCGGCCTCGGAACACCACGTCCGGAGTCGTGGTCACTCGATACCGTCGATCAGTACACCGCGGCCGATCGGATTGCTGTCAAGCGCGGTTTCGGCCGCGAGGATCTCGACTCCTTCGGGCTGCGCTCGCAGCAGCGAGCCGCAGCAGCATGGGAGGCAGGACGCTTCGACTCACACATCATCGATGTGGTCGCCCCGGGCTCTGACGTTCCGGTTCATCGGGATCAGGGTCTGCGCGAATCGAGTCTCGAAGGACTCGCGAAACTGCGTACCGTTCAAGAGGGCGGATTGCACACCGCTGGAACGTCTTCGCAGGTCTCGGACGGTGCGAGTGCCGCTCTGCTGATGTCCGAGGATCGAGCCAGGATGCTCGGCGTGCGGCCGCGGGCAAAGATATTGGCGCAGTGCGTCATCGGCGGAGACATCGAGTTCATGCTCGACGGTCCCGTGGACGCGGCAAACATCGTGCTCGGCCGCACCGGTCTGACGATCGACGACATCGATCTGTTCGAGGTCAACGAGGCATTTGCTTCGGTACCGATGTCGTTCGCGCAGGTTCACGGCGTCGATCCCGAATTGCTGAACGTCAACGGTGGTGCAATCGCGTTGGGCCACCCGGCCGGTGCAACCGGAATCAGACTGTTGGCCAATGCCATCGACGAACTGGAGCGCCGGGACAAGTCCATCGCGCTGATCGCGATCTGCGCGTCCGCCGCAACCACCTGCCTGATTCTCGAACGCATCTGACAAGAACCGAAGATTGAGGAACCTGCCATGGCACTGCCCCTGCTCGAAGATCACCGTGACCTGGCGGAAGCGGTAGCCGCATTCGCGAACCGCTTCGGTGGAATCGCCGATACGCGGAGCAACGTCAAGCGGTACGCCGCCGGTGATCGGCCGGACTCGTGGAATGGATTGGTCCGTCAGGGACTGCACGCAGTGCACCTGCCGGAGCAGTACGGCGGTGACGGGGCAGGGCTTGCCGAACTGGCGGTGGTAGTCGAGCAATTGGGTGATGCGCTTTACCCGGGACCGTACGTTCCGACGGTCATCGCCAGTGGGATCCTCGCAAAAGCTGCCGGCCCGGCTGCGGAATCAATGCTGACCGAATTGGCTGCCGGTGCAACCGGAGCAGTCTGCACCGGCGTGGGATTGCGCGCGGCTCGCAGCGATGCAGGGTGGACCGTGAGCGGTTCTGCCGACCCGGCTCTAGGTCTGCCCGGAGCCGATGTCGTTCTCGTGCAAGCGAACAGCGACGACGGCGAGTTGTGGTTCCGGCTCGAGCAGTCGTCTTCCGCTGCGGTGGAGGTCGAAGACGGAGTGGATCTGACACGCTCGATCGGGACACTGACGTTGACCGATCACAAGGTCGACGCTGGGCTGATCGTCGAGGGTCTCCAGGCGCACCGAGTCGAACTGATCGTCAACACGGTGTTGGCTGCGGAGGCGAGCGGTATCGCCGGGTGGGCGCTACGCACCGCGGTCGACTATGTGAAGTCCCGGCAGCAGTTCGGCCGTCCGGTCGGAAGCTTCCAGGCAGTTCAGCACAAGGCGGCCATGATGCTGGTCCGCTCCGAGATTGCCTGTGCCGCAGCGTGGGACGCCGCTCGGTCCGAAGAGCACGACGAGGATCAACAGAGACTTGTCTCGGCTCAAGCTGCGTTGGCCGCTTTGCCCGTCGGCATCGAGAACGCCCTCGAATGTGTCACGTTGCTCGGCGGAATCGGATTCACCTGGGAGCATGACGCGCATCTGTACTGGCGCCGGGCAATCAGTATCGCTGCGGTGGCGGGTTCCGAGGTGAAGTGGGCACACACGTTGGGAGACCGGTCTGCCGATTCGGAACGGGATTTCTCCTTTGTCGACCCGGACATGCTGCCGGAACTACGAGAGCAGGTTCGCAGGGTTCTGGACGAGGTTGCGCTGCTGCCCGACGACGGAACCACCAGCGCCAGTTGGGCGCCGGCCAAGGGGAGCGCTCGACGCGCCCGATTTGCCGACGCCAAACTGGTTGCCCCGCACTATCGGGCGCCGTACGGGCTGGGAGCAGGACCGAGAGAACAGGCCGTCATCGCACACGAATTCGCGATGCGAGGTTGGGCTCAACCGTCCACGGTGATCGGGGAATGGGTGCTGCCCACGATTCTCGAACACGGCAACGCCGAGCAGCAGGACAGGTTCGTCGAGCCTTCGCTGCGCGCCGACATCATCTGGTGCCAGCTGTTCAGTGAGCCGGGCGCGGGATCAGACCTGGCCGGTCTGAGCACGAAAGCGCGCAAGGTCGACGGTGGCTGGGTCCTGTCGGGTCAGAAAGTGTGGAACTCGGGCGCGCACGAGGCCGATTGGGGAGTATGCCTGGCGCGTTCGGACGCCGACGCTCCGAAACATCGTGGGCTGTCGTACTTCCTGGTCGACATGACCTCGAAAGGCATCGACGTACGTCCGCTGAAACAAGCCACCGGTAAGTCGGAGTTCAACGAGGTATTCCTCGACGACGTCTTCGTCCCGGACGACTGCCTGGTGGCGGAGCCGGGGCAAGGGTGGAAGCTTGCTGCGACAACGCTGTCCAACGAACGCCTGAGTATGGGCAGCACGCTGCACCACGGTTCGAGTCGGCTGTTCCGTCAGGTTATTGCCGACGCGAGCCACGACTGCCCTCGCGAAGACGCAGTGGATGGCCTCGGCCGCAGTATCTCTCGTGAGTTGGCACTGTCCGCGATGAATCTACGCGGGGTGTCGGCGCGACTGGCGGGTCAGGAACCGGGCTCCGAGATCAGCGTGTCGAAGGTGTACAACGCCCTGGCGCAGCGTGAGGGCTCGCGGGATCTGTTGCGACTGCTCGGACCTCGTGCCGCCGTTGTCGACCCGTCGGCGAATTACGCGATAGACCACATCGGACTTCCCTCGATTCTGTTCGGCGGCGGAACCGTCGAAATTCAACTCAACGTCATCGCGCAGCGCGTACTCGGCCTGCCGCGTTCGTAGATCTTAGGAGTTTCACCATGTACTTGGATTTGTCGGAGGAGTCGAAGACTCTGCGCAAGGAATTGCGGGCGTACTTCGCGGAGATCATCAACGACGAAGACCGCCGTGCTCTCGTGGATCAGACCGAAGGCGGCCCCGTCTTCGATCGCATTCTGCGCCGAATGGGTAAAGACGGTTGGCTGGGCTTGGGGTGGCCGGAGGAATTCGGCGGTCGGGGCGAGAACCCCGAAGCTCTGTACGTGTTCTACGACGAGGTGATTCGCGCCAATGCGCCGCTGTCGCTGGTCACGCTGAACACCGTCGGACCCGCTCTGATCAAGCACGGGACGCAAGCTCAGAAGGACTTCTTCCTGCGTCCGATCCTGGCGGGCGAGTTGATCTTTGCCATCGGCTACACCGAACCCAATGCGGGCACCGACCTCGCGGCACTCGAAACACGCGCCCGCATCGAGGGTGACGAGCTTGTCATCAACGGCAACAAGATCTTCACCAGTGCCGGTGTGTTTGCCGACTGGGTCTGGCTTGCCGTTCGTACCGATCCTGACGCGCCGACGCATCAGGGCATTTCCGTGGTCCTGGTACCGACCAGCTCGCCGGGGTTCTCGGTCACCGAAATTCACACCGTGGGCGGAATCAGCACTTCGGCAACCTATTACGAAGATGTTCGGGTGCCGATCACCAATGTCGTCGGTGAGCTCAATCAAGGGTGGAAGCTCATCACCAACCAGCTCAACCACGAACGTGTTGCCCTGGCGGCACGCGGTGGTATAGCCAACGAGCTCTTTGCCGAGGTGGTCGAATGGGCAAAGACCGAACCCGCCGGTGACGGCCACGTCTACGACATCGGCTGGGTACGTGAGAAATTGGCGGAAGTCTACGCGCTGCTCAGTGCTGCCGACCTGATGAACCTACGACTGGTGGCGGACGTCGCCGCCAACACCTTGGGCGGCGGGGATTCGGCCGCGGCCAAGATCTTCGGTACCGAAGCCGTCGTCAGTGCGTACGGCATGCTGCAGGAAGTGCTGGGCGCCAAGGGCTTACTGCGCCCCGGCACACCCGGAGCGGTACTGGAAGGGCGAGTCGAGAACCTGGGTCGACGCGCCCAGAACAACACCTTCGGCGGTGGAACCAACGAAGTGATGCGTGAAATTGTCGCCGCAAAATGTCTGGGCATGGCGCTTGCTGCGCGTCGCCGGCCCGCTGCACAGAACGAAAAGAGCTGACATGGAATTCGAATTCGACGACAACTTGTCCGCAGTGCGGGATCTGAGTGAATCGATCTTCTCGGCGAAGTCCGGAGTGGACCGCCTGCGGGAAGTGGAGGGCGCCGGCGGTTTCGACGCCGAACTGTGGAAGCTCCTCGCCGATTCCGACGTTCTGGGGATTGCTCTGCCAGAGGAGGTCGGGGGAGCGGGACTCGGAATGCTAGGCCTGGCAGCGGTGCTCGAACAACAGGGCCGCCGGGTCGCCCAGGTGCCGCTCTGGTCGGTGATTTCGACGGCAGCGCTGCCGATTGCCGAGTTCGGCAGTAAGGAGCAGAAAGCGTCGTGGCTTCCGGGACTGCTCGACGGCTCGGTGATCGTCACCGGCGCCTTCGACACCGGTTACAACGCCGAGACGGCGGTTCGCGCCGAGCCGGCGCCTGACGGTTGGGTTCTGTCAGGCCGCGTCGACTCCGTGTCTGCCGCGGAGTTCGCTGCCGCACTGGTGGTTCCGGTGACGATGCCGGACGGCAGTGTCACCGTGATGATCGTGCCGACGGACCGGGATGCGCTGGTGCGTACACCGCTTGCGGTGACGAACCGCGAGAGCAACAGCGCTGTGCAGTTCGACGGGGTTGCGGTTACTGCAGCTGACGCACTTCCCGCGGACGGCGCGGTGGTTCGAGACTGGACGTTACGACGTGCGCGGGTCGCTCTGGCGGCCCTGGCTACCGGCGTCTGCGAGGAAGCGCTGGCGATGACGGCGAAATACACCTCCGAGCGAGTGCAATTCGGTCGTCCACTCTCGACCAACCAGGCAGTTGCCGTCCGGGCCGCCGACGCGTACCTCGACACCGAGAGCACAAGATTGACCACCCACCGCGCTGCCTGGCTGATGGACAGCGGAGTCGAGAGTGAAGCGGAAGCGGCTGCGCTGGTCGCCAAATGGTGGGCGTCGCGCGGCGGTTTGCGCGTGGTGCACGCGACCCAGCACATGCACGGCGGAATCGGCGCGGATGTCGACTATCCGATTCACCGCTATTTCCTGTGGGGACGGCAGATCGCCTTCACTTTGGGGAGCGCGGGGGCGATAGGCGCCGAACTCGCCGATCAGTTGGAGATCCGAGCCCAGATCGGGGCGTCGGCCTGAATATCTGAGACGACAGGTTCCAGTCACGGGCAGCGCGTCGGCAATCATCGCGCTACTCTGCCCTTCGTGAATCGCACCAGTTCGTTCATCAGGCCGTTGGTTCCGCGGGACCCGCACGAGCCGCACCGGGTGGCGACGCCGCTCGAACTGCTCACCGACCTCTGCTTCGTCGTGGCGGTCGCTCAAGCGGCCACCGGTCTGCACCACGCGATCAGCGAAGGGCATGCGGCTTCGGGCGTCGGGCACTTCGCGATGGCTTTCTTCGCGATCTGGTGGACGTGGCTGAATTTCACGTGGTTCACCTCGGCGTACGACAACGACGACGGAATCGCCCGGCTGCTGACCATCTTCCAGATCCTCGGATCGCTGGTCCTTGCAGCCGGCATCGTCCGCTTCTTCAACGACGACGCCCTGCTGATCATCGTCGGCTACGTCATCATGCGAATAGCACTGGTCATCCAATGGCTCAGGGTCTCGCGGAACGACCCCGAACATGCGCTCACGGCGCGTCGATACGCTCTCGGAATCGTGTTGGTCCAGATCGGTTGGATCGGTTTCTACTTCGTGCCGTCCGCCGTTTACGTCCCGACGTTCCTGGTGTTGGTTCTGTGCGAATTCGCGGTACCGATCTGGTCGGAGAAGCCGGGCATGACGCCGTGGCACCCGCATCACATCGCGGAGCGGTACTCGTTGTTCTTCATCATCGTTCTGGGCGAGACGATCCTTTCGACCACCATCGCGATTCAGGACGCGGTCGACGGTGAGCATCCGGCAGCGCAGGTCACCTACGTCGTGATCGGCGGCATTCTGATTGTCTTCAGCCTGTGGTGGTTGTACTTCCAACGCAATGCAGGCGAAGTGATCGGCGGTGACAACGTCTCACCCTTCGTCTGGGGGTTCGGTCACTACTTCATCTTCGCCGCCGCTGCCGCCATCGGTGCGGGGTTGGCCTCGCGCGTCGACTTCTGGACTCATCACGGTGACGGCAGCGCGTTGGTGACGGGTGCTGCCGTCACCGTTCCGGTCGCGGTCATCCTTGCCGCCTTGTGGTTCATCCACATTCGACTACACGACTCCTCGGTACGCACCCTCGTGCCGTTCTCGGTCGCGATAGTCGTCGTGCTCGGTGGTACCTACACCGCGGTGCCCGAACTGGTCGCGGGACTGGCCTGCGCCGCGCTGTTGGCCGTGGAACTGATTCTGACCGAGGGCAAATCCGAAACCGTCTGAGCGCTCATTCGGCGGCAAGGAATATCGCCTTGGTGACGGCGACGGTTTCCAGTGGTCCCTTCGACGGTCCGACCAGCACGGTCCACCGATCTTCGGAACGATCTATCGGATAGGTGTTTTCGGCCCACACGATGGGGGTATCCGCCCCTTGCCCTCGGCAGGAGTAGGCGCCCGCCAGACGGGGGTCGGATTCGGTAGATGGCCACGAACCGCCGTGTCGGACGCGGCAGAGAAGACCGTTCTCGAGTTCGAGCCCGAAGGGAGTCGGGTCGGCGGGCGGAGGATAGGCCTCGACGCCGTCGACTCCCCGAGCGGTGATCAGTTCTGTTCCCCAGGGAAATTGCAGGCAGAGAATCGAATCGGGCTCCGGACCGGGCCAACACGCGTCCGCCCCGTCTGCGGTGCTTCCGCAGGTGATGACTCCCGGCGTGACAGCCGACTGTGATGCTGCGTAGCACTCGCTGATCTTCATGGCCGGCGTTTGGACGCTCCAACCGGATTTGGGTTTGCCGGAACCGTCGACGGCAACAAGATTCACGATCTCGGTCGGGGTACCGCCTGCCGATGATCCCGCAGTCGCAGGCAAGCATCGGCAGAGGACTATGCGGGTGATCGTTCCCTCATCCGCCTTCTTGCCTTCGGGTGTGAAGGTGATGCGATAGCCGGTTCCCGCTTCGGTGTCGGCCGGAAAGACTGCGACCGATTCCCCGTCGGAATTGGGTGTGGCAGTGAAGGGACCGTAAAGTTCGGCGGCACGCTGCATCTTCTGGCCGACGGTCAGTCCGTCCAGTGTGGCAGCGCCGGTCCGGGGCGCGATTTCGACGAGAACGCCGTCGGTGAAGGTCAATTCGCAGTCCTGCCACTGGACGACCACTGTTCCGGTCTTCGATACCGGCGCAAGGTCGCCGGCGGCTTTCCGCGTTTCCTCCTCCGTCATGCCGATCCGAAGGTTGCGGAAGCCGCTGGTGGAGAGTCGCTCCCGTGCGGATTCGGGATCCGAGGCAACCGCCAGCCGTGCGGTGAGTTGCGCCGCGTTGGCAGCGTCGATCGCCATGCCCCCGGTTGCGTCGGCGATGCACTTCAGCTGGGCGGACGCAGCGGCGTCGAGCTTGAATCCGATGGTGTGGATGGTCAGGTCAGGATCGTGGGGCATCGCTTCGGTGGACTCACACGGAGGTTCGGTCGAGCAGGTGTCCTCCCCGTCGGAGACGAGGATGATCGTGCGCTCACCATCGGCGGGGAGTGCGGCGGCGGCTTGTTGAAGCGCAGCCATGATCGGCGTGTATCCCGACGCGGACAACCCGTCGATTCCCGCTGCGAATGCATTTCGATCGAGTGGTCCGAGTGGCACGACGGTCTTGATGTCGCGGCAACCCGCGACCTTCTCGGCGTCGCTGCTACCCGTGGCGGTGCCGTACGCGATCAGACCGAGCGCAGCATCGTCTGGGAGGCCACTGACGAGAGTGTGAATCGCGTTCTTGGCGGCATCGATTCGAGGACCGGGAGCGTCGTCCTGCTTCATCGACCCCGAGGCATCCAGCACGATGACGGTAGGCGCCGTTGCGCTCACTTCTGAAGCTGGATCAGCAGTGACACTTACCTGCTGGGTCCCGCCTGCTTCTTTGGGCCCGCCACTGCCCTGCGTCGAACACCCGACGGCAATGATCGCAGTCGCCGCAATATAGATCGCCACACGAAGACGCATGGAACGAGGCTACGAGCTGACGTGGCCGGCCAACAGTCGTCCGAACGGACGGCACTGGCTCAGCGAATCGCGAGTCGCTCCTTGCGGAGCTTGTCGACCTCGGGCAGATGCAGGGGTTCAAGCTCGTTCACACCCAAGGCGCGCATGAGCAGGAGGTCCGCGAGTTCGGGGTTGCGAGCCAAAGCGGGTCCGTGCATGTACGTCCCGATCACCGAACCCTGCACGACGCCTTCGAATCCGTCGCCGACGCCGTTTCCGACACCATGGGTGACACGTGCGAATCCAGAGGCTGAGCTACCCAGAGTTGTTCCGCCGCGGTGATTCTCGAAACCTGAGAGGGGCGCGGTGAGTCCGTCGATCAGCGGCTTCGTGATGACTTCGCCGATGGAACGCTTCTCCTGCGGCGAGGTTGTGACGTCGAGCATCGAGACACCGTCGACGCGTTCGCCGCTGGAGGTTTCGTACCAGTTGCCGAGCACCTGAATGGCAGCGCAGATCGCCAGAACCGGTGCGCCACGCTCTGCGGCGCGTTGCAGACCAGGGTATTTCGCGAGGTGACGCGTGGCGAGGCGCTGAGCGGAATCCTCGGCGCCACCCAACGTGTACACGTCGAGCGAATCGGGGACCGGATCGCTGAGGGTGATGTCCACGATTTCGGCGTCGTAGCCTCGCATCCGTAGACGCTGACGCAGGATCAGGGCATTGCCGCCGTCGCCGTAGGTGCCCATGACGTCGGGGAGTACCAGACCGATGCGAACTGTCGAGTCAGACATTGCGAGACTCCTTCGCGATGGCAGTGTTGAGGTCACGGAAGGCCGTGTAGTTCGCCAGTACCTCCACACGTCCGGGAGGGCAGGAAGCGATGGCGCGCAACGGGTCCGGGTCGAGAGTGTGCTCGACGCCCGCGTACGTGAGGCGAACTGCCAGATCTGTTCCGCGTTCACCGGCGGCCACTACCTTGACACCTTCGAAGTGCTCGAACTTCACGTCCCACAGCCAGGAGAGGTCCTCGCCGTCCGGCACCTGACCGTTCACCGCGATGACCAGACCGTCCACCGTGGGATCGATCATCGACAACGCTTCCTGCCAGCCGGCGGGATTCTTCGCGAGCAGCATGTGAACGGAGTGCGGTCCGACCTCGACGGTGCTGTATCGACCTGCGACTTCTTGAACCGTCGATGCGGCGGCAACTGCCCCGACCGGATCTGCACCCAAAGCCGCTGCAGCCGCTACGGCCTGAGCTGCGTTGCCGCGGTTGGCTTTTCCGGGGAGGGTCAACGTCATCGGAATCTTCAGGCCGTCGGGGCCGTAGAGATTGTCGTCGTCGAGCCACCAGGTCGGCTCGGGCCGCGCGAAGTCGGAACCGGTACTGCGCCAGTGCTTTCCCTCCCACACGATGGGTTCGCCGGTGCGCGGGCAGCTGACGGAATCGCCGGCCCAACCGCCGCCGGCAGCAACCCACACGACGTTGGTGGCGTCGTATGCCACGGAGGTGACCAGTACGTCGTCGCAGTTGGCGACGATCACCGCATTCGGATGCGCGTTGACGCACGCGCGCAGTTTCCGTTCGATCATGTTGATCTCGCCGACCCGGTCGAGCTGATCGCGGCTGAGATTCAGCAGCACGATCACTTCCGGGTTCACGGCGTCGGCTACGTGGGGGACGTGCAGTTCGTCGACCTCGAGTGCCGCCAGCGTCGCATCGGTACGCGCGGCCAGGGCGGCCACGATCCCGGCATCCATGTTGGCGCCGTCGGCCTGCGTGGCGACGTCACCGAGTGTCGCGAGCGCTGCGGCGGTCATACGTGTGGTCGTCGACTTGCCGTTGGTGCCGGTGACCACGACGGTGCGCTTGCCGCGTCCGAGCTGAGTCATGAGCGTCGGGTCGATCTTGAGGGCGATCAGCCCGCCGATCATCGAACCCTTGCCGCGACCGGCCTTCTGCGATGCCCAAGATGCTGCTGCGGCAGCTCGCATGGCGAGCTTTCCGCGCGCTGTGATCGATAGTCCAGTTCCCACGGCCCGAGTTTGGCACAGGGCGTCGTCAGACGCCGAGTCGCGCCGGTGGTGAGGCTGCAGGTGTGTCCGAGAAAACAGTGTTCGCGGGCTTACGCCTCATCTGTGCGGCACTCGCTCCGGCGATCACGATGACCGCCCCGACCAGTGACAACGGGCTCGGATCCTCGTGCAGGAACAGCCAGGACGCGCCGATTCCCACGACTGGCACCAGCAAGGAGAGCGGCGCCACCATGCCGGCGGGATAGCGGCCCATGAGCATCGTCCAGAGCCCGGATCCGGCGATGGTGCCGAGCAGAATGATGTAGGCCAGTCCGACCAGCGACGGCCAGGCGTCGGCGCTGAATGCGGTGCCGAGTGCGTGCCAGCCGACTGTGGGGCCTTCGACCACGGCTGACAGTGCGAGCATCGGTAACGGCGGGATGACACACATCCACAACATCAAGCGCATCGGTGCAGGCTCGCCGACGGTGTTCGCCGCAGCCAAGCGGCTGCCGAGATTGCCGAACGCCCAGGACAGGCCGCCGAGGAGTGTGAGGACGACGGGCAGCAGTGCCGCGTGGTGCGAGCGGTCCCAGCCGATCAAGGACATCCCGCCAACGGCGACGGCGATACCGGAGACCTGCCAGACGCTGAGCTTCTCGCGGAGCAGGAAAGCGCCGAGTAGGACGGTGAACGGTGCTGACGACTGCAGGACAAGTGATGCAAGGCCCGTCGGCATCCCCGAATGCATCGCCCAGAAGAGGAAGACGAACTGGCCGAATCCGAAACCGAATCCGTAGAGCAGCAGCCAGCGGAGCGGCACCTGTGGACGCGGCACGAAGATGACCACCGGAATCGCGATGATCAGAAACCGCAGCGCTGCGAAGAAGAACGGCGGGAAATGATCCAGGCCGACGCGAATGGCCAGGAAGTTCAGACCCCACAAGACGATCACGGTCAGGCCGAGGAGACGGTCGCGGGGAGTCATGCGTTAATCGTGAGCCGTACGAAGCATCAGAACAAGCGAATATAGATGCACTATCCATGTAGTTTTGCTACATGGATATTCGTCACCGTATGGATGCCACGCGCCTGCGAATCCTCCGCGAGCTCGCCGACCGAGGAACCGTCGGCGCTACTGCTCTTGCCCTCTCGATGACGCCGTCCGCCGTCTCGCAACAACTCAAGATCCTCGGACGAGAAGCGGGGGTCTCGCTCCTCGAACCGGACGGGCGCACGCTGCGCCTCACCGACGCGGGCAGAGCGCTGGTGCTTCGCGCCGACGACGTGGTGGCGGCGCTAGACCGGGCGGCGGACGAGATGGCGTCGTACCGAGGCTCGCCGCGGGGAAAGGTGCGAGTCGCGTTCTTTCCCTCCGGCGCGGCGCTCCTGCTGCCCGGTGTCCTGACGGCGCTGAAGAACTCGGACGTGGACATCGACGCCTACGACGTCGACAAACCGGCGTCGGCCGTCCCTGGGCTGTTGGCCGATCACGATGTGATCCTCACTCACCGTGACGAACGCGGAGCCGAGACGTCGTTTCCCCGGGTCAGCGTGCAACCGCTGATGCGTGAACCGATCGATCTGGTGCTGCGGCCTGATCATCCACTCGCCGAGCAGGATTCGGTCCGGCTGGAACAATTGGCCGACGAGAACTGGATAAGCGTGCGCGGCGGGTTTCCGGTCGACGACGTTCTGCTGTCGGTTGCGTCGGTAACCGGCGTCCAGCCTCGCGTCGCTCATCGGATAAACGATTTCCGCGTCATCGAAGAGCTGGTGGCGGCGGGCCACGGCGTGGCTTTGATGCCGCGATACGCGATCACGCATCCCGGAGTTTCGAGGAAACCGGTGGCGGGAGTGCGCGCTGCACGAGTTTATGAATTGGCAACTCGGTTACACGCCAACCGCAGTCCGGCTATCGGAGTCGTGCTCGACGCCTTTCGTGACGTCGCGCGTGCTGTCGGTGAATGAAGGCTGTCGGTGAATGAAGGGCTGTCGGTGAATGAAGGGCCGTCGGTGAATGAACGGCTGTCGGTGAATGAGCAGCTGTTGGTGAATGAACACAAAACGGGAGCGACACGATTAGTGTCGCTCCCGTTTCGGTAGTGCAATCCTCACGGTTTAGTGAGGGTCGCTTAGTGAGGGCCGGTATCAGGCGAGAGCCTTGGCCTTCAGTGCTGCGAATTCTTCTTCACTGATGGTGCCGGCGTCGAGAAGTGCCTTTGCATCTGCGATGGATTCGGCCGGGGACTTTCCGGCAACCTCACGGATGTAGCTGTCCTGTGCGTTCTTGACCTGCTGTGCAGCCTCGAGGGACCGCTGTGCCATTCCGTCACTGCGAACGATCAGGTAGACGAGCGAGGTGAGCAGCGGAATGAAGAACAGGAAGACGATCCAGATTGCCTTCACCCAGCCGGAGGTCTTGTGATCGCGGAACAGGTCGGTGATGATCGAGAAGAGCAGGATCAAGTACGCGATGAACGCGAAGCTGATGATGATCAGCCAGAGGAAGTCCCAAAAGGAATCCATTGTCGAGCTCCATTTCACAAGTCGGATTTGTCTGAGCTGACTATCTCACGCGCACGTGGCGTCTGCATCATCCTCGATGGGTGAATTCTTTTTGTTAACTTCGCTAACCGACTCTTTCGGGACCAATGTCATGCCGAATCGAAAACATCGACCGAAAATCTTCAGTGCTCTGAAAACGACCCTGGCCCCACCCGAAAATCGGGTGAGACCAGGGATTGTTCACGAGTCAGGAGCTGAGTGTCAGCTGGCGCGGTTCACTGCCGAGACCACAGCGCGCAGCGAGGCCGTCGTGATCGACGTGGCGATACCCACACCCCAGACGACGGTGCTCTGACCCTCCGGGCCCGTCACGGCGCACTCGACGTAGGCCGCGGCCTGGGCGTCGTCACCGGCGGACATCGCGTGCTCGGAGTAGTCGAGTACACGAACGTCGAAGTTGATGCTTCCCAGCGCGTCGACGAAGGCAGCGAGCGGGCCGTTGCCGGTTCCCGAGATCTCCTGCTCCTTGCCGTTCACCTTGACGATCGCGGTGATCGCATCGGTGCCGCCGTCCTCCTCGGACGCGGTGACCTTCTGCTTCATGCGCTCGAGCGGGGTGATGGGAGCGAGGTACTCCTCGTGGAAGACATCCCACATTTCCTTCGGCGAGACCTCGCCGCCCTCGCCGTCGGTGATCTTCTGGACCGACTGCGAGAACTCGACCTGCAGACGACGCGGCAGCACCAGACCGTGATCGGCCTTCATGATGTAGGCGACGCCGCCCTTGCCGGACTGCGAGTTCACACGGATGACGGCCTCGTAGCTGCGGCCGACGTCCTTCGGGTCGATCGGCAGGTAGGGGACCTGCCAGAGAATGTCGTCGACGTCGGAGTTCTGGCTGTCGGCGTCGACCTTCATGGCGTCGAGGCCCTTGTTGATCGCGTCCTGGTGGCTGCCGGAGAACGCGGTGTAGACCAGGTCGCCGCCGTACGGATGACGCTCGTGGACGGGCAGCTGGTTGCAGTACTCGACCGTGCGACGGATCTCGTCGATGTTCGAGAAATCGATCTGCGGGTCGACGCCGCGCGTGAACATGTTCAGAGCGAGAGTGACCAGGCAGACGTTGCCGGTGCGCTCACCGTTGCCGAACAGGCAGCCTTCGATGCGGTCCGCGCCGGCCTGGTAGCCCAGCTCGGCTGCAGCGACACCCGTGCCGCGGTCGTTGTGGGGGTGCAGCGACAGGATGACCGAATCGCGGCGGGCCAGGTTGCGGTGCATCCACTCGATGGAGTCGGCATACACGTTGGGTGTAGCCATCTCGACGGTGGCGGGCAGGTTCAGGATGACCGGGTTGGCCGGCGTCGCACCCAGGGTTTCGGTGACGGCGTCACATACTTCCTTGGCGTACTCGAGCTCGGTGCCGGTGTAGGACTCGGGCGAGTATTCCCAGCGCCAGTTCGTGTCCGGGTACTTCTTCGACTCGGCGAGGACCAGTTCGGCGGCGTCGGTGGCGATCTTCTTGATCGTGTCCTTGTCGGCGCGGAACACGACGCGGCGCTGCAGAATCGAGGTGGAGTTGTAGAAGTGCACGATCGCGTTCTCGGCACCTTCACAGGCCTCGAACGTGCGCTTGATCAGCTCGGGACGCGACTGCGTCAGCACCTGGATGGTGACGTCGGACGGGATGGCGCCGTCCTCGATGATCTCGCGAACGAAATCGAAGTCCGTCTGGCTCGCGGACGGGAAGCCGACCTCGATCTCCTTGTATCCCATACGAACCAGGAGATCGAACATACGACGCTTGCGCGCCGGGCTCATCGGATCGATCAGCGCCTGGTTGCCGTCGCGCAGGTCAACGGCACACCACTGGGGTGCTCGGTCGATGATCTTGTCCGGCCAGGTGCGGTCGGGCAGCGTGACCGTCTCGACCTCTTCGGCGAACGGGCGGTAGCGGAACGTCGGCATCGACGAGTTCTTCTGCGTGTTCCACGCAGGCTGGTCGGACGGTGCCGGCTTCGTGGGCGGGGTGATGGTGCGAGTGCCGGTGGTGAATGCGTCAGCGGGGGACATGGGTGTGATCTCCAGGATTGTGGACCCGGCCTGTTGACCTGTTGGTCAAGACCATGAGTCCGGAAGGCTTGGTCGACCGGCGCACAAAAACCCCGCGGCGGGAGGCCAGTCTGGATCAGACCCCGTCGCGGCAACCAAGAAGGAGTGCGCGCTGCATGCACAGCACTCTACTCCTGGATTTCGCGAGAAATCGGTGGGGTTCGCCCTCATGTCCAATTTGTCGCCGAATTGTGCTGCCGTTTCGGCCCCGAAAATGGTGGACTGTCGTCCATGGATCCCCGAATCGCCGTGGCGAGCACGTACCTCGACGCGCTCCGCAGTCACGATGGCAGTTCCGTACCGCTGGCTCCGGACGCGGTACGCCACGAGGTCGGGCTCAAGACCGGATTTTCGGGGAATCATTTGCGGCGCAGCCTTTCCGGAGGTCCTCAGTATCGCGTGATCCGCGACATTCGTGAGGTGGAGTGGACGGTCGACGGGGACGACCTGACGGCTGACTACCTCCTCGACGCCGGGTTGTTCGGGCGGAACCTGATGACCGTTCGGGTTACCGAGACCTTCCGGATACCCGCTGACGATCACCGCATTCACCACATCACCGCGAAGATTCGACCGGCGCGCGCCAAGCACACGTGATGCGCTCGATCCGCTGGATCGTCTGTTCACTGCTGATCGTTCTCGCTGGTCTCGGTGCTGCCGGCTCGGTGCTCGCGCTGTTCGTCCACACCCAGGTGAACGACACCGACAGTTACGTCGAGACGGTTGCCCCGTTGGCTTCCGAACCTGCTGTCCAAGCGGCTGTCGTTGATCGGCTGACCGAGGAACTGACGCAGCGGTTGGACCGGTTTCCGCAGGTGGTGACGAGACAAGCCGAGAAACTTGTTCGGGAGGCGGCTCAGTCGTTGGTCTCCAGCGACCAGTTCGCGACGCTCTGGACCGCGGCCAACCGTCAGGCGCACGCGCAACTTGCTGCGATGGTGACCGGCAGAGCCACCGACGGCATCGTTCGGTCCGACGACAGCGGAACAGTCACCTTGTCCCTCGAGCCGATCATGACAGAACTGCGGACGAACCTCCGCGATCGCGGATTCACCGTCGTCGATCGTCTTCCGACGTTCGATCCGCAGTTCGAGATCCTGCAATCCGACGAGCTGGTGCGGGCCCAGGACCTCTCGAACACTCTCGACCGGGCAGCGGCCTGGCTGCCGTGGGTGTCGCTGGCCTGTGCGATCGCGGCCGTCGCAGTTGCGCCGAGGCGAATGCGCGCACTGTCCATGGTCGGGCTGGCGACGGCGGTGGCGATGATCGCCCTGTTGGTGGCGCTGGCCGTCGTGCGGCGGGTCTATTTACAGAATTCAGACATACCGTCATCTGAGGCGGCAGTCGCGGTGTACGACGCGCTGGCAGTTTCGCTGGTCAGCAGTATCCGCGTGCTTCTCGCCTGCGGAGTTGCCGTCACGGTGGTCGGTTACGTTGCCGGTGGCTCGCGTTCTGCGACGTTGATGCGATCGCGGATCTCGCAACTGATCCCGCGCGGATCTGAGGCGAACAGCAGTACGCATCGGGAAGTCCCAGGACCACCTCGGTAAGCTCGACCTCTGGTATCTGTAAACAATTTCGACCTGGAGGTAGAAACGCGTGGCTCTCGTCGTCCAGAAGTACGGCGGATCCTCGGTGGCAACCGCCGAGCGCATCCGACGAGTCGCTGAACGGATCGTCGAGACCAAGAAGGCCGGCAATGATGTCGTCGTCGTGGTGTCAGCGATGGGCGATACCACCGATGAGCTGCTCGATCTGGCTCAGCAGGTGTGCCCTTCCCCGCCGGCCCGTGAAATGGACATGCTGCTGACCTCGGGTGAGCGCATCTCCAACTCCTTGGTAGCGATGGCAATTCACTCCCTCGGCGCCGAAGCTCGTTCGTTCTCGGGCTCACAAGCCGGAGTCATCACGACCGGCAGCCACGGAAACGCCAAGATCATCGACGTCACGCCGGGCCGTGTTCGCACTGCGCTGGACGAAGGCTCGATCGTTCTGGTCGCCGGATTCCAAGGCGTCAGCCAGGACAGCAAGGACATCACGACGCTCGGACGCGGTGGCTCGGACACCACTGCCGTGGCGTTGGCAGCTGCGCTCAACGCCGACGTCTGCGAGATCTACACCGACGTCGACGGCGTTTTCTCCGCCGATCCGCGCATCGTCCCCGACGCTCACCGCCTCGAGACGGTTTCCTTCGAGGAAATGCTCGAACTCGCAGCGTGTGGTGCCAAGGTGCTCATGCTCCGGTGCGTCGAGTACGCCCGTCGTTACAACGTGCCTGTGCACGTCCGTTCGTCATACACCACCAAGCCCGGAACAATCGTGTCCGGATCGATGGAGGACATTCCTGTGGAAGAGGCCCTGATCACCGGAGTCGCGCACGATCGCGGCGAAGCCAAGATCACCGTTGTCGGATTGCCGGACACACCGGGACACGCTGCCAAGGTGTTCCGCGCAGTCTCCGATGCCGAGATCAACATCGACATGGTGCTGCAGAACATCTCCAAGGTGGAGACCAACAAGACGGACATCACCTTCACGCTTCCGACGGCCGACGGCCCCCGCGCCGTCGAGATCCTGACCAAGCGTCAGGAAGACATCGGCTTCACGCAGATCTTGTTCGACGACCACATCGGCAAGGTTTCCCTGGTCGGCGCCGGAATGCGGAGCCACCCGGGCGTCACCGCCACGTTCTGCGAGGCGCTGGCCAAGGCAGACATCAACATCGACCTCATCTCGACCTCTGAGATCCGCATCTCAGTGCTGGTCAAGGACACCGAATTGGACGACGCTGTACGTGTCATCCACGACGCTTTCGGGCTCGGTGGCGAAGAAGAAGCAGTAGTACACGCTGGAACGGGACGGTAATTTCTCATGACGACTATCGCTGTTGTCGGTGCGACCGGTCAGGTCGGCATCGTCATGCGCACTTTGCTCGAAGAGCGGAACTTCCCCGCGGACAAGGTGCGGTTCTTCGCATCTGCACGCTCCGCCGGTAAGAAGCTGCCCTTCCGCGGCGAAGAGATCATCGTCGAGGATGCGGCCGCCACATCGGATGAGGACCTGAAGGGCATCGACATCGCCCTGTTCTCAGCCGGTGCGACGCTCTCGCGCGCCCAGGCTCCGCGCTTCGCTGCTGCCGGCGCGACCGTTGTCGACAACTCTTCGGCATGGCGCAAGGATCCCGAGGTTCCCCTCGTGGTCAGCGAGGTCAACCCGCAGGACACGAAGAACCTGGTCAAGGGCATTATCGCGAACCCCAACTGCACCACCATGGCAGCGATGCCGGTGCTGAAGGTTCTGCACGACGAAGCGGGTCTGCAGCGTCTGATCGTCTCCAGCTACCAGGCCGTGTCCGGTAGCGGCATCGCCGGCGTCGAGGAACTCCTCGGCCAGGTGCGCGCCGTAGTCGGAGACGCGGAGAAGCTGGTTCACGACGGCAGTGCCGTCGACTTCCCGGCCCCGAACAACTACGTCGCCCCCATCGCGTTCAACGTCCTGCCTCTCGCAGGTTCGCTGGTCGACGACGGAAGCGGCGAGACCGACGAGGATCAGAAGCTCCGCAACGAGAGCCGCAAGATCCTCGGACTTCCCGATCTGTTGGTTTCGGGTACGTGCGTGCGCGTTCCCGTCGTGACCGGGCACTCGCTCGCGATCAACGCAGAGTTCGCCAACCCGCTCTCGGTTGCTCGCGCCAAGGAGATCCTCGCCGACGCTCCGGGCGTCGAGCTGGTCGAGGTTCCGACGCCGCTGGCCGCTGCCGGTGGCAACGCGTCGCTGGTCGGTCGTATCCGTCAGGATCCGGGTGTCCCGGAGGGACGCGGACTCGCGCTCTTCGTTTCGGGCGACAATCTGCGTAAGGGTGCCGCGCTCAACACGATTCAGATTGCCGAGTTGTTGGTCGGCTAGATCTTTCGTTCGGTACCGGCCCCGCACCTAGGTGTGGGGCCGGTGTCGTTTCGACCGGCGCTCTAGTCGAGTTCGGAAATGGCGACCAGGCCACCGAGGTACTCGGCATCCGAATACGCTTTGGCGAGTAGCACTCCGAGCTCACCGAGAGCTTCGGTGTCGCTGCCGTACGCAACAAACATGCCCGCTTCGGGATCGGTGCCGAAGCGGCCCTCCAGATGCGGTGCATCGCGGCCTACCACTGCGTGGGCGACCGACGCCCAGTCGTAACCGGAGCCTTCGAAACCCTCTACCTGCTCGAATGTCGATGCCACCTTGCCGAAATGCTGGTCGGTGAGCATCAGTGACCAGTTGCCCGGAGACGTTTCGAAAAGCTGTAGCGGTTCGATCGATGGTGATGTCATGCGTGTATTGAAGCAGATCCGACCGACAGGTTTCAGTCGGCCGCTAACGCCCGACCGATTGTGCGAGAGCCACGGCAAAACTGGAAAGTCGTTCTCGGGTATAGGTTTCGGGATCACTGACGGCCAGTCGTCCGAGCATTTCGGCGAACGACATCATGGTGTGTGCGAGGAGAACCGGATCAAGGCCTTCGAGCTTCGACTCGAGGGCAATCCCGGCGCGGGCCAGTTCTTCGGCGCGGGCGAAGACAGCTCCGCGAGAGAGCTTCAACAAGCCGTGATACTCGCTGGGGGCGTTCTCGACAGACGTCAGAATCAGGCGCCAGCGCGTCGGGTTCTCCAGTACGGCGTCGACGAAGGCGCCGACGGTCCCGGTGTATGACGCCGCTGGGCCGAGTTCGCTCAGATCTGTCGGCATGGTTTCGAGTACCTGAGCGATGGCTCGCTCGTGCTCACGGCGCAGCAGTGCAGCGACGAGATCGGTCCTGGTATCGAAAATCGTGTAGAGGACGGGCTTGCCGACACCGGCTTCGGCAGCGACGGATTCCATGCTGAGGTTGTGCAGGCCAACGCGGCCGGTGACCTCGAATGCTGCGTCGAGGAGCTGCTCGCGACGTTGCTCCGGCGCCATGCGAGGGGCGTACTTGCGCCGCGGTGAATCCGTTGCGTCAGCTTGTGACCTGGTCATCGTGTGCATCACCTCCGGTCTCACCCTAATCTGCCTGCCACTTCTTCGTGAATAATACGCAACCGTTGTATTCATCGTCCGCAATTGTTACGGTGGCGTTGTATTCGAATGGTGCTCAGTGAGGCGCCTCTGCCGAGATCTCGAGGAGAACAACCGCTATGACAGCGTCGACCTCTTTAGTGCCGAATGATCTGTTGCTCCATCCCTCCACGTACGATCGGCCGGAGTTCGACGCGACCACGCGGAGACTGCTGGGCGCGACCGTCGACTGGTTCGAGGCGCGTGGAAAGAACCGACTCCTGGCCGACTATCACGACAAGATCTTCTACTCCGATTTCCTCGATTTCGCGGCGAAGGAAGGTCTGTTCGCCACATTTCTGACGCCCGCCCGCGACAGTGGTGGCGACTCTGACAAGCGCTGGGATACCAGTCGTATCGCCGCGCTGTCCGAGATCCTCGGCTTCTACGGACTCAACTACTGGTACCCGTGGCAGGTGACCATCCTCGGTCTCGGGCCGGTGTGGCAGAGCGAAAACGAGACGGCAAGGGCGCGAGCAGCTTCCGCTTTGGCTTCCGGCGGCGTTGCGGCATTCGGATTGTCCGAAAAAGAGCACGGTGCCGACGTCTACTCCACCGACATGGTCTTGATGCCCAACGGCAGCGGCGGGTACGTGGCCAGCGGTTCGAAGTACTACATCGGAAATGGCAACTGTGCCAACACTGTTTCCGTCTTCGGTCGCGTCGACGGAGTGGAGGGCACTGATCAGTACGTCTTCTTCTACGCCGACTCGGACCATCCGGCATTCACCGTGGTGAAGAACATCGTTCCGGCCCAGATGTACGTAGCGGAGTTCTCACTCGTCGACTATCCCGTTGCGGCAGAGGATATCCTGCATACCGGCGAGGCAGCATTCAGTGCCGCACTCAACACCGTGAACATCGGAAAATTCAACCTGTGCTTCGGCGGAATCGGTATGTCGACTCATGCCTTGTACGAGACGATTACCCACGCGCACAATCGAATCCTGTTCGGCAATCCCGTCACGGCGTTCCCACACGTACGACGTGAATTCGTCGACGCGTACGCGCGCCTGCTGGCGATGAGGCTCTTCTCGGATCGTGCGGTGGACTACTTCCGCACCGCATCGCCCGAGGACCGCCGCTACCTCTTGTTCAATCCCGTCACCAAGATGAAGGTGACAACCGAGGCACAGAAGGTGATCGGACTGCTCTCCGACATCGCTGCGGCAAAGGGCTTCGAGAAGGACAGCTACCTCGCGGTGGCCAAGATGGATGTCGACGGGCTGCCCAAGCTCGAGGGGACCGTCGCCGTCAATCTCGCCCTGATCGCCAAGTTCATGCCGGCGTACCTCTTTGCCCCCGAGTCATTTCCGGCGATTCCGACGCGCAACGACGCAGCCGACGACGAGTTCCTGTTCCGTCAGGGTCCGGCACGGGGGTTGTCGAAAGTTCGATTCGACGACTGGCGAGCGGTGTACGCGAAGTTTGCGGATGTTCCCAACGTTGCACTGTTCGTGGAGCAGGCAGAAGCGCTCGTGACCCTTCTAGCCGAAGCTGCACCGGATGCGGCGCAGCAGGTCGACTTGGACTTCGGCCTTGCGATCACCGAACTCTTCACCCTCGTCGTCTACGGCCAGTTGATCCTCGAACAAGCCGAGATCTTGGGATTGGACGAGGAGCAGCGGAACGGTGGGGTGCTGGATCAGATCTTCGATGTCCTGGTCCGCGACTTCAGTGCTGCAGCGGTGGAGTTGTACGGAAAACCCAGCGCCAGTGAAGATCAGCAACGGTTGGCACTCGCATCTATCCGGCGCCCCACGTTCGCGGCGGAGCGATTCGAGTACGTCTGGCAGCAAGTAGTCGCCTTGTCTGGTGCCTACGAAATGAACGGTGCAGGCTCAACGAACGGGGAGGAATGAAATGTCTGAACTGACGATGAATCGACCGCGTGAGGATTACGGCTTCTTCGGCCCAGGATCACCCAGTTGGAAGATCTGGGCCGCGCCGACAGCGCTGATCGGGTTCCAGCGGTCGGTGGTGCTCGAGCACTTCGACCCCTTCTTGGCTGCCGCAGTGGCAGACATGAGCGGGATTTACAGCGATCCGGCCGGGCGACTCGACCGAACCTTGGCGTACTTCCTGACCGTCGCCACTGCCGACGGGCGGACGGCATTGGCCTTGTCCGACCACCTCATGACAGTTCATGCTCAGGCCACGGGCATTGAACCGATCACCGGAACTCGTTACAGCGCAAACAATCCGGCGTCACAACTCTGGATCCACGTGACGGGTTGGCATTCGGTGCTCAAGTGCTACGAGATGTATGGGCCGGGCCCGCTTTCAGCTGTCGAAGAGCAGCGGTACTGGGAAGAATGCGTGATCGCTGCCGAACTACAGACATGCAAGACCTCCGACGTTCCACGCTCCCGAGACGAGGTACGTGAGTACTTCGCTGAAGTCAGGCCCAGATTGTGTACCTCCGAGCGTGCCAACCGGGCGATGCACTACTTGTTGAGAACACCGAGAGCGCAGGGGAAGACGAAGTTCGCGACATTCAGCCGATTGGTCGCGCCGGCCACTATCGCGACTTTGCCCGGCTGGATGCGAACGATGGGTGGGTTCGATCAGCCAGCGTTGTTGGACAGAGCAATTGCGCCCGCGGTGCGAACGGCAGTCCGGTTGGGTAGTTCACCGAAGAACATGACCACTGCTCTGAAAGTCATTGCGCCGATGACGGGCAAGGTGTTGGAGCGCCACCTGCGTGACGAGCAACCCCTGGACCCGAGAGTTGTCACGCCAGCGGAGATTCGGGAGCGATTCCCGCGAGCCGCCAAGGTTGCGCAGGCCGTCTGACGGGTTCGCCACGGCCTGTTGGCACCGCATCGGGGGGATCCCTTCTATGCGGTGCTCGGCCGTGTTCTGTTGTGCCTGAGGTTCGTTCTCAGGTTTTGAAGGTGGTGTTCGCCGGGCGCGGTTGCTGCCCGGGGTCGATCGAGGGCGGCGGAATGAACCAGGGTTTGTTGTCGACTCCTATTCGGATTTCCCATTTCCCGACGAACCCGGATTTTCGGTGCATCAGTCGGTGATGTGAACGGCACAGCAGGACCAGGTTGTTCATCACCGTCGGGCCGCCGTTCGCCCAGTGCCGGATATGGTGCGCATCGGTCCACGCCGGTACACATGTGCAGCCTGGGAACGCGCAGCCTCTGTCTCGGGCGATCAACGCCACTCGCTGTTCGGCGGTGACCAATCGTTTTCCGGGTTTCGCATCGAGCGGTGCGCCGTGATCGTCGAGCAGAACGGTGGAGAGGAAGCAGTCGCAGCCGAGGAGTCTGGTCTGCGATACCGACAGCGGTCCGAGCCAGGGCATGTGCCCGACATCAAGATCCGACACAGCCACTCCACCACCATCAGTTGGTGTGGCGGCGCAGTCCCGATGCTCGGCCAGATCCCGAGCGTTGATGTGCACGTTCACGTGCGGACGCTGACCACCGTCGGTGCCGGTTTTGGCGCAATCGAGATAACGCCGGATCAGTTCGGTGAACCCATCCGCAGTCCGCTTCGCCGCCGACCGGGCATCGGGAGTCCCGTCCGGTGCCGGGGTCGGCATCGTCAGATTCGACAACGCCGACAACAACATTTCCCCGGTGAGGGCATCGAAATCCCCACGCACCACCACCCGACCATTGAGCGTCGAAGCGATCCGCAACTCATTGAGATCGACATCTTCGGCGGGCGGAATCTCATCCGATTCGAACAACCGCTCCAAGGTCGCGATCACGTTCCGCACTTTCGTGGTCGTCGCCTCCACACCCGACGCAGCAGCCAACAACAAATCGATACAGCGAGGGAGCGCCTCCTCCGGCATCCCCTTCGGTGGTGATTCACAGAACGCCACGATCAACACGGCATGATCGAAGGAGCAATCCCCGCCATCGAACCGAGCCGCCACCGCCGGAAACGGCCGCAAAGCTGCACCCAGCGCGGCGATCTTCTTCCCGTCCCGAACCTGCAGCATCGTGTTCGCCGCCAACCACGCACCCACCCCGCGGCTGGCAATCACCTGATCATCCGGGCGCAACGACAACTCGTCCACCACGGCCACACGAACCGCCTCGAGGCGCAGAATCTCAGCACTCGCCTCGACAGCAGCAGCACGCAACTCCGCAGCAGACAACTGCCACAACCGTCCGCGTAACCCCACCGCAGGACCAGACACCACGTCCGACAACAAGACACTCATTGAATCCCCCGATCCCCTGCACACAGGGTACTCGAACATGCGTTCGAGTCAAGAGCGTTTTCGAATCTTCGGCTTCTCGCAAAGCTGCAAGAGTGCATCCGTTGTCCGCAAACGTGTTTCGTCGGGACGGAGGAGGTCGTCGAGTACGGCGACCGGTGCGGTGGGGTAAGGTCGCCGATTTTCGAGCTTTGGTTGGAGAAGGTGGTCGGTGTTTGACCGTGCGGGCACACGGGTAACCCGCTCCGGATGCCGTCAGCGTGAGGGGGCCGTGAGTGGACGAGTCACACAAGATCCGTCGCCGATCGTTTGTTCAAGGGCTTGGCCTGCTGGCCGGTCTGAGCGCGTTGTCCGCTGGATCAGCGACGGCTCGACCACCTGATGTCGATCCACTGCGCCCGTTCCAACTTCCGTCGCCCCGTCTGGAACCGTTTCGGGAGACCCTTCCTGTCCTGCCGGGCATTTCGGGTGGCAACCTGGAGCTTCGTGCGGCATCGTCGATGCACCGATTCCATCCGGACCTACCGTCGTCGCCGTCGCTGGGTTACGGCGGAATGGATTATCTGGGCCCCACCATCGAAGCTCACGTCGATCAGCTCGTCACAGTCCGATATGCCAATGACATTTCTGCGTATCCGCTTGCCGCGGATGTCGATCCGGGTCTGCACGGCGTCAGCGACCTCGACCGCACACAGGTCCCCACCTCGCTTCACCTGCACGGAGGAGTTACTGCACCGCAGTTCGACGGGCATCCGGAGCTGATCCAGCGTCCGGGCGAAGGTTTGGTTCACGAGTACACGAATGGTCGTGCAGCCGGCAATCTTTGGTATCACGATCACGCCATGGGAATGACGCGCCTCAACGTCTACGCCGGGCTGGTCGGGATGTATTTTCTCCGTGACGACGCAGATACAGGCACCACCGGGAATTCTCTCGGCTTGCCGTCCGGCGAATTCGAGCTTCCGATGATTCTGCAGGACAAGGTCTTCACCTCCGACGGTCAACAGAGTGTCCGTTCCACGTGGCTCACTCCGCAGGGTTCCTGGGATCCGGCGACTCCCGGTGACGTGGGTGTAGTAAACGGCGTCGTATGGCCGAAAGTGGAGGTGGCTCGCGGACTGTACCGATTGCGACTGCTCAATGCCGCAACCTATTCGGTGTGGAATCTGCACTTCGCAAATCGTATGCGGTTCTGGGTGATCGGTTCCGAAGGAGGATTTTTGGCCGCTCCTGCGCCGACGGATCACGTCCGGCTGAGTCCGGGTGAACGCGCTGATCTGCTGGTCGACTTCAGTATGCTCGAGCCGGGCACGACGGTGGAATTGCGCAACGACGAACCGGTACCCCTTGCGGTGGCGCAACGCGGCACGCAGGTGATGCCGGTCTTCTGTCGGTTCGACGTGGGCAGCGCAAAGGGATTCACCGGCTCGATCCCGCAGCAGCTGAATTCCGTTGCTGCCGAACCGGCGTCCCCGGATGTGGTGCGAAATCTCACGATCATGCAGCTGTCGCGTCCCTCGGATTACCCGTCGATCACCATGTCGCTCAATAATTTGCGGTTCACTGATTCAGATATCGAACTGCCGCGTCAGGGAACCATCGAGCAATGGAATTTGATCAACATCACCACGGAACCACATCCGATTCATCTGCACCTGGTGGCGTTCCGCGTTGTGGGGCGCCAGAACATCGACACTGCAGCGCTCATGCAGCGGTACCCGGTACCTGATCTGGGGGTCCGGTGGACGCCGTCGGCAGAGGAATTCGTGACCTCCCCGCTGCGGCCTCCCGAAGTTTGGGAAACGGGGGAGAAAGACACTGTCATCGTGGATGCCAACTCGATTACCCGCGTGATCGTGCGCTTTCCGACGGCCGACGAGTTGGGCTTCGATCCGGATGCAACTTTCGCGAGAGGTTCCATGGCAGACCACTCGGCACACGGAGAAGTCGGCATGGGGGACCTGCAGGGGTACGTCTGGCACTGCCACATGCTCGATCACGAAGACCACGACATGATGTTGCGATATCGGGTGGTGACGTAGCCTTCAAGGGGAGAAAAGTTCCCAGAGGAGGCAGCTGTGTCGGAAGGTGCGCCCACCGGGCCCCTGGACGGATATCGGGTGATTGAACTCGGAACCTTGATCGCCGGGCCCTTCGCCGGGAAACTGCTCGGCGACATGGGCGCCGACGTGATCAAGATCGAATCGCCGGACCGCCCGGACCCGCTTCGTACCTGGGGTCAGGCCGAGCAGGACGGTCATCGATTCTTCTGGACGGTTCACGCCCGCAACAAGCGGTGTGTGACGTTGGACCTTCGCGTCGACGCGGGACGAGACCTGTTTCTGAATCTGATCGAACATGCCGATGTGGTGGTCGAGAACTTCCGGCCGGGCACCCTCGAGAAGTGGGGCCTGGGATTCGACGTTCTCAGTGCGCGCAATCCGAAGTTGGTGTTGGCCAGGGTATCCGGTTACGGGCAGAGCGGACCGCAAGCCAAGAGCGCCGGCTACGCCTCGGTTGCCGAAGCGGTCAGCGGATTTCGGCATCTGAACGGTTATCCAGGGCAGGCGCCTCCGCGTATTGCCCTTTCGCTCGGAGATTCTCTCGGCGGGATGTTCGCCGTTCAGGGAGTGCTGGCGGCGTTGCTCTCACGAGAGCGGACCGGCCGTGGTCAGGTGGTCGACGTTGCCCTCACGGAATCCTGTCTGGCGGTGCAGGAATCCACGATCCCGGATTACGATCGGGGCGGGATCATCCGGCAGCCCTCGGGAACGAGATTGGAGGGTATTGCGCCGTCCAACATCTATCAGACCTCTGAAGGAAACTGGGTGGTGATCGCAGCCAATCAGGATACGCTCTTCGTGCGTCTGTGCACCATCATGGGGCGACCGGAACTAGCGCATGACGACCGCTTCTCCAATCATGTTGCCCGTGGCAAACATCAGGACGAGCTCGACGAACTGATCAGCGCCTGGGTCGCGCTCCAAGATCCCACCAGCCTGGTGGAACGCCTCACCGAAGTGGGAGTTGTTGCCGGGCCGATCAATACGGTTGAAGATGTCGTCAAGGATCCGCAGCTGATCGAGCGGGGGATGCTCGTCGACCACTACGACGAGCGGATCGGTGAAAACGTCCTCGGCTTGGGCGTCGTGCCTACCTTCAGTGAGACACCCGGATCCGTGCGCAACGCGGGAGCGTCGGCGCCGGGTCACGACAACTCCTCGGTGTGGGGCGGGCTCCTCGGACTCTCGGACGACGAGCAGGCAGAACTGAAGATGAAGGGCGTGATCTGACATGTCGGTACCTGGCGTGGGTATTCCAGCAGTCAGTATTCGTGAAGTCGGACCACGGGACGGGTTGCAGATCGAAGACCCGGTGTCGCTGGCGGAGAAACTTCGTCTTGTCGACGCTCTGGCTGCGACGGGTGTTTCGCGTATCGAGGCGACGTCGTTCGTCTCACCGCGCGCTGTGCCGGCGTTGGCCGACGCGGAATTGTTGGCAGCAGAACTGCACCAGTGGCCCGGCATCGAGTTCTCGGCATTGGTCGCCGGAATCGGTGGAGCGAAACGGGCCGTCGCCGCAGGAATGAAAACCGTCGAATATGTTGTGTCGGCATCGAATGGCCACAGCGAGGCCAACACTCGGTCGACGACGGAGCAAGCGACCGAACGTATCGGAGAGGTCGTCAGGATCGTCCACGACGCCGGAGGACGGGTGGAGGTCATCGTGGCCACAGCCTGGGACTGTCCGTTCGACGGTCCAACCGACCCGGATCGTGTTCTGCGGATTGCGGAGCAGGCCAAGGAGTTCGGTGCTGATCAGTTCTCGATCGCAGATACCATCGGCACCGCCACGCCGGGACGTGTCGGACGATTGATCGACGCTGTGGGCGAAAGAGTAGGTGACTTCGGCTTGGGTGCGCACTTCCACAACACGCGTGGCGCTGGTCTTGCTTGCGCGTTTGCGGCTGTGCAGCACGGTGTTCGAAACCTCGACGCGTCCACCGGAGGTCTCGGCGGTTGTCCGTTCGCTCCCGGTGCCAGTGGCAACATCGCGACGGAGGAACTGGTCTACATGCTCGAAGACATGGGCATTGCGACGGGTATCGACCTGGATGCGAGCATTCGTGCCGCTGCCGTTGCAGAGGAGATAGTGGGCCATACGGTTCCCAGTAATCTTCTCCGCGCCGGCGATCGGAAGCGGTAGGGACCTTTACTCTTCTCGGTTGGGTGATGCCAGCTGCAGTCTGACCAGCTGCTCGTGCGCCGCCGGCGGCCAACCGATGCGCTGCTTCTCCAGATACCAGGCACCGGCGGCAAATGCGATCGCGAGGACGATCCAGATCGCGACGCTTCCGATCTGAGAGCCCAGGTCGCTCGACGAGGACACTTCGCCTGTGCTGTAGTCGTATTCCGTTGTCGTGGTGATTCCCTCTACTGCGAAGGTCCACAGAATCGGAAGGGCACACAGTGCGGCGAGGGCACGTGCGACATGCGCTGGACGCAGTTCGAAGATCATTCATTTCTCCTGGTGATCGACCCGGTGGATCTCACTCTCCTCGAAAGCTATTCGGGTTCGACGGCGCTGTCTGTAGTCGGATCGACGGACATGGACGAGGTGCCGAGCTCTCCCCGGTCCCCCCTGCCGTAGCAGCTGCATGCCGTTGTGATCGAACTCGATTCGTCGAACGTCTTCAGTGTCGACCAGCATCGTGGCCATAGCGGTACGCCGAGGTGGAAGAATCCGTATGGTCACTTTTCCTCGCGTGATCGCGGTGAGTTCCCGGACGATGCTCGAGTGGATTCGGTCGCGCACGTCGGCGTTCGCGCCATCCATTCCGTGGTCGTCGAGCAGGACTACTTCGACGCCGCGGTTTCGAGCGGCACGCACAGCATCGATCACGTGATTCTTCTGAAATCCCGGCGCTCGGAGCGAGTCACGTAGTTGAGCTTCGAGTAATTCACATGCCAATTTCTCGGTGGAATCCATTGGCACGCCTGAAGCAATCCGCTCGAGCAGAGGCCGGGCCAGTATGTTGAGTCTGTCGAGTTGGGCGTCTCTTTCTTCGATGACTGCCGACGTGGCTGCTCCTGCGGCGATGCGTTCGGTAGACGCTTGGCGTAGTTCGAAGATCGTCTTGGCTCGTGGCCGAATCGTAAGTGCGAAGACCGTCGACATTAGAACTGGTCCGACGTTGGCGAAAGACTCGGCGAAGCCGTACAACGGTCCTTGACCTGTCACAGTCGCCCAGGCAACCGAGGAGGCAATCAAAAGAATCACGCCAAGCCAGGCGTAGCCCGTCCTTCCCCGCACACACATGAAGGTGAAGACGACAGTACACATTCCGAAAGGCCAGAGTTGGGCCGGATTATGCACAGGTACCGGCAATACCATGAACACCGCGCCGCAGGCGACTAAGCCGGTAGCACTGAGCAGGATGCTCTGGTGAAGGGGCATGGGGTCCCCGTCAGTCAGGACGATGGAGAAAGCAGCTGCTGACCCAACGAGTACCGCGACTGCCAGCGGCCACGAGGACCTGACTCCGCTTGTCCCGTACGCGGCGGAAATCGAATACGTGACGGTGAAGCAGGCAACGAGAAGGAGAGCGGATCTACTACGCATTCCGAGTAGGTCGCGGATGTCTTTGCCTACGGCGATGTTTCCCGCATCGAAGTTCATCGAGGAGCCATCTCAGCTCGTTGCCAGGACAGAGTGACTTTGGTTCCTGCTCCTGGAGAAGACGCGACGTCTGCTGCCCCTCCGGGGATACTGCGTACCCTGGCATGAATGCTCACGGCGATGCCGAGTCGATGCGTCGGTACGGTGCGAGGATCGAAACCGATTCCGTTGTCACATACCGTCACCTCCATTCGAGTTTCTTCGACAATTGCGTCGACCGAACGACGTGCGTCCGGCCCGGCGTGTTTCTTACTGTTACGCAGTGCTTCACTCAAGGCTCCTGCGAGAGCACTCACCGGTTCCGACGGGAACTCGGCATTGTTGGCGTTTGACTCCACGTGTGATGTGAAGGTGACATTCTCATCGACTTCCGAGGCTGCCGAACGGAGTTGAGCAAGAACCGCATCCGGGTCCAATCGCTCTGCGGTCTCGACTCCCGAACGAAGATGGTCCAGGCGGGCCAGTGTGCGCCGTGACTGCCCGGCGACGGTGGAGTCGGAGTCCGTTCGTGCAGCAGCCAACAAGGTCGACATCACGGTGTCGTGGATCAGGGCGTTGAAGCGTTCGCGTTCGACGTCTTTTGCAGCTGCAGCCGCGGCTCCGGCGGCCGCAGCGTGGGTACTCGCGATGGTGGCGTCAAGGGTTTGCCCGGTGCGAAGTGCGACAACAGATGCTGCAACAAAAACTGTGCAGAACATCAGCGCAGCACTGAGATCCGGAATCAGAAGATAGAACAGGGGTGCTTCGCGGATGGCGTGATTGATCAGTTGGACGAGCGTGACTCCCACCCCGAGGTATAGCAGAGCCCAGGCAGGCTGCCATGCAGCTGCGGCTGCTAGCCCGGCGACACCAGGGATGTTGGCGAGCCACGTCCCGAAGCCTTGGACATGTTCACCGGTCCAGGCAGGCCACCACGCGCACGCAACGAGAATATAGGCAATCGCATTAATTGCGGCAGCTCGACGAATCCAGATTGTCTGGGGCAGGAACGTCGAAAGTCCCAACACCATGGCTGTTCCGAATATCGCGAAGATGGCCACAGGTGTCCACCAGGCCGCGGTGGTTGCCGCTGCGTCTCTGATATTCGGAATCAGGATGAGCAGGTAGAACAGGTAGCCGGCGCACACGAATCTACCGAACAGACGAAGGATCTTGTCGGTGAAGGTGGAATCGGTAGTACTTGATTGACTCTCTGCTGAATCATTCGCCAAGGATGGGTGAGGCAGTCTGATCAGAGTTCGTCGATCGTCACTATCTGATCTTGTATCGCTCGCACGAGTAATTCGCATTTCGTCGGTGCGTTCCTTCCAACGTCGGCATACTTCTCGCGAATCCGCGACAGGTGGGTCCCCACCGTTCCCACGCTGATGTAGAGGTTTTGAGCAACGCGTGACTTCGAATCACTCAGTAGCCATTCCCTGAGAACCTCGATTTCGCGCTCCGAAAGGTGCGGTCCTACGGGATCCTGTGCCATGCAGTTTTCCACAGTGACTGTCATGAGTTTCGTCCTTACTTCTCTGTAGCGGAATGACAGACCCCCGACAGTGCCGTCTTCTTGTCAGATGAATGTAATTCGAAGAGGGAAATTTTTCCCAGACATCAATTCCTCTGCCCATATTTTCAGGGGCAGCGCTGTGAGAGTTATTGTTGCCGAACCTCATTGTTAGTCAAAGTCAGCTTTTTTCCGGAAGTAGGCCGTTCAGGAATTGGTAACACCCCGTCTTCGACCGCGCGTTTGTACAAATCCGTTTTTGTCGGTGCGGGTCGTCCGACAGCCGCATATTTCTGCCTGATGCGCTGGAGGTAGTCGTTAACCGTCTGCGGCGCCAAACCGGTGAGTCGCGCAACTCGATCCGCCTTCTCTCCGGATGCGTAAAGTTCGAGGACCTCGAGTTGTCGAGGGCTCAGACCCACTTCGTCGAGACCTGGATCCCCGTCGATTGCGGCAGCCCACTCTGTCGTCACCACCTGCCTTCCCGACGCGGCGGCGCGTATCGCATCAACCACGACGGCAGTCGGTTCGGACTTGCGTACAACACCCAGTACGCCGGCACGGGCGGCCGAGCGAACGAGGTACGGGTTTTCCGCCCCGGTGAAGATCAATGTCTCGAGCCCGGCGGCCCGCAGTTGCTCGACATTGCTCTTGGGCGATGAACCGTCGGCCAGCCGGAGGTCGAGGATTGCCAGATCCAAGGCGACGTTCTGAGCGAGCATCTCGGACACAGTGGTCGCGATGCACACCAATTCGAGGTCCGGCTCGTCCTCGAGCATCACGGACACGCCGATTGCTACCGACTCGTGGTCTTCCACCAACCCGACACGGCGGTGTGGAAATGCTGTTTGCTCTGGCATAGCGATTGTTTCCCTCCGCTCGATGCGAGGACGTTATCAGGCAGAGCTGACTGACCGGTATGTTACGTGTCAAGATTTGAAGTCAGCCTGGACTGTTTTACGTTTCGGCTCTACAGTTGTCTTGTGACCGAGACCACTTCCGATGTGAAAGTAAGCCGTACCCAGGCCGAACGTACAGCGGCGATGCGTGGGCGCCTCCTCGACGCCGCCGTCGAATCGTTGGTCGAGCTGGGCTACGCACGGACCAGCACGCAAGAGATCGCCCGCCGCGCAGGCGTCTCGCGGGGTACGCAACTGCATCATTTTCCGACCAAGGAATCGCTGGTCGTTGCGGCCGTCGAGTATCTGGTCGACAAGCGGCTGGAAGAAATCCTCACCGCTGAAGTGGATCGTGGTCGAGGCCTCGAGGTCCTGTCGGACGCGTTCTCCGGGCCGCTGTTCTATGCCGCCCTCGAATTGTGGGTCGCGGCGCGGACCGATCCCGTTCTGCATGCGGCGACGGTGCCCCTCGAACGCAAGGTGAGTGAGGCGCTCGAGTTCGGCAGCGCCGAGTTGTTCGGTGATCGGTTCGATTCCGAGTCGGTCGAACTCACCATCGAACTCGTTCGTGGGCTTGCCGTCTCAGCCCTGTTTCGTACATCCGAAGCCGACGACGCGCTCAGAGCGCGACTGTTGCCGGCCTGGCAATCCCGAGTGGAGAAGAAGTGAAGCTTCCCGAACATGTCGAAACGCTGATCGTCGGTGCCGGATTTGCCGGTATGGGCTTGGCCGCCAGAATGCTTCGCGACAACCGCGCTGCAGACGTCGTGTTGATCGAGCGTGGAGCTGACATCGGCGGCACTTGGCGCGACAACACCTATCCAGGCTGTGCCTGTGACGTGCCGACGGCGTTGTACTCGTATTCTTTTGCGCCGAGCGCCGATTGGAGTCATACCTTTGCTCGTCAACCCGAGATCTACAACTATCTGAAGAAGGTGGCCGCAGACACCGGCATCGTGGAACGCGTAGTCCTGAACTGCGAACTCGAAGCTGCTGTGTGGGACGAGGATGCGGCGCTGTGGCGTATTCGGACATCTCGAGGGTCGTTGACGGCCAAAGCTCTGGTCGCCGCGACCGGAGCGTTGTCGACGCCCAAGATCCCGGATTTCCCCGGCCTCGACCAATTCTCGGGGACCACTTTCCATTCGGCGACGTGGAACCACGAACATGAACTGCGTGGTGAGCGCGTAGCCGTGATCGGAACGGGAGCGTCGGCGGTTCAGTTCGTTCCCGAAATTGCCGACCCTGCTGCCCATGTCACCGTGTTCCAGCGAACTCCGGCCTGGGTGATTCCGCGGATGGATCGCACCCTGCCTGCTGCACAGAAGGCCGTGTACTCGCGGATTCCCTTTACACAGAAGGTGATTCGAGGGTGGGTTTACGGCTTCCGCGAGCTACTCGGTGCCGCGATGTCGCACGCGACGTGGGTGCTGCCTGCCTTCGAGGCGGCCGCGCGCCTTCATCTGCGCAGACAGGTGAAAGATCCGGAGTTGCGCCGGAAACTGACTCCCGATTTCACGATCGGTTGCAAGCGCATGCTTCTGTCCAACGACTGGTTGCGCACCCTTGACCGCGCGGACGTGAGCCTGGTCGACAGTGGGCTCGTCTCGGTCACCGAAAACGGAGTGGTCGACGGAAGCGGCGTCGAGCACAAGGTCGACACCATCATCTTCGCCACGGGGTTCACGCCGACGGAACCGCCTGTTGCGCATCTGATCACCGGAAAACGTGGCGAGACGCTGGCCGCACATTGGAACGGTAGCCCCAACGCGTACAAGGGTACTGCGGTCAGCGGGTTCCCTAATCTGTTCCTCATGTACGGTCCGAACACCAACCTCGGACACAGTTCGATCGTGTACATGCTCGAGTCCCAGGCCGAGTACGTCAACGACGCCTTGAACACCATGAAGCGAGAGCGGATCGATGCCCTCGACGTGAACGAGACGGTGCAGGTGCACTACAACAAGGGAATTCAGCACGAGTTGCAGCACACGGTGTGGAACAAGGGCGGATGCTCGAGTTGGTACATCGATCCGGAGGGGCGCAACTCGGTGCAGTGGCCGACGTTCACTTTCAAATTCCGTTCGCTGCTGGAGCATTTCGATCGGGAGAACTACTCCGCTCGCAAGATCGAAAGCGTCGAGGCATGACCGCGACGCACTACGACGTGGTGGTTATCGGTTCGGGATTCGGTGGCAGTGTCGCCGCTCTTCGCCTGACGGAGAAGGGCTACCGCGTCGGGGTGCTCGAAGCCGGTCGACGGTTTGCCGACGACGAGTTGCCTGAAACCAGTTGGAGACTTCGAAAGTACCTGTGGGCGCCGTGGATCGGATGTTATGGGGTTCAGCGCATCCATCTTCTTCCGGATGTGCTCGTGATGGCGGGGGCCGGCGTCGGAGGTGGGTCGTTGAACTACGCCAACACGTTGTATCAGCCACCCAATCGGTTCTTCGAAGACCGTCAGTGGGCGCACATCACTGACTGGCACGACGAACTGGCGCCGTACTACGACCAGGCCAAACGGATGTTGGGTGTTCGCACCAATCCGTCCTTCACTCCTGCCGATGCGGTGATGAAGGACGTAGCCGAAGAGATGGGCGTGGGGGAGACCTTCACGTCCACCCCCGTCGGTGTTTTCTTCGGGGAGGCAGGAGTTTCCGTGCCGGACCCGTTCTTCGGCGGAAAAGGACCCGAACGCACAGGTTGCACGGAATGCGGGGGATGTATGACCGGCTGCCGAGTCGGTGCGAAGAACACGCTGGTCAAGAACTACCTCCATCTCGCCGAGCAAGCGGGCGCCAGGGTTCATCCGCTCACGACCGTCACCGACCTTCGGCCGGGGGCAAGCGGTGGTTACCGCCTGCTCGCGAGGCGAACGGACGGCGTCCGCCGGCGAGAAGTTCGGTTCACCGCCGATCAGGTGGTGGTTGCCGCCGGAACGTACGGAACGGCGAGACTGCTGCTCGGTATGAAGGAATCCGGTGCCCTGCCGGGCCTGTCGGATACTCTCGGCACCGTCGTACGTACCAATTCCGAAGCCGTACTGGCCGCAACGTCGAAGTCGCGTCGACGGAACTTCACGCAGGGTGTAGCCATCACGTCGTCCTTTCACCCGGATGATCACACGCACATCGAGCCGGTGCGATACGGCAAGGGCAGCAATGCAATAGGACTTCTGCAGACCGTCCTGAGTGACGGCGGTGGGCGAACTCCCCGGGTGCTGAAGACTCTGGCAGTCGCGGCCCGACACCCAGGAGCGTTCTTGCGGTCGTTGTCGGTACGGAACTGGTCCGAGCGAACCGTCATCGCGCTGGTGATGCAGACCGACGACAACTCCCTCGAACTTTCCAAGAACACCAAACGATTCGGGCGCTCCCTCACCAGTAGACCGGGACCGGGCGATCCACCTCCTCAGTGGATTCCGCAGGGTCATACAGCCATTCGCAAGGTCGCCGAGAAGATCGACGGCGACCCGGGTGGTTCCATCGCCGAGATCGTGAACATCCCGATGACGGCACACTTTCTGGGTGGCTGCGCGATCGGTGACAGCGCGTCGAGTGGCGTCGTCGATCCGTATCTGCGTGCATACGGTCACGAGGGACTGCACGTCATGGACGGTTCGGTGGTGAGCGCAAATCTCGGAGTGAATCCTTCCCTGACCATCACTGCGCAGGCGGAACGAGCGTGCGCGATGTGGCCGAACAAGGGTGGCGCGGACGCCCGCCCGAAGACCGGCGAGCCATACGTACGTATCGATCCGACTTTGCCGTCCGATCCAGTGGTGCCGACGCATGCACCAGGCGCTTTGCGGCTTCCCCTGACCATTCGAGCTGAGAAGGTGTCCGATGTGGAGCGTGCCTGAATCGACAAGTGACCGCGTCGACTGGCCGGTGAGTGATCCGCCGCCGTGGCCGGCTCGCGTTCGCGCGACACTGTGGTGGCACCGCAGTACGTCGGCGGCACGCGAGCTCGGCCCGGATGGTCGAACGATTCCGATGACGGTGGCCATGATGGTGGACTACCTCGATTCGCCGGTCGGCCCGTATCGCGAGATCCTCGCCAGTCCGGTCTTGCATGCGCCAGGGAAACGGATCGGGCCTATGCCGCGGATGGCGGTCCCTTTCATCGCGGTGGATTCGGAACCGTCGGTGCACGGTGGGCGAGTCCACTGGCAACTACCCAAGGTTCTGGCCGAGTTCGACGGAGACGTGCAGCAGAAATTCACTGCAACCGGCGACGGTTGGCGGGTGCGTTCGGATACGCGGATGCTCGGGCCGCGTCTGCCGATTGCCGGGGCGTTGGGATTTGCGCAGCCGGAGTCCGGTGGAGGTCTGGCGATCGCGTCGGCAAGGCTGACGGGATCGTTCCGATACGCGCGCGTGAGCGTCGAGGCAGAGGGGCGGACCCTGCCGGACTGGTTGGCTGCGGGCACCCATCACGGCGTCGTGATTCTGGGCGGAAAAATGACTACGGGAGCGGCCAGGCGTCGGTAACGGGGGTTTGACCTGCGAAAAAGCGACCAAGGCCGCCCGTCAGTGACCGGGCGGCCTTGGTCGTGTGGTGTGAAAGTCAGGTGTCGACGTCCCACAGGCGCCTCTCGGCGGGTGGTCGCTCGCAGCGACAAAAGGGGTGGGGCCCGGGGCTTGTTCGGACGCCGACAGGGTGTTCAACGGCGGTCTGCCCGTATTTGTTCCCGTCCTTGATATGTGACACCGGTCTCGATTCAACTTAGGCAATCCTTTTCTTGACTAATTCCAGAAAAGCGGCATACTGGGAAACATGCGAGACGGAGAGCATGACTTCGACCCCCGAGCGCAATTGCGCGCCGTCGGGTTGAGGGTCACTGCTCCGCGCCTCGCCGTGCTGGATGCGGTTACAGCCCAACCGCATTCAGACGCCGATTCTGTTGCAGCACTCGTGCGGCAGCAGCTCGGATCGGTATCCACACAGGCCGTTTACGACGTGCTGAAGGCATGCGTGAACGCAGGATTGCTGCGACGCATCGAGCCGGCGGGTTCGCCCGCACGGTTCGAGACGAGGACTGGTGACAACCACCATCACCTCGTCTGTCGCGGCTGCGGCAAGGTCGTCGACGTCGATTGTGTTGTCGGCCAAGCTCCCTGCCTCGAACCTTCCGATAATCACGGCTTCGAAATCGACGAAGCCGAGGTCGTGTTCTGGGGCCGTTGCGAAGATTGCCTGAAGAATTCTGCCGAATCCGACACCGAGTCGGACGCGGTCTCGCAGAATCGAATTGATGCGTCCAGAACCTCCGAGTCAGCCACCTCGCATGCAGCCCATGCGTTCGACTCGGATGCAGCCCCGCTCCTCTGACGCCCAGCCCACAACGCTAGGAGGCTTCGCCATGACCAAGCCCACCACCAACAATTTCGGTATCGCGGTCGCAAGTGATGACGAATCGCTGACCGCGGGTATTCAGGGGCCGGTGCTCCTTCACGACCACTACCTGATCGAGAAGCTCGCGCAGTTCAACCGCGAGCGTGTCCCGGAGCGCATCGTCCACGCCAAGGGCGGCGGCGCTTTCGGTGAACTCGTCATCACACACGACGTCAGCAAGTACACCAAGGCCGCGTTCCTGCAGCCGGGTAAGAAGACCGAGTCACTCGTCCGCTTCTCCACCGTCGCCGGTGAGCAGGGCAGCCCGGACACCTGGCGCGATCCGCGCGGTTTCGCGATGAAGTTCTACACCGAAGAGGGAAACTACGACCTCGTCGGCAACAACACCCCGGTGTTCTTCATCAAGGACGCCATCAAGTTCCCCGACTTCATTCGTTCGCAGAAGCGACTGCCCGGCTCCGGTCTTCGTGACCACGACATGCAGTGGGACTTCTGGACTCTGCGTCCCGAGACCGCTCACCAGGTGACCTGGCTGATGGGTGACCGCGGTATCCCGAAGACCTGGCGCAACATGGACGGCTTCGGATCGCACACCTACCAGTGGGTCAACGCTGCGGGTGAACGCTTCTGGGTGAAGTACCACTTCAAGACCGATCAGGGCATCGAGTTCCTGACGCAGGCCGAAGCAGACAGCCTCGCCGGTAGCGATCCCGACTACCACCGCGCGGATCTGTACAACGCCATCGAGGCCGGTAATTTCCCGAGCTGGACACTCAAGGTTCAGATCATGCCGGTCGACGAGGCCGAAGGCTACCGCTTCAACCCGTTCGACCTCACCAAGGTCTGGTCCCAGAAGGACTACCCACTGATCGAGGTCGGCAAGTGGACGCTGAACCGCAATCCGGAGAACTTCTTCGCGCAGATCGAGCAGGCTTCGTTCGAGCCGTCGAACGTGGTGCCCGGCATCGGATTCAGCCCGGACAAGATGCTTCTCGGCCGCGTCTTCTCCTACGCCGACGCACATCGTTACCGCATCGGCACCAACTACGCCGACCTGCCGGTCAATGCCCCGAAGAACGAGGTGAACTCCTACTCCAAGGAGGGCGCCATGCGTTACAGCTTCAATTCCCCGTCGACGCCGGTGTACGCACCGAACTCGTACGGCGGACCGCATGCCGATCCGTCGGTTGCCGGTGACGAAGGACTGTGGGCATTCGACGGCAAGGCAGTGCGCGCCGGATACATCGAGCACGCCGAGGACGGCGACTTCACGCAGGCCGGAACGCTGGTCCGTGAAGTTCTCGACGACGCAGCTCGTGAGCGCCTGGTGAGCAACATCGTCGGCCACGCCCTTGCCGGCGTTAGTGAGGAAGTTCTGTTGCGTGTCTTCGAGTACTGGAAGAACGTCGACGCAGATTTGGGCAAGCGCGTCGAAGAAGGTGTACGCGCAGGTCAGTGACCCGCTGACATGAGCATCGCTTAGGTCTACCGAATGCGGACCGCTGCAAGGGAAATCACTTCCCGGCAGCGGTCCGTTTCCGTCTACCCAACTACAGAAGCGCAAACCAATAGACGAAGCATGCGAGAAGGAATACAACGACTGACTCCATGACGACACCCCTGTTCGACGTGCACTTCTGCTGTTCGCACTCTCCATGATCCGCTTCTCGAGCTGAGAATGCTCGGGGCACAAGTTTCGCGAACCGAGGTGTTGGGCAGTCAATTCCCATGGCAATAGGTGCGGTTCTCTTCGACATCGACGGAACGCTCGTCGATTCCAACTATCTGCACGTAGAAGCGTGGTCGCGAGCTTTCTTCGAGGTAGGTCGCCCGGTCGACGCGTGGCGGGTACACCGCAGCATCGGCATGGACGGAGACCAACTACTGGAGTCCTTGCTCGGCGAAGACATCGACGGGTGCGGACCGCGAGCCAAAGAACTTCACACCACGTACTACCGGCAGTCGGCCGACCGTCTCCGAGTACTGCCGGGAGCGCGCGAGTTGATCCGCCGAGTTCACTCGCTCGGACTGCACGTGGTGCTCGCTACCTCGGCGCCGGACGACGAACTGAAGTTGCTACGCCGGACGCTCGACATCGACGAAATGATCTACGCCGCCACCTCTTCGGAATCCGTCGACGAGGCCAAACCTGATCCGGACCTGATCGAGGTCGCGCTCGCGAAGGCAGGTGTCGACGCGGGCAATGCGGTCATGGTCGGGGATGCCGTCTGGGACATGAAGGCGGCGACATGGGCGGGCGTTGTGGCTGTGGGAGTGCGCAGCGGCGGCATGTCGACCGACGAACTCGAAGGTGCGGGTGCGGCTGCCGTGTACGACGACGCCCGCGACCTCCTCGACCACCTCGACGGCAGTGTGATTTCCGAACTCGTTTCAGGCCTAGATACCGGGAGTTGATCAGTGATGGCACGATTCGGCTACACCTTGATGACGGAGCAGGCAGGTCCGAAAGAACTGGTTCGCCATGCAGTTCGGGCCGAAGAAGTCGGCTTCGACTTCGAAGTGATGAGTGATCACTACTCGCCGTGGCTGACCGAGCAGGGGCATGCGCCCTACGCCTGGTCGGTGCTGGGGGCAGTCGCCCACGCCACCGAGCGAGTCGGTTTGATGACGTACGTGACTTGTCCGACCGTGAGGTACCACCCCGCCGTCGTCGCTCAGAAAGCTGCGACGATCCAGATCCTCGCGGACGGACGCTTCACCCTGGGATTGGGAAGTGGCGAGAGCCTGAACGAGCATGTGGTCGGCGAGGGTTGGCCGTCCATCGACACCCGCCAGGACATGCTGCAGGAGGCGGTGAGCATCATTCGCGCACTGCTCGCCGGAGATCTGGTGAGCTGGAAGGGGGAGTACTTCGACGTCCAGTCCGCCAGGATCTGGGATCTCCCCGAGAACCCGGTTCCGCTGGCGCTGGCCATGTCCGGAGACAAGTCCGTCGAGCGTTTCGGTCCGATGGCCGACGATCTGATTGCCGTGCAACCGGATTCGGAGCTAGTGCACTTGTGGAAGCACGTGCACGGCCGAGCATACGGATTGGCTCCCGCAGGCCGGACCATCGGTCAGATTCCGATCTCGTGGGACCCTGATCGCGACACGGCAATTGCACGAGCTCATCAGCAGTTCCGGTGGTTCGGCGGAGGGTGGTCCGTGAACTCCGAACTGCCGACGCCGGCGAGCTTCTCGGGTGCGACTCAGTTCGTGCGCAAAGAGGATGTAGCTGAAAGCATTCCGTGTGGTCCCGATCTCGATGTGATCGTCGAAGCGGTCAAGGCATACACCGACGCCGGATTCACCGATGTGGCACTGGTACAGATCGGTGGAGATACCCAAGACCGATTCTTCGACGAGGCGGCCAAGCCGCTGCTCGAGGCTCTGCACGTCGAATTGGGTTGATCGAGAAGATCAATCGAGTTCCGCCGAGTGGGCTCTTGTCGAGTCGCGCGCTACCGCCGTGCAGCCTCGCCTGCTGCGCGACGAGGGCCAGTCCCAAACCGCTTCCGGCGTCGCCCGCACCGGTACCACGAACGAATCTCTCGAACATAGCTTCGCGTTCCGAAGGCGCGATCACGGTGCCGTTGTCGTCGACGAAAACCGTCGCCGAACCCGTCGCAGCCCCTGATCGGACGGTGATCTCGACTTCGTCGGCATTGCCGTGCCGAACGGAATTGGTGACGGCGTTGGTCAGCACCAGACGGATACCCGCGGGAAAGGCCTGAACCGAAAGTTCTTCCGGTGCTTTCAAACGAACGTCGACCTGCGGGTGCAGACGGCCGGCGTCAGCGACGGCGCGATCGGCAACCTCGACGAGATCGACGTCGGCACAATCCTCGGGATCGGCCACGTCACCCAGGGCTAGAGTCTCGAGGTCGGTCAGGGTGCGCTCGATCTGGCGCTGCGCTTCCAACAATTCGCCGGACAGTTCGCGCCGTTGGCTTTCCGTGAGATCGAGTGTTGCGAGAACTTCGAGATCGGTACGCATCGACGTGAGAGGTGTGCGCAGTTCGTGGGCGGAGACGCGAGCGAAATCGCGTGCCGACTCCAACGCCTCCTCGGTGCGGCTTCGATCGCTTTCGATGCGACTGAGCATGCTGTGGATTGCCTCCGACAGTTCTTCGGCTTCTCGCGTTCCACGTACCGACGGTGCCCGGCGCGAGAGTCCGTCGACGTCGAGGTTGTTGCCGATCGAACTGGTGGTCTCGGTCAATTGCTGTAGTGGCCGGACGGCTCGGCCGGTGAGGAACCAACCGAGCCCGGCCGCGGCAAGGATGGCGACCACTGCTGCAGCGGCCACTTGGAACTGCTGCTCACGGATTTGCCTGGGTCAGTGGGTCTTCGGGGATGCTGACGGCCAGTGCGGCGCCGCTGTCGCCGGGCACCAGAACATCACGACTGCGAACATCGGTGGTAGCCAAGGCGCTGACGGTCGCGGCGTTGAATCCGGGGCTGACCACGGATGGTTCTGTTGTTGCAGTTGGTGTTTCGATGAATAGCGGGCTCGGCGCACTCGCCGCGACGCCCAGGGTGACGGAATCGAGAGTGCGTTCGAGTTGTTCGGATCCGTTGACACGCAGAAAGACCGCGAACGCAATTCCGATCGCGGCAATCACGATTCCGGCGGCCAGGCCCGAGGCGATGGCTACGCGAGTCTGAAGTGACAGCGGCCGCTTCATCGTTCGGCCCTCAGGACGAAGCCCACCCCACGCACTGTGTGGATCACGCGGGGCGCTCCGTCGACTTCGAGTTTCTTGCGTAGGTAGGTGACAAAGACGTCGACGACATTGGTGTCGGCGGCGAAGTCGTAACCCCAGACGAGTCGCAGGAGTTGTGCGCGACTGAGTACGACACCGGCGTGCTCGGCGAGTACCGACAACAGGTCGAATTCTCTTTTGGTGAGTTCGATTCGCCTACCGTCGATGTGCGCTCGATGGCCACGGAGATCGACCGTCAGCGGTCCCACCGTGATCGGATGGTCGACCGACGGGGTGGCTCGCGTCGTGCGTCGAAGTAATGCGCGGAGTCTGGCGACGAGCTCGGCCAACTCGAAGGGCTTGGTGAGGTAGTCGTCGGCGCCCGCCTCCAGCCCCGCGATGCGATCACCCACGGAACTTCGGGCGCTGAGTACGCAGATCGGAACCTCGTTGCCGATCGCGCGCAGGGCGGTCACCACCCCGACGCCGTCGAGGCCGGGCATGTTGACGTCGAGAACGAGCGCGGCCGGGCATTGCTTGTTCACCGATGACAAGGCCGATCGTCCGTCGACGGCAGTTGCCGTGTCGAAGCCCGACAATCGGAGTCCACGTTCGAGCGAATTCAGAACCTTCGCGTCGTCGTCAACGATCAGGATGCGCTCGCGTGTACTCACCCCAGCCATGGTGCCATCGGATCAAGGCCTGGGGCCTCGCTCGGAGCGAGGGCCGTCGCATTCTCATCAACTCCTAAGAAACCGACAACAGATCTGCAGTGTTGGCTTCATAACCTCGGGTTTCTCGGATGCGACCGCGCCGAGAACTCGAGAACATTCGATCAAGGAGAACTACGATGACGCGATTGAAAGTGAACGGCAAGCGGGCCCGCCGGACCGGTGTGGTGGTGGCGTCCGTGGCGGTCCTCGGTATGGCAGTGGCGCCGGGAATCGCCTGGGCTTCCAACCCGATCTCCGACGGGTCGCCGGTGGCGGTTCGATCGATCGCGACCGCTCCAGCCGAGTTGGGTGTGGCTCCCGAAGTAGCGTGTGGTGTCGCGGCGCCGATTTCCGACGAGGAGCTGCAGAAGCTCATCGACGAGGGCAAGGTTGTGCGCGCGGAGGAGGCCGGTGCGGCCGCAGTCACTATCGAAGTGCCGAGCGAAGCTGCGACATTCGTTGCGCGTGAAGGGGTGCCGGCGTTGCCGACCGTCGAGTGGGCTCCGACGACCGAAGGTGTTCCGGCAGAGGTGCTCGACATGGCCGGTGTCGCTCCGCTGGAGGAGGGCGTTGCCCTGTCATGCACGGTTGCCGCGGGCTGACGAGCGAAAAAAGCTCCGCATGAACCGCTTTGACCTGGAACGGTACGGCCGTACTCAACTGGGTCTGGAGGTTGGTCAAGCCTGTCGGTAGCACTTGCTACGTTCGGGGCGGTCTCGGCGAGCATGCCGGGGCCGTCGCCGACGGCGTCATGTGTGTGGTGTCTTGCAGAGGTGCGGTACGGCCTGATGCGGGGCGCGTTTCGAAAGGTGTTGTGTTTCATGGTCATGGGCCCCACCCACGCGATGTCCGGTGCTGCTGTGGGGTTGGTGGTTGCGGAGTTGTTGCCTCTCGACTGGGGAGGGCCCACATCCACTGCGGAAACTTTGACCTTTGCCGGGGTGTGCGCCGGAGCCGCCTTGCTTCCCGACCTCGATACCGGTCAGTCGACGGTTTCGCGATCATTCGGTCCGCTCAGCAAGGCTCTGGCCAAAGGCATCGACGCAATTTCGGTGACCTTCTACCGCATCACCAAAGGCAAGAAGGACGGCAAGCGTCGTGGTGGGCATCGGACGCTCACGCACACCGCGCTGTTCGCCGCCGGGTTGGGTGCCGGGGTCTCGGCGCTGGTTGTTCAGTTCGGGAAGCCAGCCATCATCATCACCCTGTTCTTCTGCCTCGGGTTGGCCATCCGTGGATTGGCGGGTGAATTGGCCAAGGAGAAGGGTTGGCTCGCGGTCTCCGCCGTTGCGTTGGTGCTCTCTGCCCTCACCTGGCAGTGGTATCCGAGTGAGGCTGGATCCACGGGGCTAGGTGTTGCGGTGGCACTGGGTTGCGCCACGCACTGTCTCGGCGATGCGATCACCAAGGAAGGGGTGCCGTTTCTCGCGCCCCTGATTCCGCTCGGCGGCAAACGATGGTGGGAACAACGGCTGCCGTCATTCCTGTCCATCCGTGCAGGTGGGAACCTCGAGAAGATCCTGATCGGGCCGGCGTTGACGGTTCTGACTGCCTGGTTGATCATCAGTGCGTTCGACGGTGCCCCGGAAGCGATCTACGCGGTCTTCGCTCCGATGGTGCAGTGAGCTTCGGAAAACTTTTATTACGGAACCACTGGCATCGTAATCATATTTGTTCTACGTTCGTCCCTGACATGAACCGAGTCGGCTGACGGAGTGAGCAGTGGTGCATCAAGCAGAGCGCATGGCAGAGCACAGCTCGAGCGAAGACGGTGTGAGCCGGCGCGGATTTCTCGCAGCGAGTGCCGGCGCAGCTGCTCTCGCGGGCATTTCCTGGGCGCCGGCTGGAGCAGTTCCCTGGGGTTCGGCATCGACCATCGCGCCACCGCCCGGATTTCCGTCGGACATTCCGTTGTCACAGCAGGCGTACGCGAACTGGTCGCGAGAAATCATGCTCGACAGCGTGTGGACGGCCACGGCACGTCACAGCGATGACGTCGTCACCCTCGCCAACTGGGCGTTCGACAACGGGTACACAGTGCGTGCGAAGGGAACGATGCACGGGTGGAGTCCGTTGACGGTGGTGCCCGGCGCACCTTCGGATCGAGTTCTGCTGGTCGATACGATGGCCAAACTGAATTCGGTTGTGGTGCAGCACGGCACACCCGCAACAGCCACGGCGGGCGCTGGCGCCAGTATCGAAGCGATTCTGACAGCGCTCGAGCGAGAAGGGCTCGGCTGGGCCAACTCTCCGGCGATCGGTGAGCTGTCCATTGCCGGCGCGCTGGCGATCGGTGCCCACGGGGCAACCTATCCGGCTGTGGGGGAGACGATCACCCCTGGTCAATCGTATGGTTCGCTGAGCAACCTGATCACCGAGATCACAGTGGTGGCGTGGGACGAAGGCATCAATCGGTACGCACTGAAGACATTTCACCGATCGGACGTCGAGAGCACCGCCTTCCTGGCCCATCTGGGTCGAACCTTCGTCACCTCCGTGACGCTGCAAGCCGGGGAGAATTATCGGCTGCGGTGCCAGAGTTTCACCGACATTCCGTGGCAAGAACTCTTTGCTGCTCCCGGTTCGCCAGGGCGTACCTACGAGAGTTTCGTCGAGAAATCCGGACGGGTGGAAGCAATCTGGTTCCCGTTCACGCAAACACCGTGGCTCAAGGTCTGGACACCGACCCCGGTCAAACCGCCGGAGTCCCGAGAGGTGAGCGGGCCGTACAACTACTTCTTCTCCGACGCGATTCCCGAAGAAGTCACCACCCCGTTAGGGATGGTGGCACAGGGTCTCCAAGCTGCGACGCCGCTGTTCGGCGCCTCTCAGTTCGGCGCTGTAGCAGCAGGATTGGTGCTGACTGACACCGACGATCTCTGGGGCTGGTCGAAAGACGTTCTGTTCTACCTCCGGCACACGACCTTGCGCGTCGTAGCCGGGGGCGGGGCGGTGATCACCAAGCGGTCCAACATCGGCCGAGTGGTCCACGAGATGACGAGTTGGCTGAACGAACGAATGACGCACTACGCGTCGCTGGGGCGGTATCCCGTCAACATGCCGTTCGAAGTGCGTCTCTGCGGTGTCGACGATGACGGCGAGGTGTTGGTCGACAGCGCCGGAGTGCCGGACCTGTCAGCGGTGCGGCCGCGGGCGGATCGTCAAGACTGGGACACTGCCATCTGGATGAACGTGGTCTCGATTCCCGGCACCGCGGGATTGCCTGCGTTCCTTCGCGAAATGGAACGGTGGATGGTCGCGAACTACTCCGGCGATTACGCGACCTTCCGTCCGGAGTGGTCCAAGGGGTGGGCATTCACCGATCAGGCGGCGTACCAGGACGACGAATTCCTCACCAGCACAGTGCCTGCCACCTTCCGTGCCGGTGGCGACGGGAATTGGGACTTCGCTCTCGCCACTCTCGACGAACACGACCCGCACCGCGTATTCAGCAATACGTTCCTCGACAGATTCCTGCTGTGAACGAACTGTTGCCAAACTCCGGGTGGGGCTGGGCTTTCACGTCGCCGCAGTATCCGCCGACGACGTCGACCGGGGGGTCGCCGTCGAGGTAGGGATGTGTTTTCCACAGTGAGACAACCGAACACAGTGTTAGGGGCCCGAAGCTGCGGGTGATCTGTGAGTGATGTTGCTGCCAAGTTGTGTTGCGGCAGCGTGCGGTACGAAATCCGCGGTCGGTACGTGTCCGTGCCGAATCCGCCTACCGCGCGGCCCCTAGAACCCTCTCCAGAGCGTTGAGCAAACTTGACCGGTTGATGATGGAGTTGATCACGCAGGAATAGCACCTCGAAGACGTCCGCCGTACCGTCTGAACTACCCGGCGGTCGAGCGGGCCGGAGGTACTTCCTGATTTGATGTAGCTCAGCCGGTACAAGGGAGTGCATCACGTGCAGTTGAGCAAAGGGCAGAACGCCCCACTCGGTCAGGCCGCGGTCGTTGTGCGCTGCACATGGCACAAACGCCCCGCGATCGACGCCGACTTATCGGCGCTCCTGCTCACCCCCGACGGGAAGGTGCGCGGCGACTTCGATTTCGTGTTCTACAACCAGGCCGAATCCAGAGACGATTCCACTCACCACGGAGGCAAACGAAGTGCCGGAACATCGGTGGAAGACCGAATCACCGTGGACCTCTACCGCCTCGATCAGGAGATCGAGCGCATCGTGATCGTCCTCAGTCTCGATGCGACTACCCCGGCAACTCTCGCGGACCTGGGACAAGCAGACATCGCCGTCCATGGAGCAAGCGGTAGCGCACTCGCTACGTTCACCATCGACGACTGGAGCAGCGAAACTGCGGCCGTCACCGTCGAAATCTACCGCCGCGACCACCAATGGAAGATCCGTGCCGTCGGTCAGGGCTACCACGACGGACTCGCCGGTCTGGCCCGCGATTTCGGTGTCACCGTCGACGACGACACCGACGCCCCGACCTCCGAACCCGCTGCCCCACCCGTAGTCCACGGACCACCGCCCATCGACTGGTCCAACCCGCCCGTCCCCGCCGGATACGAACTGTAGGAGCCGAACATGGGTTTCAGATTCCGCAAAAGCATCCAGATCGTCCCCGGGGTTCGCGTCAACGTCAGCCGCAGCGGCATCGGCTACTCCGCAGGCGTCAAGGGCGCCCGAATCACCAAACACGCCAACGGCCGCGTCAGACGAACCCTGTCCGTGCCAGGTACCGGGCTCTCGCATCAAACGACGATCGGGGGCAACCGATCCCGACCGACCAGCACATCCGCTCCCCGTCGCCGAACTCCCACTGCCGCAGCGATTCCGGTCTCCCAACTCCCACCACCGCTGCCCGTGCCTGTGATACCGCCTCCGCATGCGCCGGCCTGGGAGCGTGAACTGTTCCAGATCCTGCACTCACGGACACCAGCCGACTACGTCGGCGTCGCTCAACGGCACGGGCACATCGCCCCGAACATACGGATCCTCGCCGCAGCATTGGAAGGCTTGCTGCACTTCGAATTCGCCGACACCAACCCCGCCGCCGCCCACCGAGCACGCTCACTCCTCGGATGGGTCGTCGCCCAACACGTCAACCTGTCCACGGATCCCTTCATGCAGAGATATCTCCCCGAACGCAGGTGGCCGGTAGAAATCGTCCACGGCGTCACAGCTGCCCTGCGCATCAGCGACGACGTCCTCATCCTCGCCGCCGCCGAATTGCACCAAAGCGCCGACGACCTCCCCGCCGCGATCTGGACAGTCGAATACGCGACCCCGACAGCCCACGCAGCACTCTCGCTGGCGGATCTCTACAGTTCCGCTGACCGGCACCAAGACGTTGTCGATCTGACCAACGGCATCACCAACGAGGACGACGCCACCGCGCTGCTGCTCGCACTGCGTGGGCGAGCATTCGCTCAGCTCGGATACAAGGAAGCTGCGCGCGAGAGCTTCAAAGAAGCATTGCGAGTCCGCTCCCGCGCTTCCGAGGTGCGCCACCGCGCTCTCCTCGAACGCGCCCAGGTCGATCTCTCCCAGAACCGGAAAGCAGCTGCGCGCAAGAGTATCGAAAAGGTTCTCGCCGAAGACCCCACTTACCCTGGGCTTCAGGAAGCGCTTGCTGCCCTGTCGTGACGCTGGCGCTGGTGTGGCCCCAGCCCCCTGCTTGACTGCGGCGTTCAATCGGAGACTGTTCGGCGGGGAAGCATTTATCGAACGTCAGGTGGTTGACGGGAGTGTTACCGCGGAAGCGGTTTACGCCAACATACGTCGGTGACACGGATACGCTGATTGTTGTCACCGTTCCAATCGACGCTCAGTCCCTGAGTTCGGAGTGCGTCGGCTACCTGGCGCCCGACGGTCTGATCGGTGTGCGCGATCATGTGTGCCTTGGCGGTTTCGTCGCCGCCGAAGGCAGCGGTGACCAGCGCGGGATCGAGATCGTGGGCCGGACGAAACGCACTGTAGGACAAGTAGAGATCGGACGGCTCGTCGCCGAGACGCTCCGCATCTTGCATGTGGAAGAACGTGTACGCCCACTGAGCAAAGGGATACCCGTTCTCGTCGGGTTCGGACGGCGTGCGTTCGTCGTCGATTTCGGTAGTGCCGCACTGCATGCAGCAGGTGAAGTTCATCCGGGCCACGATGCCGTTGCGTTCGAGTTCGGCGAAGGCTGCGGAGAGGCGCTCGAAGTCTCCGGGAGCCGTCCACTGGGTCTGCTCCTCGAGTCTGTGGTCCCAGACCTCACGCACTACTGCGTCGATCTGACTGCCGAGTTCGTCGTTCTCGAAGCCGCCCTCGACACAGTCTCGGGCGGCTTCGCAGATTTCGTCGAACGTCGCGAAACCTGGGACTACCAGTTCGCGTGCTTGCTCACGTACGGCGACAATGTCGGCCTCACTGAGCACCGGTGCTGACCGTGACTGTGCTGACCGTGACCAGGGCAATCGCATACCGGCACCGTACTGCACCGATCCGACCGTCAGGCGACGTCGGCTGCTGCTTTCGTTTCCTCCTCGTTTGACGGGGCCGGCTTGTTCGGGATGAGCGCCGTGGCGATCAGACCCACCACGACAAATCCGGCCGCAAGGTATCCGCCGAGTGTGATGCCGTGAGTCATCGCAGATTGGGCAGCGTCGGCGACGAAGGCAGTGTTCGGTGAACCGGCCAGCGAGTCGATGGCGGCGCCTGCGCTGTCGGTGACTGCCCGCGTCAACTGATCAGCCTGAGCTTGGTCGACACCGGATCCGGTGAGGTCGTTGTTCAGCGTCGAATTGAGAGTGCTGAAGAAGACCGTGGTGAGGACAGCGATGCCCAGTGCGGATCCGAGTTGGCGGAACGCGCTCTGAATGCCGGAGCCTTGACCGGCGCTCTGCTCGGGAATCTCCTCGAGCACCACGTTGGTCACCTGGGCAGTCGCAAAACCGACGCCGATTCCGTAGAAGAACAGCACTGCGGCGATAGTCCACCAGGGGCTGTCTGTCGCAGCGATGAATCCGAGGCCGGCGAGACCGAGCGCTTCGAGAGCCAGGCCGATACGGACCAAGCCCAACGGCGAGACCTTCGATGCCAGCCCGAAGCTCGCACCACTGGCGACAAAGCTGCCGATGGCAATGGGAACCAGCGCGAGCCCTGCCTGGAGGGCGCTGTATCCGAGCGTGAACTGGAGCCAGAGAGGAAGCACCGCAACGATTCCGAACTCGCCGAGTCCGATGATCAGCGTCGCGATGTTGCCGTTGCGGAACGACGAGATGGAGAACAACCGTACGTCCATCAGTGCCCGCGACGGATCGGCGCTGCGGGTGAGCATGGTTTGACGGTAGGCGAACGCACCGAGCGACAGAACGGCGAGAACCAGCGCCACCAGAACCGGCGACGGTCCGCTGGACCATGAAAGACCGAACAGATCGAAGGGTTCCTTCGTCGTCAGCCACCCGTACGTTCGTCCCTCGACGAGGCCGAAGGCCAGCAGGCCGAGCCCGGCGATGGACAGTGCTGCTCCGGTGGCGTCGATGCGCCCAGCGGTGCGGGGTGAGGGCGCGATGAACAGCACTGCGCCGATCAGAATGAGCGCAGCAAGCGGAATGTTGATCCCGAATGCCCAACGCCATGAGGCATGTTCGGCAAGCCAGCCGCCGAGCAATGGGCCGAGGGCGGATGCAGCGCCGATGGTGGAGCCCCAGACCGCGAAGGCCTGGCCGCGCGCCTTTCCGGTGAACATCGCGTTCAGAAGCGACAGTGACGTGGGCAGGATCATGGCCGCGCCGGCGCCCTGCAGGAAGCGCGCCAGGATGAGCAGACCGCCGTTCGGCGCCAGTCCGGCCAGCAGGCTCGTTGCGCCGAACACGACGACACCGGCGATGAAGATACGACGGGCGCCGACCAGGTCGGCAACTCTGCCGACCAGAAGCAGGAGTGCCGCGAACACGATTGCGTAGGACTCTTGGATCCATTGAGCCTGAACGGAATTGATCCCGAGATCTTCGATGATCGAGGGAACTATGACGTTGACGATCGTGGTGTCGACGACGATCAATGCCACGCCGAGTGCAATGGCGATCAGGCCCAACCACTTGCGGGTGGTGGGTGAGATGTTCACGAATAAACCTCCATTGTGAAGTAACTTCATTATGAAGGTATATTTGAGGCGGTAAGTTGTCAACGTGCGCGCTGGGTTCGACCGGCCGCCGTCTGGCACAGGAAAGGTGGGATCACCGAGGTGGAGGCACCGCGCGACATCTCCGTGGAGCGGGAGCGGCTGATGGACGAATTCCGCGCGTACGGTGGCACGTTCACCGAATTCAGCCATCGATTCGCGTCGTGGCTCGGCCTGCATTCCACCGACGCGACTGCCTTGATGGAAATCACCGCTGCCGAGGAGAAGGGGACGCCGCTCTCACCCGCCCGCCTCGGAGAGCGGATCTCGCTGACGTCGGGTGCAACCACCGCGTTGCTCAACCGCCTGGAGAAGGCGGGACATATCGTCCGGACCCGAGAGAATGCCGACCGGCGAGTGGTCACGCTGCACAGCAGTGCGCATGTGCAGGACCTGGCGGACGAGTTCTTCGGGCCCCTTGCCGTGCGACTCGACGCCATGATGGCGAAGTACCCGCCCGAACTGCTCAGTCGATTCGAGGAATTTCTCGTCGACCTTCACTCGACGATGAACGAACACCTCGAGCAGGACAACCGCTGAACAAAGAACGCCGCTCGACTCCGGAGAGTCGGGCGGCGTTCTTTGTGCCGGTGACGGCTACTTGCCGAGCTTGGCCTGCAGGTCGTCGAGAACCAGGCCGGCACCTGTCGGGCCGAGGCCCAGGAACCAGGTCTCGTCGCTCACCTCGGTGGCGCGGCCTTCCTTGACTGCGTCCATGCTTGCCCACAGCGGGCCGGCAACAACGGTGGTCTGGCCCGTGTCGGCGGGATTTCCGTAGCTGGAGTAGAAGATTCGGTCACCCTCCGCCTCGGTGATCGTTTCGGGGCTGACCTCGACGGCCAGTTCGTCGATGTCCTGGATCGCCGGGCGGGGCAGGCCGACGTCCTTCAAGATGACGCCGATGAACGACAGATTGCCGTACAGGCGCAGCTTCCCGGACATGAAACGAACCAGTGAAACGGTCGGGGAGCCGTCGATCGACTCACGTACCTTGTCGGCGTGCTCTTGGTAGTCGTTGAGAACCTGCTCAGCCTTGGTCTCCTCGCCGAGTGCGTCACCGGCAAGGAGGAAGTTCTCCTTCCACGGAAAGCCGGGGCGGATGCTGAAGACCGTCGGAGCGATTGCCGCGAGTTGCGGGTAAAGCTTGTCCTGGCGCAGCTTGCTGCCGAGGATCAGATCGGGCTGCAGTGCGGTGATCGCCTCGAGGTTGAGGTTGTTGGTCGTGCCGACATCGGGGACACCGACCAACTTGTCCGCCAGGTACGACGGCTGACCGGCGGCGCTTTCCGGGCTGGCGATGCCGACCGGGGTGATCCCGAGCGAGAGAACCTCGTCGAGTTCACCGCTGTCGAGGACGATGACGCGGGTCGGCTTGGCTTCGAGGGTGGTCTCGCCCAGGGCATGGGTGATGGTGCGAGGGAACTCGCCTGGCGCGGCATCGCTGCCGAGCTTCGCGGTTTCCGTGTCGGCGGTGCTGAACAGCTTGCCGCCGGTAGCGACATCGGTGTTGCCGTTCGCGTTGCCGCCGGCGTCGGAAGAGCCGCAGGCCGTAGCGGCAAAAACAGTCGCCAAGGCAACCATGGCGACCCGGACCGACGTGCGGCTCCGGAGAGTGGTGCGTGAGTGCATTAGGCTACCCTACCTTTCGGCTATCGGGCTTGGTCAGGGAGGTATCCGCACCGTTGACGCCAGGTGAGCGGCGCGTCAGGTCTCGCTCAGCGGGACCGCTACGCAATTCGGACTACAGGGTGCGACCAACGTGTTAGCTTCGCGAAAGACCTGTACTGGTAAGCGAAGACGCGTGTAGTGAGGATTTCGATGACCCTGAACATTGCCGATCTGTTCGAGGCCGTTGCCGATGCGATCCCCGATCGAGTTCCCTTGATTCTGGAAGACGTGCGATTGAGCTACGCCGAACTCGAACTGCGATCGAACCGACTCGCTCATCATCTGCAGTCGGTGGGCGTCGAGCCTGGGCAGCACGTCGGTATTCACATGCGTAACTGCGTCGAGTACGTCGAAGCGCTCCTGGCTTGCTTGAAGATCAGAGCGGTACCGATCAACGTCAACTTCCGCTATACCGATGCAGAACTCCTGTACATCTACACCAACTCTCAAATGGTGGCACTGCTGGTCGAAGAGGAATTCGCGCCGACGGCATTGGCCGTGGTTCCGCAGTGTCCGGAGATCACCCACGTGCTGATCGTCGGCGAAGACTACGAGAACGCCCTTGCCGCGCAGACTGATACCCGCGACTTCGGCCCTCGCAGCAACGACGACCATTTCATCATCTACACCGGCGGCACAACCGGAATGCCCAAGGGTGTGGTGTGGCGGCACGAGGACTTCTTCTTTGCCGCCCTGTCCGGAGCGAACCTCAGCGGGCCGCCGCGTCGTAGCCTCGAAGAGGTTGTGGATGCAGCTGTAGCGAACACCAATCCAACTGTGCTGCTACTCATCCCGCCGCTCATGCATGGAGCCGCAATCTATTCACTGCTCACGGCATTCCTCATGGGAGCGCCCCGAGTGCTGACCCGCAGCTTCGATCCGATGGAAGTGTTGCGACTGGTCGAGGCCGAGAAGATCACCGGAATCACCGTCGTCGGCGACGCAATTGCTCGGCCGATCGCCGACGCCATCACCGCAAGCGAAGGGCGCTACGACCTTTCGACTCTCCAACTGATCGGGTCGGGTGGCGCGTTGTTCTCCCCGAACCTGAAAGCAGAACTGACAACCCGACTACCGGGGTTGGTGATCAAGGATGCATTCGGTGCTTCGGAATCCGGCAACGACGGCGTCGTCGAATTCGGTGAGGACGGTTCCAAGCGAATTCGATCCAACCCCAACATGATTCTTGTCGACGACGAATTCCGTCGCATCGAACCAGGCTCGGACACAGTCGGTTTCATCGCCCGGGCCGGCCATGTTCCCGTTGCCTACTTCGGCGACCCGGCCAAGACTGCTGCAACTTTTCCCGTCGTCGACGGGGTTCGTCTGGCGGTACTCGGGGACATGGGCACGATGGAAGCCGACGGAACCATCATGCTGCTCGGGCGCGGTTCGATGTGCATCAACTCCGGCGGCGAGAAGGTCTACCCCGAAGAAGTGGAGCAGGCACTCAAAACTCACCCGGCAGTTTTCGACGCTTTGGTGGCGGGTGCGCCCGACACTCGATTCGGTGAGAAGGTCGCCGCGGTGGTGCAGGTTCGACCGGGATTCGAAGATGTTGCGACGGAATCATTGTCGGAGCATTGCCGCACCCACGTCGCCGGGTACAAGATCCCCCGCTCGATCGTGCTCGTACCAACCATCCTCCGCTCGCCCAGCGGTAAGGCCGACTACCGTTGGGCTCGCGAAACCGTAGCTGGTTGTACATAATCGTGAAACACCTGCGGAAGTAAGTAGGTCGCTGACAGCTTCCATTCGCGCCCTGCTTTCAAGATTTCGATTGGAGATTTATGCCCACCAGGCAACTGACCTCGGTAGATTTCGGATTGATTGCGGCCAACGTGGAAAACCGTTCTACCGATGTTCTAACGATATTCCTGTTCGATTCAGATAGCTCTCTACCGCTCGATAGAAAAGAACTGCTCGAACTCCTTGCTGCGCGTGCGTCGAGGATCCCGCAATTGCGATGGACTTTGACCAGAGTCCCTGGAGGGTTGAATTTTCCCTACTGGATTGACTCCAAACCGTTCGATATTGACGACCATGTCGAAGATAATGTTGAAATTTCGACGTGGAAAGGTGTGTTCGAATACTCTGCCGAGTTGGCGGCGCGGTTTGTAGATCCTTACCAATGTCTGTGGCGTCTGCACGTCATTCGAGGTGTTCGCGATGCGCCTGGAGTGCAGGGGGAAGCAACGGTAGTGATTCTCAAGGCCTCCCATGCTCTGGGGGACGGACGGATGTACAACGAAATCGTTCACGATCTGTTTTCGACGAAGCAATTACCCGACTTTGTTCCGCAACTGACAACGCCGAACCCGTGGTGGTCGTCCGTCATGGGAATTATTGGAACGCCGCGTAAGTATGTCCGCGCATTAAGGGCTCTGCCGGAGTCCCGGAAGTACGACGCGCCGGATTCAGGTGGTGGCGCTGTGACCTTCACCGGCGAGCGCTCGGCGACAGCGGTCGCGCTCGATTTGGTACTGATTCGAGAGATCAAGAAAGAATGGCCAGGAGTTACGGTGACTGCCATTGCCCAGACCGTGATCTCGTTGTCTTTGGAAGAATATTTCGGTGACAAAAGTCCGCGGTCGATGCAAGTTATGTCCGGGGCACCCGTGGGTGCCGCAGTGCGCGGACAAAATCACATGGGCTGCTATCACATCGACTTGGCGTTGGGCACAGTAGATATCGAGGAGCGACTTGTCGCCATCACCAAGAACAACAATCAGGCCAAAGCGGGATATCTCGACGCATACCGAGCCGTACGCGCACTGCAATACGAACTTCCGGCAATTGCGATCAAAGCTGGATTGTCCGCGGAGCCCAAACTGGGAACTGTCGCGAGCAGTGTCAACCGTGGTCCCGCTGTCATGACACTCGGCACCTCGAAGATCCTGTCGACCGTGTCTTTCCCATACGCGTCCCCGAGGAGTCCCTTCAATCACGGTATCTACTCGGTGGGTGACGTGCTCGCTATTTCGGTGCTCAGCGGATCCCCGGACAGTGGTGACATCGACGACTACGCGACTGTTCTCGAGAGGAACGCGGCCCGGGTTCAGGCATGCCTCGCGGAGCGAAGTACTACAGCCAGGGCTCGATCGGCTTCTTCACCCACATGATCTTCTCGTCCGGATGCTCACGCCGAGCTTCGGGACGGTCTGGGTTGGCTGCTGCCCACACGGCTTTCTCGTCGAGCAGTCCGGCTGCGATCGTCCAGGTCTCCCGCGTGCTCGGCGGATTGGCGCCCGCCGCCCGCGCAAGCTTGCGCAGCCGATCGTCGGGCATGTCGAGCAACTCTGCACTACTGATATCGCGATCCCAGGCGAACTTGGCAAGACCGACAGCTTTCTCACGTCGGCTACGGCTCGCCATGTCGTTGTGCGCGAAGTCTGGTTCGGATGCCACGGCTTCACCTTATCGTCAACGAAATCGAGGCCCTCCCGCGTGAGCGGAAGGGCCTCGATTTCTGTTCTTCACTGTCGGGGTGGCGGGATTTGAACCCACGACCTCTTCGTCCCGAACGAAGCGCGCTACCAAGCTGCGCCACACCCCGTGTCGAACCTCGGTTAGCTTACATTACCGAGTCGACTGACATTAAATCCGCAGGTCAGTTGCGTAGAACCGACGCTGGAGACTCTGCGGAACTGTGTGCGGAGACATGCTCCGGTTCGCGCCTGGTCGCCGGAACCAAAGTCAGCAGAGTTGCCTCGGGGCGGCAGCAGAAGCGTGCCGGAGCCCACGGCGAAGTGCCGATGCCTGCTGAGACGTGCAGCTGGGTGTGTGCGCCCCACTTCGACGGTCCCTTGACCCGGGATCGGTCGATCTGGCAGTTGGTGACCAGCGCGCCGTAGAACGGAAGGCACAGCTGACCACCGTGCGTGTGGCCGGCGAGCACCAGGTCGTAGCCGTCGTCGGCGAACCGGTCGAGAACTCGAGGTTCGGGCGAGTGCGTCAGGCCGAGCTTGAGCTGGGCGACGGGATTGGGTGTTCCGGCGACGGTGTCGTAGCGATCGCGCTTCAGGTGCGGATCATCGACGCCGGCGGCAGCAATGCGAATACCGGCCACTTCGAGTTCGCGGCGCACGTGGGTCATGTCCAGCCATCCACGTTCGGTGAACGCGGCCCGCAGATCGCCCCAGGGGAGGGGATCCCCGGTGATGCGCTTGTCCTTGTTGAAGATGTAGCTCAGTGGATTCTTCGGTTTCGGAGCGAAGTAGTCGTTGCTGCCGAAGACGAACAGACCCGGCCGAGCCAACAGATCGCCGAGCGCCTGGACCACTGCCGGGACGCTGCGCTGATGCGACAAGTTGTCTCCGGTGTTGACCACGAGGTCGGGGTCGAGGCCTTCGAGCTCACGCAACCAATTCTGTTTCAACCGTTGGTTCGGCATCATGTGCAGGTCGCTGAGATGGAGGACCCGCAGCGACGACGAACCGGGCGCCAGGACTGGCATCGTCACCTCACGCAGTGCAAATGCATTGCGTTCGATGCCGGATGCGTACCCGATCCCTAGTGCAGCGGCGCCCGCGGCACCAAGTGCGGTGCGGGTCAGATTGGTGCGGAACTGGGAAGACACCTCTCAAGGATACGGGTGTGGCGTTCTTCTGCGTCGCTCTCGCCGCCTTTTACAGCTATTCCACAGAGAATTGTGTCCGGGCGGAGGTAACTATCGGCACGCTCGAAACGCCGAGCGCGTAGCGTTTCCACCATGTCCGACACGACACCATCGCTCAAAGCCACCCTCCGAACCGACATGGTTGCATCCATGAAGGCGAAGGATCCGCTACGTACAGCCACCCTTCGGATGCTCATGGCAGCCATCCAGACCGAAGAGGTTGCCGGTAAGGAAGCACGGGTCCTCACCGACGAAGAAATCATCAAAGTCCTTGCAAAGGAATCGAAGAAGCGCGGCGAATCGGCCGAGATCTACACCGAGAACGGCCGCGGTGAACTTGCCGCGAAAGAGCGCGCCGAAGCTCAGATCATCGACGAGTACCTGCCGACGCCGTTGACCGACGCCGAACTCGTCGACGTCGTCGACACCGCCCTCGCTCAGGTGTCCGAGGAGCTCGGTGAGCGTCCGGGTATGCGTCAGATGGGCCAGGTCATCAAGGCCGCCAGCGCGCTGGCCAAGGGCAAGGCCGATGGCGCACGTATCTCTGCAGCAGTGAAGTCCCGCCTGTAGAAGCGCGCCACCGGAAACCGAAAACGGCCGCGAACTCCGAGTCACTCGGAGATCGCGGCCGTTCTTGTTTTCAGGGCCGTCAGTTTTCAGGGCCGTCAGTTCGGTGGGGTCCCCGCAGGCGGTGCGGGTTCGCCTCCCGGCGGAGTCGCATCCGGGGGAGTCGCGCCCGGTGCCGGAGCTGCTGGAGCTGCCGGGGATGCGGGTGCTGCCGGAGCCCTTACGGACCCGTCACTGATGTAGATCGTGACGGTCGAACCCGGGATCGCGGACCCGGACGGCGAAACTCCGGTGACCGTTCCCGCCCGTGCTCCGGATGCCGTGGTCACGGAATTGACCGTGAAGCCGGACGCCTGCAACCTCGACGTCGCCGCCGACTGGCTCAGGCCGACAACCTCGGGAACCTGGCCGTTCTGTGATCCCCGTGCGTACTTCTCGTCGATCGGGGGCAGCGAGGTGGGCCCGAAGTTGTTGGCGACCGGGTTCATTGCCGCGAACCAGGATCTCGCCGGTTCGGTACCGCCGTACAGGTTGCCGCTGTAGCAGGGGCGTAGCGGGCTCGAGCAGATCTCGCCGGGTGTCGGGGAGTCGCCGAAGATGTAGACGGCCGCAGCGAGGTTGTTGGTGAAACCGAGGAACGCCGAGGACTTGTGGGTCTCGGTGGTACCCGTCTTGCCCGACATCGGCAGGCTCCATCCGGCGCTGCTCGCGGCACCGGCAGACGTACCGGCGCCGACGTCGTCACGGCTCATGGCGTTGGCGAGTGTGTCTGCCAAGCCGGGATCGACGACCTGCTCACAGCCCTGCTCGGTGACGGCCACCGGCTTGCCGTAGCGGTCGAAGACCGAATCGATGGGACTCGGCGGGCACCACTTGCCGTGCGAGGCGAGAGTGGCCGCCACGTTGGAGAGTTCGAGCGGGTTGATCCAGGTGGGGCCGAGGGTGAACGAACCGAGGTTTTGTTCCTTCTGGAAGTCGGCCATGCTGCGCTCGTCGAAGCCCGAGGTGTTGGGATCGGCGTACGAGCGCATGCCGAGACGGACAGCCATGTCGACGGTCGGCGTGACGCCGGTCGCCTCGATGAGCTTGACGAAAGCGGTGTTTGGGGACTGTGCCAGGGCGTCGGTCACGGACAGCGTCGGCGGATAGTTGCCGGCGTTCTCCACGCAGTACGTCGAGACCGGGCAGCCTGCCGCACCACCGCTACCCATGCCCTTGGCTTCGAAGCGCTTGGGCACGTCGAGGGTCGCGTTGATGCCGAGGCCCTTCTCCATCGCCGCAGCGGTCGTGAAGATCTTGAAGACGGAACCCGCACCGTCACCGGCAAGGGAGTACGGCTGCGCCTGGACGGTTTCGTCGGCGTCGGCATTGAGTCCGTACGTGCGACTGCTGGCCATCGCGATGACCTTGTGTGAATCCTGGCCCGGCCTGATCACGTTCATCACGTTCGCGATGCCGTCGAGGTTGGCGCTCGCGTTCGCGTTCAGTCCGGCCTTGGTGGACGCCTGGACCTGCGGATCGAGAGTGGTCTTGATGAGGTAACCACCCTCGTTGATCTGGTCGCGGGTGATTCCGGCATCCGAGAGGTACTTCAGTGCGTAATCACAGAAGAATCCGCGATCGCCTGCAGCGATGCAGCCGCGCGGCAAGTTGTTGGGGGTTTCGAGGACGCCGAGGGGCTCTTCCTTGGCTGCACGGAACTCGTCGGCACGATCCGGAATGTTCGTGATCATGGTGTCGAGCACGGTGTTACGACGCTCGGTCACGCCCTCGACGTTCGTGTACGGGTTCAGCGCGGAGCTGGACTGAACCATGCCGGCCAGCATCGCGGACTGCGGAACGGTCAGATCTGCGGCGTCGACGCCGAAGTAGGTCTGAGCCGCGTCCTGAATGCCGAAGGATCCGTTGCCGAACGGTACGAGGTTGAGGTACCGGGTGAGGATCTCGTCTTTCGTGAGTTCCTTGTCCAGCGTCAGCGCCATCCGGATCTCGCGGATCTTTCGGGCCGGGGTGGTCTCGATGGCAGCGCGGCGCTCGGCATCCGTCTTGGCCACGACCAACAGTTGGTAGTTCTTCACATACTGCTGATCGAGTGTCGACGCGCCCTGCTGCACTTCACCGGTCGTCGTGTTGGTGAGGAAGGCGCGCAGCGTTCCCTGCCAGTCGACGCCCTTGTGGTCGGGGAACCGGCGGTCCTCGATGGAGACGATCGCCAACTTCATGTTGTTGGAGATCTTCTCGCTCGGGACTTCGAAGCGTCGTTGGTCGTACAGCCAGGCAATGGGATTGCCTGCCGCATCGACCATGGTGGACACCGCGGGGACCGTGCCTTCGACCAGTTCGGCCGAGACGTTGTCGACGGTATCGGCAGCGCGATTGGACGCGAATCCGAATCCGCCGGCCACCGGGAACATCACCCCTGCGACCAGGACACCCGCCAATGCGGAGCTTCCGGCGAGCTTCGCCACTGTTTTTGCAATCGACACGATCTACAGAGTACGTGTGCCCACCCATTGGAACCGGTTTCAGTGTTTTGCGGGTGTTCAAAACCTCCTGAACACGCGCTTTGTACTGCCGTACCAAAAAATGCTCCCGACCGTCTTGCGTTAGGGGCGTTCTTTACCTAAATTGTGATCAGTGTGATCGACGTAACACTCGATCACGAATGTGTCTCAGCTTTCACGTGCTACCGCGAGACGGCTGAGATGGTGCGCTGCTCGCCTCATGGCGACGGTCAGACTTTGTAGAGGGGACCCAGAATGTACACAGCCACCCCGAGTAGCCGTTTGGACATCGAGCAGGCCGAGGCACGAATTGCCTGGGTAACTCAGGCGCGATGCCGCGAGGTCGATCCCGACCAACTTTTTGTTCGTGGCGCCGCACAGCGCAAGGCAGCCACCATCTGCCGTCACTGCCCGGTCCTCATGCAGTGCGGAGCAGATGCTCTCGACAACCGTGTCGAGTTCGGTGTGTGGGGCGGAATGACCGAACGTCAGCGCCGTGCACTGCTCAAGCAGCACCCCGACGTCGACTCCTGGTCCGAGTTCTTCGAAGACCAGCGCCAGCATCACTCAGCAGTCTGATCCAGGTCGATCGGGGGATCAGCCCTTACGAGTGAGCTGATCTCCCACCGCGCGCAGCGCCTCGAGGTCCGAGACCTCGAACGGTAGCGACGGAACACCGATCAGCGGCACCCTCGGGTGAGCCGCGGTGAATCGACTCAGCAAGGCGATTTCTCGCTTCGCGATCACTGCCCGATGGGCATGGATGCGGAGAACGGCTGCGGTGAGGGCCTCGGCCTCGGTCGCATTTTCCTTCGCTTCCAGTTTGTCGGCGGCGGTCACCGCATGATCGGCAGGCAGAGCCGTCAACGTCGGGTGAGTGCGGTTGAGAACCAGACCGGCCAACGGCATCGAGTCACCCGCAAGGCGATCGACGAAGAACGCCGCCTCACGGAGAGCGTCGGGCTCGGCCGCTGCGATCACCAGGAAATGAGTCCCCGGCTGACGCAGCAACTCGTAGGTCTTCGTGGCGCGTTCACGGAAACCGCCGAACATCGAGTCGAGCGACTGCACGAATGCCGATGCATCCGAAAGCATTTGGCTTCCCACGATGGTCGAGACACCCTTCAGGGCCAATCCCATCGCGCCGGCCACGAGCCTGGTCAGGCCACGGCCGGGTGCCGAGAGCAGCCGGATCATCCGTCCGTCGAGGAATGTTCCGAGCCTCTGTGGAGCGTCGAGGAAGTCGAGCGCATTGCGCGACGGCGGGGTATCGACGATCACCAGATCCCACGCGTCGTTCGACGCCAGCTGCCCCAACTTCTCCATCGCCATGTACTCCTGCGTTCCGGAGAACGATGTGGCAACGGTTTGGTAAAAGGGATTCGCCAGGATCTGCTCGGCCTTCTCAGGGCTCGAATGCTCGATGACCATCTCGTCGAAAGTCCGACGCATGTTCAGCATCATCGCGTGGAGTTCGCCCGTAGCCTCGGGACCCAGCTTCACCGGCTGCGGAGTGTTGTCGAGTTCGGCCACACCCAAGGCCTGTGCGAGGCGACGGGCCGGATCGATGGTGAGGACGACTACGCGTCGGCCCTCTTCGGCTGCCCGCAACGCCAGCGACGCAGCCGTCGTGGTCTTGCCGACGCCACCTGCGCCGCAACACACCACGATCCGGGCCGTCGGGTCCTTGAGGATCGCCGAAATATCGAGGGCAGGAGCTGCGCGTCGGCCGGTCCTGGAACTGCCGACCGTCACGTTCTCGGTGGTCTCGGTCATCACACGCCCTGTTCCGTGAGGTATTCGGCCAGCTCGTAGAGCCCACCGAGATCGACGCCGTCGGCGAGTGCGGGAAGTTGCACCCGCGCGCCGTCGATCTCGCGGAGCTTCTCCGCACTGGATTCTTGAGCTTCGAGCACCGACGCGTGCTCGATCGTCTCGGTGAGCAGGCCGGCGAAGTCGTCGTCGGACAGATCGATGCCGACATCGGAGAGCGTCGACCGGATCGAAGCCGCATCGATGTTGCCGGCTGCAGCACCGGAGAGTTGGTCTTCGGGCAAGAACCTCGGGCTGGCGCGGTTGACGATGATGGCACCGAGGTTGAGGTCGTCACGCGCCAGTTCTGCGGCGGCGTCGGCGGTTTCCTGAACGGGCAGCGCTTCGAGAAGCGCAACAAGATGTACGACGGTCTCCGGCGAGTGCAGCAGCCGAACGACGCCTTCACTCTGCGAATGCACCGGGCCGCCCTTGGCGAGGTCGGCCATCGCCTTGGTGACGTCGAGGAAGCTGCCGATCCGCCCGGTCGGGGGAGCATCGACGACAACGGCGTCGTACACGCGTTTGCCGGTTCGATCGGTGCGGATGACGCACTCCTTGATCTTGCCGGTGAGCAGAACGTCGCGAAGGCCTGGAGCGATTGTGGTGGCGAATTCGATGGCGCCGAACTTACGCATCGCCCGGCCGGCGAAGCCGAGGTTGTAGAACATTTCGAGGTATTCGAGGAACGCGGTCTCGATGTCGACGGCCAGAGCCATCACTTCACCGCCACCTTCGGCGGCCGCGACCTTGGTCTCCTGCGGTGGAAGCGGTGGTACGTCGAAGAGCTGCGCGATTCCCTGGCGGCCCTCGACCTCCACGAGGAGAACGCGCTTGCCGCCTTCGGCCAACGCGAGCGCCAACGCGGCGGCAACCGTGGACTTACCGGTTCCGCCTTTACCTGACACAAAGTGCAGGCGGGCCTTCGTCGCAGACTCGGGCCAGGTCCTGCTCAGCTCATCTTGGGATGCAACCACACCGCGAGCCTATAAGTCTGGGGCCGAAGATGTACGCGGGATAGGCTCACCGCATGAGCGAAATAACTTCCTGGGAATACACCGTGACTCCGTTGCTGGTCCACAATCCGAAGGCAATTCTCGACAACTGGGGTGTCGACGGCTGGGAACTCGTCGCCGTCCTGCCGAGCGCGTCGGGCGAGCAGCACGTCGCGTACATGAAGCGTCCGAAGGGCTGAATCACATGGCAGAGGCAACACAGACCTGGTCGGAGCGTCTCGCCGAACTGGGCATTGCACTTCCCGCCGTCGCGGCACCCGTCGCTGCTTACGTTCCCGCGGTTCGCAGCGGCAACCACGTGTACACGTCGGGTCAGCTCCCGTTCGTCGACGGAAAACTGGCGCTGACCGGCAAGCTCGGCGCGGGCGTGTCGGATGAGGACGCCAAGGCCGCGGCTCGCACCTGCGCGCTCAACGCTCTTGCTGCCATCGACGCCCTGGTCGGCATCGACAACGTCGTTCGCGTCGTCAAGGTTGTCGGCTTCGTGGCATCCGCCGAAGGATTCACCGGCCAGCCCGGCGTGATCAACGGCGCATCCGAGTTCCTCGGCGAGGTGCTCGGCGACGCCGGTATCCACGCCCGTTCGGCAGTCGGCGTGGCAGAACTTCCCCTCGGCTCACCCGTCGAGGTGGAACTGATCGTCGAAGTTCGCTGATGCCGACGGTCCATCCCGCCTACGCGCAGCTACGCCGCGTCACCGACATCGCTTCGGTCTTGCTCGAGAACAACCCGGGCATGATGACGCTGGACGGTACGAACACTTGGATTCTGCATGCTCCGGGCAGCGTCGAGTGTGTTGTCGTCGATCCAGGCGACAACGACGAGGAACACCTGCAACGTGTCGCTGGTATCGGTCCGGTAGCGCTGACCTTGATCACGCACCGGCACTACGACCACACCGGCGGGGTGGACCGTTTCCACGAATTGACTTCGGCTCCAGTGCGTTCCGTCGACCCTACTTTTCTTCGCGGGGGCGCTTCGGCGCTTGTCGACGGTGAAGTGATCGAGGTAGCGGGCCTGAAGTTGCGGATCCTCGCGACGCCGGGTCATACCGCGGATTCGGTGTCGATAGTCATCGAGAACGATGCGAGCGTGCTGACGGGCGACACCATTCTCGGCCGCGGCACGGCAGTTCTCGACGACTCCGACGGCGATCTGGGGGACTACCTCACCTCGCTGCGATCGCTGGCCGCACTCGGCGAAGGACTGACGGTTCTTCCCGGGCACGGTCCGGACCTGCCCGATCTGCAGGCGATTTCGCAGCAGTACCTCGCCCACCGCGAGGAGCGTCTGGATCAGGTGCGGGCCGCTCTGTCGACGTTGGGGGAGTCGGCCTCGGTGCGCGACGTAGTCGAACACGTCTACTCAGACGTGGACCCGAAGTTGTGGCCGGTCGCGGAGAAATCCGTCAACGTGCAGTTGGCGTATCTGCGACGCTGAGGCGCTCGGCGCCGACATGCAGAGCTGAGTTGTGTGGCCGAACTGCCGCCATCTATGCCGATCGAGGTATAGCTGGCGGCAGTTTTTGCATTTGTTTGATATGGGTCACGGGCCAATAGTTAGTCCATGACCTCACAATGCGACGGATGGATCCGCAATTACGTGGACGGCTCCTATGTCGAACCCGACGAGTCGTCGAGCTTCGATCAGGTCGACCCAGCAACGGGCCGTGTTCTCGCCCGGGTCCACGAGGCCGACAAGGCCCTGGTCGATCGGGCCGTGACCTCTGCCAGACGTGCTCTGGACAACGGTTGGGCCGATACGCCGGTTCGAGAGCGGACGGCTCTGCTGCGACGCGCCGCCGACCGGATCGAGGAGCGATTCGAAGAGTTCGTCGCCGCAGAGATGGCGGACACCGGCAAGCCGATCACGCAGGCACGCGAACTCGACGTCGCGCGCGCCCTGACGAACTTCCGCACCTTCGCCGACATCGTCGCCGCGGCGGGACAGGAATCGTTTGTCACGGATCTCGCGGGCGGCAAGCAGGCGCTGAACTACGCGATCCGCAAGCCGCTCGGCGTCGTCGCCGTGATCGTTCCGTGGAACCTGCCGCTGCTTCTCCTGACCTGGAAGGTTGCGCCCGCGCTCGCGTGCGGAAACTCCGTGGTGGTCAAACCTTCCGAGGAGACCCCGGCGACTGCGTCGTTGCTGGCCGAGGTGCTCGAAGAGGTCGGCCTGCCTGCCGGCGTCTACAACGTCGTCCATGGATTCGGTGCGAACTCGGCCGGCGAGTTCCTCACCACGCACCCCGGTATCGACGGGGTCACCTTCACCGGATCTTCGGCAACGGGTTCGCATGTCATGAAAACCGTTGCGCCGCGAGTCCGTCCGGTCTCGTTCGAGCTCGGCGGCAAGAACGCCGCGATCGTCTTCGACGACGTCGACATCGACGAAGCCCTGACGGGCCTGACCAAATCGGTGTTCACCAATACCGGCCAGGTCTGCCTGTGCACCGAGCGGGTGTACGTGCACCGCAGCATTTTCGACGACATCGCCGGTGGACTCGTCGAGCGGGCAGCAGGACTGCGTCTGGGCGACCCGACGCTCGATGCAACGACGACCGGACCGCTCATTTCGCAGGCACACCGGAAGAAGGTACTCGACTACTTCGAGATCGCCGAGCAGGAAGGCGCGAAAGTGCTGACCGGCGGCGGTATTCCGGACCTCGGACAGGAACTGTCGGGCGGATCCTGGATCGAACCCACCCTGTGGACAGGCTTGACCAACAAGGATCGCGCCGTGCGCGAGGAGATCTTCGGACCCGTCGCAGCACTCATTCCGTTCGAGACCGAAGCCGAAGCGATCGCCCTCGCAAACGACACCGAGTACGGCCTTGCTGCCTCCGTGTGGACCAACGACCTGCGCCGCGGGCACCGCGTCGCGCAGAAGATGAACGTCGGAATCTCCTGGGTCAACACGTGGTTCACCCGCGAACTGCGATCTCCCTTCGGCGGCATGGGCCTGTCCGGCATCGGACGTGAGGGCGGCGAGTCCTCGCTGCACTTCTACACCGAACCGACGAATGTATGTGTGCAACTGTGAACATCGAAACCGCAAAAGATTTCCAGAAATGAGCGAGGCGTGATGACAGCCCCCGAAGACACCGTATCCGCGCTCGCGCGTCGCCTCGACGACGCTGCGCAGACGCGCACCGACACGCCGAGCCTCGCCGACGAACACACCATCGACATCGACCAGGCCTACCGGATCCAGAACGAACTCCTCGAACGGCGCACCAGCCGTGGTGAATCGATTGTGGGCATCAAGCTCGGCTTCACGAGCAAAGCGAAGATGGCGCAGATGGGTGTCTCCGAAGTGATCGTCGGTCAGTTGACCGACGCGATGTGCGTGAGCAACGGCGGCGAAGTCGACCTGAGGACGTTCATTCATCCCAAGATCGAACCCGAAGTGGCATACCGCTTGTCGAAGGACGTCGATCTCGACGATCCGCACGTCGACATCGAAACCTGCGTCGACGCACTGGCTCCCGCAATGGAGATCATCGACTCGCGGTACCGCGACTTCCGCTTCACCTACACCGACGTCGTCGCTGACAACACCAGCGCTGCCGGGTACGTGATCGGGAGGTGGCTGCCGCTACAGAACGTCGAAGACCGTTCCGTACGTATGGAAGTCGGCGGCGAGACGGTAGTCGGTTCCACGTCGGCCATTCTCGGCGATCCGGTGCGAGCTCTGCATGCACTGCTCGACATCGCTCGTCGACGCCGAATCCCGTTGCGCGCCGGGCAGGTAATTCTGGCCGGTGCCGCCACAGCAGCTGTGCGACTCGACGAGGGCGTCGCACAGTGCACGATCGACGGACTCGGAACCGTCACGGTGAAAGGTGTGAAGCGATGAGTGGGGCGCAGGTCATCGAGAAGCTGGCGAAGCCGCGCGGAAAGTTCCCCCACGTCAAGGTGGTCGGCGATTTCGTCTATGTCTCCGGGACCAGTTCGCGTCGACCCGACAACACGTTTGTCGGCGTCGAGGTCGACGAGATGGGGACCACGGCGCTCGACATTCGGGCGCAGACGCGTGCCGTCATCGAGAACATCACGGCGATTCTCGCCGAAGTGGGCGGAGAACTGAGTGATCTGGTTCAGGTCACCTCCTACCTGGTGTCGATGAACGACTTCGGCGGATACAACGAGGTGTACGCCGAACTGTTCGACGAAAACGGTCCGACGAGAACGACTGTGGCTGTTCACCAGCTGCCCCACCCTCACCTGCTCATCGAAATTTCCGGCGTGGCGTACGTGCCCGCCTCCCGACGCTCGGCGTCCGAAGATACGGAGAATGCATCATGACCACGATTCCTCCCGTCATCGACTTCAAGAAGTGGATCGACGACAACCGCCACCTCCTGCAGCCGCCAGTCAACAATCAGACGATGGCGCTCGGAGACGATTTCATCGTGCAGGTCGTCGGCGGCCCCAACCAGCGGACCGACTACCACCTCGATCCGTACGAGGAGTGGTTCTACCAGCTCGAAGGCGACATCCACGTCAATGTCATGACCGAAGACGGTCCTCAGCGCGTCGACATTCGCGAGGGTGAAACTTGGTTGCTGCCAGGAGACATTCCGCATTCGCCGCAGCGTCCCACCGCGGGCTCGATCGGCCTGGTCATCGAACGCGTCCGCAAGGAAGGCACGCTCGAGAAGTTCCAGTGGTACTGCCTCGAATGTGATCACAAGATTCACGAGGTCGAACTTCAGGTGCGCGACATCGTGGCCGACCTTCCGCCGGTGTTCGTCAAGTTCTACGAGAGCGAAGAAGCCCGCACGTGTGACAAGTGCGGCACGCTCCATCCCGGCAAGGGCTGAGCTATGAGCAACCTGATCGACATCCACACCCACTACGTGCCCAACGGGTGGCCGGATCTGACCGAAGACGCGGGGCCGCAAGCGCCGTGGCTGAAGGTCGAGTCGGAAACCGAAGCAATGATCATGATGGGCACCAAGGAGTTCCGTCGCATCCAGTCCGATGCCTGGGACGCCGAGGTGCGGCTTCGGGACATGGATGCCGACGGCGTGCAGAAGCAGGTCGTCTCACCTACTCCGGCGTTCTTCAACTACGGCCGGAGCGGTGAGCAGGCAAGTCGCATTGCACGGATCTTCAACGACCTCGCACTCGAGATCGTGGAGCCGGCGAAGGATCGTTTGATTCCCTTCTGCCAGGTGCCTCTGCAAGACACCGACGCAGCGTGCCGTGAGTTGGAGCGGTGCATCGCGAACGGGCACCGCGGTGTCGAGATCGGCAATCATGTCGGCGATCTGGACCTCGACAGCGAGGGGGTGGTGACGTTCCTGCAGCACTGCGCGTCGCTGGACGTGCCGGTATTCGTGCACCCGTGGGACATGGCCAACTCTCCGCGCCTCGATCGCTGGATGGCGCAGTGGCTCACTGCGATGCCGGCCGAAACGCACCTGTCGATACTCGCACTGATTCTCGGTGGGGTGTTCGACAAGATCGACGATCGTCTCAAGATCGGATTTGCGCACGGTGGTGGATCTTTCGCGTTCTGGTTGGGCCGGATGGAAAACGCCTGGCACGGCCGCAACGACATCATCGGTACGTCGCAGTTCCCGCCTTCGCACTACCTGGGAAGGTTCTACGTGGATTCCGTCGTCTTCGACGAGCGTGCGCTGCGACTGTTGGTGGACACGGTGGGGGTGGACCGTGTGATGGTGGGTAGTGATTACCCGTACCCCTTGGGGGAGCGTCCGGTCGGTGAGGTGGTTCGCAAGAGTGAGTTCTTGGACGATACTGCGCGCCAACTGATTTCGCGGGGGAATGCCGAACGTTTCCTGGGTCTCGTCTGAGGCCCCGGCTATACCTTTTCCGGTATGGCGGACGGTGAATTCGGCATTTGTGAGTCATGTCTCGAGCGAGCACAATTCCAAACACAACGATCGACGACGCTCGTGATACCGACAATCCCGAAGACGGGGTCGGTGACTACAGACTTCATCGTCCGCCTGCCCCATCCAATCGATAGGTTCCGCGATGTCAGACAAGATATCCAACAGCACTACGAGCGACGGAAAGCCGTTGCCGGAGAAAGCGGCCCGTAGCCGAGTTGCCATGGCAACCCTGGCCGGCACAACTCTCGAATGGTACGACTTCTTCCTCTACGGCACAGCCGCCGCGTTGATCTTCAACAAACAATTCTTCCCGAGCCTGAGCCCCACGGCCGGCACGCTGGCTGCCTTCAGCACCTTCGCCGTCGGGTTCATTGCACGGCCGGTGGGTGGACTCGTGTTCGGGCACTTCGGTGACCGGATCGGGCGCAAGGCCACGCTCGTGGTCTCATTGGTGATGATGGGCATCGGGTCCACACTCATCGGCCTCATCCCGAACTACGACTCCATCGGTTTCTGGGCGCCCGTCCTCCTGGTGGCGATGCGCGTCGTTCAGGGCATCGGTCTGGGCGGTGAAGGCGCCGGCGCGACACTCATGTCGATGGAGCACGCGCCGGCGGGGCAGAAGAATCTCTATGCAGGTTTCCCTCAGATGGGCACACCCGCCGGACTGGTTCTCGCCAACGGCATCTTCCTGACGACCAACGCCGTGATGTCGGACTCGGCATTCGCTTCGTGGGGTTGGCGAATCCCGTTCCTGCTCAGCTTCGTTCTGGTGGCGATCGGTCTGGTGATTCGCCTGCGCGTCACCGAGTCGCCGTCATTCGCCGGGATCATGGAGAAGGGCGAAATAGTCCGCTTCCCGCTGCGTGAGTCGCTCAAGGTCGGCTTCCCCCGTTTGTCTCTCACGCTTGCCGCGTGCTTGGCGAACTCCGCCGTGGCGTACGCCTTCATGGTGTTCACCCTGTCGTACGGAACTCAACATCTGGGCTACGACAAGCAATTCCTGGTGCTCAGCGTGACCGCGGCAGCAGTCCTGTGGTTCCTTTCCATCCCGTTCTGGACAAAGATCGCCGACAAGTACGGGCGTCGGCACATGTTCATCGGCGGATCTGCCGCAATCCTGTTGTGGTGCATCGTGTTCTTCCCGCTCCTCAATACCGAGAACAAAATGGTCGCCGTCATCGCGTTCCTGGGCATGGGCCTGATCGTTCCGGTCACACATTGTGTCCAGGGCAGCATCATCGCCGATACCTTCCCGGCCAAGGTCCGCTATTCCGGCTCGTCTCTGATCCTCCAGAGCGGTGCGATTCTCGGCGGTGGACTGGCACCGATGATCGCCACGGCTCTGCTCGACGCCACCGGATCTTCGGTCGGTGTGACCTGGTATCTCGCCGGGGTGTGCACGATCAGCCTGGTCGGCGCCATCGCACTGTTCAAGATTGTCCCCGATTCGTCGCGGGGCTTGGAGCACGAGGAGATTCGCGTCTCCGAAAACGCCTGAGTCCTGGTCGATCCGACATCGGCCCGTTCCCTCTGGAGGGAACGGGCCGATCGGCGTTTCACGGTCGCATGAGCTCAGTTGCAAAGGACTCCAGCGTCGCGATCAGGGCCTGCGCGGACGGACTCGACGTGCGAGTCGCCGACGAGGTGATGCCGACGCTGTGCCCGATCGGATCGAGTGTGATGGACAGGGTGGTCAAGCGCGCGTCGTCGCGGGGGATGAGGCTCGGTAGTACCGCGATCATGTCGGTCTCGACCAGTAGCTGACGCACGGTGAGGAAAGAGGTTGCCTCGACCCGATTTTCGGGCAACGGCAAGCCGTTCCGGGCGAAGAACTCCTCGAGTTCGCGTCGGAGCACTGTCTCGACCCCAGGAAGGATCCAGGGGAAGCCGCGTAGTTCTTCGAGTTGGACGTCCTCGCGGTGAGCGAGCGGGTGATCTACGCGGGTGACGAGTTCGACGGATTCGGCGTAGAGGTTCCGTCTTGTCGCGGTGTCATCGGTAGGTGAGGTGAGCCGGCCGACGATCAGGTCGATTCGGCCCGCTTCCAGATCGGTGAGCAACTGCTCTGGCGTACCTTCGCGCACGACGACGGTGAGCAACGGGTGGTGAACCTTCAGGCGCGCGATAGCGCCGGGAAGCAGCACGTTGGATCCGGCGAGATGTGTTCCCACGATGACGGTTCCGCGATTGGCGTCGGCAAGTTCGACGACGTGTCGCCCGGCTTCGGTCAGCTGCGCGATCACGGCCCGTGCATGAGTTGTGAAGGCCTCGCCGAAAATGGTCGGGGTGATGCCGCGTGGGCCGCGGTCGAAGAGCGAGACGCCGAGAATGGACTCGATGTCGTGCAGACTGCGGGTCGCGACGGGTTGCGTGATGTGAAGTGCGGCAGCGGCGCCGACCACACTGCCCTGACGGCTCAATGCGTCGACGAGCAGGAGATGGCGGAGTTTGAGTCGCCCGTCGAGGAGCTTGGGCATGTCCATGGAGCAATCCTAGACGGGATTACCGCGAGTGGGTAGGCGCCCGAAGTTGCTCAGGAGAAGGTGATTCCGATCGATTGGGACGAGGTGTACTTCTCCCAGGTTTCGCTGCTGTCCGGACTTCCCATGTGCGCAAACGACGTCCAGTGGCGGCGTATCCGACGGCCCAGTGCGTCGATGCTCTGCCAGTCGCTGCTGCCCAGCATCGGTGAGCCCTGCCAGGACTGCTCGGTTCCCAACACGAAGGGTAGTTCGATGCAGTGAGTGGCCCCGAAGACGTCGTCCGTCGGTGCCCAGTCGAAGCGGTACGTGTACACCGACGCGCCGGCCGCTGTGAAGGTCTCGGCCAGCTCCATTGCCGGTTCGGCAAACATGTTCTGTGTCAGTGCCTTTTCGGCGACGTGTTCGGGATCGGGTACTCCCGCTACGTCGCGCACGAAAGCAGATCCCTCGTCTCGGGTGTATCCCACGATGACGTCAAGCGCTGTTTCGAAAGTTCGGATCACCGGTTCCAGTTCGGAGATCGGCGCGAAGGGCGGTTGCACGACATTGGGGGACCGCCGGCTGAACTCGACAGCCGTGCCGCGGAATGTGTCGAGAATGTGGGAGAGCGGCGCGGTCCGAGGATCTCCGTCGAGCAGTCGGGCAAACGTCTCCCCGTTCTCGATCGCGGCAGCCTGCGTGAAGTTGAGGTCCGGCCGTGGGGTGCTCTGCAGAATTGCTCGATGGAACAGGGTTCGAGAGTTGTTACTGCTCAACAGATTCACAATGGAATGAGCGCCGGCCGACTGCCCGAATACGGTGACCGAGTCTGGGTCGCCGCCGAATGCCTCGATGTTCTCGCGCACCCACTCGAGCGCCGCGATCTGATCGTGTACCCCGAGATTGCCTTCGCTGACGCCGTCGAGGAGGAGGTATCCGAGCACGCCGACGCGATAGTTGACCGACACCACGACGACGTCGCCCTCGGCTGACAAAGCGCCGCCGTCGTACCAGGGGAGTGAGCCGCCGCCACTGGAGTACCCGCCACCGTGAAGCCACACCATCACCGGGCGATGACCGGTCAGCGACGGGGTTGTGACGGTGACGGTGAAGCTGTCCTCGCTGTGCTCCGGTTCGGGGAGCGGTGGCCCCATGATGCGTTCGAGTCGTGAAGGTGGTTGGGGGAAGACCGTTCCAAGCGCTGTGGCGTCGAAGACGTCGGAGAACGGTTCCACCGGTCGCGGCTTCTCGAAGCGCGGTGCGCTGGCGTAGGGGATCGCACCGAAGTAGTAGGAACCGTCACGCTTTCGGCCGCGGACCTTCCCCGAAGGGGTGGATGCGATCACCGTCTCGAACGAGGGCATGGGTTCCTTTCTTCTTGTGCATGCTTTTTCGAGCATGCCAGGTGGATGCCGCGGCACAAATGCCTTTGTGGTCGTGCGGTATGCGTTACGGCGTGAGTGCCTGTACCAGTCGATCTTCGAGTCGCGTCGTCACTCGGCTGTATACGGCTCCGTCGTCCAGGGCCCGGGACATCACGATCGCCCCTTGGATCCCGGCCACGGCTTCTTCGGCGAGTCCGATGGAATCTTCGGCACCGACGAGTGCCGCCTCGAGAGTCGCTGTCCATTCGTCGAAGTATGTTCGCACCCTGGCGCCGAAGCGGTTTCGCTCTTCACCGAGTGCAAATGCGCCGAACAGGCAAATGCGTTGCCCTGACCGAAAGTAGTCGCCCGCGGTAGCGAACATGCTCTGGATGCGCTGCCTCGGTGGAACCGATTCTGCTCGAAGAGGTTCGAAGACCTCGCTGCGAAACCATCCGTCGACCTCGTCGAGCACCGCCTCGGCCATCTCTTCCTTCCCGCGCGGAAAGAAGTTGTAGAGACTGCCTTTGCCCAAACCGGTGTGTTCGGTGATGACGGCCAGGCTTGCTCCGTCGAACCCGTAGGTTCGAAACACGTTCGCGAGAGCGGGAATCGTGTCCGAGCGTTCAGCTACCTGTCTGGCCATGGATTCATCCTTTCATCACAGACCCAACTCGCTCAGGCCCGGATGATCGTGCGGGCGTGGTCCGGTCGGATCCCAGAAGAACTTTCGCTCGGACTCCTCGATGGGAACGTCGTTGATGCTGGCATGACGGTGGTGCATGAGTCCGTCGGCGTCGAATTCCCAGTTCTCGTTGCCGTAGGAGCGGAACCACTGCCCGTCGTGATCGTGCCACTCGTACGCGAATCGCACTGCGATGCGGTCGTCGCTGTGTGCCCACAACTCTTTGATCAACCGGTAGTCCAGTTCGCGGGTCCACTTCTCGGTCAGAAGTTCGACGATCTCGGATCGGCCGGTGACGAACGTCGACCGATTACGCCACCAACTGTCCGGCGTGTAGGCCAGCGACACCTTGTGCGGATCGCGTGAGTTCCATCCGTCCTCGGCGAGGCGGACCTTCTGGACGGCAGTTTCGTGAGTGAAGGGCGGAATCGGTGCTCGGACGGTCATTGCGGGGCCTCTCGATCAGATATGTACCTATCGGTACAGACTTTACCGATAGGTACAACAAGAGTCCAGGAACGACTTCGGCCGCCCCCCACCGAAGCGGGAGCGGCCGAAAGAGTCGAACAGGAAGAGCTAGCGCGCGCGACGAGCGAGGCGCTCGGAATCCGAGATCAGGACGCTCTTGCCTTCGAGGCGAAGCCATCCGCGGTGTGCGAAATCAGCGAGCGCCTTGTTGACGGTCTCGCGGGAAGCGCCGACGAGCTGGGCGATCTCTTCCTGCGTGAGGTCGTGAGTGACGCGCAGGGCGCCACCTTCCTGAGTGCCGAAGCGCTGCGCGAGCTGCAGGAGCGCCTTGGCGACACGGCCGGGAACGTCCGTGAAGATCAGGTCGGCCAGGGTGTTGTTGGTACGACGCAGACGGCGGGCGAGAACGCGCAGAAGCTGCTCGGCGATCTCGGGGCGCTGCTGGATCCATGCCTTGAGAGCGTCGCGGTCCATGCTCACGGCGCGAACCTCGGTGACGGTCGTAGCCGTCGAGGTGCGGGGGCCGGGGTCGAAGATGGACAGTTCGCCGAACATGTCGGACGGGCCCATGATCGTCAGCAGGTTCTCGCGACCGTCGGGTGAGCGTCGACCGATCTTCACCTTGCCGGACACGATGATGTACAGGCGGTCACCGGGTTCACCTTCGTTGAAGATGACATGTCCACGGGGGAAGTCGACGGGCTGCAGCTGCTTTGTCAGCGCCGCTACCGCTGAGGGCTCGACTCCTTGGAAGATGCCGGCTCTTGCCAGGACGTCGTCCACGTGCGCTCCTTGTTGGGATTTGTTCGTTTGTGGTGTCATTTTTGCGCTATCTATCTTTGTACCCGCGCTGCGCACAAACCGTCGTACACAGGCTCAGCCCTCATGAGTGAGACACTGTGTCCAATGCAATCTGTGTTCAATGCAACAGGTACGGCATCGAAGTCTACGTCCCGTTAGCTCGCGACGAGTGATTGATGCCACGTAAGAGCCGAAAATTCTTCCGGAATCCGCTGCGGTGACTACTTTGTATGGCCGTCAACTTGCCCGTTGTGTCCGGATTTCGCCCAGGCTGGCGCTCTCGGGAGCCTCCGACTGGCGGCCCTTACGCTTCCGGTGGAAGCGGGCGAACGCATGGGGAAACCCATCGCTTGCCAGGCGGGCGACGTCGTCGTGACTTGCCTGGTCGAGGAAGTCTTCTACTTCATGCTCTTGGACCGAGAGCCGACGCAATCGCCCTTCGACTCGTTCCATCGCCAGGGCAAAGAGCATAAGCAGTAGCGGAAAGAGAATTACTGCGAGTCCTTGCATAGGGGGAAGTAAACACGTCGAAGGTCTCAGAATCGACACGACGGAGTCTCCACTCATGTCGTATCCGTACAGTTGTCTGAGTGCAGACCACCCCGACAGGCAGTTCAGAGCAGCGGAAGAAACCGCGTTCGGGGGGTGCGCGGAAGGAAGAATCACACCTCGGATTGGTACGCCGGGCGCGTCGGATGAATCGTGAGCTCGCTGTGGCTTTCCCACACGTGTACTGCGAACTCGACTTCACGACTCCGTTGGAACTGGCAGTGGCGACAATCCTGTCGGCGCAATGCACCGACGTCCGCGTCAACATGGTCACGCCGGCACTCTTCGCCCGTTATCCCGACGCAAAGGCATACGCGGAAGCCGATCGGACCGAACTCGAGGAGTACATCCGCTCCACTGGCTTCTACCGGAACAAGACGACGTCGCTGATCGGACTCGGTCAGGCGCTACTCGAACGCCACGACGGGCAGGTCCCGAACAAGCTCGAAGATCTGGTGAAACTCCCAGGCATCGGACGCAAGACCGCGAACGTCGTGCTGGGCAATGCCTTCGACATTCCGGGAATCACCGTCGACACCCACTTCGGTCGGCTCGTGCGTCGGTGGAAGTGGACCGAGGAAGAAGATGCCGTCAAGGTGGAACACGCCGTCGGGGCACTGATCGAACGTAAGGAATGGACTCTGCTCTCGCATCGCGTGATCTTTCACGGCCGACGGGTCTGCCACGCGCGCAAGCCCGCATGCGGTGTGTGTGTTCTGGCCAAGGACTGCCCGTCGTACGGTCTCGGCCCGACCGACAAAACCGAGGCCGCGGCCCTGGTGAAAGGCCCCGAGACCGATCATCTGCTCGCCCTGGCAGGGTTGTGATCGCCGATGACAAGTGCCGGAAGATGGTCTCTCGCTGCGCTCGTGGTCGTCGCGGCTCTCGTCGTGGCGATCTGGCCGCGCGGAGGAGACGACACGACGCCCACGTCGACGGGCCCGTCCTCGTCCGCGTATCAGCCGCCGACGTTCACTCCGTCGTCGGAATCGCTCGATCAACTCCGTAGCCAGGCGGCTCTGGCCTCCTGCCCGACTCCGACCGGCGAAGCGCCTGCCGGCTCGGCTCTCGCCGGAATCACCCTCGACTGCGTCTCCGACGGAGCGCCCGTCGACCTTGCCGCAGCGGTGGGCGGAAAGCCGACTCTGCTCAATCTGTGGGCGTACTGGTGCGCGCCATGCGCCGAAGAGCTTCCGTACCTTCAGGAATTCGCGGAGCGCGCCGACGGCAGCATCAACGTGCTGACCGTGCATTCGGATCCGAATCAGGAGAACGCTTTGACGCGACTCATCGACTACTCGGTGCGTTTGCCCGGCGTCCAGGACGGTGACGGCAAGGTACGGATCGCAGTGGGCGCACCGCCGGTGCTGCCGGTGTCGGTGCTCGTGCGCGCGGATGGAACAGTCGCCAAGGTCTTGCCCCAACCCTTCCGCAGTGCGGACGAGATCGCCGCCGCTGCGGCGCAATATCTGGGAGTCGTCGTATGAGTACACCGGTTCCCGAGTGGTTGCGCGCTGTCGCCAGCACCCAGCCCACCGATCCCCATCGGATCAACCCCGTCCTCGAGCGTCGCGCGCCGCGCGGCACCGTGACGCGTCCGGCCGCGGTGCTCGTGCTCTTCGGCGGACCGCGTGAGGCAGACCCTCTCGCCGTCGGCGGCTTGCCGGAGGGCGCAGACGTCCTGCTGACCCAACGGGCGTCGACGATGCGTCAGCACAGCGGACAGGTCGCATTCCCGGGCGGCGCCGCCGATCCGGGCGACGACGGCCCCATCGGCACCGCGCTGCGTGAAGCGCAGGAGGAGACCGGGCTCGATCCGAGCGGAGTTCAGCCGCTCACCGTGCTGCCGGAGATCTTCATCCCGCCGTCGGGTTTCGACGTGACGCCGGTGCTCGGCTACTGGGAGCAGCCGACGACGGTGGGCATTCAGGACGAGGGCGAGGTCGGACGGGTGGCCAGGGTGCCGCTGCGCACGTTGCTCGACCCAGACAACCGGTTTCAGGTTCGACATCCCCTCGGGTACCAGGGCCCGGCGTTCCGCGCCGACGGCATGCTGGTCTGGGGGTTCACAGCAGGAATCCTCGCGGCGCTGTTCACGGTGTCGGGCTGGGAGATTCCGTGGAACTACGAGGACGTGAGAGACCTGGACACAGCGCTGTCCGAGTTCGGTGAAGGTGTCGAGGATTCGGCGGTGCCGCGATGACAGGTTCTCGTTGGGTGGACATCGCCATCGTTCTGGTTGCCCTCATCGCGGCCACGTCCGGATGGCGTCAGGGTGCGGTGGCGTCGGCGCTGGCGTTCGTCGGCGTGATCCTCGGTGCCGTCGCCGGGATTCTGTTGGCGCCGCACCTGCTCGTGCACGTCACCGAAGGCAAGCTGCGCATCCTCGCGGGCATCTCGCTGATCGTCGTGTTGGTCATCATCGGCGAGGTCGCCGGCATGGTGCTCGGACGCGCGGCGCGCAGCGGAATGCACAGTCCGACGGCGCGATCCGTCGACAGCGTCATCGGTGCGGGTCTACAGGCGGTGGCTGTCGTGGTCGCGGCGTGGTTGCTCGCGATTCCGCTCACTTCCTCGTCGCAGCCGAATATTGCCGCCGCTGTTCGTGGTTCGGACGTTCTCGCCAGCGTGGACGAAGTGGCGCCGCAGTGGCTGCGCCGCATCCCGACCGAGTTCTCGGCGCTGCTCGACACCTCCGGCCTGCCTGACGTCATCGGCCCGTTCGGGCGCACGCCCATCACCGAGGTCGAAGCACCCGACGCGAGCGTTCTCGCCAGTCCGTTGGCGGCGCAGTTGCGTCCGAGTGTTCTCCGCATCAACGGCGTCGCACCGAGTTGCCAGCGCGCGCTCGAGGGATCCGGATTCATCGTCGCCCCCGAACGCGTCATGACCAACGCCCACGTGGTTGCCGGAACCGAGAGCATCACCGTGGACACCATGGAGGGCGCACTGCCCGCGCAGGTGGTGCTCTTCGACTCCGCCGTGGACATCGCGATTCTGGCGGTTCCCGGATTGGACGCGCCGGTGCTGCCGTTCGCTCCGGAGCAGGCTCGGACCGGTGACAACGCGTTGGTGCTCGGTTACCCCGGCGGTGGTCCGTACACGGCCAGCGCAGCCCGCGTTCGTGAGGTCCTGAACCTGAACGGGCCGGACATCTACAAGGCCGGAACCACCCAGCGTGAGGTCTACACCGTGCGCGGATCCATCCGGCAGGGCAACTCGGGTGGACCGATGGTCGATGATCAGGGGCGGGTCCTCGGCGTCGTGTTCGGTGCTGCCGTCGACGACAGTGACACCGGATTCGTCCTCACCGCGCAGGAAGTCTCGCGCCAGTTGAACGCGGCTGCCTCGGCATCGACGCCCGTACCGACGGGCGCGTGCATCCTGTAGCGGTCACTTCTCCGTAAGGAGGAAGTCCCCGAGTTCGCGATTGACGCGCTCGGGGGCTTCCTGATGCGCGTAATGACCGACTCCGGCAATGGTGCGCAGTTTCTCGCCGGGAGCCCAGTGCTTGTCGCGACGCACAGTACGGGTGAGCACGTACGGGTCGAGTTCGCCGTGAATCTGGACGATCGGAATGCGAAGAACCTGATCCATCAAACGCATGAAACGTCGGCCCTCGGGGCGGAGCTGGCTGCGGAAGGCCCAACGCTGGTACTCCAAGGTGGAATGCGCGACGCCCGGGATCCGGATCGCGGACCGCATCTTGCTCATGACGTCCGCGAATTCGGGTTGCTGCGGCCAGGTGGGGCCCGACCGCGAGCGAACCAGACGCTCCACTTCGGCGCCGTTGTCGGCCGTCAACCGACGTTCCGGGCGTAGCGGTACCTGATAGGCCAGGAACGAGGGCAAAAGCGCGCGGCGCTGATAGGGGTCGCGGACGACTGCTTTCTTGAGCGCCATCGGGTGTGGAGACGAGATCAGCGCGATCGACCGCACCAGGCGTGGATGCAGGAGCGCGGTCGCCCAGCACACCAACCCGCCGTCGGCATGACCGATCAGCGTGGCCTTGCCGTAACCCATCGCACGAATGAGGCCGGCTACGTCACCGGCGAGCGTCCAACCGTCGTAGCCGCGAGGGGGCTTGTCGGAATCGCCGTACCCACGAAGATCCATGGCGACGACGCGGAATCCCTGCTCCGACAGTGCCGTCAACTGATGGCGCCAGGACCACCAGAAATCGGCGAATCCGTGCAACAGGACCACCAACGGAGCATCCGGCTCCGCGTCGCCTACCTCGACGACGTGAAACCGGATGCCGTTGGCGTGAATGTCCCGGTGAATCCAGGGGCCGTCGAACCTGACGGTGGATGGATCTGGGGCTGCCACTTTCGATCAGACTCGCTACCGGCGCGCGTTGAAATCGACCGACGGCTTTGCGTCGTCATGGCTGCCGGGGATGACGTTCTTGGCCTGCTTGAGCGATTCGATCGTCTTCTCCGGAGCCCTCAGCTTGCGCACGCGCAGATAACCGAGCAGCGCCAGAATCGCGGTGGTCACCACCATGATCAGGAAGACGATGAGGAACGCCAGCCAGCGCGGCACCCAGGTGTCGAGCATCTCGGCCAGGAAGAAAAAGAAGAAGAACGAGCTGAACAGCAGAACCGTGAAGGCCAGGATGAAAAAGACGCTGCCCTGCAGACCCTTCTTGACCTCGCCCGTCACCTCGGCCTTGGCAAGTTCGACCTCGGCGCGCACGAGGGTGGAGACCTGTGCGGTCGCGTCCTTGACGAGGGCCCCGATGGTGGCCTCGCCCGGCGTGCGGGCGTCCACATCGGTGAGAGGGATGGAAGAGACCGTGTTCGGTACTCCATCTCCGGTGAAGCGCTGGCTCTCTCCGTTGGTCAAGCTCACTTGTCGACCTCTCCAGGTAGTTCTCTCGCGTCCGTGGCAATGGCGGTGGAAGCGTCGTCTCGAGCCGCATGAACTCGTCCACGTCGCCACAGCAGCGCTGATCCGATCAGCGATGCCACCAACGATGTCACGAGAACTGCGGCCTTCGCTATCTCGGCCTCGCTGCCATCGCCGACCCCGTCCAATGCGAGGTCTGCTACAAGCAGGCTAACGGTGAACCCGATGCCACCGAGAACTGAGAGGGCAAACATGTCTCTCAATTCCAGTGTCTTGGGTTTGGTTGCTATCCCCAATTTGATCGCGAGCAGGGAAATTCCGAAGATTCCGACGGTTTTGCCGACCAGAAGACCGACGACAACCGATTGCCCGACGGGGTCGGTGAAAATGTCGCCGAGCACCGCCGCGTTGATCGGAACACCGGAGGCGAACAGTGCGAAGACGGGGACACAGAAGCCTGCAGAGTAGGGCTGAATACGGTGCTCGAGACGGCTACCGGGCGCGTACTCCTCGTCCGGATCGCGCCTCACCCGGGTGAGTAAGCCGAGCGCGACGCCCGCGAGTGTGGCGTGTATCCCCGCTTCGTGCATCGCGTACCAGGTCAGTAGTGCCAGCGGGACGTAGAGGAACGGCGTCGTGATGCGTTTGTGTTGGGCGTAGGCGTAGGCAGCCAGGGCTGCGGCCGCGGTCAGCAGCCACAACATCGCGAGGGAACCGGTGAACAGTACGGCGATGAGGATGATCGCGAGCAGATCGTCGACGACGGCCAGGCTGAGCAGGAAAACTCGGGCGCTCGCCGGGATCTTCGAGCCGGTCAGCGCGAGCACGCCGAGGGCAAAAGCGATGTCCGTCGCGACGGGAATGGCCCAGCCCTTGTCCATGCCGGGCGTGCCGAAACCGATGGACGCCGCGATGATCGCGGGGACCAGGACGCCGCCGCACGCCGCGATGATCGGGAGCATCGCGGCTTTGCGGTCCGCGAGTTCGCCGACCACCAGTTCACGTTTGAGTTCGAGGCCGGCAACGAAGAAGAAGACGGCAAGCAGTCCGTCCTGCGCCCACGTGCCCAAGCTGAGGTCGAGATGGAGTGCGGACGGACCGATCTGGAAGTCACGTAGTGCGATGTAGCTCTCACCGAAAGGAGAGTTCACCCAGATCAGAGCGAGGGCGGCAGCGATCAGGAGGATCGATCCGCCCACCGTTTCGGTGCGGAGGTAGCGGGACAGTTCGGAACGCAGGGTGGAGATCACGCGTGGGGACGACCTTTGTTCGTGCAACCGAATTCGGATGCAACAGACATGAACGTGATCGACGTTGTGACGCATCGAATGCACGTGCCGACCAGACTTCCCGGCTCACCTTTACGGAATTTTATCGCGGATTGCCCGCTGAGCCGAATTCGCGAACCGAATTTGCGTCGGAAAACCCCGCGGGTGTTCAATTCCTACTGATTGGGACACTATCCCACCAATTGGACATCTTTCGTATAACGGCGCAGGAGCATGTTTTGAGCACGTCAGTCAGTGAGAATCCACCCAAGCCGGAGGGCGGCGACGCAGATACCGTCGCCGGAGTGCCGCGCAGCCGAATCGTGGTCGCCAGCATGGTGGGTACGTCCATCGAGTTCTACGACTTCTACATCTATGCAACAGCGGCAGTATCGGTGTTCCCGCACCTGTTCTTCCCGAAGGGCAACGACACCACCGCGCTTCTCGCGTCGTTGGCGACGTTCGGACTCGCGTTCGTCGCCCGTCCCCTCGGTTCGATTCTCTTCGGACACTTCGGTGACCGCGTCGGACGCAAGGCAACTCTGGTCGGCTCGCTGCTGACGATGGGCATCGCGACCTTCCTCATCGGACTGCTGCCCACTTATCACCAGATCGGTCTACTGGCCCCGGCGCTGTTGGCGCTCATGCGTTTCTGCCAGGGCCTCGGACTCGGCGGCGAATGGTCGGGCGCGGCTCTGCTCGCGACCGAGACGGCCAAGGAAGGCAAGCGGGCCTGGGCGGCGATGTGGCCGCAACTCGGTGCGCCCATCGGCTTCTTCATGGCCAACGGACTGTTCCTGATCATCACGTTGTTCATGAACCACGACAATTCCAGCCCGGACCTCGAGGGTGCCTTCCTGAGCTGGGGATGGCGAATTCCGTTCCTGCTCAGCGCAATCATGGTGATGATCGGCCTGTACGTCCGGCTCAAGCTCGAGGAAACCCCGGTGTTCGCGCGCGCAGTCGAGCGCGGCGAGAAGGTCAAGACCCCGGTGGCCGAGGTGTTCAAGACCAGTTGGCGTCAGCTGATCATCGGTACGTTCGTGATGCTCGCGACGTACACGCTCTTCTACATCATGACCACCTGGGTTCTCAGCCACGGAACCGGCAAGACGGCGGCCGACGGCGGAACCGGTGCGGGCTTCAAGTACACCGATTTCCTTGTCCTGCAGCTCATCGCAGTCGTGTTCTTCGCTGCTGCCGTGCCGGTCTCGGGTTGGCTCGCCGACCGTTACGGGCGTCGTATCACCTTGCTGATCATCACCGGTCTGATCATGGTGTTCGGCTTGACCTTCGGTGTCTTCCTCGAACCGGAAGGAATGAACGACGGTCGCATGTTGGCGTTCCTCATCGTGGGCATGCTGCTCATGGGTCTGACCTTCGGCCCGATGAGTGCCGTTCTCCCGGAACTCTTCCCGACCAACGTCCGCTACACGGGCTCGGGAATCGCGTACAACACGGCCAGTATTCTGGGCGCAGCGGTGGCGCCGTTCATCGCCGTCTACCTCGCGAAGAACTACGGCGTCGGTTGGGTCGGCATCTATCTTCTCGTAGCGGCGACGCTGACTTTTGTCGCGCTGCTGGTCATGCGTGAGACGAAGGGTGAGTCGCTCGACGATGTAGGGGCATAACCCTGCTGTGCGCCTTTATTAACCCCCGGCGGTGAAGAAAGGCGCACAGCAGTTGTCAGGGAAGCTGAGCAGGCAGGACGTGCTCACCGGTCTTGTCGGTGCTCAAGGCCAGGGAGCTGATGTACTGCTTCTCGCCGTTCGGGCCGGGCACGTTCGACGCGAGCATGTCGGGACGCTCGAATTCGATTCCGCTGACGCAGCACAGAAGCGTTTCACCGGAGGGGTTCCCGTACTCGTCGAACATCGGCAGATCGATGCCGTCGTCGGTGCGTCGTAGGTAGTACTTTCCCTTGGTGGCGACGGCCAGGACCGGCGGCATCACCAGCGCGATGACGATTGCGACGATCGGGGAGAACGGCTTGATCGCCGAACCGAAAGCACCGAAGAACACCAGGATCGAAATGCCCGCGGCCAGCAGCATCGACACGAAGCCGACGGGGTTGACGTCGTAGAGCATCCCGCGTCGGAACTCGGGGACTTTCGGGGAGAGCTTCAACCAGTACTTGTTGATTGCGATGTCCGAGGCGACGACCACGACCCAGGCGATACCGCAGTTGGCGTAGAAGCCCAGGATCGTGTTGAGGAAGTCGAACATGTTGGCTTCCATCAAGATCAGTGCGATCGCCAGGTTGACCAGAACGAAGACCATGCGTCCGGGGTAGGTCTTGGTGACGCGGGTGTACGAGTTGGTCCAGGCCAGTGAGCCGGAGTACGCGTTGGTGACGTTGATCTTGATCTGGCTGATGACCACGAGGATCACGGCCAGCGTCATGGCCAGCCAGTGAGGCATCATGTCCTGGTAGATCTCGAGGAACTGGTGCACGGGCTGGTTGGCGATCGAGGATCCGTCGACGACGTTCGCGATGATGTACACGGCGAGGAACAGTCCGACGATCTGCTTGAACGCGCCGAAGATCACCCAGCCGGGGCCGGCGAGAATTACTGCAGCCCACCAACGGCGGGTGTTTTCCGGCGTCTTGGGCGGCATGAAGCGTAGGTAGTCGATCTGCTCGGCGATCTGTGCGATCAGCGACAAGCAGACACCCGCGGCCAGCATCACCGATCCGAAGTTGACGCCCTTGCCGTTTGCGCCGTCCTCACCGCCGAAGGCGAAGAACGCGCTCACCGAATCAGGGTGCTTGAACAGCAGATACAGGAACGGCAGCACCATCATGACGAGCCACAGAGGCGTCGTCCACACTTGGAGCTTTGCCAGAGCCTTCATTCCGTAGATGACCAGTGGAATGACCATCAGGGTCGAGACCGCGTAGCCGATCGAGAGTGGGATCCCGAGCCCCAGTTTCAAACCCTGGGCCATGATGGAACCTTCGAGCGCGAAGAAGATGAAGGTGAACGTCGCGAAGATGACGTTGGTGACCACCGAGCCGTAGTAGCCGAAACCGCTTCCACGAGTGATCAAATCGAGGTCGATATTGTATCGCGCGGCATAGTAGGCGAGTGGGAAGCCGGTCGCCATGATGACGACGGCAAACACGGCGATGCCCAGCAATGCGTTACCGGTGCCGTACGAGATGCCGATGTTGGCGCCGATCGAGAAGTCTGCGAGATACGCGATTCCGCCGAGCGCGGAGGTCGCGACGACGCCGGTTCCCCATTTGCGGTAGCTGCGTGGCGCAAATCGGAGGGTGTAGTCCTCCAGAGTCTCCTTCAGTGCGGCATTCTCACCGAGATCTACCCTGTCCGGTGCGCCGGCGGACACCTGCTCGTTCACTGCTGTCATGACGTCACTTCCCCTGGGTGCCTGTGCATGTGCACTTTGTGGTGCAGGCACCCAACCTAGGGAGGTGGCGTTACGCGGACATGTTTGAAATGTGTCGCCCACGTTGCGGATTCGATCCGCAACGTGAGCGAGCACTCATGGGACTTTCTTTACCTGTATCTGATCACCAACTGCCCGCGCCTGCAAGGCGAGTGGTTGCGTCCCGACCGGCCGAAGGTCGAGAACGGCGGCGGCCACCGGGTCGGCCAAGACGTTCCGGATGGTCCGGCGCAGGCCACGTGCTCCGTACACCGGGTCGAACCCGCGCCGTTGCAACAGGGCGACGGCGCTGTCCTCCACCTCGACGTCGATGCCTCTCCTGGCCAACCGAGTCGTGATCAGTTCGATCTCGAGACGGGTCACTTGTTCCGCGGTCTGTTCGTCGAACTCGTCGAGGATCACGGTTTCGTCGATGCGGTTGAAGAATTCGGGGTCGAAGAACTTCTCCAACGCGCGTTGCACCAGATGATGACCATGGCGCGGTCGATCGATCCGGACGCGATCGGCGAGCTGCCGCAGGTGAGATCGCCGACGTTCTGCCACCGCAGCAGAGCCGAGATTCGAGGTCAGGAACACGTAGCTGTTGCGGAACGAGATCTTCTGCTGACCGTTCGCCAACCGGAGTTCGCCGTTGTCGAGGACCTGCAGGAGCGCACGCAGCACGGTGGGGTCGGCCTTCTCCACTTCGTCGAACAGGACGATTCCGGGGGTGTACGGATCGCCCTCGACGGTGTTCTTGTCGAACAGCGTGAAGGACTCCTTGCTACCGGCATATCCAGGTGGAGCCCCGGAGAACGACGCCGCATAATGCTCTTGCGCAAGAGCATTCATGTCGATGCGGCACAGATCATCGGGTCCTGACCGTAGTTCTGCGGCCACGCGCCGCACCAATTCCGTCTTGCCGACGCCGGTCGGGCCAACGAGAAGGATGTTGGCGAGCGGACGCGTCGGATCCGTGGCACCGACATGCGCGATCGAAATCGCACGAACCACTGCGTCGACGGCGGCCTGTTGTCCGACGATCTTGGAACTCAGGGCTTTCGAGAGCTTGCGAGCGTCGAAGGCCCCGACCGGTACGGGTTCGGTTCGTTCCTCGGCCGGCGGTGGTGCTGCTGCACTGTTCCGGTCATGGAGCATGTCGGTGATATAAGGCACAGTGAGATCCTTACGCTTCGATTGTCTTCTCGACCGGCAGGTTTCCGACGCGACAATCCGCTACACCCACTGTGTCTCGGGTGATGGCCTCGACGCGTTCCTGAGCCTTCTGGGCGTCGGTGACCCACAGCTTGTAGAACTCGAACGGGCAGTCCGCGACGCCCTTGTCTCCGTCACCTGCTGCGTGGACACCGGAGTAGCCGCGATGGAGGAGTTTGAAGATGTGGTTCTGGGACTGATCGTTCTCGCGTGCGTCGCGAATGGCTGAGACGGAAAGCTGCGCGTACTGGATTCCGTATTCTTCTTCGCCGGTTTCACCCAGCGTCCGGCCGTCGAATCCGATGATCGCGGAGTGTCCGAAGTAGGAGTAGACGCCGTCGAATCCGGCCGCATTGGCAACTGCCACATAACAATTGTTGGCCCAGGCCATTGCCTTGGACATCATCACCTGCTGGTCCTTGGCGGGGTACATGTACCCCTGGCAACGGACGATCAGTTCTGCACCCTTCATCGCGCAGTCGCGCCAGATCTCCGGGTAGTTGCCGTCGTCGCAGATGATGAGCGAGATCTTCAGCCCCTTCGGGCCTTCGGTGACATACGTCGTGTCTCCCGGGTACCACCCTTCGATGGGGCACCAGGGCAGGATCTTTCGGTACCTCTGAACGATCTCGCCCTTGTTGTCGATGAGGATCAACGTGTTGTACGGGGGCTTGTTCGGGTGGTCTTCGTGCTGTTCGCCGGTGATGGAGAAGATTCCCCACGTGTTGGCTTCGCGGCACGCTGCGGAGAAGATCGCGGTCTCGTCGCCCGGGATGGTGGCTGCTGTCGCGTACATCTCCTCCTCGTTGTACATGATTCCCTGCGTGGAGTATTCGGGGAAGACCACCAGATCCATTCCGGGGAGGCCGGTCTTCATGCCGATCATCATGTCGGCGATCTTGCGCGCGTTCTCGAGGACACCGGCGCGATCGTGCAGGCGGGGCATCTTGTAGTTGACCACTGCTACGCCGACCGTGTCGTTGCTCGAGGAGATGTCACCGTGTCGCATTGTCTTTCACTCCTTGGTTGTGTCGATCAGTTGAAGACTGGACGGGATTGGGGTACTGCGGTTTTGGGTGCAGCGAGGATCTTGGCCAGGCCCAGGAGAACCAGAAGCGCTCCGGCCCAACCGGCCGCGACGGCGGGTGTGGTGTGGAAGTTGTCGGTCAGGATCAGAAATGCGGGGACCGTGCACGTGGGCTGGCTCAGGAGGACCGCTGCCCAGCCGGTGAAGCGACTGAGATTCTCGCGGCCGAGCCCGAGTACCAGGAAGAACAGCGTCCACAGCGCTGCCCATGCGAGCCAGATGACCCCGAAGACGGGGTCGTTGCTCACTGTGAAAGAGAGGAAGGAGTACACGAGCGCGGCGCACGCGACGAACAGCGAGAACCACCCGATTCCTTCCGGCTCGAAGCCGGCGAGATTGCTGATGCCCACGTAGAGATAGGTGAATCCGAACAGATAGAGCCCTGAGGCCGCCAGGACGGCACTCGAATCTCCCTGAGCCTGAATCAACATGACGGTGGGGACGACGCATTGAAGTGCGCCGACGAAGAGGTTGAGGACCGAGGCGGATCGAACGGGAACTGTGCCGAGCAGCATCAGTCCGTTGACGAAGAGGACGGCTCCCACGTAAAGCAAACCAACACTGCCCATCGGGCACCTCCGGTTACTTCGGGACGGTTACTTCGGAACGGGTTACTTTCAAATGAAATGATTCCAAATGAAACTAAGTGATGCGCGCCACAGAAGTCAAGAGGGAGATCTCAGGGAAAATCTCAGAGCGTTGCGATGATCGAGAAGTCGAGTCCGTCGGCGACGGCGAGCTGAATCTTCTGCCGTGCAACACGATCACGAAACTCGACGGTTCCGCGAGGCCCGTCGTACGCGGCACCCTCGACGACGGCGTCCAGGTCACGCGGATGAGTGCTGTCGGCGCGCCGCACCAGGGCCGAAAGGGTATGTATCCCTTCGTAGCACGATTCGGCGGCATTGTTCAGCGCCGGAGCGTGCGCGCCGTGCAGTGCAACGTAGCGCCCGAGAAGATCCATGGAGTTGCCGTCGACCATCGAACGGAAGTACGCGGCGGAGGCAAACAGGTTGCGGGTTGCCCTCGGCCCGCTCGCGAGCAGCATGTTCTCTTCCATCAACGGGCTGAATCGGATCATCGACTCGTCGAGGCCGCGGCGGGCGAAGGCGCGGTTGAAATCGACGGCGTCCTGGCCGACGAGGAGCATGATCACGCCGTCGCAACCGGAGTTCGAGACGGTCTCGACCAGTTGTTTCATGTTGCCGCGCCCCAGGTCGACAAACGAACCGCCGACAAGGCTGAGATCGAGTTCGGTGGCGAATTGCCTCACGGCTCCGAGAGAGCTGTGTGGCCAGATGTAGTCGTCCCCGACGACAAACCACTTACGCGCTCCGACGTTGTCGCGCAGCCACTTCAGCGCCGGCGCGATCTGCTGCCGTGGTGTTTCGCCGGAGCAGTAGATGCCGGATCTGACCTCGCCGCCCTCGTAGAGCGAGGTGTACGAGTACGGAATGCGGTCCGCGACCACGGGTGCAAGAGCGTGGCGGACAGAGGAGATGTGCCAACCGCTGACCGCGTCGATGTCGCCTGCGTCGAGTAGCTGTTGCACGCGGGCTGCGACGACGCTCGGCGAAGCGCCGCCGTCGATCACTTCGATCTGGACTTCGCGTCCCAGTACGCCACCGGAGTTGTTGAGGTCGCGGGCGGCCAATTCGCTGATTGCTTCGCAGGAGGGGCCGAACAGTCCGGCAGGTCCCTGGAGGGGAAGCACCATGCCCAGGCGCCACACCGCGCTGCGCGCGCGTTCGAGCGCGCCGGTAGCGCTCATGCGTCGCCGCCGGAATCGGGAGTCAGCGGCCTGGCCTGGGTTACTATCATTTCATTTGAAAGTATTGCCCGAGAAGTGTGAACTGCGCAACAGCGGGGGAGCGATCAGTGGGAAAAAGTGACTCCGGAATTCTTGATGCGTCGCTGACGACTGCGCTGGTCCGAGCAGCTCGAATGGCCGCGGCAGCGGCGGAGAAGGCGCTGGCGGCAGAGAATCTCACTCTCGATCACTGGATGACGCTCGAAGCCCTGGCGTCGACCGAGGGGCTGACGATGGCTGAGTTGCGCGATCGAACGGGAACACCGGCTCCGACGCTGACGCGAGTTGCGGACAAGTTGGTCTCGCTCGCGCTCATCTACCGCGAAGTCGGGGAGGACGACCGTCGGAAGGTACGCGTGTTTCTCTCCTCGCGCGGAAAGTCCTTGCACAAGAGGGTTGCCGCAGACATCCGCGTAGCCGAGGAGTCCTGGCTGACGTCGAAAGAGGAAGTGAAGTTGCGAGAGGGGCTTCGCCCCTGTGTGCCTTTCCGGTAGTGGGGACTACCAAAAAGGCGCACAGGGGCCGAAGGCCCTACTTGCCGCGGATGGCGTCGAATACCTTGGGGTCGACCAGGGTCGAGGTGTCTCCGAGGTCGCGGCCTTCGGCGACGTCGCGCAGGAGGCGGCGCATGATCTTGCCGGACCGGGTCTTCGGCAGTTCCGGCACGATCGTGATCTGACGCGGTTTGGCGATGGGGCTGATGTCGGTGGAGACCTGAGCCTTGAGTTCGGCGATGAGGACGTCGCCGGTGTTCTCGACGCCTTCACGGAGGATGACGAACGCGACGATGCCCTGTCCGGTGGTCTCGTCGGCGGCACCGACGACGGCGGCTTCGGCGACTCCGTGATGGTTCACCAGTGCTGATTCCACTTCGGAGGTGGAGATGCGGTGACCGGAGACGTTCATGACGTCGTCGACGCGGCCGAGGACCCAGAGTGCGCCGTCGTCGTCGTACTTGGCGCCGTCACCGGCGAAGTACCAGCCTTCTTCGGCGTAGCGGGACCAGTAGGTGTCGCGGTAGCGGTCCATGTCGCCCCAGATGCCGCGGAGCATCGCCGGCCACGGCTCGTCGAGGACGAGGTAACCGTTGCCGCCGGGGCCGAGGGGCTTGGCGTCGTCGTCGACGATCTTCGCGGAAATCCCCGGCAGCGGTGCCATCGCGGATCCGGGCTTGGTGGCGGTGATACCGGGCAGCGGGGAGATCATGATCGCGCCGGTCTCGGTCTGCCACCAGGTGTCGACGATGGGGGCTTTGTTGCCGCCGATGACCTCTCGGAACCAGCGCCACGCTTCGGGGTTGATGGGCTCGCCCACAGATCCGAGGAGGCGGATCGAGGACAGGTCGTGGGCGTCGGGGATCTCGCGGCCCCACTTCATGAACGTGCGCACGAGGGTGGGTGCGGTGTAGTAGATGGAGACGCCGTACTTCTCGATGATGTCGAAGTGGCGGTGCTCGTTCGGGGAGTTGGGGGTGCCTTCGTAGACGACCTGGGTGACGCCGTTCGAGAGGGGTCCGTAGACGATGTAGGAGTGTCCGGTGACCCAGCCGATGTCGGCGGTGCACCAGTAGACGTCTTGTCCCGCTTTGTGATCGAAGACGTTGTGGTGGGTGTACGAGGCCTGGGTGAGGTAGCCGCCGGAGGTGTGGATGATGCCCTTGGGCTTTCCGGTGGTGCCGGAGGTGTAGAGAATGAACAGGGGATGTTCGGCGTCGAAGGCCTGCGCCTCGTGCTCGGGTGAGGCCTGTGCGACGGTTTCGTGCCACCACAGGTCGCGGCCGTCGGTCCAGTCGACGTCGATGCCGGTCCGGTTGACCACCAACACGTTCTGGACGGATTCGGCGCCGGCGACGGATTCGTCGACCGCTGTTTTGATGGGTGCTGCTGCGCCGCGTCGCCACTGCCCGTCGACGGTGACGACGAGTTTGGCTTGGGCGTCGTCGATGCGCGAGCGTAGGGCGGTGGCGGAGAATCCGGCGAAGACGACCGAGTGGGTCAGGCCGAGGCGGGCGCAGGCGAGCATGGTGACGATCGCTTCGGGGATCATCGGCATGTAGATCGCGACGCGGTCACCGGCGACGAGGCCGAGGTCGGTGAAAGTGTTTGCGGCGCGGCTGACTTCGGCGAGGAGGTCGTTGTAGGTCAGGTCGCGGGAATCGCCTGGTTCGCCTTCGAAGTGGATGGCGACGCGGTCGCCGTTGCCGGCGAGGACGTGGCGGTCGACGCAGTTGTAGGCGACGTTGAGTTTTCCGCCGACGAACCACTTGGCGACGGGGGCGTCGGTCCAGTCGAGGACGTCGGTCCATTTCTCGTGCCAGTGAAGGCGCTCAGCCTGATTCGCCCAGAAAGCGAGGCGGTCGGTATCTGCGGCAGCCTGCAACTCCGGTCCCGCGTTGGCGGCCGCAGCGAACTCTGCGCTCGGCGGATATGCCTGGGGGACGTCTGTTTCGGCTGCGCTTGTCATGGCTGACGGCCTTCTTTCCACTTTGATCGACACTTTTCTGACTCCGTGTGAGGGTAGTCACAAGCTCGCGTAAACGCACCGTTGCATCACGTTGCAACCCGTTGTCCTGCGACGATCGGTCGAATTGATGCGACGGGTGGTCGCTTCCGCCGACGAGTGAATGGGCGCGGACAGATTTCCCTCGGAATTGCGGACAATGGGTGCGATGCGCGCCCCGCGTCGGATGTGTCTATTGTCAAACCATTATTCGACCACAACTCGAAGTCACGTTCACTTTCAGTTGTAGGCGACACGACGCCGGCAGTTACGGCTGTCGGCAGGCCGCGAGCATGCTCGGGGTCACTTAGATGTGGAAGGAATTCCTTTGCGTATCTCACGCATAGCGACGGGCGCGGTCGCGCTCGGAATGACGGCAGTGCTGATCACGGCATGTTCGTCCGGCGATTCGTCGGGCGGATCGTCCAGTGGCGTCGTCAACGCCTGGGCGGGCGAGCCTCAGAACCCGTTGATCCCCACGAACACGAGTGAGAACATGGGCGGCCGCGTCCTCGACTCGCTGTTCTCCGGTCTCGTTTCGTACACCGCAGACGGCGGTACGGAGAACGAGGTTGCCGAGTCCATCGAGAGCACCGACGGTCAGAACTTCACCGTCAAGCTCAAGGACGGTTGGACCTTCACGGACGGCACCCCCGTCACCGCGAAGTCGTTCGTCGACGCGTGGAACTACGGCGCCCTCTCCACCAACGCTCAGCTTCAGGCATCGTTCTTCGATCCGATCAAGGGCTACGACGAAGTTGCCGCCGAGGTTCCGACGGCACAGACCATGTCGGGTCTGAAGGTTGTGGACGACTCCACCTTCACCATCGAACTCAAGCAGCCCGAGTCGGCGTTCCCCGATCGCCTCGGCTTCACGGCGTACTACCCGCTGCCCGAGGTCGCGTTCAAGGACATGACCGCCTTCGGTGAGAACCCGATCGGCAACGGCCCGTACAAGCTCGACGGAACCGGCGCGTGGCAGCACAACGTCCGCATCGACACCGTCGTGAACCCGGACTACAACGGCAACCGTAAGCCGAAGAACGCCGGCGTCGACTTCATCATGTACAACAGCCTCGACACGGCGTACACCGATCTCCTGGCCAACAACGTCGACGTTCTCGACCAGGTTCCGCCGAGCGCCGTCACGACCTTCGAGTCGGACCTGCCCGGACGCACCGTCAACCAGCCGTCGGCAACCATCGAGACGTTCACGATCCCGGGTCGCCTGCCGCACTTCAGCGGCGAAGAGGGCATGCTCCGCCGTCAGGCGATCTCGATGGCGATCAACCGCGATCAGATCACCCAGCAGATCTTCAACAAGACCAGGACGCCTGCACTCGACTTCACCAGCCCCGCAATCAAGGGCTGGAACGACTCGCTGACCGGTAACAGCAACGTGAAGTTCGATCCCGAGGCCGCCAAGGCCGCTTGGGCCAAGGCCGACGCCATCGCACCGTGGTCCGGCAGCTTCGAGATCGCCTACAACTCCGACGGCGGACACCAGGAATGGGTCGATGCCACGGCGAACAGCATCCGCAACACCCTCGGTATCGACGCAAAGGGCAAGCAGTACGCCACCTTCGCTCAGATCCGCACCGAAGCCACCGACCGCACCATCCAGAGCTCTTTCCGCTCCGGTTGGCAGGGCGACTACCCGCAGCAGTACGGCTTCCTGGCGCAGAACTACCAGACCGGCGGCAGCTCCAACGACGGTGAGTACTCCAACCCCGAGTTCGACCGCCTCCTGCGCGAATCGGCCGGCCAGACCGATCAGGCGAAGGCTCAGGAACTGCTCGATCAGGCCCAGGAAGTCCTGCTCAAGGACCTGCCCGCAGTTCCGACGTGGTACCGCAACGCTGCCAGTGGATGGTCGGAGAACGTTTCCAACGTGACCATCAGCTGGAACGGTGTTCCGGTCTACGAAGACATCGAAAAGAACTGACGCGTAGAACGATCCGCATCTGAAACGTGAGTTCGGGGCGGCAGGCGCCCTGCCTGCCGTCCCGAACTCGTGTTCACACCGGACTGTCCGCTGACGTACACGATCATCGACAAGGAGGTGATCCGATGCTCTGGTACATCGGTCGCCGAGTGCTTCAAATGATCCCGGTTTTTCTCGGGGCCACTCTTCTGATCTACGCCATGGTCTTCCTGCTTCCCGGTGATCCGATTGCCGCGTTGGCGGGCGACAAGGCGCTCAGTCCGGCTGTGGCAGCACAGCTTCGGGAGCGCTACCACCTCGATCTCCCCTTCTATCAGCAGTACCTGCTGTACCTGAAGGGCATCTTCACGCTGGACTTCGGCACGTCGTTCTCCGGACGACCTGTCAGTGAAGTTCTGGCACAGGCATTTCCGATCACGATGAAACTCGCCTTCATGGCACTGATCGTCGAGACCGTCTTCGGTGTCGGCTTCGGCCTCATCGCCGGCCTGCGTAAGGGCGGATTCTTCGACAGCACCGTCCTGCTGTTCAGCCTCGTTCTCATCGCCATCCCGATCTTCGTGATCGGCTTCCTGGCTCAGTTCTTCATCGGCGTCAAATGGGGCATCGTCCCGCCGACGGTCGGTGGCAACACCAGCTTCACCAATCTCCTGCTCCCTGCCCTGGTTCTTGGTTCGGTCTCGTTCGCCTACGTCCTGCGACTGACCCGAACGTCCGTGGCGGAGAATCTGACTGCCGATTACGTCCGCACCGCTACCGCCAAGGGACTTTCCCGTGGACGAGTGGTTCGCGTGCACGTGTTGCGCAACTCGCTGATCCCCGTGGTCACGTTCCTGGGCGCCGACCTCGCAACGTTGATGGGCGGCGCCATCGTCACCGAGGGCATCTTCAACATCAACGGCGTCGGCGGCACGATCTACCAGGCCGTGACCAGAGGTGAAGCGCCGACGGTGGTTTCGTTCGTCACCATCCTGATCGTGATCTACCTGATCGCGAATCTGCTCGTCGACCTCTTGTACGCCGCGCTCGATCCGAGGATCCGCTATGTCTGAGACCGTGAAGACCGGACGCGCAGTCCGGCAAAGTCATTTCGTGGCACCGCCCGAAGTTGCGGCACCGGGGGAGACGGACGCCGTCAAACTCGATCAGGCGCCGACCAGCATGTGGACCGATGCGTGGCGCGACCTACGCAAGCGCCCCCTGTTCATCATCTCGACGATCATCATCCTCGCGGTCATCGTCATCGCAGCGTTTCCGAGCTTGTTCACGAGCACCGATCCGCGGTTCTGCGACCTGACCTACAGCATGCAGGGGCCGACCTCAGGGCACTGGTTCGGTTTCGACCGCCAGGGCTGTGACGTGTACTCGCGCACCATCTACGGTGCTCGCGCATCCGTACTCGTGGGCGTCGGCGTCACGGCGTCGGTGCTGGTGATCGGCGTGATCTTCGGTGCGCTGTCCGGTTTCTACGGCGGATGGACCGATTCGATCCTCTCCCGTGTCGCCGACATCTTCTTCGGCATCCCGCTGATCCTGGCTGCCATCGTCCTGATGCAGCTGTTCACCGATCGCACCATCTGGACCGTCGTCGGCGTCCTGGCACTGTTCGGCTGGCCGCAGATGGCAAGAATCGCTCGAGGCGCGGTGATCTCGGCGAAGAACAACGACTACGTCATGGCTTCGGAAGCGTTGGGTGTCTCGAAGCTCAAGACACTGATCCGCCACGTCATCCCGAACTCGTTGGCGCCCATCATCGTGGTCGCCACCATCTCGCTCGGTACGTACATCGTTGCCGAGGCGACGCTGTCCTTCCTCGGTATCGGTCTTCCGTCCACCGAGGTTTCGTGGGGCGGCGACATCAGCAACGCTCAGGTGACGCTGCGTCAGGGTTCGACCATTCTGTTCTACCCGGCAACGGCTTTGGCGATCACCGTTCTCGGATTCATCATGATGGGTGACGCTCTGCGCGACGCCCTCGATCCCAAGTCGCGGAAGCGGTGAGCACGATGACCACCAAGGAAACTCTCACCTCGGAGGAAACTCCGTTGCTCGAGATTCGTGATCTCGAGGTGTCTTTCCAGTCCAATTCCGGTCCGGTTCCGGCAGTTCGAGGCGTCAGCCTGACCGTCTACCCGGGTCAGACGGTCGCGATCGTCGGCGAATCGGGTTCGGGTAAGTCCACCACCGCCCACTCGATCATCAATCTGCTTCCCGGCACCGGCAAGGTGACGGCAGGCGAGATCATCTTCGACGGCAAGGACATCTCGAAGGTCTCGGAGAAGGACTTCGTCCACATCCGGGGAAGCCAGATCGGTTTGGTTCCGCAGGACCCGATGTCGAATCTGAATCCCGTGTGGAAAGTGGGCTTCCAGATCGAGGAAGCACTGGCCGCCAACGGAATTGCCAAGGGCAAGGCAGCCAAGGTTCGGGCCGCCGAACTGCTCGCGGAGGCCGGCCTCGCCGAAGCCGAGAGCCGGTTGGGGCAGTACCCGCACGAGTTCTCGGGCGGTATGCGTCAGCGCGCACTCATCGCGATCGGGTTGTCCGCTCGTCCGAAGCTCCTGATCGCGGACGAGCCGACGTCGGCGCTCGACGTCACCGTCCAGCGTCAGATCCTCGACCACCTCGACGGTCTGACTACGGAACTCGGCACCGCCGTTCTGCTCATCACTCACGATCTTGGCCTGGCCGCCGAGCGCGCCGAGCATCTGATCGTGATGAGCAAGGGTCGTATCGTCGAATCCGGTCCGGCACTGGAGATTCTGAAGCGCCCGCAGCATCCGTACACGCAGAAGCTGGTCGCGGCTGCGCCGTCGTTGGCGTCGAAGCGGCTCAGCTCGTCGGTGGCGCGCGCCGAGATTCGCGAACAGGCGGAAGAGGTCGCCGAAGCGGTCAAGGCCGAGGAAAGTGCGGCAGAGTCCTTCGGCAAGGTGACCGACGACGTTCTTGTCGTCGATCATCTGACCAAGGTGTTCAAGCTGCGCAAGGGTTTCCGCAAGACCACCGACTTCACAGCCGTGAACGACGTGTCCTTCAAGGTCCGCCGCGGAACCACGACTGCAATCGTCGGCGAATCGGGTTCCGGTAAGTCGACGGTCGCACAGATGGTCCTCGGTCTGCTCGAGCCCACTGCAGGCAACGTGGTCTTCGACGGTCAGGACGTGGCGAAACTCGGTGCGAAGGAAACATTTGCGTTCCGTCGACGAGTGCAGCCGATCTTCCAGAACCCCTACGGCACACTCGACCCGATGTACTCGATCTACCGCACGATCGAGGAGCCGCTGCGTACCCACAAGGTCGGGACCAAAGCCGAGCGTGAGGCTCGCGTCCGCGAACTTCTCGACAAGGTGGGTCTACCGCAGTCGGTCATGCGTCGGTTCCCGAACGAACTCTCCGGTGGACAGCGTCAGCGCGTCGCGATCGCGCGAGCACTGGCCTTGCAACCGGAGGTCGTGATCTGCGACGAGGCGGTCTCCGCTCTCGACGTGCTCGTGCAGGATCAGATCTTGACCCTGCTGAACGACCTGCAGGCAGAGTTCGGGTTGACGTATCTCTTCATCACGCACGACCTGGCCGTGGTTCGTCAGATCGCGGACAACGTGTTGGTGATGTCGCGTGGCTCGATCGTCGAATCGGCACCGATCGACGACGTGTTCGGCAATCCGCAGCAGGACTACACCCGCAAGTTGCTCGACGCGATTCCCGGTGGGTCCATCAAGCTGGGAAGCTGACGCAACAGGTAGGTAGGCAAGTCCGCAGAGGGGCTGCAAGGGTACCGTCGTTGATCGTGACGGACCCCTTGCAGCCCCTCGTCGATCTTCCAGGCGTACGCGCCGCCGCCGATCATGCGCGCGATGCTCTGGGTGAGGTTCATCGGCACAAGACCAACCGTCGCGGTTGGCCCACCACTGCCGCCGAAGCCGCGGTTCGCGCTGCGCGCGCTTCTGCATCGCTGGCCGGTGGCACCACCGAATTGCCGGCCGAGGGCATGGCCGGTGATCCGATTCTCGCGGGTGCTCTGCGCGTGGCTCAGGCTCTCGACGGCGACAGCCTTCCGCTCATGGAGTCGACGTGGAAGCGAGCCCCACTTCAGGCTCTGGCCCGGCTGCACCTGTTGGCCGCGGCGGATCTCGTCGAGGACGCAGATCAACTGGGGCGGCCACGGTCGGATCGCGGAGTGGGGGAGCGGTTGGACGCTCTCGCCCAACTCGTTACAGGCGGAACCAGTGCACCGGCACCTGTTCTGGCGGCCGTCGTACACGGAGAACTCTTGGCGCTGAGCCCGTTCGGCACCGCTGACGGCATCGTCGCCCGCGCGGCCTCGCGTCTGGTTGCGGTCTCGTCGGGGCTGGATCCGCACAATCTCGGGGTCCCCGAGGTCAGTTGGCTTCGGCGGCCACAGGCGTACACGGACGGCGCGGCAGGATTCGCTTCGGGAAATCCGGCGGGCGTCGGCAGCTGGGTGATTCTGTGCTGTGGTGCTCTCGAAGCCGGTGCGCGAGAGGCGACTTCGATTGCCGACGCTGCTACCGGATAGTCCGGCAAATTGCCCCTGCCGGAACATAACGAACGGGCGGCGCTGCCGATAAATCGACTTCGCCGCCCGTCAGCACGGACTACTCGTTACCAAGCGTGCTCGGTGGGTTGTGTGGGTGGCCTCGGCGAGGGATCGCACTTTCTGAGGTCGTCCCCGCAACCTGTGCGGGGTCCTCGCTCAAATTGAACGAATCTCGCAGGCCCACAACGCTTCTGCCCTTATAGTGGCTTGTGCTCCGCGTGGGTGCCCTAGTGCCCGTGCTAGGAATTTCGGTTGGGGAAACGGTCCTTCTCTTCCGAGCCGTTCCTGGCCTTCCGTTCTTCCGTAACTCCTTTGTACCCTGTGTCCGGGCTCACAGCAAGTACCAATTTTTGTTTGTGGGCCTTGGATTTCAGCGTTTCCGGCGCAGTAGCCCGAAGGTCATGGCGCCGGCCACCAGAGCTGCGATTCCCACCGCAGCGGTAGTAGCCACCGTGGTCGTGGACTGGGCCGACAATCGGGCACGAAGTGAGACCGGATTCGAGAAAGTCAGTATGGGCCAACCGTTTACGGCCGCTTCCTTGCGCAACGCTCGATCGGGGTTGACTGCGGTCGGATGTCCGACAGCCTCGAGCATGGGTAAATCCGTCACCGAGTCGGAGTAGGCGTAACTGGCGGCGAGGTCGTAACCGTACTCCGCGGCGAGTTTTTCCATGGCTTCGACCTTGCCGGGGCCGTAGCAGTAGAAGTCCACCTCGCCGGTGTAGTGGCCGTCTTCCTCCCTCATCGACGTCGCGACGGAATGGGTGGCGCCGAGGGCGCGGGCGATCGGTGCGACGATCTCTTCACCCGAAGCAGACACGACGATGACGTCGTGTCCACGCAGCTTGTGATCTGCGATCAGATCGGCCGCCTCGGCGAAGACGAGTGGATCGACGATGTCGTGCAGAGTCTCCGCGACGACGGCCTTCACCTGTTCCACGTCCCAGCCCGCACACATCGCCGTCAGATGCTCGCGCATGCGCTCCATCTGATCGTGATCGGCGCCGGACAGTAGAAACAGGAATTGCGCATAGCTGCTCTTGAGAACCGAGCGTCGATTGATCAGACCCTGTGCGAAGAATGGCTTGCTGAACGCCAGGGTGCTCGACTTCGCGATGATCGTTTTGTCCAAATCGAAGAAAGCGGCTGTCCGCCCGGTATTCAGTCCGTTCGCAGGCTTGTCGGTCACAGGATTGAGGATAGTCCGACAGGCGGTTCGTGTGCTCTTCGGCAAGCGTCCTCTTTCGGCGAAAAACAGCAGTTCAGTGCAGCTCAGGCTTGCATTTCTCGCCGATGGCGGGTGTAAGATCGTTGCTGTTCGATTCGTTCGAACTAGTTCAGCCCGACCCCCCGGGGCTGAACTCAGACGGCCCCCGCCTCCTCCCCCCATTGGCGGGGGCCGTCCTCTGTCTCAGGCCTGTTTCTCCCCAACCTCCCAGTTGTCCACAGGGTTGTTCGGCCCACTGTTTTCGCTGCCGGTGCTCGTTCAGGCTCTGCAGTCATGAACACGACGATCAGCTCTCAGGAAACCGGGGCTCCCATTCTGGTTCTCGTCGACGACGCGAAAATCCTCGCGAGCGTGCGACGCGTCGCCGCCGCGGTGGACCGCCGGCTGGACGAGGCCGAACATCCCGTGTCCCGGCAACAGTGGAACCGGGCCTCGGCGGTGGTACTGGACGCGTCGGCGGCGCGAGATGCTCTGGCTCGTTCCCCCAAGCGAACGCGAGTGTTCCTCGTATGCGACGGCACACCGACCGTCGACGATTGGAAGAGCGCCACCGCGATCGGAGCCGACAGCGTTCTGTCCTTGCCCGAGGAAGAGAACGCGCTGGTCGCAGTTCTGGCCGATCACGTAGACGTCAGTGGTGACGGCACCGTCGTGAGCGTGGTGGGTGGTTGTGGCGGCGGCGGAGCCTCGGCAACTGCTGCGGCTGTCGCGTTGACGTCGGCGGCACGTCACGTCCCGACGCTGTTGGTGGACGTCGACGCACTCGGTTCCGGCGCCGACGTGCTGTTGGGTATCGAGACTGCTCCCGGATTACGTTGGGGTGCACTGACCGTCGAGGGCGGGCGGTTGTCCCCGGAGGCGCTGCGCGATGCACTGCCGGCAAAGGGAAAGTTTCTGAGGGTTCTGGCGAGCAGTCGCCGGGAGATCGACGGTCCGACAGTGACCGCCGTTCGCGCCGTGCTTGACGCAGGTCGCAGTTCCGGCGGGCTCGTGGTCTGCGACGTGCCACGTCATCCCAGCGAGGTAGGTCAGGCCGTGTTGGAGATGTCGGATTCGGTGCTCGTGGTGGTTCCGGCCACCGTGGCCGCATGCGTCGCGGCCGAGAAGGTCGGAGCCTGGGTGGTGCGACACAACTCCAACGTCGGGCTCGTCGTGCGTGGGCCGGCACCGGGGGGCCTACGCGGCGCCGATGTGGCAGACATGCTCGGCCTGCCCCTGACGGCCGTGATGCGCGGCCACCGATCGCTGGCGCCGATGCTCGAGCGTGGTGGCCTCGAATTGACCCGCGGTTGTCCGTTGAGTGTGGCGGCAACAGCGGTACTCGACGCCGTCGAATCCGGCGCACGCCCGCGCAGGGCTGCGGCATGAGTGCGTTGGTCACGGCCGAACTGCTCGACCGAGTTCGCGAGCGATTGACGGCGTCGTCGGTCGCCGAGCCGACGGCGGCCACCGTTGCCGATGCCGTGCGAGCTGAGTCCTCGGGCGTTCTGGCGGACACGGATCTGTTGGAGGTCGTCAGGGTGCTCCAGACGGAACTGACAGGCGCGGGGCCGCTCGAACCTCTGCTGCACGAACCCGGGGTCGCCGACGTACTGGTGACCGCGCCGGATCAGGTCTGGGTGGACCGCGGGGTCGGCCTCGAAAGGTCAGGGGTGCGGTTCACCGACGAGGCAGCTGTGCGTCGATTGGCGCAGCGGTTGGCACTGTCGGCAGGTCGACGCCTCGACGACGCCCAACCGTGGGTCGACGGCCGCCTGCGGGGCGTCGGCGACGGGCACTTCGGGGTACGACTTCATGCCGTACTCGCACCCGTGGCCCAGGGTGGAACCTGCGTGTCACTGCGAGTGTTGCGGCCCGCGACCCAGGGTCTCGACGCGCTGTCCGCCCACGGCGCCGTGGAACCGGACGCGCGGGAGCTCCTCAATCGCATCATTTCTTGTCGCTTGGCTTTTCTGGTGATCGGCGGGACCGGTGCGGGAAAGACCACGTTGTTGTCCGCCATGCTCGGCGCGGTCGACCCGCGCGAGCGAATCGTCTGTGTCGAGGACGCGGCCGAACTGGCGCCGCCGCATCCACACGTCGTCCGCCTCGTCGCCAGAGCTCCCAACGTCGAGGGCGTCGGAGAGGTGACGGTGCGCGATCTGGTTCGGCAGGCACTACGAATGCGTCCCGATCGCATCGTCGTCGGTGAGGTCCGCGGCGCAGAGGTGACTGATCTGCTCACGGCGATGAACACCGGCCACGACGGCGGCGCCGGCACCGTTCACGCCAATTCGCCCGAAGAGGTGCCGGCCAGACTCGAGGCGTTGGCGGCGCTCGGCGGTATGGATCGCCACGCGTTGCACAGTCAACTTGCCGCGGCAGTTCAAGTGATCCTGCACGTGCACAGATTGGCTGACGGATCGAGGCGTCTCGAACAGATCGGTGTCATCGACCGCGGTGCGGACGGGTATGTACGAATCATGCAGGCGTGGCCGGACGGCGGTTCGGGTCGTGAGCGGCTCGAGCGGATGTTCCGGCTTCGCAATCGAGAGGTCGGGACGTGACGGTTTCCTTCCTGGTCCTCGCGTTGGCGGTCTCGATTGCGCCGGTGCGGGATTCACGTGCTCGGCTCGCTGCGTACGCCCCGAGCATCCGCAAGCCCGACCGGCAGATTCCGTGGCAGTTGGTCGCCGCATTTTTCGCGGTGTCGGCTGCATGGGTTCTCGGAGGCTTGTCGGCAGGATGCGCAGCGGTTGTCCTCGCCGGAACCTTGATCTTTCGTGGGCGCCGCGCGAAGGCGGCCGAAAACCGGGACCTCTCACAGAAGATGCTGCTCTCCGGTCTGGAGGTGCTGATCGCCGAGCTGAGCGTCGGCGCGCATCCTGCAGCGGCCAGTTCTGTTGCAGGCGAGGAATGTACCGGAGAAGTGAGTGCCGTATTCCGGTCCGCTGGGGCCAGGGCGCGTCTCGGTGGTTCTGCCGCAGCGGCCTTCGCGGTACCGGATTCGTGCATCGAGCGTGAGTTCTCCCGCATCGGATCCGTCTGGCGGGTCGCCGACCAACACGGGCTGGCACTGGCGGAACTACTCGGCGCCGTCCGGACGGACATGTTGGGACGTAGACGCTTTCGTCAGCGTACCGAGGCCGGGTTGGCGGGCGCTCGGGCGACCGCGGCGGTGTTGGCCTTTCTCCCGCTGTTGGGGATCGGTCTCGGGCAATTGATGGGTGCGTCGCCGCTGCGCGTGCTGTTCGGAGGTGGGCTCGGCGGCGTGCTCCTGGTGATCGGAACCGCTTGTGTCTCAGCGGGTCTGCTCTGGACCGACCGGATAACTGCGAAGGTCACGTCGTGAGTTGGGCATCCGTGGCGATGATGGCGTTGGCGTTCGCGATCATTCCCGCTCGGCGCGGTGCTTCGGCCAGGGCGGCAGAAATTCTCTTCGCGGACACAACAACAGAAAATTCGGTTCCAGTCCCGGACAAGCCGGATCCACTCGCAGTTGCCGCAAGTCTCGACCTTCTCGGGGCCTGCCTACGAGCGGGGCTTCCCGTCTCCGCCGCGATCACATCGATGGCGTCGACGGCACCGAAACCGATGGCCGACTCGCTTCGTCGCGTCGCCGACCTTCTGGCGCTCGGTGCCGATCCCGACGCCGCGTGGAGCGAAGCCGCTCTCGATCCCGATACCGAGGCGCTCGCCAGAATGGCTCGGCGTTCCGCCCGTTCGGGTTCGTCGCTGTCCTCATCCATGGCCGAACTCGCCGAGCGCAGTCGAGGTGACGCCGAGGATCTTGCTGCTGCCGCAGCCGAACGCGCGGGAGTGCTGATCAGCGGTCCACTCGGGCTGTGTTTCCTGCCGGCGTTCATCGCCTTGGGCATCGTCCCGGTGGTGATCGGGCTTGCCACGACTGTGCTCGGTAACGGCCTGCTGTGAGCCGGATCCGAGTGAAAGCTCCTGCGGCAGAAGTGCTGCCACAGGTTTGGATTGAAGGGGGAGAAATGATTTCGAAGACGTTGAGGACGGTGTCGGCCAGATTTGCGCTGTTGGTTGCCGAGGACGACGGCATGTCCACCGCGGAGTATGCGATCGGCACGATTGCGGCTGCCGCATTCGGTGCCGTCCTGTACACGGTTGTCACTGGCGACTCCATTGTCTCGGCGCTGACAGGCATCATCGACAAGGCGCTCAAGACAGCTGTGTGATGTTGTCCACGAGAGGTATTCGGCAAGCCGACGACGGCGCCGTGACGGTGGAGGCCGCGATTGCTCTGGCTTCGATCGTCACGGTGGTCGTGCTGTGTGTCGGTGGAGTCCTGGCGGTGTCGATGCAGGTTCGGTGTGTCGACGCCGCTCGTGAGGCCGCGCGGTTGGTGGCACGTGGTGATCGTGAGTCTGCGGTCGCCACGGCCCGCCGGATCGCACCCGAAGATGCGTCGATCTCGGTGGAGATCGTGGACGGTTTTGCCGTTGCCGTTGTCAGCGCCGAGAGTGCGTTGCTGCCGTTGGTCGACATTTCTTCCGAGGCGGTGGCAGCTGTGGAGTCGGGAGTGGAGGAGGGGTGAACCTACGTGACGACGAAGGTGTTGCCACGGTTCTGGCGTGCTGCGTTCTGGCAGCGATCGTGATGGTGACCGGTGGGATGCTGCATGTCGGTTCCGCAGTGGTGGCTCGGCACACGGCTCAGTCGGCCGCTGATCTTTCGGCTCTCGGCGGTGCGGGCGCCTTGGACGGCGGCGACGAGTCGGCGTGTGAGATGTCCGCGGTGATCGCGGAGCGGATGCGTACGGTGCTCGAGGAGTGCGAGGTGCAGGGGTGGGATGTATTGGTCGAGATACGCGCACCGGTGTTGTTGTCGGGCTTCGGGATCGGGGATGCGCAGGCTTACGCGCGTGCGGGTCCGGTCAGCTGATGGTGTCGATGACGGCGGTCAGAACCTTGACCGCGCCGTCTTTGTCGAGTGGGTCGTTTCCGTTGCCGCACTTGGGTGAATAGACGCAGGACGGGCAACCGTGAGCGCACTCGCAGGACAGTATGGCGTCGCGCGTCGCGGTGAGCCATCGGGACAGTTCGCTGTGCCCTCGGTCGGCGAACCCGGCGCCGCCGGCATGACCGTCGTAGACGAAGACGGTCGGGAGTCCGGTGTCCGCGTGCATCGCGGTGGACACTCCGCCGATGTCTCCGCGGTCGCAGATCGCCACCAGTGGCAGCAGGCCGATTGCGGCATGTTCGGCGGCATGCAGTGATCCGGGGAACCGTTCGGGCGGGACCCCGATTGATTCGAGGAGTTCCGGCGTGACCGTGTACATCACTGCCCTGGTGGGCAAAGTGTGTGCGGGCATGTCGAGTTCGATCGAGTCGAGGACTTCACCCGAAGTCAACCGTCGTAGGTACCCGACGACTTGATGTGTCACCTCGACCTGGACGAGAGCGACGGCGATGTCGCCGTAGTTCTTGTGCTCGAGTTGTTCGGTGATCGTGATTTCGGTGGTCTCGCGAGCCGAGGTGGTCCAGTCCGGATTCTCGGTGTGCACCAGTGCGAGTCCGACGTCGAGGTCCAGTTCGTCGACGACGTAGGTCTCGCCTTGATGGATGTGCACGGCGCCGGGATGAACTGTGGCCGGAGCGCGGCCCGCGTCGACAGTGCCCAGCATCCGGCCGGATTCACCGTCGACAATGGCCACCTGAGTTCCGATGCCGCCGCGAATGTCCAAAGAGCCGTGGGGGTTCGAATCGGCGGTGACGAACCATCCGTGCTTTCGGCGCCGGATCTTGCCTTCCTCGGACAGTCTCGTCAGAACCTCGAGAGCCCCGAACGCGTCCACCTCGGCATCGGAAAGTGGGAGTTCCATTGCAGCGCAGAGAAGTTGTGGTCCCAGGACGTACGGATTTCCGGGATCTGTCACCGTCGCCTCGACGGGTTTGTCGAGTACCGCTGACGGATGGTGAACGAGGTAGGTGTCGAGTGGATCGTCGCGGGCGATCAACACGACGAGTGAACCCTCACCGCGTCGCCCGGAGCGACCCGCTTGCTGCCAGAACGAGGCGACGGTGCCCGGGAAGCCTGCCACGACAACGGCGTCGAGGCCTGCGATGTCGACGCCGAGCTCCAGTGCGTTGGTGGTGGCTGCGCCCAGCAGTGTGCCGTCGGCGAGTGCAGCTTCCAGTTCGCGTCGGTCCTCGGCCAGATATCCGGCGCGATACGACGCGACTCGCTCGGCGAGGTCCGGGTCCACCTCGGCGAGTAGACGTTTGGTGGCCATCGCGGTCAGTTCGGCGCCGCGGCGGGAGCGGACGAAGGTGAGAGTGCGGGCGCCTTCGATCATGAGGTCGGCCATGATCCGCGCGGCTTCCGCGCCCGCGGGACGTCGTACCGGGCTACCGTTTTCGCCGGTCAATGCCTCCAGTAGCGGTGGTTCCCACAGTGCGACGGTGCGTGGGCCGTGCGGCGATCCGTCTTCCGTGACCTCGGTGCAGTGTGCGCCTATGAGCCGCGAGGCCGCCGCGCCGGGATCTGCTGTGGTCGCGCTGGCCAGAATGAAGGTGGGTTCGGCGCCGTAACGGGCTGCAATTCTGCGTAATCGCCGGATCACGAGCGCGACGTTGGATCCGAAGACTCCCCTGTAGGAGTGGCATTCGTCGATGATCACGTATTTCAGGTTGCGGAAGAAGTGTGCCCATCGCTGATGGGTTCTGAGCAGAGAAATGTGGATCATGTCGGGGTTGGTGAAGAGCCAGCGTGAGTTCTCACGTGCCCAAGTGCGGAGTTCCTGCGAGGTGTCGCCGTCGTACGCACTGGCGTTCGTGCTGCGAAGTTCGACGTCGAAGTCGGTGAGGGACAGCACTGCTCGCAGTTGATCCGAGCCCAGCGCTTTGGTGGGGGAGAGGTACAGGGCAGTTGCGAGCGGATCGGTCGCCATGGCCGTCAGCACCGGGAGTTGGTACGCCAGTGACTTACCCGACGCCGTACCGGTGGCCACGACCACGTGTTTTCCGGCGTAAGCGAGGTCGGCGGCCTCACTCTGGTGGATCCACGGGGACCGCACGCTGTGCTCGGCGAGCGCACGTACGACGCTGGGGTGCACCCACTCCGGCCATTCGGTGAACTCGGCTACGCGAGCAGGTAACTGCGCGGTGAACATCAGTGGTTTTTCGCTTCCACTGACCCCTGCGACGACCCGATCGAGCAGCATCTGCCCGTAGGTCTCGCCAGGCTTCCCTCCCGGGGCGGGGATCGGGGAAGGTGCGTTCACGTGACTCTCCGGGCTCGGCGTTGGGGTGTGGCGGCAATCGGAAACTGTCGCTACCTGCAGTTTTGATGATACGCAACGGTCCGCGGTCTTGGTGGAACCGGGTGCTCGGCGCGCAAGCGGGAAACCACGATCGTGGGCTGTTTTTCTCGTAGCGAACTTTTAACGTTTTTAGTTCCCTTTTCGACTGTTGTGCACGCGGAGAACATGGTTGACTGACAATCGGTCGCAGCTTCTGTGTTCGTAGGCTTGAGAAAGTGCACGCTCGCAGGATCGTTGTTGCGGGCGCGGTGCTCTGCCTTTCCTGAGGGGGAAATAAAGACGTACAGCGGTCGGAACCGGCCCGGTGGACTGTAAGGGCTGTTCACCGAATCCGGTGTTAGAAAGAGAAGGAAAAGCATGGCACAGGGCACTGTGAAGTGGTTCAACGCTGAAAAGGGCTTCGGCTTCATCGCTCCCGAAGACGGTTCCGCAGACGTCTTCGTTCACTACTCCGAAATTCAGGGCAACGGCTTCCGTACCCTCGAGGAGAACCAGCGTGTGGAGTTCGAGGTCGGCCAGGGCACCAAGGGTCCCCAGGCTACCGGCGTTCGCGCGGTCTGATTTTTCCGCTCACTTGCTGAGCGAATAGTTCGGACAGTATTTGTCCCCCATCGCATCCGTGCGGTGGGGGACAAATCTTTTCGGGCTGAGTTAGTACTTTCCCTGTCCGAGGTGAATGCACGCAGCTGTTCGGCCACGGCCGGTCGTCTATGCCGTCGATACCTTCGTGGCTTACGTTTCACTCTGTGAGCCAACTGTCCTTTTTCTCTGCCGAGTCGATTCCACCTGCCGTGACGGACCTTGCCGGAATGCTGGCCGGACCGGGGCAGGTCGTGACCTCGGAGGATCGCGCGCGGATCTCGATCGTCGTGGATCGGGACTGGAGAGCACAGGCCGTTGCCGAGTTGATCGCGCAGTGCGGACTCGGGGCCGAGGTGACGCGTAGCGAAGAAGGCAGCCCACTCGTCCGAACTCAGTCGACGCCCGCACTCCTTCCGCTGTCCGTGCAATGGACCAAAGGAGCAGTGAAGGCCGTGCCGGTCGGGTGGGTTCCTAATTCTCGCCAACTCCGAGTGTGGGCCGTCGCCGCCGGCCGACTCGAAGAAGGCGGTGAACGATTCGTGTTCGGCCTCGACCCCCATGCGAAGGAGACACACGCACCGCTGGCTCAGGCCTTGATGAGGGTTGGTATCGCGCCGACTCAACTGGGTAACCGGACACCGGGTCCGGGGCTCCGTGTGTCGGGAAAGAAGAGACTGACAAAGCTCGTCGAATACCTCGGTGAGGCGCCGAAACACGTCGACACCTCGGTCGCCTGGCCACACGTCTGACAGTGCTCATGCCGCGTGTCCGACGGAGCCCATACTGTACTGATCTGCACGAATGTCTTGCGGGTATGTCACTCTGTAAAGAGAGACACGGGGTATAACTTGCTCCACACGTCTAGTTCTGAAGATCTGCCGACGGCAGTGAACGTCCAAAGGAAGGCTCGGGCAGCAGGTGGCTAAAGCGGACAACGGCAGCGGTCAGGGAGCGTCCGGTAACCCTCGTCGCCTCGTGATCGTCGAGTCACCGACCAAGGCGCGCAAAATCGCTCCCTACCTCGGTAAGGACTACGTCGTAGAGGCATCGGTCGGTCACATTCGCGACCTCCCGCGCGGCGCAGCGGACGTTCCGGCCAAGTACAAGGGCGAGTCGTGGGCCCGTCTCGGCGTCAACGTCGATCACGACTTCGAGCCGCTCTATGTCGTGAGCCCGGAAAAGAAGGGCAAGGTCGCCGAACTCAAGTCTCTGTTGAAGGACGCCGACGAGCTCTTCCTCGCAACTGACCCCGACCGCGAGGGCGAGGCAATCGCCTGGCATCTCCTCGAGACTCTCAAGCCCAAGATTCCGGTTCGTCGAATGGTCTTCCACGAGATCACCGAGCCGGCAATCCGTGCTGCCGCCGAAGACACCCGCGAACTCGACACCGACCTCGTCGATGCTCAGGAAACCCGCCGCATCCTCGACCGTCTCTACGGTTACGAGGTCAGCCCGGTTCTCTGGAAGAAGGTCATGCCGAAGCTCTCGGCCGGCCGCGTCCAATCGGTGGCCACTCGCGTCATCGTCCAGCGTGAACGCGAGCGCATGGCGTTCAAGTCGGCGTCGTACTGGGACATTTCCGCGACGCTCGACGCCGGTGCAGAGGCCAGCCCGCGTAGTTTCGGTGCTCGCCTGGTCTCCGTCGACGGTTCGCGTGTCGCCTCCGGCCGTGATTTCGGAGCTGACGGAAAGCTCAAGGGCAGCGCGGTCACTGTGCTCGACGAGGCGTACGCGCGTCGTCTCGCGGAAGCATTGCAGGGCGTCGACCTCACGGTTTCCTCCGCCGAGGACAAGCCGTACACCCGCAAGCCTTACCCGCCGTTCATGACGTCGACGCTCCAGCAGGAAGCCGGACGCAAACTTCGTTTCACGTCCGAGCGTGCAATGCGCATCGCACAGCGTCTGTACGAAAACGGCTACATCACCTACATGCGTACCGACTCGACGACTCTCTCGGAGTCGGCGATCGCAGCCGCTCGTGCGCAGGCCACCGAGTTGTACGGTCCGGAGTACGTCCATCCGACGCCGCGTCAGTACACCCGCAAGGTCAAGAACGCGCAGGAAGCGCACGAGGCGATCCGCCCCGCCGGCGACGTGTTCCAGACCCCGGGTCAGCTGCACTCCAAGCTCGATTCAGACGAGTTCAAGCTGTACGAACTGATCTGGCAGCGGACCGTCGCTTCGCAGATGGCCGACGCCCGCGGTACGACGTTGACGCTCCGCATCTCCGGCACGGCAGGCACCGGCGAGGACTGCACGTTCTCCGCTTCGGGTCGCACCATCGTGTTCGCCGGCTTCCTCAAGGCTTACGTCGAGAGCGTCGACGAAGAGGCCGGCGGTCAGTCCGACGACGCCGAATCCAGGCTTCCGGTGCTGGTCAAGGGTCAGGAAGTCACGGCCACCAAGCTCGATCCGGACGGGCACAGCACCAACCCGCCCGCTCGCTACACAGAAGCCAGCCTGATCAAGACGCTCGAAGAACTCGGCATCGGCCGTCCTTCGACCTACTCGTCGATCATCAAGACCATCCTCGATCGCGGATACGTCTACAAACGTGGCAGCGCGCTGGTTCCGTCCTGGGTGGCGTTTGCCGTCATCGGGCTGCTCGAGGTGCACTTCGGCCGGCTGGTCGACTTCGATTTCACGGCAGGAATGGAAGACGATCTCGACGCGATCGCCGGTGGCCGTGAGCAGCGTGGCAACTGGCTGAGCAGCTTCTACTTCGGCGGCGAGACAGGCGCTGAAGGTTCGGTCGCCCGCGAGGGCGGGCTGAAGAAGATGGTCGGAGTCAACCTGGAGGAGATCGACGCTCGCGAGGTCAACTCCATCCGACTGTTCGACGACGCCGAGGGCCGCGAGGTTCATGTGCGCGTCGGCCGGTTCGGCCCGTATCTCGAGCGCATGGTTCAGAACCCGGACGATCCCGAAGGCGATCTGATCTCGCAGCGGGCAAATCTCCCCGATGACCTGCCACCGGACGAGCTCACTCCCGAGTACGCCGAGAAGTTGTTCTCGACGCCTCAAGAGGGCCGCAAGCTGGGCGTCGACCCGCTGACGGGCCACGAGATCGTCGCGAAGGAAGGCCGCTTCGGTCCCTACGTGACCGAGATCCTGCCCGAACCGCCGGCCGAGCCGGAACCGGACATCGTTCCCGTCACCGCTCCCGAGCCGGAAGAAATCAGCTCGGGCAGCACCAAGACTGCGGTGAAGAAGGCCGCGGCCAAGAAGGCGCCTGCGAAGAAGGCTGCCAAGAAGGTCGCAGGCCCCAAGCCGCGGACCGGATCGCTGCTCAAGTCCATGGATTTGACGACGATCACCTTGGAAGATGCGCTGCGTCTGCTGTCGCTTCCGCGCGTCGTGGGTGTCGACCCCGAATCGAAGGAAGAGATCACCGCGCAGAACGGCCGTTACGGTCCGTACCTGAAGAAGGGCACGGACTCACGCTCGCTCGCCAACGAAGAGCAGATGTTCACCGTCACGCTCGACGAGGCCCTCAAGATCTACGCCGAGCCGAAGCGTCGTGGGCGTCAGGCGTCGGCAACGCCTCCGCTGCGTGAGTTGGGCGTCGATCCGGTCAGCGAGAAGCCGATGGTGATCAAGGACGGCCGTTTCGGTCCGTACGTCACCGACGGCGAGACCAACGCCAGCCTTCGTAAGGACGACGACGTCGAATCCATTTCCGATGCTCGGGCGTCGGAGTTGCTGGCTGATCGTCGTGCGCGCGGCCCGGTCAAGAAGAAGGCAGCAGCCAAGAAGGCTCCGGCCAAGAAGGCCGCTGCCAAGAAAACAGCCGCAAAGAAGGCCCCGGCAAAGAAGGCCGCCGCCAAGAAGGCTCCGGCGAAGAAGGACTCGTAAGGCTTCGTCGGTGCCGACGGTTAGGGTTTTTGCATGAGTACTGAAGTGGCCGAACGAGGTGTGTTCGGTCGGCTGGTGGGTCAGCACGACGTCGAGCAGAGCCTGCGTGATGCTGCACTGTCGGCTCGTGGCGATTCCAGCGGCTCGGAGATGACCCACGCGTGGCTCTTCACCGGGCCACCCGGCTCTGGTCGTTCGGTGGCTGCTCTCTGCTTCGCCGCTGCCCTGCAATGCACCTCCGACGGTGCACCAGGGTGCGGTGAGTGTCATGCGTGTACGACGACGATGGGTGGAACCCATGGTGACGTACGACGGATCATCCCCGACGGCCTGAGCATCAGCGTCAAAGGCATGCGCGAGATAGTCAACATCGCTTCGCGTCGACCGACGACGGGGCGGTGGCAGGTGATCGTGGTCGAGGATGCCGATCGTTTGACCGAAGGCGCAGCCAACGCCCTCCTGAAGGTTGTCGAGGAGCCGCCGGACCGCACGGTCATCCTGCTCTGCGCGCCGACGACCGATCCGGAAGACATGTCTGTCACCCTCCGATCGCGGTGTAGGCACATGCCGTTGGTGACGCCGTCCGTCGAATCGATCGCTCAGGTACTGATCGACCGCGACGGGCTGGATCCGGAACGGGCGAGAATCGCCGCATCGATCAGCGGCGGACATGTCGGCCGGGCTCGGCGTCTCGCCACCGACGAGAGCGCGCGCGACGAGCGTCAGCGTTCGCTTCGACTTGCCGCAGACGCGATCGGGGCTTCGACGGCGTACAAGGCCGCAGAGAACTTGGTGAAGTCGATCGAGGCTGACACCAAGGCGTTCTACGCCGAACTCAAGGAACAGGAACTCGAGGAGCTCAAGGTTTCCTTGGGTGGTGGTGGAACCGGCAAGGGAACAGCCGGGACTCTGCGCGGATCGGCTGGTCTGATCAAGGACCTCGAAGCGCGTCAGAAATCGCGCGACACCCGGGCCCGCCGCGATCTTCTCGACCGGACGCTGATCGACCTGGCCGGCATGTACCGGGACGCGCTTTCCTATTCGCTGGGGTCGACGTCGACGGCGACCCATCCCGACATGGCTCGGCAGGCCGCCGAGTTGGCTGCACGAACGTCCCCGGAGGGGTTGCTCAAGTGCATCGAAGCGGTGCTCGAATGCCGCGAGGCCGTCGACTTCAACGTCAAGTTGCAGTGGGCGCTCGATGCGATGGTTGCCTCCATCGGAGCCGCTTTCCGACCCCCGTTTTCGCGATCCGGGGGTTGACCAGATAGACTCGCCACCGCCGAAAGGCACGCTGCCTTAGCTCAGTCGGTAGAGCATTTCACTCGTAATGAAAAGGTCGAGAGTTCGATTCTCTCAGGCAGCTCAGCCAAGAGCCCCACACCCGGAAATCCGGATGTGGGGCTCTTGTCGTTAGTTCCCAATTCTTGCGTATGTGCGGTTTATCCTGAGTTCGGCGAACACGTGCCTGAACAGGGGAGACCTCGATGTCGGATCAGAACTGGGGACCAGGCCAACCATCGCAGAATCAGCCGCCGTACGGGCAGATGCCGCCGATGCCGCCGCAGGGTTATCAGCCGCCGACGCCCGCCTATCCGTACGCAAGCTGGATCTCTCGGGTGTTTGCGTCAATCCTCGACGGCTTTGTCGTTCCGCTCCCCGGCGTCATCCTCGCGATCATCGGGGCGGTGATCGCGTTCTCCGGATCCGAAGTGACCACATACGACGACGGCAGCGTGAGCGCTGAAGGCGGCAATCCGGTCGGCGTGATCGTCATGGTCGTCGGCATACTGGCGATCTTCTTGATCGAGGTATGGAACCTCGTCTTCAGACAAGGGAACACCGGACAGACGCTCGGCAAGAAGTGGCTGGGAATTTCGGTGATTCGGGAGTCCGACGGTGTACCGCTCGGCCCGGTGATGGCGCTGCTTCGTTGGATCATGATGGCGATCCTGGGTGGGGCATGCTTCCTCAACTATCTCTGGCCGCTCTGGGACTCGAAGCACCAGTGCTGGCACGACATGGTGGTCCGGTCGGTAGTCGTTCGCGCCCGCTAGTCGCTGCCGGGGTCTCTTACAGTGGGTGCCATGGAGTTGGAAGCGGTCACAAGTCGACGACGCTCGCTGGCCGCACCCGTCGGTGTTGCTGCAGTGGCCGTGACGGCCGCCGCGGTACTCCACGTCCGTGATCCCCACAGCGCGGGTAGTTACGGCGTTTGTCCGATGTACGCGTTGACGGGATTGTGGTGCCCGGCGTGTGGTGGCCTTCGTGCGGTCAATGACCTGACTAATCTGGATATTGGCGCCGCAGTGTCCAGCAATGCCTTGATCGTGCCGTTTATCGCGGTGTTGGTGATCGCGTGGATCGGTTGGACAGTGCGCCGTTGGAAAGGCACGCGGGATCGCATGATCGTGCTTCGGCCGACTGTGACGATCGTGGTGCTCGGAGTTCTCGTTGCATTTACGGTTGTTCGAAACACCCCGTGGGGGAGCTGGCTCGCGCCGGCGTGACGGTAAGAGGTCGACATGGCACTGCAGGTTTTTCGCTCATCGTTCTGCTCGGCGCGCTGATCATCCTGATTCCGACGGCACGACGTGTCTTCGGCAAGAAGGACGACGAGTAGGCCTCGACAACTGGGCCCGCGCGGCACATGCTGGCGGTATGGCTGATTCGTTGAAAGCCCGCGTCAAGGAAAAGTTGCTGAGGCAACTCGCCGAGGACGGTCGGCACCCGATTCAGGAAGCTGAGGGTGACGATCCGCGGTTGGTGTCGATCAACGACGATCTCGAAGCGTTGGAGCAGGCCGAGGAAGGCGATCCGATCGTCGAAGAACTGGCCGAGAGGTACTGGGTTCCGTGAAGTTAACCGACCGCAGTGCTCTGACCTGGCGATTTGGTGTTGTGTTGATCTTCGCGTAACTTTGTCCAGGTCAGAGCGACACGGACACCG
>NZ_JBXAFD010000003.1:0-84515 GCF_058792695.1 Rhodococcus sp. MT28
AAATCATTAGCGTTGGGGGGAAAAACCCGAGGAAGGAAGAAAAAGAGGTACAGCCGCGGACAAGATCCGCGGCTCCACCTCTTTTTTGCTGTCTGGGAGAAGTGTGAATTCTCCTGCGTTTCAGTGCTTTGCAAAACTACCGAATCGAGCTGGGTGTCGGTTGGTCCAAATCCCTCAGGAGTTGGCGACTTTGGGGAGCGGGCTGTCGAGGTGATCCGCGGCTACCAGACGGCCGTCGAGGAACGAGAGCACCCAAGTGCTCGCCTTACGGTTGCGCGCCGAGGGCAGTGTTACACCGGCCGTATCAGCCCACCAGCGCATTAAATCGGGGATGACGCCTCCTTGGCTGCAGATTGCGGGAGTGCCCTCCAGCGCGGCGATCTGCAGCGCACGCGCCCTGGCGGCGTCGGGATCGGCCTCGTAACCTTCTTCGGTCAGAAGAGGTTCCGTCGAAATCTCTACACCCAATGCCTCCGCCAATGGCATCACAGTGTCGATGCAGCGCGTACGGTCAGCCGCGAAAACCGAATCGGCTCCGAAGATTTTCAGCTGTTCGACCAAGGCGGCGGATTGCTCTTTGCCCTTGGCGTCGAGTGGACGCAGATTGTCGTCGCCCTTGTATCGCTTACGGCTTCCAGCTTTTGCGTGGCGGACGAGTAATACCGTTTTCGTGTCAGGCCGAAGGGAAACGAAGCGGCGAAGAATCATTCGATCCATCGGGTAGGAAAGATGATCGGCGACCTCGGTGACCGGAAGCCAATAGAGAACATCCACTTCGCTATTCGGCCCGAAATCTCCGTCCACTGCTTCGGCCGACCAGTATTCGACCCGTTTGAGTTTGCGATGTCCCGGGATCGGGTACGTCACGCCACCGAGGTGCCTTCCGAAACGTCCGGTGATCGAGGTCTCTTCGCGGACCTCCCGAACTGCTGCGGTCAAGAAGGTCTCGCCGGGATCGAGCTTTCCTTTGGGGAATGACCAGTCGTCGTACTTCGGTCGATGTACGACGGCGATCTCGATGGCGGAAGGATCCTGAGGAGCCTTCCGCCACAGAACCGCGCCTGCGGCAAAGATGTTGGCTTTGACCGGCTTGTCGTTCATTGTGTGATCCGAGCCCGTCAAGACCCGCTGGCGGTGCGGCTGCGCATCAACGACTGTTGATGCTCACGTACGTCCTCACCGCGTTCGGGGGCAGCGACCCAACTCCCGTCCGGATGCAGTACCCAGCAGCGAGTTCGGGGATCGAGCGCGGAGTCGAAGATGTCACCGAGTTGCTTCGACAGTTTCGGGTCCTTGACCTGCACCATGACCTCGACGCGGCGATCGAGGTTGCGGTGCATCATGTCTGCGCTGCCGATCCAGAATTCGTCGGCCGAGCGGAAATGGAACATTCGCGAGTGTTCGAGGAAGCGTCCGAGAATGGAACGTACTTCGATGTTTTCGCTGAGGCCGGGAACGCCCGGCTTGAGCGCGCAGATTCCGCGGACCACGATCTCGACGGGGATACCGGCCTTGGATGCGCGGTACAACGCGTCGATGACCTGCTCGTCGACCAATGCGTTGGCCTTCAAGCGGATACCGGCATCGCGGCCTGCGAGCTTGTGAGCGATCTCGTTGTCGATCCGCTCGATGATCCCGCGGCGAACCCCGTACGGCGCTACGAGAAGGTTGCGGTAGCTCGTCTTTCGGGAGTATCCGGTCAGCGAGTTGAAGAGGTCGGTGAGGTCTGCACCGATCTCCGGTGCTGCGGTGAGCAATCCGACGTCCTCGTACATGCGCGCGGTCTTCGGGTTGTAGTTGCCCGTGCCGATGTGGCAGTAACGACGAATGGTCGAGCCCTCTCGTCTGACGACGAGGCACGTCTTGCAGTGAGTCTTGAGACCGACGAGACCGTAGACGACGTGAACGCCGGCCTGCTCGAGTTTGCGTGCCCACTTGATGTTGGCCTGCTCGTCGAAGCGGGCCTTGATCTCCACCAGCGCGACAACCTGCTTGCCCGCTTCGGCGGCGTCGATCAGTGCATTGACGATGGGGGAGTCGCCGGAAGTGCGGTACAGGGTCTGCTTGATCGCGAGCACCTGCGGGTCGGCGGCGGCCTGTTCGATGAAGCGTTGAACGCTTGTGGAAAACGAGTCGTATGGGTGGTGGACGAGCACGTCGCCTTCGCGCAGGGTCGAGAACACGCTCTTCGGAGTCTCGCGTTCACCGAACGCCGGATGCGTCGCCGGGACGAACGGAGCGTCTTTGAGAGCGGGGCGGTCGACGGCGTAAACCTGCCAGAGGCAGGACAAGTCGAGGAGACCGGAAACCTCGATCACGTCGGCCGGATCGACGTCGAGTTCACGCAGAAGCAGTTCGAGCATGTGCTCGGTCATGTCGTCGGCAACTTCGAGGCGAACGGGTGAACCGAAACGACGACGCGCCAATTCACGTTCGAGTGCCTGCAGCAGATCCTCGTCCCGATCTTCTTCGACCTCGAAATCGGCGTTGCGTGTGATTCGGAAAGCGTGATGTTCGACGATTTCCATTCCGGGGAACAGCACGTCCAGATGAGCCGAAATCAGTTCTTCCATCGGGAGGAAAGAATCGATGGTGGACGAAGATGTCGTGCTCTTGACTCGCACGAACCGGCCGACGTTGTCGGGAACCTTGACGCGAGCGAAGTGTTCGCCGCGGGTGACGGAGTCCTTCACTGTCACGGCGAGGTTGAGGCTCAGTCCGCTGATGTAGGGGAACGGGTGGGCGTGATCGACTGCCAACGGCGTCAGTACCGGGAAGACCTGCTCGTGGAAATGCGCCGAGAGCCGGCCGTGATCGTCGGCACTGAGGTCGGCCCATCGAACGATTGAAATGCCTTCTGCCGCCAGGGCAGGGCGGACCGAGTCGAGAAACACGTGTGCGTGCTTGTCGGCGAGTTCCTGGGTGCGACGCGCGATGAGCGCCAATTGTTCGCGTGGGGAGAGGCCGTCGGCGGACCTGACCGACAGTCCCGTCTCGTCGCGGCGCTTGAGTCCGGCGACCCGGACCATGAAAAATTCGTCGAGATTGGAAGCGAAGATGGCGAGGAACTTTGCGCGTTCGAGCAACGGCAGTGACTCGTCGGCGGCCAATGCGAGAACACGGGCATTGAAATCGAGCCAGCTGAGTTCGCGGTTGAGGTAACGATCCTCGGGAAGTCCGACGAGCAATTCGGGTAGCTCTGCCTTGGTAGCTGCAGGGGGAGCGCCCGGGATGTTGGTGGCGACCGCGACGGCCTGAGATCGCGGCGAGGTGGCCGCGCCGTTCTCGTGCCGGCCGGAGCTGTGGTCTCCGTCCGACTGGTCTTCGGAAATACGGTTTTCGAGTGCTTCGCCATTGCTCACTCGTCGATCATCCCCCACAATCGCGCGGTCCGACAATCGATGAAAGAAAATTCATCGACTGTTCGACGGCGTGGCCTTGAGTCTGGTCAACGAAGCCGATGTCGCGGGGCCTACTCCCAGTGCTCGCACAGTGCCGAGATCGGCATGGGTGTCGACGTCGGTGCGCAGTCCCGGCCATTGGCCGTTGAGTGGACGAGCACCTGAATTGGCATGTCCAAGTGCGGATTCCGGCCCGAACCGAGGGTCGAGCGCGCTTTCGCCGCACGCAAACAATGCGGAAGTGCCGGTGCCGTGGTGATCGACGACGACTGAACGTCCGCCGCTTCGGGCCGCGGCCACGGCCTCCGTCAGTTCGCTCGGTTGCATGGCGGGCAAGTCGGCTTGCAGCACAACGAGGTCGACCACTCCGCGCTTGGCTCGGATATCGGCGGCCGCTGCACTCAACGCCGCGTTGAGGGTTTCCTCCGTGCGCGGTGTTGCGCCGTTGGTTCGGGCGCCGTCGGGAGCTGGATCGGCGTAGACCGTCACGCCGACGGAATATGCAAGGGCGGCAACGGTGGGGTCCGGGGTGACCACTGTGACGCTGTCGATGGCCGAGACGGCTGCAACTGTGGCGAGGGTGTCGTGAAGCATGGCCAACACGAGGTCTGCACGCGCGTCCGAGTCGAGTTCGCCCGCGAGGCGGGACTTGGCCGATCTCAAGGACTTGACGGCCACTATCGCATGCATGGGGCGTTCGATCTCCGTGCGCGCATGCGGTGTCTCCACGGCGTGTGGGTACGGGGGTTCCGCGCTGTCCATCCCTCGATCTTGCCAGTCATCACGCTCGGTGTCCGCGGCTGCCCACCGCAGTGCACCACAGGCGATACTCTGTGCAGACGATTTTTCTGGCGGCGACCCGCTTCGCCGGGTAGACGGGGTGAGCGTGTGAGTAAGGCAGCTGTATTGGGCGCAGGTTCGTGGGGAACGGCGTTGGCGAAGGTGATGGCCGAGGCCGGAACCGACGTGACGATGTGGGCCAGGCGTGAAGAGGTCGCGAAGCGCATCGACACCACGCACGAGAACAGCGACTATCTGCCAGGCATTGCTTTGCCTTCGTCGATTCGCGCGACCCACCACCACGAGGAGGCGATGGCAGGTGCTGACTTCATCGTGCTGGCGGTTCCCTCGCAGTCGCTACGAACAAACCTGGAGCAGTGGAAAGGCTCGATCGGGCCCGATGCGACTCTGCTGAGTCTGGCCAAGGGAATCGAGACCGGGACGCTCATGCGGATGAGCCAGGTCATCGTGTCGGTGACCGGCGTGGAACCGGGGCGCGTCGCGGTGCTCTCGGGCCCGAATCTTGCACACGAGATCGCCGGCGGGCAGCCCGCGGCGACGGTGATCGCCTGTTCGGATTCCTCGCGTGCCCTCGCTCTCCAGGATGCTTGTGCTACCGGCTATTTCAGGCCGTACACCAACTCCGACGTCATCGGATGCGAGATCGGTGGTGCGTGTAAGAACGTGATCGCGCTGGCCTGCGGCATGGCCGCCGGCAGTGGATTCGGCGACAACACGGTCGCCAGCATCATCACCCGTGGGCTCGCCGAGACGATTCGTCTCGGCGTTGCGCTCGGCGCCAAGGCGTCGACTCTTGCAGGCTTGGCGGGTGTCGGTGACCTGGTAGCGACCTGCACGTCCGAGTTGTCGCGAAACCGGACGTTCGGAGAGCGGCTCGGACGAGGCGGGTCGATGGAGTCGGCACAGAAGGCAACCAACGGTCAGGTCGCCGAGGGCGTGAAGTCGTGCACGTCGGTACGCGCACTCGCTGCCGGATACGACGTGGAGATGCCGTTGACCGACGCGGTCCACCGGGTGTGCCACGAAGGCATGGCCGTCAGCGATGCGATCGGTCAGTTGCTCGGACGCCGGACGAAGCCGGAATGAGTGAAATCGGTGTGGGTCGCTTCGAGGATTACGGGGATTCGACGCGCAGCGTGAGCGCCGTCGCGCGCGAACACGCCGCGGGTCAGCCCATGCAACTGGGCCCGATATTCGCTGCGCCGTACCAACTTTCGGCGGACGAAGGTTCCGAGTCCGATACCTATGCACGTGCGTCGAACCCGGGTTGGCGCGGACTCGAATCCGCGCTCGCGGCGCTCGAGAGAGCGGACCACGCCCTCGTCATGGGATCGGGGATGTCCGCGATCACCGCTACCTTGCGCAGCGTCCTCGTCGCGGGGGATACCGTCGTCGTGCCCTCGGACGGGTACTACCAAGTGCGGTTGTACGCGAACGAGCGCCTCGCGCCGTTGGGAATCACCGTTCGCGAGGTTTCGACTCTGCAGATGGGCGACGCGAGCTTCGTAGATCTGCTCGACGCGTCACCGGGCCGCGTGGTCGTCGTCGCCGAGACGCCGTCCAACCCGGTGCTGGACGTGGTCGACCTTCGCGTGCTCGCCGACGCGTGCCACCGTTCGGGTGCGCTGCTGATCGTCGACAACACGACCGCGACACCGCTGGGTCAGCGCCCGCTCGAATTGGGTGCCGACGTCGTGGTGGCCAGCGGTACCAAGGCTCTCAGCGGGCACAGTGACCTCCTGATGGGTTACGTCGCCACCTCCGATGCGGCAGTGAGTCGGCGAATCGAGCGTGAGCGACTTCTCTCGGGAACGGTGCTCGGCCCCTTCGAGACGTGGCTTGCGCACCGGAGCCTCGGCACGGCAGGCCTGCGATTCGGGCGTCAGTGCGACAACGCGCTGGCGCTTGCCGAGATGTTGGTAAATCACAAAGCAGTCCGGTCCGTTCGTTACCCCGGCCTTCGCGGTGACCCGTCCTATGCAACGGCATCCGGTCAGATGAATCGATTCGGCGGATTGGTGAGCGTCGAGTTGGATTCGGCTCAGGCCTTCCACTCGTTCGTCGAAGCGAGCGCTCTCGTCACGGCTGCTACCAGCTTCGGCGGGATCCACACGACGGCGGATCGCCGTGCGCGCTGGGGCGATCCGGTCAGTGCGGGGTTTGTCCGAATCGCTTGTGGCATCGAGGACACCGCCGATCTCCTGGCCGACATCGAGCGCGCACTCGACGCGTAAACGGGCCGGGTCGACGAAATCGGTCCGGCCCGATCGCGTGCCGCAGTCGATTCGGCGGTACGGTTTGACGCGTGAACAGCAGCCGTACCCGCGTGGCCGTGATCTTCGGTGGCCGGAGCAATGAGCATTCAGTGTCCTGTGTTTCCGCCGGAAGCGTCCTGAGCAACCTCGACCCCGATCGGTACGACGTCGTACCGATCGGCATCACCGTCGACGGTTCCTGGGTGCTCGGTTCGAGCGACCCCAGTTCCCTCGCGATCAGCGGGCGCGCGCTGCCGTCGGTCGACAAAGACGGAACGTCGGTGGTCCTCAGCGCGGACCCCACCCGCGAGGGCGAGGTCATCTCCTTCGACGGCTCCGACGCCGGTGCTGTGCTCGCGTCGGTCGACGTCGTGTTCCCCGTTCTTCATGGGGCTTACGGCGAAGACGGCACGATTCAGGGTCTGCTCGAACTTGCCGGGGTTCCGTACGTCGGACCCGGAGTTCTGGCCAGCGCCGCCGGCATGGACAAAGAGTTCACGAAGAAGCTTCTTGCTGCTGAAGGACTTCCCGTTGGAGTGCAGGTCGTGCTTCGGCCGGGAACCGCAACGCTGACCGAAGAGCAGAAGGCGGAATTGGGCCTTCCGGTTTTCGTCAAGCCCGCTCGTGGAGGCTCGTCCATCGGCATCACTCGGGTGAGCAATTGGGACGGTCTGGACGGGGCGATCGCTCATGCACGCCTGCATGACCCCAAGGTGATCGTCGAAGGCGCGATCATCGGCCGCGAGGTGGAATGCGGCGTCCTCGAATTCCCGAACGGCGACGTCAAGGCGAGTGTGGTCGCCGAGATCCGGATGCCGGATTCCGACGCCGATTCGGACGCGTTCTACGACTTCGACACCAAGTACCTCGACGACGTCTGTGAATTCGACATCCCCGCGAAACTCGACGAGTCGGTGAGCGACCAGATTAGGGAGCTTGCTGTCCGCGCGTTCAAGGCACTCGATTGCCAGGGACTCTCGCGGGTCGATTTCTTCGTCACGGCTGACGGCCCGGTGATCAACGAGATCAACACGATGCCCGGGTTCACTTCCATCTCGATGTACCCGAAGATGTGGAACGCCACCGGAATCGATTACCGCACTTTGATTTCGACTCTGGTCGACACCGCCATCGCTCGCGGCACCGGCCTTCGCTGATCAGGGAACCGCGACCGGCGCCGGGTCGAGAGGCTTCTGTTCGAGGGTCGCCGTGATGGTGTCGGAGATTTCCTGAATCGGCGTCGGACCGGTCCCGTCGGGGATCGTGATACCGATGTATTCACCGCGGTCTACGGCAAACCAAGTGCTCGCCGCCAAACCGATGTCGGTTCCCGAGACCTGGAACCACTGGACACCGTTCACGACCTGTAGTGCTGCAGCCTGGTCGAACTCGGACGGACGGTCGAGTCCGCAACGCAAGACGATCGGCTCTCCTTCGCTGCGCTGCCACGCTGCCGCACCGGCCGGAGCAGGTTCCACCAATTCGGCTTTCGTGAAGTCGTCGATCTTGTCGGGGAGCGCGCCGAGAAGGGAAACGCAGGCCGGCGACTCCGCTGCCGGTGCCGGTACGGGTCCCAATGCAACCGGCGAGAGTTCAGGGTTGTTTCCCGCGACGACGGCCGCGATCACTACTCCGACGATCAGGGCTACCGGGAGTGCGATGGCGGTGGCGATCAGCGCCGGACTGCGGCGCTCTGACGGATCGTCGTCGCCGTCGGGGTCGATGTCGGCGTTGTCTGCGGTGGAGGTGTTTTCTGCCATGCTCAGTTCTTCGCTCGGGTCCTGGTCCAGTCGATCAACGGTCTTGTCACTTCTGAGAGCATGTCGGTGAATCGGTAGGATTGCCGACACACGCGTGAGCTTGCAGAAGCATTCACGACCACAGCTAGAAGGTACCGCAGGCCGCTTACGAGCGAATTGCGTCGGCATTGGAGAGACTCATCGCATCATCGGAGTTCACTGCATCATCGGAGTTCGGGTCGGAGCCCACTGTCGAGCAGGTGGGGGAGTTCGACGTGATCGCGCGATCTCTTCTCGGCCGAATCCAACCGGTCACCACTGAATTGGGGCCGGGTGACGATGCCGCCATCGTGACTTCCGGAGACGGCCGTGTGGTTGTCTCGTCCGACATGTTGGTCGAAGGTCGACATTTCCGAATGGATTGGTCTTCACCACGCGACATCGGCCGGAAGGCAGTGGCACAGAACGCTGCTGATGTGGTCTCGATGGGAGCGCGGCCGACGGCCTTCACGGTGTCTCTGGGGTGCCCGCCTTCGACACCCGTCGACGTGGTCGACGCAATCTCCGCGGGAATCTGGGACGCGGCAACCGATCTGGGCGCCGGTGTGGTCGGCGGTGACCTGGTCCAGTCACCGGTGATCGTGGTGTCGGTGACCGTGCTCGGCGATCTCGGTGGCCGTGCGGCAGTTCTGCGTTCGGGAGCAAAGATCGGTGACAAGATCGCGGTCGCCGGGTTGTTCGGTTGCTCGGCAGCAGGGTTGGCACTACTGCTCGACGAAGCCGTACTGCTCGACAAGCCCGCAAACTTTCCAGATTTGCTTGCCTCCCATCGCGTTCCGAATCCGCCGTATCAATCGGCATGGGACGCCGCAGAATCAGCACATTCCATGACGGACGTGTCCGACGGATTGATCGCGGACCTTCGACATCTCGCAGAGGCCTCGCACGTGCGGTTCGACATCTTCTCGGCTGCGGTTCCGACCTCACCGGATGTCGCATCGGCGGCCGAGGCGCTCGACGTCGATCCGCTGGACTGGATCCTCTCCGGTGGTGAAGATCACGGATTTGCAGCAACTTTCGGGCCTGAGGTCGAGATTCCGTCGGGTTGGATCGTGATCGGTGAGGTTGCCGCCGGTTCGGGCGTGAGCGTCGACGGTTCGCTTCGCGAGAGCGGCGGGGGCTGGCACAGCTTTTCGACCACCGGTACCACCGCGGTATAGGTTGCTTTCATGGCTGTATACGCACTTGGAGACAGAGTTCCGGACATTCATCCGGACGCATACGTCCACCCGGACGCGGTGGTGATCGGCGCCGTGACTCTCGCAGCGGGTACCTCGATCTGGCCGCAAGCGGTATTGCGTGGTGACTACGGAACCATTTCGGTGGGAATCGGATCGAACATCCAGGACGGAACCGTCATCCATTGCACCGCCGTCGATGCGACTGTCATCGGTTCCGGTTGCGTCGTGGGCCACAACGCGCACATCGAGGGATCGACCATCGAGGACCATTGCCTGATCGCGTCGGGGTCAGTTGTTCTCAACGGAACGGTGATCGGGACGGGGTCGATCGTCGCCGCTGGTGCGGTGGTGGCCAACAAGATGCAGGTTCCGCCGCGCAGCATGGCACTCGGTGTCCCCGCCAAGGTCCGTGCGGGATACGAGGTTCCGCTCGGTCACCTCGACGGCAACGTCAAGATGTACGCAGCCAATGCGGCGTACTACCGCGACGCGTTGCGCAGGCTCGACTGATGGCGCCGCTTGCAGAGATCGTCGACCCAGGGTGGGCGCGAGCACTCGAACCGGTGTCGGAGCAGATCACCGCGATGGGTAAGTTCTTGCGCGAAGAGATCGCTGCGGGACGGGAGTACCTACCGGCGGGGGAGAACGTCTTGCGTGCGTTCACGAACCCTTTCGAGGACGTTCGAGTGCTCATCGTCGGTCAGGACCCTTATCCGACGCCCGGTCACGCTGTCGGGTTGAGCTTTTCGGTTGCACCGGACGTGCGGCCGGTTCCGCGAAGTCTCGGCAACATCTACAAGGAGTATCACCAGGATCTCGGGTTGCCGATACCGCCGAACGGCGATCTGACGCCGTGGTCGAAACAAGGTGTGCTGCTTCTCAATCGCGTTCTCACCGTGCAGCCGGGTCAAGCCGCTTCTCATCGTAAGAAGGGCTGGGAGCCGGTGACCGAGCAGGCTATCCGCGCTCTGGTCGCGCGGTCGTCGCCGATGGTGGCGATCTTGTGGGGTCGTGACGCGGCCACTCTCGCGCCGATGCTCGGCGACACACCGATCATCGAATCCGCGCACCCGTCACCGCTTTCGGCCTCGCGTGGCTTCTTCGGTTCGCGCCCCTTCAGTCGTGCGAACGAACTCTTGACCGGACTCGGAGCCGATCCGGTCGACTGGAATCTGGGCTGATCGAACGGTGTCTGCACGAACCGGCCTGCCGAACGTCGAGTCGCGACGTTCGGCACGGCAGTTCGACTAGGCCTGCTTTGCGGAAGTGAAATCGGGGCGACGCTTGTCGACGAATGCGTCGACACCCTCGCGCCCGATCGGGCTGTTCGCCGCGAGGGCGATGGACGCGGCTTCGGCGTCGAGTTGCTCGGCGAGCGAGTTCGTCCGCGACGAACGCAGCAGTGCTTTGATTCCCGAGTACGACGTACTCGGTCCGTTGGCCAGAGCGCGGGCGAGGCGAGCTGCCTCTTCTTGGACCTCGTCGTCACCGACGAGTCGGGTGAGGATCCCCAGGCGGACGGCTTCGTCGCCACCGATCACCGAATCGTTGAGAAGAATCTCGCGAGCGCGTGCCACGCCGACGATGCGTGGAAGCGTCCACGACATTCCGCCGTCCGGGGTGAAACCGATGGAGGGGTACGCGGGGCGAAGCTTGGTGCCGGTGCCGCCGATTGCGACGTCGGCGAGGCAGACCAGGCTCATTCCGGCGCCGGCAGCCCATCCGTGGACCCCGGCCACCACTGGAGCGGTCGCAGCGTCGAGCGCGCGAACGAACACGTGGAAGACGCGGGCAACCTCGGCCACGTACTCGCCGCGGTCAGGGGCTGCGGCGAACGCACGGACGTTGCCGCCGGCACAGAAGTTTGCGCCTTCGCCGACCAGAAGGATGCTCCCGATGTCGTTTCCGACTGTCTCGAGCGCCTGCGCGCCCTGAACCAGTCCTTCGTCGTCGAGGGAGGTGCCGTTGGCGGCGGTGGAAATGGTGATGCGGAGTACGCCCTCGTCGAGGGTCACTTTGCTCAGGTCATCGATGGAAGTCACTCAACGCACATTACGGGTGTCCGACAGCCATACGAAACACGGGGACACATAGATACAGCCACATAGATACAGCTCTGCCCCCGTCACCGAAGTGACGGGGGCAGAGCCTGCAATAGTTTGTGCTCGGGCAATCAGCCCCGAGCGACCTTGCCTGCCTTCAGGCAGGAGGTGCACACGTTGACCTTACGGGTGTTACCCGGGGCAACCTCGGTACGAACAGACTGAATGTTCGGGTTCCAGCGACGATTGGTACGCCGGTGCGAGTGCGAGACCGACTTACCGAAGCCGGGCCCCTTGGCGCATACGTCGCAGACGGCAGCCATAGTCGCGAACTCCTTGTTAGAAATGAATATTGAAGTGGTTACCCTACACGGTAGGGCAGCCAGAATTACAATCCGAATATACTCGACTTCGAACCGATCCTTGACCGCTCACTGTGCAGTCGAACGTGAAAACAGTCAATCAGCAACAAACAAAGTGCAGCATTATTTCGTGTAGCCCGTTCGAGGCAACCGTGTAAGAGTAACCGCTTCCGGCCCGAATGGCCAAACCGCCCGGTAATGACGGTTGCGCAGAAGCGTCGGACTACCCTCGACTGCACCGATCACCGATCTCTTTTTCATCGTCAGTCTTTCCATCGTCGAGGGGAACCGTCAGTGGGGGAAGTGCAACGCGTCGCCGAGGAAGCGGAATCCGTCGCGGACGGACATCTGCTGCGGCGCTGGGCCCGCCGGGCGGTCGACAGCCTCCAGAAACGTCGCGGTGAGATCAACAGCCTCAACGTCTTTCCCATCCCTGATTCGGATACCGGCACCAATCTGCTGTTCACGATGCGGGCTGCACTCGATTCCGCCGAGACGATCGAGGACGACGTCCGCAGTGCGGGCCGCGTCGCCAACGCTCTGGCTCGGGGCGCCGTGTCCGGTGCTCGCGGTAATTCCGGAGTGATCCTCTCCCAGGTGATCCGGGGCATCGCCGAGAGCGTTCAAGGTGAGCACATCGACGGCCGTAGCTTCGCGAACTCGCTGACCACGGCGACGACGCTGGCCTCTCGGGCTGTCTCCGATCTGGTGGAAGGCACCATCGTCACGGTATTGCGCGCATCGGGAGAAGCAGCGCAGGAGTGCGTCGACACCAGGACACCGAGCGGCGAGGATCTTGCATCCGTGGTTGCCGCCGCTGCCGACGCCGCTGCGGTCGCACTGAACAAGACGCCGGAGCAACTGGACGTTCTCGCGTCCGCCGGGGTGGTCGATGCCGGGGGATTCGGTCTGGTTCTGATCCTCGACGCTTTTGTCGAGGTGCTGACCGGGAAGCCGCAGGTTCGCGAAGATCTGGGGACGCCGGACCCGAGGTCGAGCGCAGTTGTCGACGTCAGCGCATTCGATCACGATTGGGCTCACAAGAGCCCGATCGAATGTGGTGATCACTCGGAACAGGATTTCGAGGTCATGTACCTCGTCGACGACTCCGACGACGATCGCATGACGGCGCTGCGCACGCGGCTGTCCGTCCTCGGAGATTCGACGGTCATCGTCAGCGACGGTTTCGGCGGCTGGTCGGTGCACGTGCATTGCTGCGATGCCGGTGCAGCCGTGGAAGCCGGCCTCGAGGCCGGGAAGGTGCACGGTATTCGCATCAGCAGTTTTCTCGTCGACGAACGCGACCAGTTGGTGGCACGGGCGGAGAGGCGATTCCCCGGGGCCGGCGCGCGCGGCGTACTGGCCGTCGTTGCCGGTGACAGCGCGGCGGCGTTGTTCGAGAGTGAGGGTGCGACGGTTCTTCGGTGCGACGATGCGCCGGTGACACGCGCACAACTGCTCGGCCGCATTCGTCAGATGGAACGCAGCGAAGTTCTGGTGCTTCCGAACGGAGCTTTGACCGCTCAGGAACTCGTCGCAGTCAGTGCCGCTGCACGCGATCCGCTTCACCAGGTTCTGCTGCTGTCGACGTCGTCGATGGTCCAGGGCCTGGCAGCACTTGCCGTTCACGACCCTCAGCGCAACGTCGCCGACGACGGCTTCACGATGTCCGAGGCGGCGGCCGCCACGCGCTGGGGATCGTTGCGGATCGCGGTCGAGCGTTCGCTGACCTACGTCGGGACATGTGATCCGGGTGACGCGATCGGTCTGATGGGGCACGAGGTGGTGCTCATCGGTCCCGACGTCGCGGAGTCGAGTGCGCGACTGGTCGACCTCGCGCTCGGATCCGGCGGCGAACTCGTGACCCTACTCATGGGCGCAGACGCGCCGGACGACCTGGCCGGGCAGCTCGAGGCGCACGTCGTCGCGCACCACCCGGGCGTCGACGTGCTCGTCTATCAGGGTGATCAGCCGGGTGACCTGTTCCAGTTGGGTGTGGAGTGATCGAACCTGGTCTGTCGGTGACTGCTGATATACGAACACATGTGCTTACCGCGACACTGTGCTGGAGGAACTGATGGCGACGCTCGCCGACCCACTCGATCGGCTGCTGGGAAAGAAGACCGCGGACGCGCTCGACGAGGCATTCGAGATCCGCACCGTCGAGGACCTGCTGCGTCACTACCCACACCGGTACGCGTCGGCAGGCAAGGAACTCGCCGAGAAGGAGCCGCCCGAGGGTGAGCACATCACCATCATCGCGCGGGTGGCGTCGGCCGCCGTCGTGAAGATGAAGAACCGTCCGGGGCAGATGTTGCGAGTATCGCTGGCGACTGATTCGCAGACCGTCGACGTCACGTTCTTCAACCCGCAGAAGGTGCGGCACGTCATCAAGCCCGGCGTTCGGGCGATGTTCTCCGGGACGGTGAAGTACTTCCGCGGCAAGTGGTCTCTCACTCATCCGAGCTACCTGATTCTCCCGGAACCTCGTGTCGGCGAAGAGGATTCGGTAGTTCCGCTTGCATCCATCAAGGGAGCCGGTGACCTTGCGGGCCTGGCTCGCGCAAATCAGGATCCCGGCGCCGAACTCGATCTGTCCGTCTTCGACCGCGCGTTGATCCCGCTGTACCCGGCGACCCGCGAGGTCGAGAGCTGGACCATCATGCGGTGCGTGCGGCAAGTGCTCGACCAACTCGATCCGATCGAGGAGCCGTTGCCCGCCGAGACTCGGGCCGAGCACGGATTCATCGGTTTGGACGAGGCGCTGCGCACCGTTCACCTGCCAGATACCAAGGAAGACATCGAACGAGCACAGGATCGTCTGCGTTTCGACGAGGCGCTGTCTCTGCAGTTGGTCCTCGCGATGCGTCGTCACGACAATTCCGAGCGTGTGGCTCCGGCCTGCGCTCCGGTCGCCGGCGGGATCGCGGACCAGTTCGAGGAGATGCTCCCGTTCACTCTGACGGAGGGACAGCAAGCAGTCGCGGAGGAGATCTCCACCGACCTTGCCCGCCCACACCCGATGAGCCGCCTTCTTCAGGGCGAGGTCGGGTCAGGCAAGACGATCGTGGCTCTGCGCGCGATGCTGCAGGTCGTCGATGCGGGTTATCAGTGCGCGTTGCTCGCACCCACCGAGGTCCTGGCAAATCAGCACGCGCGATCACTGCGCAAGATGATGGGCTCGCTGGCTGCAGGTGGTGAACTCGGTTCTGCCGAACATTCCACCCGTATTGCCCTTCTTACCGGCTCGCTGCCAGTCGCTGCGAAGCGCGCAGCGCTGCTCGAAGCCGTGACCGGCGACGCCGGGATCGTCATCGGTACCCATGCGCTCATTCAGGACAACGTCGAGTTCTTCAACCTCGGCATGGTTGTCGTTGACGAGCAACACCGCTTCGGCGTCGAGCAACGTGATCAGTTGCGATCACGTGCCCGTGAAGGACTGAGTCCGCATCTGCTGGTGATGACGGCAACGCCGATTCCGCGAACCATCGCCATGACCGTGCTCGGCGACCTCGAGGTCTCGACCCTGCGAGAGCTTCCACGTGGGCGAACCCCGATCAAGAGCAGTGTCGTGCCCGCGAAGCAGAAGCCGCAGTGGGTCGATCGCGCATGGGAACGAATCCGTGAGGACGTCGCCGACGGCCGTCAGGCGTATGTCGTGTGCTCGCGGATCGGTGACGGCGAGCAGGGTGCAGGCGAAGATCAGTTCACCGAGGAGAAGCAGCCCGAGACCAAGTCGGCGGTCGACGTCTTCGAAGAGCTGTCGAGTGGTCCGCTGGCCGATCTGCGAGTCGGGTTGCTGCACGGTCGACTGCCTTCCGACGAAAAGGACGTGGTGATGAGCGCGTTCAACGTCGGTGACATCGACGTCCTCGTCTGTACGACCGTTGTCGAAGTCGGTGTCGACGTTCCGAACGCGACGGTGATGGTGATCGTCGACGCCGAGCGGTTCGGCGTCAGTCAGCTCCATCAGTTGCGTGGCCGCGTCGGTCGAGGGAAACATCAGGGACTGTGCATCCTCGTCACCGGAAGCAATCCCGGGGGACCGGCGTACGAGCGGCTCTCGGCGGTGGCAGCGACCAACGACGGGTTCGAACTGGCTCAACTCGACCTCGCGACCAGACGTGAAGGAGACATCCTCGGTGCGGCGCAGTCGGGCACAACCTCGAATCTGCGGCTGCTTTCCCTCATGGCCCATGGAGACATCCTCGAGTCCGCCAGGGAGTTCGCTCAGGGAATCGTCGACTCCGATCCGTCGCTCGACGGTCATCCCGCCCTCGCTTCCATGGTGACCGCTGCCCTGGACTCCGACCGGATCGAGTACCTCGAGAAGTCGTGAAGGGTATGACGACAAGCTGAAATCGAATAGCACGAGGACCGCCGGGTTGGTTTCTCGATTCAGTCCGAAATATGAGACTCCGCATGTAGACGCAAGATGAAATCGGGGTAGTTTTCTCGAATGTTCTCCAAAGTGCTCGTCGCGAACCGCGGCGAAATTGCGATCCGCGCCTTCCGCGCCGCCTACGAACTAGGTGCCGGAACCGTCGCGGTGTTCCCGTACGAGGATCGGAATTCGATCCACCGTCTCAAGGCAGACGAGAGCTACCAGATCGGGGAGAAGGGTCACCCCGTTCGCGCGTATCTCTCGGTCGAGGAAATCGTCGCCGCCGCCAAGAGCGCCGGAGCCGACGCCATCTACCCCGGTTACGGCTTCCTCTCCGAGAACCCGGACTTGTCGGCGGCGTGTGCCGAGGCAGGCATCAAGTTCGTCGGCCCGTCCGCCGAGATCCTCGAGTTGACCGGAAACAAGGCTCGGGCCATCGCAGCGGCAAAGGCCGCCGGTCTCCCGGTGCTCGCGTCTTCGGAGCCGTCAGCGGACATCGACGAGTTGCTCGCAGCCGCCGAGGACATGACCTTCCCGCTCTTCGTCAAGGCTGTCGCAGGCGGCGGTGGGCGCGGAATGCGCCGTGTTGCGGAGCGCTCACAGCTCAAGGAATCGATCGAAGCCGCAGCGCGCGAAGCGGAATCGGCCTTCGGCGATTCGACGGTCTTCCTCGAGCAGGCCGTCATCGACCCCCGGCACATCGAAGTGCAGATCCTCGCCGACGAGCAGGGCAACGTCATCCACCTCTTCGAGCGTGACTGCTCGCTGCAACGTCGCCACCAGAAGGTGATCGAGCTCGCTCCGGCGCCCAATCTCTCGGAAGAGTTGCGTGCCAAGATCTGTGCCGACGCCGTCGCCTTCGCGAAGGAGATCGGATACACGTGCGCGGGCACCGTCGAGTTCCTTCTCGACAAGCGCGGCAACCACGTCTTCATCGAGATGAACCCGCGAATTCAGGTCGAGCACACTGTCACCGAAGAAGTGACGGACGTGGACCTGGTCCAGTCGCAGCTCAAGATCGCGTCCGGTTCGACGCTTGCAGAACTTGGTCTGTCACAGGAGACGATCAAGCTTCGCGGCGCGGCGCTGCAGTGCCGCATCACGACCGAGGATCCGGCAAACGGATTCCGCCCGGACACCGGCCGTATCACCGCGTACCGCACCCCGGGCGGAGCCGGTATCCGCTTGGACGGTGGCGCCACACTCGGCGCCGAGGTCGGAGCGTACTTCGATTCCATGCTGGTCAAACTCACTTGTCGCGGTCGCGACCTCGAAGCCGCTGTGGCGAGAGCTCGCCGCGCGGTCACCGAGTTCCGCATTCGTGGTGTCTCGACCAACATTCCGTTCCTGCAGGCGGTTCTCGACGACCCGGACTTCCGGGCGGGACGCGTGACAACCTCCTTCATCGAGGAACGTCCTCAGCTGCTGACTCTGCGTTCTTCGGCAGACCGCGGCACGAAGATCCTGACCTACCTCGCGGATGTGACTGTCAACAAGCCGCACGGGGAGCGGCCCTCGGCGGTGTACCCGCAGGACAAGCTGCCCAAGATCGATCTTTCGACGCCTCCTCCTGCCGGTAGCCGTCAGCGCCTGCTCGAACTCGGACCCGAAGGTTTCGCGAAGGCACTGCGTGAGCAGAAGGCCGTCGGCGTCACCGACACCACCTTCCGTGACGCGCACCAGTCGTTGTTGGCCACGCGAGTTCGGACCAGCGGACTGCTCGGAGTAGCCGGGCACGTTGCGCGGTTGACGCCGGAACTGCTCTCGATCGAAGCCTGGGGCGGCGCGACCTATGATGTGGGACTTCGCTTCCTGCACGAGGATCCGTGGTACCGGCTCGCCGCACTCCGCGAGGCGATCCCGAACATCTGCCTTCAGATGCTTCTTCGCGGCCGAAACACGGTGGGCTACACGCCGTATCCCGAAAAGGTCACGCGCGCATTCGTTCAGGAAGCCACCGACACCGGTATCGACATCTTCCGAATCTTCGACGCGCTCAACAACGTCGACCAGATGCGGCCTGCCATCGACGCGGTGCGTGAGACCGGAACGGCCCTCGCGGAGGTGGCGCTGAGCTACACCGGTGATCTGTCGGATCCGAACGAAACTCTGTACACGCTCGACTACTACCTGAAGTTGGCCGAAGAGATCGTCGATGCCGGCGCTCACGTGCTCGCGATCAAGGACATGGCAGGCCTGCTGCGCGCTCCGGCAGCTACCAAGCTGGTGACCGCGCTACGCAGCAACTTCGATCTGCCGGTTCACGTTCACACGCACGACACTCCCGGTGGACAGCTGGCGACGTACTTCGCCGCTTGGCAGGCGGGCGCCGACGCAGTCGACGGTGCTTCCGCGGCACTGGCCGGAACCACCAGCCAGCCTGCGCTCTCGGCCATCGTCGCCGCTGCCGCGCACTCCGAGTTCGACACCGGACTGAACCTGCAGAACGTGTGCGACCTCGAGCCGTACTGGGAGGCGCTGCGAAAGGTGTACGCGCCGTTCGAATCCGGATTGCCGGCGCCGACGGGTCGCGTGTACACGCACGAGATTCCGGGAGGCCAGCTCTCCAATCTCCGGACCCAGGCCGTTGCTCTCGGTCTCGGCGACCGGTTCGAAGAGGTCGAAGCCAAGTACGCCGACGCGGACCGCATGCTCGGGCATCTCGTGAAGGTGACGCCGTCGTCGAAGGTCGTCGGCGACCTCGCCCTCCACCTTGTCGGCGCCGGCGTGCCTTCGGAGGAGTTTGCCGCAGATCCGGCGAAGTTCGACATTCCCGACTCCGTGGTGGGCTTCCTGCGCGGTGAACTCGGTACGCCTCCCGGTGGTTGGCCGGAACCGTTCCGCAGCAAGGCACTCGAAGGACGTGGCCAGGCCAAGCCCGAAGCGACGTTGTCCGCTGAGGACGAGGTGCTGCTCGAGGGCTCGTCGAAGGACCGTCAGGCGACGCTAAATCGTCTGCTGTTCCCCGGCCCGACAAAGGAATTCCTCGAACACCGCGAGAAGTACGGTGACACGTCGCGGCTTTCGGCGAACCAGTTCTTCTACGGTTTGCGGCGCGGCGACGAACACCGCGTCGAGTTGGCTCCCGGCGTTGAGCTGATCATCGGTCTCGAAGCGATCTCCGAGCCCGACGAGCGCGGCTACCGCACTGTCATGTGCATCCTGAACGGTCAATTGCGCCCGGTCTCGATCCGCGATCGCTCCATTGCCAGTGACGTACCGGTGGCGGAGAAGGCCGACAAGAACAACCCGGGCCACGTGGCTGCACCGTTCGCGGGCGTCGTGACGCTCGCGGTGAAGGAAGGCCAGAAGATCGAGGCCGGCGACACCGTGGCCACGATCGAAGCAATGAAGATGGAAGCGGCGATCACCTCGCCGCGCGCCGGCGTCGTCTCTCGGATCGCGATCAGCGCCGTCCAACAGGTCGAGGGCGGAGACCTGCTGGTAGTCGTCTCGACGGGGGAGAGCGCCGCAGAGTGACACGCATCATCTCGGGACTCGCGGGCGGTCGACGCCTGCGAGTCCCGCCGAGCGGCACCCGTCCGACGTCGGATCGGGTTCGTGAGGCGCTGTTCAGTGCTCTCGAAGCGCGCATCGATCTCGAAGGGTGCGCGGTTCTCGACCTCTTTGCGGGTTCGGGTGCTCTCGGCCTCGAGGCGCTCTCGCGGGGAGCCGAGCACGTTGTTCTCGTGGAATCGGATGCCAAGGCTGCTGCCGTCATCAAGGCGAACATCGGCACTGTCGCGTTGCCTGGGGCGACGGTTCGCGCCGCTCCGGTTGCGGCCGTGGTCTCGGGTCCGAGCGCGCGTGAATACGACATCGTGATCGCGGACCCACCGTATGCGGTGACCGACGAGGCCGTCGTGTCCATGCTCACCGATCTGCAGGCCAACAAATGGGTGGGGGAGGGCACGATCGTGGTACTCGAACGATCGTCGCGCTCGCCGGAGACCGTGTGGCCTCAGGGCTACGAGCCGATCAAGGCCAAGAACTACGGTGAAGCCCGCATCGAGCTGGCCACCTGCTACGGTCTGGACTCATGACTGGCGCCGTCTGCCCCGGATCCTTCGACCCTGTGACCAACGGTCACCTCGACGTAATCGGAAGAGTTGCTGCGCAATTCGACGAGGTCGTGGTCACCGTGCTGATCAACAAGAGCAAGCGTGGCATGTTCACGATCGACGAGCGGATCGAGATGCTCGAAGACGCGACGAGTCACCTGCCCAATGTTCGCGTCACGTCGTGGCACGGATTGTTGGTCGACTACGCGAAACAAGAAGGCCTCAGCGCGATCGTCAAGGGTCTGCGCGGCGCGAACGACTTCGATTACGAGCTGCAGATGGCTCAGATGAATCAGAAGCTCACGGGCGTCGACACACTGTTCGTCGCCACGAATCCGACGTACAGCTACCTGTCGAGTTCTCTGGTGAAGGAAGTCGCGACTTTTGGCGGCGACGTCTCCGACATGTTGCCGGCCAAAGTGCATTCTCGGCTACTCGCACGTATCGCCGAGCGAGCAACCGAAAACAGCTGATACCCGACACACCGACCACGACGACACCCCGTTGGCCGTTCTTCCGGCAAACTTGGACAGGAACGGGCACAGGTCCGAGTGGACCGGTGACGATGTGGGCCGATTTCGGCCGGTAGAGATTGGGGTTGCTTGTGTACCGCGTATTCGAGGCACTGGACGAACTGGTCGCAATTGTCGAAGAGGCGCGCGGTGTTCCCATGACCGCAGGGTGTGTTGTGCCTCGCGGTGACGTACTCGAGCTACTCGACGACGTCCGGGACGCAATTCCGAGCGAGCTGGACGACGCTCAGGACGTCCTCGATCATCGCGACAAATTGGTCGGTGACGCGCGAGCAAACGCCGAGAAGACGGTCAGCAGCGCCAATGCCGAGGCAACCTCGACTGTGGAGAACGCACGCGACGACGCCGACCGGATTCTGTCCGATGCCAAGGCTCAGGCCGATCGCATGGTTGCCGAAGCGCGTGCGCACGCCGATCAGTTGGTCGAGGACGCCGAAGCAGAAGCGGAACGGACCGTCACCGACGGCCGTCGTGAGTACGAGGCCGTCACCGGACGGGCGCGTGCCGAGGCCGATCGGATGATCGAGTCCGGCCAGGCCTCGTACGAACATTCGGTGGCGGAGGGAACGGCGGAGCAGGCTCGTCTGGTGTCGCAGACCGAGGTTGTCCAGTCCGCTCACGCGGAATCCGCGCGAGTGATCGACGCCGCTCATGCCGAGTCCGACAGGATGCGTTCGGAGTGTGACCTGTACGTGGACACCAAGTTGGCCGAGTTCGAAGAGTTCCTCACCGGGACCGTTCGGTCGGTCGGGCGTGGTCGTCAACAGCTTCGAACGGGTTCGGGAGTTCCCGATTACCAGGACGACGATCGTCGTTCCGAGCGGCGCCGATAGAGCAGACAAGTCAGTCGAGGGTGGGTCGTCCGATATGGGGCGGCCCACTTTTTCGTGGATCGAATTGGGATTTGCCTTGTAGCTGCCGTATTGTGGAGTGGTTGCCCGTACCAGTTTCAACAGTTAGGTGAGTTCTCTTTGTCAACGCATCGTCGTAGTTCGTCGCATCAGTCAAGTGATGCGGGATTTTTGCTGGACACGGTCAAGCTCGGTCGTCGTCCAGGGTCGATGCGTACCGTCGAGAGAACAATTCAGTCCCCGAACCGTATCGGTCTCGATCTGATCGCGATCGAAGCGGGCGCGGACATAGATCTCGATCTTCGTCTCGAAGCAGTGTCCGAAGGCGTTCTCGTCACCGGAAACGTGCACGCACCCACCAAGGGTGAATGCTCGCGGTGCCTTGAACCTTTCACCGACACCGTGGACATCTATCTCACGGAGTTGTTCGCTTACCCGGACAGCACCACCGAGGAGACGACGGAAGAGGGAGAGGTCTACGCGGTCGAAGACGACGAAATCGACCTCGAACCGGTCATCGTCGATGCAGTCGGGCTGGCGCTTCCGCTCCAGCCTCTGTGCAGTGACGATTGCCTGGGATTGTGCTCAGAATGTGGCATTCGCCTGGCGATTGCGGAATCTGGGCATGGGCATGACATACTTGATCCTCGCTGGGCTGGTCTCGCGGCCAAATTTGGCGTGGAATCAAACACCAGCGAAAATCTTGTGATCACCGAAGCCGAGGAGAAGTAGAAGTGGCTGTCCCCAAGCGCAAAATGTCGCGATCCAACACGCGGTCGCGTCGTAGCCAGTGGAAGACCACTGTGCCCACCCTCGTTACCTGCCCCAACCGTGGCTGTGGCGAGCAGACCCTTCCCCACATCGCATGCCCGTCATGCGGTACTTACAAGGGCCGCCAGGTAACCGCTGCTGTCTAGTTCTCCCCGGAGAAAGACTATGACGAGCGAAAATACAGTTTCAGCCGCCGGCGGCGAGGGCAATCACGACAAGCTCCTCGCCGCTGTCGGCGTAGATATAGAGCCCGGTCTTCTGACCCTGGCTCTCACGCACCGCTCGTACGCGTACGAGAACGGCGGACTGCCCACGAACGAGCGCCTCGAGTTCCTCGGGGATTCCGTTCTCGGCGTCACGGTGACCGAAAATCTCTACCTGTCCCACCCGGACAAATCCGAAGGTGATCTGGCGAAGATCCGTGCCAGCGTGGTCAACATGCATGCACTCGCCGAGGTTGCCAGGACTCTGGGTGAAGGTGGACTCGGAGCACACCTGCTGCTGGGTAAGGGCGAGGAAATGACGGGCGGCCGTGACAAGCCGTCCATTCTCGCCGACGGTATGGAGTCGATTCTCGGCGCCATCCACCTGCAGCACGGCATCGAGACTGCGCGACGCGTCGTCCTCGATCTGTTCGACGATCTACTCACTCGCGCACCGCTTCTGGGCGCGGGTCTGGATTGGAAGACGAGTCTGCAGGAACTGACCGCAGAACACGGTGCCGGAGTTCCCGTTTACGAGATCACCGCCACAGGACCCGATCACGACAAGGAATTCACGGCCACCGTTCTCATCAGTGGCAAACCCTTGGGTGTCGGTGTCGGTCGTTCCAAGAAGGAAGCCGAGCAGAAGGCAGCAAGTTCGGCATGGAAGACGATGTCGGAGAATGCCGCTGCTACCGCAGTCGCTGCTGACGACACGCCTGATCTTGCCGGCTGAGTTCACTCTTGCCTGAGCTTCCCGAAGTCGAAGTCGTTCGCCGCGGCCTACAGTCTCATGCTGTAGGTGCGGCGATCGAGGCCGTCGAGGTACTCCATCCCCGCGCGATCAGGCGCCACATTCTCGGTTCCGAGGACTTGATCGGCCAACTCACCGGGCAGACCATCGCTTCGGCAGAGCGTCGCGGCAAGTACCTGTGGCTGGTTCTCGAGCCTGCCGGTGTCGGACTGGTGGTTCATCTCGGGATGAGCGGACAGATGCTGGTCCAACCCCCGACAGTCGACTGGGAAAAGCACCTACGCATTCGGTTGGCCCTCGATTCCGGGGCCGATCTTCGATTCGTCGATCAGCGGACCTTCGGTGGCTGGTCGATTTCACCCCTCGTCGAGGTCGACGGAACGATGCTGCCCGAGTCGGTGGCGCACATCGCCCGCGATCCCATGGATGCGGCGTTCGATCTCGAATCCGTCGTGAAAGTCCTGCGGGGCAAGCACACCGAGATCAAGCGCGCGATTCTCGACCAGACGGTGGTCTCCGGAATCGGAAACATCTACGCCGACGAATCATTGTGGCGCGCCAAGATTCACGGCAACCGAATCGCCGAAACGCTTACCAGGCCCAAACTTCGAGAACTGTTGACCGCGGCACACTCGGTGATGGGTGAAGCGCTCGATCAGGGCGGTACGTCCTTCGACGCGCTGTACGTGAACGTCAACGGGGAATCGGGCTACTTCGACCGGTCGCTGTCGGCGTACGGGCAGGAAAACCTCCCGTGCCCGCGATGCGGCGCGCCGATCAAGCGTGAGAAGTTCATGAATCGATCGTCGTTCAGTTGCCCGCGGTGCCAGCCGACCCCGAGGGCACGGCGAATCGCCTAGGTCTCCCGCCCCTTCGGTTCGGCGGAGTGGCAAGATTGCGTCATGGCTGAACAGACTCCCGACACCACTGCAACCGCCCCGGCTCACACGGAGCTTTGGGTCGAACGAACCGGAACCCGCCTCTACACCGGCAAGAGTTCGCGCGGCGCAGAGGTCCTCATCGGCTCCGAATCGGTGCCAGGAGTCTTCACGCCCGGCGAACTTCTCAAAATTGCACTGGCCGCATGCACGGGGATGAGCTCCGACTTCCCGATCTCGCGCCGGCTCGGTGACAACTACGACGCGACGGTCCGAGTGTCCGGAGCCGCCGATCGTGAAAACGAAGTCTACCCGCAGCTCGACGAGGTCCTCGAGCTCGATCTCAGCGAGTTGGATGCCGAGGCACAGCAGCGCCTCATCACTCTCGTCGAGCGTTCCGTGGACAAGGTATGCACGGTCGGGCGCACGCTCAAGGCCGGAACCAAGGTCACTCTGTCGTTCGACACGGAAGCCTGATGTTCCGCGCCGGCAGCGTTGTCGCTGCGATCGCACTGGGTTCCGTTGTGGCGCTGAGTGCTCCGGCGCAGGCCTCGGTCCCGGCCGACGGCTCGGACGGTGGTTGCGGCACATGGACGTCGAGCGTCGTGACGAATGGTGCCGGAATGCTCGAGAATCTCGAATTCGACGGCAGCGGATCGATGGTGTTGTCGCAGTCGGCTCTGATCGGGCCGGGTGCACTGCTGAAAGTGGCGCCGGACGGAACACGGACAACTTTGGTCGGTGACGTCACCGGACCTGGCGGTCTGGTCGCGCGTGAGGGATCCGTGTACTTCACCACGGGCAACTCGACTGTCTCGGGACTGTTCGGAATCGCCGACGGCAGCCTCCGCAAGGTCGACGTCGCAGACGGGTCGGTGACAACGATCGCCGACGGTCTGGTGATGCCGAACGGGCTTGTGCAGCTGGACGATAACCGTTTCCTCACTGCCCGCACACTCGCCAGGCCGGGGCTCACGGTGGTCAACAGTGACGGAAGCAGTTCGATCGTTCGTGAAGACCTCGGCACCGTCGACGGCCTCGCACGCTCCGGTTCGACGATCTACGTGAGCACGACCTTCGACATGGTCACCGCCGTCCACATCCTCGACGCAAACGATCTGGGCGGGCCGGTGCGAACGATCACGCTCCCCGGGTTCGGTCCGGCAAACATGGCGGACGATCTGACCGTCGGACCGGACGGCGCGTTGTACGTCGCATTCAATGCAGGCGGCAAAGTTGTTCGCGTCGATCCGGATTCGGGATCTTCGTGTGAGATCGCCTCGGGTCTGCCGTTCACATCTGCGGTCAAGTTCGGCGCCGGACCGGGCTGGGATCCCAACGCGCTCTACACCACCGGATTCCTGGGTGACGTTCACCGTCTCGAACGTGTGGCGGGCTGAGCGTCATGGCTGAAGCAGCGCCTGTGCGGTTGACGGCGTGGGTTCACGGATACGTTCAAGGCGTCGGGTTCCGGTGGTGGACCAGGGCCCGCGCACTCGAACTCGGATTGATCGGATATGCGTCCAATCAGCGTGACGGTCGAGTGCTCGTCGTGGCGGAGGGCGAACGCACGCAGCTCGAGCGATTGGTGGAGCTGCTGCGCTCGGGTACTACCCCAGGCTCGGTGGATCTCGTGGTCGACAGCTGGGACACCGCAAGGGGCGACCTGACAGGGTTCGTCGAACGCTGACCGGTTTGGCGGTAAAGTTTCCCCCCATGCACCTCAAGAGTCTGACACTCAAGGGATTCAAATCCTTTGCGTCGGCAACGACTCTTCGGTTCGAGCCGGGAATTACCTGTGTGGTCGGCCCGAACGGCTCGGGTAAATCCAACGTCGTCGATGCGTTGACCTGGGTGATGGGCGAGCAGGGCGCCAAGGCCCTGCGCGGCGGCAAGATGGAAGATGTCATCTTTGCCGGCACCTCCGGCCGCGCGCCGCTGGGCCGCGCCGAGGTGACCTTGACCATCGACAACGCCGACGGGGCGCTCCCGATCGAGTACTCCGAGGTGTCGATCACGCGCCGCATGTTCCGCGACGGCGCGGGGGAGTACGAGATCAACGGCTCGTCCTGCCGTCTGATGGACGTCCAGGAACTGCTCAGCGACTCCGGCATCGGCCGCGAAATGCATGTCATCGTCGGGCAGGGACGGCTCGCCGCGATCCTCGAATCCCGTCCCGAAGATCGACGCGCCTTCATCGAAGAAGCCGCGGGAGTCCTCAAACATCGCCGCCGCAAGGAAAAAGCGGTGCGCAAACTCGATTCCATGCAGGCCAATCTCGCTCGCCTCAGTGACCTCACCGCGGAACTGCGTCGGCAACTCAAACCGCTGGGACGCCAAGCCGAGGTTGCTCGGCGAGCACAGACGGTCCAGGCTGACCTGCGTGATGCAAAGATGCGTCTGGCCGCTGACGATCTGGTGACCCGTCGAAACCAGTTGAACGACCAGGCGCAGGACGAGAAAGCGGCCCGTGAACAGCACAACCAGGTGGCGGCTGCGCTCGACGAGGCCAACCTCGAACTCGGGCGCCAGGAGCAAGCTCTCGCTCGTCTGACTCCGGGATCGGAAGCGGCTGCACAGAGTTGGTTCCAGCTTTCCGCGCTTGCCGAACGCGTGAACGCCACTGTGCGCATCGCCCGCGAGCGTGCGCGTCATCTCGACTCCGAACCCGTCGGCAACCGCGGCCAGGACCCGGACGAGATGGAGGCGCGCGCCGAACGTCTTGCTGCCGAGGAGGCCGAACTCCTCGAAGGCGTCGAAATCGCGCGAGCGGCGTCGGAAGCTGCTCGGGACCAGCTCGCAGCCACCGAAGATGCTGCAGCAGAAGCGGAACGGGCGCACATGGCGGAAGTTCGTGCCGTCGCCGACCGCCGTGAAGGTCTTGCTCGACTCTCCGGTCAGGTCGACACTCTGCGTACCCGCGTCGAATCCGTCGACGCGGAAGTGTCTCGGCTGACCGAGGCGATCGACGAGGCTCGTCTGCGTGGCGATGCCGCACAGGCCGAGTTCGACACGGTGCAAGAAAGCATCGGGGACCTCGACGCCGGTGAAGTCGGCCTCGATACCAATCACGAACGCGCCATCGAGGCTCTCGAGATGATCGACGCGCGCGTCGAAGAGCTTCGTGAGGAAGAAAAAACGAGCGGGCAACGAATCGCTTCGCTCCGGGCGCGCATCGAGGCACTGTCGATGGGTTTGCAGCGCAAGGACGGTGGCGGCTGGCTGCTCGAACACCGCGGCGACGACGGCATCACCTCGCTGGTCGGATTGATTCACGTCGAACCCGGCTACGAGGCCGCGATCGCTGCCGCGATGGGGCCGGCGGCGGACGCCGTCGTGGCGCAGTCGCTGGACTCTGCTCGCTCCGCTGTCACAGCACTGGCCGATCAGGACGGTGGACGTGCATCACTGATCGTGAGCGGTGAACCGGCGATCAAGCGCGAGGCCGAGATCGCGCCGGGTAGTCGTCCGGCCGTCGACGTCATCGACTGCCCTAACGAGTTGCGTGCCGGATTGACCGCCATCCTCGATGGCGTCGTCCTGGTCGAGACTCTCGATGACGCGATTCGAGTTGTTGCTGACCACAAGGGAATTCGCGCAGTGACGCGTTCTGGCGATCTGCACGGTTCGGGGTGGATGATCGGTGGCTCGGATCGGCAACCGAGCACGCTCGAGGTGCAGGCGGCGATCGACGCGTCAGCAGCGGAACTGGCGGCAACGGAGAGCCGATCCGAGGAACTCGACGCTGCGCTGTCCGGCGCTCTGGCCGAACAGGCCGCTCGACGCGAGACCGCGGAGCAAACTTTGGCAGCGCTCAACGAGTCGGACGCCGCCATGTCCGCCATCTACGAGCAGTTGGGCAGATTGGGGCAGGCAGCACGAGTCGCCCACGCGGAATCCGAGCGGTTGACCGCCCAGCGAGTGCGTGCCGAGGAGGGCCGCGGGGAGTCGCTGACAAAGCTCGCGGATCTGGAGGAACGTCTGCGCGTCGCCGAAACCGACGGCAGTGCGCCGGGACACGGCGCGGAATCGACCGCTGCCGATCGTGAAATGGCCGCAGCAGCGCTCGCCGAAGTGCGCATCGTCGAAATGGATGCTCGCCTTGCCGTCCGCACCGCCGAAGAGCGTGCGGAATCCGTACGCGGAAAGGCCGATTCGCTTCGGCGTGCGGCCGCCGCGGAACGAGAAGCGCGGATTCGCGCCGAGCGGGCTCTGCGCGCCAGAGCGCACGCTGCGGAAGTTGCAGCTGCCGTCGCCGAGTCGGGACAGCGCGTGGCGGCCGAACTCGAGACCGTCGTCGCCGCGGCTCTTGCTCACCGCGACGAGTTGGCTCGGGCCCGCACCGAGTGCACGGCCAAGCTGGATCAGGTCCGCGAGATAGTCCGAGCACTGACTGGACAACTCGCTTCGCTCACCGACGCCGTCCACCGCGACGAGGTAGCGAAGGCACAGGCAGCGCTGCGCATCGAACAACTCGAGGAGTCGATCCTCGATCAGTACGGTATCGGCCTCGACGATCTGATCGCCGAGTACGGGCCCGAGGTCGAACTGCCGCCGACCGCTCTCGAAATCGAGGAGTACGAGCAGGCCAAGGAGCGTGGGGAGCAGGTCACCGCCCCCGCTCCGCTTCCGTACGACCGCGCGACTCAGGAACGGCGCGCCAAGCGGGCCGAGAAGGACCTCGCCACCCTCGGCAAGGTCAATCCGCTGGCGCTCGAAGAATTCGCAGCTCTCGAGGAGCGGTACACCTTCCTCTCCACTCAGCTCGAGGACGTCAAGACCGCACGCAAGGACCTTCTTGCTGTGGTCGCAGACGTCGACGCACGAATTCTGCAGGTGTTCACCGAGGCCTATGCCGACGTCGAGCGTGAGTTCGTGGGAGTGTTCGAGAAATTGTTTCCCGGGGGAGAAGGGCGGCTGGTCCTCACCGATCCCTCGGACATGCTCACCACCGGCATCGAAGTCGAGGCGCGTCCGCCCGGTAAGAAGGTCAAACGGTTGTCGTTGCTGTCGGGCGGCGAGAAGTCGTTGACCGCGGTGGCCATGCTGGTCGCGATCTTCCGGGCACGCCCGTCCCCGTTCTACGTGATGGACGAAGTCGAGGCGGCGTTGGACGACACCAACCTGCGGCGGCTGATCGGACTCTTCGAACAATTGCGGGAGAAGTCGCAGTTGATCGTGATCACTCACCAGAAACCGACGATGGAAATCGCCGATGCGTTGTACGGCGTCAGCATGCGCGGCGACGGCATCACCACCGTGATTTCGCAGCGACTTCGCGGTCAAGACATGGCCTCGACGTAAGCCCTGCTCACTTTCCGGGTCGGAGCCTGAAACAATGGGCCGGTGACTACCCAGGCTTGGATCATCATCGCGGCTGTAGCGGCCGTACTACTCGTCGTTCTCGTTGCCGGATTCCTGCGCTACCGCAAGGGGCAGGTATCGCTGAAGGCGCCCGAGACGAAGCCGGAGCTCGGCGCCCCCGAGAAGGACAAGTCAGGCGGCTACAAGGCCGGTGGCGGGTTCAACTTCAGTCAGGGGTCGACGGCAACGGCGCCACCTCCGGTGGTTCCGACACCGCCGGTCGCCGAGAAGCCGCCCGTCGTCGAAGAACCTGTCGTCGAAAAACCGATCGTCGAAGAACCGGTTGCGGAGAAGCAGGCCGTTGTCGAGGAGCCGGTTGTCGAAGAACCCGCTGTTGTCGAGGAACCGGTTGTCGAAGAGCCGGTAATCGAAAAGCCGGTCGTAGAAGAACCAGCGGTAGCAGAACCTGTTGTCGAAGAACCTGTCGTTCCCGAACCTGTCGTCGTTCCCGCGCCAGTCGAGCCTGCACCGCGCGTGCTGGACGAGATCGACCCGACCGAGGGTCGGTTGGACCGACTGCGCGGGCGCCTTTCCCGCTCGCAGTCAGCAGTCGGCAAGAGCTTGCTGGGTCTGCTCGGTGGCGGCGATCTGGACGAGGACTCGTGGGAAGAAGTCGAGGACACCCTCCTCATCGCAGACCTCGGCTCCGCGACCACGGAAAAGGTCGTCACGAAGCTTCGTGAGCAGATGGCGGCCCGCAGCGTCCGGACCGAGGCTGCCGCCCGCGCCCTTCTGCGCGAGGTGTTGATCGCCGAACTGCGTCCCGAACTGGACCGCTCCATCCGCGCGTTGCCGCATGATGATCACCCGGCTGTTCTGCTCGTCGTCGGCGTCAACGGGACCGGCAAGACAACGACCACCGGCAAGTTGGCTCGCGTGCTCGTCGCCGACGGTCGTCGCGTCGTGCTCGGTGCCGCGGACACGTTCCGCGCCGCCGCCGCCGATCAGCTCCAGACGTGGGCCGAGCGTGTCGGCGCTGAAGTTGTTCGTGGCAAGGAGGGTGGCGATCCCGCTGCGATTGCCTTCGACGCGGTCTCACGGGGCATCGCGGACGGCGTCGACGTGGTCCTGATCGACACCGCCGGCCGTCTGCACACCAAGACCGGTCTGATGGACGAGCTCGGCAAGGTCAAGCGGGTTATCGAGAAGAAGGCCTCGGTCGACGACGTTCTGCTGGTTCTCGATGCGACGGTCGGCCAGAACGGATTGGCGCAGGCTCGAGTGTTCGCGGAGGTCGTGGACATCACCGGCGTCGTACTGACCAAGCTGGACGGAACCGCCAAGGGCGGAATCGTCTTCCAGGTTCAGCATGAACTGGGTGTGCCGGTGAAGTTGGTCGGCCTCGGTGAAGGTGCCGACGACCTGGCGCCGTTCGAGCCGGGTGCGTTCGTCGACGCCCTCCTGGGCTGACGCCCCCGTGCGCCTTTTCGGTAGCGCGAACCACCGAAAAGGCGCACAGGGACGGTAGAACTCCCTGGCGAAACCTGTTTGCAACAAAGTTGGGCAATTGGTTCACGTCTGCGAAACGCGACAGCGCCATGGACGAAACACCAGCCCAGCACTCTTCTCCTTAACGACGTGCTGCCCGGCACGTGCGACTAGGAGGTAGTAAGTGAGTACCGACGATTTGTTGGCGAACTCCGGTAACGCCGCATGGATGCTGATGGCTGCATCTCTGGTCTTGCTGATGACACCCGGCCTCGCTTTCTTCTACGGCGGGATGTCTCGGTCCAAGTCCGTCCTGAACATGATGATGATGTCCTTCGGGGCCATGGCCGTCATCGGCGTCATCTACGTTCTGTGGGGATGGTCGATGTCCTACGGCACCGAGAACATCGGGGGCATTTTTGCCAACCCGTTCGAGTTCTTCGGCCTCAAGAACAGCATCACCGATGCTGACGGCAACTTCATCGCCGGCGCCTGGGGCTACCCCAACGTCATCGACATCGCGTTCCAGGTGACATTCGCGATCATCACCACCGCCCTCATCAGTGGTGCCCTGGCCGAGCGGGTCAAGTTCGGCACCTGGCTCCTGTTCTCGGGTATCTGGGTCACCGTCGTCTACTTCCCGCTCGCACACATGGTGTGGGGTGGCGGACTCCTCTCGGGTTCCGAGGACGGCATCGCGGCAAAGCTCTTCGGCACCACGGTCAACGACGACGGAGTCACCGTCGCCAACGTCGCTCCGATCGACTTCGCCGGTGGCACAGTCGTTCACATCAACGCGGGTATGGCCGGTCTGGTCCTCGCACTCATCGTCGGCAAGCGTCTCGGCTTCGGCAAGACCGCCTTCCGTCCGCACAACCTGCCCTTCGTGATGCTCGGCGCCGCACTCCTCTGGTTCGGTTGGTTCGGCTTCAACGCCGGCTCGGCATTCGCCGCCGACGGTAACGCCGGTCTCGCCTGGGTCAACACGACCACCGCGACGTGTGCCGCAGTCCTGGCCTGGCTCGCTACCGAGCGTATTCGTGACGGCCACGCCACCAGCCTCGGCGCAGCTTCCGGTGCGGTCGCCGGTCTGGTCGCCATCACCCCTGCTGCCGGTGCGCTCAACCCGGTCGGTTCCATCTTCCTCGGCGCAGTAGCCGGCATCCTGTCCGCTCTCGCAGTCGGCCTGAAGTTCCGCTTCGGCTTCGACGACTCGCTCGACGTCGTCGGTGTTCACCTTGTCTCCGGCCTGTGGGGCACGATCGGTATCGGATTCTTCGGCACCGCAACCGGCCTCTTCTACGGCGGCGACTACAAGCAACTGGTGGTTCAGATCGTGATCGCACTCGCAGCACTCGTCTTCACCGGCGTTCTGACGACGATCATCGGCTTCGCACTCAAGCCCCTGGGCTGGCGAATCTCGGCCGAGGACGAGGCACGCGGCATCGATGAGACCGAACACGCAGAGACCGCATACGACCTCGCGTGATCAGCACGTGATTAAAGTGAATTCAGGCACTTCAGAGTTTGGAAAGGGATGAGCACATGAAGCTGATCACAGCAATCGTCAAGCCGTTCACGCTCGAGGACGTCAAGACCGGACTCGAGCAGGCCGGAGTGCTGGGTATGACAGTCAGCGAAGTTCAGGGCTACGGCCGACAGAAGGGCCACACCGAGGTGTACCGAGGCGCGGAGTACTCCGTGGACTTCGTACCCAAGGTCCGGGTCGAGGTCGTCGTCGACGACGCGGCCGTTGACAAGGTGGTCGAGGTGATCGTCGAGGCCGCTCGAACCGGCAAGATCGGTGACGGCAAGGTGTGGGTCTCGCCAGTCGAGTCGGTCATCCGGGTTCGCACCGGGGAACGCGGTGGCGATGCACTCTGACCCGAAAGGGTCCGAGAACTTCGGCCCTGGTTCCGTCGCGAAAGCGACGGGGCCAGGGCCGGTCTCGTCAGGGGGATCCGACGAAGCTGCGGACCTGGCCCGCGCACGCAAGGCCCTACTCACCGGAGGCGTCAAGAACAGGAGGCTCGACGCCCCCGCGCTGCGACATGCACTGGTCGATCTGCACGAATTCTGGTTGACCACCAAGGGGACCGAACTGGGCATCAAACCGGATTGTGGGTTTGCCATCGTCGCCGTGGGTGGTCTCGGCCGACGCGAACTGCTGCCGTATTCCGATCTCGATCTGATTCTGCTGCATGACGACATGGACCCAGCAGTCGTGGCCCAGGTCGCGGACAGCCTGTGGTACCCGCTGTGGGACGCGCACATCAAACTCGACCACAGCGTGCGGACGCTTCCGCAGGCGCTTCAGGTTGCGGCCACCGACATGACGGCAGCACTCGGAATGCTCGAAGCACGCCACATTGCCGGCGACGTGGAGCTGAGCAACTTGTTGATCAGTGGTGTCCGACGACAGTGGCGCATGGACATCCGCAGCCGATTCGACGAATTGATCACCCAGACCCGTACGAGGTGGGAGCGCAGCGGCGAGATCGCCCATCGCGCCGAACCGGATCTCAAGAGCGGTCGTGGCGGGCTGCGTGACGTCCAACTGCTCAACGCCCTGTCCATCGCGCAATTGACCGACGGGATGCCGGGGCTGGGACCCAACTCGCCCGGCGGCGGTCTGGCACTTGCGCACAGGCGGTTGCTCGACGTGCGCACCGAACTTCACCGCGTTGCCGGTCGCGCCCGCGACCAACTGCGAGCACAGGACGCCGACGAGATCGGTGCGGCGCTACGGATCGGTGATCGATTCGATCTGGCCCGCCTTCTCAGCGAATCGGCGCGCACCATCAGCTATTCGGTCGACGTCGGTATCCGTACCGCCGGAAACTCCTTGCCCCGGCGTGGTTTGTCGCGGCTGCGTCGCGCGCCGGTGCGGCGGCCACTGGACGAGGGCGTCGTCGAGCATGCCGGCGAAGTTGTTCTGGCGCGCGATGCGAGACCGAAGAAGGATCCGGGTCTGGTGATGCGGGTCGCGGCAGCGGCGGCCACCAACGGCATGCCCATCTCCGCGTCGACGCTCAATCGCCTGGCCGACAACGCCCCGGAACTGCGTGAGCCGTGGCCGAAAAATGCAGTCAACGATCTCTTGGTCGTGCTGGGTTCGGGATCGCGTGCGGTTCCGGTGATCGAGGCGATGGACCGGACCGGGCTCTGGGGTCGACTCCTGCCGGAGTGGGGGACCATTCGCGATCTTCCGCCGCGCGACGCCGTCCATACGTGGACGGTGGATCGGCACCTGGTCGAAACCGCCGCGTATGCAAGCGGATTCACCACTCGCGTCGCTCGGCCGGATCTGCTCATGCTCGGTGCGTTGATCCACGACATCGGGAAGGGGCGAGGGGGAGACCACAGCGTCGTCGGTGCCGAATTGGCCACCGCGATCGGAAATCGCTTGGGACTCTGGCCTTCCGACGTCGCGACGTTGACGGCGATGGTGCGCTACCACTTGCTGTTGCCGGAAACCGCCACCCGTCGCGACCTCGACGATCCGGCAACGGTGCAGCGAGTGGTCGACGCACTCGAGGGAGACGGGACCCTTCTCGATCTCCTGCATTCGTTGGCGGAAGCGGATTCGCTGGCCACCGGGCCTGGTGTCTGGGGCGACTGGAAGTCGTCGTTGATCGGCGAGCTGGTGCGTCGTTGTCGTTTGCTGATGGCAGGGGAGGAGCTCCCGCAACCCGATCCACTCGCTCCCGAGCAATTGGCCATCGCCGAGGAGGGCGGGGTTCACGTCTCGCTCGTTCCGGCCGAGAATGCGCACACCTACGTCGTGACCGTCATCGCGCCCGACGCTCCCGGGCTGCTGTCTCGGGCTGCCGGAGTTCTGGCGCTGCAGTCGTTGCGGGTGCATTCCGCATCGCTGGGGTCGCATGCAGGTTCGGCGGTCAACTCGTTTGTCGTGACGCCGAGGTTCGGCACACCCCCGCAGGCGGTGCTGCTCCGGCAGGAATTGATCCGGGCTTCGGCCGGTGAACTGAATTTGCTCGAACTTCTCGACGCGAAGGACGAGGAGGCACGGGCAGAGCAGTGGGACGACCCGATCCAGACCAACAAGGATTCCGCGGTTCCGGTGCTCTATGCGCAGGCGCCACCGCGGGTCATCTGGTTCGACGCGCCCGGTGACGGTCAGGCGATCCTCGAATTGCGTACCGAGGACCGCGTCGGCCTGCTCTGCCGACTGGCCGCAGCACTCGAACACAGTGGAGCCGACATCCGGTGGGCGAAGGTCGCCACCTTGGGTTCCTCGGTGGTCGACGCGTTCTGCCTCGACTTCGGTGAGGCCGATACCCGCGCGGCGCGAGAGCGCGTCGAGGAGGCGGTGCTGGCGGTGGTTCCGGTGCCACAACCCAAGAAGAAAGAGGATTGACGGACCGGTTTCGGCAGTTACGCCCGCATCGGCTGGGATCGGTGCGGGCGTAGCGGCTAGGCTGGTGCCCGAGAATATCCACGGCTAACTCGCACGACCTTCAGGAGCGCACTCGGTGTTCGAATCCCTTTCCGACAGATTGACCGGATCTCTCAAGGATCTGCGTGGCAAGGGTCGTCTGTCCGGCGCCGACATCGACGCTACGGCCCGCGAGATCCGCCTTGCCCTGCTCGAGGCCGACGTCGCGCTTCCCGTAGTGCGCAGCTTCATCGCCAAGATCAAGGAACGCGCCAAGGGCGCCGAGGTCTCGGGTGCACTGAACCCGGCTCAGCAGGTCGTCAAGATCGTCAACGAAGAACTGGTCGAGGTTCTCGGCGGTGAAACCCGTCGACTGCAGTTCGCCAAGACGCCGCCGACGGTCATCATGTTGGCCGGTCTGCAGGGTTCCGGTAAGACCACGCTGGCCGGAAAGTTGGCCAAGTGGCTCAAGGATCAGGGGCACACGCCCCTCCTCGTCGCCTGTGACCTTCAGCGTCCCGGCGCCGTCACTCAGCTTCAGATCGTCGGTGAGCGTGCAGGCGCCGCAGTCTTCGCGCCGCACCCCGGCACCTCCATCGGCGGCGGCGAGAACGCACTGGGCGTTTCCGCAGCCGACCCCGTCGAGGTCGCCCGCGCCGGCGTCGAAGAAGCACGCAACAAGCATTACGACGTCGTGATCGTCGACACCGCCGGTCGCCTCGGTATCGACTCGGAGCTGATGGCGCAGGCCGCCGGTATCCGTGACGCCGTCAACCCGGACGAGACCATCTTCGTCCTCGACGCCATGATCGGTCAGGACGCGGTCAGCACGGCCGACGCGTTCCGTGAGGGAGTCGGCATCACCGGTGTCGTCCTCACCAAGCTCGACGGCGACGCCCGCGGTGGCGCCGCGCTGAGCGTCCGCGAGGTCACCGGCCAGCCGATCCTCTTCGCCTCCACCGGCGAGAAGCTCGAAGACTTCGACGTCTTCCATCCCGATCGCATGGCCAGCCGGATCCTCGGCATGGGCGATGTCCTGAGCCTCATCGAGCAGGCCGAGCAGGTTTTCGACGCCGATCAGGCCGAAGCGACCGCAGCGAAGATCGGTTCCGGTCAGCTCACCCTCGAAGACTTCCTCGATCAGATGATGGCCGTCCGCAAGATGGGCCCGATCGGCAACCTCCTCGGTATGTTGCCGGGTGCCGGCGGCATGAAGGACGCGCTGGCCAACGTCGACGAGAAGCAACTCGATCGCATTCAGGCCATCATCCGCGGTATGACGCCGGCCGAGCGCGACGATCCGAAGATCATCAACGCCTCACGCAGACTGCGCATCGCGAACGGTTCGGGCGTCAAGGTTTCCGACGTCAACCAGTTGGTGGACCGTTTCTTCGAAGCCCGCAAGATGATGGCTGCCATGGCCGGCCGTATGGGTATGCCCGGCGCGCGTAAGCAGGTTCGCAGCAAGAAGGGCAAGAAGGGCAAGAAGGGCGGCAAGGGCCCGACGCAGCCCAAGATGCGCGGAGGATTCCCCGGCATGGGCGGATTCCCGGGTATGCCCGGCGGAATGCCGGCCGGTATGCCCGACCTGTCGAACATGCCCAAGGGTCTCGATCAGTTGCCGCCCGGACTGGAAGGCATCGATCTCTCCCAGCTCAAGCTGCCCAAGAAGTAGTCGGTGGCTGCGCTTCATCTGCGGGGTATCGGTCTGCCCGATGCCGAGCCGATCGAATTGTGGATCGTCGACGGGCTGATTTCCTTCGAGCCGGTGTCCGGTGCGGAGACGATCGTCGAATCGGGTTGGATCACACCGGGTCTCGTGGATGCGCACTGTCACGTCGGTATCCGCTACGGCGGTGGCGGCGGCGAAACCGTCGACGGCTTGCTGGGGCAGGCGAAGACCGAACGTGACGCGGGCGTGCTGTTGCTTCGTGACGCCGGATCGCCGGTCGACACCAGGTTCATCGACGAGCGCCTCGATCTGCCGCGGATCATTCGCGCAGGTCAGCACATCGCAGCACCGAAGCGGTACATCCCGGGCCTGCCGGTCGACCTGGACGACGAATCTCAGTTGCCGGCCGAGGTGGTGCGGCAGGCACGCGCCGGTGACGGTTGGGTCAAGCTCGTCGGGGACTGGATCGATCGTTCCATCGGCGACCTCGCCCCGTTGTGGAGCGACGAGATTCTGGTCGAGGCCATCGCTGCCGCCCATGCCGAAGGCGCAAGGGTCACCGCTCACGTCTTTGCCGAGGATGCTCTGCCCGGCCTGATCAACGCCGGCATCGACTGCATCGAGCACGGCACCGGATTGACGGACGCGACCATCGAGTTGATGGTCGCTCACGGCACGGCCTTGGTTCCGACGCTGATCAACATCGCAACTTTCCCCGAGATCGCGGACTCCGCCACGCGGTATCCGATCTACGCGGCGCACATGCGGGATCTGCACGCTCGTCGACATCGGACGATCGGTGCCGCTCACGAGGCCGGGATTCCGATCTATGCCGGAACGGATGCCGGCGGATCGATCAGGCACGGGCGGATCGCCGAAGAGATCGCCGAACTCGAAGTTGCCGGTTTGACGGCGCATCAGGCGCTGGGCGCAGCCTGCTGGGACGCGCGGAGTTGGCTGGGTGCGCAGGGGATCGAAGAAGGAGCGCCCGCCGACCTGGTGGTTTATTCCGAAGATCCGCGCGGAAACCCCGATGTGCTCGCGAAGCCGATGCGTGTGATCCTCCGCGGAACCCACGTGAGTGGTTAGGGAGTCCACGCACTCTCGAAGCGCGCACAGGGTGGTTTCCGAACGAGCCCACCCATCTGGCACAATGGACCATTGTTCGTCGCAACCGGTTACGTACCGCTGCGACGGTCACAGGATAGAGGCAAAACCGGGCTCACAAATCGTGTGGGTCGCTGAATTGCACGTGACATGCGCAGCACTGTTGTGCGCGCTGAAGGAGAACTGCAGCTGTGGCTGTCAAAATCAAGCTCACCCGCCTCGGCAAGATCCGCAACGCTCAGTACCGCGTTGTCATCGCCGACTCGCGCACCCGTCGTGACGGCCGTGCGATCGAGACCATCGGCAAGTACCACCCCAAGGAAGAGCCCTCGCTGATCGACATCGATTCCGAGCGCGCTCAGTACTGGCTGTCCGTGGGCGCACAGCCCACCGAGCCCGTCGAGGCACTCCTCAAGATCACCGGTGACTGGCAGAAGTTCAAGGGCCTGCCGGGCACCGAAGGCACCCTGCGCGTCAAGGAAGCCAAGCCTACCAAGCTCGAGCTCTTCCAGGCTGCGCTCGCGCAGGCCGAGAACGAGCCGGTTGCAGAAGCAATCACCCCCAAGAAGAAGAAGGCTGCAAAGGCTGACGAGGCCAAGGCAGAAGACACCGCGGCTGACGCCGAGGCTCCCGCTGCAGACGCCGAGGCTGCTGACAAGTGAGTGCCGTCGTCGCTGATGCGGTAGAGCATCTCGTGCGTGGCATCGTCGCCAATCCCGACGATGTGCGCGTCGAGCTGATCACCGGACGTCGGGGACGGACCGTCGAGGTGCACGTGCACCCAGACGATCTCGGCAAGGTCATCGGTCGGGGTGGTCGCACTGCGACCGCTCTGCGGACCTTGGTCTCCGGCATCGGTGGCCGCGGTATCCGTGTTGATGTCGTCGACACCGATCAGTAGACGGCAGTAAACAGGTGGAACTCGTAGTCGGTCGTGTCGCGAAGTCGCATGGCATCAAAGGTGAATTGGTAGTCGAGGTTCGTACAGACGAGCCCGAGGATCGTTTTGCCGTAGGTTCCGTGCTGCGTGGGCGCAAGCCGCGCGAGTCCACACTGAAGTCGTACACAGTGGAAGCCGCCCGGGATCATTCCGGGCGGCTTCTGCTGCGCCTCGAAGGCGTCAGTGACCGTGGCGACGCAGATGCGTTGCGCGGCACACTGTTTGTCATCGACAGTTCCGAACTCAAGCCTTCGGATGATCCGGACGAGTTCTACGATCACGAACTCGAAGGACTGAAGGTCGTCCTCACGGACGGTGCCGAGGTCGGTTCGGTCATCGAGGTATTGCATTCCGCCGCAGGCGAATTGCTTTCGATTCGCCGTACCGGTGAGGCATCCGGCGAATTGCTGATCCCGTTTGTCGCCGCCATCGTCACCTCGGTGTCGATCGCCGACGGTGTCGTGGTGATCGAGCCTCCCGAGGGACTGCTCGACCCGGACTTCGGCGACAAGTCGAACAGCGACAATTCGAACGCCGACAGCGACTGATCGCTTGTCATGCGTCTCGATGTAGTCACCATCTTTCCCGAGTATCTCGAACCGCTTCGTGCTGCCTTGCTGGGCAAGGCAATCGAACGTGGCTTGATCTCGGTCGACGTCCACGATCTTCGGTCGTGGACCCATGACGTACACAAAGCCGTCGACGATTCCCCGTACGGCGGCGGACCCGGCATGGTCATGAAACCCACCGTCTGGGGCCCGGCACTGGACGACGTGATCGGGCGCTCCGATTCTTCCGGCCCGGATGATGCCGAGACCATTCTGGTGGTGCCCACTCCCGCCGGCGTCCCGTTCACCCAGGAGACCGCGCACCGCTGGTCCAACGCCAAGCACCTCGTCTTCGCCTGCGGCCGATACGAAGGTATCGATCAACGGGTTTTCGACGACGCCGCCAAGCGGGTCAGAGTCGAAGAAGTCAGCATCGGCGATTATGTCCTGATCGGCGGCGAAGCAGCCGTGCTGGTGATGGTCGAGGCTGTCGTGCGACTGATGCCCGGCGTTCTCGGCAATCAGCTTTCACACCAAGAGGATTCGTTTTCCGACGGCCTTCTCGAAGGGCCTAGCTACACTCGCCCGGCTGTGTGGCGCGACCTCGAAGTTCCGCCGGTGCTTCTCTCCGGTGATCACGCGAAGATCAAAGCGTGGCGCCATGAGCAGTCGCTGCAGCGCACGGCCGAGCGTCGACCGGATCTTCTTCCTTAGGTATTTCGCTTCAACCAGGTGATGCTTGCGCCGTCGTCGAGCGATTCGGTTGCAGTCGGTGTGAACAGTGCCGGCTCGAAGTTACTTCTGATCATCGGTATGCCTGCGCCGGCGACTACCGGATACCTCTTGATGATCAACTCGTCGATCTCCGGTAGTAGTTCGCCGGCGAGAGTTCCGCCGCCACACAGCCAGATATCTTGTCCTTCTTCCTCTTTGAGAGATCTGACTACCCCAAGCGGATCGGCGCGAACGATGGTGACGGGGGGATCCTCGGCGTCAGGGATGGTTGTGGAGACGACGAACTGACGCAGGTGCGCGAAGGGGCTTTTCAATCCGGCGGCCAGCCCGGGCTCGTAGGAGCCGCGGCCCATGACGACCGTGTCGAAGGTCCTGTTGGGCGCGTCCTCGATTCCGAGAGCGGGCCGCACATGCGTTGGCACGGTTTCAGGATATCGATCGCATATCCAGGCCGTGATCTGTTCGGAGACCGGGAGGAAGTCGAATTCGCCACCAGGCCCCGCGATGTATCCGTCGAGGGAGGCTCCCACGTAGTACACAAGCTTTCGCATAACGCGCTCCGTTCGTAGTACTATGTTTGTAGTGATTTAATTTAGGGTTGTGTCAGGAGTGATGTCAAGTGCGAAAGAACCCGGAACGTCGGCTTGCCCTGATCGACGCGGCAATCGAGGTGTTGGCCCGAGAGGGTGCTCGAGGCTTGACGTTTCGAGCCGTCGACGCCCAGGCAGCAGTGCCGAACGGGACAGCGTCGAACTACTTCTCCAATCGCGACGACCTGCTCACTCAAGCGGGTGGCCGGATCTACGAGCGACTGATTCCGGAGGACCTCGAAGGGATGATCGATCCCGTCAACGGCACCGATCGTGAGCGCCTGGTGACGCTCATGCTCGACGTGGTCGAGCGCGTCACCTCGTTCGGAACGGGTTTCCTCGCGCTCATGGAGTTGCGACTGGAGGCGACGCGTCGACCGGACCTGCGTGCGGTGCTGACCGTCCGCATCCGAGAAGACTTCGATCTGAACGTAGCCAATCATCTGGCGTCGGGCGTGCCGGGTGATGCGATGACCGTTCGCCTGCTCTATTTGTCGCTGAACTGGCTCGCACTGGATCGACTTACATTGCCGAACCTGTTCGGAGAGGAAGATATTCGGACGATCGTCGAGGCGGCGGTGGATCGAGCGTTACCCCGCGAATCGTAGAAGGTCAGTGTCGTTCGGCAGGTTTGCGGCGGAACGAGAAGTATCGATGACCGAAGAAGCTCACACCGGCGACGATCAGCATGACAACCGCCTGGGCGGGAAGCGGCGGGGCATGCAGAATCGACACCGCGATTGTTCCGAGAATCAGATTCAGCACCAGGCCACCGGAATTGACGACGATGAACGCTCCCAGGTCGCGTGCCACATGTCCGCGGACGCGGAAAACGAGAGTCCGATGCAGAACGAAAGCGATGAGGACGCTGATGGAGTACGCGCCGATCACAGCCACTTGATACAGATCCTTGTTGTCGAGGATCAGTGACCAGACCACGAAGAGCGCGTATCCGATCGCCGTATTAGCCACTCCGACAATGGCAAATGCGATGGGCTGATGCTTGACTACCCGAAGCAGTGGGCCGGGGTTCTCGGGTGATGCGATGTCTTCGGTCATGAAGACTCGGTTTTCACGGTGTTGATCCCGTCCTTGCGTCGGTTCCGCAGATACATCCACTCGAGCACGCCGAGTCCGAGGACTCCGGCGACCATCGAAGCGCCGCCGACCTTCCATCCCGGGGGACGCCACGTCAGGACAAGTTCCGCGTCTTTCGTACCGGCGGGAATGTCCACGGTGACAAAGGACTTCGCGACGACGTCGATCGGGACAGGCTGACCGTCGATGCTTGCCCGATATCCGGGCCAGCCGAGCCGTGCGAACACAACCTTGCCGCCGGTCTCCGAACTGACACGAAGGGTGCTCGACATGTTCGATTCCGCGATCGACGTAGCCTCGACGCCGTGGGCGTCGGCGATGCGTCCGTTGCGTGTCGAGACGGGGCCGTCGACGCGTTCGAGTACCGAGATGTAGTTCTCGTGTCCGGGGTAGTCGACCCATTCCCATCCGTCGGGAGCCGGGTTCTTGCGTGCATCGGGGTAGAGAGCGTTCTGAAGTACGACCCGGTCCACGTTCATCAGGTCGACGATGGTGCGGCCGGTGGTGGGTTCGACGGTGAATGCGCGCCGAAAGGCGTCGGGGCAGACGCTCATGTCCCAGCGCATGCAGAGCAGATCACCGAAGTAGAAGTGCCCGTTGGGGGTGTAGCCGCTGGTGTAGGTCAGTTCGAGGTCTTTGGGGTAGTTGCCGAAAGCCAGGGAACCGTACGCTCCGTCGAGGGTTTTGTCCCCGGGGGCGATGAGTGCACGGTCGCCCAGTTGCAGTGTCGTGCCGTCGAAGTCGGGGAAGGCCTCTTTCATCTCCGAGCGGGATTCGGGCAGGTTCCAGCTCATCGGGGTTGGTTGCGCGGCCCGAACCTGGGCGTAGGCGATGGGGGAGACCGCGACGATCGCTACGAGGCATGCGAAAGCAGTGCCTTTGGTACGGCCGAGCCAGACCATCGCGGCGCCGAGTGCGGCAACGAGCAGGGCTGAGATCACATGCCATTTCGCGAGCCCGGGAGCTGCCGAGGCTGACCGAATCAGAAGCAGGCCCACGAGGATTCCCGCTGCAACGCAGCGCCCGCGCAACTTGTCGGTCGTGGCGTAACGCCCGAGCAGGATGCACACCAGAAGCAGGAGTCCGATGGCCACCATCGGAAGCACGCGAGCGGGCCACCGCAGTGGGCCGATCGTGCTCGGCCCGGCAGTCCACATGAGGACGGCGACCGTGAAGATCCCGACGGCGGTCAATTCGCGTGCCGCGGCGCGTGCCTTGCCCCAGTCGATGAATGCCAGGGCGGGTATGAGGAACCAGGCGATGTAGACCATGGGCATGGTCTGGATGTATCCCCACCACGAGGTGAACGCGGGCATCGTGCTCGGCAGGCTCGCGTTCAGCGATTCCGACCACGGGACGGCGAGGAATGCGTCGTTCTTGACTTCGGATGCACCGCGCCAGGTGACGTCCGCGGTGAGCAGGCTCGGCAGATACGTCGCGAGACCGGCCAGAGCGGCACACGCGGACACCGCCAGAAGCCGCAGTGACGGCAGCCAACGCCGCTGATAGACAACTTCGCCGATTGCGACCGCGCCGATCATCAAGCCGGATTCGACTGCGGGGAAAACATATTGGACCGACATCGCGAGATACAAGAACACGAAGGTCGGGATCGGACCGCTCTTACCTCGGGCGTAGCGGATTGCCGACGCCCACGCCTGAACCATCCAGGCAGTGCCGGTGAAGGCAGTCATCCAACTGGCCGAGTCGAAGAACAGCAGGAAACCGGTGAACGGAATCGAGACGCCGGCGACGGCAGCCCACGTGGGCTTCGAGCCGTACTCGAGGCAGATCCGATAGACGCCGAGTGCAAGGATGATCGCGAAGATCAACTTCACGATCGTCGCGTACAACGCCAGGTTGTCGAAGGACGGTGCGATCAGGTCGATCAGGAGTTGCGGTGGATTGAGAAGGCCTGCTTCCTCGATCGCGTAGTTGCCCGCCATCCAGTTCTCGGGGACGAGCACCGGGAGGTGTCCTTCTCGCAGACTGCGGCCGAGCATGACCCACAGCGGCGCGTATTGGGACTCGGTGTCGTCGGTGTAGAAGTGACGAGCATTCGCGAGCACCACGGCCAGATAACCGGCGATGACACCGATCGCCGTGACGGCGCCCCACTTGTACACGTCTGCCCGGGCGAGAGTGCGAGTTTCCACCACGAGTTCCAGACCTTAACAGGGCAGGTGGGGCGTACGGAGACGCGAGCGCGTCACGCGCCGCCGGCATCCGAAGTCAAGACATCTCTGCGTGTTAAAGTTCGCGACGGTGTGGGCCCGATCGTGCCTGTCTCTCGGCGCCAGTCGAGCCCCCTGAAGGGAGTGGAAGCGAGTGCACTCGATTTCCGTCGTAGTGCCCGTTTATCAGGGCGAAAAGACGATCACGGCGCTCGTCGAGGAGTTGGACGGCCTGGGCACACCGAGTGCGACGCCCGGTGGTGCGCAGTTCTCCGTCGACGAGATCGTGCTGGTTCACGACAACGGCCCGGACCGCTCCGACGTCGTGTTACTCGAATTGGAGCGCCGTTTCGAGCAGGTGCGTGTCGTGTGGCTCAGCCGCAACTACGGCCAGGACGCGGCGACCATCGCCGGCATGGCCGCTGCAACTGGACAGTGGATCGTGACGATGGACGAGGACGGCCAGCACGACCCGGTGCACATCGGGGCTTTCCTCGACACCGCGCTGACGGAGCGATCCGATCTCGTGTATTCCAAACCCACGAACACACGCCCGCACGGATTCTTGCGGAACCTGACCTCGCGCGGCGCAAAGATCGTCTTGGCGACGGTATTCGCGTTCCCTGATTCGACGAGATTCGAAAGTTACCGCCTGATCCGCGGTGACATCGGCCGACAGTTGGCCGGCGTCGCGGCCAACGGCGTGTATCTGGACGTTGCGCTGACGTGGGTTGTCGGTAACACGGCCACGGCGCCGGTGACACTTCGAGCCGAAGGCCGCGAAGAATCCGGGTACAACTACCGCCGTTTGTTCTCGTTGTTCTGGAAGATGGTGTTGTGTAGCGGAACACGCGGTCTGCGGCTGGTCAGCCTGCTCGGAGTCACCCTGGCGTCGGCCGGTGTGATCATGGCCGCGGTGATCTTCATCGGGGCCATGACCGGCGACAACAACGATCCCGAAGGATGGGCGTCGATCATCATGGCGCTGTTGGTCTGTTCGGGTGCGATCCTGTTCTCGCTCGGACTCATTGCCGAATATCTCGGTGTGGCACTGCACGTCCTTGTCGGAAAGCCGCTGTATCTGACTGTCGACTCCCCGCGGCCCGGAACCTCGATCGATCGGCGTAGTCGTGAGCACTGATCGCATCATCTTCTCCCGCCCCTATCGGGCATCGAACGAATTGTCGAATCTGGCAACGGTTCTGGAGTCCGACCACATTCACGGTGACGGACGTTTCACCAAGTCCGCGACTGCAGCGCTCAAGGCGATCACCGGATCCACGCATGCTCTGCTGACCACCTCGTGCACGCATGCACTCGAATTGGGTGCGCTGCTGCTCGAATTGGGCCCGGGCGACGAGGTAATAGTTCCGAGCTTCGCGTTCAGTTCGGCGGCAACCGCCGTCGCGTTGCGCGGGGCCACTGTTGTTTTCGTCGACATCGATCCGAGTACCGGCAACATCGACCCGGCGTGCGTCGCGGCGGCGATCACCGAACGCACCAAAGCTGTACTGGTCATGCATTACGGCGGAGTCGCCGCGGACATGGAACCTCTCCTCGACCTCGCGGAACTCCACGGCGTTGCGTTGATCGAAGACAACGCTCACGGACTCGGCGGAAAGTGGCGCGGGCGCTCGCTCGGCACCATCGGAACAATCGGAACGCAGAGTTTTCACGACACCAAGAACGTTCACTGCGGTGAGGGCGGCGCGCTGTTGCTCTCTGACGATCAGTTGATGACTCGCGCCGAAATCATCCGTGAGAAGGGGACCGACCGTGCGCGTTTCCTGCGCGGCCAGGTCGACAAGTATTCGTGGCAGGACATCGGGTCGAGTTATCTGCCCAGTGAACTCAATGCCGCCGTCCTCGACGCACAACTCTCCGAGTTCGACGCGATTCAGGCGGCCAGGCATCGCGTCTGGGATGCCTACAGCGTGAGTCTGGGCGAGTGGGCGGCCGCGAACGGTGTCGTGCCCATGGCGGTGCCCGATGATCGCGAGCACACTGCGCACCTGTTCTATCTCAAGATGCCGACCGAAGAGAGCCGTGACGGCTTGATTCGGCACCTTGCCGGTGACGGAATCGTGGCGCCGTTCCACTACGTTCCGCTCGATACGAGTGCGGCCGGTGTGCGCTACGGACGAACACCGCAGCCGTGCGTGCGTAGTGCCGAGTTCTCCGCGTCGATCCTTCGACTGCCGCTGTGGCCCATGCTCACGTTCGAACAACAGGACCGGGTCATCGGTTCGGTGCTCGAGTACAAGCAGGCTTGAGGACGAACACGACCGCGTGGATCGACTCAGGGCCCGGAAGCTTCGGGCATCGCCGAATCCGCGGTCGTGGATGCCGCTGCCCAGTCGTCGATGCTTCCGCTCGGGAAGAGAATCTGCGTGACGCCGGTGACCGTGTCGCGAGCGTGCAATGCACTTTCGTCGTCGACGGCATCGGTGAACGAGGTGTCGGGATAGAAGCTGTCCTCATCCGTGTACTGGACGTCTTCTCGCGAACCGATTGCGATGATGTATCGGTTGTCGTCACCGACGATGCCGGTGGACAGATGGATCCACTTGTCCTCGACACAGCACATCCAGCCCTGTTTGACTCCTATGACGGGCTCGCCGAACAAGGCCTCGGGCAGGCCGAATCTCTGGTCGTAACCGTCGGTTCCTTCGGGAGTGGATTGCCGCAGGTACTCGACGAACTGCTCGACCCGTTCAGGTCCGAGTTGATCGGAGTCGTCGAGGACACCGCTGTAGAAGGTGACCAGGTCACGTGTCGTGGTCTCGGTGTTCCACCACATTCCGTCCCAGGGCGGCGTCGTCGCGGTCAGTGCATAACGCTCGGCGACGCGGGTGATCACCTCTTGGCCGCCGACCTCGTCCCACAGGAGGTTGGCTGCGGTGTCGTCGGAGGATTCGAGCATCGCCGCCATGAGGGTGCGATCGTCGTCCGTGATGGGTCGCTCACCGCGCGCATCCTGATGAAGTAGATCCTCGGCGATGAAAAGTTTTGCCACCGAGGCTGTTTCGATCTGCTGGTCACCGGCGACGTCGAGGTACTTGTCCGAGGAGCGGTCGAGGATGGCGATGGAGACGTCCGCACCACGCCCGAGCGCAGCTACCTGAGCCTGTCCCAGACGGCCGTCGAGGGTCTCGGCTACCGGAACATTGGTGTCGGGAAAGGCGGGGGTCTGCATCGGATCATCCGGGTTCTGTCCACCGCTGCACGAAGCCGCAAAAGTAACTGCGGCCACCATTGCGGCAATCCGGACGTACCGCGTACTCATTTGTTTCCCCCGGTAGCCCTGACACGGCACTGTTGCCGATCTTCTTGTCTCAGGATAGCGGTAGGGTCGGATCTCGTGATTCTCAAGACCGTGAACCAGCGCATTGCCGAGGAACTCGACGTCCGCGAAGGCCAGGTTGCAGCAGCAGTCGACCTTCTCGACGGCGGAGCCACGGTGCCCTTCATCGCCCGGTACCGCAAGGAAGTCACCGGCACGCTCGACGACGCCCAGCTGCGACTCCTGGACGAGCGGCTGCGGTATCTCCGCGAGCTCGACGACCGTCGTGACGCCGTGCTCACGGAGATCGACTCTCAGGGCAAACTCGACGATCAACTGCGCGGTCAGATCATGCTGGCCGAGACGAAAGCGCGGCTGGAGGACATCTACCTCCCCTTCAAGCCGAAGCGGCGCACCAAGGCGCAGATCGCCCGCGAGGCCGGCCACGAGCCCGTCGCCGATGCTCTCATCGGAGATCCCACCACCGATCCCGCGAAGTATTCGGACGAGCAGCTCGACGGTGCCCGGTCGATCCTCGTCGAGCGCTTCGCCGAGGACGCCGATCTGGTCGGTGAATTGCGTGAGCTGATGTGGAATCGCGGCCAGGTCGTCTCCTCGGTCCGCAAGGGCAAGGAAACCGATGGCTCGAAGTTTGCTGACTACTTCGAGTTCTCGGAACCGTTCTCCAAATTGCCCTCGCACCGCATCCTCGCCGTCCTGCGCGGCGAGAAGGAAGAAGTGCTGTCGCTCAACATGGCGGCAGACACCGAAGAACTCGCGCCGGGGGAGCGCACGGTCTACGAAGGCCGCATCGCGTCGCGGTTCGAGATCGCCGACCGTGGTCGGGCCGCCGACGGGTGGCTTCTCGACACCGTCAAGTGGGCGTGGAAGACGAAGTTCGCCGTCACGCTCGGTATCGACACTCGGATGCGTCTGCGGCAGTCGGCCGAAAAGGACGCCGTCGACGTCTTCGCCACCAACCTCAAGGATCTACTCCTCGCAGCTCCCGCCGGCGCCCGACCCACCATGGGACTCGACCCCGGATTCCGCACCGGAACGAAGGTTGCCGTCGTCGACGGAACCGGCAAAGTTGTTGCCTACGAGACGATTTACCCGCACCAGCCGCAGAACAAGTGGGACGCGGCTCTCGCGACGCTTGCCGGACTGGTCGCCGAACACGGCGTCGAACTGATCGCCATCGGCAACGGCACGGCCTCACGCGAGACCGACACGCTCGCTACCGAACTGATCAAGAAGACCGGCGCGCCCAACCTGACCAAGATCGTCGTCTCCGAGGCAGGCGCATCGGTGTACTCGGCTTCGGCCTACGCGTCGCAGGAACTTCCCGACCTCGACGTCTCGATTCGCGGTGCGGTGTCCATTGCGCGTCGCTTGCAGGATCCGTTGGCGGAGTTGGTCAAGATCGATCCCAAGTCCATCGGCGTCGGTCAGTACCAGCACGACATCACCGAATCGCTGCTCTCGCGTTCCCTCGACGCCGTCGTCGAGGATGCCGTCAACTCGGTCGGCGTCGACGTCAACACCGCGTCCGTGCCGCTGCTTGCTCGGGTGTCCGGAATTGCAGGATCCCTTGCAGAGAGCATCGTCGCGCATCGGGACCAGAACGGTCCGTTCAAATCCCGCAAGGGTCTCAAGGATGTCTCCCGCCTGGGACCCAAGGCATTCGAGCAGTGCGCAGGCTTCCTGCGGATCACCGACGGCGACGACCCTCTCGACGCGTCGAGCGTCCACCCGGAGGCATATCCGGTGGTTCGCAAGATCGTCGCGAGTGCAGGCGGGGACGTGCGCACCGTGATCGGAAACTCGCAGGCACTTCGATCGGTCAAGGCGTCCGACTACGTCGACGAGCGATTCGGTCTACCGACCGTCACCGACATCATCTCCGAGTTGGAGAAGCCGGGACGAGATCCACGACCCGAATTCAAGACCGCAACCTTTGCCGCAGGTATCGAGAAGGTCGCGCATCTCAAGCCCGGCATGACCCTCGAAGGCGTGGTCACCAACGTCGCAGCCTTCGGTGCCTTCGTCGACATCGGAGTTCATCAGGACGGTCTGGTTCACGTCTCGGCGATGTCACACAACTTCGTCAAGGACCCACGCGAGGTCGTCAAGTCAGGTGACGTCGTCAAGGTGAAGGTCCTCGAAGTGGACGAGGCACGCCAACGCATCGGGCTGACGCTTCGTCTCGACGACGAGGTGGGAGCGCCCCGCAAGTCCGAAGGCCAGCGAGGTGGGCAACCCCAGCGTCAGGGCCAGCCGCAGGGCCAGCGTCAGGGGCAGGGTCAGCAACGAGGAAATGGCGGACGCCAGGGCGGACGCGAGCAGCGACCGGACAACCGCGCGCCTGCTGCCGGGTCGATGGCCGACGCTCTGCGCAAGGCGGGCTTCGGCAAGTAAATCCGTCCGCCGGGTTTTCGAAGTCCGTATCGTCACAATCGAGTCGGTTGGCGGTATGAATCCGATCAGGGTCGGATCATGAATTCGGTGAAGGGAGGACAGTGATGCGGGAGTGGCTCGAGCGCGAGATCATCGCCCATGGCCGATTGCCGTTGCTGTTCTTCCTGCTCGGGTTCCTGTCCGCCTTCCTTTTCATCCGCCTCAGCGTCCGTATGATTCGCGCGCAAGTGAAATGGTGGCCGGGCAACATCGCGCCCGGAGGCCAGCATGTGCATCACGTCGTGTTCGGTGTGATCGCCATGATGATCTCCGGTGGTGCGTTGATCGCGGTCTACGTCGATGGTTCGCAGACCACCGGTGCCGTCCTGGCGGCGATCTTCGGTATGGGTGCGGCGTTGGTGCTCGACGAGTTCGCACTGATCTTCTATCTGAAGGATGTGTACTGGTCCGAACAAGGTCGGACCTCGGTGGATGCGGTCTTCGTCGCGATCGCCGTGACCGGTCTGGTGCTGCTGGGTTTCCGCCCGCTCGAACTTCTCGACGTCGCCGGATTCCGTGAAGAACGCGATCCGTGGATCAAATTGGTCTTCGTTTTCGTCGCGTTGATCAACTTCGCCTTGGCAGCCATCGTGATTCTCAAAGGGAAGATCTGGACGGGGCTCGTCGGCCTGTTCGTTTTCCCGTTGCTGGTAATCGGAGCGGTCCGCCTGAGCCGGCCGGGTGCACCGTGGGCTCGCTGGCGGTACACGCGCAAGCCGAAACGGATGAACCGCGCGCTCGAACGCGAACGGAAATGGCGTCGGCCCGTCATCCGGGCCAAGATCTACGTCCAGGATCTGATAGCCGGATCGCCGAGCGTCGAACATGCGATGACCGCGGCCGAGCAGGAACTGGACCACACCATCCACGCAGCTCCGCCGCCACCGATTTCCCCGCTGGTATCCGCGTCTGGCACAATGGACGGGTTGCCTGGACCAGGCAGCAGCACTTGATCTGGGCACGAACCAGACGAGCGCCGTTTCGGGAGACCGAAACGCGTGCCGCTCGGTTCCTCTGCTCCTGCGAAATACAAGGATGACATATGAACACCCTGGACTTCCTGGACAAAAAGTCGCTCCGCGACGACATCCCCGAGTTCCGTCCCGGCGACACGCTCAACGTGAACGTCAAGGTTATCGAAGGCTCCAAGGAGCGCGTGCAGGTCTTCAAGGGCGTCGTTATTCGTCGCCAGGGCGGCGGCGTTCGCGAGACCTTCACCGTCCGTAAGGTCTCCTTCGGCGTCGGCGTCGAGCGCACCTTCCCGGTTCACAGCCCCACGCTGGCCTCCATCGAGGTTCTGACCCGCGGTGACGTCCGTCGCGCCAAGCTGTACTACCTCCGTGAGCTTCGTGGCAAGAAGGCGAAGATCAAGGAAAAGCGCTGATCTTTCCGATGAGCCCGGCACCGCGTACGCGCGGTGTCGGGCTAATCTGGTTTCTGTGGCAGATTCTTCGAAGGAGCAGGCATTGTCGTCCGGACCCGAGAATCACGAGGGATCAAGCGGTTCCGCGGAACCGACCTCACATCGGCCGCAGAAGAAACAGCGATCGTTTCTGCGAGAACTCCCTGTTCTGATCGGCGTAGCGCTGGTACTCAGCATCGTCCTTCAGGCATTTGTCTTCAGAGTTTTTCTCATCCCATCCGAGTCGATGGAACCGACACTGCACGGCTGTGCGGGATGTACCGGTGACCGCATCGTGGTGGAGAAGATCGGATACCGCTTCGGCGATCCGGAACCCGGCGACGTCGTCGTCTTCAAGGGACCCGATTCGTGGAACACGAAATATGTGTCCAATCGGTCCGACAACGTTGTCGTCCGCGGTATTCAAGAGGTCGGTTCGTGGGTCGGCCTCGTTCCGCCGGACGAGAACGACTTGGTCAAGCGAGTGATCGCTACCGGCGGCCAGACCGTCGAATGCTGTGACGATCAGGGCCGAGTCCTGGTCGATGGCAAGCCGCTCGACGAGCCGTACATCAAGATGGATTTCCCGTTCACTCCGGGAACGCAAACGTGTGACACCGAATTGAAGTCGGGCCGCTGCTTCGGACCGATCACCGTTCCCGAGGGCCACGTGTGGGTCATGGGTGACAACCGCAGCAATTCCGCCGACTCGCGCTACCACGTCGACGACGAGTTCCAGGGAACCGTCCCGATCGACAACATCATCGGTCAAGCTCGTTTCATCGTTCTTCCCCCGTCGCGAATGGGCGGCATCGATGCGCCTGATATTCAGGGCAACTGAGTTGTCGGACCGCACACATGGATTCGCGTAGTTCCGAGTAGGCAGAGACAGTGAGTAGTTGGCCCCCTCGCGTTGTCATTCGCAGATCGGCAGGTCTGCGGACGATGGAGTCTGCGTTGGCGCGAACCGGACTCGGACCGGTGGCCGGCGTCGACGAGGCCGGGCGCGGAGCGTGCGCTGGTCCACTTGTCATTGCAGCGTGTGTCCTGGCGCCGAAACCGCAAGCAGCCCTCGCGCGGCTCGACGATTCGAAGAAGCTGACCGAACGTGCGCGCGAGGAGCTTTTCCCGGCGATCAAGCGCTTGGCGTTGGCGTGGAGTGTCATCTCTGTTCCCGCTGCGGAAGTCGATCAGATCGGCATCCACGTCGCCAACATCGAGGGGATGCGACGAGCAGTTGCGGGCCTCGACCTCGAACCGGGCTACGTTCTCACCGACGGATTCCGGGTTCCGGGTCTGACGGCTCCGTCGCTACCGGTCATCGGCGGTGACGGCGCCGCTGCATGCATCGCCGCGGCGAGCGTTCTCGCGAAGGTGACCCGAGATCGTGTGATGACCGAGATGGACGACACTCATCCGGGATACGGCTTCGCGATTCACAAGGGATACAGCACGCCACTGCACATGGACGCACTCGACGAGCTGGGGCCGTGCCCTGAGCACCGCATGACCTATGCCAACGTGGTGGCTGCGGGAGTCCGGTTGGAACAACGCGCGGGCCGTACGGGATGATGGACGTTCAGACGAACTGGGAGGACTGGCTAAACCGATGAGTGCCGAGGATCTCGAGAAGTACGAAACCGAGATGGAGCTGTCGCTCTACCGTGAATACCGGGACATCGTCGGACAGTTCTCCTACGTCGTGGAGACCGAACGACGTTTCTACCTGGCCAACACGGTCGAGTTGCTGCCCCACAATTCAGACGGGGAGATCTACTTCGAGCTGCGGATGTCCGACGCCTGGGTGTGGGACATGTACCGCCCGGCGCGATTCGTGAAATACGTACGCGTCGTGACCTTCAAGGACGTCAACATCGAAGAGCTGGACAAGCCGGATCTGCGCCTTCCTGACTGATCTGCGCTTGCCGGACTGATCTCGACAACGAAGTGGCCCGCCGATATCGGCGGGCCACTTCGTATTTCGCGGAGTTGTGCGGGGTCAGTTGCCCTTGACGTTCACAATCTGACGCAGCGTGTGTCGAATCTCGACCAAGTCCTTCGCGTCGTCCATCACGACGTCGATGTCCTTGTACGCACCCGGGATCTCGTCGAGGAACGCCGCGGAACGCTTGTATTCGATGCCGACCATTGCCTTGTCGAGATCTTCGATGGTGAAGGTCTTGCGTGCCTGGTTACGTCCGTACACCCGACCCGCGCCGTGGGGGCTGGACTTGAACGACGGTACGTTTCCCTTCCCGACGACGACGTAACTCGCCGTCCCCATCGAACCGGGGATGAGCCCGGGCGTGCCCTCGTCTGCCTTGATCGCACCCTTACGGCTCAGCCACACACCCCTGCCCATGTGGAACTCCTTCTGGGTGAAGTTGTGGTGGCAGTTGATCCGCTCGACTTCGTCGATGATCGCGGGTTTGCCGTCTCCCATGAAGTGCGCGAAGTCCTTCACGACGCGGTCCATCATCTCTTCGCGGTTGAGCAGAGCGAAGTGCTGAGCCCAGTTGAGATCGGTGATGTACGAGTCGAATTCGGGCGTCTTCTCGACCAGGTAGGCAAGATCCGGATCGGGAAGGTTGATGTACCACCGCTCGCACAAGTCCTTGGCGATCTTGATGTGATGCTGCGCGAGCTTGTTTCCGATACCGCGGCTTCCCGAGTGCAGGAACAGCCAGACGCCGTCGCTCTCGTCGAGCGTCACCTCGATGAAGTGGTTACCAGAGCCCAGCGTTCCGAGCTGAAACCTCCAGTCGTTCTTGAACTTGTCGTAGAAGGACAGGCGATCGCCCGCCATCGCCTCGAGTTCTGCGATGCGGATTTTCGCCGTGTCGCTCAGCGTCTTGTTGTAGACACCTGCCGAGAGCGGGACGGAGCGTTCGATGCTGTGGCGAAGTACGGTCAGGTCGCGGCCTTGAAGGTCGCGTGCGCTGAACTGGGTTTTGACCGCGATCATTCCGCAGCCGATATCGACTCCGACGGCGGCGGGCATGATTGCGCCTTCCGTCGGAATGACCGAACCCACCGTCGCTCCCGCACCGAGGTGCGCATCCGGCATAAGCGCCAGATGTGGACGGACAAAAGGCATCTGGGACGTACGCAGCGCTTGCTCGCGAGTGTTCTCGTCGAGTATCGATGCCCAGTTCCACAGCCTCTTGGTGATCTTCTCCATCAGATTTCTCCCACATAGTTCACAGCCGAACCGATCGGTCCGGTGTGTCGTGCAGGAATGACCATGCGCTCGGTCAGTGGTTGTGTGCAACCCCTTTTCAGGTTCGCAGGCCGTCTGCGAGTTCGTAGATTCGTCCGACGTACTTCTCCTGGAAGGCTTTTCGGGCAGCATCTGCTTGTTGCCGTGCGCCCATCTGGGAGTAGAGGTACTCGAGATGAACCAAACTCTCGCCGATGTCGACGCGTCGCTGGTCGAGAACCGTCAGCTCGTCGACCAGTCGAGCCAGTTCTAACGCGGTGTCCGGTACCTCGTCCATGGTGATCCTCGATGTCCGTGAGTGCTTCCTGACCCCGAGGCTAACACTCTTCGAACATATTTTCGATACCCGCCCTGTAGTTTACTTCGACAACGTGGCTGTCAGTTGGTCGATGGCATACGGAATGCTCAGGACGGTATTGCCGGACATCGCCGCGCCGACGGGTGGATCTGCGGTGTACCGCACGACCATCGCATTTCCGCTCTTCACGGCGGGTAGTCGCTGGTAGAGCGTGTTGCCGGCGAGGGCCTTCTCTCCCTCCGGGTCGGCCATCACGATCAAACGATCAACGGGTTCGAGGATGTCGTATCGCTCGTTCGGCATCCAGTCGCCGAACTGGTCGCCGACGAATGCGTCGACGGTCGCGGGGAGGGTGAACCCGAGTGACGAGAGGAAAATGCCGCGTGGGTCGTGCGACGAGAACACGTAGCCCTCGGGAGTGTCGAGGTTGACGATCGTTGCGGTTTGCCCGGCAAACTCCGGGTGTGCAGCGCGGGCGGCGGCAAACGCGTTTTCGGTATCTGTGATCAGTTGCTGAGCTTGTGGTCCTTTGCCGAGGGCGCGCCCGGCGGTGAGCGTCATGTCGGTCCACGGCGTTGTGTACGCGTCGTAGTCCTTGCTCTGCGCGACAGTCGGCGCAATCGAGGTCAGCTTCTTGTAGGTTTCCGTGTCGATGTCGGCGTACAGCGCGAGGATCAGATCTGGTGCGAGGGAGGCGATTTGCTCGAAGTTGAAGTCTCCGCCGCTGTTGATGTAGGTCGGAGTTTTCCCCTTCCAGTAATTCTTCGTCCACGGCCAGCTTTCATCCATGCCGGACCCCCACCATTCGGCCATGCCTACGGGTTCGACTCCCAAGGCGAGCAGTGGTTCGTGATCGGTGTATCCGAGTGTCACTACCCGCTGCGGTTCGGCATCGATTGTCGTCGAACCCTGTGCGTGCTCGATCGTCACGGGGAATGCGTCGTTGCTCTGGGTCGCTGATGCGGTGTCGACGCCTTGCGAGGTTCCACAGGCGGTCGAGAACCCGATGATCGCGGCCGTCGTGAATAAGGCGGCGAGGATTCGGGTGCTATGTGAGGGCACGTGCATGCTCCTTCGAAGTGGTGGGCGAAGTGATCTGAGGTCCGCGTGAAGTGCTGAGCTGGTCGCGTCAGCAATAAAGTGAGGCTAACCTTTGCAGGATCGTCGGTCCATCCTTCAGGATGGACTCGGATACGCCCAGAAAGACGCAAAATGTCCACTATCGAGTACTCGACTCGCCCAAAGTCCTTGCTAGCGCTGCCCGATAGTCGCGGACGGACATTCAAAGATTTTCAGGTCTACACCAACGTCGTCGAGGGCGTGACCGCGTACGGGGCTCACCGCCACCCGGAGCATCAGATCGCCTGGATGAGTGAAGGGACGATGCAGATTGCTGCCGGGGGCAACGTGTGGCACCTGCACAGCGAGCACTTGGTCTGGTTGCCGGGCACCGTTCTCCACGACATGACGCTTCTGTCGGCGGGATGCATGATCGCGGCCTATGCGCGTCCGGATCTACGCCCTGGCGGGCCCAGGTGGACTCAGCCACTGGTTCTCGAAGTCGATGCTCTGTCCGCTCAATTGCTGCGCCATCTCGCAGATCGGACCATCGACGATGCTCGGCGGTTGATGAGTCAGGAGTTGCTCTACGACATTCTTGCTGCCGCGCCCGAACGGCACGACGTCCTCGCGGTTCCTCGCAATGCTGCGGCGAGTTCGGTTTCTGCCCGCATCCTTGCCGATCCGGCAGACTCGCGAACATTAGGGGAGTGGGCGGGTGAACTCGGGGTCAGTTCCAAGACTTTGATGCGTGCCTTTGTCGCCGATACCGGGATTACCTTCGGACAGTGGAGGACTCGCGCCCGAATGTATGCGTCGCTCGAGATGCTCGCGCGGGGTGAGGGTGTCAACGACGTTGCCCCGCAGGTGGGTTACCGAACCAGTAGCGGGTTCATCGCCGCATTTCGGGAAACCTTCGGTACGACGCCGGCCCGGTACGGCGGAAAGCTGACGCGGTGATTTGCTGATGATTTCTTGAACTCGGTTGACGGCAAAGCTTTGTTCGGCAACGTAGAAATGGGCCGAGCTACCAGCATGTGCTGGTGGCTCGGCCCATTTCTAATTCGAACTGAGTCAGCTCATGTTGCCGAGCACATTGCCCAGGACACCGCTGATGACATTGGTCATCGACCCCTGCGGATCGGTGAGGGAACCGAATACCTGGCCCGATCCGGAGTTGAGTGAGCCGAAGCCCATGTCCTCGAGGCTTCCGGCGCCCGCCTCGACGGGGTTCGGCTGCCGGATGGTGACGCACACGCCCATCGGATTGATGTTCCAGTCGCCCGCCGCCAGCACAATGTTGGTGCCGGCGCCGCTGTCGAGCTGAGAGCCGACAACTGCGTTATCGGGAACCTTGTAGGTGGTCTCCAATGCGATGATGCCGCCACCAGCAGTGGTCCATCCGCCGCCCTTTGCCACCACGGAGTTGTTGCCGACGACGACGGTCTTGGTGACGTCGTCCCACTTCTGGTCGCCGATAAGCCATTTGACGTTCAGGCGAGCCTTGACCAGCTGGAATCCTGCCGGGTGGAAATCGCGGATCTGATTGACGAGTGCTCCCGAACCGGAAACCTTTGTCAGGTAGGTGACCGTCTGTCCCGGGGCGACCTTGCCGTCGCCGACAACCTCCTTGCTGACGGTGTACGGCGTCCCGAGGGAACCGGCCCAACTGTCGGTGACCGACTGGTTGAGCGCGCATGCCGGTGCTGCTTGCGCCACCGAGGCTCCAAGTCCAACAGTGACGCCGGCGGCGATGAGAACGAGGGATGTAGTGGTTGCTACTGCGTGGCGAAGTGAGCGGCGGGCCATGTAGAACTCCATTCAGCGGGGTGCGTGACGGTTTGAGCAAAACTGTAACTAGTTCTACTGGACTTTCGTCCAAGATGTGGCTGATTTCAGAAAATTGTCAGGTTTCGGGTCGCCGTTGGTGTGTCGCGCTGCCGAATTCCACAGGTTCCGAGTTGTGAACAGGTTGTTTTCGGATGGCTTGGTTTTGTGGTGGTGGGTTGAGGGTGGTGGTTGGGACGCGTTTCGTATGGGCGGGCGCGGGGTGTGAGTGGTGGGGGCTGCGATGGCGAGGAATATGGCGTTGGGGGCTCGGGGCGAGGATGTGGCTGTCGAGTTCCTGATTGATGCGGGTTTGGAGATTGTCGAACGCAATTGGCGTTGTCGGTACGGCGAGTTGGATGTTGTTGCGACGTCCGGTGATCGAATTGTGTTCGTGGAGGTGAAGACTCGCTCGGGTGCCGGGTACGGGAGTCCGGCGGAGTCGGTGACGTTCGCGAAGCAGCGTCGGATTCGGGTGTTGGCGATGCACTGGCTCACTGATTCGGGCCGGTCGTGGTCGAGGGTCCGTTTCGATGTGGTGGCGGTGTTGATCGGCCGGGACGGCGTGCCTTCGGTCGAGCATTTTGTGGATGCGTTCTGATGGCGTTGGGGCGGGCGCATTCTGTTGCGGTCAGTGGTGTGGACGGGCAGATAGTGGAGATCGAGGCGGATATCGGGCGCGGGTTGCCTGCGGTGCATTTGGTGGGGCTGCCTGATACGGCGTTGCACGAGTCGCGTGATCGGATTCGAGCGGCGGTGACCAATTCTGGTGAGGAGTGGCCGGACAGCAAGGTGATTTTGGCGTTGTCGCCGGCGACGTTGCCGAAGGTGGGCAGTGTTTACGATTTGGCTTTGTCGTTGTCAGTTCTCGATGCGGCGAAGAAGTTGCCGCGGAAGTTGTTGCGGGAGACTGTGTTTTTGGGGGAGTTGGCGCTCGACGGTCGTTTGCGGACGGTGCGTGGTGTGTTGCCTGCGGTGCTTGCGGCGAAGCGGGCGGGGTGGGGGACTGTGGTGGTTCCGGCTCGGGCGTTGGCTGAGGCGGGCTTGGTGAAGGGGATCGAGGTGCTGGGCGCTGACGATCTGTCCGCGGTGATCGGGTGGTTGCGTGGGGAGTTGGCGCTTGCTGTTCCTGATGTTTTCGAGCGTGCTGGTGTGGTGGCGGTGCGGGATTTGAGTGAGGTTGTCGGGCAGACGGATGCTCGGTGGGCGATCGAGGTTGCTGCGGCGGGTGCGCATCATTTGATGTTGACGGGTCCGCCGGGGATCGGGAAAACGATGTTGGCGCAGAGGCTTCCGGGGATTCTTCCGCCGTTGACGGAGGGGGAGTCGTTGGAGGTGACGGCGATTCATTCGGTGGCGGGGGTGTTGCCGGAGGATCGGCCGTTGATCGATATGCCGCCTTTCATTGCGCCGCATCACAGTTCGTCGGTCAGTTCGCTGGTGGGTGGTGGTAGTGGGATGGCTCGTCCTGGTGCGGTCAGCCGCGCCCATCGCGGCGTGCTGTTTCTCGACGAATGTGCCGAGATCGGGGTGAAGGTGCTCGAAGCGCTACGCACACCACTCGAAGACGGGGAAGTGCGAATCGCCCGGCGGGACGGAGTTGCTCGGTACCCGGCGCGGTTCCAGCTGATCCTGGCCGCGAATCCGTGCCCATGCGCGCCGCCGCGAGACGCGGACTGCGTCTGCGCACCCGCGGCGCGTCGCCGTTACCTGGGGAAATTGTCTGGCCCGTTGTTGGACCGAGTCGACATCAGGGTCCGGATGCAGGCGGTAGCAACCGGAGCGCTGATCGACGAAGTGGGGGAAAGCACCAGCGATGTTCGTGCGCGCGTGGCGGCAGCTCGAGACACTGCAGCCCAGCGGTGGAGTGAGTACGGGTGGCGGACCAACGCGGAGGTGCCAGGGCCGGCGTTGAGACAGAAGTTCAGACTCTCGCGTGCAGCGCTGGCGCCGGTGGAACGGGCGCTGCGTAAAGGTGTCATCACTGCTCGTGGGGCGGACCGAGCGTTGCGGGTTGCCTGGAGTGTCGCCGATCTGGCAGGTGAGGCGATGCCCGGACCAGACCAAGTTGTCACCGCACTCGACTTCCGAGACAGGGGATTCCAATGACTGCGCACGATCCGCGACTACTCGCTTGGGCATATCTGTCCCGCGTCGTGCAGGGCCCAAGCGCGTATATGTCCATGTTGATCGACGAGCTCGGGGTCGAAGAAACTGCGAGGGCGGTCCGCAACGGCGATCTGCCACCCGCGATCGAGGAGAAGACACGAGCCCGCGCTCACATCGACACAGCCCAACGAGACCTCGACCTGATGGAGGCGATGGGTGGCAGGCTCGTAACACCGAACTGCGCCGATTGGCCGGCGTGGCGAATGCTTTCCTTCGACGGACTCGATGCCTCCGGGGGTGAGACGGCGCCATTTGTGTTGTGGGTGTTGGGGTCCGGGGATTTGGTTGATCTGACCGAGAGGTCGGTTGGGATTGTCGGCACGCGAGCATCTACTGCGTACGGCGAACACGTGACGGCAGAGATTGCCGGTGACCTGGCTGTCGACGGATGGACCGTGATTTCCGGGGCGGCCTTCGGTATCGACGGGGCCGCGCACCGCGCTGCATTGGGCGTAGGTGGAACCACACTGGCTGTCTTGGCCTGTGGCGTGGATCGAGCGTATCCGTCAGGGCATGCGCGACTACTCAAACAGATAGCGAGTTCGGGTGCAGTGATAAGTGAATATCCACCGGGCACAACACCTGCAAAGTTCCGGTTTCTGGCAAGGAATCGACTGGTAGCTGCGTTGTCGGACGGAGTAGTGGTGGTCGAGGCGGGTTGGCGCAGTGGTGCACGCAATACCGCCAATTGGGCTCGGAAGTTAGGCCGTCCCGTGATGGCGGTGCCCGGACCGGTTACCTCGGCATCGTCGACCGGATGTCACCGGATGATCCGCGAAGGTGAAGCGCAACTCGTTTCCAATGCCGTGGATGTAGTCGAAGCGTCAGGCCCATTTGGTGTCGGGGATTCCGCGGAGGATGCGGCCGCGACGCGTGACATCGACGCATTGCGAGGCAATTCTCGATTGGTATACGAAGCATTGCCGGGAACGGGGTCTCGCAGTACGCGTGAGTTGTCCGAGGAATCGGGATTGCTCATAGCTCAGGTTCGTGCCACTCTTCCTCTGCTCGAACTGGAGGGATTTGCAAGTTCTGATTCCAGTGGTTGGTTTCGGACGCGGTAGTACGTGAACTACTTCTGCGCCCGTCAGACCATGCGTGGCGATGCTCACTAATCGTTTGTGAAGACCGTGAATCGTCAATACCCGCAGCGCATCGAAAATGGCACGTCAGGGCTATCTTTCACGAATTTGCTCGACTGTGTGCAATGTAATTCTCGATGCTTTCGCCGACCCGACCTGCAAGTTCGACGGGTCTCAGGAAAGCCTCAGGTCAATGTGCGTGGAAGTCCGATTAGTCTGGATCACGATGACGGCGGGCATTGATTGACACCCGGCATCCGAGGGATGAATGTGCAGAATTTTCAGGGTCGTGTTCGGTCGAGGCAATGCCGCTAACCCGCTGCTAATTCGGACCATTGAGTCTGTTCGGAAACGGTGAAGGCTTTCGAACTTCTTTTGTTCATCAACGCTCTATCTGTGTATTGTGAAGGAGAATTGAATCGATCATTGAAAGAGGAGTGCAATGGCTGAGAAGCTGATTCGGCAACTCATCGACGACCTTGATGGTAAGCCGATTGACGATGGATTCGGTGATCGAATTGAGTTCTCTTACCAGGGAACGGATTACGTGATCGATCTGCGCGCCACCAATGCAGAGAAGTTCGACGCTGCGGTGAAGCCGTTCGTGGAGGCTGCTGCGAAGGTGAGCGGGAAGCGCGGCAAGAAGGCTCAGGCTGCATCTCCGCAGGCCACATCAGGTTCCGGACGCTCCAAGGAGACGCTCCAGGCCATCCGTGACTGGGCAGGTAAGAACGGTTACGAAGTTGCTCCGCGTGGGCGTATCAAAGCGGAAATCATCGACGCTTTCGACGCTGCACACTAGATTGAATTAAATACACCTCTGGCTCTCGGCGAACTCGCCGGGAGCCAGAGGTGTATTTTACTGTTGCTTTGCCGAGTTCTCGGACAGCTTTGTCCGACAGGTCGTCCGTGTGAAGCTGATCAGATAATTCGTCTAAACAGCACCGAATTTACCCAGCAGATTGGTCGGTTTCTTTCGCTCTGCACAAAGGTCGACAGAGCGCTATGTGGAGTCGCCGGCGAGGTATTTCGCCCTCGTGCTGCAATTGTCGTGTACATTAGTTAGGTAACACTAACTTTCGGAAGGATCTTTCTGTGGCCAAGCCGACAACTGCATTGACGGTTCTGCGGACCGAACAATTGACCCCCCATATGGTACGAGTGTTTCTCGGGGGACCAGGCTTCGAGTCGTTCACTCCCAGCGAATACAGCGATTCCTATGTAAAGATCGAATTCGGCACTCCTGATCAGCCGACACTGCGCACCTACACGATTCGTTCGTACGATCTTGATGCCAAAGAGATTGCAATCGATTTTGTCGTCCACGGCGACATGGGTGTCGCAGGTCCGTGGGCCGCGTCAGTTCAGCCGGGCGCTGAGATTACTCTGCGGGGACCCGGTGGCGCGTTTTCGCCGTCACCAACCGCTGATTGGTATCTCTTCGTCGGAGACGAGACCGCAATACCCGCTATTTCCGCGTCGATAGCGCGATTGGCGCCGAATGCGGTCGGCTACGCCGTCGTCGAGGTCGGGGGACCGGAAGACGAAATCGCGCTCGATGCCCCAGAAGGTATTGCCGTGACCTGGCTGCATCGCGGGGCATCGTCCGACGCGGTCGGCGAAGAATTGGCGGGCGACAACGCTCCGGTTGTCGCCGCGGTCAAGGCGCTCGAGTGGTTGCCGGGCGAACCGCACGTGTTCATTCACGGTGAAGCGCAAGCCGTCATGCACAACCTCCGGCCGTACATTCGCAAGGAACGAAATGTCCCAGCGTCGGCTGCTTCTATTTCCGGCTATTGGCGTCGTGGTCGCACCGAAGAGGGCTTCCGGGTCTGGAAGTCCGAACTCGCTGCGGCCGAAAACTAACTCGCGGCGGCCGTGCCGCGAGTCAGCAACACGAGCGCAACGGCCGCGAGAACTCCGAAGGTGGGAATTGCGATTGCCATCGGAACTGCCGTGTCTTCTCCCGCAATTCCCACCAACGGCGAAACCAGCGCCGCCAAGCCGAACTGGCCCGCTCCCATCAGCGCTGAACCGGTCCCGGCCGCGTTGGTGACCTCTCCTTGGGCGAGAGCGGTCGCATTGCCCATGATGAACCCGATGCTCGAAATTGCCACGAACAGTGGGACCAAGATCAACCAGGTATTCGTGGAACTGAAAACCACGCTGGTGCAGAACAATACGGCGCCGCCCATGAGGAGTAGGCACACCCCGAAACGCAGCAGCGTGCGTGCTCCGACGCGACCGAGCAGGCGAGTGGTGATCATCGCTGCCGTGACCATTCCGGTGGCGTTCACTGCGAACGCGATCGAGAATTGTGACGGACTCAGCCCGAGAACGTTCTGAACGACGAACGGTGACGCGGAGATGTACGCGAACAAGGCGCCGAATCCGAAGACGAATGCGAGCGCATATCCGAGGTAGTGCCGATTGCGGACCACGTATCGCAGATTCGAGATCAGGGCCTTCAATCCGCCGCCGTGGCGTTGCTCGGGCGGAAGTGTCTCGGGAACGAGCAAAACGACACCAGCCACCATTACAGCGCCCGCGACCGCCAGGACCCAGAAGATCCCGCGCCACCCGACGGGGCCGAGAAGTGCGCCGCCGATCAGTGGCGCGACGACGGGAGCGATACCGCCGATGATCATCATGATGCTGAAGAGCTTCGCTGCGTCGTCGCCGCGCGCTCGGTCGGCAATACAAGCGCGGGCAAGAACGATGGCAGCGCCTCCACTCAAGCCCTGGACGAGTCGTGCACCGATGAGAAACTCGATGTTCGGCGCCACCGCGCATGCCGCGCCGCTCAGTGCCGTGATGATTGTCGCGGCCAGCAGTATTCGTCGCCTGCCAAGTCCGTCGGAGATCGGACCGATGATCAGCTGGCCGATTCCGAGGCCTGCCATGAAGGTGGTCAGCGTGAGCTGAACGCTGGCCGCAGTAGTGTCGAGTGCATCCGCCATCAACGGTAGGCCGGGCAGGTACATGTCGATGGACAGTGGAGCGATTGCGGAAATCAGTGCCAGTACGCACAACATCTTCAGAGGAATTGCTCGATTCACCGATCAACCCTATCGGCGAGGGAGCTTGCAGTTTCAATCGCGGCGAGCGAGCGTGTGTTCATGACTGACGCATTGCCGGCGAGCTTGAGCGTTCACCTCGATGCGTATGCCGAGCACCTCCGACTGAGCCGAGGCCGGTCGGAACACACGATCCGCGCCTACGTCGGTGACGCGCGGGCATTGCTGACCCATTTCTCCGCGGGTTCGGAGAATGCAGATCTCGACCGCCTCGACCTAAGTGTCATGCGTTCGTGGTTGGCCGCCCAGAATGCCGTAGGAACAGCCCGTACGACGGTAGCTCGACGGGCTTCTTCGGCGCGTGGGTTCACTGCGTGGCTCGCGCAGACCGGACGCATTTCCGTCGACCCGGGCACACGTCTGGCGGCTCCACCAGCTCGCCGGACGCTGCCGACGGTGCTGCGTCAGAGCCAGGCCCTCGACGCAATGGATGCGGCGGAAAGCGGTGCGCAGCAACAAGAGCCGCTCGCCCTGCGAGACCGACTCATCGTGGAATTGTTGTACTCCACCGGAATTCGCGTCGGCGAGTTGTGTGGACTGGACGTCGAGTCGGTCGATGCCGATCGACGATTGCTTCGTGTTCTCGGCAAGGGGAACAAGGAGCGGTCGGTGCCATACGGCCTGCCCGCAGAATCGGCACTGAACGGCTGGCTGGAGCACGGACGACCCGCGCTGTGTTCGGATCGATCCGGGCGAGCGTTGCTCCTCGGAGTTCGAGGCGGCCGGCTCGATCAGCGTCAGGCGCGTTCGGTGGTCCACGAAACCATGGCTGCAATTCCAGGGGCTCCCGACATGGGTCCGCACGGGCTTCGGCACTCGGCTGCGACACATTTGCTGGAGGGTGGTGCGGACCTTCGTGTGGTCCAAGAACTCCTCGGTCATGCGAGTTTGGCGACCACTCAGCTGTACACGCACGTGTCGGTCGAACGGCTTCGATCCGTCCACGATCAGGCCCATCCGCGCGCCTGATTTGTGGAGCGACGCGAGTTCTCGGCTGGTATTTGGTAGCGTCGCAGCTCAGAAGAGTGAACAATCGGCAAAGTTCGATCGTCGTGTCGAGACACTCGATTACATGCGATATCCGGGGGATTCGTGAACCGCCAAGATGTGAAGCACCTGCCGAACAGCGGCCAACCAGCCTGGCTGTCCGAATCGCCGCAACCGGCTCCCGAGCCGGCGCCGACGCCGGAGCCTGTGGCGCGACTGCAAGAGGTCTGGTCCACGCCACCGCCACCGTCGAGCCAACAGCAGGTGACAAACCAGGATCTGGTTGCCGAAGCTTTACTGAAACGCCCGAAACGGACGCCGCGTGGCGGCTGGCGTAGGGGATTGCATCGTGCGACCGGAGGTGTGGTCAATCTGGGGGATTCGACCAACGAACAGCGCAACCGTGCACTGGCCGCCCGAATCGAGCAGCCGATCCGCAACGACTACCGAGTCGCTCTGCTCTCGCTCAAAGGGGGAGTGGGCAAGACGACGGTCACGGTCGGACTCGGTGCGACGTTTGCTTCGCTGCGTGGTGACTGCGTCGTGGCGGTTGACGCCAATCCCGATTTCGGGACCTTGGCACAACGTGTTCCGCTGCAGACCAATTCGACAGTGCGCGATCTGATTGCTGCTAGACCGGACATAAAGAGCTATTCGGACGTTCGAGTGCACACATCCCAGTCGTCGAGTCGTCTCGAGGTGCTGGCGAGTGAGCAGGATCCGGCGATTTCGGAGGCATTCAGCGAGGCCGACTATCGCCAGGTCATCGACATCTTGCAGGTCTACTACAACATCATCCTCACTGATTGCGGTACCGGGATCATGCACTCGGCGATGAACGGCGTTCTCGATCTTGCCAATTCGTTGGTTCTGGTCAGTTCGCCGGCAATCGACGGAGCGCGCAGTGCAGCGGCAACGCTCGACTGGCTTCAGTTGCACGGATACGGCCATCTGGTCGAGCGGACCGTCGTCGTCATCAGCGCCGCCAGACCAGGGTCGAGCGTCATCGACATGGACGCGTTGGTGGACTATTTCATGCGTCGATGCCGCGCCGTCGAGGTCATTCCTTTCGACGAGCATCTCGCGGAGGGGTCGGTGATGGACCTCGAATTGATGCGACCGGCCACCAGACGAGCGTTCATGGAACTGGCAGCGATGGTGGCCGACGACTTCGCGGACGCTGTGGGTCGGCACGCCGTTTCCGAGTGGCACTGATTCTGCGACCGATTTCTGCGACCGATCAGCCTCCTTTCAATGGCTTGAGCCTGAGCGGTTGCGACCGAACCAGTCCGAGTGGATCGAGATACTCGCGTCCTCTGCGCAAGCCCCAGTGCAAACATGCTTCGACAGCGCACCCTTCGTGCCCGGTTTCGAGGGTTCCGATCACTGACCTGGCTGCGACGCGTTCACCTGTGCGAACGACTGCGGTGACGGGTTCGTAGGTCGTGCGTAGGCCGCCGGAATGATCGATCGACACCGTCGGCTTTCCGGCGACCACTCCCGCGAACACCACGATGCCGTCACCGGCCGCGAGGACGGATTGGCCGGCGCTGCCGCCGAGATCGACCCCGCGATGACCCGGCAGCCAGTTCTCGGCCGGTTTGTCGAAAGCGCGTTCCACGTGCGGCCGAGGAGCGAGCGGCCAGTCGAATCGCGTGTCTGCTGACGCCGTGCCTACGGCGACACAGCAGGAGATCACGGCGAAGGCCACGCCTCGTCGAGCTCCGCGCAACATCGTCATTCCTTGATCTTGCGTGGAGTAGCGCACGCTTCAATGCAGATCAGACGGGTAATCCACAAGGTAACCGCCGATCCACAACCGCCGGTTCGGTCTGTTGCTTCCGGGGTGGTTATGGCATCGGGGGACGAGGACGTACACTTGTCGAGCGGTCTGTGCTCGCACAGTCCGACTTCGCGCGCCCGCGCACGTTTTCCGGCCTCGGCTGGTCCTGGTTCTCACGAAACAGGTCCGACGGCCGTGCGGGTGCCAGGGCAGGGATCACCCGATCGCCTGCATCAACCGGATTGAAAGTTTGAGGTACACAGCCATGGCTGTCGTAACCATGAAGCAGATGCTCGATAGTGGAACCCACTTCGGACATCAGACCCGTCGCTGGAACCCGAAGATGAAGCGATTCATCTTGACCGACCGCAACGGCATCTACATCATCGACCTCCAGCAGACGCTGACGTACATCGACAAGGCGTACGAGTTCGTCAAGGAGACCGTTGCCCACGGCGGCACCGTTCTCTTCGTCGGTACCAAGAAGCAGGCGCAGGAGTCCATCGCTTCCGAAGCGACTCGCGTCGGAATGCCCTACGTCAACCAGCGTTGGCTCGGCGGCATGCTCACCAACTTCACCACCGTTCACAAGCGTCTGCTTCGCCTCAAGGAGCTCGAGGCAATGGAGCAGACCGGTGGATTCGAAGGTCGCACCAAGAAGGAAATCCTCATGCTCACGCGTGAGATGACCAAGCTGGATCGCACCCTTGGTGGTATCCGCGACATGGCCAAGGTTCCTTCCGCGGTGTGGATCGTCGACACCAACAAGGAGCACCTGGCAGTTGCCGAGGCTCGCAAGCTGAACATCCCGGTCATCGCGATCCTGGACACCAACTGCGACCCCGACCTCGTCGACTACCCGATCCCGGGCAACGACGACGCCATCCGTTCCGCAGCACTGCTGACCAAGGTTGTCGCTTCCGCGGTTGCCGAAGGTGTGCAGGCACGTGCAGGACTGAGCGCCGACAAGGACGCGAAGCCCGAAGCCGGCGCAGGCGAGCCCCTCGCCGAGTGGGAGCAGGAACTGCTCTCGCAGGCAGCTCCGGCCGCAGAGGCTGAGGCAGCTCCGGCTGCAGAGGCTGAGGCAGCCCCCGCCGCAGAGGCACCGGCCACCGAGGCCTGATTCGTTGAAACCGGCCCTGACCAAGAGTTCTTTTGGTCAGGGCCGTTTCACCGTTAGGCCCGAGCACCACCGTCAGGCCGTGCTTCACCGTTAGGCCGTGCTTCACCGTTAGTCCTAGGTCCGAAACAGACACATGAGGAGGCTCGCTAATCATGGCGAACTACACCGCCGCTGACGTCAAGCGGCTCCGTGAGCTCACCGGCTCCGGAATGATGGCATGTAAGAACGCACTCGCAGATGCAGACGGCGATTTCGACAAGGCCGTCGAGCAGCTGCGCATCAAGGGCGCGAAGGATGTCGGAAAGCGCGCAGAGCGCACCACCGCTGAGGGTCTCGTCGTCGCCAAGGACGGCGTCATGATCGAGATCAACTGCGAGACCGACTTCGTCGCCAAGAACGACGAGTTCATCAAGCTGGCCGACGAGATCGTGACCGTCGCTGCTGCTGGTAAGCCTGCTGACCTCGACGCTCTCAAGGCGCTCGAGCTCGACGGCAAGACCATCGACACCGTCATTGCGGAGCAGTCCGCGAAGATCGGTGAGAAGCTCGAACTGAGCCGCGTCGCTTCCTTCGACGGCCCCGTTGCCGTTTACCTGCACAAGCGCAGCTCCGACTTGCCGCCCGCTGTCGGCGTTCTCGTCGAGTACACCGGTGAAGGCGATGCTGCTGCTGAGGCCGCTCGCGGCGCTGCAATGCAGGTCGCAGCACTCAAGGCGAAGTACGTCACGCGTGACGAGGTTCCCGAGGAGATCGTCGCTTCCGAGCGTCACATCGCCGAAGAGACCGCCCGCGCAGAAGGCAAGCCCGAGCAGGCACTGCCGAAGATCATCGAAGGCCGCGTCAACGGTTACTTCAAGGACGTCGTTCTGACCGAGCAGTCTTCGGTCACGGACTCCAAGAAGACCGTCAAGGCGATCCTCGACGAGGCAGGCGTGACCATCAAGCGCTTCGTGCGTTTCGAGGTCGGCGCCTCCGCTTAATTCGGAGCCCGCACACATGGACCCCGCCTGAAGAGCATTTGCTCTACCGGCGGGGTCTACGTGTACCTGGGGCCTCCGATGAGGCAGGATGAGAGTGCCTCGGGACGAGTCCCGGGGGCTTTCCTATGCCGCGGTGTCCGATTCGGCGGCAGAAGAAGAATGAAGGACCTACAAGGTCTTGTATCGAACTGAGGAGAACAATGTCCGAACCAGCCAACGAACGTCCAGGATTCAAGCGGGTCCTGCTCAAACTCGGCGGCGAAATGTTCGGAGGCGGCAAAGTCGGTCTCGATCCCGACGTGGTCACCAAGGTGGCTGAGCAGATCGCAGAGGTCGTTCGATCGGGCGTACAGGTTGCAGTGGTCATCGGCGGCGGAAACTTCTTCCGCGGGGCGGAACTGCAGCAGCGTGGCCTCGATCGCGCGCGCTCCGACTACATGGGCATGCTAGGCACCGTCATGAACTGCCTCGCTCTGCAGGATTTCCTGGAGAAGGCGGGCGTCGATTCTCGCGTGCAGACGGCCATCACCATGGGCCAGGTCGCCGAGCCGTACCTCCCCCTTCGCGCACGCAGGCACCTCGAGAAGGGGCGCGTAGTCATCTTCGGTGCCGGGATGGGTATGCCCTACTTCTCCACCGACACCACTGCTGCGCAGCGCGCGCTGGAGATCGGTGCCGAGGTAGTGCTGATGGCCAAGGCTGTCGACGGCGTCTACTCGGCCGACCCGCGTCTCGACCCGGACGCGACGATGTACGAACAGATCACGCACCGTGAGGTCATCGAACGTGAGCTCAAGGTCGCGGACGCGACGGCATTCAGCCTGTGCATGGACAACTCGATGCCGATGATGGTGTTCAACCTCCTCACCGAAGGAAACATCGCTCGCGCGGTGTCCGGTGAGAAGATCGGCACCCTGATCAAGTCGTGAGTGACACCCAAAAAATGATGCAGAACAACATGGAGGAACAGCCGTGATCGATGAAGCGCTCTTCGAGGCAGAAGAGAAGATGGAAAAGGCTGTCACGGTAGCCAAGGACGATCTCGGCTCGGTTCGCACCGGACGCGCGAACCCCGGTATGTTCTCGCGCATCGTGATCGACTACTACGGTTCGATCACGCCGATCACGCAGCTCGCGAGCATCAACGTCCCCGAGGCCCGCATGGTCATCGTCAAGCCGTACGAGGCTTCGCAGCTCAACGCGATCGAGACGGCGATCCGCAACTCGGATCTCGGTGTGAACCCGTCCAACGACGGCAGCATCATCCGCATTTCGGTTCCGCAGCTCACGGAAGAGCGTCGACGTGAACTGGTGAAGCAGGCCAAGTCCAAGGGCGAGGATTCGAAGGTCACGCTGCGCAACATCCGCCGCAAGGCGATGGACGAACTCGGCCGGATCCAGAAGGACGGTGAAGCCGGCGAGGACGAGGTCGGTCGCGCAGAGAAAGAACTCGACAAGACCACGGCGAAGTACGTGCACACGGTCGAGGAACTCGTCAAGCACAAGGAAGCAGAGTTGATGGAGGTATAGCCTCCTCATTTGCAGTGTTTGTCGTCGGGAGTAGATCAGGGAGTTTGGGTGCACGCACAAGAGGGAACCGCCGGTGGTCCCGTCACGGACGGGCCTACGGGCGGCGCTGAGGGCGCGCAACCGCCGAAGTCGAAGGCGGGCAGGAACCTACCTGCCGCCATCGGCGTCGGAGCTGGCCTCGGCGCCTTGGTCATCGGCACTTTGATCTTCCTGCCCCCCGGATGGATCGCCGTCGTTGCGATCGCGATGTTCATCGCGACGTGGGAGGTCACCACGCGGCTTCGTGAAGCCGACATCGAGGTGCCGCGAATTCCGCTTCTCGTCGGCGGGCAAGCCACGATCTGGCTCGGCTGGCCGTGGGGACCGGTCGGGGTGCTCAGCGGATTCACCGCGACCGTCCTGGTATGCATGGTGTGGCGGTTGTTCGACCACGGCCTCAAGGCGACCCCGAAGAACTTCCTGAGAGACACCTCCATCACGGTGTTCGTTCTGGCGTGGATCCCGCTGTTGGCGTCATTCGGTGCGTTGATGGTGCTCGAAGACGACGGCCCCGGTCGCGTCTTCGTCCTGATGATCGGTGTCGTGTGCTCCGACATCGGCGGCTACGCGGCTGGAGTGCTGTTCGGGAAGCATCCGATGGTGCCCGCTGTGAGCCCGAAGAAGTCCTGGGAGGGATTCGTCGGCTCCCTCATTTTCTGCGTCATCGGCAGTTTGCTTTCGGTGACGTTGATACTCGACGCGAATTCGATGATCGGCGTCCTGCTCGGTGTCGTCCTGGTGGTAGTCGCGACGGTCGGCGACCTGATCGAATCGCAGATCAAGCGTGAACTCGGCATCAAGGACATGGGAACCTTGCTTCCCGGCCACGGCGGAATCATGGACCGCCTGGATTCACTCCTGCCGTCGGCATTTGTCACCTGGCTGATTCTGTACGCACTCGTCTGATTTCTCGTGCGTGATTTCTTCTCCGGCCGATCCAAGCCCATTCCCAGTCCGAACATCTGGCATTGGCCGGACGTGTACGAAATCGAGAACCGCGCGCAGGACGTCGACGGTTCCCTCTGGGCGGCGATGCGAGCCCGGGTCGACTGGACTGGACGCGATGTCGTCGATGTCGGCTGTGGGGCGGGGTTCCATCTACCGGAGTTCGCTCGTACTGCCCGTCGTGTTGTCGGAGTGGAGCCGCACGCACCGCTGGTGAAGGCCGCGCGGGAACGAACCCGCGATTCGGCGTCGATCGACGTAGTCCAGGGTTCAGCAGAGTCCACGGGTCTGGTGGATGCTTCAGTCGATCTCGTCCATGCCCGTACGGCGTACTTCTTCGGAAAAGGCTGCGGCCCGGGAATTCGTGAAGCAATGCGCATCCTGAGGCCCGGGGGAGCCCTGCTGATCGTGGATCTCGATGTGAGCGCCGGCCCGTACGGGGAGTGGATGAGGGCGGATCTGCCCAAATACGATCCCGCGGCGGTCGAAGCGTTCTTCGAGGCTCAAGGATTCTCGCTCACGCGCGTCGAGACCCGGTGGGAGTTCGAGAATCGAGACGATATGCGGCGGGTACTCGGAATCGAGTTCACCGAGAAGACTGCCGAGCGTGCGTTCTCGCAAGTAACGGGATTGGGCTTCACGGTGCGATACCGGATCCATGTTCGGTCCAAACCACGATCACTCGAACTTGCGTGAAGGCGGGCTCAAAAGACGAACGTCAGGCGCTCCGACTTGAGCGCCTGACGTTTTCTGCACCGATTCAGTAGTAAAAAAATCAGTGATCGGTGGGGATGTGGAACAGGGTGGCGAGCTTGTGAATCTTCTTCGCCTTGGCGAGCTTGGGCAAGTCGCTGCCGTCGCGCACGCGTGAGCCATCTTCGCCGAGATCGTCGATGACATTCTGAGCCCAGATCGCGTCGGCCACGGAGGGACTCAGTCCCGCGTTGACGGGGGCAGTCTGCGCGGTGGTCATGCAGAGTTTGCCGGCCATGCCGAGTGACAAGGTGATCGCACAGTCTCGGGCGAGCAGATCCAGATCGGGGCCGAGCGTGGGACCGTCGATCGGCGGAGCGATGCGTGCCGCGCGGCTGGCGATGGTGAGCCGCGAACGCGGGTACGACATCGACGTGGGGGAGTCGTCCATCCCAGTGTCGCGCCGGAAGTCGCCGCTGCCGAATGCGAGACGGAAGATGCCGTCAGTGCGTGCGATCTCGGGCGCAGCCTCGAGTCCCACCGCGGATTCGACGAGAGCAAGAATCTTGGTGCCGTCGGGAAGTCGCTCGGCCGTGGCGTCGGCCTGCTGACCGCTTTCGGTCTTTGCGAGCATGACACCCTCGAGTCCGGGGAGGCCCGCGAGTACGGCCAGATCCTCTTCCCAGAACGGTGTCGTGGCGTCGTTGATCCGAACCCAGGCGTGATTGTGTTCGCTCAGGAATGCGGCGACATCGCGGCGGGCAGCTGGTTTGTTGGGTGCGGTGACGGCATCCTCGAGGTCGAGAATGACGGCGTCGGCCGCACTCGCGAGTGCGGCGTCGAAGGTGTCCGGTTTGGACGCGGGGACGAGGAGCCAGGATCTTGCCTGCTGCGGGGCAATTCGCGAGGTCACAGGTCTCTCCATGTGAGTAGTCACATCAGGGCCTTTCCGGTGATTTCCACGACATCAATGATGCCTGCTGGCCCATCGATCGACCCAATTGCGTAACTAGATTTCAGTCACATCTGCCGCTTCGCTGCGCGCCGGATCTGAATGATGCGAACGCCACCTGCCAACGCCATGATCAACGCGCCCGCGATGGCGGAAAGCAGGATCGTGATTCCGAGCGGAAAGTCGATCTGCCAGGCGAGGATCTTGACGGAGACGCTCTCGAGGTTCTGCAGGATGAACACCAGCAGTAAGATCAGCACAATTGCGCCTATGACCAGGCCAACCCAGGTCGTCGCAGCCCTGGTTCGGTCGGTGACCGACGTTCCGGTCGGCACCGGTTCAGGCGTCGGTGTCGGTTCCGGATCGTGTTTTTCCACTGCCTTGTTCTCGTCCACCTTCGGAAGTTCCGGATCGGGGCCGAAACCGTCGGCTGGGCCGTACACGGGGGAATTCGACGGATCCTCTGGTGTGGTTGACATGACATGATCATCACTCAACCTGCGCGAAGTTGCACGGGTAATCCGGCCACAATCGGGTGGCAGTGGTGTAGCACCCCAAAACAATGGGACAATGGTGTAACTATGGCTGCCTCTCTTCCCCTCGTTTTCACTGCACCCAAGCGCGGAATGCCTCCACGGCACCTCGCCGATCTCGATTCCGCCGAGCGCAAAGAAGCGGTGAAGGAGCTCGGCCTTCCGGCTTTCCGGGCCGATCAGCTGGCGCGTCAGTACTACGCGCGGCTGGAAGCCGATCCGGAGAAGATGACCGATCTCCCCGCATCGGTGCGCGAGAAGGTTGGGGAGTCGCTGTTCCCGACCTTGTTGACCCCGATCAAGCACCTCGCGTGCGATTCGGGCGACACTCGCAAGACCCTGTGGAAGGCACATGACGGAACGCTGCTCGAAAGCGTCTTGATGCGCTATCCCGACCGGGCAACACTTTGCATCTCGAGTCAGGCAGGCTGCGGAATGGCCTGCCCGTTCTGTGCGACGGGTCAGGGCGGCCTCGACCGCAACCTCTCGACCGCCGAGATCGTCGATCAGGTTCGCGAGGCAGCGGCTGCCATGCGCGACGGTGAAGTTGCCGGCGGCCCCGGACGCCTCTCGAACGTCGTGTTCATGGGTATGGGCGAGCCTTTGGCGAACTACAAGCGCGTGGTGGCAGCGGTACGACGGATCACCTCGCCTGCACCCGACGGCCTCGGCCTGTCTCAGCGGTCCGTCACGGTCTCGACCGTCGGCCTAGCTCCCGCTATCCGCAAGCTCGCTGACGAAGGCCTGAGCGTCACGCTGGCGGTATCGCTGCACACACCGGACGACGAACTGCGCGACACTCTTGTCCCGGTCAACAATCGCTGGTCAGTGTCGGAGGTACTTCAGGCTGCCCGGTACTACGCAGACAAGACCGGTCGCCGTGTGTCCATCGAGTACGCGATGATCAAGAACGTCAACGATCAGCCGTGGCGCGCGGACATGCTGGGCAAGAAGCTGAAGAAAGCACTCGGCGGGTTGGTGCACGTCAACCTGATTCCGCTCAACCCCACTCCGGGCAGCGAGTGGGACGCGAGCCCCAAGGACGTCGAGCGTGAGTTCGTGCGTCGGGTCATCGCCCAGGGCGTCTCGTGCACGGTGCGCGATACGCGCGGTCAGGAAATCGCCGCAGCCTGTGGCCAGCTGGCAGCCGAGAACTGAAGCGTTCCAGGCCTGAAACACGTAAAGAGAAGGCCTCCACGAACTTTCGTTGGTGGAGGCCTTCTCTTTGTCAGGTTTCTAGCGCGGGCGGCGACGGATGACGATGTCGCGGACCAGAATGAAGATCATCAATCCGGCGGTGCCGATGAGCCACAGATCCTCGACCTTGCCGTGATGGTTTCCGATCATCATCAGAAGCAGGAATATTGCGAAGAACCATCCGAGGAAACGGAAAAACTTGAGTCCTTCACCACTCCACCCCCATGCGGCAGAGGGAACCTCGGCCTCATCGACGTGCGAGACCACGACGGGGGCGCTGGACTTGACGTCCAACTGGGTATCGGCCACGGTCGATCCTCCTGCTCATTCGGTTGCACTACTGCCCAATATGGTGACATACGACTGCCTGTCGTACGTAGTTGGGCGTCGATAAGGTTGTTCTCAGGTGTTATCAGGAACAATGGGCGAGTGCAGGAAACCACACGTACCCGCGTCCTCCTCCTCGGCAGTACCGGTTCGATCGGTACCCAAGCGCTGGAGGTCATCGCTGCCAACCCCGACCGTTTCGAAGTAGTCGGTCTTGCAGCGGGCGGCAACAACGTCGAGTTGTTGGCCGAACAGATTCGTGCAACCGGCGTCACGGACGTCGCCGTCGCCGATCCTGCAGCGGCATCGGCGCTGGAATCGGTAACCGCCCGTTCGGGACCGAGCGCCGTGACGGAACTGGTTCGGGACAGCGGTGCCGATGTTGTCCTCAATGCGCTCGTCGGTTCTTTGGGACTCGAACCGACACTGGCGGCTTTGAACTCGGGAGCGCGCCTGGCGCTGGCGAACAAGGAATCGCTTGTCGCCGGCGGAGCGCTGGTGACGAAAGCCGCCGCCCCGGGTCAGATCGTGCCGGTCGACTCGGAGCATTCGGCGCTTGCCCAGTGCCTACGTGGTGGAACAGGCGACGAGGTGGCCCGGTTGGTTCTCACCGCTTCGGGTGGGCCGTTCCGTGGCTGGAGCGCCGAGGATCTCGAAAGTGTGAATCCGGCTCAGGCAAAAGCGCACCCCACCTGGTCGATGGGCCCCATGAACACCCTCAACTCGGCAACTCTGGTCAACAAGGGCCTCGAGTTGATCGAGACGAACCTGCTGTTCGGGATCGACTACGACCGCATCGACGTCACCGTGCATCCGCAGTCGATCGTGCATTCCATGGTGACCTTCTTCGACGGATCGACGCTGGCACAGGCGAGTCCACCGGACATGAAGCTCCCGATTGCTCTCGCTCTCGGCTGGCCGGACCGCATCGAAGGTGCGGCGTCGGCATGCGACTTCACCACCGCCTCCACCTGGGAATTCGAGCCGCTCGATTCGTCGGTGTTCCCCGCCGTCGATCTGGCGCGAAGCGCAGGCAAATCCGGAGGTTGCTTCACCGCGATCTACAACGCGGCCAACGAAGTGGCGGCTCAGGCATTCCTCGACGGTGTCATTTCCTTCCCGGCGATCGTCCGCACGGTGGCTGCTGTTCTCGACGATGCAGGTCAATGGTCCGCAGAACCGGTTACCGTGGACGACGTTCTGGCCGCAGACGGCTGGGCACGCACACGAGCGCGTCAGCTCGTGAAGCAGGAGGGCTAGAGCTTTCATGGTTTTTGCACTGGGCGTAGTGCTGTTTGCCCTCGGCATCGGCGTGTCCATCGCCCTGCACGAAGCCGGTCACATGTGGACGGCCAAGGCTTTGGGAATGAAGGTTCGCCGCTACTACATCGGCTTCGGACCGAAGATCTTCTCGTTCCGTCGAGGTGAGACCGAGTACGGCCTCAAGGCGCTGCCGCTGGGCGGATTCTGCGACATCGCGGGCATGACGGCCCTCGACGAGATGACGCCTGAAGAAGAGCCGCACGCGATGTACAAGAAGGCGGCGTGGAAGCGCGTCGTCGTCATGTCCGGCGGTATCGCGATGAACTTCATTCTCGGGTTCCTCCTGATCTACGCATTGCTCCTCGGTTGGGGTCGAACCAGTACGGAGCCGGCACCGCCTGTTGTCAAGGGCGTGACGTGTGTTGCTCCGACGCAGCTCGGACAGGATCAGGGGTGGAAACTCGCGGATTGCACCGGTACCGGCCCGGCGGAGGCAGCCGGAATTGCTGCCGGCGATCGGATCGTCGCGGTGGACGGTCAACCGACGGACACTTTCGCCAAGGTTTCCGCGGCGATCCGCGACAAGTCCGGGACAGTCACGCTCACAGTCGAGCGCGGCGACGAGACTGTTCAAGTTCCGGTCGACGTATCGCCGGTTGAGCGTTACGTAGCCAAAGACGGCAGCACAACGCCGGAACTGGCAAAGGTAGGCGCTGTCGGAATTGAGGGTGTCAGCAATCTGATCGAGTACAACGCGCTCACTGCTGTTCCGGCGGCCTTCGACTTCACCGGCCAGATCATGGTCGACTCGGTAAAGGCGTTGGCTGACATTCCGTCGAAGGTGGGGGCTCTGTGGGAGTCGATCACGGGCGGCGAACGCGCCCAGGACACACCGATCAGCGTGGTTGGTGCCAGCGTTATCGGCGGTGAAGCGGCGGACCGTGCACAGTGGGCGACGTTCGTCGGACTGCTCGCATCGATCAACTTCTTCCTCGGTGTTTTCAACATCCTGCCGCTGTTGCCGCTCGACGGCGGTCACATCGCGGTGGTCTTCTACGAGAAGATCCGTGATTGGTTCCGCGCCCGCCGAGGCTTGATTCCCGGCGGCCCGGTCGACTACACGCGACTCCTTCCGATTACTTACGTATTCATCGTGATCGGTGGCGCGTTCATGTTGCTGACACTCACGGCTGACATCGTTAATCCGATCAAGATCTTCTGACCGTGTGAGAAGGGTGACGGTTGCCGCGCGGTAGTGCGGCGATCGCCCGGCTAAACTTGCAGTGAAGCTATGAAAGAAGGCACAGACGTGACCATCCCTATCGGACTGGGAATGCCCTCGGCACCCGCAGCGATCCTTGCTCCTCGACGCAAGACACGGCAGCTGCAGGTCGGCACGGTAGGTGTGGGCAGCGATTTCCCCATCTCGGTGCAGTCCATGTGCACCACGAAGACGCACGACGTCAATGCAACGCTCCAGCAGATCGCGGAACTGACCGCGTCCGGTTGCGACATCGTCCGTGTCGCCTGCCCGCGTCAGGAAGACGCGGACGCGTTGTCGATCATTGCGAAGAAGAGCCAGATCCCGGTTATCGCCGACATCCACTTCCAGCCGCGCTACATCTTCGCGGCAATCGATGCGGGATGCGCTGCGGTGCGCGTCAATCCGGGCAACATCAAGGAATTCGACGGCCGTGTCAAAGAGGTAGCCAAGGCTGCCGGTGATGCAGGCATTCCGATTCGTATCGGTGTCAACGCGGGATCGCTTGATCCTCGGTTGATGGAGAAGTACGGCAAGGCGACGCCCGAAGCGTTGGTCGAGTCCGCGCTGTGGGAGGCCGGGTTGTTCGAAGAGCACGGCTTCGGTGACATCAAGATCTCCGTCAAGCACAACGATCCGGTGATCATGGTCGAGGCTTACCGCCAACTCGCCGCCAAATGCGATTATCCGTTGCACCTCGGCGTCACGGAGGCAGGGCCGGCGTTTCAGGGCACGATCAAGTCCGCGGTCGCCTTCGGTGCGCTGCTCGCGGAGGGTATCGGCGACACCATCCGGGTTTCGCTCTCGGCCCCGCCGGCCGAGGAAATCAAGGTCGGTAACCAGATTCTGCAGTCTCTGAACCTGCGTCCCCGCAAGCTCGAGATCGTCTCTTGCCCCTCGTGCGGCCGTGCACAGGTCGATGTCTACACACTCGCCGACGAGGTCTCCGCCGGCCTCGAAGGCATGGAGATCCCGCTGCGCGTGGCAGTCATGGGTTGCGTCGTGAACGGACCGGGTGAAGCGCGTGAGGCCGACCTCGGTGTGGCGTCCGGCAACGGCAAGGGCCAGATATTCGTCAAGGGCAAGGTCATCAAGACGGTGCCCGAGGCGCAGATCGTCGAGACGTTGATCGAAGAGGCGATGAAAATTGCCGAAAGCATGGAGGGTGACGCTTCGGAGGGTGCGCCGGTCGTCACCGTGAGTTGAGTGATTGCCGGATGAATCTTCCCCGTCGGTGTCAGGTTCGTGGCAATCTGAGTGCATCATGATCGGGTAGTGATATTCGTGGACGCGCAGTCGAGTCGAGGGGGTTGACGGATGCTCAAACTCCTCGGAGCCAAGCAGGTCGGAAGTCGAGATCTCGAAGACGTCCGACGGGTACTCGACGCCGATCCGGTGGCGGCCTGCATGATTGCCGCGCGCGTCGAAGAATGCGGCGTCGACCCACGAATGATTCACGGCGAGCTGTGGAGTCGAGGTGGGCCGTTGTCCTCACTGTGCTTTGCCGGGGCGAATCTGGTTCCGCTTCGAGGCGATCCGGATGACATTCGGGCATTCGCCGACCGTGCCTGTCGGATTCCGCGCATGTGCTCGTCGGTGGTCGGCCGCGCCGAATTGGCGTTGCCGCTGTGGGAGATGCTCGAGCTCGACTGGGGAACTGCGCGGGAGGTGCGCCCCGAACAGCCGTTGCTCGCGGTTTCCGAGCCGTTGGCGTGTCCGTCGGATCCGCTGGTCCGGCAGGTTCGCTCGGACGAACTCGAGATCTATCTGCCTGCCGCGATCGCGATGTTCATCGAAGAGGTCGGAGTCGACCCGCGTGCCAACGACGGTGGGCGCGGATACCGGCACCGTGTCGCTAGCCTGATCGCCGCTGGTCGAGCGTGGGCGCACATCGAGGACGGCCAGGTCGTTTTCAAGGCGGAGGTCGGTTCGATGTCTGCTCGCTGTGGCCAGATCCAGGGTGTGTGGGTCAACCCGGAATTTCGTGGGCAGGGCTTCGGCGTGACCGGTACAGCGGCTGTAGCGGAGTCGATCATGGCGACCGGTCGCATTGCGAGCCTGTACGTCAACAGCTTCAATACGATTGCGCGGTCGACCTATTCGCGGGTGGGGTTCCGACAGGTCGCGACCTTCTCGACGGTGCTGCTCGACTGACCGTACAAGCTGCGTGCAATGGTCGCGCCTACGCTGGGTGGAGCATTTGTCGCCCTACTATGGGGCTCGATGAACACTCGGCATTTCTCTCGTAGTCGCTCGGCCCAACTGTTGGCCTCCTGCACCGTGATTTTCTTGGCGGTGGGGATCAGTTCGTGTACTCCGAAACCCGCCGGCCCCGAGCCCGTCGCGCAGCAGTTCCTGAGTGCGTTCGGTGACAGGGATATCGACGAGGCAGCAAAACTGACGGACCGGCCTGACTCCGCGGGTCCTGTATTGAGTGACACCTGGGATGCGCTCCAGGCCGAGTCGATGACTGCCGAGACCACGTCGGTGAAGATGAACGGTGACACTGCGACGGTCGGCTACACCTACGAGTGGCACCTTCCGAAGGACCGCGTGTGGACGTACGACGGCGAGCTGCAGATGGGACGCAAGGACGGCGACTGGTCCGTGCGGTGGAGTTCGACGGACGTTCATCCGCGTCTCGGTGACAAGCAGACGATGTCGTTGCGGGCAACCGCGGCGCCGCGAGCGCGGGTCAACGAGCATTCGGGGACCGACGTCCTGGTGCCGGGAATCGTCTACCGAGTGAAGTTCGATCGCTCCAAGAGCAACGACATCATCGGTTCCGCAAACAATCTCGCAAGTGTTCTCGGTCGCTTCGATTCTTCGCTGACGGGTCAATCGATCGCCGAATCTTCGACGGCCGTCAAGGGCGACTATCTGGTGACCCGCCTGCGCAGTGACGACTACGACCAGGTATCGGCGCAACTGGGAGCCATTTCGGGAGTATCTGTCTCGGACGAATCGGATCTCGTCTCGACGGACCCGGAGTTCGCGCCCGACCTTCTCGGGCAGATCAAGAAGACGATCATCGACGAGGTCGACGGCAAAGCCGGCTGGAGTGTCGTCACGGTCAACCAGAACGGCGTCGACACCGATGTGCTGACCGAGACTGCGCCGCAACCTGTTCCGTCGTTCAGTATCAGTTTGGATCGCAACATTCAGATCGCTGCTCAGCGTGCCGTGAACGTGAACAAGGATCAGGCGATGATGGTGGTCATCGAACCGTCGAGTGGGGCGATCCTGGCTGTCGCACAGAACAAGGCAGCAGACCGCGACGGACCGGTCGCGACGATGGGTCAGTACCCGCCCGGTTCGACGTTCAAGATCATCACGGCAGGCGCCGCAATTTCGACCGGTCAGGCGACCCCCGACACGATGGTGCCATGCCCGGGCCGGATCGAGATCGGTGAGCGCAGCGTCCCCAACTACAACGAGTTCTCACTCGGCACGGTGCCGATGGCAACGGCCTTCGCGCGTTCGTGCAACACGTCCTTCGCCAAGCTGGCCAGCGAGATGCAACCAGACACGTTGACCACTGCCGCAGCGCAGTTCGGCATCGGCCAGGACTACAACGTGGTGGGATTGCCCATCGATTCCGGTTCGGTGCCGCCGGCGTCGGACCTGGTGCAGCGGACCGAAGACGGGTTCGGTCAGGGAAAGGTCGTGGTCAGTCCGTTCGGAATGGCGATGGCAGCGGCGACGGTCGCGAACGGTTCGACTCCGGTGCCGCAACTGATTTCAGGGCGCGAAACCACCATCGACGGTGAGCGCCCGGCGATCTCGCCCGCCATGGTCGACGGCCTGCGCGGCATGATGCGACTCGTGGTCACCAGCGGTACTGCAGAACGCGTCGAAGATCAGGGTGAGGTGTACGGCAAGACCGGTGAAGCCGAGGTCGAAGGGGGATCGCACGCGTGGTTCGTCGGCTATCGCGGGAACCTGGCATTCGCGACTCTGGTTGTGCGGGGCGGAAGTTCGGACAACGCCGTCGCAGTCACCCGCGACATGCTCACCGCCCTGCCTGAAGGCTACTGACCCGTCAGGGGAGCAGTCCCAACCTCCGGGCGGTCACCACGGCTTCGTGGCGTGAGCTCGCGTCCAGCTTTCCCATCGCGCTTCGCAGATAGCTCTTGACTGTTTCCGGGCGAAGGGAAAGCCGTTGGCCGGCTTCGATGTTGGTGCAGCCGAGTGCGACCTGAGAGAGAACGTCCACTTCACGCGGGGTGAGCGTGACGTCGGATTCGGCGTCGGCGGTAGGACGCAGCAGGTTGGCCAAACGCTGGGAGAGTCCGCGGAGTTTGGTCTGCAAGTCGGTGTCGGTGACGGTCTGGGCGACACTGCGTAGTTCGGCGTGGACTCCGCGGATCTCTTCCGAAGACATACCGTCGGCGGTAGTCGCGGCGGCGGCCTGCAGTAGTTGCAGGCGACGATCGACTTCGTCGCGGATGGCGAACTCCATCCCGAGACGCCGGGATGCGCCGACCATGACGTCTGCTGTTCGGTCACCCAAGGGAGCGGAATCGCGGATCGCGGCGTAGAGCACAGCGCGCGATTTTCCCGAAACCATGACCGGAACGGCGATGATCGAATGCAGGCCCTCGCTGAGAACAGGACGGTCGAAGTGATGAGTGATGGACTGCGAATTGCCGTAATCGTTGACGGTGATCGGTGAACCCTGGGCTACGACGCGTCCGCCCATGCCCGAGCGCGGCGGGATGGCCAAGCCCTTGAGGTTGTTGGTGCGGGTGCCGACGAATTCGCTCAGGTGCAGGGTTCCGTCCTGGACCTCGCCTCCGAACAGCACGGGAACAACGCCCTGAGCTGCGATTGTTCGGAGTTCACCTCGCATTGCGTCCCCGTCGCGGGGGCGCAGAAGTGACGAAGCATGTCGGTTCACGCAGGTACCCCTTTCTGGGGGTAGTGAAGTTCTCTTGTGAGCTAGATCATAGGGGGTGAACAGTACGTATGACGAGCCGCCAACGTAACCGGTCGGGCCAACCATACGACGATCGATAAGGAGCAAGTTGATGAGCACCGATCCCACCGCACGGGTGCGCGAGCTGCTGGACCAGTACGACACCCCGCATGCCAGCGCCGCAGAATTGCTCTGCGATCGGCATCCCGCGGATGGCGTTGCATTCACCGTCGTCGAGGCAGACCTTAGCTCGGTGGACCTCACTTACGGTCATCTACGTGAGCAGTCGGCGCGTTTCGCGGCAGCTCTGGCCGACCTCGGAGTCGAGCCGGGTGACAACGTCGCGACCTTGATGGGTAAGTCTGCGGACCTGGTGGTCGCGCTCCTCGGAATCTGGCGCCTAGGAGCAGTCCACGTGCCCTTGTTCACGGCGTTCGCTTCGCCGGCCATCGCTTTCCGCTTGACCGCCAGCGGCGCGAAGGTGGTCATTTCCGACGCCAATCAGCTCGAGAAGCTCGCGCCGGGAGAGGACATCCCCGCCGACGCAGCGTGGCAGGTCATCGTCGCGGGCGGCGCGGCCGGTGACGAGTTGGACTTCGACGCACTTGTCGCAGCTCAGGATGCCGAAGACCCGAAGGGCGCTGCTCAGGCAGTCGGCGGTAACGCACCGATGGTGCAGTTGTTCACCAGTGGCACCACGGGAACACCCAAGGGCGTGCCGGTTCCGGTGCGCGCGCTCGCCTCGTTCCACGCATACCAGGAGTTCGGCCTCGACGTCCGAGAGGACGACGTGTTCTGGAACGCCGCAGATCCGGGCTGGGCGTACGGGCTGTACTACGCGTTGCTCGGCCCGCTTGCCGCCGGCACGCGAAGCCTTCTGCTGCACGCCGGATTCTCCGCGCCGCTGACGTGGCAGATCATCGAGAAGTTCGGTGTCACCAATTTTGCCGCCGCTCCGACCGTCTACCGCAGTCTGCGTGCCGACAAGGCTCCCGTTCCGGAAGGCATCTCGCTGCGCCGCGCTTCCTCGGCCGGTGAGCCCTTGACTCCGGATGTTGTTGCGTGGTCGAAGAACTCGTTGGGCGTCGAGGTCCGTGATCACTACGGCCAGACCGAGCACGGCATGTTCATCGTCAACGCCTGGGCCGACGGACTTCGCGACGATGTCCGTCCCGGATCCATGGGCCGTCCGTTGCCGGGTTGGTCTGCCGCTGTGCTGGAAGACAATTCGGATGACATTGCACCGGCCCGCACTCAGGGCCGCGTGGCGATCGATACTCACAACAGCCCGTTGATGTGGTTCACCGGGTACGTCGATGCGCCGGAGAAGACGAAGCAGCGATTCAGCGAAGACGGCCGCTGGTACATCACCGGTGATGCGGGAATGACGGACGAGGACGGATTCTTCTTCTTCTCCTCGCGCGACGACGACGTCATCATCATGGCGGGCTACCGCATCGGTCCCTTCGACGTCGAGAGCGTGCTGGTCATGCACGAGCACGTCATCGAGGCCGCCGTGGTGGGCATGCCCGACGAGTTGCGCGGTGAGGTCCTCGAAGCGTTCGTCGTACTTCGCGAAGGCGTCGACGGCGACGACGAACTCGAGAAGGAACTGCAAACCCTGGTGAAGAAGAAGTTTGCAGCGCACGCATACCCGCGCACAGTGCACTTTGTTCCGAACCTGCCCAAGACCCCGAGTGGCAAGGTTCAGCGGTACATCTTGAGGAAGGGATAAACCCTGCTGTGGGCCTTTCTTCCCCCCCCGCGGTTGATAAAAGC
>NZ_JBXAFD010000003.1:84525-824053 GCF_058792695.1 Rhodococcus sp. MT28
ACCCCTTTTTGGTCTCCTTCTTCACCCCCTGGTGGGGAGGAAGGCCCCACAGCAAGGTCAGCGCCGACGAATTCTGCCGACCACCATGAGGGCGACCAGGGTGACTGCAAGCAGCAGTGTCGTATTTGCTGCGGCAAGAAATACCTGGCCACGGTCGGTGAGTCCGAAGATGCTGACCGGCAAGGTCTTCCATGTCGCCGGGTAGACCATGACCGTTGCGCCCAGCTCACCCATCGACAGTGCGATGGAAAGCCCGGTGGCCGCACCCAACGCTGGGAGCAGCAGCGGTAGCGTTACCCGTGTCAGCACCCGCACCGGGCCGGCGCCGAGTGATTCGGCAGCTTGACGGTAGGCGGGATCGAGCCGTTCGAGCGCGGCCGATACGGAACTGAAGGCAAAGGCAAGCACCAAAACCGTGTGAGCGAGAATCACGATCCACTTGGTGCCGCCGAGCAGTAGCGGGCGCTCGTTGAAAGTGATGAGCAGACCCAAGCCGATCGCGACCGACGGAACCGCAATCGGTAAATGGAATACGGCATCGGTGATGCGCCGCAGCCACATCGGTGCCTCACGCGCGGCCAGCGCGGCCCACGTTCCGACGATCAATGCCAATGCCCCCGCGATGAATGCAGTCTGCAAACTGACGATCAGGCTGGCGAAGTTCTCGTCGGACAGCGCCGTGGAGAAGTTCTTGCCGCCGAGATTCGACGGAAGTGGACCGGTCCACGATCCGGCCAAGGCAGCCGCGACGACGGTGGCGATGGGCGCGACAAAAACCACCGCGACGACCAGGGTGAAGAATCCGAGTACGAGGGCCCTAGAGCTTCGTGTCCACAGCAGCACGGCTGCCTCCCATCAATCTGTTGAAGGTGAATCGGTAGAGGCAGTACAGGCCGAGTGAGAGTGCGACCTGGACCGTCGCGATCACTGCTGCGCCGGGCAAGTCGAAGGTGACAATGCCGCGGGTGTAGATGAGGACCGGAAGAGTTACGACGTCTTTTGCTCCGGTGAAGAGCACGATGCCGAATTCATTCAGTGTCATCAGAAGTACGAGCGATCCACCGGCCAGGAGGGCCGGCCACGCTTCCGGCATCACCACCTGTCGCAGAACTCGGACGGGTGACGCGCCGAGACTGGCTGCCACGTCGAGTTGTTCACGCGGAATCTGGGTGAACGCTGCCAATAGCGGACGCACGACAAAGGGTGTGAAGAAAGTGATTTCGGCCGCGATCACACCGAACGGAGTGTTGAGGAAATTCAGTGGGCCGCTCGCATCGCCGGTGATGCGGACGATCAAGGCGTTGACGGCGCCGGCTGTCCCGTACAGGAACGTGAACGCCAGCGTGATCAGGAAAGACGGCAGGGCGAGCACCGTGTCGATCAATCGCCCCACCACCTTGGATCCGGCGAACGGAACGAAGGCAAGCACCAAGGCGAGGAAGGTGCCCAGGATCAGGCAACCCAGGGTCGACGCCACGGCGATTTGGATGGTCCGCCAGAGCGCGGTTCTGAACAGTTCCGAACCGACCACCGAAGACCACGTGGACAACCCTGTGCCATCTGCGGTGCTCAGAGATTCCGTGAGGACACGTGCGGTGGGATAGACAGCAAACACGAGGACAAGAAGCAGTGGTGGCAGCGTCCAGCCGATCCGGCGCCACGGGATCGGGTCTTTGTGCTGGGGCGCAGCGGTTTCGGGGCGTTCCAGGGTTGTCGTCATGGGTGGCGATCCGCCGGAACCAGGACACTGCCGTCCGTGGGCAGGACGACGCCCACTTCGGTGTCGACCGGTCGTTCGTCGTGCCCTGGAACATCCGCGTCGACGCGGACATCGTCGAGGCCACGTACAGCCAGCGTCAGACGCGTCGTGGAACCGCGCCAGACGCTCGAGACGATGCGCGCCGGGAATGATCCTCGTGCGCCGACACCGGTTACGGCTACCGCGTGTGGACGAACACACAGGTAGGCGTCCATGTCGGACTCCCATTCGATGTGCCCGATCTCGGGCTGCGGGGCGTGAGCAGTGAACGGCGTGCCACCGATCGAGACCAGCGCGGAGGTGCCGATGACGCGTGTGACGGTGCAGGGCAGCAGGTTGGCACCCCCGAGGAACGCCGCGGTGAAGCTGGACGGCGGACGTTTCCACAAGGCCTCAGCGGTGTCGATGTCCGCGAGTCTGGCGTTGCGCATCACTGCGATACGGTCTGCGAGCGCCAGGGCTTCACTCTGATCGTGCGTCACGTAGAGCATGGCTGTGTCAGGTAGTGCTGCGCGCAGTCTCGCCAGTTCGCCGAGCATGCTCTCGCGAAGTTGAGCATCCAGGGCGGCCAACGGTTCGTCGAGGAGGAGTACTCCAGGGCGAATTGCCAACGCTCGGGCAATGGCGATTCGCTGCTGTTGACCGCCGGAAAGTTCACGGGGAAGCCGCTTTCCGTACGCCGACATCCCGACCATGTCCAGGGCTTCGGCCACGCGAGTGCCGATCTCCGACCGCGGCACGCGATGGGCTCGGAGTCCGAAGGCTACGTTTTCGGATACTCGCATGTGCGGGAAGAGAGCGTACGACTGAACGACGACGCCGATACCGCGTTGTGCGGGAGGCAGATTGGTGATGTCTCGGGTGCCGAGCTTGACGGAACCGGACGTGGGGCGGACAAATCCCGCGAGGGCCTTCAGGGCGGTCGACTTGCCGGATCCACTGGGCCCCAGCAGTGCCACAGTTTCACCGGGTGCCACTCGCAGATTGAAATCGACGAGTGCATGGGTTGCGGTCTTCCCGCGGCCGTAGGCGACGTTGACGCGATCGAAGGTGATGGCCGGAGCAGAATGTTCGATCGCTCCGTGAACACCGACGGTCTCGGGGAGCGTCCGCCCCAGTCTGGTTCTTGCCATGATCAGCTCCCGGTGGCTTTCTGGTAAGCGGCGATGTCGGCGTCGAGCGAGCTGAGGACGTCGTTCCAGTTCGGGGTCCACACGTTGACGCCCTGCAGAACTCCGGAAGGCGTGTTCTTGTCGGTGGATTCACCGGCAGCGCTTCGGACGTCCTCGCGGACCGATACGCCGAGTGCATCGGTGGCGACGGTCTTCTGGGATTCTTCGGAGAGCAGGAACTCCATCAACTTCTTGGCTTGTTCGCTGCTCGGTGCGCTCTTGGCGAGGCCCATCACGTAGGGCAGTGCAATGGTGGTGCGAGTGCCGTCGGCTCCAGCGGGGAAGAAGATGTCGAACTTCGATCCGTCGTCGGCGATGGAGGCGAGGTTCATCTGGACGTCACCGTTGGCGACCAGCAGCTCTCCGTTACTGACCTTGGGCTGGAGCTTTCCGGTGGAAGACGAGGGTCCGACGTTGTTGGCCTGGAGCTTTCCGAGGTAGTCGAGTGCTCCTTCCTTACCCATCAGGTGCTGGAGCAGCAAGAGCACCGCGGTGCCGTCGCCGGCCTGGCCGGGCGTGGAGTACTGCAACTTGCCCTTGAACTGGTCAGTGAGCAGATCGTCCCAAGATTGTGGGGCGGGTGATGCAGTCGGATTGGCGATGAACGAGAGGTAATTCTCGACGACGGGCACGTACTTGCCGGCGTCGTCCTTGTCTCCGGCAGGAACGGCGGAGGTGTCGATTCCGCTGGGCTCGAGCAGACCTTGGGCGTCGGCCTTCTGGATGAACGGGGGCAGCGTAATGATCACGTCTGCCTGTGGGTTGGACTGCTCCTTTTCGACGCGGGAGACGACCTCTCCGGATCCGGCTTCCACGAGGTTGACGGCGATACCGGTCTGCGCGGTGAAGGCGTCGAATCTTCCCTTGTACCAACCGGACAGACCGTCGGCGCTGTAGACGGTGACGGTGTCGGTATCTGATCCGGCAGCAGTGCCGGTGCCACCGCAGGCAGTGGTGAACGAAAGGACGGACACGGCGAGAGCGGCCGCAGCGATGCTCGGGCGTAGACGCATGACGATTCCTTTTTCGGAGGTGAGATCAGGAGTGGGTGAGGAGTTCGGCGAACTCCTTCACTGACGGGACGATGTGGGTGGCTCCGGCGTCGCGAAGCTGTTGCTCGTCGTGTGCGCCGGTCAGAGTTCCGGCGACGATGGATGCGCCGGAACGAATGCCGCTGAGCACGTCGTTGGACGTGTCGCCGAGTACGGCGATCTGGTGGACGTCGTCGATCGAAAGTTTGAGCAGGGCAGTCAGAATCAGGTCCGGGTACGGTCGACCGCGACCGGCCTCGGCGGGGGAGAGGGTGAGATCGGCGAGGGTTTTCCAGCCGAGCGCGACGAGGAGTTTGTCCTGGGTCGATCGGCTGAACCCGGTGGTCAAGGCAACTTTGATGCCGGCCTCGCGCAAAGTGGTGATGGCTTTCTCGGCGCCGGGGATCGGTTCGGCCAGGCCCTGGTCGATGAGGGAGTCGTACGTGGTTTCGAAGGCGGCGTTCGCGGCCTGGGCGCGGTCTTCGTCACCGAAGATCGCCCGGAACACGACGATCTTCGACTGGCCCATCGTGTCGAGGACGTACTGGCGAGCGGCGTCGGCTTCCGGGCCTTCGGCGGGCAGTCCGCCGGCTTCAGCGGCGGCAGCGAAGGCGCGAAGAACCAGTCCGTCGTCGGCGACGGTGGTGCCGGCCATGTCGAGAACGGCAAGGGTGATCGGAGACATGAGAAGTCTTTCTTGTCGGAGAGATTCAGAGACCGAGCTGGTCGGCGGTTTGTTCCGCCAGTGCCGGGCCGAGCGTCATACCGCGGCCACCGGGGCCGGCAACCACCCAGACGTTGTCGGCGGCTTGTGCGCGGTGAACAAGTTGTGAGGGGTCGATGCACTGGCTGTAGACGCCCGCCCAACGCTTGACGATTGGCGGAAGATCGCGTCCCAGAAGTGTTTCCACGACTCCGGACAGATGGCGATAGGGCGCCTCGTCGACATCGAAGTCGAAGGGTTCCTCGTATTCGTGGGTGTCGCCGATGGTCAGCCCGCCGTGCAAGCGCTGCACGCACAGGAGTTGCATGCGGTGCTCCTCGGCAGTCGGTTCCTGCGGCTGTACTGTACGGAGGTGATCGAGGGCAGATCCGGCGAAACCCGGGTAGTAACGGAAGCTGTCACCGTCAGCGATTGCGGTGGTGAGCTTTTCGCCGAGTGGGGCGCTCTGCATCATCTGCAGGCGCACACGGCGCAACGGGAGATCGCCGGCGAGATCGCGAGCCAATCCGCCGAGTGTTGCTCCGGGGCAGACGATCACGAGATCGGCGTCGAAGCTGCGACCGTGGTCGTCGCGGATGTGTGCGCCGGAGGTGGTCGTCGTGATCTCGCGGGCTTCCGTTCCGGCGTGGAAGGTGTAACGGCCGGTGGATTCGAGGTAAGAACGGATGGCGGGGAGCGCTTGCCGTGACTCGACAGCGGCGTCCAGCGTGCAGTGCAGTCCGCCGAGAAACTTGCCCCGGAGCGCGGGGTTGACGACGCGAACGGCGTCGGGATCCAGAAGCGCGAACCCTCGGTTGTCGGCGTCCGGCCGAGAGAACGCTTCCTGCGCGACCGCGACCTCCTCCTCGGTGCGCATGAGGGTGATGGAGCCGGCTGGGCGGTATCCGACGCCGGGGACACGGGCGGCAAGGTCTGCCCACAGTTCGCGCGAGCGCAGCGCAGCTTCGAGTTCGTGCGGGGCTCGCCCGGATACCCAGACGAGGCCGAAGTTCCGTACCGTGGCACCGCGGGCTTCGGGCTCACGTTCGAGATGGATGACGTCGTGTCCCCGACGGATTGCCTCGTCGGCGTGCGCCGTTCCGAGGATCCCTCCGCCCACAATCAAAATTCGCATGTAGAGATAGTGACGTTTGGTCTAGACCAATAGGGGGAATCGAGACGAACTCCAGGTTAACAATTGGTATAGACCGAATTCTTGTACGCTTGCGCCATGAATCAGCAGACGTCCACCGGGCCGGGGACCTCGAGCGTCGTGATCGAACCGGAGTTGAAGTACTACCGGGTGCGCACCGAGATCGAGACCATTCTCAGTGGGCTCGAGGAGGGCGACGCAGTCCCGTCCGAGCGGGAATTGGCGGCGCGGTTCACAGTCGCTCGCGAGACGGTCCGTCAAGCGCTTCGTGATCTTCTTGTCGAAGGGCGAATCGAGCGGCGGGGGCGGGGCACTGTCGTCGCGAGTCCGAAGTTGGTTCAGCCGCTATCGATTCGTTCCTATACCGAAGGTGCTCTGAGCGCTGGGCGAGTACCCAGTCGTAAGGTTGTGACCTTCGAACGAATGTCGGCCGACGACGGTCTCGCCACGGAATTGGGTATCGAACCAGGTGACAGCGTCGTTCACCTCGAGCGTGTTCTCTTCGCCGACGGAGAGAAGATCGGACTCGAATCAACGTTCCTGCCGGACAGCAGGTTCGGTGAGATGCTCGACGCTTTCGATGCGACGACGTCGCTGTACGCGGCTATCCGTTCCATCGGCGTGGTCTTTGCCTCCGCAACCGAACGGATCGAGACGGTGCTCGCTTCACCGCGGGAGGCAACCCTCGTCGAGTCCACCACCTCGATGCCGATGCTTCTATTGCACCGGACCTCCGTCGATCCGGACGGTGTGCCGATCGAGCGGGTTCGCTCGCTCTACCGCGGCGACCGCATTGCCTTCTTGACGACGTTGCGGGAGTGATGGCCGTGGACGACGCAGGCGACATCACACTCGCGAGTTATGAGGCCGGTGCGAATCTGTATGCAGCTAGACCGTATGTCATGGGGGAGGCGATGGTCCGGTACCTCGCCCGGATCGCCAAGCTGGTGGACGGAGGGACGATTCTGGAACTCGGCAGTGGTCCCGGCCGTGATGCCGAGTACCTCGAATCTCTCGGAGTATCGGTGGCGCGCACTGACGGCGCACTCGCCTTCGTGGAAATGATGAGGGCAGAGGGTTTTACAGCTGAGGTTCTCGACATGCGAACTGGGCAGTTCAACGGAACGTACGATGCCGTGGTGGCAAATGCAGTCCTGCTTCATTTGCGACGCGACGAGTTCGAATTCGTCGCGAGAAAGTCGCGAGGTGTAGTCGGGGCAGAGGGAATTTTCGCGTTCACGGTCAAGAGGGGCGACGGAACCAGTTGGAGCAAAGCGAAATTGGGGTTGCCGCGCCACTTCACATTTTGGCAGGAGGACCAACTTCGTCAGGTGCTCGGCAGAAGCGGGTGGGAAACTTTGTCAATCGACGCCGTGGTCGGTCCCACTGCCGATTGGTTGCATGTCATTGCACGGGCGAACTGACAATCAGGCAACGGCTCCGGTCACGCGTGTGAGGTGAACATGTCCACGAGCCCCTGGGGTGCGTTCTCGCCGAAGCACATGTCCAGTCCATCAGCGGACTGTTGTGCCGCCGCGGCGCTGCGTGGGAATAGGCGCTCTTCGTAGACAGCTAGCCCTTCCTCCGTGCTGCTGTGCGACGCGATCGCCTGGCCGAGTTCCGCGCCGTCGAGCATTGCCAGGTTCGCACCCTCTCCGGCAAACGGCGACATGACGTGTGCCGCGTCCCCGAGCAGAGTGACCCCGGGAGTACGGCTCCAACTGTGGCCGATGGGAAGGGCATGGATGGGGCGAGGGGTCAGCGAGCTGTCGGCTTCGACGATCAGTGAACGCAGTGACTCGTCCCAGTCCGAGAAGTGTTCCAGCAGAACCTTCTTCGCGATGTGATCGTCGGAGAAGTCGACACTCGCTGCCCAGCTCTCGGGAACTCGCAGGGCGGCATAGATGTGCAGACTGTTGTCGGTCTCACGGTGGGCAAGGAAGCCCTTGTCGGCACTGAGTGCGAACATCATTCCGCCGCCGACGGTTTCAGCGGCATCCACGTGCTGGTTGTCGGCGTCGTGAAGGTCGAACTCCACGAATGATATTCCGGTGTACGCAGGAGTGTCGTTTGAAACCAATGGACGGATTTTCGACCACGCACCGTCGGCGCCGACCAGGAGATCGGTGGTGAAGTGGGTTCCATCCGCGAGGTGAACTTCGTGTCGACCATCCGGCAACGGATGAGCACTGCGGACCTTGGCTCCCCAGTGGATTGTTTCCTTCGGAATTGAGCTGAGCAGTAGGTCACGGAGCTGGCCGCGGTCGATTTCCGGGCGGTCGCCGTCTCCGGTGTCCTGCTCGCTCAGGTGCACGACGGCATTTCGATCGAGGACGCGTGTCTCTTCCCCGCCTTGATGAACGAGGGCGCGGAACTCCTCATAGAGGCCGGCGGCACGAAGCGCGATCTGACCCGAGTCTTCGTGGATGTCGAGCATCCCGCCTTGAGTTCTGGCTGTCGGTCCGGATTCGAGATCGAATACCGCCGAATCGATTCCGCGGAGATGGAGGACTCGGGCGAGGGTGAGGCCGCCGAGGCCGGCGCCGATGATTGCGATGGGGTAGTGGTTCATGGTGGGTTCCTAAGAAGTGAGTGGGGTGTTCTCGATGCCGGTGATGAGCGTGCGGAATCCCCAGGAGAGGCGCGCCGAGGGTTCACCGGCAAGTAGAGCTGTTGCATGTCTTGCGACGAGTGGGTGCGTCTGCGGGTTTGCGTTCTGGATTGCGTCGGTCAACGCGCTCCATCGGGCATCCGCGTCGGCGGAATTGTTCGGCGCCGAGTGTTCGGCAGCAGTGGACGTCGCGTACTGCAGTAGCAAGTCCACGCCCCACGCGGCCTGACCTGGAGGGACTTCGCCTTCGTCGAGCAATGCCAGCAGGCGCTCGAGCAGGCGTACGTAGTGAACTCCGCTGGGTCGGGAAACGAGTGCCGACTGGGCGAGACCGGGATGATCGAACAGCACGGCCGTGTACGAGGTCAACACCCGTTCAAGGCGAGCTTGCCAAGTGCCGGAGGAATTTTCGGCGAGGTCAACCACTCCGAGAAGTGTGTCCAGAACGGCGGCGTGCAATTCGGCGGTATTGCGCACGTACACGTACATCGATGCCGGCCCGGTGTCGAGTTCGAGGGCGAGTCGACGCATGGTCAACTTCTGCAACCCCTCCGATCGCAAGATTTCCACCGCGGTACTGACGATGCCCTCGCGTGTCAGAGCGGGTTTGGCCGGACGATTGCGTCGGCTCGATGGACTTGCTGGCTGGTTGGGCATGTTTTTACCGTACACGAACATGTTCGTAACGAACATGTTCGTTGGATCACGCACTGAACGTCCACCGCTGTGCGGAGCCATATCGGGAGCGGTGGGTTACATGCCCGTACCGCCGGAGAGCATTGCGATCGTCAGCAGGATGCCGCCGACTATGCCCACGAGCGGGCTATCGCTGTCGAGAAGCCAGTCGTTCAACGATCCCATGAGTGCCTCTTTCGGGTTTCGATCTGTCGACGGTCGAGCCTATCGACAGATCGAAACCCGAGATGTCACTTTCGTCCGAATTGTGGATCGGACCCGAGGTGATCAGCCGTAGACGTTGCCCGGGCTGATCAACTTGGTGATCGGCACCATCAAAGCACTGGTCAGGTCGGTCTCTCCGTCGATGTCGGTGTTGATGAAGACGACCAGGGTTGTGTCCTTCTCGGGCAAGTAGACCGAGACTGTCTTGTAGCCGGGCAGGCTTCCGTTGTGACCGATCCAGCCGCCGCTGTTGAACAATCCGAGTCCGTACCCGGAGTTGTCGTCCCCTTCGCCCAGGGGCTCGGTGTGCAGGCGCTGCTTCTGAGTGTCGTCGGCGAGGAGATCGCCCTTGGCCAAGGCCGGAACCCAGATGCGCATGTCGTCCAACGACGAGATCATTGCGCCCGCGGCGCCTCCCCACGACGGGTTCCAGTCCGTTGCTGCGGTCACGGATTCGTCGAGTGTTTGGTTGGTGTATCCCTGTGCGTGGGGGTTCGGGAACGCGTTGGTGGTGGGAAAGCTGGTGTGCTCCATTCCGAGTGGTGTGGTGATCTTGGTGTCGATGACGTCCGACAGCGTTGAGCCGGTGACCTTCTCGATGACCATGCCGAGCAGAAGGGTGTTGGTATTCGAGTAGTCGACAGTGGTTCCTGGTCGAATTTGGAGTGGGAGGTCCTTGACGTATCCGAAGAGCTCTTCGGATGTGAATGATCGGCGAGGGTCGGAAAGAACATCCATGACAAACTGTTCGGACGTCGTGTAGGCCACGAGGCCGCTGCGCATCCCCGCCAGCTGGCGCAGGCTGATCGCATCGCCTTCCATGACGCCGTCGACGTACTTGGAGATCGGATCATCGAGACCGATCTTTCCCTCGTCGACCAATTGCAGCAGGGCGGTCACGGTAAATGTTTTGGTGACGCTACCGATCCGGTGGTAGAAGTCGGTTTCCATCGGCGCTTTGGTTGCCGTATCCGAGACTCCTGCAACCTTGACGTAGTTGCCGTCGGGCCCCCAAATGCCCACCATCGCACCGGGAATCCCGGTCGAATTCACCGCTGCGTCGACGATCGAATCGAGCTGGTCGGTGATGGTCGAGTCCATGATCTTGTCGGATGTGTCTGTGGATTTGTCCGTGCTGCAGCTGATTACAGCTCCAACCATGGCGCTGCACAGGCCGACAAGCAGGATGCGTCTTGCTCCGGTTTTCATGAGTCGAACTCTGCCTGCCCGAGGGCACTCACACATCGACCCCGGGTACGGCAGACGCAGTCCCCAGGTACCTCCTCAACCGGTACCGGGGGACTACGGAACCCTGGCCTGAACCCTTGACTTGGGTCAGAGTCCGCCGTTGAAGAACGCCGCCAGCGCGGGTGCCGGGTCTGCCGCGGTGCCCATATTTGCTACGCCGACAACGATCAATCCCAGCGTGAACAGTGCAGCGAGAAGACCGATCGACCCCGACACGAATCTCGTCCGTCGCTCGGATCGCGCCGTTCTCGCGAAGCGTGCCCACACGACCACAGTCACGATCAGTGATATTGCTGCCGCGATCAGCGCGATCACCGCCATGGCCAAGTGATACCGCGCGAAGTCGCTGATCATCAGTTCGAGGACAGGGCTTTGCTGGTTTCCGGTGCCCGTCGACTGAGCGAGCTGTTGGCGGACCTGCCCGACAGTGTCGCCAGGTGCCCCATCCGCCTGGGCCACGGGCAACATCGAGATCAGCGAAGAGAAGGGTGCAACGGCACCTTGGATATTTGCCATCACGAGTACCGAGGAAAACATCGCGAGGAGCGTGACCAGCCCTCCCGCCGAGACGAATGCGAGTTTCTTTCCAGCCGTCAGAGGGCCGGCGTTCACGAACGACGCCTTGAGCATCCGGCCGAGTGCGAGCAGAACCGTCAGCAGGATTACCGCGATCACGGCCTTGGCCACGTGGTACCGCAGCCAGTAGTCGACAGCGGACTCCAAGCTCGGCGAGAAGGCTTGGACACCGGAACTCCAGTATTCGACGAACGCGGCGCGGACCGTCTCGACGAGTTCTCCCTGGTCTGCGTACCCATCACCCGGCCTACTCGTCAGCATGCCCGGGGCGAGAACGAAGGCAGCGGAGAAACCGGCGACCAGCGCGATCAACGCGGCGATCTTGCGACCTGAGGACTGCGTCGAGCGCGACGGCCCCGCAGTGTTGTGCCGTGAAGAATTGTGCAGTGGGATTCCTCCAGCGTGATGAGCGATCATCTGGTCACCGTCCACAAAGTCATGTCACCGAGTGTAGAAATCGGTACACCGGACTTCATCGTTCGAGAGGATGATATTTCCGGCGACGGCGTCCGCCCGCCCTCGCCGCTGCCGTCGACATCCTCCTCAGCACTCGACGACATTGACGGCGAGCCCGCCTTCACTGGTTTCCTTGTAACGCACGGACATGTCGTTTCCGGTTTGGCGCATGGTTTCGATGACGGTATCGAGGCTCACCACATGCGTCCCGTCACCGAGGTATGCGAGCTGAGCTGCGGTGACTGCAGTCGAGGCGGCTACGGCATTTCGTTCGATGCATGGGATTTGGACCAGGCCACCAACCGGATCGCAGGTCAGCCCCAGATGGTGTTCCATGGCAATCTCAGCTGCATTCTCGATTTGTCGTGGCGATCCGCCCATGACAGCGCACAAGCCGGCTGCCGCCATCGCGCAGGCAGCTCCGACCTCGCCTTGGCACCCCGCCTCCGCGCCCGAGATCGAGGCATTCGCCTTGATGATCGATCCGATTGCGGCAGCGGTGAGGAGAAAGGTTCGAACGTCGTGAACACCGGCGCCCGCCGCACGTATGTGGTGGTATAGCACTGCCGGCACGATGCCTGCGGCACCGTTCGTCGGAGCCGTTACCACGCGGCCACCTGCTGCATTTTCTTCGTTGACCGCCATGGCGTAGACGGTCAGCCACTCGCGTGAGGAGGGTGCGCAGTTACGTTGTTCCAGTTGAATGTTCGCAGACCGTGCTCTTCGGCGAACTCCGAGACGCCCGGGCAATACACCTTCGGTCTGGGTGCCGCGTTCGATGCATGCGCGCATCGCGGACCAGATCGCGTCGATGCCGGTGAATGCCCGATCCTGGCCGTGCATCGCGATTTCGTCCGACAGTGCCAACTCGGCGATAGTTCCGGAGCCGCATTCCGCCAGTAGCTCTTTCGCGGTTCGATAGCGTGAGTTGATCGAATGCGCGCTTGCTTGCGTCTCCGTTCCGGCGCGCAGTACGAATCCGCCACCGATCGACAGATATGTACTCGTACAGACGATTTCGCGACCGCTGAAGGCGGTCAGTGTCATCGAGTTGGGGTGCCCGTGACGGCGAACGATCGGCTCGAACACCATGTCCTCGTGAGTGAACACAACGTGCCCGAGTGAGCCGCCGACGAGCTTCACCGATCCGCCGTCCGAGAGCTCGGCCCAGCGCCCGTGAACGTCGTTCGGCTCGCACGTTTCAGGATCCAACCCACGAAGTCCCGCGATCACCGCGTCGGGAGTGCAGTGCCCTATTCCGGTGGCGGCGAGAGAACCGTGCAGATTGCAGCGAATTCGGTCGACCGACGCGGTCAAGCCGGCGTCGGAGAGCTCGCCGACAAAAGTGCGGGCGGCTCGCATCGGACCGACCGTGTGTGAACTGGAGGGCCCGATGCCGATGGAGAAGAATTCGAGCGCGGAAACATAGACGCCGGTGGTGCTCATTCGGCGCTCGTGACGGTAGTCGCTCCTGACTCGCGCTGGGCCGCAATCGTCAGGAGGTTGGAGCGCGAGTCCCCGGTGGCGGCTCGGATCACAGTGCGTGCCATTGCAATTGCTCCGTGCAAAACAGCTTCGTCGCCCGCTGCGGAGCGGGCATCAGCGGCAAACTCGATCGTGTGAGGAACTCCGGTAACGCCGCGTAACGCGATCATCGGGTGGATCGAGGGAACCACCTTCGACACGTTGCCCATGTCTGTCGAGCCGCCGGTCAGGGGAGTTCGGGCGGCCGCGGTGCGGCCCAGGCTCGCGATCTCCTCGTCCCAGATCGTCGCCAGCACGCGATGTTGAACAAGCTCCTCGTAGCGCGGTTCGGCGCGTTCGGTCGACCAGGAGCAGTCGCTGGCCACAGCTGCGCCCTCGAAGCAGGCGAGCATACGACGCTTGGCGTCCAACAGCACGTCGAGTTCTGCGGCCCGAACTTCCGCTCGCACCAACGTCGAGGCCGGAATGATGTTTGTTGCTTCGCCGCCGTGCTCGACATAGGCGTTGAGCCTGACGTCGGACGGAAGTTGTTGACGGAGAAGTCCGATGGCGACCAAGGCGATCGTGGCGGCGTCGCCTGCGTTGATGCCCTTGTGTGGCGCAGCGGCCGCGTGTGCGGCTCGTCCGGTGTAGGTCACGTCGAACCGGTCGACTGCCTGCGTTCCGGTGACGGTGCAACTGACGTCTTCACCTGCAGCGCCGTGGACCATGATCGACATCGCCGCGCCCTCCCATGCGCCACGTTCGAGCAGCAAGACTTTCCCGCCGCCATGTTCTTCGGCCGGCGTACCGAGAAGGACGACGGTCAGGCCGTGTTCCTCCGCGACCTCTCCGAGCGCGACAGCTGCTCCCAGTCCGGCAGCGGCGATGACATTGTGTCCACACGCATGACCGATGTCGGGAAGGGCGTCGTACTCGGCGCAGACGACGACGCGGAAAGGGCCGGAGCCCCGCACCGCTTCGAATGCCGTCTCGAGGCCGTAGGCGGCGCGAGTAACCGTGAAGCCGGCTTCCTGCGCGGCGTCCGCCAAGAGGGCCGACGCATGATGCTCTTCGAATGCCAACTCTGGGTGAGCATGGATGGTGTGGCTGACGTCGATGAGGCGTGATGCCCACTTCTCGATCGTGCTCGAAACGGAGTCCGTGGGGGTGCGGGTGTCAGCGATGGACATGGGTATTGCTTCCTTTCAACATCTTTGGTTCTCTGTGTCTTCGGATCGCGGTGTCTTCGGATCGCGGTGTCTTCGGTTCTCAGCGTCTTCGGGTGCAGTTCTAGTGCCAGAGGCCCAGCGCGAACTCCGCGACGACCACGGAAAGTAGGTAAGAGGCGAGGATCGCGACGATTCCGACGGGCACGATCTTCCAGCCGATCGTCTTGAGCAAGGGAAGGTCCTTGCCGAGGCTGAGACCTGCGACAGTCAAGGTGAGGGTGCAGATCGAGAGAAAGTCGACAGTCCCGACGGTGCTCGAGACGAAATCACCGATGGGGGACCACGGTGTTGTCGCCAAGGCGCCGATGGTGATGATTGCGATCATCGCCGCGATCTTGCCGCGGGTCAGGCGGGCCACGCCGACGCCCAGGAGCAACAATCCGGTGAGGATCAAGTAACCGACGATGATCGATCGAGATACGCCACCCGCTGCGATCGAGGAGACGATGACCCCACCGACGAACAGAATCGGAACGATCGTGGTCAGCGGCACGGTGACGCTCGGCGCAACCGCTCGTGGGGCAGTGTCGGCTTTCCGTTCGCTGGTCGTCTTCGAGCGCTTGGTGAGGGCGCCGTAGATTCGATCAGCAAGGGGGAGTGCGACATACATGCCGACATACACGCCGAGGAGGCCGGTGATGATGTTGGATGTGGCCGCCACGGCGAGTACCTGGTCGGCCATCTCGGGGTGCGCCGAAACGACGCTGGCGGCAGCGGCAGCCATCATCGAGCCGGATCCGACGCCGGCACCCATCGCCAATGCGAGGGGGTCGAAGATGTTGAAGGATGTAGCCAGTGACGCAATCAGGCTGATCAGCACGGCACCGAACAGAGTGCCGAAGACGTACATCGACAGGACTCCACGGTACTGGTCGGAATCGGGGCCGTAGCGTTCGCTGACCATCGCGAAGGAGCCCTCGCGGTCTATGGAGAAGGTTGCTCCGACGGTGGCCGGCCCCATCCGAAGGAGTACCGCCAGCGGGAGTGCGAGAGCGATAGTGCCGAACAAGTGCCCCAATTCCTGCAGTAGCAGTGCGGGGCCCGCCTCGAACAACAATTGGATGTTCGGGCCGATGGTGAAAGACAACCTTGCACAAAGCAAGAGAACAGCCAGGCCCATGATTGCCGAGGCTGCAGCCTGAAGGTCGAGGCCGAGTGGTTTCCACTTCTGGCTCGAGACGACACCGCCGGCAATCAGTCCCCACACCATGGGCAGGATCGTGATGGCGGCAGCGCCGACGGGAATCACTGCGGGGCCGATCAGTTGCGCGCCTGCCGCAAGCGCGAGGAGCAGAATCGCCACGATCCACAGCCGTGGCGACCTCAAGGCGAAAACGATCTTTTGCGTCGGGGTTTGATCGCTGACCGGAGAATCGTCATGCGAGACAGGGAATGCTTCGGTCATGTCGGTGTCTTTCTCGAGGGGGCGAACGAACGCAAGAAGTAAGCGTTCTCGAGGCTCAGGATTTGGTGGACTATTGATGTGATGAAGTTAGGATCGACGCGTTTCGATCCTGTTTCGGTGCAGCATTCTTTTGAAAGTGAGGTCCTCGGTGCAGGATCAGATGCTCAAGGACGACGATCTTCGGCTGTTGAACGCACTGCAGATCAGGCCGCGAGCGTCGTGGTCCGAGCTTTCACGCGCGATCGGTTCCGACCCGGTCACCCTGACCAGGCGTTGGGAGCGTCTGCACTCGCAAGGAATAGCGTGGATCGCTGCGTACCGTGGTGGACCCATCGTGTCGGCGACCGCACTTCTCGAGATCGAATGCGCACCGGCACAGACCATGAGCGTTGCCGAACAGATCGCGCACGATCCCGAAGTTCTCACAGTCGATCTCACAACCGGCAATCGGGATCTGCTCGTCACGCTCACCTGCACTGACCTCGATCAATTGTCCAGGTACGTGTTGGAGCGAACACAATCCCTGCCGATGATCACCGCGATGCGAACTCAGATCGTGTCCTCGGCGAACTCCGACGCGAGGAACTGGCGTCTACGTGCTCTCGATGCGGAAGAAATTGCCGCGCTCGAGTCGGCCCCGGCGGGAAAGATTCGTGGTGTACGCGCCGGCGAAGAGGAACAGTCGCAGCTGTTCGACATTCTTTCTCGCGAACCACGTGTCACCGTCTCGGCACTCGCTGCGGCCCTCGGAGTCACGCCGACTCGCGCTGGGGCGCTCCTTTCTCACGAGCTGTCGACGGGGCGACTGGTCGTCCGCACGGAGATTGCTCGGCCCTACTCCGGCTGGCCGGTCTACGCCTGGTACTTCTTACGTCTCGACGGGCGAAAGGAGGCAATTGCTCAGCGTCTTTCGCACCTGCGTGAGGCGAGGCTTGTTGCTTCTACGATCGGCAGCTACGACATCGCATTGGCGGTGTGGCTGCGCTCGATCGACGACGTGCAGCGTCTGGAAGGTTATCTCGCCGACCAGTTTCCGGGCGTATCCGTGGTGGACCGGTCGATCGTCCTGCGTACGCCGCATCACCTGCATCGGACGATCGATGTGTCGGGTCGAAGCATGCCGAAGCACGGGTGATCCGCAACGCGTTCGCTCGGGTCGGGTGCTCTCCGACTAGTTGGGGATCGCCACGTCGACGATCAAGCCGAAGTGATCGGAACCTTCGATCTCGATCCGCTCGAGTGACTTCGCCTGACCGCCCCGCAGAAGTACATGGTCGATGCCGACGATCGCGGGAAATTTCTTGTCCGCCGGATAGGTGCGCACGATGCCTACTCCCAATTGGTCTGCGGCATCGGAGTAGCCGACATCGAGGAGGTCACGGAATTGCTTGTGCGTGAATGTGGTGTTGAAGTCGCCACTGACGATGACGGTTTCCTCGGCGGCAGCAGCGTCGAGCGCGTTTCGCAAAGTGCTCAGCTCGGCAGTCCACACGTCGGGCGGGGTCACGTACGCCGGTCCGGGGTGAACCGCCAGAAGGGTGAACGAAGTTGAGAAGCCCACTTCGGCAATAAGATTGGTCGGTCCGAATCCGTTCAATTCCCGAGTGTCCGTCAGCGGATAACGGCTGTAAATACCGGCGCCACCCCCGCCGGCCTCGTCCGGTACCAAGTAGTGATGCGGCAGCAGTTGCTCGAGTCCTTGATCTCTGAGAGAGCCTTCGAGTGATGTGGTCAGTTCCTGAACCGTCAGGACGTCGACTGCCTTCTCGCGCACCGTCGCAGTCAAACTGGCGGGATCTGCCTGCCCGAAGAGAAGGTTTGCTTGCATTACGCGCAGAGTCGGCCCGTCGATTTCGGAACTGTTTGCCACATACAGTGGACTGATCACCGACGCGCCCACCGCAATCAGTACCACCGAGATCGCCAGCAGGATCCAGCGGCGAAAGACCAGGCATATCAGGGACGCTGCGAGTGTGACCGCAAGCAGTATCGGGACGAAGGAGGCCACGGCGATCAACGGGTTGATCGGCTTGGTGGAGTACAACGCGATCAGCGAGACAACGCCGACGGCGATACCGCCCACGCCGGCGACCTGAGCGATACGGCGTGCCGGAACATTGTCCGTCGTGAATCCCATACCAAACGGTACCCAATGCAGCCACGGCTCCCGACTGCCTGGCGTTTGTCAGTCGCCGGTTCGGGTGCGGAATGCGTTCACGGCGGCTTCGACGGTCGGGTAGAAGTGCGTCGAATCGAATCGATCCCCGACTCCGAATCGGATGAGTCGATCCTTGATCGGACCTTTCATCTCTGCGAATGCCAACCGAATTCCTTTGCCTTCGAGGAATGTATCCAGATCGACGAGTTCGTCGACTGCCGTTGTATCGAGTCCGGTGATCGGTTCGGCGGCTATAACCACCCAGTCGACCGGATCTGGCGCCTTGGCGACGACGGAGCGAACGTACTCGTCGAAGATCTCGCCGTTCGCGAAAAACAGTGGCGCGTCAAACCTCACCAACACCAGGCCGGGGATGCGATGCCCATCTGGATGGCGTTCGATGTCGTGGAATCCGGCGGGTTCGCCCGTCTCGACGAGTTCGGTTCGATGTGGCTGCCATACCTGCGCGATGACCGCTGCGAAGGACAGTCCGATCGCTACAAGGATGCCTTGTAGCACACCGACCAGGGCGACGCCCAGAAACGCCGCGACGGCGAGGCCGAATTCCACGGTGCTCATGCGCCACATGCGGACCATGCCGCCCACGTCGATCAGTGCACACGCGGCGACGATGACGACGGCGGCCAGTGTTGCATCGGGCAGATATGCCGTGAGTCCGGGAGCGACGAGGACGAACACCAGGACCGCGAGCGCCCCGACGACGCCGGCCAATTGTGTGTGCGCCCCACTCTGTTCGGCTACCGGAGTTCGTGACCCGCTCGCCGAGATCGGAAACCCGCCGAACAGCCCGCCGGCCACGTTCGCGACACCGATCGCCTTCATTTCGGTACTGCCGTTCACGTCCTCGCCGTGGCGGGCGGCGAAGGTGCGCGAGAGAACGCCGGTGTCGGCGAAGGCAATCAATGCGATACCGGCGGCGGGCCCGATCAGATGGCCGACGTCCTGCCAGGTGACTCCACCGACGGAAGGGAGGGGGAGTCCTTCCGGCAGTGCGCCGACCATGCCGATGTCATCGGTGAGACCGGCGGCAGCGGACAAGACTATGGCCGCGACAACGGCCACCAGAACGCCGGGAACAACAGGTACCCAGAGCCGGAAGGCGACTATGACGACTAGCGAACCGACACCGATGGCGGCAGCGAGGGGGTCGACGTCGCCACCCACCAGGGCCTTTGAGATCCCGCCGATTTCACCGAGTAGACCGGACGCGTCGACGGAGAATCCGAGCAGCTTGGGAATCTGACCAACTACGACGACGAGTGCAATGGCGTTGAGGTAGCCGAGGCGGATCGGTTTCGAGAGGAGTTCGGTCACGAAGCCGAGACGAAGGAATCCGCCGATCACGAGGATGAGTCCGACAAGAATGGCGAGAACACCGGCTAGTGCAAGCGCATTCTCCGAATCGCCGACCACTGCCAGCGGTATGACCGCGGCGGCAATCAGCGGCGCCAGTGACGAATCAGGTCCGAGTACAAGGATTTTCGAGGGCCCGACTACCGCGTAGGCGAGCAAAGGCACGATGGTGGCGTACAGCCCGGCGTACGCAGGCAACCCGGCGGCCTCGGCGTAGCCCATGCCTGCCGGGATGAGCAGGGCAGTCAAGACGAGTCCGGCAGTGACGTCTGTTCGCAACCACTCGCGGCGATACCCACGGGCAGTCGCGACGCCCGGTAGCCGACCTAGACTCTCCGCCCACATCATCGTTTGATTGTCCTCCCTCAGTGGAGCGAACGGGCGCGCTCGGGGGCAACCGCGGTGGTCGCAGGGAGGGGCGCAGGTGCCTGTGCGAGGCGGCGGCGTCGAATTGCCTTGTCCAACTCGACGACAACCGGGATGATCAGCGACCAACCCAGGCAGGCGAGCCACTGGGCGCCGGTCAGTGAGGTTGTCATGAGGAGGTCCTGGAGGACGCCCGCCTCGACGGCGAATACGGTCACGACCGTGGGGATCGTCAAGATCTTGATGGCACCGAGAACCGGTGGAACCACGCCGGACTCGGGATCACGCCGCATGGTAAGCCCCGCGAGAATCGAACCGAGAGAGAGCACTACGAATGCTGTGGTCATGGGAACATTCGCCTCGGAAGTACTCGTTTCACCGGGTGCGAGAAGCATCGCCGCGAGTGTCACGGCAAATTGCAGGACACCGTACGCGAGCCACTGAGCGACTGCGCTTCGATGTGCGATCGGCATCTTGGGATCGCGCGGAGGCTTGTTCATCAGATCCGGTGGCGGCGGGTCGAGCATGATCACGGCGACGGGGAACAGTGTGATGAAGAAGTGCTGGAACAGCACCATTAGTGGCGTCAGTGCCACACCCTCGTTGATGTTGAAGATGCTCGCAGCGAGGAAGAGGAGAACCAAGGAGAAGAGTTTCGACATCTGGTAGCGGATGTACGAGACGATTTTTCCGTAGATGTTGCGGCCCAAAGTGATCGCGGTGATGAGGGTGCCGAAGTTGTCGTCGGTGAGCACCATCTTGCCCGCCTGTTTGGTCACCTCACTGCCCGAGCCCATGGCGACGCCGATGTCTGCCTTCTTCAACGCGGCGGCGTCGTTGACCGCGTCTCCGGTCATCGCGACGACGGCGCCACCGCTCTGCATGACATCGACCAAGCGAAGTTTGTCCTGCGGAGTGACGCGGCCGAACACGTGCAGGTTCGGCAACGCGGTCGACAGTTCTTCATCGGTCATCGCTTGCAACTCGCCGCCGCCCACCGAGCCCGGGCCGAGTCCGAGTTCGGCACCGATCGCTGCGGCGGTGATGGCATGGTCGCCGGTGATCATGCGGACCTCGATGCCGGCCCGGTGTGCGGTTCGCACCGAATCGACCGCCTCCGGACGCAGCGGGTCGATGATGCCTGCCATACCGACAAACGTCAGGTCCTCGACAAAGGACATGGGGTCGGCCACGACAGCGTCTTCCCGTCCGTCGAGGCGTCTGACCGCGAATGCCAGCACCCGAAGACCCTTTTCGGACATGGACTGATTTGCTGAAGTGAGTTCGTCTCGGACTTCCTCGATCGGGACCTGCCGACGGCCGGGGAGAATGGCCGAAGAACACCGAGCGAGGACGACATCGGGTCCGCCTTTGACCAATCCGACGAACTGACTTACGCCGTCGACTTCGAGGTGGTGGTACGTGGCCATGAACTTGTACGCGGAATCGAACGGAACCGTCGCCACCCGCGGGTAGGTCCGTCTGGTGAGTGGGGCGTCGGCACCGATCTTTGCCGCGAGCACCACGAGCGCGGCCTCGGTCGGGTCGCCGACAACTTCCCCGGAATCGGAAACCGTTGCATCGCTGTCGAGACACAGTCCGTATGCGAGAAGGGTGAAGTCGGGTGGTGCCTCGCCGGCAACCTGCGTGATCCTTCCCGCTTTGGCGTAGCCTTCGCCGTCGACCGTGTACCAACGGCCGTGGACGTACAGCGATCGGACGGTCATCTGGTTCATTGTCAGCGTGCCGGTCTTGTCCGAGTTGATTGCACTGGTCGCGCCGAGTGTTTCGACGTCGGTCAGGTTCTTCACGACGGCCTTGGCGTCGGCCAGTTGACGGGCACCGTAGGCCAGCATCGCCTGGACGAATGTTGGCAGGCCGGTCGGAATCGCGGACACTCCCATTGCGATACCAAGGAGCAGAAGCGTAGTCAGGTCCTGCCCACGAAGGAGCCCGATGACGACGATGACGATCACTGCCGTCCACGCGATGATTCCGAGAAGTTTGGTGAGAGAGTCCAATTCACGTTGAAGTGGCGACTTGCCAGGGGCGACCGCCGACAACATCGACGCGATCTGGCCTATCTGCGTCTGCATCCCGGTCTCGGTGACCACCATGGTCGCCGTGCCGCGGGTGACCGAGGTGTTCTGGAAGACCAGATTGCTGCGGTCTCCGAGCGGAATATCCTCGTTGTTCAGCGTATTCGGGTCCTTCGGTATCGGCGCGCTTTCCCCGGTCAATGCGGCTTCCTGCGTCTCCAGGGTGGTGGTGGCGAGCAACCGTCCGTCGGCAGCGATGATGTCTCCTGCCTCGACTTGGACGATGTCACCCGGCACCAGTTCGGTAGCGTCGAGTTGTATCAGGTTCCCGTCACGAATGACCCGTGCTTGGGGCGTCTGCATCTTGGCGAGGGCGTCGACGCTCGCCCGTGCCTTCAACTCCTGTCGAGTTCCGAGGACGATGTTGAGCACGACGAGCACCGCCACCACGATTGCTGTCGGCACTTCACCGATGGCGATGCTGACCGCGGCCACGGCGACGAGCATCAAGTTCATCGGATCTTTCAGCTGCAACAGCGCGATCGACCACGTCGACGGCGGTGGCGTCGAGGTGATTTCGTTCGACCCGTAGCGTCGTCGCCGTTGGTCGGCCTCATCCGACTGCAGTCCGCGCTCCGGGTCCGACTGCAGTACGGACACGACTGATTCGCCACTCTGCGCATGCCACGGCGTGGGGCTCATGACCGCACATCCTTTCCTTGGCGATCGTCAATACCGGGTCGGAATCCAGTGCAGCGGTTGTTTGGGCGTCTGGTAGCCGTGAGCCTTCTGCCGTTTCGGCAGGGTGATGTCCGTGGATTGCACGGGCTCGTAGGGGATCTGACTCAGAATGTGGCTGATGATGTTGAGTCGTCCGCGTTTCTTGTCATTGTTGTTTGCGACATACCATGGCGCCCAGCCGGTGTCGGTGAAGCGAAACATCTCGTCGCGGGCACGCGAGTAGTCGTACCAATGACTGAACGACTTCAGATCGAGATTCGACAGCTTCCAGATCTTTCGAGGGTCGTCGATCCGGCTCTGCAGACGTAAGAGCTGCTGTTCTTCGCTGACCTCGAGCCAGTACTTGAGCAGAATGACTCCCGATTCGACGATCGCGCGTTCGACGGTCGGAATGAGCTGGAGAAATTGATGTGCTTGTTCTTCGGTGCAAAAGCCCATTACTCGTTCTACACCGGCACGGTTGTACCAACTTCGGTCGAAGATGACGATCTCACCGGCAGCCGGAAGATGCGGGACGTAGCGTTGGACATACATCTGCGAATGCTCTCGCTCGGTCGGGGCGGGTAACGCAACGACCCGGAACACTCGCGGACTCACTCGCTCGGTGATGGCTTTGATGACACCGCCCTTCCCCGCGGTATCTCGACCTTCGAATACGATGCAGACCTTGGCTCCAGACGATTTGACCCACTCCTGCAAAGCCACGAGTTCGCCGTGCAACGGCTTGAGTTTGCGGCGGTACACCTTGTTCTTCATCGGCTTTTGTGCCACGGGCGGCGCGTCGTCGGTAAGGGTCGACGGGGTGTCGTCGTGAAGAATCCGAGCGTTCTTTCCCACTTCCACTCCCTGGCATCATGAGCGCAACGCGAGCGCGCGGGGAACCGTCCGCCCTTATGTGTATGCCCCATATTCGGTGAACCTATTCTCTTCGTAATCGAGACCCGAATCGTGTTGTTTTCGAACCCTTTCCGAGTCTTGACGTGCTCGGCTGGACGGACGACCATTAATGGATGACTGGCGACGAAGAGTTGCTCCACGTCGAGCGGGTGATCACACGCCTGATTTCCCGCTATCCCGCCGTTCCTCCACCGGAGATCGAAAACAGAGTGCGAACAATTCACCAGCGTTTTGCGGGATGTCGGATCCGCGACTTCGTGCCTCTTCTGGTCGAAAAGGCGGCCAGACAAGAGATCTCGGATCGGAGAATCGTGATTCCGATAATGGATGAGCGGTCGGCGAGTCTGAACTCTCTCGAGCTGTAGCCGGAACGGGGATCGTCGGCGCATACTGAAATGACCTTGGACCAGGGAGTTCTGGCCGAATGCAGGAGCTCAGGCGCGGAACGTCAGCCTCCCGAACTCCTGATGTGTAAAACCGAGTACAGGGAGCGTTGACATGGAAGGCTTCTGGGAATTCTTCTGGTTCATCTTCGTCTGCTTTGCCTTTGTGGCGTACTTGAGCGTGTTGTTCTCGATCATCACCGACTTGTTCCGTGATCACGAGACTTCAGGCTGGGCCAAGGCGTTGTGGATGATATTCCTCTTCGTCATTCCATTCCTGTCCGCGATGATCTACGTGGTCGTCAAGAATGACGGAATGACGAGGCGGTCGATGGAAGCCGCTCAAGAGCACATACACGCGCAGAGTGATTACATTCGAAAGGTCGCCGGGAAATCGCCGACTCAGCAGATCGCCGACGCCAGAGAGCTTCTCGACTCAGGCGCGATCAACGAAGAGGAATTCCAGGCCATCAAGGCAAAGGCGCTGGCGTAGTTTTCGTATCTTCTGCCCCGGGCCTGGCGTCGTCGGTTCCGCCGTCGTCAGGCGCGGCGTCCTGCGCGGCGGCGCGTGCGGGACGAACCAATACTTCCAGTGCGACGAGAGCAACGAGCGCAATGACGACGATCCAACCAACGACCAATCCGGTGGGGTAGCGCCAGAAGAGCAGCAACAGGGCGGCGATGCCGATGATGGCACAGCGCAGTGGGACACGAAGCTGATTGGCCCACCGCTCCACCTGATTCGGCGTTCGGCCGCTTGCAGAATGCCGGACGAAGTCCAACGCCTGCCCGTAGCCTCGACGAACGGCGATCGCCGACGACGACCCACCGATCAGGTAGGCGCCGAGCCCCACCACCACACCGAGGACCGCAACCGCGCGAAGGCTCGTCCGAAGCGGAACCAGAACTGTGTCGATGACAGCGGTGGCGGCGTCTGGCGAGAGGATATCGGTAGGGACACTGTCGAGGTAGATTGCGCGCCCGATCAGAATTCCGATCGCAAGAACAAGCATTCCCAACGCAATCGACAGTCCGACCAGGGACAGCGTACGAAGCCTGCGACCGGTTGGCGCAACGGCGACAGCGGCTGCTGCGCAAGCGATTCCCAACCACGGCAGCACCGCCGAGACCTTGTCGAGTGCCGAGACGGCTCGCTGCGCCTTCACCAGCTCGGGGGACTGGAAGAGAACAAACTCCTTGTCCACGGACGGGATTTTGTCTGCGAAAGCGAAGCCGCGGTCGGTCAGCGCCGTTTTCACCCGGTCGATGATCGTGCTCAGTGAAATGCTGACCGTTCCGCTCTGGTCGACCTCGACCGAGTCGGGTCCGTAGTTTCCGGTCATGACGGCGACGAGGGAGTTGTGCGCCGCTCGGTTCGCCTGAATCCAAAGGTCTTCGAACTGCTGCGTCCGAACGAGCGAGGCCACTGTGTCGTGGACGAAACTCTTCGCCTGGCCGGCGATCACCGGTGCCAAACCCACCAACGCCTGGTCCACGCGAGGGGTGTTGGCTTCGAGATTCGACACGTCCGTCAATGCTGTGAGTGCCTCGGTGGTGAGCCCTTCGACGTCGACGCGATCGAAGATCTCGTCCGTGACTTGATTCGTGATCTCCGCTTGCACGGCTGGATTCTCACCCAGTGGCGCTACCGTGCTGACGTAGCGGTCCGTGTCGAGGATCTGACTACGTACGAAGCGGGTGGTTACCGACAAGACTGCGAGCAGTGCGACCAGCACCAGCAGGATTGTCACCGCGGTCCACCGCAGCCCATGTCGAGGTGGTCGGGAGACTTTCTCGACGGTCGTTTCGCGGGCGCTGGGAGTCTGCTCGCGAAGTGTTGCTACCTCTTCGCGCAACCGGGCTAGTTCGGCACGTTCGTCCTCCTGGAGTGGTCCGTCGCTCGTGCCGTTTGCCATGATGGTCCTCCCGGGACGGAAACTACTGGCGCACAGTTGAAATGCTGAACTGCGAAGATGATTCGGCGGGTGACCTCAGATGACCTCGGTATTCCAGGTCGCGACGGCCCAGATGACGAATACGTCGAGCGCGATGATGATGATCGACCACCACGGCGAGTGGGGTAGCCACAGGAAATTCGCGAGGATCGACAGAGAACAGATGACTATCGCGCCTACCCGTGCCCACGTCGCGCCGGTGAAGAGCATGATTCCGACAGCGGTGACGAGCACACCGAGTACGAGGTGGATCCATCCCCACGAAGTGAGGTCGAATTGGTACGTGTATTCCGGGCCGACGACTGTCACGTCGTCCTCCGATATCGCCGAGATGCCTTGGAGGATTTCGAGCACGCCGACTGTGATGAGGAGAACGGCTCCGCCCAGCGCGCTTCCTTTTGCCACACCCTGCTTTACCAGTGAATCCTCGGACATGACCGCCCCTAGATTTCAAGCGCGAAATAGCCTGGCATATTTCCCTGTCCCGACCTTTTACGGTGGTGAAGTAGCCCGTCGGAGGGCAAATCAAACATTGAGCGCTGCACAGCATTGCGATATTCATTCGCCTACGAATTCGAAAGAACCTACCGTGACGGCATGGATATGGCGGACGTAGGTGTGGCGATGAGGCCTGCACCGGGTGTGATCCGGACGGACCGGCTGGTGCTCCGTACCTACCGCCCAGGCGATCACCGGGATCTTCTCACCTTCTACGGGCGCAGCGACGTATGCCGATATTTGCTCAACGAACCCTGGAGTCTCGCGGAGGCTCGGGAGGCCGTGCAGACCAGAATGTCTCGCCGCGACCTGGCATCGGGCGCGGTGGCACTTGTTGTCGAGTACGGGGGCCGGGTTGTCGGAAGCGTGAGTGCTTGGCGAGTCGAAGAATCTGATTGCACAGCCGAAGTCGAGCACACCGCCGAACTCGGGTGGGCATTTTCGCCCGAGTTCGGCGGCCGAGGATTCGCGACGGAAGCAGTGACCGCTCTGATCGACCTCGCGTTCGCGACACCCCGATTGCGCCGCGTGGTCGCGCGAATGGATTCGAGAAACGAATCCTCGGCGCGACTCGCGCAGCGGATCGGTATGAGGCGAGAGGGACATTTTCGGCAGAACGCGTGGATCAAGAACGAGTGGACCGACACCGTGGTTTTCGCGACACTTCGCGGTGAGTGGCCTTCAGTTGCTTGATCAGACCGAGCGGGCTGCTATTTTGCGACCAGTTCGGTCAACTGTGGCACGAGTTCGTCGGTCGCCCACGGAACACTCAGAAGGCTGACGTACATTGTCGCTGCAGTCAGGCGATTGTCGGTGATCCACAGGTCCTTGCCGTTGGCGATGACCGGCCACCGCGAGAACAGAGTGTTGGCCAATGTGCTGTCGACTTCCGACTGATCGCTTGCCCAACCGAGATACACGTCGGTGTCGATCGTGTCGAGCTTTTCCATACTGATGCCGAAAAGGAACGAGTCGCCGGCAAAGTTCTTGGCGCCGTTCACCACGTCGGGAGCGACTGTGAGCCCGAGGTTTTCGACAAACTTGACGCGCGGATCGTCCGGACCGTAGATGGCGGTTTCGGTTTCTCCTTCACGGATGTAGGAACCGAAGGCGAAAGTGACTCCGTTGAATTCGGGATGACTCGCCTTCGATTCCTGGACCGATTCCTCAACCGACTTGATCAGCGCCGCGGTTTGAGCGGGACGCCCGAGTGCCTTGCCGACATCGGTGGCGAGGTTTTGCCACGAGCTGGGCTGATACGGCTTGGTGTCGTACGGGAGGGTCGGGGCGATCGAGCTCAGGCGCTGGTAATCCTGCTCGGAGAAGCCCGAGTACGGGGCAAGAATCAGATCAGGCGCGGCATTGAGAATCTGCTCGAACAGTAGCTCGCCGCTGTCGGAGTAGTACGGCGCAGGCGTGGGCAGCGTCTGGCCCGACTTTTCGAGTTCGGCGCGGGTCCACGGCAGGAACCCGTCGGCGTCGCCGGCCCAAGAGTCCTTCTGCATCGCGATCGGAGTGACACCCAGGGCGATGACCGTGTCTGCCGCTGCGGAATCGAGGGTGAGGATCCGTGTCGGCTCCTTGTCGATGGTGGTCCCGCCGAAAGCGTGCTTGATCGTCACGGGATAGGCGCCGTCCTCGACGGCGGATGCCGATGAATTGTTTTCCTGGGCGTCCGATGACGACTGTGTGCAGGCGGTCAGAGGCAGTGCCGCCGCCAGCATGAGCGCAACAACGATTCGTCGCCTCCGCTGGGGACGAATTCTCTGACGGGCAGATCTGAACACGCGAAACTCCTCGGGATTGATCAGGGAAGTGCTTGCACGACTCAGCGCAGTACGCGCATGAGAGCAGGCTTACCTAAGTGAATGTAGGGCGCGTGCGTGTAGCGAAGGGGCCAGCCGATGTCGACAACAGGTCAGGCTCGAGTCAGTTGACAGCGGCGAGCGCATTGCCGGGGGTGTAGCCGACCGTCTTGCGAAAAGCGGCGATGAAGGAACTCGACGTCCCGTAACCGACACGGCGGCTGACGGCGTTCACACTCATTCCAGTCCCGAGCATGCCGAGGGCCGTGCTCATACGAACCAGAGTGCGCCACTGCGCAAAGCTCAAGGCGAGTTCCGCGGCAAAAATCCGGGTGACCGTACGTCGGCTGAGATTGAGAACGTGAGCCCACTGATCGAGTGATCGATCGTCGGCGGGATCCGACAGCACTTTGTCGACGAGCATCCGTAGCCGCGGATCTCGGGGGATCGGTACGTCGAAGTGAGGTGCTGATGCCGGGGTGAGGAGATCGACACAAACCTGCTGTGCCCGAAGGCGTTGTTCTGCAGGCATTCCAGTGTGGGCGAGGTGTATCAGCAGTGCCCGGGCTGCCTCACTCAGTGTCACGATGCACGGTTCGTTCCAGGCGGGGGTCCACAGCTCGGGGGTGAAGAGCGTGGCGCGGAATGCGACGTGGGGATTTGCCTGACCTTCGTGGAGGACCCCGCGGGGGATCCATAGGCCGACGCCGGGCGTGACGGTCCAGAGTTGATTGTCGATGATCATGTTGACGACACCGCGGTCGGACCAGATCAGTTCGTGCTCGATGTGAGCGTGCTCTGGCCACCGGGTGATGTGGTCGGTCTCGACGATGTACGTCGTGAGTTGGAACGGCGCCGGGACGGCGCGCGCCATCGGAGTGTGGCGGTCGGATTCCCGTAAGTGGGAATCGTCGTCCAGCTGTGGACCGTCGTCGATTTCACGAAGGGCAGGGATCAGCACCGTGGACTACCTCCAGAGCAAAGTTAGGTAAACCTTACACTGATGTGGGCAGCGATCAGTGACTCGCACCGAGTTCGATGAGAAGCACGCCTGCCGCGATGAGGCCGATCCCGACCATCATGAGCCTGGTCAGCGGTTCGCGAAAGAGAATACGGGATGCGATTGCCGTCAACGCCACTCCGCATGCGGTCCAGATTCCGTATGCGACGCCGATGGTGAGGCCCGCGTCGAGCGCGAGGGCCAGGAAGGCGAAAGCGGCGAGATACCCCACGGTGACAACCGCGAGCCATCGTTTGTCGCTGCCGTCCTGCGACGCCATCCGTAGTGACAATGTCGCGGTGACCTCGGAAATAATTGCAGCGATCAGAAATACGAAGGTCATGCTGGGTCCGCCGGCCCGCTGTCGGCGGCAGCCTGAGAGCCGAGTTCGACGCACAGCACTCCGCCGATGACCAGTGCAATCCCGACGCCCATGGTGGCCGTCAGAGGATCTCCGAAAAGGGCCGTTGCGAATACTGCGGTCAGGACAACTCCGGTTGCGCCCCAGATTCCGTATGCAACACCGAGTCCCATGCCCTCCCGCAGGACGAACGACAAGGCGGTGAATGCTGCGAGATATCCGCCGACGACCACGATGTACCAAGCCGGGTGATCGAGGGCGGCGCGCAACGACAGCGTCGCAGACACCTCGGTAAGGATCGCGGTGATCAACAACAGCCATTTCTTCACGGTTGGGATTCTGTCAGGCTCCACGGATTCCGGTCGCGCACTACGGTTGAGACATGACGTGCGTACTGCTCGGTGGAATCCGCAAAGGTGACATCCGCCACGACGCGTCGGGTGGCGATGTGGCCGCAACTCCGATCCTCGACTGGGGCCACGACGACGTGGCCCGCCTCTACGAGGACATTGCAGAAGGTGCGATCCAGTCGGCGCAGGAGTTCCTGGTGTCGGCGCATCGCAGCGTCGCTGCAAATATTCGGCCGGTGTACGGCCTCGACGACCGGCAACCCGTCTCGGTGACATTGAGTCGAGAGCGCGGATCCTGCAGTCAGAGACTGGCTATCGTCGAAGCGTTGGCTCGCCGCCGAGGTATCGCCACCCGAGTACGCGGTCTCGTACTACGCGGGGAATTCTGGTACCCGAGATTTCGGCGTCTACATGCGGTGATTCCGAAGTCAGTGCTGCTGGCGTGGCCGGAATTTCTGGTCGACGGACGCTGGCAGGACATCTCCGAGATCGTTTCACCTGCGGTGGTCTCAGCGCTCGAACCGTTCACGAACACCGGCGAGGAGACACTGTTCGACGCGATCGGACGCGCTCCGATCAGTTGGGGCAAGTCTGTTTCGTGTGATTGCTTGGACTTCTCCGAATTCGTCGACCGCGATCTGGGCACCTTCGAATCTCGCGACGTGCTCTTCGAGGAATTCGGACAGACGATGTCGACCCCCGTCAGAATTCTCGTCGACCCGGTTTTCCGGAACTGGAGTGCATCCGGCTGACGCGCGACGCGAGGTCTAGGCTGTTCTGCATGTCTGTGCGTACCCCATTGGTCCCTGGAACCGTCTCTCCCGTCCTCGCTGTGCCCTCGAAGATCGAGCGGCCCGAGTACGCGTGGAAGCCGACCGCCAAAGAGGGCAACGAGCCCTGGGTTCAGACGCCGGAAACGATCGAGGCGATGCGCATCGCCAGCAAGATCGCTGCAGGCGCGCTGCAGGAAGCCAGCAAGGCTGTCGCTCCCGGTGTCACGACCGACGAACTCGACCGCATCGCACACGAGTTCATGCTCGACCACGGTGCATACCCGTCGACGTTGGGCTACAAGAGCTTTCCCAAGTCGTGCTGCACGTCTCTCAACGAGGTGATCTGCCACGGAATCCCCGACTCGACTGTGATCCAGGACGGCGACATCGTCAATATCGACGTCACCGCGTACATCAACGGGGTACACGGCGACACCAATGCGACATTCCTCGCCGGTGACGTGTCCGAAGAGAACCGCTTGCTCGTCGAGCGCACACACGAGGCAACGATGCGGGCCATCAAAGCCGTCAAGCCCGGCCGCGCGCTCAACGTGATCGGACGTGTCATCGAGTCCTACGCCCATCGGTTCGGGTACGGCGTCGTCCGGGACTTCACCGGACACGGAATCGGCGAGACCTTCCACAACGGCCTCGTGATCCTGCACTACGACGAGCCTGCGGTCGAGACGATCATCGAACCGGGCATGGTCTTCACGATCGAACCGATGATCAACCTCGGTGGTATCGACTACGAGATCTGGGAGGACGGTTGGACCGTCGTCACCAAGGACCGTAAGTGGACGGCGCAGTTCGAGCACACCTTGGTGGTCACCGAGACCGGTGCAGAGATTCTCACCCTGCCTTGAGTTCGGAGATGCGCGGCGCTCTGCTGGTAGCCGGCACTACTTCCGACGCAGGCAAGAGCGTTCTTGTGGCCGGATTGTGTCGCATGTTGGCGCGTCGAGGCGTCCGAGTGGCGCCGTTCAAGGCGCAGAACATGTCGAACAACTCCGTGGTCACGCTGGACGGCGGAGAGATCGGCCGTGCGCAGGCACTTCAGGCGCGTGCATGCGGTCTGGAGCCGAGTGTTCGATTCAATCCGGTGCTGCTCAAGCCTGGAAGTGACCGCACGTCGCAATTGGTTGTTCGGGGCAAGGCGATGACCACAGTGGGTGCTCGCGACTACATGCAGCATCGGCAGTGGCTTCGCGCCGTCGTGGCCGAAGATCTCGAATCGCTTCGATCCGAGTTCGACGTCGTGATCTGTGAAGGCGCCGGTTCACCGGCCGAAATCAACTTGCGCGCAACGGATCTTGCCAACATGGGATTGGCTGAGGCTGCGCGGATTCCGGTCGTCGTCGTCGGTGACATCGATCGCGGCGGCGTCCTGGCCCATCTGTTCGGGACCGTTGCTGTGCTCTCGCCCAGCGACCAGGCATTGATCGCGGGATTTGTGATCAACAAATTCCGCGGTGACGTTGCACTGTTGGAACCCGGACTGGAACAACTGCGCAGCCTCACCGGTCGACCCACTCTCGGAGTGATCCCGTTTGCCGACGATCTTTGGCTCGACGCCGAGGATTCGCTTGGCGTCACCGGCAATGCCCCGGTAGGGCGCCCGGGCCCACCCGTCGGTTCGGCCTGGCTCACCGTTGCTGCGGTTCGGCTCCCGCGCATCTCCAACTCCACGGACGTCGAGGCACTGGCATGTGAACCGGGCGTGGCAGTTTCGTGGGTGACCGATCCGTCGCGAATTCGCGACGCGGACCTCGTGGTGATCCCCGGTAGTAAGTCCACCGTAAGTGACCTCGAGTGGTTGCGAAGTACCGGCCTGGCCGACGAGATCGTCGCGCGAGCAGGTCGCGGGCAAGCAGTCCTGGGAATCTGCGGCGGTTACCAGATGCTGGGTAATTCCATCGTCGACGACGTCGAATCAGGATCAGGGACCACCGCGGGACTGGGTCTGCTGGACCTCGATGTCGAGTTCGCTCCGGACAAGGTGCTGGCGCAGATGACCGGTACGGCAGACGGTATCTCGGTGTCCGGGTACGAGATTCATCACGGACGCGTCGTGCGCAACGGGGACCACCCATTGCTGGCGGACTCGAGCGGTATGCCGGAAGGCAGTGTGCGAGGGCCTGTTCGAGGGACACACTGGCACGGTCTCCTGGAAAGTGACGACTTTCGGCGCAGCCTGCTGCGTGAGCTCGCGGTTCCCGGTTTTGTTGCTGCACCCGACACCGCGGTTGCCGCGGTGCGAGAACAACAACTCGACCTTCTCGCTGATCTCGTCGAGCAGCACCTCGATCAGGATCTACTCGAGAAACTGATCAACGGTGGGGCGCCTATCGGGCTCCCCGTCATTGCTTCCGCACTCGAAGCCTGAGAGCGCTCCCGCGGGTGTCGACGTGGACGCGGTAGAATAGCCAGGCCTCACTCCCGCGACGGCTCCCTAGTAGGAGTGTGCGCGGTGACAGATCAATTCGACGGCTTGCTGACCGACTTCAGTGACGAGGTGCTGGTCGACTCGGCAATGCTCGGCGATCACGCGGCCTTCGACGTCATCGTCCGCCGATACGGCCCGCACTTGTATCGATTTGCCCGTCGACTGCTCGCGAGCGAGAGTGACGTCGACGACATCGTCCAGGAAACCTGCGTCGCTGCGTGGCGCCAACTTCCGGGGTTTCAGCGGCGCTCGAGCACCAAGACCTGGTTGTTCGCGATCTGTTCTCGCAAGATCTCGGATTTCTATCGAAAAGTCGGCTCCTGCGCCGCCGATATGGACGAACTCCGGGAAGAAGCTGATCCCCGTTTGCGTGATCCGAGCGAAGAAGTCTGCGGCACAGCATTTCTCGATGCCCTGGAATCCGAACTCGATCGCCTGCCACTGCGTCAGCGTGCTGCCTGGGTCTTGCGAGAAGTGGAGGGCATGACGTATCCGCAGATCGCTGTTGTCCTGGAACTGAGTCCGGACGCGGTTCGTGGCCAGCACACTCGGGCGAGGCGGAATCTCGGTGTCGCACTCGATCGATGGCGATGACGACTCGGCGGTTTGCCGGGTTCTGTCACCGAACTCACTCTCCTTGGTGCCCGTGAAACTGGAAGAATGCTTCGTCGTGGATACCGCTTTCGACCCCAGAGGCTTCGACCCGAGAACCGAGGATTCGGTGCCGTCGGTACTGCCGGACGATGCGACGGCAACGGGTGCTGACGTCGCCGTCGAGGCTGCGGAAACTCGGCTGACGGCACGTGCGGTCAGAGAGTTGCTGGCAGCGCTCGGGGGAAGTATCGGCGACGAGGACGAACTCGTGGTTCTGCTCCAGCGCGCCGTCGAAATCGCGAACGACGCCATCGACGGCGCCGACAGCATCGGCGTCACCATCGATCTTGCCGGGCAGACCTACACCGCCGTTCATACCGATTCGCGGACCCTGCGCGTCGACATCGAGCAATACGACGCCGGCGACGGACCATGTCTGCACGCGGCTCGAACCGGTGAAACCGTAGTCGTTGATGCCGAGACCAGCGCGGAACGCTGGCCGCGGTTCGCGGCGGCCGCGAAGGACGAAGGGATCAAGTCCTTTCTCGCGGCGCCGCTCTTCACGCCGGATCAGCGACTCGGTTCGTTCAACCTGTACGGACGTGCCCCAGCGGCCTTCGACAGCGTCGACGCGGAAGTCATGGAGATTCTCACGACAACAGTCTCACGCGCGATCGGAGACTTCTCCCGTTTCAAATCTGCCAAGGCGGTAGCTGACGCCTTGCAACGCGCGCTCGAGACTCGGGCGCCGATAGAACAGGCCAAAGGCATGCTGATGGCCATCCATCGGATCGACGCCGACACCGCATTTCACATGCTGCGCAGGCAGTCTCAGACCACGAACACCAAGTTGCGTGACGTGGCAGCCGAGATCGTCGAGACGTATTCCGCGCCGCCTACCGCGGTCTAGTTCGACGGAGACCGACGTACGGCCTCGAGCGCGACGACCACGCTCGCGGCGACAACCACGTGCATCAGCGCGAGCGTGACCGTGCTGGCGGCGTCGAAGTCCGCGGCGATCGTCAGGGCGATGGTGCCGAGCGCAAACACTGCACCCACGACCTGAGCGATGCGGATGATCGGCTCCCACTTCAGTGAGATCAACATTGCGAGCGACAAACCGACCAGCAACGGCACTACCGTAAGTGTGATGACCCCGCCGGGAGCTACGCTCGCCACCTTTCCCTGATCTGTCATCTCGAACGATCCGCCCGATGCCAGGCCGATCAGCCACAGGATCAGGTTGGCGACGAGGGCCATGACCGTGGCCCCGAGTACGGCACGCGGCTTGGTGAGGTGGAGGTTGTGTGCGGTTGAAGCGATTGCAGACATGATGTTCTCCCGGCTCGATGCGATGGTCTTGTGACGTCGCTCTGGTGAATAGACCCGCCGGCCGGGAGAAACTCATCGCTGGTGGTTACCGGGGGTCGTCTGTCGGCACGGCGGTGCCGGTGACCGCGATACCGCCGTCGACCGGGATCTCGACCGCGAGAACGCTGGGTCGCCCGACGTGTCGGCCCTGGTGGATGGTGATCCGCCGCGGAGTGGCCGCGGGTTCGAGTTTGCGCAGGTAACCGCCGGTCGACGCCGCTGCGGACCCGGTTGCGGGATCCTCGACGATGTTTCCCACCGGAAACAGATTTCGGGCTTCGAAGGTGTTGTCGTCGAGGGGATGCAGGATCGTCACCGTGCCGGCCCACCCCTGCGCGTCCATCAGAGTTCGCATTGCGGATGGGTCGAAGGTGAACTCGTCGAAGGCTGCCTGATCACGAAGTACGACGATCGGGTGCGTGTTGCCGGCGTACGAGAGCATTGCGGGATACCGCGCGTCGAGCGCAGACGAATCGACGCCGATGAGCCCGAGCAGTGCTGTCAGTACAGCATGATCGATCGGCGAGACCGATGGTTCGACGCTGGTGAAGGTCGCGGTGGACGTTCCGTCCTCGTCGGTCGCCGTGTCGATGGATACCGGTCCGATCGGTGTTTCGAATGTGAAGGTTCCGTCACCGTCTCGCTCGGTGAGAGCGATGGCCGTCGCAATAGTGGCATGACCGCAGAACGGTACTTCGGCGATGGGGGAGAAGTACCGGATCCGGCTGTGGCGCGGGTTGCCTCCGAGTTCCGGTTCGATGAGGAACGCCGTCTCGGCATACCCGACTTCGGCTGCAACGGATTGTAATTCGGAGTCGTCGAGTCCACGCGCGTCGAGCAGCACGCCGGCGGGATTACCGCCGGCCGGATCCGAACTGAACGCAGTCAGTCGGAGGATGTCGTGAGAAGTTGCCATGTCGACCATCTTTGTCCGCTGTCGTCCATCGGGGGAAGAGACATCGCGCGATTGCGGTCCGCGATCTTCGAACTGGACTGCCTCCGGAACAAACCGGCCGCACGGCGTCGTTGGTGCAGATATGAGCAATGACACAGACACCGACGACGCGTTGTTCGCACTCGTGGCCGAGGGAAAACAAGGTGTGTTGGCAACCGTCAAGCGTGACGGCCGCCCACAGTTGTCCAACATCATTTACCGCTGGGACGTCGAGTCGAAGACGGCTTCCGTGTCCATCACAGCTGATCGCGCCAAGAGTAAAAATGCGATCCGCGATCCGCGGGTTTCCCTTCACGTCAGCGCGCCCGACTTCTGGAGCTACGCCGTGATCGAAGGACTTGCCGAGGTGACACCCGTCGCGGCCGATCCTCACGACGAAGTGTCTGACGCACTGGTCGAGCTGTACCGGGACATCAGCGGTCAGGAGCATCCCGATTGGGAGGAGTACCGCGAAGCGATGGTTGCGGAGCGTCGACAGATCCTCACGGTGCGCGCTGATCACGTCTACGGAATGACGAGGCTCCCCAAACCGTCCGGTACCTAGACCCGCGCCCCACTGGAGTTCGGCCCACCCCCACTTTCGAGCGAACGGTACGCCCGTCGCCTCAGATGCGCCGAAAGCCACTTTCGCTCCGAGTGGAGGCGGTACAGAGCGAACAATTCGGGCTCGTAGCGGCGCGTGAATGTATGAGTGGTCATACTTCTGTCGACTCCAGGGTCCTCCACTGTGTGGATCGCGTACCGTTTCCAGACATGGAATTGACTCGAGTAGCGGTGGGCAGTGGTTCGTGCACCGTTCGGATCGACGGGCCGGTCAGCAAGCATGCGGTACTCCTGCTTCCCGGCAAGGGCGACCCCGTCGACTTGTACGACGATGTGTGTGAGCGACTGCACCATTCGGATCTGCGGACCGTCGCGGTGGAATCGATCGAGAATCTCGACGAGACCTCGGCAGTGGTACTTCTGGACGAGTTGAACATCGCCTGGGTGAACCTGGTCGGTCACCGGGAGGGCGCCGATCTCGCGTGGCTGTTGGCTGCACGTCAGTTCGGCCGCTTCGCGAGTTTGATCGCCGTGGACCGTGGACATCCGTCGGCCAGCGATATTGCCGGCGTACCGCCGGTCGAGGTTCCGACCACCGTAGTCGTGGGCAGTGGAGGTCGGGCCATCGCCGACGCCAGCGGTCGTTTCGTGTACTCCGACTTCCGCGTGACGGAACTTCCGGGTGTCGACGACGTCGTCAAGTCGGCACCGGCCGAACTCGCAACCGAGATCGTGCTGCGTACCAGCCCCTGGTGAAACTCTGACCGACGAAAAGGCGGGCACTCCCATTGCGAGGAGTGCCCGCTTTTTCGGCGTCATAAGGGCTGCGGGGCTCAGATGTCGAGGCCGAGCAGCGCGTTCTCGACCACTTCGGCCAGGGCCGGGTGGATCCAGTACTGGCCGCGCGCCATGTCCTGAGCTGACAAACCGAAGCTCATCGCCTGAATGAGCGGCTGGATGACGGTCGGAGCCTGCGTACCCATGACGTGGGCGCCGAGGATGCGTCCGGTGCCGCGCTCGGCGATCACCTTGCAGATGCCCTCCTGATCCTCCATCGCCCAGCCGTACGCGACGTCGCCGTAAGCCTGCACCTTGACGGTGATGTCGAGCCCGGCGTCGCGAGCCTGCTTCTCCGTCATTCCGACGTCGGCGATCTGCGGGTCGGTGAACACGGCTGCCGGTACGAAGCGGTGATCGGTGCTGCGAAGCCCGGACGTGTCCTTCCACGCGTCCTGGAGCAGGTTGTGCTGAACAACGCGCGCTTCATGGTTGGCGACGTGCTTGAGCTGGTACGGCGAGGAGACGTCACCGAGTGCGAAGACGCCCTCGGCGGTGGTGCGTTGGTATTCGTCGACCACGATCGAGCCCTTGTCGTCGAGTTCGACGCCGGCCTTGTCGAGACCGAGTAGGTCACCGTTCGGCTGACGACCCACCGCGACGAGGAGAACGTCACCGGAAACGACTGTGCCATTTGCCAGTTCGACGGCGATGTTGTCGCCATCGCCGCGTACCGACGTGAGGGGGGAGCCCAGATGGACGTCCCACTTCTGTTCGGCCAACTCGGTGAAGCGCTCGGAGATCTCGTCGTCGAGGTGCCGCAGCAGCCGCTGGCTGCGACCGATGATCGACACGCGAGAACCCAACGCGGAGAACACGTGTGCGAACTCGGTGGCGATGAATCCGGAGCCGACGATCACGAGGTGCTCGGGAAGTTCGGGCAGTCGCATGATGTCTTCGTTGGTGTAGTACTTCACACCACTCGACGCGATCTCGTCCGGGACGATCGGACGCGAACCGGCTGCGATGACCACCTGGTCAGCGGTGATCGTCTCGCCGGTTCCGGTGTCGATCGTCTTGTCGCCGGTGAACGTGGCGTGGCCGCGGTAGACGGTGGTGTTGGGACTGTCTTCGCTGCGGTACCGCTCACCACCTGCAGAAATGGGATCGATGCGGCCGAAGACGCGCTTGACGATGTCGGACCAACGAACGCCGTCGAGCGTGGCGTCGACGCCGTACTTCTCGGCAGTGGTGACGGTGCGTGCCACCTCGGCGGCGTAGACGAACATCTTGGTCGGGATACACCCGACATTGAGGCACGTTCCGCCGAAGGTGCCCTCTTCGAGGATTGCGATCTTCTTGCCGTCGAACCGCGCGTCTGGCAGCGAGTTTCCGGATCCGCTGCCGATGATTGCAAGGTCGTAGTGCGTCACTGCGCGATCTCCTGTGTGTTGCTTGCTGTGCTTGCCGAATTTTCTGCGGCCGGCGTGAGGTGGCCGTCGAGCCACTCCAACCACAGGTCGAGTTCGGAAAAGGCTGTGGCCAAGGGCTTCTCGGTCGAAAGGAACACGTCGTGACGGGCGCCGTCGATCGGGACTATGGTGGTGCGATCGCCGAGGCAACCGGCCCAACGTGCGATCTGCTTGACGTCGAGCACGGAATCGGCGAGGTCGACGCTCGGGTTGTACGCCTTCGCGAACTGTGACTTCTTCGAGCGCAGAATCAGCGCGGGCACTCCGATGTCGAGGCCGCGGTGAAGTTTTGCGTGACCCGCTCGGACGGCCCGCATCCAGCCGAAGGTAACGGGGCAGCCGGCCAGTGGCTTCCAGTCGAGGTTGTAATCCCAGACGCCGTTGGCCGAAACATGAAGACTGGAACCGTAAGTCGGTAATCCAGTTCCCGGGATCACCGTCTTCGCCGATACCCGTCCGAGCGCATCGATCGCCGTAGTACCGACGTTGCGCACCACTGAGGGACCCTGAAGGTCGAACCAGGGGCTGTTGAGTACCAGCCCGCAGATTCCGGCGCCGTCGCTGCCACCGGGCTTGCGCTGCAAACGGTTCAGCCAGAGCGGAACGATCAGACCGCCGGTGGAGTGCGCCATGAGCAGCACCTCGCTGCCCTCGGTCTCGCTGCGGACGATGCGCAGCGCTTCGTTCAGTTCGGCGTCGTAGAGCGCAAGGTCGGAGACGTAATGAGCTGTGTGCCCCGGTTTGAGGGAGCGGCCGCACTTACGCAGGTCGAGTGCGAAGAAGGCGTAACCCTGCTCGGCAAAGTGCTCGGCGAGGTGCTTCTGGAAGAAGTAATCGGTGAAGCCGTGCACGTACAAAACGGCACGGTGTGTCTTCACCGCCTCCTTCTGCGGTTGGTAGCGGACCAGTGTTGCGTCCACCTCGCCTTCGCCGTCCGGATCCGTTCCGAGCGGGATCGTCAGCTGCTGATATCCGTCACCGAGGACGTCTGGAACCCAAGTAGTCACAAATCACAATCTAATCGTCGTTTCGAGTGCGCGTTGTAGAGCACAATTGGGGGTGGTGAACCGCGCGTGTACGCACGGGTAACCTATTCGGCGTAACACAGCAGGCGGATGCGCGCACGGCTAATGACAAGGAAGTCGATTCTCCAGTGTCGAATCAGAACGCGGTAGAGACGAAGACGGATGTAGTGCTCGTGGGCGCAGGCATCATGAGCGCCACGCTGGGTGCATTGCTGCGCCAGCTGCAGCCCGATTGGTCGATCTCGACCTTCGAGCGGCTCGATGCCGTCGCAGCCGAGAGCAGCGACCCCTGGAACAACGCGGGAACCGGTCACTCAGCCCTGTGTGAGCTCAATTACACACCTGAGAACTCGGACGGCACGGTCGACATCAAGAAGGCCGTCAACGTCAACGAGCAATTCCAGGTGTCACGCCAGTTCTGGGCACACGCGGTAGAGCAGGGCGTCCTGACACAGCCCAAGGAATTCATCAACCCCATCGCGCACGTGAGCTTCGTTCACGGTGAGGCCAACGCCAAGTATCTCCGTGCTCGTTACGACGCACTTGCCGGCCACACGCTCTTCCGCGGTATGGAGTACATCGACGATCCGGCCGAGTTCAGCAAGCGTTTGCCGCTCATGGCCAAGGGACGCGACTTCTCCGATCCCATCGCCCTGAACTGGAGCCAGGACGGCACCGACGTCGATTTCGGAGCGCTCACCAAGCAGCTCATCGGCTACATCGGCAAGACCGGCGGCAAGATGTACTTCGGCCACGAGGTCACCAACCTGACCCAGAACTCGGACAAGTCCTGGACCGTCAAGGTCACCAACCGTCGCACCGGTGAAAAGCGCACCGTTCGCTCGCGCTTCGTGTTCGTCGGTGCCGGTGGCGGCGCCCTGCACCTGCTGCAGAAGTCGGGCATCAAGGAAGCCAAGGGCTTCGGTGGCTTCCCGGTCAGCGGTGCCTTCCTGCGATGCACCAACCCCGAACTCATCGACCAGCACAGCGCCAAGGTCTACGGCAAGGCTGCCGTCGGCGCCCCGCCCATGTCGGTGCCTCACCTGGACACCCGTGTCATCGGCAACAAGCCGGGTCTGCTGTTCGGTCCCTACGCTGGTTGGTCGCCGAAGTTCCTCAAGCAGGGTCGCGTCACGGACCTGCCCGGCTCGGTCAAGCCGAACAACATCCTCTCGATGCTCGGTGTCGGTGTCAGCGAGCTCGGCCTGGTCAAGTACCTGGTCAGCGAGCTTGCCAAGAACGAAGCCGGTCGCATCTGGGATCTGCGTGAGTTCGCGCCCAAGGCGCAGGCCCAGGACTGGGAACTCATCACCGCGGGCCAGCGCGTCCAGGTGATCCGCCGTGCCAAGGGCAAGGGTGGTGTCCTCGAATTCGGTACCGCTGTGGTCGCCGCTGAGGACGGTTCCATCGCCGGCCTGCTCGGTGCTTCGCCCGGTGCGTCCACGGCCGTCCCGGCGATGCTGGACGTACTCGAGCGCTGCTTCCCGACCGAGTTCCAGGGTTGGAAGGGCAAGCTCCGCGAGATGGTTCCGTCCATCGGCGTCAAGCTCACCGACAACGAAGGCCTGTTCAACCAGGTCTGGGATTGGTCCTCGAAGGTTCTCGAGCTCGATTCCGCCGGTGCTTCCGAATCGGCTCCGGTCGCGGATACCGCCGCGACTGTGTGATAGTCCAACCCATGACGGCAACAGCAGCTTTGAAGCGTTCATGGGCACTCGATCTCGACAACAAGACGTTCTACGAGTTGTTGAAGCTTCGAGTGGAGGTCTTTGTCGTCGAGCAGGCTTGCCCGTATCCCGAGTTGGACGGGCGGGACCTGCTGACGGAAACACGCCACTTCTGGCTCGAGCAGGACGGCCAGGTGGTGTGCACGCTCCGGCTGCTCGAAGAGCACGACGACGGAAACAAGAGCTTCCGAATCGGACGCCTGTGCACGTCGCGTCAGGCTCGCGGCCAGGGCCACACGACCCGCCTCCTGCAGGCCGCACTGGCCGAGGTCGGCGAAGCGCCGTGTCGGATCAACGCCCAGACCTACTTGGTCGAGATGTACGCCAAGCACGGATTCAAGGCTGACGGCGAAGAGTTCATCGAAGACGGCATCCCGCACACCCCGATGCGTCGTGGTGGGGGAGAGCCTTTCGTGGCCGTCAGCTAGTTTGTCGGAGAATTGACCCTGGTCGGCTCGTGGGAAAGCGAGCCGACTAGGGTTTTTTCGATACCGAATGTTCGCGGGGAAGTCCTGTTCGATCCAGGCGCGGTCCCGCCACTGTGAAAGATCTCTCCTCTACCGATAAACCGGGAGATCTCAGCCAGGTTGCCGCGACATTCGAGTGCAGCCAAATTCTCGGCGAGGAAACCGAGAGGTGGAGGGATATCGACGTGCGAAGTGAAGAAGATCGACCAGTGGCGGGCTTCCCGTTCAGTGCTGTGGTCGGCCAGGATCAATTGCGATTGGCGCTGATCCTGTGTGCGGTGCATCCAGGGATCGGCGGGGTCCTGGTTCGCGGTGAGAAGGGAACTGCCAAGTCGACGGTCGTGCGCGCGCTGACTGCGCTGCTGCCCGCGGTCGACGACGCCGGAACGACACGACCGGCCCGCTTGGTCGAACTGCCCGTGGGCGCCACCGAAGACCGGGTGATCGGTTCGATCGACTTGGAGAAGGTTCTGCGTGACGGTGAGCGCGCATTCCAACCTGGACTGCTCGCCGCCGCTCACCAGGGTGTTCTGTACGTCGACGAGGTGAATCTGCTTCACGACCACCTGGTCGACGTGCTTCTCGACGCCGCGGCGATGGGTCGGGTTCACATCGAGCGTGACGGCATCTCACATTCGCATCCGGCCAAGTTCGTACTCGTCGGCACGATGAATCCCGAAGAGGGAGAACTGCGTCCGCAACTTCTGGACCGTTTCGGTCTGGCTGTCGACGTCGCCGCGTCCCGCGACGTCGACATTCGCATGGAAGTGGTGCGTCGCCGACTCGACTACGAGCGTGACCCCGAGGCATTTGTCGCTCGGTACGTATCCGCCGATGAGGAGTTGGCGTCCGAAATCCTCACGGCGCGTGAGAAATTGGACTCGGTCGAGCTGAGTAACCGCGAACTGCGTCGTATCGCCTCGCTGTGTGCGTCGTTCGACGTCGACGGTATGCGCGCGGACTTGGTGCTGGCGCGCACCGCGACGGCCCACGCTGCCTGGCGTGGCGACAGTGAAGTCACTGCGGAGGACGTACGAGTAGCGGCGGAACTGACGCTGCCGCATCGCCGCCGCCGCGATCCGTTCGACGAGCCCGGCTTGGATCAGCAGCAGTTGGACGATGCGCTCGAGCAGGCCGACCAGGATGCTCAGTCGCAGGTAGACGACGACGCGCGCGACGGAGAGCCCGAACCTCCCGAGAATCACGAAGACCGTGGCCCGGAAGATGGCGGCTCCGATGACGGCGGTCCCGGACACGAAGGGCCGGACGACGACGGGCCTGACGACGACGGCCCGGACGACCCTGACGGACCTGGTGGGGGAGTACGCGCCACCGATCGCCCCTCGGCTCCACCGGCCGGCGAATTCAAGGCCAAGCTCCTCGAAGTTCCGGGAGTCGGTGAAGGTGCACCGGGACGACGCTCGCGGTCCATGTCGTCCCGTGGACGAGTTGTGCGGTCCACGCGGGAGCGTGGGCACGGATTGCATCTGACGAGCACGGTCTTTGCCGCAGCCGAGTCTCAAGTTGCCCGTGGTCGCACCGCTGGACGGTTGCGGCTGGCACCCGCTGATCTCCGCGGCGCGATACGTGAAGGGCGAGAAGGCAATCTGATCGTCTTCGTTGTCGACGCGTCGGGGTCGATGGCAGCACGCGACCGCCTCTCCGCGGTCACCGGTGCGGTTGTCTCGTTGCTCCGCGACGCCTATCAGCGCCGCGACAAGGTCGCCGTCATCACCGTCCGTGGTCGTGAAGCGGAGCTCGTACTGCCGCCGACATCTTCGGTGGACATCGCTGTCCGTCGCTTGCAGTCGATGCGTACCGGCGGCAAATCCCCACTCGCAGAGGGATTCCTGCGTGCTCGCGAAGTGGTTCTGCGTGAACGACTTCGTGACCCGCAGCGTCGCGCCCTCGTCGTCACACTCACCGACGGCCGGGCTACCGGCGGCAAGGACGCGCTGCACCGCGCCCGCGTCGCCGCGCATCTTCTCGCCGACGCGTCCGTCGCGTCCATCGTCGTCGACTGCGAGACCGGCCTCGTGCGTCTGGGGCTGGCGGCCGAGTTGGCGCGAGAACTACGTGGCGGATACGTCCGCCTCGCCGAATTGTCAGCGCAGCAGGTCGCGGGTGTCGTCCGCGCCGCAGCCTAGATCCCAGTTCAGGAGTTCACGATGCCCAAGGGTGTTCCCGAGACAGTTCCCGACGACGGTCTGACCACGCGTCAGCGTCGTAACGCGCCGGTACTTGCCGTGCACACCGGCCCGGGAAAGGGTAAGTCCACCGCCGCTTTCGGCATGGCGCTGCGTGCCTGGAATCAGGGGTTCGACATCGGCGTGTTCCAGTTCGTGAAGAGTGCCAAGTGGAAGGTCGGAGAGGAAGCCGCGTTCCGCGCGCTCGGAAACCTGCACGACGAAACCGGCGTCGGTGGGCCGGTGCAGTGGCACAAGATGGGCGAAGGTTGGTCATGGACACGCAAGGCCGGTAGCGAGGAAGATCATGCTGCTGCCGCTGCGGAGGGTTGGCAGGAGATCGCGAGAAGGCTTGCGAGCGAGGAACATCGATTCTATGTCCTCGACGAGTTCACCTATCCGCTCAAGTGGGGCTGGGTCGACGTCGACGAGGTCGTGCAGACATTGCGTGATCGTCCGGGCAACCAGCACGTTGTCATCACGGGACGCGACGCCCCGCAGGCGTTGATTGACGCCGCCGACCTCGTGACCGAGATGACCAAGATCAAGCACCCGATGGATGCCGGCCGAAAGGGCCAACGGGGCATCGAATGGTAAGTCCTTCCACTCCGGCCGTGGTGATCGCCGCTCCTGCCTCGGGTAGCGGAAAGACTACGGTGGCAACGGGATTGATCGGCGCGCTGCGACGGTCCGGTAGCAGCGTTGCACCCTTCAAGGTGGGGCCGGACTACATCGACCCGGGTTATCACGGACTCGCGGCAGGGCGGCCCGGACGCAACCTCGACACTGTTCTGGTGGGCCCGGATCGCATCGGACCGCTCTACCGGCATGGAACCGCTGGTTGCGACATTGCCGTGGTCGAAGGCGTCATGGGTCTGTTCGACGGGAAGATCGACGAGGCAAACTCGCAGCCGTCGGCGGAGGGATCGACGGCGCAGGTCGCGTCGATCCTCGGTTCGCCGGTAGTCCTCGTGATCGACGCCCGTGGGCACAGTCAGAGTCTGGCCGCCGTACTCCACGGCTTCGCGACCTACGACGCAGGTGTGCGCATCGGCGGCGTCATTCTCAATCGCGTCGGGAGCGCTCGTCACGAGCAGGTGTTGCGTCATGCGTGCGACAAGGTCGGCGTCGCAGTGCTCGGAGTTGTGCCACGGTTGACCGAACTCGAAGTTCCCTCCCGGCATCTCGGCCTGATTCCGGCGGCCGAGCACGGCGCCGCCGCTGTGGCCGCAGTGGACGCGATGTCCGATTTGATTGCCTCGCACGTCGATCTGGGTGCTGTTCGCGCACTCGCCGCCTCGAACGTGAGTGCAGCTGTATGGGATCCGGTTGCCGACGTCGGCGCACACGCAGAGTCTCGGCCTGTGGTTGCCATGGCGGGTGGCCCGGCCTTCACCTTCGGCTACGCCGAGCACCGGGAGCTGTTGACTGCTGCCGGCGCGGACGTGCAGGTGTTCGACCCGTTGCGGGACGAGCTTCCTGCGGGAACTGCCGCTCTGGTCCTTCCCGGTGGCTTCCCGGAAGAACACGCGGTAGACCTTGCGGCCAATACCGTACTGCTGCAGCAGGTTCGCGATCTGGCGGACGGCGGTGCACCGATCCATGCAGAGTGTGCCGGTCTGCTCTACCTCGCTCGCAGCTTGGACGGTCACAGCATGGCCGGTGTGGTCGGAGTGGATGCGACGTTCGGGAAACGCCTGACCCTCGGGTATCGCGAAGCAGTCGCGATCAGCGACTCCAGCCTCTTCGACGCAGGCTCCCGCGTCACCGGTCACGAGTTCCACCGAACGTCTCTCGTCTCGGCAGACGCGGACGGTTGCGGAAGTGCGTGGGGGTGGCGGCCCTGGGACGGCGGCAGTGTCCACGAAGGGTTTGTTCGCGGTGGCGTCCACGCGTCGTATCTGCACACTCATCCGGTGGGGCAGCCCGAATCGATCGCGAAGTTCGTCGATGCCGCACGGGGATGACCTCTGTATCGGCGTGGGATTCACGACGAGTGTCACCGCGAAGGACATCGTCGCTGCGGTGAAGGCTGTGCCCGCGGCGCAAGGGAAGATCGTGGTACTCGCCACTGTGGCGGCAAAAGCTGAGTCTTCGGCTCTTCTGACAGCGGCCCATGAACTGAACGTCCCGATTGTGAGTTTCGCCCCGGACGTACTTGCGCGAGTTCAAGTTCCGTCACCATCGCCTCGCGTCGAGAACGCCGTCGGAACGGCAAGCGTCGCGGAAGCGGCTGCGATCCTTGCGTCCGGGGGCGGCCGACTTGTGCTGGCCAAGACTGCCAGGGATGGAGTGACCGTGGCCGCGGCCCGTAAAGTTCCCTCCAGCTTGACCAATTCTGACAACGAAACGGAGTGCGAGTGAGCGAGTCCACCGCAGACGAGACCAACTACCTGGTCGGCCTCAACCTGACCGATCGACGCGTGGTCGTGTTCGGTGGCGGCACTGTGGCTCAGCGCCGACTCGGACTGCTGGTCGCCTCTGGTGCCCGCGTTCACGTCATCAGTCGCGCGTTCACTCCAGCCGTCGAAGGTATGGCCACTGCCGGTCAGATCACGGTCGAAGAGCGTCCGTACGCCGACGGCGACCTCGAAGGTGCGTGGTACGCCATCGCCTCGACCGACGAGCCGGAAACCAATGCGGCGATCGTCGCCGAAGCGGAGCGTCGCCACATCTTCTGCGTGCGCGCCGACAACGCGAAGCACGGCACCGCCGTCACTCCCGCCAGCGCCGAGTACGACGGTATGAGCATCGGAATTCTGGCGGGCGGCGATCACCGTCGTTCGGCAGCGGTCCGCACCGCCGTCGTCGAAGGTCTTCAGTCGGGCGTGCTCGCCGATACGGCCGAGCCTGCCGCTGCGGGTGTTGCTCTCGTCGGTGGTGGCCCCGGTGATCCCGATCTGATCACCGTGCGCGGACGCCGTTTGCTCGCCCGCGCCGACGTCGTCGTGGCCGACCGATTGGCTCCGCCGGAGTTGCTCGCCGAACTGGGTCCGGACGTAGAGGTGATCGACGCCGCGAAGATCCCGTACGGCCGTGCCATGGCTCAGGAGGCCATCAACGCCGCGCTGATTGACAACGCGAAGGCAGGCAAGTTCGTGGTCCGCCTCAAGGGCGGGGACCCGTACGTCTTCGGACGGGGATACGAAGAACTCGAAGCGTGTGCCGCTGCCGGCGTTCCGGTGACCGTAGTGCCCGGAATCACGAGCGCGATCTCGGTCCCGTCGGCCGCAGGCATCCCGGTCACCCACCGCGGGGTCACCCACGAGTTCGTCGTCGTCAGTGGGCACGTGGCTCCGGATCATCCGGATTCGCTGGTCGACTGGTCGGCGCTGGCCAAGTTGCGCGGCACGATCGTGCTGCTCATGGCGGTCGAGCGCATCGATCAGTTCGCGAAGGCACTCGTCGACGGTGGACGCCCGTCAACCACGCCGGTCACCGTGATCCAAGAGGGCACTCTGCGCACCCAGCGTGAACTTCGGGCCGATCTGGCGACCGTTGCTCAGCGCGTCAAGGACGAGGAGATCAAGCCTCCGGCGATCATCGTGATCGGGCCGGTCGCGGGCTTTTCCGTCGACGCTGGGTAACGTGAAGTCTTGTGTCTGATTCCCTGAGATCCGAAAACGCTGCTGGGTCCGAAAACACCATGACGAAGTACCCTGTGGCGACACGGGCATTCGGACTGGCGATCATCGTCTTGAGCGGTATGCAATTGATGATGGTGCTCGACGGCACGGTGGCGTCGTTGGCCTTGGCCCGGATCCAGGAGGATCTCGATCTCAGCGACTCCGGTCGGAACTGGGTCATCACTTCGTATGCATTGACCTTCGGCGGACTGATGCTCTTGGGTGGCCGGTTGGGTGACACCTTCGGGCGGAAAAAGGTGTTCCTCAGCGGAGTCATCTTGTTCACGCTTGCTTCCCTCGCATGCGGCTTGGCCACCAACGAAGCGATGTTGGTGGCGGCCAGATCAGTTCAAGGCGTCGGTGCAGCAATCGCCTCGCCTACGGCGTTGGCTCTCGTGGCGACGACGTTTGCGCCCGGCCCCGTCAGGAATCAGGCTATCGCGATCTTTGCCGCCATGACCGGAATCGGTTCGGTGACGGGATTGATCATCGGCGGTGCACTTACCGAGGTGTCATGGCGGTGGATCTTCCTGATCAACGTCCCCATTGGACTGATGATCATCGGTTTTGCATTCAAGGCCCTGGTCGAAACTGGAGCCGAGCGACTGAAGTTGGATGTGCCAGGGGCAATTCTTGCCACTGTGGGCTGTACCGGAATCGTCTTCGGATTCACCGAAGGTCCCGAGATGGGTTGGACCAGCCCTGCAGTGTTGGGTGCTCTCGTCGGCGGAGTCGCGCTGTTCGTCGTCTTCCTACTGGTCGAACGGCGCGCCGAGAATCCACTGCTGCCGTTCAGCCTCTTCAAGAACAAAAACCGCGTCTTCACGTTCATTTCACTCGCGTTGATAGGTGCCGTGATGTTTTCGTTGGCGCCGTTCGTGGCGCTCTTCGTCCAGGACATCCTCGGATACAGCCCGCTCCACGCAGGTCTCGCGTTCGTGCCCTTTGCATTCGGGCTGGGAGCGGCAGCATTCGTCGCGTCCAAACTTGCAGTTCGCGTACAGGCACGATGGCTGATCGTGACGGGTTCGCTGCTGACGTTCGTGGGACTCCTGTACGGGTCGACCTTGGACGAGACGACCACCTATATGGGCAACCTGTTTGTCCTCGTCGTGGGAATCGGCTTCGGTGTGGGTTTGGCCGTCGTTCCCCTCCCGCTGTGTGCTATTGCTGGCGTGGGCCCACAGGACATCGGGCCATTGACCGCGATTGCACAGGTTGCTCAGGTACTTTTCGGTCCGGTCGGACTGGCGATCGTGGGGGCGATGGCGACGTCCCGGACCCTCTCGCTCGGCGGCGTGAGCGGAGTCGCTGCAGATATGACGCCCGCGCAGCTGTCAGCGCTGAGCGAAGGCTATGTCTTCGCGCTCTTCGGTTGCGCGATTTTCGCGGCGCTGGCCGCGATCTCTGCGCTGTTCATCAAATTCACTCCCGCTCAGGTGGCCCAGGCACAGGCTGCGGAGAAGGCAGCTCAGGGAATCGCCTGATCAGTCCTGTTTTTCCGCTTCGCTAGCCGATACGATCGTTGCAGGACGTGCCGAGAGTCTCGACGGATCGGGGTGCCGTGATGCGGATCGCGGACATATTGCGAAACAAGGGCAACAGCATCGTCACGATCGACGCCCACACGACGGTCAACGGGCTGCTGTGCGATCTTGCCCGCCACAACATCGGAGCCATGGTGGTGGTCGACGACGATGCGGTGGTCGGCATCATTTCCGAACGCGATGTCGTTCGACGCCTGCACGAGCGTGGCCCGGACCTTCTCGGGATCCAGGTTTCCGAGGTCATGACCGCTCTGATGTACACGTGCGTTCCGGCAGACGCAGTGGACAGCATTGCCGCGATCATGACCGAGCGTCGAATCCGGCATCTGCCGGTGATCGAGGACGGCAACCTCCTCGGCATCGTCAGTATCGGTGACGTGGTGAAGAGCCGCATCGACGAGCTCAAGAGCGAACGCGATCAGCTCGAGTCGTACATCGATCAGGGCTGATCGATAGGTTGTCGCACGGTGACTACTCTCCTGTGATGGCCGCATTCCAGGAATCCACAGCAGACACGGTCACCATCGTGGCCGGCCTCGAGAGCACGTTCGCCGACGAACTCGGCGCTCTGACGGTGCCGTGGCAAGGTGCTGCCGCCCCTGACCCGCAGTTGCTCGTGGTGAACGAGCAGCTGGCTGCGTCGTTGAGATTGGACGTAGCAGCGCTGCGAAGTGTGGACGGGATCGGCGTCCTGTCCGGGTCGACGGTGCCGGACGGGGCCACACCGGTGGCGATGGCGTATGCGGGTCATCAGTTCGGTGGGTATGCACCAATTCTCGGAGACGGTCGGGCGTTGTTACTCGGCGAACTCGTCAGCAGTGCCGGGCAGCGAGTGGACTTGCATCTGAAAGGCTCCGGGCGCACACCGTTCTCTCGGGGCGGCGACGGGTATGCGGTCGTAGGGCCGATGCTGCGCGAATATCTCGTCAGCGAGGCGATGAATGCCCTCGGTGTCCCCACTACGCGCGCGCTGTCGGTGGTGGCGACGGGCCGAGACGTTCGCCGCAACGGCGCAGAACCCGGTGCCGTGCTTGCACGGATCGCGTCGAGTCACCTACGCGTTGGGACCTTCGAGTTCGCGGCCAGGCAGGGCGAGGTCTTGCAGTCGCTCGCCGATTACGCGATCGCCCGGCACTATCCGGAGCTGACCGAAGTGCCGGCAGCGGGTGCACACAATCGGTACCTGAGGTTCCTCGAGGCGGTGGTCGAGGCGCAGGCGTCACTGGTGGCGCGGTGGATGCTCATCGGTTTTGTACATGGAGTGATGAACACCGACAACACGACAATTTCGGGGGAGACCATCGATTACGGTCCGTGCGCCTTCCTCGACGCGTTCGATCCGGCGGCAGTGTTCAGCTCGATCGACAGCGGCGGCCGCTACGCGTTCGGCAATCAGCCCGCTGTACTGAAGTGGAATCTGGCGCGCTTGGCAGAAACACTGTTGCCGCTGATCGATTCCGCACCCCACAATGCGATTTCCGCGGCGTCGGCAGTTCTCGAGACCTTCGACGAGCGCTACGAGGGACACTATGCGGCCGGTCTCGCGGCAAAGATCGGTCTGGCCCAGCCGTTTGTCGATCGGGCGCTCGTCGACGATCTGCTGACGTTGTTGGCGGAACACGGAGCTGATTGGACAGGCAGTTTCCGCGCACTCGCGGACGAATTGCGCGGAAATTCGGCGCCTCTCGACCAACTCGTGCCACGGGAGCACATCGCGCCCTGGTTGCAGCGGTGGCAGGGAGCCCTGACCGAAAACGGACAAGGGGCCGCGGAGACCGCGAGCGCGATGGATCGCGTCAACCCGCTGTACATTCCGCGTAATCATCGGCTCGACGCTGCCCTGCGCGCCGCGACCGACGGCGACCTCGCTCCATTCGAGAAGCTGCTGGAGGTTGTCACGCATCCATTCGACCGACGCGACGAGTGGGCTGACTACACCGAGGCGGCTCCGCGGTCTTTCAGCGAGACGTTCCAAACCTTCTGCGGCACTTGACAGACGAAGCCATCAATCCGTCAGGATGATCAGTTCACGCTCCGACGCGATTTCCACCCGCAGGCCGGCCTTCGACGCCACCCGCGCGACACCCTTGATGTCGGTCGGTTCGGCGCGCGAGACCACCAGCGCACGGGCGAGCAGACCCTTGTGGTGCTTGTTGAAGTGACTGACCACCGTCCGGGTGCCGTCCGGCTTCTCGGTGAGGACCGTTGCAATCAAGGCCTCCGGAACGGGACCGAGGTCTTGGTACGTACCCGATCGCAGATCGACGACCAGCCCGTCGGCTTCGGCAGCCAACGCCTTCGGCAGTTCCGGCTTCCACAGGGAGCGGAGCGTGCCCATTCCGGGCAGCTTGGACCCGCCGGAAAGGCGGTAGGCGGGGATCAGATCTCCTGCGCGGACAGCACCGAACAGAGCGGAACCAATGGCGATCCGATCGAGCGCCTTCGCCTTCTGGGTGCGGGTGAACGACTTTGCGTCGAGGGCGTCGAAGAGCACGCCGGTGTAGCGCTGTAGTGCGGGCCGCGTCGCGGACACCCACAGCTTGGCATTGCGCTCCACTTCGTCTGCTTGCGTCGGGCCGAGCCCGAGCGCTTCGCACGACGCCTCGACGTCAGCGGCCAGATCGACCAGCGTCTGAACCAGCAATTCGCGCGTTTCGGTCAACTGGGGCATCGACAGTTCGGCCAGATCGAGGGGCGCATCCTTGCCGCCGTCGGACTTGGTTTCTGAGGGAGGCAGCAGTACAAGCACGCTGTAACCGTACCGAGGCCCGCTCGGCCGACTGCGGCGACTATCCTTACACCTCGTGATTACCCGTCTGTCCCACCTGTTCCTGCGTACCCTGCGTGACGATCCCTCGGACGCCGAAGTTGCCAGCCACAAACTGCTGGTTCGTGCCGGCTACGTGCGTCGTATCGCTCCAGGCGTCTACTCGTGGTTGCCACTGGGATTGCGGGTGCTGCGCGAGGTAGAGCGTGTTGTCCGCGAAGAAATGAATGCCATTGGCGGACAGGAAATCCTGCTGCCTGCGCTGCTCCCGCGCGATCCCTACGAAGCGTCGAACCGCTGGACCGAGTACGGCCCCAACCTGTTCCGCCTCAAGGACCGCAAGGGCAACGACTACATGCTCGGCCCGACCCACGAGGAGCTCTTTGCTCTGACGGTCAAGGGTGAGTACAACTCCTACAAGGACTTCCCGGTCACCCTGTACCAGGTGCAGACCAAGTACCGCGACGAAGAGCGTCCGCGTGCCGGCATTCTGCGTGGCCGCGAGTTCTTGATGAAGGATTCCTACTCCTTCGACCTGACCGACGAAGGCCTGACGGAGTCGTACCAGGCGCATCGCGGCGCCTACGAGAAGATCTTCACGCGTCTGGGCGTCAAGTACGTCATCGTCTCGGCCACTTCCGGTGCGATGGGCGGCAGCGCGTCCGAGGAGTTCCTTGCCGAGAGCGAGATCGGCGAAGACACCTACGTCCGCTGCCTCGAATCCGGCTACGCCGCCAACGTCGAGGCCGTCAAGACTGTTGTTCCCGATTCGATTCCGTTCGACGGGCTGCCCGAAGCCAAGGTGTACGACACCGCGAACACACCCACCATCGACACCCTGGTGGACTGGGCGAACGGCGCTGATCTCGGCCGTACCGTCACCGCCGCCGACACACTCAAGAACATCATGGTCAAGACCCGCCTGCCCGGTGGCGAGTGGGAACTGCTCGGTATCGGCATCCCCGGCGACCGTGAGGTCGACGAAAAGCGCCTCGAGGCTTCGCTGGAGCCGGCCGAGTTCGTGATGATCACCGAGACCGACTTCAAGAACAACCCGTTCCTGGCCAAGGGTTATATCGGCCCGAAGGCGCTGCAGGCCAACGGAGTTCGCTACCTTGTCGACCCGCGCGTCGTCGACGGCACCAGCTGGATCACCGGCGCCGACGAAGACGGCAAGCACGTGGTCGGCCTCGTTGCCGGTCGCGACTTCACCCCTGACGGAACCATCGAAGCCGCCGAGGTTCGTGACGGCGACGCCTCTCCCGATGGAGCCGGCACGCTGGTCTCGGCTCGCGGTATCGAGATCGGGCACGTCTTCCAACTCGGCCGCAAGTACACCGACGTCTTCACCGTCGACGTCCTCGCCGAGAACGGCAAGCCCGTCCGCCCGACCATGGGTTCGTACGGCGTCGGCGTCTCGCGTCTGGTGGCCGTCATTGCCGAGCAGCACCATGACGAGAAGGGTCTGCGTTGGCCCGCTGAGGTCTCACCGGCCGACGTTTACCTCGTCATTGCGAACAAGGACGAGACCGCTCGCGAAGGCGCCGAAGGCCTCGCCGCGCAGCTCGACCGCGCGGGACTCGAAGTGATCCTCGACGACCGCAAGGCATCGCCGGGCGTGAAGTTCAAGGACTCCGAGCTGATCGGTGTTCCGCTGGTCGTTGTCGTCGGCCGTGGTTGGGCAGACGGCAAGGTCGAGATTCGCGACCGCTTCACCGGCGAGAGCCGTGAGATCGACGCCAATTCAGCGATCGAGGAGATCATCGCCGCAGTTCGCGGCTGATTCGAATAGCTGTCCGGGCCGCCGCAGTCACCTTCCGAGGTGTCTGCGGCGGCCCTTCTTTTCTGCCACAATCGTGGCTATGGAACGCGAACCGGATTGGGCAGAAGTCGACGGCTATCTCGTTTCCACGTTGGTAGGTGAAGATCCGGTTCTCGACGCGGCACTCGCCGCCAATTCCGAGGCAGGTCTCCCGCCCATCGACGTGGCGCCGAACCAGGGCAAGCTCCTCAACCTTCTGGCGCGAATGTGCTTGGCGCGCAATGTTCTCGAGATCGGAACGCTCGGCGGATACAGCACGATCTGGCTCGCTCGCGCGGTCGGTCCCTCGGGCCAGGTCATCACGCTGGAATTCGATCCCACCCATGCGGATGTCGCTCGGGCAAATATCGATCGCGCCGAACTGGCTGACCGTGTCGACATCCGCGTCGGGGCCGCGCTCGACAGCCTCCCGTCGATCGCGAAGGAAGAGTTGGGACCTTTCGACTTGGTCTTCATCGACGCCGACAAGGAGAACAACACCGAGTACGTGCGGTGGGCGTTGGCCCTTTCGCATCCCGGAACCGTCATCATCGTGGACAACGTGGTGCGTGGGGGACATGTGTCCAACCCGGATATCGACGACGAGCGCGTCAAAGCGAGTCGAGCGGTGTTGGAGATGATCGCGGCCGAGCCGAAACTCGACGGCACCGCCATTCAAACCGTGGGTTCGAAGGGATGGGACGGGTTTGCCGTTGCAGTAGTGAACGAGTGAGCGCAGACTCGAAGCGGTGAGGATGCTGGGGGCAGCAAAGGCGGCATGGCGATGGGTGCGCAGTGCTCCCGGTACCTACGTCTGGTTGCTGGCCCTGCTGTTCACCACACTGTTCCTGCGGCATCTGCCTGACAATGTCGAGGAGCGTTTTCTCGGCAAGCGCTCGACCAATCTGCATCACCTGGCCGAAGACCCGCTACGAGTCCTGTTCTCGAGTGCCTTCTGGCTCGAAGGTGGCGGTTGGTTGGGATACCTGGTTCTCTTCACCATCTTTCATGCAACGGCTGAGCGTTGGCTCGGGACGTGGCGGTGGTTGTGTGTTGTCGTCATTGCCCACGTCGGAGCCACGTACATCAGCGAAGGTGTTCTGTACGAAGGTATTCGGCACGGATACGTGGCGGAGTCGGCGGTCAACACTCTCGACGTGGGTGTGAGTTACGGTCTGGCCGGCGTCATGGGGATTCTGGTATATCGAATCGTCGATCCGTGGCGATACGTCTATCTCGCGGGGTTGCTGCTCTTCTATGGTGTACCTCTGATTTTCGCCACCAATTTCACCGCCATCGGCCACATGTCTGCGTTGTTGCTCGGGTTGGCGTGCTACCCGATCACGCGCGCTCGGGCCGGCACGTGGAATCCGATGGACCTGTGGCATTCGCGAAGAATCGCAGGTCTTCCATGAATCGCACCGCGGAAAGTTACCCGCTGGTAGTTTAGCGTCATCGACGAAAGGTAATGACGTGTCTGGCACCGATGGATTGCTCTTCAACCCCCATACTTACGACCCCGCTCAGTTCGATCCGGAGACCCGCCGTTTGCTGCGAGCCACCATCGAATGGTTCGAGAGCCGCGGTAAGAAGCAACTGCTTCAGGACGACCTCGACGCCGTGTGGGTGGCCGACTTTCTCGAATTCGTCGGCAAGGAGAAGTTGTTCGCGACGTTCCAGACTCCGGCGGCATTCGCCGACGGTGACGAGAACCGTCGTTGGGACGGTGCCCGCAACGCGGCCTTGAGTGAGATCTTCGGTTTTTACGGACTCGCTTACTGGTACGCCTGGCAGGTCACGATCCTCGGACTCGGACCGATCTGGATGAGTGACAACGACGCTGCGAAGAAGCGTGCAGCGCAGGAACTTGCCGACGGTGGTGTCATGGCGTTCGGGCTGTCCGAGCGCGACCACGGCGCCGACGTGTACTCCACCGACATGCTCCTCACTCCCACCGACGGCGACGTCGCCTTCCGCGCGAGCGGCGAGAAGTACTACATCGGAAACGGCAACGTAGCCGGAATGGTGTCTGTGTTCGGGCGTCGTACCGACGTCGAGGGCCCCGAAGGCTACGTGTTCTTTGTCGCCGACAGTGCGCATCCGAACTATCAGCTCGTGGACAACGTCCTGCGCGGGCAGATGTATGTCAGCAATTTCCGCCTCGACGATTACCCGGTGCGCGAGGAAGACATTCTGCACACCGGCGTCGCCGCATTCGAGGCCGCGCTCAACACGGTCAACGTCGGAAAGTTCAACCTCTGCACCGGCTCCATCGGCATCACCGAGCATGCGTTCTTCGAGGCAATCACTCACGCGCAGAATCGAATTCTGTACGGCAATCCCGTCACGGATTTTGCCCACGTTCGCGCCGCCTTCGTCGACGCGTACTCACGTCTGATCGCGATGAAGCAGTTCAGTGCGCGGGCGGTCGACTACTTCCGCAGCGCCAGCCTCGAGGACCGTCGCTACCTGCTGTTCAATCCCATGACCAAGGCCAAGGTCACCTCCGAAGGTGAGAAGGTGGTCGGGTTGCTGCACGATGTGATCGCAGCCAAGGGATACGAGAAGTCAACGTACTTCCGCGAGGCAGCGCAGATGATCGGCACGCTGCCCAAGCTCGAGGGCACCGTCCACGTCAACGTCGGCCTGATTCTCAAGTTCTTGCCGAACTATCTGTTCAACTCGGCGCAGTTCCCGGAGATCGTCACGCGCGACGACGCCGCCGACGACGAGTTCTTCTGGAACCAGGGGCCTACCCGCGGCGCTGCGAAGATTCAGTTCCACGAGTGGAAGCCCGTCTACGAGAAGCACTCTTCGATTCCGAACGTCGCCCGTTTTTACGAGCAGGCGATCGCGCTCACCGAATTGCTCACTGCTGCAGCGCCGGACGCGCAGCAGCAGAAGGACCTCGATTTCATGCTCAACGTCGGGCACCTGTTCTCTCTCGTCGTCTACGGTCATCTGATTCTCGAACAGGCCGAGATCAGCGGGCTCGACGCCGACGTTGTCGATCAGATCTTCGACTTCCAGATTCGTGACTTCTCGGGATACGCGATCGCGCTGCACGGAAAGCCGTCGTCGACACCCGAGCAGCAGAAATGGGCCCTGGCCGCGGTGCGGAAGCCTGTTGTCGACAGTGAACGCTTCGACCGGGTGTGGCAGCAGGTCAAGGCGTACGACGGTGCATACGAGATGCGCGCATGACCGCGCCGGTGACGCGCGAGCAGTTGATGGCCGTCGTGGAGGGATCCCCGAAAGCCGTCGGCGCGCATGACCGCTCGACCTGGGTGGCCCTGTTTGCCGGCGACGGACAGGTCAACGACCCTGTAGGTTCACGTCCGCACAACGGTCAGGCGGCGATCGAGAGTTTCTACGACACGTTCATCGCCCCCAATTCGATCACCTTCCATGTCGAGCGCGACATCGTGTGCGGCCGGACGGTGTGGCGCGATCTGAGCCTCGCTACCGAGATGTCGACCGGAGTCGTTCTCGACGTTCCGATGCACTTGCGCTACGACTTGGTGGGGGAGCCCGATTCCTTGCGGATCGGAACCCTCTATGCGCATTGGGAATTGGCGACGATGTTGAGCCAGCTCGCGACTGCTGGTGTGGCGGGGGTGAAGGCGGCCGCGAAGTTGACGCCGCAGTTGCTCTCGAACCAGGGGATCGGCGGGGCGCTCGGGTTCTCGCGCGGCATCTTCGGCGTCGGAGACAAAGGCAAGAAGGCAGCGTCGCGGTTCCTCGATGCGGCCGCTGTCGGCCGAACGCCGCCGGTACCCGTCGAGCTTCCGGCGGGGACGCAGTTGTCCAACGCTGATGTCAACGCTCTGCTCACCGGCGTGACGAAGAGCAAGATGCTGGTTGCCGGTCGCACCGTGACGGCGAGCGTCATCGTGTGCGGGGAACCGGCCATCGCATTATTCGGCTTCGAGGCGAGCGGTCATCGACTCAATCGGGTGCGTTTCTTCACCGAGAGCTGACATAGAGCCCTCCACATGCGGGTCGTTCTCGGCGCCCCACTCCGCCCCCCCGAGCCTTCGCTTTTCTGAGAATTGTCAGATCGCCCCGAGATCCGCAGACAGCCAGTGCTGCGGATTCATGTAGATCGCTACCTGTTCGCCCAACTGCGATCGCGCGAATTCGAGATACCCGTCGACCTTGTCCGGAGCCAGGTAACGCCGCGAGACTTCGACCAGCATCTCGTCGGTGCCCGGAACGATCTTGTCGACGGATCCGCTGACGCTGACGTAACGGATTGTCGGATCGAGCCTTTCGGCCATCAACGAGAAATGCCCGGCCGACTCGATGAGTCGTGCCTTTCGCGAATCCTTGCCCGTGAGGATCCATGGTTTGCCACCGGGTGAGTACAGGTACCAGATCGGGACGGTCAACGGACCGCGCTCGGTGCCGTCCGCCACGGACAGCGCCCCGATGTGGGGTTCGGCCAGGAACTGTTCACGCTCATTTTCGGAGAGTGCCATTCCTCGAGATTACCGCGACGTTTGACATGGCGTTGTGACTCCGTACACAATCGATGTGCTCATTATGAACAGGCGTTCGCAATGCGAACACGTTTCGATCCGAACTACTGGATCCCAACCGGTCGCGAACGCCCACAAGCAGTGAATGTCGAGGATCCGATGACCGCACATACGCAGTCGAGTTCAATCACCGGTTCGCCTGGGGCGCGTGCCGCAATGTGGGTAGCACCGTTGTGTTGGATCGCTGTGCTTCTGGACGGATTCGACCTGGTCGTACTCGGCGCGGTCATTCCTTCGCTTCTCGACTACGACGCGTGGGGTTTGAGTACCGGCACGATTACGATGATCTCGACCTTCGGGCTCATCGGCATGACCATCGGCGCCCTCGTCATCGGCACTCTCACTGACGTCATCGGTCGACGCCGCGCGCTGCTGTACGCCGTTGCCGCATTCTCGATTCTGACTCTGTTGTGCGCAATTGCGCCCAATCCGTTCATCTTCGGGCTGCTGCGCTTCCTTGCCGGTGTGGGGCTGGGTGGCGCCCTACCGACGGCATTGGCTCTGGTCAACGAATTCTCGAAGAAACAAGGCGGTGGATCTGCGTCGACCATGCTGATGACCGGCTACCACGTCGGCGCCGTTGCCACCGCAGCGCTGGCGCTCGTCGTGATCGAACCTTTCGGTTGGCGAGCGATGTTCGTTGTGGGCGCACTTCCTGCCGTCGCCCTGATTCCACTCATGTTGCGGTATCTGCCGGAATCCCCGTCGTACCTTCTCGCTCACGGAAAGCGTGCCGAAGCCGAGGAAATCGCTGCCCGTTACGGAGTCGAACTCGAGATTGCGCCCACGTCCGAAGTTGAGCGCGCCGAAGCCGCCAATCCCGTTCGCGCACTGTTCTCTTCGAAGTTCTTGCGCAACAGCATCGCCATCTGGATCACCAGTTTCATGGGCTTGCTGCTCGTCTACGGATTGAACACATGGCTTCCGACGATCATGCGTGAGGCCGGTTACAACCTCGGGGCGTCGTTGACGTTCCTTCTGATCCTCAATGCCGGCGCCGTCGTCGGGCTGTTGATCGCCGGGGGCGTCGCGAACAAGATCGGCCCGCGGACTGCAGCCATCGTGTGGTTCGCCGGAGCTGCACTGTTCCTGGCGCTTCTGAGTGTGAAGGTGTCGTTCGGAATCTACGTGATGGTCTTCCTCGCCGGATGCTTCGTATTCAGCGCGCAGGTACTGGTCTACGCCTTCACGAGCGCCAATCACCCACCTCAGATTCGCGCGACCGCGCTCGGATGGTCGGCAGGTGTCGGCCGGGTCGGTGCGATCTGTGGCCCGATCCTGGGCGGAGTCCTCCTGGGTGCGGGTTACGCCGTGCCGTGGGGCTTCTACGCTTTCGCGCTCGTCGGACTGCTCGGAGCAATTTCTATCTCCTGCACACGGGTGCGCACCTGAAATACCAGTTTCGCTGGTTGGCGTGCTACTGCTATCGTAAAACATGAGTATGAAGAGTAGCGCTATCGTCGCGCCGCAGGAACCGCTACCGATGCCATCGTCTCGATCCGGTTTGTGGTGGGGCTTGCTCGGTGTGCTGGCGTTCTCGTTCACCGTTCCGCTCACGAGGGTCGCCGTCGCGGATCTCGACCCCCTGTTCGTCGGTGCGGGCCGCGCCGTCGTTGCCGGGGCCCTTGCGATTGTGATGCTGTCGGTTACTCGCGCGACGCTTCCGACGCTTCGGCAGTGGTTGCGCATCGCACTCGTGACTGTTGGTGCGGTACTGGGGTTTTCACTGTTCACCACGTTTGCGTTGCAGACATCGCCGGCGAGTCACGCGGCAGTCGTGATCGGGCTACTTCCCGCTGCGACCGCGGTATTTGCGGTCGTCCGAGGAAAAGAGCGTCCCAGTAAGGGATTCTGGTGGGCAAGCGCCGCCGGCGCGGTATCGGTCGTAGGGTTCGTGGCGATTGCAAACGGCGGACTCGGCTCGTTTCATCTCGCTGATCTTCTTCTGTTCGCCGCGGTGGTGTGTGCAGCGCTGGCATATTCGGAAGGTGCGTTGCTGGCCCGCGAGATCGGGTCGTGGCAGACGATTGCCTGGGCGTTGATTCTCGGACTGCCGGTCACGATTGCGTTGACGGTGGCGTCCATGGCCCAGGCTCCGGTCTCTGCCGATGTGAATTCGTGGCTTTCGTTTGCCTACCTGGGATGCGTGAGTATGTTTCTCGGGTTCTTTCCTTGGTACCGGGGTCTGGCGATCGGTCCCATTTCCACTGTGAGCCAAACACAGTTGGTTCAACCGGTGCTCAGCATTGCCTGGTCGGCGCTGATACTCGGTGAGACGTTGTCACCCTCGATCGTGGCCGGCGGTGTCGTCGTCATCGGGTGTGCCTGGCTTGCCCTGAAGGCGCGAGTGGCAGCGCCGCGTGCTGTGCCGGCACGCGACGCGACCACTGCTACTGATGAATCAGAAAAGCGGGCCGCCACCGAAGGCACTGCGGTGTGACGCCGGTTGTTTCCCGTTGGCGTCGGTGATTCCGTACTCGACGGCCGTCTCGGCGGTGATCAGTGTGTGACCGCTGCGCGCGTTCACTTCTGGATCGTTGGCCAATGCAGTGATGACTTGGCCGACGAATTCCGGGGTTTCGGCCTCGGCCAGTGAGAAGCCTTCGAAGCTCTCGATCCCACTCGCCTCCATCCGCTCGTTGCGGATCAACCCGAGCCAGAAGGAAAGTGCGGTGACGCCGGTCCCCTTCAATTCGACAGCCATGTCCGCGGCCATCTTGTCCAAACCTGCCTTCGACATCCCGTACAGCACAGAGTGCAGGTACCCGCGGGTGCCGAACGACGAGATGTTGCCGATCACTCCACTGCCCCGGGGAACCATCAACTTCGCCGCTTCCACCGAAGCAACGTAGTGGGCGCGCAGTCCGATTCCGATCAGCGAATCCCAATCGTCGATCGGCCTCTTCCAGAACGGATCGGCGAAGCCTGCATAACCCGCCGGGTTTGCCCAGACGTTGTTGACCAGAAGATCGAGGCGGCCTGACTGTTCCTCGGCGATGCGTGCAAACAGGTCGACGATCTGTTGATCGTCGGCGTGATCGCACTGCACGGCAATGCCGTGACCACTGCGCTCGGTGATCTCGGCTGCGGTGCGATCGAGTGGGCCGTCGTCGCCGACGGTTCCTCGGGCCGTCACGTACACCGTCCATCCGTCGCTTCCCAGCGCGAGGGCAATGCCCTTGCCGACGCTCCGGCTGGCACCGGTTACGAGCGCAACTTTTCCGTTCGTCGTCATCGCGGCCCACCCAACGAACCCTCGGCGATGTCAGCGTCCGGGGACAGGGGAGTGGTGATCGACCACGTCTCCGTGAAATGGCATTGACTCATTTTCCACATACCGTCCTCGATCACGTACTTGTCGTCGTATTCGCCGGTCATCAACTTCTCGGTGCGCCCGACGGTGTCGATCTGGCGGAACTGCAGAGCCCATCGCCCCACCGCCGACGTCTCCGAGGTCAGTGTGATGTCGGGATGCAATCCGTGATGCATGTCGAGGACCGCGTACCGGCCGTCGACCTTGCGAAGAGCGATCTTCTCGAAGATGTCCGCCATCGGCCCCGCGTCGTCGAAGGCGCCGAGGCGGCCGTAGTCGATCGACGCTCCGGAACGGATGAAGCTGTTGCGGAACCCAACTGGATCCTTGGCATCACATGCTCGCCAGTAGCCGTGCTTGAGCTTCTTGATTTCCTCGATCTGTTCGAGCGCGTCGAGGCGTTGTGCGAGATCCAACGTCGGTCCTTTTCGTCTGGGTTTCCCGGAGACATGTCGGATCGACTGTAGGGTGTCCTCAGTCACATGTGTGTAGTTTTTCCCAGTGACCGGTCAGGAATCGGTGTCGGTTTCGCTCGAGGATTCGTCGCCGGTGAGCGTGATCGCAGTCGAGTCGCTGAAGACGCTGCCCCAGAGCTCGCCGAGGGCTGGATCTTCTTCGGCGTGTTCGGGCGCCATCATTGCGAGCAGATTGTTGATCAGCATCCCGTTCGCGATGAACAAACGCGCTTGCTCGGGTGTGCAACCGGTGCGCTCGCGCAGCAAGGTGTAGATGCCGGACATGGCGTTCCGGGAGACGGCGGCGACATCATCGGTGCTGGTGGCGAAGCCGTGCAACATGACAAGCAGTAGATCTCGGTCGAGAACCAGCTCGCCGTAGGCGGATCCGAGTTCGGCCCAGAACTGCGGATTGCTCGGATCGATCGTGACCGTATCCAATTTGTCGTTGAAGGTGCGGACGATTTCGTCGAGCGCGCGCGTGAACACTGCGTGGAACAAATCTGCCTTGGTTCCGAACATGCGCACGACGTAGGGCTGCGAGACACCGGCTTCCTTGGCGACGGCGTCCGTACTGGTCCCTGAGTATCCACCCTTTGCGAATGCTCGCGTTGCCGCGGCAAGGACCAACGCGCGACGTTCCGGTGCGCTCATCCTGCGGGTACGTGGTTCAGCTGCACCGATCGACATGTTGACACGTTATCACCGGATAGCTTAGTTTCGACCTAAGTAATCATTCGATGCCTTAAGGCACCTTCACTCGAGGAATCACGATGACCGTTTTGACGAAGTCCGGATCGGACGCCGCATCCGGGTCGGAAAGCAGTGGAGGACGTAAGGTTCCGATCGCGATAGCGATGGTTGCTGCCTCTCTGCCCATGTTCATGGCCACCCTCGACAACCTCGTGATGACGAGCGCGCTGCCGGTGATCGAGAAGGAGCTGAATGCGTCCGTCGGGCAACTTCAGTGGTTCATGAATGCGTACACGCTCTGCTTTGCGACGCTGATGCTTTCGGCGACGACGCTCGGCGATCGGTGGGGGCGCCGCAAGATGTTCGTATTCGGGATCGGGCTGTTCACGGCGGCGTCGATTGCTTCGGCGTTGTCGACGACACCAAGCCTGCTGATCGCGGCCCGAGCTTTTCAGGGCGCCGGCGCTGCCGCGATCATGCCCCTCTCACTCACTCTCCTCGTGGGAGCGGTACCGGAAGCCAAGCGTGCCATGGCAATCGGCGTGTGGGGTGGCGTCTCCGGCCTGGGGATCGCGATGGGTCCCGTGGTCGGTGGAGCGGTAGTCGACGGGTTCTCGTGGCAGGGGATCTTCTGGATCAACGTGCCGGTTGCGATCGTCGCTGTTCCTCTCGCGTTGTATGCGTTGCGTGAATCGACCGGTCGCACACAGCCTCTCGACCTTCCCGGTGTCGCACTCGCCGGACTCGGTGTGTTCCTGGCGGTGTGGGGGATCGTTCACGGCAACGACGAGGGCTGGGGGTCGCTTGGAGTAGTTGCGTCGTTGGTCGGTTCCGCAGTCGCGTTGGCACTGTTCGTTTTTCGCGAGATGAAGACCTCGCATCCGGTCATGCCCCTACGTCTGTTCCGCTCACGCAGCTTCTCGATGGCGAACGTCATCGGCTTGACCTTCTCGATCGGAATTTTCGGGGCGGTGTTCCTGCTCTCGCAGTACCTCCAGATCGTGATGGGCTACAGCCCGTTCCAAGCAGGCTTGCGGACGCTTCCGTGGACGGCAGCGCCGATGATCTTCGCGCCTCTCGCCGGTTTTCTGGCGCCGAAGGTCGGGCTCCGTTCGCTTCTGCTGACCGGTCTGTTGCTCCAGGCCGGAGCATTGTTCTGGTTGGCAGCGTTGATCGGTCCCGACGTGACGTACGGGTCGCTGGTTCCGGCTCTACTGATGGCGGGAATCGGCATGGGCTTGACCTTCGCGCCGAGCTCGACGGCGGTACTCGTCGACATGGACGAGCCTGATCACGGAACGGCCAGTTCGACCAACTCGACGCTTCGTGAGATCGGTGTTGCACTGGGAATCGCGGTTCTCACTGCGGTCTTCCTTGCCGCCGGCGGTGCCCTCACGCCACTCGGGTACGGAGATGCGCTGACACCTGCACTGCGCGTCGGCGGTTGCTTCGTGTTGGTGGCCGTGGTCGCGGCGTGGTTCGTGCCCTCGCATCGCAAGGCCTGAGCCGCTGTGCGCCTTTATTAACCGCCGGGGGTTAAGAAAGGCGCACAGCAGTTACGAAGCCGGGTCCCCCGGGAACGCTGAGGTGGCCGGAGCGGTTCCCAGCGCGGACCGCCATCCGGCGCCGCGGATAGCCGCATCGGTCAGGCCGTCGATTCCGAACGTGCGGAGTTGGTCGGTATCGACCTGTTCGACGAATGCCCGGTAGGTCACGGCGGTGTCGGATTCGATCTGTGCTGCCAGTTGTGCCGCGGTAACGGCGTCCGTCACCGGAAACGGGATCTCGTACGCTGCCGCGGCTGTCGGCGGGGTCACGCCCGCGTCGGTCGACAGGGCAACCAGCGCATCACGTCGTGCGCGGTGCGCTGCTGTGTGCGTGGCAACCTCGTTGACACGGGCAGGATTCGAAAACGCGGCAACCACTCCGTAAGCGAAGATCGCGGCATTCTCTGATTCGATTGCGGTCAGCAAGGCAGAACTCTCGGATCGACGGGTGTGCGAAGTCATCACGGAAGCAACACCGCAACCTGAGTCGAGCACGACGCGCTGATCGAACCGAGCAGGCCCGCGCGATAGCCGGACATCGTCCGAGCGAGATCCGCGGCACTGCGCGCCGAATCGGCCAGCGAGGTACTCAAGGTTTCGACGCCCGTAGGAGCGTTTGCGACCGAGGTCGACGGGGGCGCTGTGGTCGCAGAGGCGCCGCTGCCCGCTGCTCGCGCAATCTCGGCGTCGAGTTCGAGTGCATGCGCTGTGCGTTCGGCGCTGATCGTGGTCAGTGATGCCGACTTGTCCGGCGCGAGAGCGATGGCGGCGGTTGCGGCTGCCGCGTCGGAGCGGGCTCGATCGGCTTGGGCCGTCAGCTGGTCGACTTCTGCAGCCGCCTCCGCTGTGCCGTTGTCGGTGCAGGCGGACAACGAGAAGGCCGCAGCGCCCAACGCTGCTGCGGTTCCCGTCATCTTGAGCGCACTCCGCCGGGAGAGTGGGGTAGTAGTCATGGGCGTCAGCACCAGTCCATCGTGCCAGGTGGTCGGCCGATCGTTCGAATCCGCGGCACGTGTTCAAGTGTGACGTGCGTCGGGCACTCTGGTCACGGAGACGCGCAATGAGCGGTACTCTTGGATGCTTGCAGCATGTGGCACCTGGTGTCTTTTCATGCTCGCAGCCGCCCACGTCGACAGTCGACACAAGTCGGACAATCGACGACAACTGAAATGAGGAGTTCGCGAGATGCCGGTGCCATCCAGGGAGAGGGTGATCGAGCTGATCTCCGAACTCGTGCACGCCCAGGGTTACGACGTCGACGACGTTGTCGTGACCAGTGCGGGCAAGCACAGCGCGGTGCGCATCATGGTCGACAGCGATGCCGGGATCGAGCTCGATGCCGCCGCGGAGATCAGCAGACTCGTTTCGGAACTTTTCGACACCCTCGAGGAAATCGGTGAAACGCCGTACACCCTCGAGGTGACCTCCCCGGGAATTGACCGCCCACTGACGCTCGATCGTCACTGGCGTCGGGCTCGCGGACGTAAAGCGCGAATCGATCTGGCCGGCGAGACCGTGGTGGGCCGTATCGGAACGATGAACGACGATTCCGTGGCAGTTGTCATCGGTGGCCGTGGCGGACTGACCGTGCGCGAGATTGCACTGGGCGACGTTCAAAAGGCTGTAGTTCAGGTGGAGTTCTCGAAGCCCAGTGAGGCGGAGTTGGAACTCGCGGGCGGCATCCCGGAGGGGCGCGCAGTTCCTTCGGATGCGGTTGACCTCACCGAGGACTCGGGCGTGGACAGTGTCGAAGACGACGAAGCAGAATTAGAAGACGTAGAAAACGAAGAAGGGTTCGACAAGTGAATATCGACATTGCAGCGTTGCGAGCGATCGAAGCCGAAAAAGGTGTCTCGATCGAAACTGTGATCGCCACGATCCAGACCGCGCTGCTGACGGCGTACCGCCACACCGAGGGGCACAAGCAGAACGCTCGGATCGATGTCAACATCAAGACCGGTTCGGTGCGAGTGATGGCGCACGACACCGATGCCGACGGCAACATGATCGGTGAGGAGTGGGACGACACTCCCGAGGGATTCGGACGCATCGCGGCGACCACCGCACGCCAGGTCATCCTGCAGCGTCTGCGCGACGCCGAGCACGAGCGCAGTTTCGGTGAGTTCTCCACCCATGAGGGTGAAATCGTCGGTGGTGTCATTCAGCGTGACACGCGTGCGAATTCCCGCGGAATGGTCGTCGTCCGAATCGGCAGCGAATCCAATGGCGCCGAGGGATTGTTGCCGCCTGCAGAACAGGTTCCCGGCGAGAACTACGAGCACGGTGAGCGCATCAAGTGCTACGTCGTCGGAGTTGCTCGCGGAGCCCGCGGCCCACAGATCACCCTCTCGCGGACCCACCCGAACCTGGTTCGCAAGTTGTTCGCACTCGAGGTTCCAGAGATCGCGGACGGCAGCGTCGAGATCATCAACGTCGCGCGCGAAGCGGGACATCGTTCCAAGATCGCCGTCGCCTCACGTGTGCAGGGGCTCAACGCAAAGGGTGCATGCATCGGCCCGATGGGTCAGCGCGTCCGCAACGTCATGAGCGAACTCGCGGGGGAGAAGATCGACATCATCGACTTCGACGAAGATCCCGCGACGTTTGTGGGCAACGCACTTTCCCCGTCGAAAGTGGTCTCCGTCACTGTCGTCGATCCCGAGGCTCGTGCGGCCCGTGTCATCGTGCCCGATTTCCAGCTTTCGTTGGCCATCGGAAAAGAGGGTCAAAATGCCCGCCTGGCTGCGCGGTTGACGGGTTGGCGTATCGACATTCGTAGCGATGCGGCACCCGTTGGCGACGCGTCCGACCGGCCCGCCACGTCCAACGGATAACGGTGGAATGCAGTGATCGAGACGGTTCGGCGGTAGAGTGGACAATGGTTCGACGTGAGTCCTCGGATTCTGCGCGCGTGAAACCCGGTTCGCCGGTCAGAACGTGTGTGGGATGCAGGGAACAAGGGTCGGCTGTCGATCTGTTGAGGGTCGTGGTTGGTGAGCAGGGGCCGGAGGGTTCCCCGCTCGTCCCCGACGTATCGCGAAGACTCCCCGGTCGAGGTGCATGGCTGCACCTGGATCCGAGTTGTCTGAGCCTGGCAGAGCGGCGCCGAGCATTCAGCAGAGCACTGCGAGTGTCCGGAAATCTGGACACGTCCGCTGTCGACCAGCTGGTCGACGCAGTTCACACAAAAGCAGTACCTCTCGAGAAGAACAGGCACAAGCACTCATGAGCACACCGTGAAGCACCAACGATGAACGTCCATCGGCGATAACCCGAGGTCGTGCGGGACCCACATCTGTGGGATGCCTCCTGCTCGACCTCATCAGTGAGGAGAGCAGTGGCAGGCAAGGCCCGCGTGCACGAGTTGGCTAAAGAACTCGGTGTCACCAGCAAGGAACTACTCGCAACGCTCAAGGAGCAAGGCGAGTTCGTGAAGTCTGCGTCATCCACAGTGGAGGCGCCCGTCGCCCGTCGTCTGCGGGAGTCATTCCCGTCGGCAGGCGGAGCAGAAACCAAGTCCGAGACCGGCGCAGCCGCTCCGGCGGCTCGCCCCGCGGCAAAGCCCGGCGCACCGTCGCCGTCGGCTGCAAAGCCTGGCGCACCGCGTCCCGGCCCCAAGCCGGCCGCACCCGCACCGGCTGCTCCCGCAGCTCCGGCCCCGGCAGCCCCCGCGGCTCCCGCAGCCGCTGCTCCGGCAGCACCGTCAGCGCCGGTCCCCACCCCGACGTTCAACGCTCCGAAACCAGCACAGCCGGCACGTCCGGCTCCGGCTGCTCCCGCAGCGTCGGCACCGGCAGCCCCCGCGGCTCCGGCCGCACCGTCCACCGGCGCAAAGCCCGGCGGACCGCGTCCGGGACCGAAGGCACCTCGCGTCGGTAACAACCCGTACTCCTCGGCACCCGCCGAGCGTCCGGCACCTCGTCCGGCTCCCGGCGCACCGCGTCCGGGCGCAGGTCAGGGCGGTTCTCGTCCGGCTCCGGGTCAGGGCGGTCCCCGTCCGGCTCCGGGTCAGGGTGGACCTCGTCCGGCTCCGGGTCAGGGCGGTCCCCGTCCGGCTCCCGGTCAGGGTGGACCCCGTCCGCCTGCAGGTCAGGGCGGACCCCGTCCCAGCCCCGGCTCCATGCCTCCTCGCCCGAACCCGGGTGCAATGCCTGCTCGTTCCGCTCGTCCCGCGCCCGGTGGCGGCGGACGTCCGGGTCGTCCCGGTGGCGCTCCCGGTGGTCGTCCGGGTGGCGGCGGCGGTGGATACCGCGGTGGCGGCGCTCCCGGTGCCGGTGCCGGTGCAGGTGCTCCCGGTGGAGCAGCTCCGGCCGGTGGATTCCGCGGTCGTCCCGGCGGCGGTGGCCGTCCCGGTCAGCGCGGCGCAGCGGCAGGTGCATTCGGTCGTCCCGGCGGAGCAGTTCGCCGTGGACGTAAGTCGAAGCGGGCGAAGCGCGCCGAGTACGAAAGCATGCAGGCTCCCGCAGTCGGCGGCGTCAGGCTGCCACGCGGCAACGGCGAGACCATCCGTCTCGCTCGCGGCGCATCTCTGTCGGACTTCGCGGACAAGATCGACGCGAACCCCGCAGCACTCGTGCAGGCGTTGTTCAACCTCGGTGAGATGGTCACGGCAACTCAGTCGGTCAACGACGAGACGCTGGAGCTGCTCGGCGGCGAAATGAACTACGTCGTGCAGGTCGTCAGCCCGGAGGACGAGGATCGCGAGCTGCTCGACAGCTTCGACCTCACCTACGGCGAGGACGCCGGCGGAGAAGAGGACCTCGAGTCCCGTCCGCCTGTGGTCACCGTCATGGGCCACGTCGACCACGGTAAGACCCGTCTGCTCGACGTGATCCGTAAGGCGAATGTCCGTGAGGGCGAAGCCGGCGGCATCACGCAGCACATCGGTGCCTACCAGGTGCTGACCGAGCTCGAGGGCAACGAGCGTCTCGTGACGTTCATCGACACCCCGGGTCACGAGGCCTTCACGGCCATGCGTGCTCGTGGTGCCAAGGCCACCGACCTCGCGATCCTTGTTGTCGCAGCCGACGACGGCGTCATGCCGCAGACGGTGGAAGCGATCAACCACGCCCAGGCGGCCGACGTGCCGATCGTGGTCGCGGTGAACAAGATCGACAAGGAAGGCGCGAACCCGGACAAGATCCGGCAGCAGCTCACCGAGTACGGACTGGTGGCCGAGGAGTACGGCGGAGACACCATGTTCGTCGACATCTCGGCGAAGCAGGGTCTCAACATCGACGCACTGCTCGAAGCAGTGCTGTTGACGGCCGACGCTTCCCTGGATCTGCGCGCCAACCCGGACATGGACGCTCAGGGTGTTGCCATCGAGGCGCACCTCGACCGTGGCCGCGGCCCCGTCGCTACCGTGCTCATTCAGCGCGGAACGCTGCGGGTCGGCGACTCGATCGTTGCCGGCGATGCTTACGGCCGCGTCCGCCGCATGGTGGACGAGCACGGTCAGGACGTCCACGAGGCACTGCCTTCACGTCCGGTCCAGGTCATCGGCTTCACGTCGGTCCCCGGTGCAGGCGACAACCTGCTCGTGGTCGACGAGGACCGTATCGCTCGTCAGATCGCGGACCGTCGCAACGCACGTAAGCGCAACGCGCTTGCAGCGAAGAGTCGTAAGCGCATCAGCCTCGACGATCTCGATGCAGCTCTGAAGGAACATTCACAGCTGAACTTGATCCTCAAGGGTGACAACTCGGGAACCGTGGAGGCCCTCGAAGAGGCTCTCCTCGGAATTCCGATCGACGACGAGGTGCAGTTGCGCGTCATCGACCGCGGTGTCGGTGGCATCACGGAGACCAACGTCAACCTGGCTGCTGCGTCCAACGCGATCATCATCGGCTTCAACGTCCGCGCCGAAGGCAAGGCAACGGAGCTGGCGAACCGCGAGGGCGTCGACATTCGCTACTACTCGGTGATCTACCAGGCCATCGACGAGGTCGAGAAGGCACTCAAGGGTCTGCTCAAGCCGGTGTACGAAGAGGTCGAGCTGGGCAAGGCAGAGATCCGCGCCATGTTCCGTTCGTCCAAGATCGGCAACATTGCCGGTTGCTTGGTCACCTCAGGCAGCATCCGTCGCAACGCCAAGGCACGTCTCATCCGCGACAGCAAGGTCATCGCCGAGACGGTCACCATCTCCTCGCTCAAGCGGGAGAAGGAAGACGCTACCGAGGTTCGCGAAGGCTACGAATGTGGTTTGACCGTCACCTATTCCGATATCAAGATCGGTGACGTTCTCGAGTGCTACGAGCTTCGCGAGAAGCCGCGCGACTGATTATGTCGACACGGGCGTTGGGGCGGACGCACGTGAGTACTAGCTGACATGGACTCTCTCGGACTTGAACATACAAGTCCGAGAGAGTCCATTCGGCTCTGTATAGGGGGAAAATGTTTGTAGGGGCACTGGAGTTCGACATCCTTTTCGGCGATGTCCACTCACTCAAGGAAAAGCGTTCGATGCTGTCGCCGATCCTGACGGAACTCCGTCGATTCGGTGTGAGTGCAGCGGAGGCGGGGGAGCAGGGACGCCTGCGTCGTGCGCTCGTGGGCGTCGGTGTGGTCAGTTCGTCCGTCGATCACCTGCACGACGTTCTCGATCATTGTGAGCGGGCGGTCGCCGACCGTCCGGAGATTCAGTTGCTGGCTGTGCGAAGGCGAATTTTCGGCCCGGAAGACTGAGCGTCACCGATCTGTGTCGCTTAGCCACTCTTCCAGACGCCGTAACGAATCGAGTTCGTCGGCAAGGGATTCGGCTCCGGTGAGGAAGCGCGTGATTCGCGTGGCGCCCTTGGCGAGGACTTCCCCGTAGGCGGCGCACTACTTCATGCAACTACGAACCGCACGGTAGACGCGCCCGGATCGATCAAGGTTGATGTGAGCGATTCGCTGGTCAGATTGAGGCCCGCGTTGCCCGCCCCGACCTCAATGGATATCTGGCGGCTCGATTCACCCCCAGCGAACCGGATCCGTCAGAGATGTGCGTCAAGTCGATTGCTCTCGTTCCACCGGTGCGAGTGTCGCGGTTCGAATAATTGACGTAGGCGGTGATCGAACACGGGCTGTCGAAAAAGGAAGTCCAGGAGACTGAAACGACTGCAATGCCTGGACGGTCGTGCGGCGTTTGGACGTAGCCCGTGAGTTGTCCGCTACAAGGAAGGGTGTTGTTCCTTCCCAACGAATATGTCAATGGAAGCGGTGTGAACTCGCTGTGGTCGGCCGACGCGATTGCCGGCGAGCAAAGTAGTGCAGTCGCAACGAGTCCTCCGGAAATTATCGATGCGGTGATTCTTGATCGCGTCATCGACCGGACGTTACCAACAAAAGGGCGATCGGTCTGTGCTGTGGGTTCGGCAGGCGCGGGTGGATGGTGATTTGGTTGCCGGGTAGCCGATGGACGAGACTGTTGTCGGTAATAATTCTTGTTAACCAGAACTTTGATCGATCGAGTCACCTCGATTCGAGTGGCCAGGTAGAGGAGACTGACAGTCATGGTAGATCCAGCCCGGGCACGCAAGTTGGCAAAGCGTATCGGAACCATCGTCGCGACGGCGATCGATCACGAGATCAAGGATCCGCGACTCGCATTCGTGACCATCACGGACACCAAGGTCACCAACGATCTGCACGACGCGACGGTGTACTACACAGTCATGGGCGAGAAGGTTGATTCCGCACCCGATGTGGAAGCCGCCGCCGCAGGTCTCGAGAAGGCCAAGGGTGTTCTGCGCTCGAAGGTCGGTGCCGGAACCGGAGTTCGCTTCACGCCGACTCTGACGTTTGTCGCCGATACCGTTCCCGACACCGCGCGTCATATGGAAGAACTGCTGGCCCGTGCCAAGGCCGCCGACGACGAGGTCGCCAAGGCGCGTGAGAATGCACAGCCGGCCGGAGATGCAGATCCGTACAAGGAGCCGCGAGTGGCTTCGGACGAAGACGAGGCGTCGCCAGATGTTCGTGAAGCCGACTGACGCGCACCGAGAATGACGATCACCGCACTTTCGGACGTCGACCCCTGCGAGGCGAAGTTCGCTCAGGTGGCCGAGGTTCTCGAATCGGCACACACGGTGACAATTCTCTGCCATGTGCAGCCGGATGCGGACACGATCGGCAGCGGACTTGCGCTCGGTCTCGTTCTCGAGCGTCGGGGAGTTTCGGTGCAGGTCGCGTTCAGTCGGCCGTCGGCGCTGCCCGAGTCGATGCGCGATTTCCCCGGTCTCCACTTGCTCGTGGCGCCCACTGATGTTCGGGAAAGTGTCGATGTACTGGTGACGGTGGATGTCGGCAGCGAGGGCCGTCTCGGTGAGTTGTCGAGTCGACTCGCCGGCGCGAATCGCACGATCGTCCTTGATCACCATCGCTCCAATTCCGAATTCGGAAGTATCAACGTCGTCGACGAAGCCGCGGCTTCGACGACGGCGCTCATCGCACGATTCTTCGATGCGTGGGGAGTCGCGATCGATCGCGATATCGCGCACTGTCTCTATGCCGGACTGGTCACCGACACCGGCTCCTTCCGGTGGGGAGGTCCGCTTCCGCACGTGCTCGCGGCGCGTTTGCTGGCGACCGGCATCGACGGCGACGCGATTGCGCGAAAGCTGCTCGACACCCATCCGTTCGGGTGGTTGCCGATGCTGGCTTCGGTACTCGGGTCCGCGGTGCTGGTCCCGGAAGCCGCGGACGGCCGTGGGCTGGTGTACGCGGTCATCCGACGCAGTGACATCGGCGATCTTCGCTCCGAGGAGATCGAGAGCGTCGTCGATATCGTGCGAACCACATCGGAAGCCGAAGTTGCCGCAGTACTCAAGGAGTCGGTTTCCGGAAGCTGGTCGATCTCGTTGCGTGCAAAGTCGGCGATCGACGTGTCGGCGGTCGCTGAAAGTCTTGGTGGCGGCGGACATCGGCTGTCGGCCGGATACACGTCGACCAGTTCCAGCGACGAGATTGTTGCCGCGCTCGTCGCGGCACTCGGCTGAATCCGCGGCATTGAGCGAATCTGACGCCACCTCGGCGGGATCTTCGGCAGCTGATTTCGACGTCACTGGGCGACGAATCTTTTCCCTGGCGTTTCCGGCACTCGGGGTGCTGGCAGCCGAACCCCTCTATCTGTTGTTCGACATCGCCGTGGTCGGCCGACTCGGGGCACTCCCGCTGGCCGGGTTGGCAGTCGGTGGTCTGATCCTGTCGTTGGTGAGTACGCAGCTGACCTTCTTGTCGTACGGCACCACGGCGCGGGCCGCACGGCTTCACGGGGCGGGCCGCGAGCGCGACGCGGTGGGTGAGGGTGTTCAGGCGACCTGGCTGGCGGCCGCGATCGGCTTGGCCTTGGTCGTGATCGTGCAGGTGATCGCCGGCCCGCTGACTTCGGCGGTGGCCGGGACTCCCGACATCGCCGCGGCTGCGGAAAGTTGGCTCCGGATAGCGGTGTTGGGTGTTCCACTCATCCTGGTGGCCCTGGCCGGCAACGGCTGGATGCGCGGGGTTCAGAACACGGTGCGACCGCTGCGGTTCGTCCTTGTCGGCCTGGGTATTTCGGCGGTGTTGTGTCCGATTCTGGTGCATGGCTTGCTCGGTGCTCCGCGTCTGGAACTCGAAGGATCAGCTGTTGCGAATCTGGTGGGCCAGAGTGTTTCGGGTGTGCTGTTCGCCTGGGCGCTCTTTCGTGAACCGGTTTCGGCTCGACCACATTTTGCGACCATGCGGGCGCAGATGCTGATGGGCCGTGACCTGATTCTGCGCAGCCTCGCATTCCAAGCGTGTTTCGTTTCCGCGGCTGCAGTGGCGTCGAGGTTCGGTGCGGCTGTAGTCGGTGCACACCAAGTCGTCCTCCAACTGTGGAACCTGGTTTCGCTCCTTCTCGATTCCTTGGCGATCGCAGCTCAGACGCTGATCGGAGCGGCGCTCGGCGGTGGATTCGCAGCCGCGGCGAAAAGGATGACCTGGCGGATCACCGCATGGTCGACGGTATTTGCCGTGGTGCTCGCGATCTTCTTCGCCGCCGGCCACCCCGTGATTCCCGGACTCTTCACGTCCGACGCCGAGGTGCTCGGTCAGATGTCGATCGCATGGTGGTTCTTCGTCGCGATCATGCCGGTGGCGGGAATCGTCTTCGCACTCGACGGTGTTCTACTCGGCGCCGGGGACGTGGTGTTTCTGCGCAACGCGACCATGCTGTGCGCAGTTCTCGGGTTTCTGCCCGCGATCTGGCTCTCTCTCGCCTACGACTGGGGGCTCGCCGGAATTTGGGCAGGGCTTACCGTGTTCGTAGTACTTCGGATGGTCGCGGTGTCGTGGCGAGCGTTTTCCGGCAAGTGGGCAGTGACAGGTCCGGCGACGGCGAAGCGCGGAAGTTCAACTGAGGAAGCAGAGGGATCGTGGCAGCAAAGCTGATGGCGGTGAGCGACATTCATGTCGGTCACAACGGCAACAAGCCGATGACGGAGGAACTGTTTCCGGATTCGCCTGACGACTGGCTCATTCTCGCCGGAGATGTTTCCGAGAAAACTGACGACATTCGGTGGGCGTTGAAGCTCCTTCGCAGCCGATTCGCAAAGGTCATCTGGATTCCGGGCAACCACGAACTGTGGACGACCGCCAAGGATCCGGTTCAGATTCACGGAGCGCCGCGCTACGAGTATCTGGTCAACATGTGCCGCGAACTCGACGTCATCACACCCGAGGACCCGTTCCCGGTGTGGGAGGGAGACGAGGGACCGGTCACGGTCGTCCCGATGTTTCTTCTCTACGACTACTCCTTCCTGCCGGAAGGTGCGCGAGACAAGGAACACGGGCTCGAGATCGCGCGTGACAAGAACGTCGTCGCCACCGACGAGTTCCTACTCTCACCGCAGCCGTATGCGACGCGCGACGCATGGTGCCGGGCGAGGATCGAGTACACCCAGGCGCGGTTGGATGCGCTTCCCGAAGGAACAAGAACCGTTCTCGTGAACCATTTCCCGATGGTCCGGCAGCCGACGGACGTACTCATGTATCCGGAGTTCGCACTGTGGTGCGGAACCACCGCTACCGCCGACTGGCACGTGAAGTACAACGCGGTGTGCTCGGTGTACGGGCACCTGCACATCCCTCGAACCACGTACTACGACGGCGTCCGCTTCGAGGAAGTCTCACTCGGATACCCGCGCGAGTGGCGTCGGCGTGGACTGCCGGAGAAGTTGTTGCGTCAGATTCTTCCCGTTCCGGAGTACCCGCCGGGAACGCTCAACAAGTGGGGTGGCCACTTCAAGGTCACGCCGGAGCAGGAAGCCGAAGTCGAGCGCATGCGCGCCGCACGCTGAGAGGTATCGCTACGTGATCGAACAGATTCTTCCCGGTGGAGTTGCGACGGCCGAGGCCTTCGTGGATCCGCCCGGTCTGGTTCCGCACCCCAGTGAGGAGGCGTTGATCGGCCGCGCGGTCGAGAAACGTCGTCGCGAGTTCGTGACCACCCGGCACCTTGCGCGTCAGGCGATGGGCAAGCTCGGTGTTCCGTCTGCCGCTGTCATGCGCGGCGAGCGTGGTGCGCCGCTCTGGCCGCAGGGAGTGGTCGGGAGCCTCGCCCATTGCGACGGCTACCGCGGCGCTGTCCTGGCGTACTCCATGCAGGTCCGCTCACTCGGTATCGACGCCGAACCGCACGGCCCGCTGCCGGACGGGGTATTGCCCGCGGTCAGCATCGAGGCGGAACGAACGTGGTTGGACACTCAGGAAACCGGCGGTCCGGTGCACTGGGATCGAGTGCTCTTCTGCGCGAAGGAAGCCACGTACAAGGCGTGGTTTCCGCTCACCGGGCGCTGGTTGGGTTTCGAGGACGCCCACATCACGTTCGAGGCGGAGTCGGAAACGTCCGGCACTTTCAACTCGCGTCTGCTGGTCCCCGGTGAGGCGACGTCCGGTCCGCCGCTCACCTCTTTCGACGGCAGGTGGTTGGTGTCGGACGGACTCATCCTGACGGCAATTTCGGTGCAGTGAGCGCGACTGGCAGAATCGGCACACGTGTCAGCTCGTGAAAAGCCTTCCTCCGGTCTTGTCGGCGCCGGAATTCTGATTGTCGACAAAGAGGCGGGTATCACCAGCCACGACGTGGTCGCTCGGTGCCGCAAGTTGTTGAACACCCGGAAGGTGGGACACGCCGGGACGCTGGATCCCATGGCGACCGGTGTTCTCGTTCTCGGCGTCGAGCGTGCGACCAAGTTGCTCGGACTCCTGGCGCTGACAACCAAGGCGTACTCGGCGACCATTCGCCTCGGGGCAGCGACGGACACGGACGATGCCGAGGGGGAGGTCCTGACCTCCGCAGACGCTTCGCAGGTGACGGACGCGGAGATCGCGGCGATCGTGGCCACGCTGACCGGGGACATCAAGCAGATCCCGGCAAGCGTGAGCGCTATCAAGGTCGACGGTCAGCGCGCACATGCTCTGGTGCGTGCGGGAGAAACCGTCGAGCTGGCGCCGCGTCCGGTAACGGTGTCGACTTTCGAGGTTCTGGCTCGGCGAGATGTCCCGGGTGGCTTCGTCGATCTGGACGTCGACGTGGAGTGCTCGTCCGGTACGTACATCCGCTCGCTTGCCCGCGACCTCGGTCGTGAATTGGGCGTCGGCGGTCATTTGACGGCACTGCGCCGCACCCGCGTCGGGCCGTTCACTCTCGAACATGCGCGCACGCTCGAAGATCTCGCGGATCAGCCGGGTGTGAGCCTCGACATCGATCAGGCCGCGCAGACGGCTTTTCCGCATCGGCAGATCACGGCGGAGGAAGCCGAGGCGATCAGCCAGGGGCGCTGGCTCGAGCCGATCGGGATGAAGGGGATCTGTGCGGCGATCGATCCCACCGGTCACACGATTGCGCTTCTGCAGGAGAAGGGTCGACGCGCCAGTTCGGTGATGGTCGTGCGACCGGCGACGCTTCGCGGGTGATCGTCCGCGAGCGTGTCGACGGCGACCTCGACGGTTGCGTCGATGCGCTGGTACAGGTCCACGAGTGCGACGGATATCCGAACACGTGGCCGGAACACCCGCGCCGCTGGCTCAGTTCGCCCACGGTGGTGAAGGCGTGGGTCGGTGAGAGTGACGGTCGTGTTGTCGGTCATGTGGCCGTCGACAGCGAGGTCGCAGGTGCGCCCACAACCGCGGGATCGATAGCCGTGTCGCGACTGTTCGTTCATCCTGGCTCACGTGGAAACGGCCTCAGCGATGCGCTACTCGATGCCGTGACGGATTTCGCAGCCGAGAGTCGGTTGGAACTGGTGCTCGACGTCGTCGACGACGCTCTGCCGGCGATCGCACTGTACGAGCGTCGAGGGTGGGTGTACGTCGACGAGAGGCTCGCCGACTGGACCCGGACCGACGGCGTCCGGCCCGTGGAACGCCGATACCGACTGCCGCTTTGACTACCTCGGCTAGACGAGCCAAATTGCTTGAGCGACTGGACTTCCCAAGTCGATGGTGTTGGGGCTGTCGCCGAGTCGAACGGACACTGTCCCGGCGAAATCGCGGCGCTCCTCGACGGTGATCTCGACATCGAGACTGACGCCGACGGAATCGAAGTACCGGAGCATTTCGGGATCGGAATCGGAGATCCGGGCAACGCGGCCCCGCTCACCGTTGGCGAAGTCGCTGAGCTGGCGGGCCGGGGGAGTCGGCACCGAACCGTCGGTGGCGGGAATGGGATCACCGTGCGGGTCACGTTCGGGGAAGCCCAGTTTGGCGTCCATCCGCGAGATCATCAGATCGGAAACGGCGTGTTCGAGGACTTCGGCCTCGTCGTGGACTTCGTCCCAGCCGTATCCGAGTTCCTGAACCAGATAGGTCTCGATCAACCGGTGGCGCCGGACCATGGAGACGGCGGCGGCGCGGCCGCTGTCGGTCAGGGCGATGGATCCGTAGCGGGCGTGATCGACCAGGCCCTGGTCCGAGAGTTTGCGGATCGCCTCGGACACCGTCGAGGCCGAGACGCTCATTTTCTCGGACAGGAGCTTGGTGGAAACCCGCTCGTGGGACCACTCCTGGATAGTCCAGATGACCTTGAGGTAGTCCTGGGCCACCGACGAGAGTGCGAGCGTGTCGATTGCCGCGTCGTGCGCCGAAGTGCTGTCGCCATCCGACGTCGATGATGCTTCCGAGGTTCCGGTCTTGTGAGCTGCCACAACGCTTAGCTTAGGCTACGAAATCCGGAACTTCCGTACGTGAGCGGCAGCACAGCGGTGATTCGCTGGGCGGGTCCGAACGTGACCCGCCGCCGGTGGACCCGTAGGCTGCCAATCGTGCTGAGATGGCGTGGTCTCGACGAAGTTCCGGCCGATTGGGGTCGTTGTGTGCTCACTATCGGTGTGTTCGACGGTGTGCATCGTGGGCATGCCCAATTGATAGCGAGAGCGGTTACCGCTGCCCGCAAACGTGGTGTTCCGAGCGTGTTGATGACGTTCGACCCGCATCCCATGGAGGTTGTGCGGCCGGGTAGTCATCCAGCCCAGTTGACGACGCTGCAACGGCGTGCGGAATTGGCTCAGGATCTGGGCATCGACGTGTTCTGCGTGATGCCGTTCACCGCTGATTTCATGAAGCTGACGCCGGAGCGCTACGTCCACGAGATTCTCGTCGAACGTCTACATGTCGCCGAGGTCGTGGTGGGGGACAACTTCACCTTCGGCAAGAAGGCGCTCGGCAATGTCGATCTTCTTCGTGAAATGGGCGCTCGCTTCGGCTTTGCCGTCGACGGCGTCCAGCTGCTCGCCGAGCATGCGGTGACGTTCTCGTCGACCTACATCCGCTCGTGCGTCGACGCAGGCGACATGGAAGCGGCTACCGAAGCTCTGGGCCGTCCACATCGTGTCGAAGGTGTGGTCGTCCACGGTGACAAGCGTGGACGCGAGTTGGGGTTCCCGACGGCCAACGTTGCACCGCCGATGTTTTCGGCGATTCCGGCCGACGGCGTGTACGCGGCGTGGTTCACGGTGCTCGGTGCCGGCGAGGAACTCGGAACCGTCGTTCCCGGTCGCCGATACCAAGCCGCGGTGTCTGTGGGTACCAATCCGACCTTCTCCGGCCGGACCCGAACCGTCGAGGCATACGTTCTCGACACCGAAGCAGACCTGTACGGACAACACGTCGCGGTCGACCTGGTTTCGCGGATTCGCGGTATGGAGAAGTTCGACTCGATCGAGTCGCTCATCACGGCAATGAACCGAGATGTCGAACGCGCACGCCGGATTCTGAGTGAGGATGCAGAACGCAGCGTCGGTTGAGTTCCTCCTGTGTCAGTGGCGGCCGCCACATTCGCTCCAGGTGGGCGAGAGCGCCTCATTGTTGCTGGTAGGATCTTCTCTCGGTGCGTGCTGCGGTTTGCGGTGGCCGCGCCCGATCTAGTTCCTTTCACGCAAACGTCATCACAGGAGTGAATCAAGTGGCATTGACCACGGAAGAAAAGAAGGCCGTTCTCGGCGAGTACGGCTTGCACGAGACCGACACGGGATCGCCTGAAGCTCAGGTGGCAATGCTCACCAAGCGCATCACCGATCTCACCGAGCACCTCAAGACCCACAAGCATGACCACCACTCGCGTCGTGGACTGCTCTTGATGGTCGGTCGCCGTCGTCGTCTGCTGAAGTACGTGGCAAAGACCGACGTCGCTCGCTACCGCACGCTCATCGAGCGTCTCGGCCTGCGTCGCTAGATTTTTCTCACGACGCTGATCGAAAGCAACACGGCATGCTTCGGTTTGCCGAACACTCCGTCAGCCGGCGAAGCCACGCATATACTGGGCTTCGCTGGCTTTCGGCGTTAGCTGCCGCAAGGCAGTTTCCGCTGTCGGCGCTATGCACAGTTGTCCAGGCGCAGTTGTTTATGCGCAGTTGTGCAGTGCGCAGCCAGCACACCGTATGCACCAGAGAACGTGGTGTCGGTTGTCGGTAGTGGTTCTCCGGACCGGGCAAGTGCCCGAAAGCTCCGGCGGACTTCGATCGACGGCCGCCCGAACGTCGTGACGTCCCGAAGCAGAAATCGCTCGCATCGCAAGGAGCGTCTGCAATTCAAGAGGGGGACGTCCCTCGGTGCGCAGTTTCCACCAGGAGGGTGGAAACGCCCGCGCGGGTACGGCGAAGACGAGAGGGAAGTGAAGAGAAAAGAATGACAGAGAATTCCGTAGTAGAGGTCGACGAAGGCGTGTTCGAATCCACCGCCGTGATCGACAACGGGTCCTTCGGTACCCGCACCATCCGTTTCGAGACCGGACGCCTTGCTCAGCAGGCCGCCGGCGCCGTCGTTGCTTACCTGGACGACGAGACCATGCTGCTGTCCGCCACGAGCGCCAGCAAGCACCCCAAGGAGCACTTCGACTTCTTCCCCCTGACGGTGGACGTCGAAGAGCGTATGTACGCAGCGGGCCGCATCCCCGGTTCGTTCTTCCGTCGTGAGGGACGCCCCTCCACCGACGCGATCCTGACCTGCCGCCTCATCGACCGGCCGCTGCGCCCGTCCTTCGTCGACGGTCTCCGTAACGAGATCCAGGTCGTCGTCACGGTCATGAGCCTCAACCCCCAGGATCTGTACGACGTCGTGGCCATCAACGCCGCTTCCGCGTCGACGCAGATCGCCGGCCTGCCGTTCTCCGGACCCGTCGGTGGCGTGCGCGTTGCACTCATCGTCTCGGACGAGAACAAGACCGGCCAGTGGGTTGCATTCCCGACGGTCGATCAGCTCGAGAACGCCGTCTTCGACATGGTCGTCGCCGGCCGCGTCGTTTCCGGTAGCGGTGACAACGCCGACGTCGCGATCATGATGGTCGAGGCCGAGGCCACCGACAACGTCATCGCGAAGATCGCCGACGGCGCTCAGGCACCGACCGAGGCCATTGTCGCCGAGGGCCTCGAGGCCGCCAAGCCGTTCATCGCACGCCTGTGCGCTGCACAGGCAGCACTTGCATCCAAGGCTGCAAAGCCCACGGGTGACTACCCGGTCTTCCCGGCGTACCAGGACGACGTTTTTGCTGCCGTCGAGGCTGCTGCGTCCGAAAAGCTCAATGCCGCACTGACAATCGCCGGCAAGCAGGAACGCGACGACAAGACCGACGAGGTCAAGGTCGAGGTTCTCGAGCAGGTTGCACCCAACTTCGAAGGCCGCGAGAAGGAACTGGGAGCAGCGTTCCGCTCGCTCACCAAGAAGCTGGTTCGCCAGCGCATCCTGCGCGATCAGTTCCGCATCGACGGCCGCGGCGTCACGGACATCCGTTCGCTGTCCGCCGAGGTCGCGATCATCCCGCGCGCACACGGCTCCGCACTGTTCGAGCGCGGCGAGACCCAGATCCTGGGTGTCACCACTCTCGACATGGTGAAGATGGCTCAGCAGGTCGACTCGCTCGGTCCCGAGACCACCAAGCGCTACATGCATCATTACAACTTCCCGCCGTACTCCACCGGTGAGACGGGCCGCGTCGGTTCGCCGAAGCGTCGCGAAATCGGTCACGGTGCACTCGCCGAGCGCGCCCTCATGCCGGTTCTGCCCAGCGTCGAAGAGTTCCCTTACGCGATTCGCCAGGTCTCCGAGGCTCTGAGCTCCAACGGTTCCACCTCGATGGGCTCGGTGTGCGCGTCCACGCTCGCACTGCTCAACGCCGGTGTGCCGCTTCGCGCTCCGGTTGCCGGTATCGCCATGGGTCTGGTTTCCGACCAGGTCGACGGCGAAACCCGTTACGTCGCGCTGACCGACATCCTCGGCGCCGAAGACGCCTTCGGCGACATGGACTTCAAGGTCGCAGGTACCAAGGACTTCGTCACGGCCCTGCAGCTGGACACGAAGCTCGACGGCATCCCGTCGCAGGTCCTCGCCGGTGCACTCTCGCAGGCCAAGGACGCACGGACCACGATCCTCGAGGTCATGGCGGAAGCCATCGACACCCCGGACGAGATGAGCCCGTTCGCTCCCCGCGTGACGGCCATCAAGGTCCCCGTCGACAAGATCGGTGAGGTCATCGGCCCCAAGGGCAAGATGATCAACTCCATCACCGAGCAGACCGGTGCCAACATCTCCATCGAAGACGACGGCACCGTGTTCGTCGGCGCCACCGATGGACCGTCTGCACAGGCCGCGATCGACATGATCAACGCCATTGCCAACCCGCAGCTCCCCAAGGTCGGCGAGCGGTTCCTGGGCACGGTCGTCAAGACCACCGCCTTCGGTGCCTTCGTTTCGCTCCTGCCGGGACGCGACGGACTGGTGCACATCTCGAAGCTGGGCAGCGGTAAGCGCATTGCCAAGGTCGAAGACGTGGTCAACGTCGGATCCAAGATCCGCGTCGAGATCGCCGACATCGATGCTCGCGGCAAGATCTCGCTGATCCCGGTCGAAGAGGGCAACGACGAGGCTGCCGCTCCGGCCGCCGACGAGGCTGCTTCCGAGTAGATCTCACTTCGTACTCTGATGCGGCCCCGCGCGGATTTCCGTGCGGGGCCGCATCTGTACTGTCTGTAGACACAGAGCCTGTAGATACTGGATTGACCACTTGCACCGAGGACTGCTGAACCTTTTCATGGCAAAGACCACTCCCAACACCACGCGCAGCCGCAGCGCTGTGCTGAAATCGCCGATCGATGCGACTCCCGAATCCGGAGTACAGCGCACGGTCCTTCCCGGCGGCCTGCGCGTCGTCACCGAGTTCATTCCCGGTGTGCGTTCCGCCTCCGTCGGTGTGTGGGTCGGAGTCGGCTCGCGCGACGAGCAGCCGAGTGTGGCCGGTGCCGCGCATTTTCTCGAGCACCTGCTGTTCAAGTCGACGCCGTCACGGACGGCGTTGGACATCGCGCAGGTCATGGATGGTGTGGGCGGCGAACTCAATGCATTCACGTCGAAGGAACACACCTGTTTCTACGCGCACGTGATCGACGACGACCTTCCGATGGCGGTTGACCTTGTCGCCGACGTCGTGCTGCGAGGGCGTTGCAGAACCGCGGACGTCGATGTCGAGCGGCAAGTAGTGCTCGAAGAGATCGCGATGCGTGACGACGATCCGGAAGACTTGCTCGGCGACGCGTTCCTGACCGCGTTGTTCGGCGATCATCCTGTCGGCCGTCCGATCATCGGTAGCGTCGAATCGATCGAGTCGATGTCGCGCAATCAGTTGCATTCCTTCCATGTTCGGCGTTACACACCGCAGCGGATGGTGCTGGCCGTAGCGGGAAACGTCGACCACAAGCAGGTAGTGACGCTCGCTCGCCGTGCATTTGCCGGACATCTCGAGCGCGGGGTCAAGCCGGCGCCGCGGCGCGAAGGCACTCTGCGGTTGCGCACGATGCCTGAACTGAGCTTGACCCACCGCGACAGCGAGCAGGTCCACCTTGCGCTCGGGGTACGCGCGTTCGGCCGGCACGAGGGCCATCGCTGGGCGCTGTCGGTGCTCAACGCCGCAGTGGGCGGTGGGCTGAGTTCTCGTCTGTTCCAAGAGATTCGGGAGAAGCGCGGGCTTGCGTACTCCGTCTATTCGGGCGTCGACACCTTCGCGGACACCGGAGCGTTCTCCGTGTATGCAGGTTGCCAGCCGGAGAACCTCGGGGAGGTTGCCACGGTGATCCGCGAGGTACTCGCGAACGTGGCGACGGACGGAATCACCGATGCCGAGATCGCCCGCGCCAAGGGATCGCTGCGCGGCGGATTGGTTCTGGCACTGGAAGATTCAGGCTCACGCATGAACCGTATCGGTCGCAGTGAACTGAACTACGGCAACCATCGCAGTGTTGCGCAGACGCTCGCAACCATCGACGCAGTCACCTCCGAAGAGGTGCTCGAGGTGGCGCAGGTGCTCTTGACGAGGCCGTTTGCAGCCGCCGTCGTGGGTCCGTACAAGCGGGTTCGTGACCTCCCCGCGTCGGTACGCGGGATCGTGGGCAAGTAGTTCGAACTATCGAAATCGGGGTGTGCAGTTGAAGATCCGTGGTGCAGTGCTCGAAGAGATCGGCCGGAAGCGTCCCTTCGCAGAGTCGACTCCGATTTCGATTTCGGAACTCGACCTCGAATCCCCGGGCCCGGGTGAGATCCTGGTCAAGATCGAAGCTGCCGGGCTTTGTCACTCCGACCTCTCCGTGGTCGACGGGAATCGGGTACGACCCGTGCCGATGTTGTTGGGCCATGAGGCGGCAGGTCGAATCATCGAACTCGGCGACGGAGTTGATTCGTTGTCGGTGGGCACCCGCGTCGTGATGACTTTTCTTCCGCGGTGTGGTGAATGCGCGGGATGCGCCACTGACGGCCGGATGCCTTGCACGGTGGGTAGCGCCGCCAACAACGACGGCAGTTTGCTCGGTGGCGCGCATCGACTGCGGCGCTCCGGCGAGAACGTCAAACATCATCTCGGTGTTTCGGGTTTCGCGACGCATGCTGTGGTCAACGCCAAGTCGGTTGTGCCCGTCGACGACGACATCCCGGCCGAAATTGCAGCCGTACTCGGTTGCGCGGTGTTGACCGGTGGGGGAGCGCTCCTCAACGCGGCGAAGCCTCGCCCGGCAGACACCGTGATGGTGGTCGGCTTGGGTGGCGTCGGGATGGCCACAATCCTGACGGCGAGGGCACTCGGGGTCGAGAACGTCATCGGTGTCGACGCACTGGAATCCAAGCTGGCTCAGGCGCTGGAACTGGGCGCGACCGAGGTCTTCACACCGTCCGGCCTGTCCGAGAGTGGCGTTCGCGCAGACATCGTCGTCGAGGCCGCGGGAAATGCTCGGGCCTTCGAGACAGCGGTGGCTGCGACGGCAGCGGGTGGCACGACCGTCACGGTCGGGTTGCCGGCGCCTGACGCGCGCTCGTCGATCTCACCTCTCGGACTGGTCGCCGAAGCGCGGACCATTATCGGCAGCTACCTGGGATCTGCGGTCCCGTCCCGCGACATCCCGATCTACGCGCAGTTGTGGCGCGACGGGAAGCTGCCGGTCGAGAAGCTCATTTCCTCGCGAATCGAATTGGCCGACATCAATTCGGGTATGGACGAACTCGCCGACGGAAAAGCAATCCGACAGGTCATTATCTTCGACGCGGAGTAGGTGCACGTCGGTGTTATGCAGCGGAAATGAGGCGTTTGCGCTCCCGATTCCCTCCCGAGTCGCCACGGAAAATCGTTACCCGTTGTAACGCTCCTCTCGTACTGGACGACTACTCGAATGACGTTGCGTGACGCCCCGGGGGTCGGTCGTACGTTTTCCAAAAGTTGATTGGGGAGAAGATATGCCGGTTCGTGGGTTCTTTTCGCGACATCGAATACTGGCGGGTGCAGTAGCGCCCGCAGCGCTCGGCGTGGCCGCACTGGTCGCGGTTGCGGTCGCTGTGGACTCTCCGGAGTCACGCACGATCGAGACACAATTGACGTCGTCGGTCACCGAGTGTCACGACATGGTCAGCATCGCGGTTGCCGGTCGACACGACACACCGGACGCTTCGACGGTGAAGATGTTGCTGGGAGCCGACGGGAAGCCGCTGCCGGCCGCCCTGTCCGGTGACTACAAGAGTGAACGCGTCGACCAGGTGATCAACCCGGCAGGCTCCGTCAACGCGAACAAGCCCGGCTCGTACGCGGCTGTGTATATCGCGTACCCGGCCAACATGGCGTCCTACGAGGATGCCGTCGCTGCCGGCGCTGCAAATACGCAGTCCGTGATGAGTGCCATCGCCAAGGAATGTCCGAAGACTCAGTTCTCGATCGTCGGGTACAGCGAAGGCGCCGATGTGGTGCGTCGCGTCGCGATGGACATCGGTACGCAGGAGAACAACGAGTTCGGGGTCGACCCGGACAAGGTTGTCGGTGTGGTCATGCTGGCGGATGCAGGCCGTGAAGCGGGCGACGGCACGTTCCTCGGTGCCACGAATCCGTTCACGAACCCGGATAACTTCAATACGAAGTACCAGAACGGCACCTCCGCGACACCTGGCGAAGGTGTACTCCCCGGCACTGCCGGAGGTTTCGGCAAGCTGAACGGCAAGGTCGCGTCCTTCTGCTCGGACGGTGACTTCACCTGCTCGGCTCCCAGCAACATCTCTCTGTTGATCTTGGCGGCAAATGTCGGTCGGCAGTTGAACATCGACCAACTCGAAGCGCAGGGTCTGAACCCGGCCACCGGTCAGGACGTCGCGGTGGTGTTCGGCCAGATCGTCTTCGAGGCGTTCGCAGACATTTCGTCCAATCCCAACTGGATGCAGAGTGACGAGACATTCCTTCAGGTGATGCTCAAGGTCTCGGATCCGGAGTACAAGCCCGGAAAAACACCCGCGCCGGCGCCGGTAGCCGAGGGCGAGACGGTGTCCACCGACAAGGTGTCTCCGCTGGCATATCTGCCGCAGAAGCTTTTCAAGGAGATTGTCGGTCTGATTGCTACCAACCAGAACACGATTCCCGTGATCTTGAGCGACCCCTACCAGCAGACACTCGCTCCAGACGTGGGACACCACTTCGATTACTGGCGAGATGCGGATGCGGCCAACGGCAAGCCGTTGACTTCAGCTGAGTACGCAGCGGCCTGGCTCACCTACCTCGCCCAGCAGGCGAAGGAAGGAAAGCCCGTCGACACAACTGCGAAGCCGACCCCGGAACAGATCAGTGCTGCTGTCGATGCCTACATGGCTGACGGCAATGCTGAGGGCGACGCCGCGGTGGCTGAAGGCACCGGAACCGGTCAGGCACCGGCCGGGACCACTGGCTCCACGGGATCTGCTGGAGCGCCCGCAACCACGTCCCAGGTGCCTGCGGCGGGATCGGCGTCGGTCACATCGGGAGCGGTTGCCACTCCGACGGGTTCGGCGGCAGTGACGCCGACGTCGACAGTTCCGACCACACCGGTAGCGGGAACGGATGCAACGACGGCGCCCCCGACTACGACAGTGACGTCGACGACCACGACGACGAAGGTGCCGGTTCCGAACCCGTAATCCTTCTCGCCGGCGTTCGTCACACGAATAACGCTGTCACAGGCTGCGATCCGCAATTAGTTGCGGATCGCAGCCTGTTTTCGTGTACGGGTTACGCACAACGACCGTTGGTGCTTATCGTGGAAGGGAGGTTTCCGGATCACGAATCGTGGGTTTCACCGTGCACGAGCTGTCCATTGCGCAGAGTGTGGTCGAAGCCGTGTGTGAGCGTGCCGGCGAGCGACGAGTATCGAGCGTGCGGCTTGAAGTAGGGCAACTCTGCGCGGTGGTTCCACACTCTCTGCTGTTCTGCTTCGACGTCGTCACCGCGGGTACTCACGCCGAAGGTGCCAGCTTGCACATCGATGAGATTGCAACCAGCGCGCGATGCAAAAGCTGCGGCGTGATGTTCTCGCCGCCCGACATGTTCTTGCTGTGTGAATGCGGCAGTGCTGATGTCGAGGTGCTTGCCGGCCGAGAGTTACGGATCCTGTCGATGGAAGTGAGCTGAGCATGTGCGCGACGTGTGGGTGCGGGGACACCACAGGACCTCGGGTGTCGGTAGTCGCAGATGGAGAACACGAGCAGGAACACGACGGTCACGGGCACGGTCACGAGCATGACCATGAGCACGGCCACCCCGACCACACCGTGATTCTCGAGCAACAGGTGCTCGCCAAGAACGACGGCATTGCGGTTCACAATCGTCAGTGGATGCGGAGCCGCCGAATCACGGCGCTCAACATCATGAGTTCCCCCGGCGCGGGGAAGACGACATTGCTGGCGCGAACTATCCGGGAGCTCGGATGTCAGCGACCGATAGCCGTGATCGAAGGTGACCAGGAAACCCGGCTCGACGCCGAGCGGATCCGAGAGACCGGCGCGTCGGTGGTGCAGGTGAATACCGGGGCCGGATGTCACCTCGATGCCGCGATGATCGACCGCGCACTGCGCGCCTTGGATCCCGCTGAAGAATCGCTGCTTCTGATCGAAAACGTCGGAAACCTGGTGTGCCCCGCGCTCTTCGACCTCGGCGAGGAAGGCAAGGTTGTCCTAATTTCGACGCCGGAGGGGGCAGACAAGCCGAAAAAGTACCCACACATCTTCGCTGTCGCGGACCTCGTGGTGATCAACAAGATCGACTTGCTCCCATACGTCGAGTTCGACGTCGATGCCTGCGTCGAGCAGGCGAGAATACTCAATCCTGCTGTGCGCGTTGTTGTTTTGTCTGCCACGACAGGTGAGGGCATGGACGAGTGGTACGAGTGGATCGGTAGTCGTTCGGCGATTTCTCCGGTGGCCGTTGACAACTGATCTGCTCGGGTAGTTAATGAAATGAGTGGGTGCCACGCAAGTGGGCCGAGGTTCGACTCCGGTGGCGTCAGCGTTTCGGTGCCGCGGCAATTCGAGGCCACAGAGTCTTGAGGCCATAGCGTGTCAGGCCAGTCGCGGCGCTGAGAGTCAAGGCGCAAGTGCACCCGTGAAAGCGGCTGACATGGACACACAAAAATCGACTGCTGGCACCACGGCGGAACCTGCCTCCGAAAGCGCAGCTACCCCCGCAAGCGCAGCGGCCAAAGCGGAAGAAACTCTGATCCACGTGCTGTGGATCAATGCCGGTCTCAGTTGCGACGGAGATTCGGTGGCGCTCACTGCAGCCACGCAACCCAGTATCGAGGAGATCGCGCTCGGCGCCTTGCCCGGCCTGCCGCAGGTAGCGGTTCATTGGCCGCTCATCGACTTCGAATGCGGACCGCAGGGTGGCGCTGACGATTTCCTGGAGTGGTTTTGGAAAGCCGACCGCGGAGAACTGGAACCCTTTGTTCTTGTCGTCGAAGGATCGATACCGAACGAGAAACTTCACGACGAGGGGTATTGGTGCGGCTTCGGGAACAATCGCGAAACCGGCCAACCGGTCACCACGAGCGAATGGCTCGACAAGCTGGCACCGAAAGCCACTGCGGTAGTTGCGGTCGGTACGTGCGCGACCTACGGCGGCATACATGCGATGGCCGGCAATCCGACCGGTGCGATGGGCGTGCCGGACTATCTCGGGTGGACCTGGAAATCGAAGGCGGGCATCCCGATCGTCTGCGTTCCCGGGTGTCCCATTCAGCCGGACAACCTCTCCGAGACCCTGACCTACCTTCTGTACATGGCCACTGATCAGGCGCCGATGATTCCCTTGGACGAATCCCTGCGCCCGCAGTGGCTTTTCGGTGCCACCGTACACGAGGGCTGTGACCGTGGTGGGTACTACGAGCAGGGTGAGTTCGCGACGGAGTACGGGTCACCGAAGTGCATCGTCAAACTCGGATGTTGGGGACCGGTCGTGAAATGCAATGTCCCCAAACGTGGTTGGATCAACGGAGTCGGCGGGTGTCCTAATGTCGGCGGGATCTGCATCGGGTGCACGATGCCGGGATTCCCCGACAAGTTCATGCCGTTCATGGATGAACCACCTGGCGGCAAACTCTCCACCAATGCGGTGGGAATGTACGGGTCCGTGATCCACAGTCTCCGCCGGATCACCGGAAACACGTTGGACAAGGAACCGCACTGGCGCGAGCGCGGGTCGAAATTACTCACCGGTGCGACGCGTACGTGGTGACCGACCGGATACATTCAAATCAGTTCGTGAGCAACGTCTCTGGGAGGCACTGCAATGACGGCCATCGTTCCCGAACCCACCTCGACTGCGGACCGCGACGGTCTTGTCGAGATGGCGTGGGACCCCATCACCCGAATCGTCGGCAGTCTGGGCATCTACACCAAGATCGACTTCGCCAATCGCGAAGTGGTGGAGTGCCACAGCACGTCGTCGATCTTTCGCGGGTATTCCCTGTTCATGAAGGGGAAGGACCCGCGCGACGCGCATTTCATCACCAGTCGTATCTGCGGCATCTGCGGTGACAATCACGCCACATGCTCGTGCTACGCACAGAACATGGCGTACGGCGTCAAGCCGCCGCATCTGGGCGAGTGGATCGTCAATCTCGGCGAGGCCGCCGAGTACATGTTCGACCACAACATCTTTCAAGAGAATCTTGTCGCCGTCGACTACTGCGAGAAGATGGTCTCCGAGACGAATCCCGGTGTGCTGGCGCAGGCAGAGAACACGCGCTGCCCGCACGAGGAGCAGCACGGGTATCGCACGATCGCGGACATCATGCGGACTCTCAATCCGTTCACGGGTGAGTTCTATCGCGAAGCGTTGCAAGTCTCGCGTTCGACTCGCGAAATGTTCTGCTTGATGGAGGGCAGGCACGTTCACCCGTCGACGCTCTATCCCGGCGGCGTCGGCACCGTCGCGACGATCGAACTGATGACGGACTACATGTCGCGGCTGATGCGGTACGTCGAATTCATGAAGAAGGTCGTGCCGATGCACGACGACCTGTTCGACTTCTTCTACCAGGCGATGCCTGGTTACGAAAAGGTTGGCCTGCGGCGGACCCTGCTGGGTTGTTGGGGATCGTTCCAAGACCCCGAGTACTGCAATTTCTCCTACAAGGACATGACCGACTGGGGCCGGAAGATGTTTGTCACTCCCGGTGTGGTTGTCGACGGAAAGTTGGTCACCACGGATCTGGTGGACATCAACCTCGGTATCCGAATCATGCTGGGCTCCTCGTATTACGAGGACTGGAGTGATCAGGAGATGTTCGTCAAAACCGATCCGCTGGGTAACCCGGTCGATCGCAGGCACCCGTGGAATCAGCACACCAACCCCCACCCGCAGAAGCGGAACCTCGAGGACAAGTACAGCTGGGTCATGTCACCGCGATGGTTCGACGGAAAAGACAACCTTGCTCTGGACACGGGCGGGGGAGCATTGGCTCGTCTGTGGAGCACCGCTCTGGCCGGCCTGGTCGACATCGGATACCTGGAGTCGACCGGACACAGTGTGAAGATCAATCTTCCGAAAACAGCACTGAAGGGTCCTGTCTCGCTCGAGTGGAAGATTCCCGAACATGGCAGCAATACCCTCGAAAGAAACCGCGCGCGAACGTATTTCCAGGCATACGCAGCCGCGGCTGCCCTTCATTTCGCCGAGAAGGCGCTTGTCGAGATCCGGGCCGGCCGGACCAAGACGTGGGAGTCGTTCGAGGTCCCGGACGAGGGTATCGGTTGCGGATTCACCGAAGCCGTCCGCGGAGTTCTCTCACACCACATGGTGATTCGTGACGGAAAAATCGCGAACTATCACCCGTACCCACCGACACCGTGGAATGCGAGCCCGCGCGACAGCTACGGAACCCCCGGTCCGTACGAGGATGCCGTGCAGGGTCAGCCGATCTTCGAGGAGAACGATCGAGACCACTTCAAGGGCATCGACATCATGCGGACCGTGCGTAGTTTCGATCCCTGCCTGCCGTGTGGTGTTCACATGTATCTCGGCGGTGGCAAGACCCTGGAGAAGTTGCACTCTCCGACGCAGTCCGTGACCGGGGAGTGATCGATGGAGCAATCGGCCGACTACTGGCGCGGAGCAGGTGAGCGCATCGAGACGTTGTTGCAGGCCAACGCCGGCGCAGGCCCGGTGGCGAGAGATCGCGCCGAGCAACTGGTGCGTGAGGTCGTGCAGTTGTACGGCGCAGCACTCGAACGCACCGTCGCTCTGGCAGATCCGGCCACGATGGATGCGATGGTTCGCGACGATCTGGTGTCCAGCCTGCTACTGGTGCACGGACTTCACCCGCACGACGTGGAGACCCGCGTCCGCACTGCGCTCGACAGCGTGCGTCCGTACCTCGGTTCGCACGGAGGCGACGTCGAACTGATCGAGGTGGCGGACGGCGTGGTGCGACTACGGCTTCTCGGAAGCTGTAACAGTTGCCCTTCGTCCTCGGTGACCCTCGAAACCGCGGTCCAGGACGCGGTGCAGGCGGCGGCACCCGAGACCACCGGAATCGACGTCGAAACACCGGATTCGCACGAGCTGAAGTCGGGTGTGATTTCGGTCGAGTCCCTGTTCTCGCACGTTCACGCCGACGGGGGAGGTACGCACTGGGTGGAGGTCCCCGAATTCGCCGAAGTCGAGGTGGGAGAGGTCGCGGGCTTCCGCGTGTCGGGCACCGATCTGTTGGTCTGCCGCTCCGGTGACGATCTGTACGCGTATCGCGACCATTGCCCGGTGTGTGAGCACTCGATGGCGGGGGCTGTGCTCGAACGCATGATGGGCCGTCCTGCCCGAGACGCCGCTGTCCTCACCTGTCCGACGTGCTCTGCCCACTTCAGTGTGTACGGGGCGGGAGCGCGGGTGGGCACCGGCTCCGAGCACCTGGCGCCTGTGCCGGTGCTGATTCGCGACGGAGTGCTCTCGGTCGCGCTTGCTGACGAGTCTGTGATACCGGTGACCTAGCCGTGAACGCAGCCCCGTCATGAAAGTCACTGTGGGAGAGGTGCTCACACGAATCGCCTCGTCGCGTGTCGTTCCGACCGGACCGAGGTGTGAGATGTGTGCGGCGGGCATAGGCGACGAACACCAGCACGTCGTGGACGTACAGGTCCGGAGCCTGATGTGCGTGTGCCGACCGTGCTATCTACTCTTTGCACCGGTCGACGCGGACCTTCGATACAAAGCGGTTCCCGATCGGTACCTCGAGTTTCCGGACTTCGACCTCGGCCCTGGCCGGTGGGAGTCTCTGGAAATCCCCGTCGGCCTGGCATTCTTCTTCCGCAACTCACTCCTCGACAAGTACATAGTCTTCTATCCGGGACCGGCCGGAGCTACCGAATCCGAGTTGCCCATCGACTCGTTCGAGACTGTGCTCGAGGAGAATCCGGGGCTCACGCAGATGCGGGCCGACGTCGAGGCGTTGATCGTGTCGGTGCCCACGTCAGGACAATCGCCGAGATGCTTCGTTGTTCCCATCGACGCCTGTTACGAACTGGTGGGACGATTGCGCACCGTGTGGCGCGGATTCGACGGTGGCCAGGATGCCGCACGCGCAGTGGACGAGTTCTTCGGGCGCGTCGAGGCGCGAAGCAGGTCGGCATGACTGTTCTCGACTTCTCGATCGACAACATGGAGGTGGAACCGTACGCGGTTACGCCGAATCTGACGGTGAGATTGAGAATGTCGGAATCCACCGGCACGACCGTCCGTGCGGTGGCTCTGCGCGCGCAGGTACGAATCGAACCACACCGCCGACCGTACTCCGACGCCGAAGGCGAAGGTCTGCGCGATCTCTTCGGTCCGCGGGAGCGTTGGTCGAGTACGCTGCGCACCTTCCTGTGGATGGAATGTTCCACGGTCGTTCAAGGATTCACCGGAACAACGGTCGCGGCCTTGCCCATGGCGTGTACGTACGACTTCTCGGTGACGGCGTCGAAGTACATGCACGCACTCGGAGACGGAACGATTCCGATCGTGGTTCTACTGAGCGGCACGGTATTCACCGACGGACCGCGTGGTTTCTCCGTGCAGCAGATCCCGTGGGACAGATCTGCTGCCTACGAATTGCCGGTCGACGTGTGGAAACAGCTGATGGCTGCGCATTATCCGGCGTCTGGTTGGGTACGCCTCGACCATGAGACGATTGCCGATCTCGTGCGGTTCAAGGCAGCGCACGGCCTCACGGACCTCGATTCAGCCGTGCGGCAGTTGCTGACGGCGAGCCAGGTGCCGCGATGACTCGAACGGAGATGGATCACGACGTTCGGGCCGTGGCCGACGCCGTCCTGTACGAGGGATATCTTCTCTATCCCTACCGGGCCGGTTCGGCGAAGAATCAATCCCGTTGGCAGTTCGGGGTTCTCGGACCGCCCGGCGCCGCCGAGGTCGGAGTCGGCGAGGAACCGTCGATGTCCGCGCAATGTCTGCTCGGCGAATTCGAGCGGAACGGCGTCGAAGTTTCTGCGACTGTGAGATTTCTGCACCACCAGTCGCGGACGGTTGAACGACTCGGCGCCGGCGGGGCGTGGATCCCGGTCGATCGGTTGGTAGTCGGCGAGCGGGAGTCGATCTCGTGGGACGAAGCCACCGAGTCCGAGATCGTTTTGGGTCCGTGGGGTCTGGACGAACTCGAGGCCGGCGTCGAAGAAACCTTCTGTGCGGCCGGAGTTGTCGAAGGAGAGACTTTGTCGGACTCTCGGGGCAGGGTGGTCGGACGGATCGTTCGGACACGGCTTCCGGTGAATGGCCTCTTGGCAGTGAGCGCCTCCGCCGGGGACGGACGCACGGTGATTTCCGTGGAGATCATGAACGCCACGAGCGTCGACGCACGGGACAAGGGCACGGCCACCGCGCAATCGATGCTGGGGACTCACGTCATTGTGAACTGCACAGGCTCGAGGTTCCTGTCGTTGTTCGAAGAAGCAGATCACTCGGAGCAGTTGCGGCAAAATCGCTGTTATCCGGTGCTTGCGGGGACCGAGGACCCCACTCACCCTGGCACATCTCCCACCGTTCTGGTGTCACCGATCATCCTGTACGACTTTCCCGAGATTGCGCCGCAGAGCGAGGGATCTCTCTTCGACTCGACCGAGATCGACGAAATTCTCACCCTGAGAATCCTTGCCATGACCGACGAGGAAAAGGCGCGGGCGCGAGCTACCGACTCCAGAGCTGCCGACATCATCGACCGATGTGAGCGATTGACGGACGACGATCTAGCCGGCCTGCACGGTGTGCTGCGAAATCCGCACGCCGGTTCTGATCTGATACCCGAGGTGCCTGACGGTGTGGACTGGTGGACCCCGGAAGCCGACACCAGTGTCCAACCACGCACCGACGCAGTTCTGATCAACGGCGTCCGTGTCTCTGGTGGAAGTACAGTTCGGCTCCACCCCTCACGCCGCGCTGATGCTCAGGACCTGTTCTTCGACGGCCGGATCGCCCACGTCGCCACCATTCATGAAGACGTGGACGGCGACATTCATGTTGGGGTGACACTGTTGGACGATCCGGCCGCCGATCTGCACAACTGGTACGGCCGCTACCTGTACTTCGCGCCGGACGAGATAGAGCCGATGCCGCGCGACAGCGCGTGACGTACTCACAGCTATCGAACTTCACAGCTATCGAGAGGAGAACTCGCCATGAGGAGCATGGGATTGCTGTCGACGGCACTTCTCGGCGCCACCGCGATCGCAGCCGCGATCGTCCTGGTGGTGTCGATGCCGGACATCCAGCGCTATCTGCGAATGCGAAAGATGTAAAGCGCTGTGCGCGTGCTGATTGCAGGTGTCGGAAACATATTTCTCGAAGACGACGGATTCGGCCCCGAAGTTGTTCGGGCGCTGCAGCATGAGAATCTCCCATCGGGAGCTCACCTGGTCGACTACGGGATTCGGGGCGTGCATCTGGCGTACGACTTGTTGGAGTCGTGGGACGCCCTGGTCCTGATCGATGCCTTACCGGCGACCGGAGTCCCAGGCAAGCTCGCGATCATCGAAGTGGACCCCGAAAGTGAAGGCCCGCAAGGAGGTTTCGACGCGCACTCGATGCATCCGAGTTCGGTGTTTGCCAGCCTGCAGGCCCTCGGCGGAACACTCCCGCGGACGTTCGTGGTGGGGGCACATGCGAAATCGATCGGCGACGGAATCGGATTGAGTGCGGAGATGCGTGATTCGGTAAGGCAAGCCGCTTCTGCGGTGCTGGCACTCGTCCGGTCCATCGACGTGGACTGTGATGCCACCACACTGGGGCCGGAGGTGTGAGTCATGTGTCTGGGGATTCCGGGACGGGTACGCGAACTACTGGACGGATACGGAGGTCAACTCGCTCTCGTCGACGTGGAGGGGGCACCACGCAAGGTCAACATCGGAATGCTCGACGAAGGCACCGTCACGGCAGGTGACTGGGTGGTGATCCACATGGGCTTTGCAGTCGAGAAGGTCGACGAGCAGGGAGCTCGCCACGCTCGGGCCGGCCTCGAACTGATGGGCCGTGGTGGCCACGACGGTGAGGTAGTCGACTCCGATACTGGTAACGGCGAGGTCGGGACATGAAGATCGCCTGCCGTGTCATCGTTCGTGGCGTAGTCCAGGGGGTGGGCTTCCGGCCGTTCGTCCATGCGACCGCCACCGAACTGGGACTGTCGGGTTCGGTGGGAAATTCTGCTCTCGGTGTCGTGATCGACGTCGAAGGCGACGGAGAGACAATCGATGCATTTGTCGCTCGGGTGCGAAACCGCCCCCCACCGCTGGCACGGGTGGAGTCGGTAGAGCGCGAGGACTCGCGGCCGGTTGGTCGTGAGGGGTTTCGTATAGTCGAGACGGATGCGGGGTCGGTCGGGCGAACCTTGGCGCCGGCGGATGTCGGGATCTGCGACGACTGCCTCCGGGAACTGACTGATCCGAGCGATCGGCGATATCGTCATCCATTCATCACCTGCACCAACTGCGGTCCGCGATTCACGATCATCGAATCGCTGCCCTACGACCGCGCCGCTACGACGATGAAGCGATTCCCGTTGTGCGCGAACTGTGCGGCGGAGTACGTGGATCCCGCCGACCGCCGGTTTCATGCGCAACCGATTGCCTGCCCGCAGTGCGGTCCAACGCTATCGTTCGTGGAAGGGGACGCGCCCGCCGTGACCGGTGAGGGTGCACTGCTACGAGCCCGATCCCTACTGCGAGACGGGAAGATTCTTGCTGTCAAGGGAATCGGAGGATTTCACCTGGCTTGTGATGCCCGCGACGACCGCGCGGTTCACGAGTTGCGTGAACGCAAGCATCGAGCAAGCAAGCCGTTGGCGGTGATGGTGCGCGATGTGCCAGAAGCCAGAGAGTTGGGTGTGGTCGGTGATGCCGAGGCTGATGCCATGTCCTCGCGCGAGCGCCCGATTGTGCTGGTTGCCAAAGCGTCTGGATACGCGCTTTCCCCCTTGATTGCCCCCGGCATTCCGGATATCGGAATCATGCTGGCCTACAACCCGATTCAGCATCTTCTTCTGGGTTTGGCCGGAGAAGAGGCGGGCCCAGCGGTGTTGGTCATGACATCGGCGAACATCGGCGGTGAGCCGATTCTGTACTCCGACAACGATCTCGAACGATTGGGTGACCTGGCCGACGGGGTATTGACCCACAACCGTCCGATCTTGATGCCGTGTGACGACTCGGTGATGCGAATAGTCGGCAGTGGAAGACAGTTGCTTCGTCGCTCGCGCGGATATGCTCCGCTGCCCGTCACCGCGCCGTTCGACGTACCGCCTACCTTGGCGGTCGGGGCCGACCTGAAGAACACCTTCTGTCTTGCCGAGGACGGATATGTGTGGCCGAGTCAGCACATCGGAGACATGGGCGACCTCGCTGTCATCGACAGTTTTGCTGCGTCGGAGAGTCACTTCGAATCGATCACGGGGGTGGTGCCGCACCAGATCGCCTGTGACGAGCATCCGCGGTATCGCTCGTCCTCGTGGGCTCGCAGTCGTAGTGGTGACCGACCGGTGCGCATCGTCGGGCATCACCACGCACATGTGGCTTCCGTGATGGGGGAGAACGGCCGGGACGGGAGCGAACCAGTTCTCGGAATAGCGTTCGACGGCACCGGCTACGGGGCGGACGGCGCAGTGTGGGGAGGGGAACTACTGCTGGCGACGTACAAGGGTTATCGCCGTCTCGCGCATCTGGGATACGTACTGCTGCCCGGGGGCGATGCCGGAGTGGAACGGCCGTACCGAATGGCGCTCGCCCACCTGTGGCATGCCGGGTTGGACTGGGAATCCGACCTCGCGCCCGTGGCAGCCTGTCCGCCCCGAGAGCAGTCGGTCCTGCTTCACCAGATGGAAACCGGTTTCGGGTGCGTGGACACCTCGAGCATGGGGCGGTTGTTCGACGCAGTCTCCTCGCTGACCGGGGTCCGTCAGAGGGTCGACTACGAAGCGCAGGCTGCCATCGAGTTGGAGGGGGTGTCGAGGGGAGTCGACAGCGCCGGTTCGCGGTACACCTTCGATTGGACGCAGTCGGACGACGATTCGTGGACAGCAGATCCGCGGTCGGTCATTCGGGCTGTTGTCCGCGATCTCCGGGAGAAGTTGCCCGCTGAAGTGATCGGCGCCCGTTTCCACGAATCCGTAGCGCACCTGGTGCTCGAGTGGGCAATTCGTGGCCGGGAACTGGCGGGAGTGGACGAGGTAGTACTCACCGGAGGTGTCTTTCAGAACCCTCTACTGCTCGTTCGGGCGTGTGCTCTGCTCTCAGACGCTGGATTCACGCCGTTGACAGGACTGGAGTTGCCGCCGAACGACGGCGGTCTCGCCTACGGCCAAGTGCTGGTGGGGAGTTCGTCATGAGGTCAGGAGTTGTGTCATGTGCCTAGCCGTACCGGGACGTATCGAGTCCCTGGAGGAACGCGACGGAACGACGATGTCGGTGGTGAACTTCGGTGGCGTCCGAAAAGAAGTGTGCCTCGAGTACATTCCGGGCGCCCAAGTCGGCGAGTACGTCGTGGTGCACGTCGGATTTGCCATCCAGCGACTCGACGAGGAATCCGCTCGCAGCACGCTGGCGGAATTCGAGCACCTCGGCGTACTGGAAGAGGAATTCGGTGACGGGTTCGAAAGGGCTGCCCGGGCCGCGGGGATCGAACCGAAGGAGACGGAATCATGAAATATCTGGACGAGTTCTCCGATCCGGAACTGGCCGGCAAACTGCTGGATCAGATCCGTGCGCTGGCCACACGGCGATGGGCGATCATGGAAGTGTGTGGTGGTCAGACACATTCGATCATCAGACACGGCATCGATCAATTACTTCCCCAACAGATCGAGATGATCCACGGACCCGGATGCCCGGTCTGTGTCACCCCGCTCGAGATCATCGACAAAGCTCTCGAAATCGCGGCACGACCCGATGTCATTTTCTGCTCCTTCGGGGACATGTTGCGAGTTCCGGGGAGTTCGTCGGATCTGTTCCGCATCAAGAGCGCCGGCGGTGACGTGCGGGTGGTGTACTCACCGTTGGATGCACTGACTATCGCCAAGGAGAATCCGGGCCGGCAAGTGGTGTTCTTCGGGATCGGATTCGAGACCACCGCGCCGGCCAACGCCATGACCGTCTATCAGGCCAATCGCCTGGGTATCGAGAACTTCTCGCTACTCGTCTCGCACGTTCTGGTCCCGCCGGCGATGGCCGCGATCATGGATTCGCCAGAGTGCCGCGTGCAGGCATTTCTGGCGGCCGGGCATGTGTGCAGTGTGATGGGAACGTCGGAGTACCCGGCGCTGGCCGAGAAGTACAAGGTCCCGATCGTCGTCACCGGATTCGAGCCGCTGGATCTGCTGGAGGGCATCCGAAAGACGGTGCTGCAGTTGGAATCGGGTCGATACGAGGTCGAAAATGCCTACGCCCGTGCCGTCACCGCGCAGGGCAACACCGCAGCGAAAGCGATGCTCGAGGATGTGTTCGCCGTGTCGGACCGGACGTGGCGCGGCATCGGATCGATCCCGGACAGCGGTTGGCAGCTGGCACCGAAGTATGCGTATTTTGATGCCGAAGAGCGTTTTTCGGTGACCGATATCCATACTGACGAGTCGAGCGTCTGCCGTTCCGGAGAAGTGTTGCAAGGTTTGATCAAGCCACACGAGTGCAGTGCCTTCGGGAAGGAATGCACTCCGCGGAATCCACTCGGTGCCACGATGGTGTCGTCCGAGGGGGCGTGCGCCGCGTACTACCTGTACCGGCGCCTGGAACTTCAGGAGGCGGGTCATGCCGGCTGAGGAGACCGCTGTCGTGGACTTGTCGGCGTGGGTCTGCCCACTGCCGCTGCGTGATTCGCCGAACATCGTCATGGGGCACGGTGGTGGAGGAGCGATGTCCGCCGAGCTCATCGAGCACCTGTTCCTGCCCTCGTTCGGAAGCGCTGCCGATGCAGAACTCGGTGACTCGGCCGTATTCGACGTCGGCGGGGTGCGGCTCGCGTTCTCGACCGACTCGTATGTCGTCAAACCCATGGTGTTTCCCGGCGGAACTATCGGCGATCTCGCTGTCAACGGAACGGTGAACGACCTGGCGATGGCGGGAGCGCAGCCATTGGTGATGTCGACGGCATTCATCCTGGAAGAAGGGACGGCGCTGACCGACATCGCGGGAATCGCGAAGGCGCTCGGTGAGGCCGCGCACGTTGCCGGCGTTCGGCTGGTGACAGGTGATACCAAGGTCGTCGATGCCGGTCACGGCGACGGAGTCTTCATCAACACCGCAGGAATCGGGATTGTCGCAGACGGGGTGGACATCAGCCCCACTCGCGCACAAGTGGGTGACGTCGTGATCGTCAGCGGCGACATCGGCGTTCACGGCGTGGCCGTGATGAGTTGTCGCGAAGGTCTCGAATTCGGGACCGAAGTGCGCAGTGATTGTGCAGCCCTGAACGGCGTGGTGGCCGACATGATTGCCACCGGTGTCGACATCCACGTCCTGCGCGACCCTACGCGGGGCGGAGTCGCCGCGACCCTCAACGAGATCGCTCAGGCGTCGAACATCGGGGTTGCGCTGGTGGAGCGAGATCTGCCGATTCCCGCTGACGTGCGCGACGCCTGTGGGCTACTCGGCTTGGATCCGTTGTACGTCGCAAACGAGGGCAAGTTGATCGCTTTCGTTCCACGCGAAGATGCCGCCCTGGTTCTGGAAGCGATGCACGGCAATCCACTGAGTGTGGGAGCCGCCGTGATCGGGGAGTGCGTGGCCGAACATCGCACAATGGTGGTGGCGCGTACGGCATTGGGAGGCAATCGGGTAGTGGATTTGCCGGCAGGTGAACAACTTCCTCGGATCTGCTGATGACTGCCGTCGGTATGAACGGGCCGGCATTGTTTGCCCGCTACGCGTATCCGCCGAACGAGTTGGGTTACTGCGGACCCGACGATCCTTCAGTGCTGCTTCGTCTGGCCAGCGGCAACTCGGGCAGCGGCGACCGTGATCACGCTCGTCAATTCGACGGTGCGTGGCCGTACCTCGAGGCATTGGCTGTAGGAGCGGGCATCGACGACCCCCTGGATCCGCGAGTGATCGAAGCCTATTGGGTGGGAGGTGATCTCCTCGACTCTCTCGATTCGGGGAAGTTGTTACAGCACTTGAGGGGGGCATTCGGTGAACGCGAGAACACCGGGTTCCTCCCCGTCCTCGCGGGTCGGGACCGCGCGCTCGCGCACCACAGTTTTCACGTATTTCTGGTGTATCCGTGGGTCAAGCTTCTTCGGAAGCGCGGTGCGGTCCCACTGTCCGTCCTCCAGAACTGCCGGATCAGATGGGGAGTGGTCGAGGACGTCGGCGAGGAGCATGCATTGGTGGTTTCGTCCCCGCTCGAGTTCGACGGTGAGCAACTCGCACGCGGCCGACCGGCAACGCAGAGAGTGCGGTGGAGGGTCGAGGGCAACGCGCTTGCGGCGATGCCCGTCCCCGGCGCTGTGGTGACGATGCACTGGGATTGGGTGTGCGACAGGATAACGGCAGAGCAATCACGTGCATTGGATGCCGCGGAAGACTCGGGATTGCGGATCGCGAACCGAATGCTGTCGACCGATATGTGATCGTCAGTTCCCCTCCAGGACGGAGGCTACGGTGAATTGGGGTAGCGCGGTAACGGACAGCGCACTGTGGTTGGCAGAGGCATATGCGATCACGGTAGTGGTTCTCGTCGTCACCGCGCTGCTGCTTGCTCGGTATACCTTCTGGGGCAACCAGTTTCGGCGAATGGCTTGGCCCTACTTCGATCCCCGGCGCACCGTCATTCCGCTGTCGATTCTCGCGTTACTGCTGCTGCTCACGATATTCGGTGTCCGCGTGACGGTGTTGTTCTCGTACTGGTACAAGGATTTCTACGACGCCATTCAGAACCTCGACGAAACCGCTTTCTGGCACTACCTGCGAGTGTTCGCGATATTGGCCGCAGTCCACGTCGCTAGCTCACTCGTCGTCTACCTGGTGGGCCAAACACTCGATATCAATTGGCGCAGTTGGCTCAATGACACATTGACCGACGATTGGCTCGACGGCCGCGCCTACTATCACGGAAACTTCCTGGAGAACCCGGTCGACAATCCGGACCAACGTATTCAGGCAGACATCACCGCATTCGCGACGTCGTCCCGCACGTTGTCCATGGGCGCCGTCGCCGCAATGGTCTCGATCGTCAGCTTCACCAAGATCCTGTGGGATCTGTCCGGTCCCTTGACTGTTTTCGGTGCCGAGATTCCGCGAGCGATGATCTTTCTCGTCTACACCTACGTGTTGGTGACCACGGCACTCGCATTCTGGATCGGCCGGCCTTTGATCATGCTGAACTTCTTGAACGAGAAACTCGGCGCCAGCTTCCGGTACGCGTTGGTTCGACTACGGGAGTACGGCGAAAGCATCGCCTTCTATCGCGGAGAGAACGTCGAACGACGCACGCTCGGACTACGTTTTGCTGCAGTGATCCGCAATATGTGGGCGATCGTCTTCCGGACGCTCAAGTTCAGTGGCTTCAATCTGGCAGTGGATCAGACAGCGGTGGTGTTTCCGTTTCTGGTCCAGGGATCTCGATTGTTCAGCGGGCAGATCACTTTCGGCGACGTGATGCAAACTGCTCAAGCATTCGGCCAGGTGCACAATTCGTTGTCGTTCTTTCGAGAGTCTTATGCCGATTTTGCAAGTTTCCGGGCCACACTGATCCGTTTGACCGGGCTCGCCGATGCCGATCGACGTGCCCGCGCACTTCCCGTGCTCGACGCGTTCTCCGCTGGCAGTCATTTGGTTGTTCGGGGACTCGACGTGCGCACGCCGGTTGGTGAGGCGTTGATCTCCGAACTCGACATGTCACTGGGGCCCGGCGATGCACTGCTGGTGAAGGGTCCGTCGGGTAGCGGCAAAACCACGCTGCTCCGCAGCATCGCGCAGTTGTGGCCGTACACAAACGGTTCCGTGACCACCCCGGTCGGAGACGTCCTGTTCCTCTCACAACGGCCATACCTACCATCGGGTTCTCTGCGCGCGGGTTTGGCATATCCGGACCAGTTGCCCTCAGGTCAGCCGAACACCGGGCGCTCGAACTTCGACGACCGCAGGCTCCACGACGCGCTCGCCGAGGTGCATCTCGCACATTTGATCGGTCGGCTCGACGAGCCGGCTGATTGGACTCGAATTCTGTCGCCGGGCGAACAACAACGGTTGGCGTTCGCCCGAGTCCTCCTGATCCGACCGCGAACCGCATTTCTCGACGAGGCGACATCCGGAATCGACGAAGGCCTCGAGTACACGCTCTACGACATCCTTCGCCGTGAACTGCCCGACAGCATCATTGTCAGCGTCGGGCATCGCAGCACTCTCGACGTTTTTCACAATCGACAACTCGAACTGCGCGGTGCAGGACACTGGACTCTCGCTGATCACGAAGGCTGAGAAAACTTTCGACGGTCGGATTCTTGCGACAGGATTCGGCCGGGTTACCCGCCGCGCCGCGATCGATCGAAGACACCGACCGTCACGAGGTCGAAGGGTTGCGGAAGTCGTTTGTGCGCTGGAGCACCCAGGCCGCAATCCTGGTGCGCGAGCCGTACCCCAGTTTGTTCAGTATGTGATCGACGTGGCCGTCGACAGTGCGCTGAGAAATGACCAGCTTGTCCGCGATTGCTCGGTTTGTCAGGCCCTGTGCGACGAGTTCGGCCACCTGCTGCTCCCGCGGAGTCAGCACTTCGTCGGCCGCCGATTTCGGTGATCCACCGGGCGGTTGCCCTCTCAGCGCGCGGGCCGCTGCGTCGTCGAGAGTCAGAGCTCGTCCATGATCGAATGCTGTTTGAAACACCCTGTCTCCGAGCCGGTTACGAGCCTCGGTCACGCTGTTTTCGTGGTACGGGACCATGCTCCTGAAGGTGTCCATCGGGCTGCCCGTGGCGGTGAACAGCGTGTCGGCAGCTCCCATCAGTGTGGCTGCCAGCTTTGCGTCCCGGTCGACAAGCGTCCACGCGATTTCCTCGAGGCACCATGCACATCCGAACTGGTTACCCAGCCCTCGCAGCAATCGGAGAGAATCTTCGAGTAGCTCGATACCGCGAGCGTGGTTGCCATGACGCCATAGGGCGGATCCGTAGTCCGACATCGTCATCGACCGCCACAAGATTTCGCCGCGCGATTCGGTGAGGGCCAACTCCTCCTCGTAAATACTTGCAGCCCGGTCGGTTTCGCCGAGTGCGTCGACGACGAAGGCGAACCAGTAGAGCGCGGGTACCAGACGGGCGATGTCGTCGTTTGCCCGGAATGCTGCGACAGCCTGCTCCAGGTACTCGGCGCCGCGCACGAGATCGCCGTCGGCGACCGCGACGAATCCGAGCGTGTACCGCGCCAGTATGCGTCCGTCGTCGTTCCGCTGCATCTCGGCCTGTCGCCGAGCCTCTTCGGCAATGCTTGTCGCCGAAGCGATATCTCGTTGGAGGGCTGCCAGCAGTGCGCCTGTCGCGGCGGCCTCGACTACCGCGTCACCGAGAGTGCCCTCGGTCAGTTCGGGCACCTCGGCCAGGGCGCGACCCAACCAGTAGCGACCTTCGTTGAATCGACCACGTGCAAGCCAGTAATCATGCAGAGCACTTGCGGTACGCAATGTGGCTTCGACCGAGTCGGGTTCGGTCAGACCGAATTCCAACGCGGTGCGCACGTTGGGTAAGTCGCGGTCGATCCGCGTCATCCAGTCGATTTGGTGCGGCCCCGTCCAGTCGACTCCGGCGCGGAAGACGAGTTGCCTGAACCACTCACTGTGCCTGCGCTGCAGCGAGACCCACTCGTCGACTGACACCAGTTCACGCCCGTAGTCGCGAAGAGTCTCGAGTAGGCGGTAGCGGACGTACGAGCCGTTTTGTTCACGGATGAGGATCGACTTGTCGACAAGGGACATCACGAGATCGCCCAAGTCGTCGTTCTGTGCTTCGTCGGCGAGAATTCCTTCGACGGACCCGAGATCGAAGCTACCCGCAAATACGCTCGAGTTCGCCCACAACGACTTCTCCGGCGGCGTACACAGATCGAAGCTCCAGTCGATACTCTGTGCAAGCGTCTGTTGACGCGCTGGAGCGTTCCGGCTGCCCCGCGTCAGCAGTTGGAAGCGGTCGTCGAGTTTTTGCAGGATCTGATCGACCGACATCGCCCTCAGTCGGGCAGCCGCCAACTCGATCGGCAGCGGTAGTCCTTCCAACCGGCGGACGATCTTCTCCACAGCCGCGCTGTTCTCGCTGGTGATGCGGAAGTCCGTCACGGAGGAACGTGCCCGCTGCTCGAACAGCATCATCGCATCACCATCACGGGTGTCGGTTGGCGACGGCGCCTCGTTGGGAAATCGCAGAGGCGGCACCCGTAATACCATCTCGCCGGGAATGTCGAGCGGTTCTCGGCTGGTCGCCAGAAGTGCCAATCGGGCACAGTACCGGAGGAGTTCGGCGGCGGTGTCGGCCACCCAGCCGATGAGGTGTTCGCAATTGTCCAGAACAAGCAGGACACGTTCGTCGACGAGACGGCCGATCAGTACCGATCGCGGTGACCGCGTAGATCGGTCTTGTACTCCGAGTGCGGCAAGAATCGTCTGATCGAGAAGTGCCGGCTCCCGCAGTTCGCTGAAGTCGACGAACCAGACGCCCCCGGGGAACGCACGGGAGGAATCATCGGCGGCACGGAGCGCCAAGCGGGTTTTGCCGACCCCACCCAGGCCCGTAAGGGTCACGAGCCGGTAGTCCGACAGCAGGCGTCGGACTTCTTTGGCCTCGGACCGGCGACCGACGAAACTGCTCAGTTCGATCGGTAGGTTTCCTCGTTTTGCCGCCATGAGAATCGCGCCGAATTTGTACGTGCTGAGTGGATTGACCCCACACAGTGTACGCGGAATCGCGTGTGTGAAATCTGTCAACGCACCACCGGTGTTCGCCCGTGATTGCCGTTGGGTCGAAGCTTTTCGGTGCATGACGCGGAATAGCGAACACTTTCCACCGACGTAGTTCGCGCCTCATTCGAAAGGGATGAGAGGCGCATTTCATCTTTCTGGCGCACTTACGATTCGGGCATGAAACGTGTGTGGGAAGGTGTGCGGCGCTACGGCAAGACGCTGCACTCGGTCGGGTTGTCGTTCGGTCTGGTGTTTTTCGTCCTCTCGATGAGCCCGTCCCTCTTACCGCGCGCGTGGTACCTGCAGGGCGTGGCAACCGGTATTTCCGTCGCCACCGGGTACGGCATCGGTGTGAGCGTGGCGTGGATGATCCGCAAATGCGGAGTCGAACCGAGATGGTCGGACCGGACCAAGCGGATCGGTTGGGCCGTACTCGCCGTACTGGCAGTGATATTGGTGCCTCTTTTTCTGATCTTGGGTTCGTGGTGGCAGCAGATCGTCCGTGATCTGGTCGAGGCGCCTCGCGTGAACCGGGCGAACTATCTTCTGGTGCTGCTGATTTCGCTAGTGGTGTGGTTGATCTTGTTGGAGGTGGGTCGCGGTCTGCGGCATCTCACCAGAGGACTCGCTGCCGTTGCTCTGCGGTTTGTTCCCAAGGAAGCAGCGAAAGTCGCGAGCTTGGTCGTCGTCTTCGCGTTGGCGATCTTCGTCGTCAACGGTGCCCTCTACAACGGGCTCATCGCTTTTGCGAACTGGAGTTTCTCCGGCGCGGACAACGACACGCCCGATGGTATCGACCAGCCTCTGATCGCCGAACGCAGTGGTTCACCCATGTCTGCGGAGGCATGGGATTCGCTGGGCAAGGAGGGTCGCACTTTCATGGGTAGCGGGCCGTCTGCGGTGCAGATTTCCGCGCTGACCGGGCTGGACGCGAAGCAACCCATCCGCGTGTACGCCGGCCGTGAGTCGTCGGATTCCGTCGACGGTGTCGCGCAGCGGGTCGTCAACGAACTCGAGCGCACCGGCGGCTTCGACCGTGCCGTCCTGGCAGTAGTGACCACCACCGGCCGCGGCTGGGTGAACGACGACGTGGCGTCCGCTTTCGAATACGTCCAGGGCGGCGACACCGCCATCGCGGCGATGCAGTACTCGTTCCTTCCCAGCCCTTTGGCATTCATCGCCGATCGCGAAACCCCGATGGCCGCAGGCCGGGCGCTGTTCAACTCTGTCTATGCGAAGTGGATCGATCTGCCGCTCGACAAGCGCCCCAAGCTTGTCGTTTTCGGCGAGAGCCTCGGATCGTACGGGGGACAGGCCGCGTTCGCGGGAGCACAGGACATGGCGACGCGGGTGGATGGGGCGTTGTGGTCGGGGACTCCGAACTTCACCGCTCAATGGCAGGAGATCACCAGCAGTCGTGACTCCGGCTCACGGGAAGCCGTGCCGGTGATCGACGACGGGCAGTCGATTCGTTTCGCTGCCTATCCGGAGGATCTCGAACTGGATGCGCCGTGGAACGACTCACGCGTCGTGTACTGGCAGCACGCCAGCGACCCAATTGTCTGGTGGTCTTTCGACCTGCTTCTGAACAAGCCGGACTGGCTTGCCGAGCCTCTCGGCCGTGATGTCGATCCGGGAATGACGTGGATACCGTTCGTGACATTCTGGCAGGTGACACTCGACATGGTCTTCTCGGCGGACGTTCCGCCAGGTCACGGGCACAACTACGGTGCCGAGGCGGCGGACATGTGGGCGCGGATCCTGCACCCCGACAACTGGTCTCAGTCGGACACCGACGCGATTCGCGGCGCTCTGACGAACGACTTTCAACCCACCAAGTAGTAGTGCGGAGTGCGGACCTCGTGACGGTCTCTCGTCGTTGGACCGGGAGTACTCGCTCTAGATCGTTCTATCACTGTTTGTCAGCTATCTAACAAGGAGCGCGATGCATTCATCAAGAACACTCGTAGCTGCGGTGGCGCTGAGTGCGATCACTGTATTTGCCGGGGCTGGGTCCGCGGTTGCCGCGCCGGCGGTCGGATCTGTCGATTTCGGCTCGTCGAGCGGATCCGGATCAGGAACCGGTTCGGCTAGCGGATCCGAATCTGGTTCTGTTGATTTCGGATCCGGCGGACCGGACGTCGAGCATCCGGTGTCGACCTGCTTCTGGTCCGTGCCGATCAATCCCGAGCGCGCGGACCCACAGCTCAACTACGCCTTTCCTGACACTGCGGCGATTTACTGGGCTGCGCAGTTCACAATCCCCGAGAACGCCGAGTTGGTTATCCGAGGGCAGTATGCGCATGCTCGCTATCAGTCGTTGAACTCGTACAACGCGGCAACCGCGATGCCGACCGCCGTCCTCAATGACATTTCGACAGCTCCCGACGCAGGTTCGCGCAATACCTATCTTCCCGGTGCCGATCGAGCGAACGAAGGTGCCAGGTCGTACACGGCTTCCGTCCTCAACGAGGCCTCGCCTGCTGAGCCGAAACCCAACACCTTGTATGCCGGTGTGCCAGGTCAGGACCGGATAAGCCTGCTTTATCGCATCTACCTGCCGGACAACGGGCGTGATCTCACCGGCGGCGTTGGACTGCCGGAGCCAGAGCTGCACCTTTCCGGTGGTCAGGTGTTGCGCGGGCAGGATCTGTGTTCAGCGGTCGGTGCGGACAACGGAATCTTGAAGCCGGCTTCGCTGCCGCTGGACACGTACAAGGCATTGCGTGACCAACCGGGCAAGCCTGCGACATTCCCTTCCGAGCAGACACCAGTCTGGCGGGCGTACTACAGCGCCGAGTTCACGCTCGGCTGTACCTATCTCGGCAAATGCGATGGCACACCCCAGCGGGTGGGCGGGCAGTACTCCAACATCGACAACAGCTACGTCACCGCTGAAGTCAACCGTGGGTTCGGCGAAGTTCTAGTACTTCGGGGAGAGTTGCCGAGGACTCCGAAGACGACAGGCGGCGCAAAGAATCTCGACAGCGCAGTCGACATGCGGTTCTGGTCGATGTGCAGCAATGAATCGCTGGCAACGACGAAGGTAGCGACGTGTCTGTTCGACGAGCAGATGGCCACTGATGCGGATGGTCGCTACACGATTGTCGCGTCGCTCCCTGAAGACCGACCCGCAAACGCTACGAAGGAATGTGGGGTGTCATGGCTTTCGCTCTCGCCGGCCGGTGACGGCGCAGGGCATCCCGACGATTCCCTCTTGATCATGCGGAACATGCTGCCGGCCAAGGACTTCAGCCACGCTGCACACGACACCAAGACGCCCGGTGACGAGAAGGCAGTGATGGGAGAGTATTTGCCGGACGGGCAATATACGTCCAAGCTCGCGTTCGAGGGCAGTGGCTGCGCGAAGTAACCCGTCCCTACGCGTGAGGTCACTACTCGAGATTGTGTCTGGTGATCCTCCTCGATGATGTCGGCTGCGCTCTGCTGCGAGCGCAGCCGACACACCGTTGGCCAAGTCTTTTCGCGATCTTCGGTGGGGAATCGAGGCCTGCGGTTCAGGCACTCATCCCTTTCGAATGAGGCATGAACTACGCAGGCGCTCGCAGTGTCAGCATTGTCGCGCAGCGGTATCGGCTGTGCTCTGTTGTCCGTCGTGGCGGACAGGGGCGGCTTTTCTCGCCTACTGCCTATCCTGCTTGCCGCAATCAGAAATGAGTTTTGACATGGGTTCCGTTGTCGGAGAACTTCTCCCATTGGCCGTCGGTGTCGCCGTGTCGCCGGTGGCCGTCATCGCCACTATCTTGATGTTGCTCTCCAAGCGAGCGGGTAGCACCAGCGCCGGGTTCGCGGTGGGCTGGTTACTCGGAATCTTCATCGCTACAGTTCTTTTCGTCATCTTGTCCAGTGCCGTCAGCACGTCAGACGACGGACCGTCCGCCACGGTTTCGTGGATCAAACTAGCTCTCGGTGTCCTCCTGTTGGCCGTCGGGGTCAAGCAGTGGCGGGGGCGCAGCGGCGAGCACGAAACACCGAAGTGGATGCAAGCCGTCGACGAGATGACCGCGGTCAAGGGATTGGGCCTTGGATTCGCGCTCGCCGCGATCAACCCGAAGAACCTGCTCATGTGCATCGCGGCCGGAGTGTCGATCGGCTCGGCGTCGTTGGCGACCAGCGGAGCGATCACCTCGATTCTCGTATTCACGGTCATCGCCAGTTCAACTGTCGCGATCCCGGTCATCGGATACCTGGTGGCTGCTGATCGCCTGCGAAAGCCATTGGCCAATCTCAAAGTCTGGCTCGAGGACAACAACACCACGGTGATGAGTGTGTTGATCTTGGTCGTCGGAGTTGTTCTGATCGGCAAGGGAATTGGCGGAATCTTCTGATACCCGCTCTTTCGCGTGGTGTGAACGCGCGATTCCCGGATGATCGTTCGATCAGGCGCGCTTGACCGCGTAGTCGCCGTCGGCGTGACCGATCAGTTGCCATCCGCCCTCGATCGGGGACAGTCGGACGTCGGAGAGATTCGTGGTCTCGAGCTGTGGCCGGTCGGTGCCGGGGTACCAGGCCTCGACCCGTCCGGTGCCGCTCCCGTCAAACCCGTCACGCGATACCTCCGTCAGCGAGCCGGGCGCTGCCCGCGGATACGCTCGCGAGAGTGGCGCGGCGAATCCCTCTACGAGCCCGAGTGATTCACCGGACGGGCAGTCGATGCGATTCAGATTTCCCTGCGGCTGGTGGGTATTGCCGTCGCGAACCGGGTGGGGGTCACCGCACGCTTGTGTCCACGACCACCACGCGCCGCCCATCCGGTACCTGTCGGTGGCATCGACGAAGCGGTCGACGTCTGCTCTCTGCTCGTCGGCGTCGCCGAACCAACCCCATTCACCTGTCCACAACGGTGCGTCGTACCAGGCGGCAGCGAGGTCGGCGATCTTGAATCCGTCTTCGATTCCGGGAAATTCGCTACTGACCGTTATCGATTCGCTGTAGAGATGGGGCGAGAAGACCACCAGGGGATCGGTCAGGTAATGGCGTGGAGGCAGCGCGTCGAGGCCGAAAGCCGACCAGATCGCGCTGGGCTCGAAGAACACGAGGTGTGGAAATCCTCCTGCTTCGGCCTGTCTGATGGCGTCGGTGGCCCGCTTGTAGAACTGCCCGATCTGATCAGCTGCCGTGAATGGATCGCGCAGGCCGGGGTTCGGTTCGTTCAACAGGTCGTATCCGGCTACAGCTGGTTCGTCTTTGAACTCGGCAGCCAACCGCGCCCACGTCGCGACGAGGCGACTCTGGATTCCTTGCTCGTCGTCGTAGAACGCCTGGAAGGCATGGGCGATCGCGGGTGCGGCTTCCCTGAGTCCACCGATGTTGCAGGTTGTCCATCCGCCGGTCAGGGTTGCCCACTCGGGTGCGCCGTCCCAGCCGACTCCCGGCCGCATGAATGACGGGCACGACTGGTCGCTCGGAGTGCCGACGTACGGGCCCCATGCATCCTGATGCATGTCGAGAACGGTGTAGATGCCGTGGTCTTTTGCATCCTCGACCGCTACTCGAACGCGGTCGACGTACGCAGTGTCGAATGCACCGCGGGTCGGTTCCAGGAGGGACCACGCGACGTTGAGCCGGACGACGTTGAAGCCCAGCGCTGCCATCTGCGCGAAGTCCGTTCTTCCCAGCGGCGTAACGGTGGGTAGACCGGTGCCGTTGGTTGCGTAGTCATTGAGACCGTTGGCGTTCGCGCCGCGGAGCAACACCGTTCGTCCGTCGACGTCCTTGATCGTTCGATCTGCGACGGTCAGTTGGGGGAGAGTCCAGCCCGGATCCGGTGGTGCAGCGTTCGCCGCCGGAGTTGCAATCTGGAGGACCAGGATTGCGAGGGTGGCAAGCAACAGCGCACGCATCCATCGACCTTTCTAGACAAACGTCCAATTCCGAGTCGAGGCTAGCGTGAGAAGACCCGTTTCCGGCGCGGTTTGCTCATACCTGTCACGGCCCCGCGTTGCCGAGAACACGTCGGACACGTGCTCCTGCTGGAGGTGTCATCATTGTCGACAAGTCTCGACCCGAGGGAGCCCTGGTGAAGCTTGCATTGACTGATCTGATCGAACAAATGCCTCGTGACGATTTGGCGAGTACGCGAGCGTTCTATGCGTCGCGGCCTGCCGGTGTCGGTCCGAGTTCCCTGCAAGAACTGCTTGTGGTGCGAGCATCCAGGGTGGTTGATCCCACGGCGAGCCGGGCTGTTGAACACACACTCGACATCGAGGGCCGATCCGTTTCGGTGCGCGTAGTCACTCCGAAAGACGGCGATGTCAACGGGGTCTATCTGTATCTTCCGGGTGGGGGTTTCTACATGAGTTCAGCGGCCAGCGCTGACGCCCGAAGCATGAGACTTGCCGACGAGGTCGGGGTGGTAGTGGTTACCGTCGATTACCGGCTTGCACCGGAATTCCCTTGGCCGGCAGCGCCGGACGATTGTGAGGCAGTCGCCTTGTGGCTGCTTGATGTCGCTGCCGGACGGTTCGGGACGACCAGGCTCGCCATCGGTGGCATGTCGGCGGGAGCAACCTTGGTGACGACGACGTTGCTGCGCCTTCGTGATCGAGGTCTGGCCAAGGCATTTTCGGGTGCGGTGCTGGAAGCGGGCACGTACGACGTCAGTGCCCAGACTCCCGCGGGCCGCACCATCAGCGACGAATACTTCATCGAAGCCTACGTCGGCCATGTCGATGATCGCACTCTCCCGGATATTTCTCCGACATTCGGCGACCTCAGCGGCCTGCCGCCGACCCTCGTTGTCGTTGGATCAGAAGACGTGGTCCTGGCAGAGAACCTTGCCATGGTGGCGCGACTGTCGGCGGCCGGAAACGACGTCGACTTGCGTCTCTATCCTGATGTCCCGCATGGATTTACAAACCATCCAACGCCTGTTGCCCGCCGCGCTGCGTCGGATATGGGTGCCTGGCTTGGGCAATGTCTCGACGCCGAGTTGGCGTGACAAGCGCGGATGCGGCCGCGGTCTGTCGTTCGAACGGGCCCGGCGTGGTCGATGGCGACGCAGTGACGGGCAAGAGTTTCTTCCTGCCGGATGACGGCTGGCCGGGCACCTGAACACATGTCCGGTTTCTGGAGCAAAGTCGGGACGAGGAGCGCGCCACCCTTGTAATCTCGCACGGGAGTTTGCGGGGCGCGGGGTATCCCGCACAGCGAATGAGAGGATGAAGGTGACAACTGTCTACACGCGCCGCCGAGGGGAGCGCCCTTTCGGAATCGCCCTCGCTGCGCTGGTCGCCATGGGTGCGGCCCTGACAGGCCCCACACTCGCCTCCGCTTCGAGCGGCGACCTGCAATTGGGTTCGAGTCAGTTCGGATCGTCCGGGGAGCAACCGCCGCTGCCGGAGATCCCACCGCCGTCCGCGGCCGAGATCAGGCTCGACGAGGCGCGGAACTTCCGCGACATCGGCGGCTATCGGACTATCGACGGCAGGACCGTCCGGACAGGCCTGGTGTTCCGTTCCAACAAGCTCAGCTCGCTCAATGAGACTGATCTGGCAAAACTCACCGCCGCGAACCTGACCCTCGACGTCGACCTGCGCAACGCCTCCGAACGTGCGGAGGATCCCGATCGGATCCCAGCCGGGGTCACCTACCAGGTCGCCGACGTCGTCAGTATCGAACACGGCATCGCGTTCCACGAGTTCGTTCCCCTGACCCTCGGTCGCGCGTTGATCGACGGCGCAGTCAAGGGAACCTCGAACATCGGCCAGAGCATCGGCTACCCGTTCATGGTCAACTACCGTGGTTCCGATGTCGCCTTCCGCGACCTGCTGACTGCGATCGCGAACAACTCCGACGGCGCAACCGTCTACCACTGCAGTGCAGGGAAGGACCGCACCGGTTGGGGTACCGCGATCCTGCTGACCATTCTGGGTGTCCCGCGGGAGTTCATCAGTGCCGATTTCATGGCGTCGAACACGTACCTGGGCCGGGACGACGCGGTGGACCTGTCGTGGCTCGATGCGGCGTATGCACAGGTGGACCGGCTCTACGGCGGTATGGATACTTACGTACGGGAGGGCCTCGGCGTCGACCAGGGCACTGTCGACTCTCTGCGCGCCAAGCTTCTCCTCTAAGCGGAGCTCCACGCCCGGCTTCTTGCCTACTCGGACCTTCTTCTGTCCCAGTGCGACCTGTGGTTGCGGGAGCGCGCGATTGTGTGGCGCCGCTCCTGGGGTGGGCCCGAGGTTTCTTGGCCGTGTGCGATCACCAAGTGGCGCAAGAACTTGGCGCGCAAGAATCACGCCTGGTCATGGACTCGACGCTGGCCAATTGGTCAGCATCGAATCGAGAGCCTCGAGGATTCTTGCCCAGCTTTCGGCGCTGTCCGGTGCACTGTGGCTGAACGATCCACCCAGCTCGAGGCTGGCGTACCCATGAAAAACGCTGCCGAGCAACCGAACTGCGTGGGTCTGATCGAGATCGGTGAGGTTGTACCCGCGCAGAATCGATCGCATCATCTGCGAGTGTCTGAAACCCGCGCTCGCGGCCGCGGCCTCCGGGGTGAGGCGCATCTGTGACGCGGCGTACCGACCAGGGTGTGACCTCGCGTAGTTGCGGTACACGTTCGCGAAGGCGGTCAAGGCGTCGCGGCCGGACCGACCGGCCACGGCGTCGGCAGCCTGGTCGGCCATCTCTTCCAAGGCAAGCAGCGCGATTCTGGTTTTGAGGTCGTTCGAACTTTTCACGTGCGAGTACAGGCTTGCGACCTTGACGTCGAACGCTCTGGCGACCGCCGATACGGTCACCTGCTCGAAGCCCACCTCGTCGGCCAATTCGGCGCCCGCCACGGCGAGGCGTTCGGGTGTCAGTCCTGCGCGAGGCATGTCCGTTGGTCCTGTTCGTCGAGAAGTGAAACCGCTTGCCTAAATAGTATAGGCAAATTACTGTGTGCTGTAGTTAAAACCTTCGCAACTTATCTACAGGTGAATGAGATGAACAGCCAGAGCAGCTGGATTACCACCGCAATTTCCGACGACATCGTGCGCGGAGCCCTCGAGCTCGAGCGGACCGAACGCGGTGTGCTGACACACCGTCTGCCTGCCAGAGCTCGCACGCAATTCGCTGACGGGCAGATGGCAATGGCGCAATCACAACCGTCCGGAGTGCGGCTGGTGTTCCGAACCAGCGCTACGGCCATCGAACTCGACACTCTGCCCACGAAAATGATCTACATCGGTGCTCCGCCGAGGCCGCAAGGGGTGTACGACCTGATCGTCGACGGCGAACCAACCGGGCACGCAATCGCTGAGGGTGGCAACACGGTGACGATCGACATGGCGACCGGTACCGCTCAGAGACAATCCGGACCCGTCAGCACCATCCGCTTCGCGGACTTGCCCGCGCGATCCAAGACCGTCGAGATCTGGTTGCCGCACAACGAAACCACCGAACTTGTCGCATTGCGAACCGACGCCCCGCTCGAACTCGCAGTCGGCACGAAGCGCGATGTGTGGCTCCATCACGGAAGCTCGATCAGTCAAGGCTCCGGCGCTGAAAGTCCCTCCCGCACTTGGCCTGCTCTCGCAGCCTCCCTCGGCGGCGTGGATCTGATCAACCTCGGGTTCAGCGGCAGCGCTCTGCTGGACCAGTACGTCGCCCGCGCTATGCGAGACACTCCTGCCGACCTCATCAGCATCAAGATAGGCATCAATCTGGTCAACTCCGACGTGATGCGCCTGCGGGCCTTCACGTCGGCAATGCACGGCTTCCTCGACACGGTCCGCGACGGCCATCCAGTGGCTCCACTGCTGGTCGTCTCGCCTGTCTATTGCCCGATTCACGAAGACACGCCTGGACCTGGTGCATTCGATTTCGACGCGCTTGCCAGAGGCGAAATGCGATTCTTTGCTACCGGCGATCCCGCCGAGCGTGCAGCCGGAAAGCTGACGCTGCGCTCTATTCGGGAAGAGTTGGCGCGCATCGTAACCCAGCGATCGGCGGCTGATCCCAATCTGCATTACGTCGACGGGTGCGATCTCTATGGTGCGGCCGAGAACGAAGAGTTGCCGCTTCCCGATCAGCTCCATCCGGACGCTGCGACGCACCGTCTCATCGGCGAACGCTTTGCCCAACGGGTATTCGCAGACGACGGCGCATTCGCACGCACGGTGTGATCGCGCAATCTGGTTCGATCGGATTTCACACGATTTGACCCTGACGTAGCGTGAGGGCTCACGATGACTTCATGACCGATACTTACCCGGCATTCGACATCAGCCCCGTCCCTGTCCCCGCTACAGACGCCGTGCCTCCGGAACAGTTCCGAGGTCTCTACGGAATGCCCATGTTCGTGTCGGTTCCGACATCGGATCTGGCCGAATCTGCCGACTTCTGGATCCGTGGGCTCGGTTTCTTCGACCTCTTTTCGGTACCGGATCGACTGACGCACCTGCGACGCTGGGCATTTCAAGACGTTCTGCTCGTGCCCGGCGAATGTGCAGATTCACCACCGTCCGTCAGCGTGAGCTTTGCGTGTGTGCTGAGTCAGATCGATCAGATAGCCAAGGCGTGTGAGGAATTGCGGCCCGGATGCACCAGCGGTCCACATCTGAAGCCGTGGAATTCACTGGAGTTGGAGATTGTGACACCGGAGAACGCGCGTGTGATCATGACGGCCGCTCGTCCGTACGACCCGAACAGTGCCGAGGCCGAGCATCTGCGAGGCATGGGAATTGACGGACCCGTCGACTGAACCGAGGTCTGACGCTGTGGCCTCCCGAACCGCGTCTGTCAGACTGGATCACGTGACGGACCAACTCTTCGGAGACGAGGCAGACAGTGCTCTCACTGTCGGTGCTGCCGCATCACGACTAGGCATAACCGTACGTACCCTCCATCATTGGGACGCAATCGGTTTGGTGCGTCCGTCCGGGCGCAGTGACGGGGGCTACCGGCAGTACACCGACGCGGACCTCGGCCGCATCGGCCGGGTGCTTGTCTACCGTGACGTGGGTTTGTCGCTCGACGAGATCAGGATATTGCTCGATGCGCCCGCAGCCCACGTGGACGAGACGCTGCGTGGGCAGCGCGCCGAGTTGCGGCAACGGATAGCCGACTTGGAGGAACTGGGCGAGTCCTTGGATCGCATCATCGATGCCAGGAAGTCGGGTGTGCTGTTGCCGGCACACGAGCAGGTCTCGATCTTCGGCCGACACTGGCAGCCGTCATGGGGACCTGAGGCGCACGAGCGTTGGGGTGACAGTGCGCAGTGGGCGCAGCACGCGGAACGGTCGGCGGGTAGGACCGCTGAGGATTGGCAGAAGATCGCCGACTGCGTCGAGACGCTCAACGAAAATCTGGCGCTGGCCTGCCGATCCGGTGTCGAACCGGGAAGCGCCGAGGCAAATTTGCTGGCAGAACGGCACAGAGCGTCGATCGGGGTTTACTTCGACTGCACACATTCGATGCAGGTGTGTCTGGGACGGATGTACGTGGCCGATCCGGGATTCACCGCGTTCTACGAGCAGGTCGAGACCGGTCTGACAGTGTGGCTCCGCGCTGTCATCGATGCGAATGCTCGGGCCAACGGGGTTGTCCCCGAATCGGCGACGTGGGTGTGAGTGAGCTGGTGGTCGCTCGTCAGTCCAAAGACGCACACGCAGTGCACCACGGTCGGCCGTCGACTCCGGGCGCACGATGGGACACTGCGATGCGCGCGGCCAAAATGCAGCTTTCGTTGTCGTGATAGACGTCGAGATCCGAAGGAACCGTCGAGTGGAACGCCGGGACCTTCATGTCTACCTCCGTTGTGGCTCGCCAGGGAGTTGGCTCGTTGCGGCAATCCTCCCACCACAGAGATCATCTCGCCTGTCGGCAGAAGCAGGGCCGTTGCTCGGCCAAATTGCCAGGGGTCGACACGTGCGGTCCCGTCCGCGCGATTGTGCAGCCCCGCAGCGACTTACAGGTGTGGTTACTTGGTCGCCCTGCCTTCCGAACAGATGCGCACTGCGCGCGCGGTGTGATCTTCGACGGCGCTCACCGCAGAGAATCCCGCAGGGATAGGCTGGACGGATGCGTGGAGAGTACAAGGTTCCTGGTGGAAAACTGGTCGCGGTCGACGTCGAGGTGGCGGACGGTCGGCTGTCCGAAGTCGCAGTCTCGGGGGACTTCTTCCTCGAGCCCGACAGCGCGCTCGACGACATCAACGCGGCGTTGCGCGGAATGCCCGCCGACTCGGATGCAGAACAGTTGGCGCATGCCATCTCCACTGCGCTCGACGAGTCCGCCTCGATGATCGGCTTCACGCCGCAGTCGGTCGGCATCGCGATCCGGCGCGCACTCGGCCACGCCACGAGCTGGGCGGATCACACCTTCGACCTCATCCCGCCGGTGGTTCTCGATCCCGCGATGCACGTCGCGCTGGACGAGGTCATCGCGCGTGAGGTCGCATCGGGTGAGCGTCCGCCGACATTGCGTTTCTGGGACTGGGACTCGCCCTTGGTCGTGATCGGATCGTTCCAGTCCGTGCGTAACGAGGTCGACTCCGAGGCGGCTGCGCGGTACGGCATCGGGGTGGTGCGCCGGATCTCCGGTGGCGGCGCGATGTTCATGGAACCGGGCAACTGCATCACGTACTCGTTGGCAGTACCGGCGTCAGTGGTCGAGGGTTTGAGTTTCGAGCAGTCCTACGCGTTTCTCGATCAGTGGGTCATGGGAGCGCTTGCCGAGGTCGGTATCAACGCTCGGTATGTGCCGCTCAACGACATCGCCTCGGACAAGGGCAAGATCGCCGGCGCCGCTCAGAAGCGATTCGCGTCCGGCACTGTGCTCCATCACGTGACCATGGCCTACGACATCGACGCTGAGAAGATGACGCAGGTGTTGCGAATCGGACGAGAGAAGATGTCGGACAAGGGAACCAAGAGTGCGGCCAAGCGCGTCGATCCGCTGCGTTCGCAGACCGGAATGACGCGTGCAGCAATCCTGGAGTCGTTTGCGCAGCACTTCCGAGGTCAATACGACACCCACGACAGCGATTACACAGACTCGGAGTTGGAGCAGGCGCGCAAGCTGGTGGACACGAAGTTCAGAACCGAAGAGTGGACTCACCGCGTCCCGTGAAACCGAGAAACCGGGACGAGACCCGAGCGGTCTCGTCCCGGTCGCCTAGGTAGCCGGAGTCGCTGAGTTTGCCCCGAGGAGCTCGGCGTCGGCCGTCCCGGAGTTCCGCTTCGGAATGGTGAAAGTTGCGCTCACGCACAGGATTGCGATGACGAAGCACGCCACTGTGTACCAGAGGTTCCCGATGGGATCTCCAGCGCTGGTGGAACCGTCGACCGCGTCGAAGAAGTCGGGAAGCGCACTCGCCCACAGGACGGCCATGACAACCAGGTACACCACGCTGTAGATCTGCACGAACCTGTTGGTGTGTGCAGGAGTGTTCGATTCTGCCGAGCGCAGGTGCGTCCATTGGCGGACGAGAACCATGATCGCGACCACTGTGAGGACTGCAAGTTCAGCGGCGTAGAGGAACCCGCGGACAGTGTCGCTTCCCATACCGAAGACCGTCGCCGGGAGCGGAAGAATGAACGTACCCAGCGAGGCCAGCAGGCCGATCACGATGGTGCGCCATACCAATTGAAGTCCGGAGAAGTGCTTGCCGGCATCGACGTGCCGTCCGACGAAGTACTGGACGCAGAATGCCAACGACATCGGCCACAGCGCGGCGAAGACGACCACGCTGGGAAGTGGAACCGCGTCGAACATGGGTTGGTTGATCGGGTTCGACGTCGACCACTCCCACCACCGCAACTGGGGCCCCAGGTGGTCGAAGATTTCGTAGAACGCATGGTGGACGAAGCCGACGCAGACAGCGCCCAGTAGTGGACCGTATTTGCGGAAAACGCCGAGCATTCTGACTATTTCGAAGGCCAACGTCGCCATCAGTGGATAGATGGCAACGATGTACAGCGGCAGTCGACCCCACATGAAGTCGACGGTGAACACGTTGTGCGCGAACATCGTGTCCACTTGTTCTTCGATGCCGAACGCCGCCGGGAAGTACAGCGGAGGCTCGATGATGAACAGGTAGGCGGTGGCGCCGAACCAGAGAACCAGATTGGTGGGGTCGCCGTTGCGGCGCAACCGCACGATCGCCAGGACCAGTGCGAGCACCGAGCCGACGATGATGGTCCATTCGAGGACGGGCAGGGTCCAGTTCTCCAGCGCCGCGGGGTTACGGAACTCGACGAGTCCACCTGCTTCCTGACAGGAGAAACCGAGTTCTGTTGCGAGCTGGGAGAACGTGGGGGAGCAGTGTTCTGCCATCAGTTGGCCCCTGACGTGATCGACTCGGCTTGTGCCTGAGATTCGGCGGTGTACCAGCGTGTGCAGTCGTAGCCGTCGTCGTAACGCTTGAACCACTGGTCGGCGAGTGCGGGGAGTTTCTCGTGGTCCGGGTTGTGATTGGGCATCTGGCTGCGGAAGACACCGCCGAGTGCGACGAGTTGTTCTCCGAGTTGAAGGTGATCGAAGGCGCGAGGCATCGTGCCCTTGGTCAGATACGGAGCGAACGACGTCAGAATCTTCTGCTTGGTGCGGTGGGTGGCGAACATCGACAGTGAGTCGACTTGCCGCTCGGAGAGCGGAACGTGCTGGTTGAAGCCTGCGCAGGCGATACGAATCACCTTCATCACGTGCGCGAAGATCGACGGTGCCATCCGCATCCGGTAAAGCTCGCTTCCGACAACGGAATTGAAGATGATCAGAGCCGAGCTGCGATGCTCGACCTCCTCGACGAAGTGCCAGATGAACAGCGACGCGACGCGGTCGTCTCCCGGGCGGAACAAGGTCGCCTCGTTGTCGAGCATCAGCTTGAACACCGGAGTGAAGGTCGCCTCCAGGTCCGCGGTGTATGCAAGCCGGTAGTTCAGCGAGGTCGCCTCGGTCAGTAGATCGAATTCACCGATCACAGCGTCGAGCGTGTTCTGTAGTCCGGGGTAGCGCCTGATCAGAGCCTTCACATGCTGGCGGTGCGCGGTCGAGTGATGGCCTTCCTGACGCATGAACGCCACGGCTTCCTCGGCCACTTCAGGATCGCTGATCCGCGACTTGGTCTGCATGATCATCTTCACGATCATCTTCTCGAAACCGATGGCCAGGAACGAGACCGCGTTGGACATGCTCGACCAGGCCGGATTCTCCGGGTTCCACAGGAAGGGAACGTCCTGATCCTCGAATCCGAAGTCCATTTTTCGGGGTTGAAGGTTGGTCACTTGTCGAACCTCGTCTTTCGGAGGGGCTGGTCAGGTGGCCGCTCTGGCACTCGAAGCCACGTGTGGCGGTAATCATACATATTGGTGTGCAGTTGTATGTTCACTTTCGGCGAGGGGAGTGAATTCGAGGGGCGCAGATGCAAAACCTGCCTGTGTTAGCCTGTGGCTCTTGGACTTCGAGCGCAAAGACATGGTTCGAGCCTCGTTCGAGCGAGGAAGTGGGCAGTGGCACGAAGGCGTGGGTGGGGCGGCAATCCACCGGACAGTGACGAAGATGCGTCTCGTCGCATTGTCGAGGCCGCGGTCGAGTTGATCGGACGGACGAGTTCGGAAATCAGCATCGGCGACGTCGCCGAGTCACTGGGCGTGATCCGGCAGACCGTGTATCGATACTTCCCCAGCGCTGACGCTCTGATGCGGGCAGCTGCAATCGCGTCGGTCGACGGCTACCTCGATCGGCTCACCACACACGTGAGCGGCATCGAAGATCCCGTCGAGGCGATGACCGAGGGTGTCGTCTACACCCTGACCCAGGTCCACCGAACGCCGCATCTCGGCATTCTGCTCACCAGCACGAATTCGAGTCTTCATCCCGAGGGTCTGACCTCTCAGGAGGCGCAGGCCTTCGGAATGGCGATGATCACCCGCTTCGACGTGGACTGGGTGCGTTTCGGATACGACGACGCATCACTTCAGGAACTGGTCGAATACGTCCTGCGGACGATGCAGTCGTTTTTCCTCGCGCCCGGCGACCCGAAGCGGAGCGACGAGGAACTGCGGCGATACCTACGGCGCTGGATGGGTTCTGCGATCATCGCCCAGGGAAATTCTGTCAGCGGTGATCCGATCAGCGCAGAACCAGAGTCAAAACTACCGCGCTGACGCACGCGGCGATGACGACGATCAGCGCGAACAGGTCGGCGAGCTGAGGGCGCTTGGGGTACGCCGCGATCAAACCGGTGCCCCCGCGAGCGGAGATCGCTTCACCCATCTCGGCAGAGCGCCGAATTGCCACCGACATGGTCGTGGTGATCAGATCGACTATCGAATTGTCGGCAGCGCTGTTCACCACAGCTTTCGGGCGTAGTCGTCGCGCCGCCACCAGGGTGAGCATCTCGTCGATCAAGAGCGGAAGTGAACGAATGCAGAGGGCCGTCGCGATCGCCCACTCGTCGACCGGGATCTTGAGGAATCGCAGCGGTCTACCGAGCGTTGCCAGTGCCGGCGCCACATCGCTCATCGACGTGGTCCATGCCAACATCAGTGAGACGCAGAGCAATACAAGACCGAACGTCACAGCTTGCAGGTAGATGAACACTGCGTCGAGGCCGATCGGAAGATTGATCAACGCGCCGAGCAGGATCAGCGCCCACAACCACCACGGAGGTCGCGGAACTGCAGTCGGGGGGATGCGTCCGATCACCGCGGTCAGCAACAACAATCCGAGTACGACGCCGATCGCCGGCCAGGACGGAGCGGTCACGACCACGATGCTGACGAGAACGACGGCAACGATCTTCGTTCCGGCCCACAATCGGTGGATCGGCGATGAAGTCGGGACTTCGCGCAGAAGTGTTGTCACGTCGTCGATCCTTCCAAGGCGCTGCTGGCGGCAGGGTCGAGGATGCGACCCTCCGACAGTCGAATTGTTCTGCTGCACACGGCGTCCATGCCGTCGACATCGTGGGAGATGACGACTACTGCGGTTCCGTTCCGACGAATCCACCTGAGTACGTTCAGGATTTCGTGTCGACCGGGTGGATCGAGACCGGCCAACGGTTCGTCGAGGATGAGTACCCGCGGTTGGCGCACGAGGAGACCGGCCAGGACGACGCGTCGCATCTGTCCGCCGCTCAACTCGTCGATGCTGCGGCCGGCGGTGTGACGGTCGAGTCCGACGGCGTCGAGCGCCCACGAGACTTGCACCGATCCGATCTCCGGACCTCCGGCGGCCTCGATGTCTTCGGCGACGGTTCGGCGTTGCAGCTGCAGTCGCGAATGCTGGAACGTGAGACCGACGGTGCCGAGTTGGCGTGAGACGGGTTTGCCGTCGAAGACTGCGGTTCCCTTGCTCGGTGCGATCAAGCCCGCCATGATCCAGGCCAGAGTCGATTTACCGGAACCGTTGCCGCCCAGAACCAGCAGCCCGTCGCCGTCGCCGATTGTGAGGTTGACGTCCGACAGTGCGCGCCGCGACCACGGAGTCCGGTCGTTGTACGTGTGGGTGACATCGGTGAGTTGGAGGACAGCTCGAGTGCTGACCGGCCACGGCGCAGACGGCGGACCCCCGAACGTCGACGTCATCCAACCGGGTTGGTGATCGATCTGCCGTCCGCGTTGTAGTTGAATCACCCGATCTGCGTTGCGGGTGTCGGCGTGGTGATGGGTGACCAGTACCACGGCCATCGGGTGGCGTCGCGGAAGTTCGGCGAGGAGCGAGACCAATTCCTCCCGGCCGGCCTGATCGACCATCGCGGTGGCTTCGTCCGCGATCAGCAGAGCGGGGCGCCGCGCCAGCGCGGCTGCAACAGCCAGACGTTGCATCTCGCCACCGGACAGCCCGGAGGTCTCACGCATACCCATGCCCGCGAGTCCCACCTCGGCCAGCAGTGCATCGACGTCGGGATGCGACTCGGGGGGGAGCCCCCAGACGACGTCGTCCGCGACGCGGGTTCCGAGGATCTGGCTTTCGGGTCGTTGGAGGACGACGGCGGTTCCGCCGTGTCGGCCGAGACCGGCGGACCCGGGTCTCGTCAGCGTCCCGACAGTCGGCGCGCGACCGGCGAGCAACCGGGTGAGTGTGGACTTGCCCGAGCCGTTGTGGCCGACGACGGTGACGAACTCTCCTCGTCGCACGGTGAAGTTGACGTCGACGAGGGCCGGTGTCGTTGCACCCGGATAGGTGAAGCCCACGTGATCGAAAGTGACCGGCAGAGGATCGATCGGACGGTCGTCGGGTGCTGTCTGGAGCGGGTCGGCCGAAGGGAGTGCAGCCAATCGGTCGAGGACGGCGCCGAGGACGAAATAGGAGACGACGGTACTGAGGACGATTCCGGAGATGATGGACACGCCGATCCACAACCACCAGTAGTCGATGATCGAGCCGATGCTGTTCTCGATCCATTCGGCTGCGCCGACCAGTGTGGGGGCACGCTTCAAGATCTCGGCCACGCCCAACGCGGTGTTCTCGAGCGAGGTCAACAACAAGGTGCGCAGCGGAGCGAGAACAAGCAACAGGACTATGGAGAACAACGCCAGCGCGGGCCCGATGACCAATGACGACAGCAATGCGGAGACGAAGCCGAGACCGCGCCGCTTGACCGTACCGATGATTCCGCCGAGGAGAGCGCTCAATGCGACCGCCGCCGCAGATCCCGAACCCGCCGCGACGAAGGCGACTGCCGTAGCCGAGATACCGGCCGTCGTCACGGCGCGGACTCGGAAGCGCTGGGCAACAATTCCCATCGGAACGGCGGCCACGAGGTTGAGGGCGCTGGCCATGGGGATGACCGTGGCAATGACGGACAACGCGACCGTGAATCCGGCCATGACGGCACCCGTTGCCAACTCGAGTGGTCGAAGGTTGCCGGTTTCGCGGACTTGCGGACGGTTGCTCACTACGTCCAGTGTGCCAGTGGTGACATAACTCCCGCCCGACTGATGGTGAGCGCATCTGCGTGATTGCGTAGGCTTCACCTCAAACAATGCATCGGACGGAGCGTGGAAGACGTGAGTGCAGCACCCATCAGGGTCGGGGTTCTGGGAGCCAAGGGCAAGGTCGGTCGAGCGATCTGCGAGGCAGTGGAAGCTGCTCCCGATCTGGAACTCGTCGCTCAGGTCGACACCGGTGATCGCATCGAGACGTTTGTCGACACCCGCACTCAGGTAGTGGTCGATTTCACGCACCCCGACGTCGTCATGGGAAATCTGGAATTCCTCGTGGCCAACGGAATTCATGCAGTGATCGGCACCACCGGTTTCGACGAGTCCAGGCTTGCGACTGTTCAGTCCTGGCTCGACGCCCAGCCGGCAACGGGTGTTCTGATCGCCCCGAACTTCGCCATCGGTGCTGTGTTGTTGATGCGCTTCTCGGCTGCCGCGGCGCGCTTCTTCGATTCCGTCGAGGTCATCGAACTTCACCACCCCAACAAGGCAGATGCTCCCTCGGGCACCGCATACCGAACGGCCGCGATGATCGCCGAGGCTCGCGCGGAAGCAGGCGTGGGACGCAGCCCTGACGCCACCACGACCGAGCTCGAGGGTGCGCGCGGAGCGGACGTCGACGGCGTCCGGGTTCACTCCGTGCGGATGGCCGGACTGGTCGCGCATCAGGAAGTGATTCTCGGAACTCAGGGCGAGACGCTGACCATTCGCCACGACTCGATCGACCGGAATTCGTTCGCGCCGGGCGTTCTGCTCGGTGTCCGCCAGATCGGCTCGCGTCCGGGTCTGACGGTCGGTATCGATTCCTTTCTCGATCTATGAACAAGACCACTCGCACCGTCGCACTGATCGTCGCGATTTGCATTGCGCTCGCGGTGTACTTCGTGCTGCTCGGCCAGCGCGGAATCCAGCTCATCCAGGACGGTGGCGGCGCCGCGATCGGTCTCGGGATCGGCGTGCTGATCCTGCCGTTCCTGGGGCTGTGGCTCGTCATCGCCACGCTCCGTGCCGGCTTCACGCACCAGCGCCTCGCGCAGCAGATTCACGACGAGGGCCTCGCTGTCGATGCGTCTGCGCTTCCGAAATTGCCTTCGGGCCGGATCGAGCGAGCGGCTGCCGACGAGTTGTTCGCCCAGATCAAGGTCGACTGGGAAGCAGACCCGGACAACTGGAAGCAGAACTTCCGACTTGCTCGCGCCTACGACTATGCCGGTGACCGAAGCCGGGCTCGGGAAACCATGCGACGGGCAGTCGAACTGGAACGCCGTTCACGAGGCAAGTAGGTGTCTACGCCGCGGAGCGGGGCCTGCTGAGACGCTACCGCTCCGGAACGGTTGTGGGAGATGACGGATCCGGAGTGGTGGGGTCGAATGGCGGCGGGTTGTTCGGGTCGAAGCTCGTCACCGGCACCGAACAGGTCGCGCCCACTTCGGGATACGTGTTCGGGTTGACGCGCAGAGCCGAGACGAACTGATCGATGCGCGCGTCCGCGGCGTTGTCGAGCTTGAGCTGACGGCCCCACGACTGCAGCGAGATCGGCGAATCCAGGGTCGGATACGGCGACATCAACGTGTAGCTCATGCCCTCGACTCGCTGTGCCAAGCGAGCCTGATCCTCGCTCGAGACGAGGTCGGGGTTGTACGTGATCCACACGGCCCCGTGCTCGAGAGAATGGACCGCATTCTCGGTCCGAATCGCTTGTGGATAAACAACTCCGGTGCAGTTTGCCCAGACCGAGTCATGACGGCCGCCGAAGGGCGGTGAATATGTGTACGCCACGCGTTCGTTCGGGCGTACGTGTTGGGCTGCTGGGTAGTCGACCGTGACAACTCCGTCGATGGCTTCGGACGGATCCGGGTTGTCGATGCTCGGAACAAACGCATCCGGGCGCGGTGATCCTTCGAGGGAATTCGCACACGAAGCCAGTGCGAGAACTGCCGAGACCACCACTGTCGCTCGAAGTTGTTTGTTCACTCGGCCATGATAGCGGCGCCTGTCCGCTTTCCCGGGGACGCGAATCGACTACGACCCGAGAGAGCCGCTCGCTCCGCCCGACAGTGCGATGTCGCTGGCGCCGCGAAGAATTCGGATTGGTGGTAATGGCCCTCGGTATGCCTCGGAGCCACTGATCAGATCACCGGCAGCGTCGAACGCGATCGCCTCACCTTGTGGCTCGTCGGGAAGGGGGACGCGAATCGGGTTGGTGTTCAACGCTTTCACGATATCGCCGTCGGGAGCTGCGTACAGGTAAGCGTCGGTATACGTGCGGAGCGCTACCACCGTGCCGTCCTTGCTCACGGCGCCGCCGGTGACAGCCATCGTGCCGGCGTGGGGGACGGGCCCACCGGGTGTGAGGGTGGGAGTAAATCTGAGCTGACCTACTTTGGCCAACATGGTCGGCGAGCCCGTACTCAGATCCTGAACCTGCTGTCGCTCAGCGGTTGTGTAGACCACGCTTGCACCTAGGTAGTCCTTGGTGACGATGACGGGAACTCCGTCGCTCTGGATCAGTAGTGTCTCGGCGTCGTGCCCGCCGTCCGGATAGGCCAGGGGGTAGGAGGTCGCCGCACCTGAAGCCGGATCGAGGTCGATCAGCCCGACCGACGTTCGTACCGCGTTGTTGTCGCCGATGTCTGCCAGCCACAGATGGCCGTCGGGAGTCGACGACAGATCCTCGACGTCGACACGAGGGGTGCCCACGCTGATCCAGCGCTGCACGTGGCAGTTCGAATCGAGTTCGGCGACCCGATCGTCGGAGCCGCTGTCGCCGATTGCGTACATCCCGGCCGCGGTGACGGTGAGTCCGGACAGCTCGGAAAGGCCTGCATCGGTGGGTGTGCACAGTACGTCGAAGACGCGGGCCTGTTGCGCCGCCGCAGGAACGGTGTGAACGCCGACAATCGCGGCGGCGAGAACAACCGATCCGGCAGCCCAAGCGACTGAGTGGGTGAGCGGTCGATTCCAGATCACGATGCAGTCCTCCAGGCCGAAGAATCGGGACTTAGTACCCAGAGAATACTGGACGTCCGTCTTACTTTGACCGAAACTGCAAGAAATCGCATCTGCCGAGACGCCGTGATGCGTCAGTGATTCACCGAGTGAATCCGCGTGCAGGAGGGGATACTCGACTCACCGGAGATCGGCGGCGACGAGCAGGAAGTGACGAAGCGATGGCGAAGAGTGAGTCCGACAAGCAAGGCGCAGATTCCCCGTCTCGGTTGATCGACCAGCGAATCGAGGAACTCGGAGACTGGCGGGGCGAGATGCTCGCCCGGATACGAACTCTGATCAAAGAAGTGGATCCGGATGTGGTGGAGGAATGGAAGTGGCGAGGTGTTCCCGTGTGGTACCACGCCGGAATGATCTGTACCGGTGAGACTTACAAGAGCGCAGTGAAGGTGACCTTTGCCAAAGGCGCATCACTCGACGACGCTTCAGGACTCTTCAACTCCAGCCTCGAGGGCAATACGCGACGGGCGATCGATTTCCACGAGGGCCAAGCCGTCGACGAAAAGGCGTTCAAGGCACTCGTTCACGCCGCGATTGCCCTGAACACCTCGAAGAAGTGACGCCCTGTCAGAGATGATGTTCAGCGAGGTCGAACGCACTGAGTAGCGTGCGGAATTTTGTACTGGTCTCTCTCAATTCGATTTCCGGGTCGGAAGTAGCGACGATGCCGCCGCCGGCGTAGGCCCGCGCCGAGAGGCCGTCTGCTGCGATCTCGGCGCAACGAATAGCTACCATCCACTCGCCGTCTCCAGTCCGGTCGCACCAGCCCACGGCACCGGCATAGAACCCACGATCGGCTTCGGTTGCGGTGATGTGCTCGCGTGCGGCGACCGTCGGTGTGCCGCAGACAGCGGGAGTCGGATGCAGCGCCATTGCGAGTTCGAGCGAGGTCAGGCTCGGGTCGATCAGGACACCTTCGATCTTGGTCCCGAGATGCCACAGTTGCGGTGTCCGAAGGATTTCCGGTGCGCTGGGTGCATTGAAGGACGTGCACAGTGGTCCGAGTATCGCGCTGATGGAGTCGACGACAAACGCGTGTTCGGCCAGATCTTTGGTCGACGCGCGGAGTTGCTCGGCATTCGCCTCGTCCTGATCCGAATTCGGATGGCGTGCAATCGAGCCCGCCAGCGGGTGGCAGGTGACGACGCCGCCTCGCCTTTCGATCAGAACCTCGGGCGTCGAACCGACCAGCGAACGCCCGCGGTACTTTCCTCCGGCGGGGGACAGGTCGACGCAGAAACCGTTGTGCGCGTGATCGAGTGCAATCAGTTTCTCGGCCAGGGCGGCGGGGAAGATCGTGGACTCGGCCTCGATGGTCAGGGAGCGTGCGAGGACAACTTTGTCGAGTTCGCCTGCTCGAAGTCGTTCGATGGCTCCGCGGACCCTGTCGGTGTGGATCTGCGGGCTGGGTTCGAATCCGGCTACCCGCGAAGTGGGTAATGACGGGATGTTCGAGTGATATAGATCACCGCGGACTCGTGTGAAACTCAGTGGCGCGGTGAGGGCGGACGGCGTCTCCGGGGAGAACGGCAGGGCGCCGACGACCGAGTCGATGCGCCCGGTCTTGAGGGCTTCGGCAGCGTCGAAGGCCGAGTCGAATTCTTCGACTACTCCCGAAGTGCGGATCGACGTTTGCCTACGTGAGAGCAGGAAAACGGAGTCCGTTTCATCGTCAGTCCGGTTGTTGCGCAACGGGAATTCGGAGACTTCGGCGAGTGCTGACATGGACACCCTTCCAGTTCGACAGATTGCTTGTTATGTTGAGGCTAGCCTTAGTTTGGGTGAATTTGTGTTGCGAGCGTCCGGGTTGTGTACTTCCGTACCGTTATGGTTAGGCTGGCCTAAAGTCAAGGCGTGCGGACGGGGTCGACACGAGGTTGGGTTGGCTCGATCTGAGCGCGTCGACCACTACTCGAGGAGACCGATGAGCAACACCGTGGACCGTGACCAGATCGTGCGCGACGTCGCCGAGGTTCTGTCGATGAGGGCAGAACAACTCGGCGACGACGCGGACCTGGGTGACGAAGGCCTTGACTCGGTTCGCTTGATGACGCTCGTCGAACGGTGGCGGGGAGCGGGCGCGGATGCCGACTTCGCGGAGTTGGCAGAAGAGCCCACGATCAATGCCTGGGTTCAGGTCCTGTGCCCGCAGTGAGCGAGCGCCGAATCGCCGTGGTCACCGGTGCTGCGGCGGGGATCGGCGCCGCAGTGGCCCGTACGCTTGCGCGCGACGGGTATTCGCTGGCGTTGCTCGATCGCGACGACGTCGAATTGAAGCGGGTAACTGCGGAATTGGCAGAAACAATCGTCGAAGGCGCCGATATCGAGAGTCACGTCGTGGACGTGACCGACCGGCAGGCAGTCGACGCTGCAGTGGCCTCGACGATGGACACGTTCGGCCGGATCGACGCGCTCGCGCACGTCGCCGGAATTCTCGACACCGGATCGGTGCTGGACTCCGATCCGGACCAGTGGCGGAAGATATTCGGCGTCAACGTCTTCGGATTGCTGAACGTGCTGCAGAGCGTGGGACTGGAAATGCGTCGCCGTCGGGCCGGGGCGATGGTGGTCGTCTCGTCGAACGCGGCCGGTGTCCCACGTATCGGGATGGGTGCTTACGGTTCGTCCAAAGCTGCTGCCACCATGTTGGTTCGAACCGCTGGACTGGAGCTGGCTGCTGACGGCATTCGTGTCAACGTGGTCGCTCCGGGATCCACCGACACAGCGATGCAGCGGTCACTGTGGTCGGACCCTTCCGACGATTCGGGTGCCGACGCGGTCATCGAAGGCAATCTGGCGAGCTATCGCCTGGGTATTCCGCTCGGAAAACTGGCCACCGCAGACGATATCGCCGACTCGGTGCACTTCCTGCTGTCCGACCGGGCGGCCCACATCACCATGCAGGCGCTGTACGTCGACGGTGGAGCGACGCTCAAAGCGTGAGACGTATTTGCTGACAGTACTTTCGAACAGGAGTCACTTGCATGACCTCGAGGATCGCTCGCGAGCCCTTGGCACCCGTCGCACAGTATCCACCCGATTTGGTGACGCATTATCGGGAACGAGGCTATTGGACTGACGAGACGCTGGCCGGATTCGTCACGGCCGCGGCCGCACGGCATCCCGACAACGAAGCGGTGGTCGGCAGCGATGCCTCTGGCACACAGACACGGCTGACGTATTCCGACCTCGATCGTCGCAGCTCGGCCGTGGCCGGAGGCCTGTCCGGCTTGGGTGTTCGCGCCGGTGACCGGGTGCTCCTGCAGCTACCGAACATCGTGGAATACGTCGAAGCATTGTTCGGTGTGCTGAAGCTCGGCGCACTGCCGGTTTTCGGGTTGCCGGCGCATCGCCGAACCGAAATCGGATACTTCTGCCAGTTCGCTGATGTCGCTGCCTATATCGTCGCCGACCGTCATGGCGGGTTCGACTACCGCGCGCTGGCGCGTGAGGTGAACGAAGGCCTCGAGACTCCGCCTGTTGTGATCGTGGCCGGTGACCCCGAAGAGTTTGTCGGTTTCGATTCGCTGCGCGGATACGAGGTTCCCGTTCTTGCCGACGTCGATCCGTTGTCGGTCGCCTTTCTTCAGCTTTCCGGTGGCACGACCGGTGTTCCGAAGCTGATTCCGCGAACGCACGCCGACTACCTCTACTCGGTGCGAGCGTCCAACCCGATCTGCGGCGTCGACGAGTCGACGCGCATGTTGGTGGTTCTTCCTGCAGCGCATAATTTTCCGATGAGTTCGCCGGGCATCCTGGGTGTTCTCCACGCGGGCGGCTCCGTGGTTCTGGCGCCGGACACCATGCCCTCCACAGCTTTCGGCCTGATCGAATCAGAGCGAGTCACGCACGCTTCCTTGGTTCCACCGATCGCGTTGGCCTGGATGGCCGCCCCCAGTAAGGCAGATCACGATCTGTCGAGCTTGCGGGTTCTCGGCGTCGGCGGAGCGAAGTTCAGCGCCGAAGCCGCTGCACGCGTACCCACGGAGCTGGGCTGCACCCTCCAGCAGGTGTTCGGGATGGCCGAGGGGCTGGTCAACTACACCCGCCTCGACGACACGCAAGAATTGATCGTCAGCACTCAGGGCCGGCCCATTTCACCCGACGACGAGGTTCGTGTGGTCGACGACGAAGGCGCGCTCGTCGCGCCCGGAACCACGGGGCACTTACTGACTCGGGGTCCGTATACGATCCGTGGCTATTACCGGGCGGATGCGCACAATGCCGAGGTCTTCGACGCCGAAGGTTTCTATCGCACCGGCGATCTGGTCAGCGTCACCGATACGGGACACCTGATTGTCGAGGGCCGCGCAAAGGACCAGATCAACCGCGGCGGCGAGAAGGTGGCCGCCGAGGAGATCGAGAACCACCTGCTCTCGCATCCTGCTGTCCACGATGCGGCCGTCGTCGCTGTTCCCGACGAGTACCTGGGCGAGCGAACCTGCGCCGTTCTGGTGATTTCCGGAGATGCCCCGACCGTCGGCGAGATCAAGCGATACATACGAGGCCGAGGCGTTGCGGCGTACAAGGTTCCGGATCGAGTGGAGTTCGTGACCGAGTTCCCCGTCACCGGCGTCGGAAAGACCAGCAAGGCGGCCTTGCGCCGTGTTCTCAGCGAATCGATTGCTGCACAGACTCTGTCGAGTTGATCGGTTCCCACCCCCACATTTTCGAGGAGATTCATCATGGCGCTACCCACAGCAGTGCGATACGAGATGCCCACCGAGTTTCCGCAGAATCGGGTCGACTGGACTCTCGATCCTTCCCGAGCGGTGCTGCTTCTGCACGACATGCAGGAATATTTCGTGAACGCGTACGACCGAAGCGTCGACCCGCTCCAAACCGTGGTTCCGAACATCGACCGGCTTCGTTCGTCGGCGCGAGCTGCCGGAATCCCGATCGTCTACACCGCGCAACCCGGTGATCAGGATCCCGAGGAGCGCGCGTTGCTGTCGGATTTCTGGGGACCGGGTCTGAAGGCCAATCCCGCTCACACCGACGTGATCGCCGAGTTGGCTCCGCATCCGGACGACGTGATGCTCACAAAATGGCGCTACAGCGCTTTCATCAAGACAGATCTGCGTGAGCGGCTGCGCGAGAGTGGGCGTGACCAGCTGATCATCACCGGAATCTATGCCCACATCGGTTGCCTGACTACCGCTTTGGACGGGTTCATGCAAGACGTGCAGATCTTCTTCGTGGGCGACGCGGTAGCCGACTTCTCCCTGGACGAGCATGTCGGCGCGCTCGAGTACGCGGCCGGGCGCTGCGCCTCGGTCACCCGAACCGACGACCTGGTCAAGGCGATGAGCGCGGAAACGGTTTCGGCGTAGGCGTGAACGGCGACGGGTGCGCCACCCGTCGCCGTATTGTCAGGTGTGTGAAGACATTGTTGGTGGTTCACCACTCGCCCTCGCCGACAACCCACGAATTGTTGGATGCGGTCCTGGCCGGGGCTCGCGATCCCGAGATCGAGGGCGTCGAGGTGAAGGTGATGCCGGCGTTGGCGGCGACGGTGCCCGACGTGCTCGCTGCTGACGGCTATCTTTTCGGTACCACCGCCAATTTCGGTTACATGTCGGGCGCGCTGAAATACTTCTTCGACACCACGTACTACCAATGCCTCGGCGCGGTTTCGGATCGACCGTATGGCCTGTGGGTTCACGGCAACAACGACACTGCCGGTGCAGTGTCCTCGGTGCGCAAACTCGCCACCGGGCTCGGATTGGTCGCGGTGGCGGATCCGCTCGAAGTGACTGTGAGCGTGGACAAATCTGTCCGCGCTGGTTGTTATGAACTGGGCGGAACCGTCGCCGCGACCTTGATGGACTAGCTCATTCACCTTCTCGTTTCGATTCACGAAAAAGACTGTCCCGCAAGCGGTTGTAGAAGCGCGTGCCCTCTGATTAACGCGTCGGGAGCCGTCGGTTCTCGGGTCACCGGCGAGGCGGATTCCCCGATTCATTGACATTTAGTTTAGGCTACCCAAAACGACGTTAGGTCACCCTTGGGTGACGTGTGTCCACAGACGAGGGGATCAGTGTGAGCGTTCTTCCAGGTTCGAACTCCGGAGCGGCGAGCGAAGCTACGTTTGCTCTCACAGGAGCTCAACTCGGGATTTGGAACGCACAGAGCCTTGATCCCGAATCTCGGAGCTACCTCGTCGGTGAGGTGCTCGAAATCTCGGGCGACGAACCGATCGACACGGAACTGCTGACAGCCGCCATCACGGCGACGATCGGTGAAGCCGAAACCATGCGGCTGCGGATGATCGAGACGGCGGACGGCCCGCGTCAGTACATCTCCGACGAGCCGGTTGGCATCATCCCGATCACCGACGTCCGTGACGAGCGCGATCCCGTAGCCGTGGCGCACGCACTGGTCGACGCCGAGCGCAGCCGGGCGTCCGAGTACTGCCGCCTGATGGTGGAGCGTCCGCTGTACACCTACTCGCTGATCAGGCTCTCCGATCGCGAGATCTGGTGCATCCAGCTCTATCACCACCTGATCGTCGACGGATACAGCGCAGCAATGATTTCGCGCCGAGTCGCCGCGCACTACACGGCCGCGAAGAAGGGAACCGAGGTCGCGCCAACGCGATTCGGTTCTATGACAGATCTGGTCAGCGAGGACGAGGCGTACCGGGCTGGCGAGCAGTTCGCGGAAGATCGTGACTACTGGCGTGATGTCCTGACGCCGTTGCCCGCGTTGGACGGACGCGGCCAGCAGGTCACCGGTCCGGCGGAACGAACGATCCAGGTTCGCGAGATCATTACCGCCGACGCCCTCAACCGCCTCAAAGAGGTGGCAGACGCGACGGGAACAACGTGGGCCGAGGCACTGATCGCCTGCTACGGCGCGTTTCTCCACCGACTGCTCGGCGAGACGGATGTTGTCATCGCGATGCCACTCATGGCGCGCGTAGGCCGCACGGCACTCAAGACGCCGGCCATGGCAGTCAACGTTCTGCCTCTCCGGTTGACGATTCGCAGCCACGATCGACTCGGTGACCTGAGCAAGCAGGTGGCCGCCACGATGAAAAGCCTGCGCGCACACCAGCGCTACCGCGGTGAGAATCTTGCTCGGGACCTGGGCGTCGCCGGAACCGGCGCACTGCTTCACGGGATCGGAATCAATCTCAAGGCTTTCGACTTCGCCCTCGATTTCGCCGGCGCTGTGGGTGTACTGCGTAACGTCGCCGGGGGACCGCCGGAGGACCTGGGTTTGACGGTGACGCCCATTGCGGACGGCGAAGTTCTACTCGGATTCGAAGTGGACGCGCGTACCAATACTCGGGAATCGGTTCAGCGTCGCCTCGCCGGTTTCGTCAGCATCGTCAACGCGATGGTCGGGGAGGGAGATCCTGCCGTCGGTCAGGTGGAGATGATGCCTGCGGCCGAAGCCGCGCGGATTCTCGCCGGCCGCGAAACTGCACCGCTGCCCGGCTCGGTCGAACTCGTTCCCGACGTGTTCGACCGCATCGTTGTCGAGCACGCGGATGACACAGTCCTCGTGTGCGGTGACGAACGTTTGACAGGCGCAGAACTCGGTGGCCGCGTCCACAAGCTCGCCCGGTTGCTTCGGGTCCGCGATGTCGGCCCGGACGACATTGTCGGACTTGCGCTTCCGCGTACTTCCGAGATGGTGGTGGCTCTGCTCGCGACATTGAACGCGGGCGCAGCGTACGTGGCCCTGGATCCGCAGCACCCGGCCGAGCGGTTGCGAGATCTGATCGACGACGCGCAGCCGAAGGTCGTGATCACCACTTCCACTCTGGCCGAGCAACTCGTCGGAGGTTCTCGGCCCGACCCCCTCGTCCTCGATTCCGACGCAGTCCGCGAAGAACTCCGTGCCAATTCCGAGCTTCCACTCGAACTCGGTGAACTGGCGACAGCACGGCATGGTGATCACCTGGCGTATGTCATCTACACCTCGGGATCGACAGGCAAGCCCAAGGGTGTGCTGGTCAGAGGCGGTGGATTGGCGCACCTGCTTCACCACCATCGCGCCACCATCTACCGGGACACCGCCGAGCGCGTCGGGAACCGCCAACTGCACACCGCGCACACAGCGTCGTTCGCCTTCGATGCGTCTCTCGATCAACTGTTGTGGCTGCTGTGTGGTCATCGGGTGCACGTATACGACGAGGAACTGCAGAAGGACGCGGTCGCTCTGGTCGCGGCGTTCGAGCGAGATTGCGTCGACGTGGTCGACACGACGCCGTCGATGGCGGCAGCGATGGTGGACAACGGGTTGCTGCGTACGCAGCGGTTGCAGCTCCTCGTCGTGGGTGGCGAGGCGGCACCGCCCGCACTGTGGGACGCGATCATCGAATCCGGTGTTCCGGCTCGAAACCTGTACGGCCCCACAGAAACGACGGTCGACGCGATCGCGACCACGGTCGAAGGTGCCGGACCGCGTATCGGGTACCCCCTCGCGGGTACCCGTGCGTACCTGCTCGACAGCGCGCTCGAGCCGGTCGCCGACGGTGAACGAGGTGAGCTCTACCTGGCGGGACCGCAATTGGCCAGGGGCTACCTCGGCCGCGCCGGCGCGACCTCCGAGCGTTTTGTCGCAGATCCTTTCGGGGCTCCGGGAGATCTGATGTACCGCGCCGGGGACGTGGCGCGGTGGGTGCCGGGGCGGGGCTACGACTTCATCGGTCGCAGCGACAAGCAGGTGAAGATTCGCGGACATCGAGTCGAGTTGAGCGAGGTCGAGGCTGTTCTCGGATCGGAACCCCGAATCGGCGCGGCTGCTGCGTTGATCCGCACGGATGGGGGACGGCCCAGCCTCGTCGGCTACGTTGTAGCCGCCGCCGGCGCGACGCTTCCGCCGCAGGAAGAATTGCGCCGTGACCTCGCCGGTCGCGTACCGGATCATCTCGTTCCCGCCGCAATCGTCGTTCTGGACGAACTGCCCGTCACGGTGAACGGAAAGCTCGATCGTGCGGCACTACCTGCCCCGGCTGCCGAATCGGCAGGGCGCGCCGCATCCACACCGCGCGAGGAAATCCTCTGTGACGTGGTGGCCGAGGTGCTCGGCCGCGAACGCGTCGGCGTGGACGAGGACTTCTTCGGCCTCGGTGGTGACAGCATCACGGCGATCAGTGTCAGCAGTCGACTGCGGGTGCGTGGTCTGATCGTTGCTCCCAAAGAACTACTGGCACAGCGAGATCTGGGAACCATCGCCGCTGCGGCGCGTGAGATTGCCGATGACGCCGACGCCGTAGCCTCGGTTGCGGACGTGGCGACCGGCACCGTGATCGCCCCGCCGATCGTTCGAGCACTGATCGACAAGAATCCGACAGACGAGGCAATCGCGGGCTACGCGCAGTGGACAGCAGTGCGCATCGACGACAGCCTTTCACTGGGTGACCTGCAGTCCGGCGTGCAGACGATCCTCGATCACCATGACGCTCTACGCCTGCTCCTGCGCCGTGACAACGACAGCGGCACTACCGAATTGATCGTCCGGGACCCCGGCGCGGTGCGCAGCGAGGGACTCGTTCGAGAGGTGTCCGACACCTCCGAGCCGTCCCGGATCAGAGACCTCGCGGAGGCGTCGGCGGCGAGTCTCGACCCACGTGCCGGTGAACTCCTGCGAGTCGTACTGGTCAATACCGAGGCCGGTCGACCCGACCAATTGATCGTCGTAGCTCACCATTTGATCGTCGACGGTGTGTCCTGGCGAATTCTGCTTCCAGGCCTCCACGAAGCCACCGATGCTGCACGCGAGCGTAGGTCGGCCCGGTTGGCTGCAGGCGGAAGTTCGTGGCGTCGATACGCAGGGTTGCTCGCGGAATTCGGGGCCTCTGGCAGCAGGGCGTCAGAGCTCGAGTACTGGAAGTCCGCGTCGGTACAGGCGGACGACGAGCCGATCGGCAGTCGTCGTCTCGACCCGAAGATCGACGTGACCGCAACCGCCTCTCGCACGACAACTGTTGCGCCCCCGGCCGTCACGGACGCGCTGTTGACCACGCTTCCGGCGGCGTATCGAGCCAAGACCGACGAAGTGCTTCTCGCGGGATTGATGCTTGCCTTGCGCTCATGGCAGCACAGTCGCGGCCTGAGTGGGCTGCGCGCGCAGACAGTTACCGTCGAAGGTCATGGCCGCGACGCGCTCGCCAGCGACACCGACTTCGCCGGAACCATCGGGTGGTTCACCAGTGAGTTCCCCGTTCGGGTTCCCACCGATGCACTGCTCACCGCGGACGATCTTGCCGACGCATTGAGCGGCGGAGCAGCTGCGGGGCATCTGCTTCGTGCGGTGAAGGAAGCAAAACGCGCCGTACCCGGAGGCGGAGTCGGCTATGGAGTTCTGCGGCATCTGGATCCCGACACCGCACCTGACCTTTCCGCGTGCGCTACACCCGAACTGCTGCTCAACTATCTGGGCCGCTTCCCGTCCCTACCCGGAACCGGATGGCGATTGCCGGAGCAGGATCCATTCGCGGTCATCGAGCCGGCGACGAAGGTTATGTCGGAAGTGCTGGCGCTCAACGTATTTGTCCGAGAGGACGACTCGACGACGCTGGCGGTCGAATGGACTGCGGCGGGTTCAGTGCTCGACGGCGCGACGATCGTCGAGCTGCAAGAGCATTGGGAACGTGCGCTCGCTGCCCTGACCGCGCATGCCGCGCTCTTCGAGGGTGGTTTGACGCCTTCCGATTGCTCGGCGACGATCTTCGGCCAGGGCGCGGTGGTCGATCAGGCCGGGATCAACGAACTCGAAGCCGTCCACGGACCGCTTGCCGACGTCCTTCCGCTCTCGCCGCTACAAGAAGGTCTCCTGTTCCATGCGGTCCGTGACGGAGCCGCAGACGTCTACACACTTACTGCACGCTTCGACCTCTCCGGGCCACTGGACGAGGCGAAGTTGGCCGACGCGTTCGAGACCGTGATCGACAGGCACCCGAACCTTCGCGCAGCTTTTCACTACGAGCAGTTCGAACGGCCCGTTCAGATCATTCCGCGCGGCGCAAAAGTCGAGTGGCGTTCGGTCGATCTGACCTCCGTTCCAGCTGACACTGCATTCCGCTCTGCAGATCAGGTCGAGGACGAGGCCGCCAAGCATGTCTTCGACGTCAGTACACCGCCTCTGCTGCGTGCACTACTGGTTCGGCTGCCCGGCGGGGTGCACCGTTTGGTCCTCAACGCGCACCACCTGCTCACCGACGGTTGGTCGACTCCGATCGTCCTGCGCGAGCTGATGAACGTCTACCACGACGGCGACAGCCGCCTCCCTGCGCCGACGCCGTATCGCGACTACTTGGCATGGATCGCCGGCCGTGATCAGGACTCTGCCCGCGCAGCGTGGAGCGAGCGTTTGCGTGGGCTCACCGCGCCGACTCTCGTTGCCGACGCCGGAGCGCCGCGAAGTGTGCCCGTCGCGCTCGAGGTTCCTCTCGCGACATCGGACGCCGAAGCGCTGATCGAACTCGGCCGTGCGCGAGCGCTGACGGTCAACACCCTGGTTCAGGGTGCGTGGGCAGCAGCGCTCGCCGAAGCGACAGGACAGTGGGACGTCGTGTTCGGGGCCACGGTGTCCGGCCGACCTGCCGAACTCTCGGGGGTGGAGGGAATGGTCGGGTTGTTCAGCAACACGATTCCGGCCCGCCTCGACATCGTCGCGCACCGGCCTTTGCTCGATCAGTTCGTCGGTCTGCAGAACGCCCAATTCGACATCGTGGACGTCGAACACACCAGTTTGGCCGAGATCGAACGCATCGCCGGAATCGGGCAACTGTTCGACACGCTCCTGGTGTTCGAGAACTTCCCGAACTCCGGTGCAGGACAGCCTGCATCGCACACACTGCGGGTCGAGGGATTCACCAACCGCGGAGTCACGCACTATCCGATGACGTTGATGGCGCCGCCGAGCACCGGTCTGGATCTGGTTCTGTACCACGATCCGGCAGTTGTCTCCGACGCCACGGCGCAGCGAATGGTCACACGGCTCGCGGAGATCCTGCGTGGGTTGCTGACCGAGCCGACAGCTCCCGCATCCGCGGTGCTCACGGTAGTCCGACAGGCAACGTCCGTTGCCGATGCGGTGTCTGCCGCGAAAAATGTCGCTGTCACGAAAAAGGTGGCCGCGCCCGATCCTGCGATCGATGTCGATCCCGCGGTCGTGGATGCAGTGTGCGCCTGTGTCGCAACGGTGTTGGAGATTCCCGACGTCGATCCGGGTGACAATTTCTTCACTCTCGGCGGTCACTCGCTCACTGCGATGCGGTTGGTGGGAAGCCTGCGCAAGCTGGGAATTCGCGTCGTCGTCTCGGATGTCTTCGACACCCCGACCCCCCTCGGTCTTGCCGTGGCCGCACGCGTCGATCGGACGAAGTTCTCGCCGGATTCGGTCGTTGGCGTCGATCGACCCGTCGTGACCGTGGCGACGTTCCGCGCCCCGGCGGTGGCGGGAAATCCTGATCACGAGCGGTACTGGGTTCGCACGCTCGCGGACCTGCCCCTCGAAACGGACCTTCCGTATGACCGCCCGCGCGGCGAAGAGTACCGCCCGCACACCTACCTTCGTCAGCTACGCGATGCCCGGTTCGGTGACGAACCAGGATTCGACGCGGTGCTGTTGGCCGCCGTGGCGGCGACGCTGAACAGCTTCGGCGGTGGTCGGGACCTTGCTGTCGGACTGGTCTCGGAAGGGACTGACACCCTGATTCGGGTCGACCTGTCCGGTCGGCCGAGAATTGCCGATGTCGTTCTGCGAGTCGAAAACGCTGTCGCCGAGGCACTTGCGCATTCCGATGTCAGCCTCGACCGAATCGCCGATCTACTCGTGCGTCCGACGAGCAGCCTGTTCGCTGCCCGTGTCGGTCACTCGCCCGGAAAGAGCGTCGACCTCGAATTCGTCCGAACCGCAACAGAACTTCGATTGACGGTTGATGCCGGGCTGTTCGACGCCGCGACTGCGGACGCATTGCTCGACGGTGTGATCGCGGTCCTCGGTCACGAAATCAGCACTGTCGTCGCGGATCTGCGACTGGCAGAAAACAAGCCGGATCGCGACCCGGGCCGACGCGCGACGCCGCCGTCGGGGATCTCGCAGTTGTTCGCTCGACACGTCAGCCGCCACCCCGACGACATCGCGGTGATCTCCGGCGAGGTCGGAATTACCTACGGGGAACTGTCGGCGCGCGTCGACGAGCTGGCCCGCGAACTTCTCGCGGTCGGCGCCGGACCCGAGAAGGTAGTCGCCGTCGCGCTGGATCGAAATGCGGATCTGGTGGCCGGACTGCTCGCGGTACTGCACATCGGCGCTGCGTACCTGCCACTCGACGTCGATTACCCGACTGAGCGGCTTGAGTTCATGATCGAGGACGCGGCTCCGGTGTGTGTCCTGACCAGTATCGACAGCGTAGGGCAACTTCCGTCCACGGTCGCCACGAGCGTCTTCGTGGACGGTGAGTTCACCAATTCGGGCGTCGTGCTTCCTCCGCCGCCCGCGGCGGGTGATCACCTCGCCTACATGATCCACACCTCCGGTTCGACGGGTCGCCCCAAGGGCGTGATGGTCTCGACGGGCAACCTCGCAGCCTTCGCGGACACGGTACTCGCGGATTGCTGGATCAGGCCGGGCGATCGCATCGTCGCGGTGACAACGGTGTCGTTCGACATCGCGGCACTCGAGTTGCTGTGCCCGCTCGCGGCGGGCGCGACTGTCGTGATCGCAGACCGCAGGACGGTTCGCGACCCGGATGCGTTGTCGGCGTTGATCATCGCAAGCGATGCGACAGTGATGCAGGCAACGCCGGCGCTGTGGCGAGTGGTCACCGAACACGAGAACGCAGTCGGACTCGCCATGGTGCGAGCCCTGGTGGGAGGGGAAGCCCTCCCGCAGGATCTGGCCGACGATCTGGTGGCCAACGCTGCTTCGGTCCGGAATGTCTATGGACCCACCGAGGCCACGGTGTGGGCGACATCTTCGGTCATCACGACCGGCGACCGAGTCACGATCGGTCAGCCCTGGACCGATGTGCACGTGCGAATCCTCGACGACGACCTGCGTGAGGTTCCGGAAGGCGTTGCGGGCGAGCTGTATCTGGGCGGTGCGCAGGTGGTCCGCGGATACCTGAACCGCCCCGATCTGACCGTCGCTCGGTTCGTCGCCGATCCTTCTCTGCCGGGGGCACGCCTCTACCGCACCGGCGATCTGGTCCGACGCCGGCGAGGGGTTTTGCACTTCCTTCGTCGTGCTGACGATCAGGTGAAGGTTCGTGGTTTCCGCATCGAGCTCGGCGAGGTCGAAGGCGCGCTCGGATCGGTGGCAGGTGTGTTCCGCGCGGCAGCCACCGTTCGCGTCGATGCGGCGGGTACCGGAAGTTTGCACGGGTATGTGGTTCCCGAAGGTGCAACCACGCTCGATTCGGTACTGGTGCGCAAGGAGATTGCGCGGCTCCTACCCGAACACATGGTGCCGCAGACCATCACGGTGCTCGAGGCACTACCACTCACCCTCAACGGGAAGGTGGACCGGAAGGCATTGCCCGACACCGCGCCGGATCGCGTGCAGAGCCCGCTCGTAGCCGTCGATGCGGATCGTCGGGCACGGCTCGAGTCGCTGAGCCCGGGCTGGCAGGACGTGCTGCCACTCGGTCCCTTGCAGGAAGGCATGTACTTCCAGTCGGTTCTCGACGGCGCCGGCGGCACGGATGTCTATCACATGCAGCCGCGATTCGAGTTCTCCGCCGATGCCGCCGTCGACGTTCGCTCAATCCGAGCAGCGGGGGATGCGCTCTTGCGGCGCTATCCGAACCTGCGGGCCGGCTTCACACACGCCGGTTTCGACGCTCCGGTGCAGTTCGTGCCCAGGGCAGCCGAAATGCCTTTCCGCGAAATCGATCTGAGCGCAGTCGCACCCGAGGACTTGGATATCGAGGTCCGCGCCGTCGACGAGGCTGAATTCGGCAGGCTGTTCGACTTGAGTGCGCCGCCACTCATTCGAATGGTGTTGGTCTGGTTGCCAGGTGGGGGAGCGCACCTCGTCTTCACTCAGCACCACCTGCTGACCGACGGTTGGTCGCAGACCTTGATGTACGCGGAGTTGTTTGCGCTCTACGAGTTTGCTCGCACACACGGCACGGACCCGGTTGGACTCGACGGCGCGCTCGACAAGCCTGCGGACTTCCGTGATCACCTGCGATGGATCGCCGAAGCGGATCGCACGGACGCCATCTCGTCCTGGAAGGACTACCTCGCGGATCTCGAGCAACCCACACTCGTGGGTGGTACGGGATCAGGCGGGTGCGCTCCGTTGCCGGTGTTCACCCGGGTTCAGCTCGAACAGAGCATCACCGAGCACGTACGCGAGTTGGCCAGACGTAGCGGAGTGACGCTGTCCACCGTCGTCTCTGCGGCGTGGGGCCTGGCATTGCGCGCCGTGACGGGGCGTGACGACGTGGTCTTCGGATCGACGGTTTCGGGACGTTCACCCGAGGTCGAGGGCGCCGACCGCATGGTGGGCTTGGCGCTCAACACCATTCCCGTGCGTGTCCGGGTCCGGCCAGGCGAGGAGATCTCGGCGTTGCTCGGACGCCTGTTCCGTGAACAAGGTTCGCTGCTGGGGCATCACCATCTCGGGCTCGGCGACGTGCAGCGAAGTGCAGGGTTCGCCACGCTCTTCGACACGCTCTACGTTTTCCGCAACACCCCTCGCGACGAACAGGCACGTCGAGACACGTTCGGTCGCAGTGGAATCGTCGGGTTCGATGCGGTGGACGGCACGCACTATGCGCTCACGCTCGACGTGGATCCGGGTGTCGGGGACGCGGCGATGGCGCTCACACTCGAAAACCGTCCTGACCTGATTCCGCACGACGTGGCTCAGGACATCCTGTCCCGCACCATCACGATTCTCGAAGTGATGGCGAATTCCGATACCGCCACGGTGGCGGACACGGCGGTTCCGCTTTCGCGCACCCCCGCGGAATTCGCTTCGGAGCACGTCGTGATGCCACGGCCGGACCAGGCCGGCGGTAGCGTGGACGCACTACTTCGCGAAAGGGCAGCGGCAACTCCGGACGAGACGGCGCTGGTCTTCGGAGACGTCACACTGAGCGCAGCCGAGATGAACTCTCGGGTGGACAGACTGGCACGGATACTCGCGTCGGCGCTGGGGCAGTCGGTACCAGGCGGGGGACCGACCCGTGTTGTCGCGCTCGCACTTCCGCGTACTGCCGATCACGTCGTCGCAATCTTCGCCGTCATGAGAACCGGAGCGGCCTACCTTCCCTTGGATCTGGCTCACCCGCCGGCACGCCTGCGCGAACTCATCCTCGACAGCGATGCGGCGCTGGTAGTCACCACGACTCAGACGCGTGACCTCGTAGTTCCCGATGGACAGGCATGTCTGGTACTCGACGACCCGGACGTGGCCGGGGTACTCGACGGGCAGTCTTCGGCACCAGTTGTCGACGAGGCTGCGGTCTGCGGGCCGACCTCACCGGACCAGCCTGCCTACGTCATCTACACCTCGGGCAGTACCGGAAAACCCAAGGGCGTCGTGGTGGGTCACCGCGGGTTGACGACGATGTATCACAATCACAAGGCCGAGATATTCACTCCGACCGAAAACAGTGTGGGTGGCCGACGTCTGCGCATCGCGCATACAGTCTCGTTCTCGTTCGACATGTCGTGGGAGGAACTGTTCTGGTTGCTCGCGGGGCACGAAGTTCACGTGATCGACGAGCAGGCGCGACTGGACCCCGCGTCTCTGGTGAAGCATTACCGCGAAGTCGGTATCGACGTCGTGAATGTAACCCCCTCGTATGCCAGGGAACTGATGGCCGCCGGTCTCCTCGACGGTGAGCGGACGCCGGTGTTGGTGATGCTCGGCGGAGAAGCTGTACCTGCCGAGTTGTGGTCGCGATTGCGCGATCAGGACGGTGTCGACGGGTACGACCTTTACGGGCCGACGGAGTTCACGATCAACGCGATGGGATCCCCGGTTCAGGGGAGCGAGACACCCTGCTTGGGTCGTCCGATTCTGAACGCGTCTGCGCGGGTACTCGATTCGGGTCTGCGGGAGGTACCGATCGGAGCGGCGGGCGAGCTGTACATGTCCGGAGACGGAACGGCGATGGGTTACCTTCACCGGACCGCGTTGACCTCCGCTGTGTTCGTTGCTGATCCCTACTCCGTCGGCAAGCGCATGTACCGCACGGGTGACGTTGTACTGCGTCGCCGCGACGGCGAACTCGAATATCTGGGTCGCGCAGACCATCAGGTCAAGATCCGAGGCATTCGGATCGAATTGGGTGAAGTCGAATCCGCGCTGGCGTCGTTGCCGGGAGTGTTGAGAGCGGCAGCGTCAGTCCGTAGCGAAGGCGGTGCGCCGCCGCGACTGGTCGGCTACGTCATCGAAGAACCCGGCGCTGATCCAGTCGATCTGCGAGCTGCGTTGCGGGAAAGCGTACCGGCACACCTGGTTCCGTCGGACATCGTCGTCGTGGATTCGATCCCGTTGACGCCCAACGGAAAACTGGACCGCGGTGCGTTGCCGGCACCCCCCGCCCGAGCAGCGGCCCGAGCACCGCGAACCGAGATGGAAAGGCAACTGTGCCAGGTCTTTGCGCGGGTACTCGGCGTCGAGGCAGTCGATCCCGAAGAGAGTTTCTTCGATCTCGGCGGCGACTCGCTTCGAGCTATGCGACTGGTGGGGGAGATGGAGCACGACCTGTCGGTGAGCGTCGGTGTGGGAACGCTGATGGCCCGTCCGACAGTTGCAGAACTTGCAGTACACCTTGACGAGTCGGCGTCCGAAATCGATCTGAGTCGTGATCGCCTCCTGACACTGCGAGCCGAAGGCAGCGGAGAACCACTGTTCTGCGTGCATCCGGCCGGTGGATTCGCTTGGCCCTTTGCGCCTTTGACCGGTGTTCTCGAGGCCGACCGTCCACTGTTCGGCCTGCAACTGCCCACAGTTGCCGGGGAGCCACTCGAACCGACGAACGTGGACCAACTGGCAGCGATGTACGTCGACACGATTCGCGGCGTGCAACCGAGCGGGCCGTACCACCTGCTCGGCTACTCGTTCGGTGGCAACGTCGTTGCCGCGATGGCGGCTCAGCTGGTCGATATCGGCGAGACAGTGGAGTTCGCCGGTCTGATCGATACTCATCCACTGGGAGATCGTGACGATCGCGGTCGCGACGATGCCGACGACCGAGATCTGGCCGCCGCCCTGCCACCCGAGATCCTCACTCAGGCACCGGGACTGGTCGACGCTGTTCGGGCGGGTTTTGATGCCACTCGTTTGCTCGTGGCCAGCTCGACCGACACAACCTACGACGGACCGGTTACTCTGATCACCGCCGACGCCGAGGCGTCCGGACAGCTGCTGGCTGATCGCTGGCGCGGAGTCCGCGGGGACCAGGACATGGCAGTACACCATCTGCCGTACGACCACGCCGGTTTGGTGACCCCAGCCGGGTGGGCGGCGATTGCCCCGCTGCTCGACAGCTATTTGTCGAAACGCACGGCTACATAGTTCGAAAACCACACAGTTGAAACACAATGGGAGCTCAATGATGAAGTCCACACCGCCCCTCGCGATACGGAGTTGGCGACGTTTCGTCGCCATCGCAGGGTTGCTGATCGTCGCACTCGTGGCGATGATCGGTTGCAGTAGCGATTCGAACGACGAACCGACCAAGGCTGCAGAGCCCACGACCCGCGTGATCGAGACCGAGAAGGGCTCGGTCACCGTGCCCGCGTCGGCGGAGCGCATCGTGGTTCTGAGCGGCGGTCTCGCCGGATACCTGTACGCCCTGGACGCACCGGTGGTTGCCACCGATACCCGCGTCCTCGGTGTCACGAACCTCGACGGTGGATTCCCGCCGGCTTGGGCGGACGCCGCAAAGGCGCAGGGCACCAAGGAATTGCCGGCCGGCGAGCAGCTCAACATCGAAGCCGTCGCGGCGGCTGAGCCCGACCTGATCATCGGCGGTGGCCAGGGAATCACCTCGGTTCAGTCCGAGGAACTCTACGATCAGCTCACTGCTATCGCACCCACCGTCTTGGTCCCCAAGACGGTCGCCGCGTGGGACAAGCAGCTCGAAATCGTCGCCGACGCGGCGGGCCGTTCCGACCAGGTTCCGGCACTGATGAGCGCATACGAGGACAAGGTCAAAGAGGTCAAGGGCAAGATCAAGGTTCCCGAGGGCAACGTCGTCTACTTCCTCTCGGTCTCGAGCAACAAGCCGTACCTCGTTCCGCCGACGGCCGCGCTGCCCGCGATGCTCGCCGAGCTCGGTTTCAAGGCCGACGACGTCATGGCCAAGGCCGGCAACCCGCAGCTCTTCGGCTCGGGTGACTCGTTCGAGGTCAGCCCGGAACTGCTCTCGCAGGTCGCCGATGCTCCTGTCGCCTTTGTGATTCCGGTGTCCGGTCGCCCGATGGCCGAACTTGCCACCGATCCGCTTTACTCGCAGTTGCCGTCCTTCAAGGCAGGCACGACGTTCGAGCTCCCCGCCAGCAGCTACCGTCCTGACTACGACGGCGCAATGGCTACCCTCGACCTGATCGGCCAGACCTTCGCATGACTCGATTCGGTGGGCTGGTGATCGATGTTTCACCCTTGCGGACCAGCCGTCCCTTCAGGTACGCCTTTTCCGCGCGATTGATCTCGCTGCTCGGGATCGGACTGCTCGTCGTAGCCGTCCCCGCGCAGACGTACCAGCTCACCGGCTCGACCTTGCAGGTTGCCGGAGTGTCCACGGCGATGGCCATCGCCATGTTCTTCGGCAGCCTGTTCGGCGGCGTGCTCGCTGACCGTTACGATCGGCGACGCACCATCCAGTTGGCCCGCAGTGCTGCGGGTCTCGGCTTTGTCATTCTCGGGTGCAATGCGCTCTTGCCACACCCGTCGATGTGGGTCATCTACGTCGCGGCAGCTGTCGACGGCTTGGCCGGCGGTGTCAGCAGCTCGGCCTTGATGGCTTTGATGCCGACGTTGTTGCCGCGCAACAAGATGGCTGCGGCCGGCGCTTTGGTAGCGCTGACCACCGACATCGGGACGATGATCTCGCCGGCAATCGCCGGCGTGATCATCGCCTCCGGCGGCATTCCCGCGACATACTTTGTTGCTGCGGTGGCCACCGCAGCAACTGTCACGTTGTTCCAAGCCATCGGCCCTTCTCCTGCACCGGGCACGAATCACGAAAGCCCGATGCGCGCGCTGGTGACCGGCGTGAAATTCGCCGGCACGCACACAGTCATTCGCGGCATCCTGATCAGCGGTCTGTTGGTCATGTTCGTCAGCGGGCCGATGGTGTTGCTGCCTGCCTTCGTCGACCAGGTCCTCGGCGGCGGACCCACCATGCTCGGTCTGCTCTACGGCGCCCCCGCTGTCGGCGCTGTGGTCGGTTCCCTCACCAGCGGTTGGACCGGACGAGTCCACCGCAACGGCGCCGCGATGTTGATCTCTGTTGCGCTGATGCCTCTCGGCCTGGTGGTACTGGGTGCGTCGGGAGCAGCGATTGTCGCGTTCCTGGGCCTGGCCGGATTCGGCCTCGGCCGCGCACTCAACGACATTCTGAGATTTGCAGTCCTTCAACAGAACACTCCGGACGAATTGCGCGGACGCGTGTCCAGTCTGTGGATGGTGCAAGCCGTCACGGGTACGGCGATCGGTTCGATGGCAGCCGGGTTCCTCGGGCAGTGGCTCGAGCCTGGCGCCGCGCTACTGGTCTTGGGGCTCGCCGGTGTGACACTGGGCCTGGTGCTCCTGGCAGCATTGGGTTCGGTGCGCCGGGTAACTTCGGAGATCAACGAAGTCGATCTCTCCGAAAACACTGTGCCGGTGGGGAATGCTCCGCCGGAAAAGGAAGGTAGTTCATGAACCGAGGAGACCACCTCGCGACCATCGCCGAAGTTCTGGCGGGAACCACCGGCGCAAAAGTGCCGTACCCCATCGGCATTCGCGAACTCGAAGTTGTTCGCAGCGAAATGGTCGGGACCGGACTGTTGCGTCTGACCTTGGGTGGACCGGAGTTGGCGGGCTTCGAATCGCACGCTCCCGACGAGCATGTTCGCCTGGTCTACCCGGATGCAGACGGAACTTTACGTCTACCCGAACGCGACGGATTCAGCCTGAAGTGGCCTCGTCCATTGCCGATCTCGCGTGAGTACACCGTCCGTCGATACGACGCCGAGGCGGGGGAGCTGGACCTCGATTTCGCGCTCCACGAAGGTGGGTACGCCTCTGATTGGGCTCAGGCGGCGACCGTCGGCACTCGGGTGCACGTGGCAGGTCCGCCCGGTGGCGTCGTGGTTCCGTGGACGTACGACCGCTATCTGCTGGCCGGTGACATCACCGCCCTTCCTGCCATTGCTCGTTGGCTCGAGATGATGCCCGCTGCTGCCGCCGGGTGGGTGTTCGTCGAGATCACCGACCCTTCACAGGAAATCGAACTCACTGTTCCGGAAGGCGTCGAGGTGCGATGGCTGCACCGCGGTGACGTCCCAGCCGGTCACTCGGATCTGCTCGAGCAGGCAGTACGGACGGTCACCGTGCCCGAGGGCGAGCGTGTCTACGCCTGGATCTCCGGTGAGGCCACCAGTCTCAAGCCGATTCGCAGATTCGTGCGCGACGAACTCGGCCTGAGTTCGGGCGACCACCTGATCACGGGCTACTGGAAGCGCGGAGTCGCAGACTTCGACGAGGACGACGACGACCACTGAACATCGGTTGATGCCGGTTTCGGCATCGTCACCGCGACAACGAGTCCGACAATCGCAACGATTGCCGCCACTCCGAAAGCTGTGGCGAATGCCGAGTGCTGGGGAAGGCCGCCGGATGAAGTCGCGCTCGCGATGATCCCGGCGGCAATTTGGGTTCCCACAGCAGAACCCAGCGATCTGGCGATCGTGACTATTGCCGTCGTGACACCTACGCGGTCTGCCGGTGCGCTGTCGGCGGAGATGACGAACACTGCCGTCGACGCGGCGGCAACGCCGGTACCCGCAAGGATCAGCACCACAACGATCTGCCACATCGTGGTTGCAAAGACCCCGACGGCGCCGCTCAGGCCGAGGAAGGCAACTCCCGCTACCGCAATGGCTTTCGTGCCGACCCGTTGTGCGAGCTTTCCGGAAATCACCGACGCGATCACCGCTGCGCCGTAACCGATGCACAGCAGGATTCCGATGGCACTTGTCGATGCACCGCGGCCGAATCCGCTCTCTGCCGGCACGGCGAGTTGTTGCGGAAGTAGATAGACAACAGCGCCGTAAGTGAACCCGAAAACCACGCCGACGACCACGGCGCTCCACATCGAACGATGCCGCATCATCGTCAGGTCGACCATCGGCTCGGTTGTCCGGCTCTGATACTTGGCCCAGATCGCGAACACGGCAGCGGAAGCGAGAAGCAGCAGCATCGACGTCGGTGCGCCCCACCCGTTGCTCGATGCGCTCGCCAGCCACGCCGTCAGCGTCAACAATCCCAGAGCCAATCTGCCCGCTCCCGGCCAATCGAGTCGGCCGCCGACGTTCGATATGTGATCTCGTGGTGTGCTCACGGCAAAAGCAATTGCGCCGAGCAAAACGAACGCGGTCGGAACTGCATACATCGCGGTGCGTGAGACGTTTTCCGCGACGGGCCCGGCCAATACGACTCCCAGAGCGCCGCCGGCCACTACGACAGCCCCGAGTAAACCCGTGGCCGTCTTCAGTCGGTCCGAGGACAAAGTGCGTCGTAGGACCACGAAGCTCACGGGAAGCAACCCGAGCCCGAATCCCTGGAGAAATTGGCCGAGGACGAACAGCGGGAAGATCGTTGCGAGAGCGGACACGCTGCCGCCCAGGACAACGATTGTCGTGATCGCGAGCAAGGTGGGGCGGGCGCCGTACACGTCGGCTATTCGCCCGGCCATCGGCGTGACGAGGACAGTGCTCAACGTCAGAGCGACGGATGCGAGCGCTCCGACGTCGGCCGTCACTCCGAAGTCTCTCTGTATCAGGGGGAGTGCGGGGACGATGATGCTTTCGAGCGCGGCCACGGCAGCGATCAGCAGGGTCAGGCTTGCGATAGTTGCTACCGGTCGCGGCTGATTGCCGGAGACGCTCTCTGTGGTCATCGTGCTCTCTTTCGATCGGGGAGTGAGGAGCTTATGGACGCGACGAAACGCCGCCCCTCCAAGAGCCCGGAAGGGTTGTGGCACTGGATATATCGGGCTGTGAAGTAGACCGTCTCTTTATTTCGTTACGCGTACCGTTATTGTGGAGAAATGTAATCGGATTCAGCGCACAAAGCAAGAGTCGGATGGGGTGGAAATGGTGTCATGTATCGCCAGATCGCAACGGGCAGACTTTTGCTGCCACCGTCAGTCGGTGTCAGGTGATGTGACGATGGGGCTCATTTCTCGATGAGCATGACGCTGGTCACCAAAATGCTTCTCCGAGCAGGGAGTTCATCTGCCGGACACATCCAAGGTCCCCGTTTGAATGCCGGGTTTGTTAGCTTTCTGCCTGTGACGCGACGTCACGGAAAGTTCACGAATCACGGAGGATCATCATGGGTTCTATTTCAACGATCATCGGAATCTTCGAGCTCTACAAGCTTCTCGAGCCGCTGCTGAGCTCGCTGAGCTGATTCAGGTGTGATTTCGCTGTCGAGCCGGGGCGCCGAGGGACTCGGCTCGACAGCGGATCTCGAGGATCCGGCGCGATCAGGACCCGTGGAACGGATGTCGGCACCGGCAGAATTCCATCGCTCCGGTGTAGTGGTCCATCACCAGGATTTCTGCACACCGAGCGGGCTGCGGAGCGAACCTGAGGCAGCGCTCGATCCACCCACGCTCCAGCGAAGGGGCGGGGTGCGCGCAGTTCCCGCATCGGCCGGGACGTTCGGCGACACGTACGGAACCGTAGTGCTCCGGGGACATGCCAAACATCTTGGTGGTGCGATGTTTCCAGGGCAATGGTTCGGCTCGAGCGGAAGCTATGTCACGAAAGCCCGGCGGCGATATGCGAGGACCGAACCCGTTGAGCTGCGCTACCTGGATCCCTGATAATCCGATTGCCCAGACTGAGTTTTTTGGTGCAAGTTGCGGCTACTGCGCTGACGCCCAGAAATTCTCGGACTATCTGGGCAACGATCATGCGGTGGTAACCGCGAACAGAATCCGATCCGGCTCGCGTTGCATACGGGTGATCGCGACGCGGCCCCCGATCCAAGCACCAAGTGCACCAATCGCAACAGCGACAGGGATGGCGAAATAATTCACCGGGTTCGGTAGCAGCGCCCCGAGTAGAACGCCGGGCGCCGTTGTCGCGGCGAAGATGACGATGGCGAGGATGATCAGTCCGAAGGACGAGCCATTGAAGGATCCGCGGGTGTTGAGGGAGAACGTCTTCTTCATCTCCGGGACCGGGTAGGGGGCTTTGGCGGATATCGCTACTACCAATCCTGCACCGACTCCCATCATCGAAATGCCGACGGCGAGCGGCACGGCCAGTCGGTCGGTCCCGAGGTCCCCGAAGATCCGTACAGCAGCTGTTGCGACGACCACGAAGGGTGTCATCACGATCGCCCACGCGATTTGTCGGCCCCGGACGTCAGCGGCAGCGGCTTCGGGGATCATCACCAGATGCCAGATCGATGCGCCGTCGAATCCGTACAGATTCGATCCGGCTGCCATTGCCAGGTAGATCAGGAACCAGGCACCCCATGCGGCGGAGAAGGGGATCGATGACGAGATCAGCGGTCCGAAGCCGGAGACCAAGGTCATGATGGCAACGGAGAGCAGTTGTGTTCGTCGGCGCATGTCTCCGTGCCAGAGCGAAAGCTCGCGAGAGATGACGGTGCCCAGTCGGGATGCGCGCCAACCGGTTCGAATGTCGCGGCCCTGGTTCTTCAATTGCACGGAAGTGGCGCCCGCTGATTCTGCGACCTTCCCGTTGAAGTAGCGAACGACCAGGCGTTGCCATGACCACAGCAGTGCGAGATCGACCAGCACCAGGGCGAGGACTGCTCCGGCGGCGAGGAGCCAGGCGCCTCCTGCTGCTGCGTCGACACTGGTGATTCCCCACGCGAACGGGATCGAATGCGCGACCGTGAGCGGCCACGTGACGTCGCCGTCCACGACCGTGCCGAGGCGACTCTGCAGCGGAAATTGCAGCAGATACAGTCCGCCGAAGAACGTGCCGAATGCCAACAGTCCCAGTTCGCGGCTGCGACGACTCCGCAGGAGCTGCGACATCGCCAGCATCGCGACCCGTGAGGTGCCGACAATGAGCAGGACCGTTGCGGGCCAAGCGATAATGGCCAATGGCAGTGCGGCAGGGTGGTGTGTAGCGGCATAAATTGGAATCGCTGCTGCAGCCAACGCGGTAATCGGCACGGTCATACCGACCAGCGACGTCGAGAACAGTGCTCTGGCGAGTCGGACGGGTTCCAGGGGGAGTAGTTGGAAATGTCTGGGGTGAAGATTGTCATCTGACAGACCAGACATGATCGGCATCAAGATCCACATCACGCCGATAGCCGAAAGTGCGAGACTGGTTGTGCCGCTGACGAGATCGGGGGAAACACCGTTCTTTCCCGAAGCTCGTAGGCACAGTAGCGCTGCCCCCAGAACCCCGAACAACGCTGCAATGACCTTGATTACAGCTCTTCCACCGGTGAACTGACGTTTGTAGAGGGTCATGCGCATGCGGAGAACAGTGCGCCACACAGAGACCGACGGGTTCCAGTGTGTCGGTGAAAAGCTGGTGGTGGTCATGCGCGCATCCATGACAGTCCGTCGGGACTGGGACTGCGGCTACCGACAAGGCGAACGAATGCCTCGTCGAGAGTGTTGCCTGCGCGCACCTCGTCGACCGTTCCTGAAGCCACGACGCGACCGTCTGCGATGACTCCGATGTGAGTACACAGTTGTTCGACAAGGGCCATCACGTGACTGGAAAGAATGACCGAGCCACCTGAGTGGACGAACGAGAGCAGAATGCTCCGAATTCCGGCCGAAGAAATGGGGTCGACAGCTTCGAACGGCTCATCCAGTACCAGTAAGCGAGGGCCGTGCAACAAGGCCGAGGCCAACCCGATTTTCTTCGTCATGCCCGCTGAATAATCGGCGATGACCGTTCCACCTGCATCGGCGAGATCGAGCGCGGCCAACAGTTCGTCGCGTCGTGACGCGATGACGTCCTCTGGCATACCGCGCAGTCGCCCGAAATAGGTGAGTAGTTCATGACCGGTGAACTGGGCGGGTAGCGCCAGACCGTCGGGTAGGACGCCGAGCAGACTCTTCGCTGCCACAGGGTCGTTCCACACGTCGTAGCCGTACACCAGGCTGCGACCGTAGTGCGGGCGAAGCAATCCGACAGCCATCGACAATGTGGTCGTTTTTCCCGCACCATTCGGGCCCACCAGACCGAACAACGAACCTGAGGGCACCGCAAGAGAAAGGTCGTTCACAGCAACTTTCGCGCCGAACGCCATGCAGAGGTGTTCCACTTGCGAAGCCATCGGTCCGGGAGGTAACTGTCCTGTCTCGGGTAGAGGGTGCATCGATCGAGGGTAACTGTCCGGAGCCATGTGCGCGGAGACGGAGCGGAGCGATGCAGGTTGCGTGCACCGAATGTCATTCCTAGGTGGGGGTTGCGACATGAGTCGCTGGTTCGCAAGGGGAGCGGATGGCAGGAGTCGAACCTGCGTGGACGGTTTTGCAGACCGCTGCCTTGCCGCTCGGCCACACCCGCATTGATCCAATTATGTTCGTAGTGAACAACAGTCGCCACCATTGTGATCAGGGTGAGTTGATCGCCGTGTAACGGATCGCAGGGAGTGCGGGGGAAGTGCCGGGTCAGGCGCGGGAGAACACCGCGACCAGGAATTCGGAATCCTCCTTGAACGGGCGAAGATCCCACGTGGAGAGCAGCAGATCAGCCTCGAGGCCACTCGCGGTCGCGTCGGCGAGAAACTCGGGGAACTCGTAGCCACGGCCGGCACCGAATCCGATGACTACTCGGCCGCTCGGAGCGAGATGACGAGCGAATCCCGCCAGTATTGCTTGCCTGGTGGACGGGGCGAGAAACGCCATCACGTTGCCTGCCGACACGATGACGTCGAAATCTGCCTCGACACCGCGGGCCGGCAGATCGAGTTCGGCGAGATCGCCGACAAGCCACGCCGGTCCGGGGTGGTCTTCTTCTGCGGCAGCGATGAGAACCGGGTCGACATCGACTCCGACAACCACATGCCCGACGTCGTGCAGATAACCGCCGAGTCGGCCAGGCCCGCACCCTGCATCGAGAACCCGGCCACCGCGTCCGAGCATCGCGTCGATCAAACGTGCTTCCCCGACAATGTCCTTGCCGTCCGCTCTCATGGAACGGAAACGCTCGACATATCGTGTGGAATGCGTCGAGTCGGCTGCAGTGATCTCTTCCCACTGGCTGGGGATGCGCTCGTTCGGGGCGTGTGCAGTCATCTTTCGAGGGTACCGACAGCTCACCGGGTGCCGACGACCGTCCCGTCTGCGGCATATCCGACGAGGGTTGGACGAGGGGACGTGAGCGACAGGGGAATCCATCCGTAGAAGCGGTCTTCGGCAAGAATTGTCGGATAGATCTGGCCGTCTGCGGTGTGAAGTTCGGCTCGGACAGCACCTCCCGCTCCTGCGTCGTAGGTCGCCTCGTGCGGACCGGCCTCGTACCCGGCGCCGCCCCCGAATGAATCTGCGCCGTACAAGTCAATTGATCTGCAGCCGTGTCCGAGGCCGATGAATTTCGACGGACCAACCTTGTCGATGTCGGCTGACGCCTCGAAAACCGGGGCGACGCACCTCCAGCCATTGGCGCCGTGGGCGACAAAGACGCTGAACAAGGTTCCGTCAGGTCCGGGAATGGACCCGACCCGCTCGGCGGTGGACGGATCTATTCCGCCGTTGGTTCCCGGCATCGTCTGCCAACCCGAGTACATGTCGGTGAACGCTTTCGGCATCATCCCCGTGGCAGCGGCGCAGCCCACCACCACTGCTGCGCAGATCGCCGCGACGAGAACGATGGCACCGACGCGACGGCGTGGAGCTTTGGTTGCCCCAATGTTGTTTTCGGTAGCCATGATTCGGGTTCGTGCGGCATCTTGGACGTTCTCGGGCCAGAGTTCGGCGGAAACCGTATCGCTCGGCCGCAGCTTCTCGAGCGTGGTCAGCAGATCTTTGCTCATGGGGTACTCCCGTGTTCGGCGGCAGCGCAAGGTCGGGCGGTGTTCATCGGGATTACGGTGACGGATTCTGAAGGCAACCCGGCGCGCAATCGACGCCGAGCGCGAAAGAGACGAACATGCATGGCCGGAACCGAACACCCAGCGACCCGCGCGGCTTCGGTGGCGGTCAACCCGTCCCAGGCAGTCAGGAGCAGGGCTTCACGTTCGGTGACGGTGAGTGTTGCCAGTGCTTCGAGCAGTTCCGTGCGTTCGGTGACAGTGACGTCGGCGCCCGGCGTCGATGCCGCAATCTGCTCGATGCGTCCCATCTTCTCGGTGAGCGCGTCAAGGCGCCGAACGCTGCGACGGTTGTTGTTCACGGTGTTTCGAGCCACCACCAACAGCCATGGCAGTGCCGGCTCGGGCACTTCGTCCAAGCGTCGCCAGGCAACGAGGAACGTCTCGGAGACAACCTCCTGCGCGCTGTGATGATCAACGTGGCGACAGGTATACGCGAACACCCGACCGGCGTAGGCGTCCCACAGGGCGGTGAACCGGTCTTCGCCGCTCGGCGGCGGTTGTTCCTCGGATTTCGGGGTCATATGAAGAGATGTCCGGCTGGTTGCTGATCCTTACAGCCGCTGAGCTAATGGACGGTTTGGCGTCTTACTCCGGCCGAGAACTCCCACTGTCAGAAGCAACAGAGCGAGGATGTACAGCGTCATGATCCAGATGCCCGCAGCGGCGGGCTGCCACTTGTTCGCCTGGCCGAGCAGGATGAGGGCGTCAGAGGTGAGGAACAGCGCGCCGCCGATACCGGTGATCGAGTTGTACGTCAGTGCGGTTGATGCGGTTCCCACCAGGATTGCGGCGTACACGGGGACGGCAATTCGAAGTTCAGGTTCGAGACCGGTCCAGGTGTACGACACTAGAGCGATCCCAGCGACGGTGTAAGCGCACAGAAACCATGGCCGCCTTCGTATCTCCCGAAGCGCGCCGTGTGAGAGAAAGAATCGGATGAAGCAGAGGTGACCGATCGCGAAGGCTGCCATCCCGATGACAAACGTGGAGTCCCAGATCAGGAACAAATCTCCGAAAGCACAGGCAATCAGCGCAGCAGCAACAATTCGAGGTCCGCGTCGGGCGACAACCCAGGCAGCCAGAATCGGCGCGAGCATGACCTTGGTGATCCCGTCCCAGGGCGCAGCATCAGCGGCATTGAGGATCAGATGGACAATCGCTACCGCTGAAAACCCGACGAACCATGGCGACCGGATGGTGCTCGGCAGTCCGGCGTCGCAATCAGATTCACGCATCGGCTCAGTGTAGGAAGTCCGCTGCACGCTCGGCGAGGTCGAGCGCCGGCTGGGGGAGTATGCCGAGGATGAGCGTGACACCGGCGCCGAGGCCGATCACACTGCTGGTCAGTGCACTCGGTACCACGACGGTCGGAGCGTCTGCGGCCGATTCGGTGAAGAACATCAACACGATCACTCGCACGTAGAAGTACGCGGCGATCGCGCTGCACAGGACACCGACGATCACGAGAGGTGCGGCCCCGCCCTCGGCTGCCGCGCTGAACACCGCGAACTTTCCGATGAACCCACTGGTCAACGGGATCCCGGCGAAAGCCAACAGGAACAGTGCAAACACAACTCCGACCAGCGGTGAGCGCCGGCCCAATCCGGCCCAGCGCGAGAGCGTCGCGACCTCACCGTCTGCGTCCCGAACCAGACTCACGACGGCGAACGCGCCCACGGTGCTGAATCCGTAGGCCAGAAGGTAGAACATCGCCGAGGCCAGGCCGGCATCCGAATCCGCAACCACAGCGGTCAGAATGAATCCGGTGTGCGCGATGGCCGAATACGCGAGCATCCGCTTCATATCGGTTTGCGTCACAGCGACGATCGATCCGACAACCATCGTGAGAATCGCGACCGCCCACATCAGTGGACGCCAGTTCACGTACTCGTTCGGCAGAGCCACATAGAAGACACGAAGGATGGCACCGAATGCGGCGATCTTGGTCGCAGTAGCCATGAAACTGGTGATCGGCGTCGGCGCCCCTTGATAGACGTCGGGAATCCACGAATGGAACGGCACGGCACCGACTTTGAACAGTAATCCCACGGCCACGAGTGCTGTCCCGAGCCACAGGAAGGCGTCGGTACCCGACCCGCTGCGAGCTGCGTCGGCGATACCGGAGAGCGTGACCGTCCCGGCATAGCCGTACAGCAACGCGATTCCGAAAACGAAGAACGCCGACGAAAATGCCCCGAGCAGAAAGTACTTGAGCGCAGCTTCCTGGGAGAGCATGCGACGTCGGCGTGCCAGACCACACAGGAGATACAGAGGTAGTGAGAACACCTCGAGCGCAACGAACATCGTCAGCAGATCGTTGGACGCGGGAAAAAGGAGCATGCCGCCGACAGCGAAGAGGGTGAGCGGAAAGACCTCGGTCTGGGCGATACCGACCTTGACCGCTTCTTGTTCCGCAACACTTCCGGGGACGCTCGACGCTTGAGGGGTGAAACCGCCGAGCGCGTCGTGTTGCGCGATCACCTCGGCGGTGTTGCCCGAGCCTCGCTCGGCGATCAGCAGTACTGCGGGGATCGACACGAGAAGGATCGTGGCCTGTAGGAAAAGGGTCGGACCGTCGACCGCTACAGAACCCATCGCCGTCGACCGCGTGCCGGCGAGCAGAAGCACTGCCACGAACGCGGCCGCCAAGCCTGCGACACCGAGGACGAGTTGCACGGGGTATCGAAAACGCCGGGGTGCAAATGCCTCGATGAGTACGCCCACAACCGCAACACCGAACACGATCAGCATTGGCGAGAGCAAGCTGTATTCGACACTGGGTGACGCCGTGCCGGCTGAGCCGAGGATGGTCACGTCGTTGAAGGAACTCATTTGTGGGCACCTCCTTCGTGGTCGGCGACGAGCGGGGTCGGAGCCTCGTCGACGACCGTATGGCTCACTGCAGGAGTGATGACGTCCAAGGCAGGCTTGGGGTAGATGCCGAGAAGCAACAGGAGTGCGATCAGAGGGGCGACCACCACGAGTTCGCGTCGAGCGAGGTCGCGGATCGTTCCCTGCCCTTCCTTCACAGGTCCGCCCATCATGCGCTGGTAGAGCCAGAGTATGTAGATCGCGGACAGGACAAGCGCGGCAGTCGCCGCGACAGCGGCCACGTGGTATCGCGAGTACGTCCCGATCAGCACCAGGAACTCACTGACGAACGGCGCGAGACCCGGCAGCGACAGCGTTGCCAGCCCCGCAACGAGGAATGTGCCGGCAAGTACGGGTGCAACTTTCTGGACGCCGCCGTACGCCGCGATCGATCGAGTACCTCGCTGCGAGACGAGGAATCCCGCAATCAAGAACAGAGCCGCAGTGGAGACTCCGTGATTGACCATGTACAGCGCGGAACCCGCCTGGCTCTGGCTGGTCATCGCGAAGATTCCGAGAATGATGAAGCCGAAGTGCGAAATCGACGTGTAGGCGATCAGTCTCATGACGTCTGTTTGCGCGATCGCCAGTATTGCGCCGTAGACGATCCCGATAACGGCGAGCGTGATGATCCACGGTGCAAAGGTCGACGACGACTCCGGGAACAGTTGCAGGCAGTAGCGAATCATCGCGAACGTGCCCACCTTGTCCACGACCGCCATCATCAGCACTGCTGTCGACGGAGTCGATTCCACCGCGGAGTCCGGCAACCAACTGTGCAGCGGCCAGAGCGGTGCTTTCACCGCGAACGCGAACATGAATCCGAGGAACAAGGCGTTGAGCACCCCGGGTCCCACACCGAGTTCACCGCTGTTTGCCGCTGAGGCGATCGCCCGGAAGTCGAAAGTGCCGCTGGCGAAGGGACTCTCGTCGCGCGTGGTGACCACATACAGGCCGATGACTGCAGCGAGCATGACCAGGCCGCCGAGGAGGTTGTAGAGCAGAAACTTCACGGCTGCGCGAGATCTGCCCACTCCGCCGAACCCGCCGATGAGGAAATACATCGGTATCAGCATGGCCTCGAAGAAAATGTAGAACAAGAGAATGTCCAAGGCGCTGAACGAAATCATCACCATGGACTCGACAACAAGGATCAGCGCGAAATAGGTGTGCGGCATTCTCTTGGGTGATGCCGGGTCTGCCGGGACGTCATTCCAGCCCGCGATCAGGAGTAACGGCACCAGCACGGCGGTGAGAAGAACCAGAACGAGTGCGATCCCGTCGAGTCCGAGTGTGTAGCTGGTACCGAAAGCCGGTATCCAGCTGTGGCTTTCGACAAATTGAAATTGTTCGCCGCCGCGGTCGAACGCAACTCCGAGAACGGCGGCGACCACCAGGACTGCCACGGACACAGCCAATGCGAGAGACTTCGCAAATTGGTACGACCGTGCCGGCAGAGCGAGGACTACACCCGCTCCGATGAGCGGAAGCAACCAGAGCACCGTCAGCGCAGGGAAGCCGGTATTGGTCACAGAGTCGCTCACCGCCGCTTCGATCACCACAGTGTCACCGCCATCATTGTCGCGACCACGAGTGTTGCTCCGACAAACATCACCAGCGCGTACGAGCGAACAAACCCGGTCTGTAGCTTCCGCGTGAGCGCGGACAGCCCGGTGACGACCACCGCAAAGCTGCCCACGACGCCGCCTATTCCCTTGGTGTCGAACACTTCCAACGACTTGGTGAGTTGTTGTCCGGGCTTCATGAACACCGTCTCGTTGAAGGCGTCACCGTACAGATCGCGGCGAGCCGCACCGGTCAACGGTGAAACCGGAGTCGGTGCCACAAGTGGAATCTCCCGGGTGGCGTACTCGCGATACGCAATCGCGACGCCGGCGGCAACTGCGAGCAGCGCCAGCGCGGTGATCGACCATGCGGGTATCGGCGGTTCGACGTGATGTGAGCCGACAACCGGTTCGAGCCAGTTCTGCAAGCTGGACCCGATGGTCAGGAGCATCCCGGCGCCGACGGACCCCACGGCCAGGATGATCATCGGAGACGTCATCACTGCCGGAGATTCGTGAGGTTTCTGGTTCTCCCAGCGGGCCTTCCCGAGGAAGGTCATCAGCATCACGCGGCTCATGTAGAAGGCAGTGAGGGCCGCACCCAACAGGGTGACGATGCCCAGCACAACACCCTTGACGCCACCCTCGCCGATCGCAACCTCGATGATCTTGTCCTTGGAGAAGAACCCGGCAAACGGCGGAACACCGATGATGGCAAGGTATCCGAGCCCGAACGTGACAAAAGTCAGTGGCATGAACGCTCGGAGCCCGCCGTAGCGCCGCATGTCGGTTTCGTCGTTCATCGCGTGCATCACCGAACCCGCGCCGAGGAACAGGCCTGCCTTGAAGAATCCGTGGGTGATCAGATGAAGGATTGTGAAGGCGTATCCAGCTGGTCCGAGGCCCGCCGCCAGGACCATGTATCCGATCTGACTCATGGTCGATGCGGCGAGCGCTTTCTTGATGTCGTCCTTCGCGCAGCCGATGATCGCACCGAACAGCAGCGTCACGGCACCGACGATGACAACCACGAGTTGAGCGTCGGGTGCGAGATCGAAGATCGGATTGGAGCGCACGATCAGGTAGACGCCGGCCGTGACCATCGTGGCCGCGTGAATCAGCGCCGAGACGGGGGTGGGGCCCTCCATCGCGTCGCCGAGCCACGACTGCAGTGGCACCTGCGCCGACTTCGCGCATGCAGCGAGGAGGAGCATCAGGCCGAGCGCCGTCAGGACACCTTCGCTTGCACCAGACGCGTCGGCGAAGACGCTGCTGAACGAGAGCGAGCCGAACGTGCTGAACATCAACATCATCGCGATCATCAATCCGATGTCGCCCACCCGATTGACGACAAAAGCCTTCTTGGCAGCGGTCGCCGCCGACGGCTTGTGCTGCCAGAAACCGATCAGCAGGTACGACGCCAAACCGACGCCTTCCCAGCCGACGTAGAGCCCGAGGAAGTTGTCGGCGAGCACGAGGAGCAGCATCGCAGCGAGGAAGAGATTGAGGTAGGCGAAGAACTTACGACGCTCGGGGTCGTGCGCCATGTAGCCGACCGAGTAGATGTGGATCAGCGAACCTACACCGGTGATGAGCAGGACGAAACACATCGACAGTTGATCAAGCTGCAGTCCGAACTCGACCTGAAGACTGTCGACCGGGACCCAACTGAACAGGTGCTCGGTGACGGTGCGGTCGGCGGTGTCGCGGCCGAGCATGGCGATGAAAAACACCACTGCGACGACAAACGACGCGAGTGCCATGACGCAGGCGAACAGGTGGCCCCACGCGTTCGTGCGACGACCCGCCAGCAACAGGACAGCGGCGCCGCACAGGGGCAGGGCGGGGAGCAACCAGATGGCGGACGTGATTCCTCCTGACATGTCAGTACTTCAGCAGGTCTGCGTCGTCGACGGATACAGAACGCCGAGATCGGAAGATGATCATGATGATTGCCAAGCCGACGACTACTTCGGCCGCAGCTACCACCATCGTGAAGAAGGCGAAGATCTGGCCGTCCAGATTGCCGTGCATGCGCGCGAAGGTCACGAATGCCAGGTTCGCGGCGTTGAGCATCAATTCGATACACATGAACACCACGATGGCGTTGCGTCGCAGGAGGACTCCCGCAGCCCCGATGGTGAACAACAGGACCGACAGATACAGGTAATTCTCGGGATTCATCGCGCAGACTCCTCACCGGTACTCGGATCCGGGGAACGCGGAGTGAGTGCGCTGCTGACGGAGAGCGTCGAGAACGTTCCGTCGGGCAACAGTGCCGGCATGTCCACTGCGTTGTGACGTGCGTACACGCCGGGACTGGGGAGGGGAGTGGCCGAGCCCTTGTCGGGATCACTCTCATCGCTGCCCAGGTACGCGAATCGTTGCTGCGAGAGTTCGCGTTGGCTGAGTGTGGCTCCGATCTTCTCCCGATGCGCGAGCATCATTGCACCAAGTGTCGCCGTGATCAGCAGTGCGCCAGTCAGTTCGAAGGCCCAGACGTAGCGGATGAAGATGAGATCGGCGAGAGCGTCGATGTTGCCCTGGTCGAGTCCGGTGAATCCGGTGAAGCCCGAGATCGACGCATTTCCGAGTCCGCCGATAAGGAGTAGCCCGAATCCGACGCCGATCACGATCGCGCTGACGCGTTGTCCCCGTAGCGTTTCGACCAAGGAGTCCGAAGAATCCACGCCGACCAGCATCAGGACGAACAGGAACAACATCATCACTGCGCCGGTATAGACGACGATCTGGACGACACCGAGGAACAGTGCGCCCTGCACGATGTAGAAGACGGCCAGGATGATCATCGTCATTGCAAGGAAGAGCGCAGAGTAGACGGCCTTGGGGGCGGCGACCACACCCAAAGCGCTGATCACCGCAAGGGTTCCGAGGATCCAGAACTGCACCGCCTCGCCGGTGGAGGTCGATGTCATCGTTCCCTCCGCCAGGATCGTGGTCGTGACCGCCGCGATCATTTCTCGGTCTCCGGGTTCGGCTCTTGCTCGGGTGCTGGCTGTTCGGGTGCTGCTTGTGCGGGTACTGCCTGTTCGGGAGCTGCTGTGATGTCGCCGCGGTAGTAGTCGTCCTGAGTTGTGCCGGGACGCAGCGCGTGTGGTGGCGCTGCCATGTCGGGTTTCAGGGGCGCGAGAAGGCGGTCCTTCTCGTAGATCAATCCGGCTCGGTTGTCGTCGGTCATCTCGTACTCGTTGGTCATGGTGAGAGCCCGAGTGGGGCAAGCCTCGACGCAGAGGCCACAGCCGATGCACCGCAGGTAGTTGATCTGATACACCCGCCCGTAACGCTCGCCGGGGGAGAACCGTTCTTCTTCGGTGTTGTCAGCACCCTCGACATAGATCGCGTCGGCGGGGCAGGCCCAGGCACACAGTTCGCAACCGATGCACTTCTCGAGTCCGTCCGCATACCGGTTGAGTTGATGGCGACCGTGGTATCCGGGCGCGGTGGGCCGCTTCTCCTCCGGATAGAACTCGGTCTCGGGTTTCTTGAACATTGTCGAGAGCGTCACTCCGAAACCCGCGATAGGTCCGAGGAAATCAGGCATGGGAGTCCTCCGATGTGTCGGAAACATCTGTCCGCCGCGGCGGTGGCACGTTCTGACCCGGTAGTTTTCGGGTCGGCAGCGTTTGACCAGGTAGGGGTGGAACCGGGAAGCCGCCCGACATCGCATCGAAAGGCCGGGTCCCCGAATCGGGCACCAACGCGGCGGTTCGGCGTCGGCTGCGGTAAGTCCCGGCCAACACGATCAGGAGCGCAGCTCCGAGAACCAGTGCGACGCAGAGAAGTACGACCCAGGTGTTGTAGCCCTCGTTGCGGAACGCACGAACGGTCGCGATCACCATCACCCATACCAAAGCTGCGGGGATCAGAACCTTCCAGCCGAGATTCATGAACTGGTCGTAGCGCAATCGAGGAAGCGTGCTGCGCAACCAGATGAAGACGAAGAGGAAGCCCCACACCTTGGCGACAAACCACAGCACCGGCCACCAACCGGAATTGGCGCCGTCCCACAGGTTGAACGGGAACGGTGCGTGCCACCCGCCCAGGAACAGTGTCGTGGCCAGAGCGGACACCGTCACCATGTTCACGTACTCGGCCAGCATGAACATCGCGAACTTGAGTGAGGAGTACTCGGTGTGGAACCCACCCACCAGTTCACCCTCGGCCTCGGGAAGGTCGAAGGGAGCCCTGTTGGTTTCGCCGACCATGGCTGTCACGTAGATCAGGAAGGACGGCAGGAGGAGAAAGACGTACCAGGCACCTTGTTGGGCGCTGACGATGCCGGACGTGGACATCGTGCCGGCGTAGAGGAAGACTGCGGCGAAGGACAGCCCCATTGCTACTTCGTAGGAGATGACCTGCGCGGTCGATCGAAGTGCGCCCAGTAGTGGATACGTCGATCCGGACGACCAGCCGGCAAGCACGATCCCGTACACACCGATTGAAGTCACGGCGAGGATGTAGAGAACTCCGACCGGCAGATCGGTCAGTTGCAGGGGTGAAAGGGTTCCGAAGATCGACACCTGCGGACCGAACGGGATGACGGCAAAGGCCATGAACGCGGGCACGACTGCGATGACGGGCGCGAGGAGATAAATCGGTTTGTCGGCGCCGGTCGGTGTGATGCCCTCCTTGAGGGCGAGCTTGATTCCGTCAGCGAGACTCTGGAGCATTCCACGGGGGCCGACGCGGTTCGGTCCGACACGCATCTGCATGCGTGCCATGACCTTTCGTTCCGCGTAAATTGCCACCAGCGGTGTGAGTACGAGGAACACGAAAATGGCGAGAGCCTTGCCGATCACCAACCACCACGGGTCGTGCCCGAACGCCGACAGGTCGACCGGAGCTGCCACGGTCCCGTATTCGTGGGTGGTCATTGCGCTCCAGCCTTCGCAATCTTCACCACGGAACCCGCGGTAACGCAGAGCGTTTGGTAGATCGTGCTACCCGGTGAATTGAGTGGGAGCCAGACTGTTCGAGGCGGGAGTTCGGTGATCTCCAACGGTAATGTGATGGAACCGGATTCAGTCGACACCGCAACGTGATCGCCGTTGTCGGCGCCGATCTCGGCAGCGGTCTCGGCAGACAAACGTACGAGTGGGAGCCGTGCCGTACCCGCCAGGTTGGGCTCGCCGTCTTGCAATCGGCCGTTGTCGAGCAGCATTCGCCAACTCGACAACACTGCCTCGCCCAGTGCCGGTGTGGGCATGGTGCCTGACGGGACCTGAGGCGAGGTGGGGCGCGATCCGTACCAATCGCCGAGGCGATGTATCTCCGAGCGTGCGGAATCTGCGTCGGGTAGGCCCAGATCGATGCCCATCTCGGCTGCGATCGCGTGGAGAACGCGCTGATCCGGCATCACTCCTGTCGTTCTCAACGCAGTGTCGAACACGCGCTCGCGGCCTTCCCAATCGAGGAAGGTTCCGGGCTTCTCGGCGACCGGTGCCACCGGGAAGACGACGTCGGCGAGTTCGGTGACTCCGCTGTGACGGATCTCCAAACTCACCACGAAACCTGCTGCTTCGATCGCGGCCCTTGCCTTCGCCGGGTTCGGGAGATCACTCAATTCGACGCCGCCGACAAGAAGGGCAGCAGTCGTCTGCCCCGGATCCAGCAGACTCGCGGCGTCGCGCCCGTCGGATGCCGGGATGGAGGCCCCCCACACTGATTCCACCTCCCGACGTGCTGCCGGGTCCGCAACGGGGCGTCCGCCGGGAAGCAATCCCGGTAGTGCGCCGGCCTCGACGGCGCCGCGATCACCAGCGCGGCGTGGGACCCAAGCCAAACAAGCTCCTGTCGCTTCGGCGAGACGTACCGCCGCGGCGAAGCCGCCCGCCACCTCACTGAGTCGTTCGCCCAACAGGATCACTGCACCGGGCTGCCGGAGGAGCTGGCCCTCCTCGCTGCTGGGGTGAGACAACGAATCCATCAGAGCTGCTTCACTTCCGGGTACGGTCCGAAGCAAAGAGCCGCCCATCTTCTGCAGGCCGCGCGTAGCGAATGGCGCGCTGGAGAGCACCGTCGTCTTGCCGAAACGTGCGGCCTTGCGTAGCCGCAGGAAGATGATCGGTGACTCCTCCTCGGGCTCGAGAGCTACCAGCAATGCGGCCGGGGCCGACTCGAGGTCCTGGTACGTCACCGACTCTTCGAGTGTGCGGCCGGCGACGTGTGCTGAGAGGAAACCTGCCTCTTCGGCAGAATGAGCACGGATTCGGAAGTCGATGTTGTTGGTAGCGAGAGCAACTCGCGCGAACTTGCCGTAGGCGTAGGCGTCCTCCAAGGTAGAGCGTCCGCCGACGAGTACGCCTGCGTCACCGCGGGCCTGCGCGAAGGATCGCGCAACGAGGTCGAGTGCCATGGGCCACGACGCCGGAATCAATTCGCCGTCAGCGTTGCGGATCAGGGGAGTGGTGATCCGATCACCTTGGGTCGTGTACGTGAATGCGAAACGGCCCTTGTCGCAGTTCCATTCCTCGTTGACTTCGGGGTCGTCCCCGGCGAGACGGCGGAGAACCTTTCCGCGACGGTGGTCCGTGCGCTGAGCACATCCGTCGGCGCAGTGTTCACACACGCTGGGGCTGGACACCAGATCGAACGGTCGCGCCCGGAATCGGTATGCCGTACTGGTAAGCGCGCCGACCGGGCACACCTGGATGGTGTTGCCCGAGAAGTAGGACTCGAAGGGCTCGTTGGCGTAGATCCCGACCTGTTGAAGCGCGCCGCGCTCGAGGAGATCGATGAACGGGTCGCCGGCGATCTGGCCCGAAAACCGTGTGCATCTGGCGCAGAGGACGCAACGCTCGCGGTCGAGCAGGATTTCGGACGAGAGTGGGATGGGCTTGGGGTAGGTCCTTTTCTCCTCACCGAACCGGGATTCGGTGCGACCGGTCGACATCGCCTGGTTCTGGAGCGGGCACTCGCCGCCCTTGTCGCACACGGGGCAGTCCAACGGGTGGTTGATGAGCAGGAGTTCCATCACCCCCCGCTGCGCCTTCTCGGCCACCGGCGACGTGAGTTGCGTGGTGACGACCATTCCGTCCGCAACCGGTGTCGTGCAGGACGCCACCGGCTTGCGTTGACCTTCGACCTCCACGATGCACTGGCGGCACGCCCCGACCGGATCCAGAAGGGGATGATCGCAGAACCGCGGAATCTGGGTGCCGATCATCTCTGCAGCGCGAATGATCAACGTGCCCTTGGGTACCTGGAGTTCTCGGCCGTCGATGGTGAGGGTGACCAGATCAGTGGGCGGTGCCGTGTCGGCCTTGGTAGCGTCGGCTGCAGTCATGAGACGAACGCTCCTGTCGCGAGAACGGACCGGCGAGGATCGAACGGGCATCCGTTGCCGTCGAAATGCGCGACGTATTCCTCGCGGAAGTACTTCAGGGAGGACATGATCGGGCTGGTCGCTCCGTCGCCCAACGCGCAGAAGGATTTTCCGAGGATGGTGTCCGAGATGTCGAGAAGTTTGGTGAGATCAGCTTCAGTACCTGTTCCGCCTTCGAGCCGACGCAGGATCTGCACCAGCCAGTACGTGCCTTCGCGGCACGGCGTGCATTTACCGCAAGATTCGTGGGCATAGAACTCGGTCCACCGCAGCACCGCACGCACGATGCAGGTTGTGTCGTCGAATATCTGCAGTGCTTTGGTGCCGAGCATCGATCCCGCCGCGCCGACGCCCTCGTAGTCGAGTGGGACATCGAGATGTTCGTCGGTGAAGATCGGAGTCGAGGATCCGCCGGGAGTCCAGAACTTGAGGGTGTGCCCGGTGCGAACGCCGCCCGCGTAGTCGAGAAGTTCTCGCAACGTGATGCCGAGCGGCGCCTCGTACTGGCCGGGAGTGGTGACATGACCAGAGAGCGAGTACAACGTGAACCCCGGCGACTTCTCGCTTCCCATCGACCGGAACCACTCCGGGCCGCCCAGGACGATCGACGGCACACTCGCGATGGACTCGACGTTGTTGACGACGGTCGGGCAGGCGTAGAGGCCGGCGACGGCGGGGAATGGCGGCCGCAGTCGAGGCTGACCGCGTCGTCCCTCCAACGAATCGAGGAGGGCTGTCTCCTCACCACAGATGTACGCGCCTGCTCCGGCGTGCACGACGAGATCCAAGTCGAATCCCGAACCGAGGATGTTGCGGCCCAGGTATCCGGCCGCGTAGGCCTCGGCCACGGCGGTCTGCAGACGTCGCAGGACCGGGACCACCTCGCCCCGGACGTAGATGAACGCCTTGGCCGCTCGAATTGCATACGCCGCGATGATGACTCCCTCGACCAGCGTGTGTGGGGTCGCCATCATCAACGGCATGTCCTTGCATGTGCCCGGTTCGGACTCGTCGGCATTGACGACGAGATAGTGAGGCTTGCCGTCTCCTGGCTTGTCTTCGGTGCTCTGTGGGATGAAACTCCACTTGAGGCCCGTCGGGAAACCGGCGCCACCGCGCCCACGAAGGCCAGCGTCCTTGACCGTTTCGATCACGGCGTCGGGGGACATGGCTAGCGCTTTGCGTAGGGCTTGGTAGCCGTCGTGACGAAGGTAGCTGTCGAGAGTCCACGAGTTCGGTTGATCCCAGTAGCGACTCAGGACGGGGGCGAGTGTCATGTCACTTCCCTTCGCCGGGAGCGTCGGCTGCTGAGGCCGAACCGGGTGGGTTGTCGTCGTGAGATCGGCTGATACGCAGTCCGGCAAGAGTTGCCCCGCCGATTGTTTGTGCTTCGGCTGCTTCGATTCGCGTATCGGGGAACCCGGCCAAGGTGCGTGCGGTCTGTCGGAACGAACACAGTGTGGCACCGCGACTGGGTGTCACGCGCTCTCCGGCGCGGAGCGCATCGACGAGTGAGCGCGCCGATTCCGGAGTCTGGTTGTCGAAGAACTCCCAGTTGATCATCATGACGGGGGCGTAGTCGCACGCCGCATTGCACTCGATGTGTTCGAGGGTGATCTTGCCGTCGGACGTCGAGATGGAGTGTCCGCCTTCGTCTCTGGAGCCTGCTGACCCGAGATGCTCTTCGAGTGCTGCGAGGATGTCGTCTCCGCCCATGATCGCGCACAGCGTGTTGGTGCAGACTCCGACCAGATACTCACCCGTCGGACCACGGCGATACATCGAGTAGAAGGTGGAAACGGCGGCAACCTCGGCGCCGGTCAAACCCAGCTTGGCACTGCAGAAATCGATCCCGGCCGGGGTGATGTACCCGTCCTCGGACTGCACGAGATGAAGGAGCGGCAGGAGGGCTGATCGACTGGTGGTCGCCGCGGCGTCAGGCTCACGGTAACGAGCGATGACGGTTTCGGCATCGGCGTCGAGTCGGGCGAGTACGTCAGGCGGATAACTCGATCGTGCGCCAGGGCGTACCAGTTGCGTGGGCTCGTCCGGGCGCGGCCCGAGTTCGATGAACACCCGTGACGAGCCGTTCGGGCCGGTCATCGGTCCACTCCGCCCATGACGGGATCGATACTGGCAACCGAGGCGATCACGTCGGACACCATGCCTCCCTCGCACATCGCCGCTACCGCTTGAAGGTTGGTGAATGACGGATCCCGGAAATGGACGCGGTACGGCCGGGTTCCCCCGTCGCTGACCATGTGCACACCCAACTCGCCACGCGGGGACTCGACGGCGACGTACACCTGGCCGGGCGGCACGCGGATTCCTTCGGTGACCAGTTTGAAATGGTGAATCAGACCCTCCATGGACGACTCCATGATCTTGGCGATGTGCTTCTGCGAATTGCCGAGGCCATCCGGTCCGACAGCGAGATCGGCAGGCCAGGCGATCTTCTTGTCGTCCACCATGACCGGCCCCGGTTGCAGTTTGTCGAGGCACTGCTCGACGATCTTGAGGGACTCCTTCATCTCCTCGACACGGATGACGTACCTTCCGTAGCAATCGGATCCGTCGTGCGTCACGACGTCGAACTCGTAGTTCTCGTAGCCGCAGTAGGGCTGCGCTCGACGCTGATCGTGGGGGAGACCCGTGGCGCGTAGGACCGGCCCCGTCACGCCGAGCGCCATGCAGCCGGTGAGATCGAGATATCCGATTCCCTGGGTGCGGGCTTTCCAGATGGAGTTGTCGCTGAGCATCAGTTCGACGTCACGCAACCGTTTCGGTAGGACCTTCAACAGTTCTCGTACCTTCGCGACCGACCCGTCGGGTAGATCCTGAGCGAGACCACCAGGCCTGATGTAGGCGTGATTCATCCGCAGTCCGGTGATCGTCTCGAACACGTCCAGAATCAATTCGCGTTCGCGGAATCCGAACAGCATCGCCGTCACGGCGCCCAGTTCCATTCCACCGGTTGCCAGGGCGACAAGGTGCGACGAGATTCGATTGAGCTCCATCATCATCACGCGAATGACGGTGGCTCGCTCGGGAATGTCGTCGGTGATGCCGAGAAGTTTTTCGACTCCGAGGCAGTACGCGGTTTCGTTGAAGAACGGTGACAGGTAGTCCATTCGAGTAACGAAAGTGACGCCCTGCGTCCAGTTCCGGTATTCGAGATTCTTTTCGATTCCGGTGTGCAGGTAGCCGATTCCACACCGAGCTTCCACGACTGTCTCACCCTCGATTTCGAGAATGAGGCGCAGGACGCCGTGAGTGGACGGATGCTGCGGGCCCATGTTGACCACGATCCGTTCGGCCTCGCCGGTTCGCTGGCGAGCGGCCGCGGTGACGATGTCGTCCCAGTCCTGACCCGATGCTGTGACGACGGTTTCCGTCGTGGCACCGGAGTTGCTTCCTGTCGTCTCGTTCATCAGTTGTACGACCTACGCTCGTCGGGTGGAGGAGTCTGGGCGCCCTTGTACTCGACCGGGATACCGCCGAGCGGATAGTCCTTGCGCTGTGGGTGGCCCTTCCAGTCGTCGGGCATCTCGATACGGGTCAGGGCCGGGTGACCGTCGAAGACGATCCCGAAGAAGTCGTAGGTCTCACGCTCGTGCCAATCGTTGGTGGGGTATATCCCGACGATGGACGGAATATGTGGATCGGAGTCCGGCACGGACACTTCCAGTCTGATCCGGCGGTTGTGCGTGATCGAAGCAAATGGATACACGGCGTGGAGCTCGCGACCGGTGTCCTGCGGATAGTGGACTCCATCGACACCCAGGCAAAGTTCGAAGCGCAGTTCCGATTCGTCGCGCAGTCTGCGCGCGACCTGCGGGAGGTGAGACCGTTCGACATGCAGCGTCATCTCGTCTCGAAAGATCACTACCCGCTCGATTGCATCGGTGAAAGTGCTGCCCGCGCTGCGCAATGCGGCATCCAAGGAGTCCGCAACTTCGTCGAAGTATCCACCGAACGGTCGAGAGGCCTTGTCCTCTACTGAGATCGGCGGGGCGAGCCGGCTGTAGCCCGAGGTGTCACCACTGCCGCGGACCCCGAACATCCCCCTCGATCCGTTGTTGCCCGCGGTCATCGCAGAAGCCCCTTCATGTCGATGGTGGGGGTGGATGCCAGTGCGGCGCGCTCGGCTGCCGCGCGTGCCTCTTCGCGCTTCACGCCGAGGGGCATCTCCTGGATCTTTCGGTGCAGTTCGATGATCGCGTTCAGGAGCATCTCCGGCCGCGGCGGACAGCCGGGCAAGTAGATGTCGACCGGCACGATGTGGTCGACGCCCTGTACCACTGCGTAGTTGTTGAACATACCGCCGGACGACGCACACACACCCATGGCCAGAACCCATTTCGGCTCGGCCATCTGGTCGTAGACCTGACGAAGTACCGGCCCCATCTTTTGACTGACCCGCCCGGCCACGATCAGAAGGTCTGCCTGTCGCGGCGACGCGCGGAATGCCTCCATGCCGAACCGCGCCAGGTCGAAGCGACCTGACGTGGTTGCCATCATCTCGATCGCGCAGCACGCGAGCCCGAAGGTGGCAGGCCACAGTGATCCTTTGCGGGCATACCCTGCCAGGCCCTCGACAGTGGTCAGTAGAAATCCGCTGGGGAGCTTTTCTTCGAGACCCATAACCGACTCTTTTCAGTCGTAACAGCTGCGGTGTGACCGGTTTTGTCTGACGTATGTGTGCTGTACCTGTGTCCGCTGGCCTAGTCCCAACCGAGACCGCCTCGTCGCCATTCGTATGCGTATGCCACCGAGACGTTGACTATGAAAAGGCCCATCGCCGCGAGGCCGAACAAGCCGAGCGAATCGAAATGCACCGCCCACGGGTAGAGGAAAACGATCTCGATGTCGAAGATGATGAACAGCATTGCCGTCAGATAGAACTTGACGGGAAACCGCCCGCCACCGGCGGTACGGGGTGCCGGTTCGATTCCGCATTCGTAGGCTTCGAGTTTCGCCCTGTTGTACCGCTTCGGGCCGACCACGGACGCGAGAACAACCGACACCACAGCGAAGGCCATCGCGATGACCCCGAGGACGAGAATGGGGATGTAAGCGTTCATGTCACCCGAACTCCTCTCCGCTGTGCGGATGTCCGCCCAGCCCGAAGGTGCCGTTCGATTTCGATACTGCCAGCAATTCGATACTTATGTGACCTGCGACACCCACACTAGGGGAGGCCTCCGACATTGGGTTCGTTTTCGGGGTGCCGAGTTTCGCTCTCGAAAGTCCGAAGTAGTCGGCGCCGCAACGAATCACCGCTGCAACGGGTGCTCACCGGCTCAGTTGTCGACGCAGAAGCGCGATGACGGTGGAAGCAAGTTCGATCGGATCTATCGGCTGCGGCACTGAGGCTTCCGCTCTCGACCACGACGCCAGCCACGCATCGTCGGGTCGACCGGTCAGTACGAGGATCGGTGGACAGTCGGCGATCTCGTCCTTGAGTTGTTTCGCGACGCCCATGCCGCCCGCCGGACTCGCCTCGCCGTCGAGAATGGCGAGGTCGATTCCGCCGGCATCGAGCTTGGCTACGACGATCGGTGCCGTCGCGACCTCGATGTAGTCGATGGTGGGCATCGACGGATGTGGGCGCTCTCCGAGAGCGAGCCGAACTTGCTCGCGCGTGTGTGCGTCGTCGCTGTAGACGAGGATGCGCACGGGTGCCATGGAGTTGGGCTCTGCGGTCTCGGCGGACACGCGGCCGACGTTACTCCGGGCGGTCCCTGGCTACCGGCGAATCTTCAACATCGGCAGGGACTTCCGCGAAAACACAGCTCGGCTTCACGGCAAACGGCCCCTACCCGGCGATGAACGCCGGAAGTAAGGGCCGCCTGAATTGCGTGTGCGCTCAGAAGTTTTCGACGAACTTCGTCAGGCCCTTGCTCGCTGTTTCCAGCGCCGTCTTCTGTGCCTTCTTCACCAGGAAGCCCGGCAGCGGGATCTTGGGATCGATGGTCAGTTCGAAGGTGACTTTGGTTCCACCGTCGGTGGGAGTCAAGACGTACGAGCCGTCCTGCTGGTTCTGCTGACCGCTCTCCACGAGGGTCCAGGTCACCTTCTCGTCGCCCTCGAAGGTGTAGTCGACTACCTGCTCGTCGTTGATTCCCAGAATGGACACGGCCATGCGAACGCGATGGGGGCGACCGTCGTCGTGGGTGCTCTCGATGGTGATCTTCTTGTGTGCAGACGACCACTCCGGCAGCCGATCGACGGCTGCTACGGCCTTCATCACCGTTTCCGGATCAGCCTTGATCTCGAATTCCTTGACGCCCGAAACGGCCATGAACGTGCTCCTTCTCGCCTTGCGGCAACGGTTCGTGATTACTGCAGTTGCGCAATTAGATCATTCGGTGATCGGGTTGGCGTCGAGCTAGTCCATGCCGTTCTTGCGCATCTGGTCCCGCAATGCGCCCTGGACGGCTTGTGAAACCCACGAGTTGAGGGAGACTCCGTTCTGATTGGCGGCCTCCTCGGCGCGGGCTTTGATCTGCTCCATCATCCTCAACGTCACCCGGCTGATATCTCCGCTGACGTCGTCGAACGAGTAGGTTGAGTCCTTCTTCTCGTCGTCTGCCTTCTCGTTTGCACCCTCGCCGCCGGTCGAGTTCGGCGGGCGAACGACGTCGACCAGTAATTCGCTTCCGTCGAGATTCACCTTGACCTCTCGGTCGCCCAGCTTCGCCCCGATCTCCTTGGCCAGTTCCGTCGCCGCGGCCAACAAGACCAGGCGGACCGAGGGTTCGATGGCGGCGGACAACGACGCCGCAATCCGGCGCGTGTGATCGTCGCCGAGTTCGGCTGCAGTGGCGAGGTCGTTCTGCAGCTTTGCGGTGTACTCCGAAATGTCCATGACACCACAGTGGCGTCAAAAGTGACGTCAGTCAAGGATGTGATGACGTCACTCGGTATCGAGGGCGGTCGACCGCTATAGAGTTGCCCAGCACCTGAGGCGAACGGCGCCCGGGTTTCGTGCTGGTCGTTTCGTGCTTGTCGAGGAGTGGGTTGTGCCGAACACGGTGTCACTGAAAGTGCAGTTGGTGGCGAAGTCCGAGTTCTTCCCGCCCGAGGACATTCCGTGGGAGACGGACGCGGATGGTGGCGAAGCGCTGGTCGAGTTCTCCGGTCGAGCCTGCTACCAGAGTTGGTCCAAGCCGAATCCGCGAACCGCAACCAACGCCGGCTATCTGAGGCATCTGCTCGAGGTCGGACACGTTTCGGTGCTCGAGCATGCGACAGTGAGCTTCTACATCACCGGTATCTCGCGCTCGTGCACTCACGAATTGATTCGTCACCGGCACTTCTCGTACTCGCAACTCTCGCAGCGATTCGTCCGTGAGAACGATGCAAACGTCGTCGTGCCTCCTGCTGTCGAAGGTGATCCCGAGCTCGAAGCACTGTTTCTGAATGCCACCGATGAAAGCCGTCGCGCTTACGGGGAACTGCTGACTGCCCTCGAAGGGAAACTGCAATCGGTGCCCGGTGCCCCGATGCGGGGCAAGCAAGCCAGGCAGGCTGCGCGCTCGGTGCTGCCCAACGCCACCGAGACGCGCTTGGTCGTGACCGGGAACTATCGGGCCTGGCGGCACTTCGTCGAGATGCGTGCCACCGAACATGCGGATGTCGAGATCCGGCGAGTCGCGGTCGAGTGCCTGCGTCAGCTTCGTGATGTCGCGCCAAATGTGTTCGGGGACTACGAGATTCTTCGCGGAAGCGACGGATCGGAAATTGCCGTCAGCGCATTTGCGGCCGAGTCGTGACTCGTGTGCAGAAGTAAGAGCTGAACCGGGTAACCTTCTGACCATGACCTACGGTGATTCCGCTTCTCTTGTCGAGCGTCCGTTCGGCACCATTTCCGTTGCGATGGTGACCCCGTTCACTGCCGACGGGAAGTTGGACGTCGACGCGGGAGTGCGCCTCGCAGCCCATCTCGTCGACAACGGCTGTGACGGCCTCGTTCTTGCCGGTACCACCGGTGAATCTCCCACCACCACCGAGTCCGAGAAGCTCGACCTGCTCCGCGCAGTGATCGACGCCGTCGGTAACCGCGCGAAGATCGTTGCAGGCGCCGGCAGCAACGACACCGCTCACAGCGTCGAACTCGCACGTGACGCGGCTCGCGCCGGAGCGCACGGTCTGCTCGTCGTCACCCCGTATTACTCACGTCCGCCCCAGGCCGGACTGTTTGCACACTTCACCGCCGTCGCCAACGCGACCGACCTGCCCGTCATGTTGTACGACATTCCGCCCCGCTCCGTCGTTCCCATCGAGACCGAGACGATCCGCCGACTCGCCGAGCACCCGCGAATCAAGGCCGTTAAGGACGCCAAGGGCGACCTCAACGCCGGCGCAGAGTTGATCGGCACCACCGAGCTTCAGTTCTTCTCCGGCGACGACCCGCTGAATCTGCCGTGGCTCGCTGTCGGCGCCACCGGCTTCGTCAGCGTCATCGGCCATCTTGTTCCGGGTCGTCTCCGTGACCTTCACACCGCGTTCGTGTCCGGCGACATCGCCCGCGCACGCGAGATAAACCTCAGTTTGATCCCTGTGATTCGTTCCGTTGCCCGCCTCGGCGGTGTCAGCGCTTCGAAGGCGGGTCTGCGACTCATCGGAATCGATGTCGGAGAACCACGCCTTCCGCAGGTTGCACCCACTAAAGAGCAGATCGACGGTCTTGCCGCCGATCTGCATGCGGCAGGAGTTTTGTAAATGACCCGTCCCCCCCGACGTCGTAGTGCCAGTCGTCAAGCCGGTCCGCCTTCGCCTCCGGCTCCCGAAACGGCCGCAAAGGCCGCACCGGTAGAGGCACCAGCTGCGCCGGCGGCAGAAGCGGCCCCCGCCGCAGCCGCCCCGCCCAAGAAGGCCGCAGCAACCAAATCTGCAGCAACCAAGTCCACTGCCACCAAATCTGCTGCACCCAAGAAGTCGACCGAAGACAGGTCGCCGCGCAAATCTTCCGGCGGTAACCGACCGGCAGCATCGAAGCCGGGCAACGGGCGCGGAAACAAGCGCCCCGAGAACCGTCCGGCCGTCGATCCCACGGGTCGCCTCGGAACACCCCCGAAGGCGCCGGCATCGGGTCTGCGCATCGTCGCGCTGGGCGGCATCGGCGAAATCGGTCGCAACATGACGGTGTTCGAGCACCGTGGCAAGTTGCTGATCGTCGACTGCGGTGTGCTGTTCCCCGAGGACCAGCAGCCTGGCGTCGACCTGATCCTCCCGGACTTCCGCTACATCGAAGACCGTATGGACGACGTCGAAGCCGTCATCTTGACTCACGGACACGAGGACCACATCGGTGCTCTGCCGTTCTTGCTGCGTCTGCGCGCGGACATTCCGGTCATCGGCGCGAAGTTCACTCTCGCTCTCGTTGCCGCCAAGTGCCGCGAGCATCGCCTGCGTCCGAACCTGGTCGAGGTCGTCGAGGGAAACACCACCACCCATGGCCCGTTCGACTGCGAGTACTTCGCGGTCAACCACTCGATTCCCGACGCTCTCGCGATCGCGATTCGCACCGACGCCGGCGTCGTACTGCACACCGGTGACATCAAGCTCGATCAGCTGCCTCTCGACGGCCGCCTGACCGACCTCGCCGGATTCTCCCGCCTGGGCGACGAGGGCGTCGACCTGTTCCTCGTCGACTCGACGAACGCCGAGGTTCCGGGATTCGTCACACCCGAGCGCGAAATCGGGGGAGTGCTCGACAACGTCATCGGCAAGGCGAAGCAGCGCGTCATCGTGGCATCGTTCGCCAGCCATGTGCATCGTATCCAGCAGGTCGTCGACGTAGCCGCTCGGTACAACCGCCGCATCGTCTTCGTCGGCCGCTCGATGGTCCGCAACATGCAGATCGCCCAGGATCTGGGCTACCTGACGGTGCCCGACGGCCTCGTCGTAGACATCGACACCGCCGCCACCCTTCCCGACGATCGCCTGGTGCTCATTTCGACGGGTTCGCAGGGTGAGCCGTTGGCAGCGCTCTCGCGGATGGCGCGCGGCGAACACCGTCAGATCAACATCCGCGCCAACGACCTTGTCGTTCTCGCGTCTTCGCTGATCCCGGGCAACGAGAACTCCGTTTTTGCCGTGGTCAACGGTTTGGCCAAGCGCGGTGCCACCGTCGTGACCCAGCAGAGCGCCAAGGTTCACGTCTCGGGCCACGCGTCCGCCGGTGAGTTGCTCTACCTGTACAACGCGGTTCGGCCCACCAATGCCATGCCCGTCCACGGTGAATGGCGGCACCTGCGTGCCAACGCCGCGCTGGCAAAGGCAACCGGCGTGCCGGAAGAGCGCATCGTATTGGCCGAGGACGGCGTCGTGGTCGACATGGTGGACGGCCTCGCCGAGATCGTCGGACGCGTACCGGTCGGACACGTCTACGTCGACGGTCTGTCCGTCGGTGACGTCGGTGAGCCGACGCTGTCCGATCGCCTCGTGCTCGGTGAGGGCGGCTTCATCGCGATCACCATCGTCATCAACGAGTCGACGGGCCGTGCGGTCAGCACCCCCGAGGTGTCCGGTCGCGGCTTCTCCGACGATCCGACAGCGCTCAAGGCTGCCGCGGATCTCGTGGAATCGGACCTGGCCCGGTTGGCGAGCGAAGGCGTCATCGACGCTCATCGCATCGCGCAGTCGGTGCGCCGCGTCGTCGGACGCTGGGTCGCGGACAAGTACCGCCGCCGTCCGATGATCATTCCGACGGTCATCGCGGTTCCGTAGATTCGGCACAGCAGGTCGCTTCCGCTCGAACCCGGTCCGGTTCGAGTACTTTGGCGAAGGTGACCTTCGCTCATGACGAACGACTCGCCCTGGTGGACAGCATGGTCGAATTCGGCCCCGATGCTCCGACACTGTGTGGGGAGTGGACCAATCGTGACCTGGCAGCACATCTGATAGTCCGGGAGCGGCGTCTCGACGCCGCTCCCGGAATCATGTTGAGCCCTCTTGCCGGTCACACCGAGAGCGTGCGTAAGGCCGCAGCGGCGCGTCCGTGGGAGGAGATCCTCGACGACGTTCGGAGTGGGCCGCCTCGGTGGTCGCCGATGTACTGGCTCGACGCGCAGGTGAATACCACGGAAATGTTCGTCCACCACGAAGATGTACGACGCGCACATCTGAACTGGGCGCCGCGTCCGTTGTCGGAGGGTCGGCAGGCTCAGCTGTGGAAGTACGCCCGGCAGATCGGCAAGATGGGTTACCGCAAAGCCGCTGTCGAGGTCATTTTCGAACTTCCGTCCGGCGAGAGTGCGGTCGTCCACAAATCCGGCTCTCGCAGTGTTGTCCTGCAGGGTGAACCCGCCGAGTTGCTGCTGCACGCTTTCGGTCGCAACGAGGTGAAGATCGAAGCCAAAGGTGAACTGGCCGACGTTCAATCCGTGATGGCGCTCGATCGCAGTTTCTGATGGCCCCCTTCTGCCGGAGCCGAGCTCGACAGACGGGTTGTGAAGATCACGTTTCGCACTCGCCACCAGTGTTGCTGGTGTTGCGGATGGTCCAGATGGGGTCGCACAGACTAGCCTGAACTCCATGGCAGGTAAGTCGAGCGCCCGGGGATCCAGTACAAGCACGTCTACGTCCAGGGCATCGACCAGGTCGTCAGCCTCTACTCCGAGCGCGCGCGCAACCGCAAAACCTCGTGCCTCGCGCACCACGCGAACCGTATCGACTCCTCGAAATGTCACGACTTCGGCCAGGGCTGGTGGGCGCCCCGCGTCGGGCAAAGGCTCCAAGCCGGCGCCCAAGAAGGCGTCCGGTACGTCGTCGGCCGCGCGACGCCCGGTATCGAAAACCTCTCAGCGGGCCAGCCCGTTGGCCGCTGTGGGCAAGGGAATCGGAGCCGGGTGGTCCCTGGCTGCCCGCGGCGTCGGCGCCACCACACGCACCGTCAGTAAGGTCGGCGAGATCGAAGCCGGCCACCGCCGCGACGGAATAGCGCTCGGCCTGATCGCATTCAGCGTCGTCATCGCCGGTGGCGTCTGGTTCAAGGCCGGTGGTCCGATCGGCGGCGGCATCGACACCCTCGTGCGGGCGATCTTCGGCGCGGCCTCGGCCGTGCTCCCCATCGTCGGCGTCGGCCTCGCGATCCTGTTGATGCGCACCGAACCGAAACCTGAGATCCGGCCCCGACTGATCATGGGATCCTTGCTGGTCGGTCTGCCGGCGCTCGGCCTCTGGCACATCATCTCGGGTTCACCGACAGACGCCACCGGTCGCTCCAACGGCGCAGGGTTTGTCGGATACGTCGTGGGCGGCCCGCTCACCAACGGGCTCACCGTCTGGCTGTCTGCGCCGCTGCTGGTCATCGCCGCCGGATTCGGAATCCTCCTTCTGACCGGAACGACTCTGCGTGAGGTGCCGAGCAAGTTCCAGTCCTTCTTCGGCGCCTCGTATCGCTCGGATGAATACGGCGACTACGGATCCGAATTCGACGAGGACGGTGAGCACCACTACGGCGAATCTGCTTACGATCCTTCACTGTTCGACGCCGACGGCTACCCGGTCGACACCTACGCCGAGCCGCCGCTCAAGCCCGCCAAGCGGACCAGCCGACGCGCACCGATCGACAACTACCCGACGGACGAGTTCGAATCCGGAGACAAGAAGACCGAAGTCCTCGGTCTGTGGAACGCCGACGACACCGCAGTACCCGACGAGCCCGTCGCGGCTGCGGCAGCGCCCGTCGTGGAGACGCCGGCACCGCGCCCCAAGGTGCCTGCGCGTTCGGTCCCCATCGCCAAGCCCGTGCCGAAACCCGAACCGGAGCCGGAGGAGAAGGAACACTTCGTCACCGATCGGGTCACCGACGGCGACTACAACCTCCCGCCGACGACGTTGCTGATCGAGGGAGACCCGCCCAAGCTCCGCAGTTCTGCGAACGACGCGATGATCGAGGCGATCAGCGAAGTCCTAGAACAGTTCAAGATCGATGCCGCTGTTACCGGTTTCACCCGCGGACCGACGGTGACGCGCTACGAGGTCGAACTCGGCCCAGGCGTGAAGGTCGAGAAGATCACCGCGCTCGCCCGCAACATCGCGTACGCCGTGGCAACCGACAACGTCCGCCTCCTGGCCCCCATTCCGGGTAAGTCCGCAGTGGGCATCGAGGTACCGAACTCCGACCGCGAAATGGTTCGCCTCGCCGACGTTTTGAACGCGCCGAGCACCCGACGCGATCACCACCCACTGGTGATAGGTCTGGGCAAGGACATCGAAGGTGACTTCGTCAGTGCGAACCTCGCGAAGATGCCCCACCTTCTGGTGGCAGGTTCGACCGGCTCGGGTAAGTCGAGCTTCGTGAACTCGATGCTCGTCTCGTTGCTCACCCGAGCAACGCCGGAAGAAGTACGGATGATCCTCATCGACCCCAAGATGGTCGAGCTCACGCCGTACGAAGGTATCCCGCACCTGATCACGCCGATCATCACTCAGCCGAAGAAGGCAGCGGCAGCGCTGGCCTGGTTGGTCGAGGAGATGGAACAGCGCTACCAGGACATGCAGGCCAACCGGGTGCGTCATATCGACGACTTCAACTCCAAGGTCAAGTCCGGCGAAATCACCGCCCCGCTGGGCAGCGAGCGCGTCTACCGTCCGTACCCCTACATCCTGGCGATCGTGGACGAGCTGGCAGACCTCATGATGACCGCGCCGCGCGACGTCGAAGAAGCAATCGTCCGCATCACGCAGAAAGCCCGTGCTGCCGGTATCCACCTGGTGCTGGCAACGCAGCGCCCGTCCGTCGACGTCGTCACCGGCCTGATCAAGACCAACGTGCCTTCGCGTCTGGCGTTCGCGACGTCCTCGCTCACGGACTCGCGAGTCATCCTCGATCAGCCCGGCGCCGAGAAGCTCATCGGTATGGGTGACGGCTTGTTCCTGCCCATGGGCGCCGGCAAGCCGACCCGTATGCAAGGCGCGTTCATCACCGACGAGGAAATCTCGGCGGTTGTCGACTTCGCGAAGAACCAAGCCGAGCCCGAGTACACCGAAGGTGTCACCGCACAGAAGGCCGGGGAGAAGAAAGACGTCGACCCCGACATCGGCGACGACATGGACGTCCTCTTGCAGGCCGTGGAACTGGTGATCACGAGTCAATTCGGTTCGACGTCGATGCTGCAGCGCAAGCTGCGCGTCGGGTTCGCCAAGGCCGGTCGACTCATGGATCTCATGGAAAATCGTGGCGTCGTCGGCCCCAGCGAGGGCTCCAAGGCACGCGAGGTTTTGATGAAGCCTGAGGAACTCGACGGTCTGCTGTGGTCGATTCGCGGCGGCGACCCGGATGAGGCACCTGCAGACGAGTAGGGACACCTCGGCGGAGAAGCCGTCGACAGACGACCGGAGGAACCCGTGCATGTGACGCCGTTGGCTTGGGGAATCACGATCGTGGTGATCCTCGGCCTGTTCGTCTTCGACTTCTTCGCCCACGTCCGCACTCCGCATGCGCCGACCTTCCGGGAGTCCGCATTCTGGTCGACGGTCTACATTTCGATCGCCATCGTCTTCGGCCTCGTCGTGATGTGGATCTGGGGCACCACGTACGGCGGTGAGTACTTCGCCGGCTACGTCACGGAGAAGGCGCTCTCGGTCGACAATCTGTTCGTCTTCGTGATCATCATGTCGACGTTCGCCGTCCCGCGAGAGTTCCAGCAGAAAGTCCTGCTGATAGGCATCGTCCTCGCATTGGTGATGCGCGGAATCTTCATCGGAGTCGGCGCCGCCGCCATCAATGCGTACAGCTGGGTGTTCTACCTCTTCGGAGCGTTCCTGATCTACACCGCGTACACCCTGATCCGCGATCACGGGCATGAGAAGGAAGCCGAGGAGAAGCGCGACAGTCGCATCATCTCACTCGTGAAGCGGGTGCTGCCGACAACCGAGGAATACGACGGGGACAAACTGATCACCCGGATCGACGGCAAGCGCGTCGTGACACCGTTGTTGTTGGCGCTCATCGCAATCGGGTTTGCCGACGTGCTCTTCGCGCTCGATTCGATTCCGGCGATCTACGGTCTGACCCAGGAACCGTATCTGGTGTTCACCGCCAACGCCTTCGCGCTGATGGGTCTACGGCAGCTGTACTTCCTGATCGGTGGGTTGCTCGAACGGCTGGTCTATCTCTCGTACGGGCTCTCGATAATCCTGGCGTTCATCGGTGTGAAATTGGTACTTCACGCGTTGCACGAGAACACCCTCTCGTTCGTCAACGGAGGTGAACACGTCTCCGTCCCGGAAATCTCCACGGCACTCTCACTCGGAGTGATCATCGGAGTATTGGCGGTGACGACGGTCGCGAGCCTGTTGAAGACTCGCGACCGGGCGGGGGAGTAAGCCGGGGCCGGGGCTCTCAGGCGCTGAACTGACCCAACACCGGAACCCACTCGGTGATCCGGACCTTCTCGATCAAATCGGCGATCGCGAACGGATCGTGGGTGAAGAGGAGGGAAACGGTGTCGGCGTCTGCGGCGTCGACGATGATCAGCGCGCCGTTTCCATCTGCAAACGGGCCGGATGACAAGACGATCGAGCGGGAAACCAGATCCGCGAGCCACGCGCGGTGATCGCTACGGACTTCGTCGCGCTGAGCGTTCTTCTCGGGCGCGTAGGTGTATTCGACGAGGAACAACGACATCGTGAACCGCTTTCGGGGCTGGTGATCGAGAGGGTGGTGTGTGAAGAGTCTGAACGGTTCAGAGAGTCAGGAGCATGCGAGTATTGCCGAGTGTGTTGGGTTTCACATAGCTCAGATCGAGGAACTCGGCGACGCCGGCGTCGTAGGACCGACACATTTCCGCATAGACCTCGGCGGTGACGGGGGTGCCGTCGATCTCCGCGAATCCGTGACGGTGGAAGAACTCGGTCTCGAACGTCAAAACGAACAACCGTTCCAACTCCAATTCCTTGGCGACCTCGATGAGTTTGTCGACGACGTGGAAACCTGCGCCCTGGCCTTTGGCAGTCGGATCGACTGCGACGGTGCGGATCTCACCCAGGTCCGCCCACAGCACATGCAGTGCGCCGCAAGCGATTACCTGGCCGCCTCGCTCGGCGACCCAGAACTCCTGGACTGCCTCGTACAGCGTCACGAGATTCTTCTCGAGGAGGATCTTGCCGGCGTAGATGTCGATCAGACGCTTGATTTCGGGGATGTCCGACGTTCGCGCGCGACGCACGATCAACTGGCTCTCGGTATAGGTCGGCGCGGTCGAAGTCATGTGGTGCACATTAGTCAATGGCCCTACCGATATTCTAAGTCGCGTGCCTGTCCGCCCCACGCAATTCCCGCGCCGCTCGGCTTTGTCCCGGGTTCGGCTCACCGCCTGTGCGGTGATCCGATGAGTACCCCGCGCGATCAGACCGACGCCCATCGCGCCGCCGTCGGCCCGTCCGACGGCACACCTGTCGCGGACAACCCGGTTCCGTTGCTGAACATCGCGAACATTCTCACGATGGTCCGAATGGTTCTCGTTCCGGTTTTTCTCGTTGTTCTGTTCGTCGACGGCGGACACTCGACGTGGTGGCGTCTCGGGGCCATGGGCGTGTTCATCGTCGCCGCGATCACGGATCGGATCGACGGCCAATTGGCTCGGAAGTACGGTCTGGTCACCGATTTCGGCAAACTCATGGACCCGATCGCGGACAAGGCACTGATCGGCGCCGCGCTGATCGGTCTTTCGGTTCTCGGTGACCTGTCGTGGTGGGTGACCGGAGTGATCATCGCCAGAGAACTCGGAATCACGCTGTTGCGGTTCGCGGTACTGCGGCACGCGGTCATCCCGGCGGGCAAGGGCGGCAAGCTCAAGACCCTCGTGCAGGCCGTCGCGATCGGGTTCTACCTCTGCCCGCTGCCGAGCAGTTGGGACATCGTCAGCGGATTGCTGATGGCTGCTGCCGTCGTGCTGACGGTGGCGACGGGAATCGAATACATCGTGCAGGCGATCAGGCTTCGCGCCGGAGTTCGCGCAGTCGAGTCATGACGGACCCGCTGCTCTCACTCGGAGTGGTCGAACTCGTCGACGCCCTTGGCGCCGCGAGGCATACTGTCGCCGCCGCCGAATCTCTGACGGCTGGCTTGTTCACGGCTGCGGTCGCGTCCGTGCCGGGGTCGAGCGCGGTGCTGCGTGGGGGCCTGGTCGTGTACGCGACCGACTTGAAAGCGACGCTGGCGGGCGTGGATCCCGAGCGTCTGGCAACGGACGGCCCCGTGTCCGAGAGCACCGCCGTGGCTTTGGCGCTCGGCGCCCGGACGAGGTGCGGCGCCGACTGGGGTATCGGACTGACCGGAGTCGCCGGTCCGAGTGAGCAGGACGGACACCCGGTCGGAACGGTGTTTCTCGGTATCGCCGGCCCGGACGGAACCGAATGCGTACCGCTCGCGCTCGGCGGCGAACGGTGGGAGATTCGGACAACCGCAGTCGCAACTGCCGTGTCGCGGTTACGTGATCGTGTCGCAGAGCGTGCGGCACGATAGGCTCGGGAACCAATCGGATGTGTTCGGACGTTGACGATTGTGAAGACGTACGACCATGCACGATGAGGTCACGGATGAAGGAGGAGCGAGATGGCGCTGCTATTGCGTGAGGCAATCGGTGACAGTCTCCGGCGTACGCGCGTTTCGCAGAGCCGCACGCTACGCGAGGTGTCGAACAGCGCGCGTGTGAGCTTGGGCTATCTGTCCGAAGTGGAACGTGGACGTAAGGAAGCATCGAGCGAACTGTTGGCGGCGATCTGTGATGCGCTCGCAGTCCCACTGTCCGACGTGCTGGTCGACGTGAGCGAGACCCTGGCCACGAAGAAGAGCGCTCCGGTAGCTGGTCGACAGGTCGCCGAACCCGCCGTGTCGGCTTCCGGTTCGGTCTCGGCTTCCGGTTCGCCGACAATCGCACGCGATACCCGCGTCGTGATTCCGGCACCGAACGCTCGAAGGTTGGCGGCGGCGTAGCCACTACCGGCCGTAACCGATAGATTTTGTACGTAACCGCCGGTTTCCAGCAGGTGGGGTCAGAGCAGATAGGGCGCAGCCCTTGTTTCGGTGCGCGACGGTCGCGCTCCGGGTCGCGTTCGGCGCGGCGCATCAGATGGAGGCAGGATCAAACCAATGGCTAATCCTTTCGTCAAGGGCTGGAAGTACCTGATGGCGCTCTTCAATTCGAAGATCGATGAGAAGGCAGATCCAAAGGTTCAGATTCAGCAGGCGATCGAGGACGCACAGCGCCAGCATCAGGCGTTGTCCCAGCAGGCTGCGTCGGTGATCGGTAATCAGCGTCAACTCGAGATGAAGCTCAGCCGTCAACTCGACGAGGTCGAAAAGCTCAACGCCAACGCGCGCCAGGCCGTCAACCTCGCCGATCAGGCCGCTGCTGCCGGCGACAACGACAAGGCGATCCAGTACACCAACGCTGCCGAAGCTTTTGCGGCCCAGTTGGTGACGGCCGAGCAGGGCGTCGAAGATCTGAAGGCACTGCACGACCAGTCCTTGCAGGCCGCCGCTCAGGCCAAGAAGGCTGTCGAGCAGAACGCGATGACTCTGCAGGCAAAGGTTGCCGAGCGCACCAAGCTGCTCAGCCAGCTGGAGCAGGCCAAGATGCAGGAGCGCGTGAGCGAGTCCCTTCGGTCCATGGACAGCACGCTGTCGGCTCCCGGCAACACACCCAGCCTCGATGCTGTGCGCGACAAGATCGAGCGGCGTTACGCCGACGCACTCGGCTCTGCCGAGCTCGCCCAGAACTCCGTTCAAGGCCGCATGATGGAGGTCCAGCAGGCCTCGGTCCAGATGGCAGGGCACAGTCGCCTCGAGCAGATTCGTGCTTCCATGAAGGGCGAGGCACTGCCTTCCGGCGGCGCAGCAGCCACTCCTGCGACTCCGTCCGTCGAGAAGCAGCCCCCGGCTGCCGGTCAGACCGGGCAGTAGCCGAATCCTCGATGTCGGCAGTGATGCTCTGATGTTTTCTTCACGAGACGGCCGATCTGGGCGCGAGCCCCGGTCGGCCGTTCCCGTTTCCGTATCCGGCGCCTTCGGAGCGTTGGGACGCACCGCGGACACATTGCGCGAGGTCGGACTGTCTGCGGCGGATGCCGCTCGGCGGTGGCAGGACCCGCGCGCCAAATTCGAGCGCAAACGAGCCCGTGCACGTCGACGCGCTCAGCGTTGGGGTTTCATGTCCGGCGGATCAGTGGTCGGCACGGCCGGCCTTGCGGTTGCGTCGGCCCCCGAGTGGTCGGTGGTCGTGGCAGGCGGGGGAGCGGCACTGTTCGCGGTTCCCGCCGTCATTGCGGTCGGTCGTTACCGTTCGATGAGTTCCGGCCCACCGCCGTCGGCGCCGATTCGCCGGCGCTTGCCACCGTCGTCGTCTCGCGCGTTCATCCCGATGTCTCGCCTCATCGGCGCCGAGACTTCGTTGTTCGAGATCTTGAGTGTGCTCAGGCGCGCCGACACCATCGACCCCGGTGAGTTGGACGAAATCACTGTTACCGCCGATTCGGCATTGAGAGCGATGTTCGCGGTGTCTTCGGATGTCGTCGCGATGGAACGCGCCGTGGCCGCTACACCCAAGGTGACCGAACCTCTTGATCCCACCATCGACGGCGCAGTTCGTGAGTTGCAGTCGGGGTTGGATCAGTACGAGGATCTGGTGACCTCCGCAGCTGCATTGACAGCGCCTCACAGCCCTTCGGCTCTGGTGGGATTCAACCGAGAACTCTCGGCGCTGCACGCGGCCGCCGAGCGACTCTCGGCGCTTGCCGACGCCATCGGTGAGGTGGACGACATCACCCGCAAGTACAACTGATCGGTCCTCGCGCCTGATCGATGCACCTGTTCGAAATCTCAGTCGTCGGCGCCGCGGGCCGCCAATGCTTCACCCATTGCGTCCGCGGTCATCAGGGTGCCGACAATGACCGGAACTGCGAAGGATCGCAGCGAGAATACGAGCCCTCGCGCCTTGCGTGCCTCGGACACCTGTGTGATGACCTCGAACATCAGCGGGATGCACCGGATCGTCATTGCGAGGAGCAAAGCGATCCGTTCGGGATTGACCCCGAAGCGTCGCAAGGGTGTCAGGAACCGGGTGATCGCGTCGAGCATCTCGGAGATCCGTGTGGTCAGACCCATGATCGCCGCGAAGGCGATCGAGATGATCAGAACCCCGCACACGACGGCCGCTCGCTGCCATCCCGCGACTATCAGCTGGAACGCCCCGATGAAGAGCAACATCCACAGCGCCGGACGCAGCTGCCGGATCGCAGTCATCGGAGGAATGCGCGCAATCGCGTACAGGGCCACAACGACGATCGTGGGAACTGCCAGTTGCCACGGCTCACGTACGAAGATCGAGACGGCCAGGATCGCCATGATCAATGCGAGGAGCTTGATCCCCGTCGGCATCCGGTGCAGGAGCGATGTGCCCGGTCGGTAGACGCCGAGAGTGGTCACGAGACCAACGACCGGTAATGGCCGATCGAGTCGGCGGGGGAGCCGTCGGCGACGACACGGCCTTGGTCGACGACCAACACCCGTTCGAATGATTCGAGGAGGTCGAGTTGGTGGGTCACGACGATCAGTTGTTGATCGAGTGACTCGAACACCGAGCTGATGAGTCGCGAGTTGCGAAGATCGAGGAGCGTGGTGGGCTCGTCGGCGACGAGTACGTTCGGTTCCGTCACCATGATGGCCGCGAGCGCGAGGAGCTGTTTCTGCCCACCGGAAAGCTGGTGGGTGGGATGGTCGGCGTGCCCGGCGAGGCCGTAGCGTTCGAGCACCGAGGCCACCTTTGCGGCGCGCTCGGCTTTGCCCAATCCGCTACGGCGGAGCGAGAATTCGATGTCCTCGGCAACCGTCGGCATCACGATCTGGTGGTTGGGATCGGTGAAGACGAATCCGACCTGCTTGCGTACGTCGCGGCCCTTCTTCGCCGTGTCCAAGCCGTTGATGTGGACGTGTCCTTCCGTCGGAACGACCAGTCCGTTGATCATGCGAGCGAGGGTCGACTTGCCGCTTCCGTTCGCACCCACGATCCCGATTCGCTGCTCGCTCAGTCGCAGATCTATCTGCTGAAGGACCGTTCGTTCACCGAAGCTGTGTCCGACGTTCTCGAAGACGATCTCACTCATCGGAGATTAATTCGCCACCACGGTCTTGTTCGACGAGATCACCGAGTCGCGCAGTAGTGCCGGGTATGCCCGGTGAACCTGGGACGCGACCAACGCGGTGACGACCGCTTTTGCGGCGTCGAGCGGGATGAAGGCGGCGTTGGCCGACCATGCGGCAACGAAGCTCATGTGTCCGCGGACCATCATTCCTACGATACCGAACGCGTAGAGAACGACGACGCCGCCGAGAAGGTTGATGCCGATGCCCGCGATGATCCGGTACTTGGGCAGCATCTTGGCGGTCAGCCATCCGATGACAAACGCCGTCGGGATCCAACCGATGAGGAATCCGGCTGTCGGGCTCGAGAGAGACACGAGTGCGGTGCGACCGCCGGCAAGGACCGGTAGACCGACCAATCCCAGAGCAATGACCGTCAGGACGGCGAGAACACCCTTGCGCGGTCCGAGTAGAGCGCCGGCCATCATGACGCCCATGGACTGAAGGGTGATCGGCACGCCGGAAATGCCGATGTTGATCGACCCGGGTAGGCCCAGCGCGATGATGAGTGCGGCGAAGACGGCTACATGCGCGAGATCGCGAGCGGGGAAACGGGTCGTAGACACTGCGGACGTGCTCCTTCGGCATACGGGATCGAACTTCGCGAGTTTACGCCAGGAGCAAGCTCCCATGGGTTGGACACCTGACCTGCGTGAGGGCCGGTCTCGGGGTGAACCCTGATCTTTACCTGAACTTGCCGCTGAGCTGCTGCTTTGTCACGCCAGACCTGTCAGGCTGGTTCTACGGACGACGCAGCACCTGTCCGATTCGACTGATTATTCAACGGCACGTTGGAGGTAAGCATGTTTTGGAAGATCGTTTTGGCCGTCGTACTGGTGTGGGTCGCACTCGCGGTGGTCGGTGCCCTGATCAAGGGGCTTTTCTGGGTTCTGGTGGTCGGCGCTGTCGGCTTCGGAATCTACTTCCTGGTGAAGGCGATGTCGGGAAGTGACGACAATTCGCCCGCTTCGCGGTTCTGACGGGCAAGATCTGCCCTATGGAAAACTTCCCCGAGGACTGGCAGCGCGCGATTGTCATCGTGGCGCATCCCGATGACATCGAATACGGCGCAGCCGCAGCAGTGGCGCAGTGGACCGATCGCGGCAAAGACGTGCGATATGTCCTGGCCACGCGCGGCGAGGCCGGAATCGCCGGTCTGTCGCCCGAAGAGTCCGGCCCGATCCGCGAGGAAGAAGAGCGTCGCTCGGCCGCGATCGTCGGTGTCGGTGAGGTGGAGTTCCTCGGCCTGCCCGACGGTCGTCTCGTGGAAGGCTTGGAGTTGCGCTCGACTCTCGCCGCAGCAATTCGCCGCCACCGTCCGGAATTGGTGGTGACGATGAACTTCTCCCACACCTGGGGCCCCGGCTATCTGAACAGCGCAGATCACCGTGCACTCGGGATCAGCGTCCTCGACGCAACTGCCGACGCAGCAAACGAATGGATCTTTCCCTCGTTGACGGCGCAGGGACTGGCGCCGTGGCCCGGTGTTCGATGGGTTGCGGTCAATACGATGACTCCCACACACTGCGTCGACGTGACGTCGACGGTCGATCGCGCCGTGGATTCGCTCGCGGAACATGCGCGATATCTGGCGGCGCTGAGTTCCACGCCGATCCGGGAACAGGCGCGTGCACAGATCGACATGGTCAGCGGACCGAAGCCTGGTTTCGACGCCGAGCGAGCAGTTGGTTTCGAGTTGTACTATTTCTGATGATCTCTGAGCGAGAGAAATCGCAAGTCCCGACGGGATTACCGGTGACTTGTCCGGTATTGTGTTACACACGATGGTAATCCGTAACGCAGATGACTCAATTGCCCCTCGCAAGGCAGATGGTCAGCGCATCCCCAGCCGCGAGATCGACGACGTGATTCTCGACGCAGCAAGGTCGTGTGTCCTCGATTTCGGAATGCAGCGAACCACACTTGCCGAGATCTCGCGTCGCGCCGGCGTGAGCCGACCGACGGTCTACCGGCGATGGCCGGACACGCGAGCTGTCGTCGCGGACCTACTCACCCGGGAGATCCGATCGGTGCTGCCCGAGGTGACCTTCAACGGGTCTGCCGGCACGTTGCTCGTGGAGGCGATCGGTGACGTCGTCGGCCAGATTCGCGACCATCCGCTCTTCGTGAAAATTCGGCAAGCCGATCAAGAATTGCTGACGACCTACATCGTGGACCGGCTCGGCGCGAGCCAGAAGTCGATTCTCGAGCTGATCACGTCCGTTGTCGCGGCCGGCCAACAGGATGGTTCGATTCGCGAGGGAAGCGTCAACGAGATCGCGGCGATGGTTCTACTGATGGCTCAGTCCGTCGTCATTTCTGCGCCGACTCTCGAGCCGGAGCTTTCCTCCGATGCGTCGGTCGAGCAACTTCGATATGCGGTCGCTGCTTATCTGGCACCCGTCAAGAATTCGGGAGAATAGCTGTGAGCCCCCTAGATTCAGCAGGCAGCGATTCAGCGCTCAACGCACAACGGCGTACTCGTGAACTCGAGCAGTTGGCGAACGGCGATTCGGTCGACGTCCTGGTGATCGGCGGCGGAATCACCGGTGTCGGTGTCGCTCTCGACGCCGTGACTCGTGGACTCAGTGTTGCGCTGGTCGAAAAGCACGACCTCGCGTTCGGCACCAGCCGCTGGAGTTCGAAACTGGCACACGGCGGCCTTCGGTACCTGGCTTCCGGCAATGTCGGTATAGCGCGTGAAAGTGCGGTCGAGCGCGGCATTCTCATGACGCGCACCGCGCCGCACCTCGTTCGCGCCATGCCTCAACTCGTACCGATGTTGCCCGAAACGTCGTTCTTCGGGAAGGCCCTGGTGCGTACCGGTTTCCTGGCCGGTGACGCTCTGCGCATGTCGGCGCGAACCCCGGCTTCGGTGCTGCCCAGATCACGGACGGTCAGCGCTGCGCGGGCGCGCGAATTGGCTCCCGCGGTCAAGCAGGAGAACCTACGAGGCGCCTTGACCGCGTTCGACGGGCAGCTCATCGACGACGCCCGCCTCGTCGTCGGTATCGCCAGAACCGCAGCGTCGCACGGCGCGCGAATCCTGACCCGCGTCGGTGCATACGACGTATCCGGAACGTCGGCCACCTTGCGCGACGAGTTGACCGGATCCGAGTTCTTGATGCGTGCCCGCGTCGTGGTCAATGCGACCGGTGTCTGGGCTGATCAGGTCGACTCCAGCATCACCCTGCGCCCCAGCCGCGGGACGCACCTGGTGCTCGATGCAGCGCGATTGGGGAACCCCACGGCAGCGCTGACCGTGCCGATTCCCGGCGAGACCAACCGTTTCGTCTTCGCCCTGCCCGCCCAGCTCGGCCGGATCTACCTCGGGTTGACCGACGAAGCAGCGCCGGGACCGGTGCCAGACGTGCCGTCGGCGTCAGAGGACGAGATCGACTTCCTGCTCGACACCGTGAACACGGCGTTGGAAGTTCCGCTGACCCGTGGGGACGTCTTGGGGACCTTCGCGGGTCTGCGTCCGCTGCTGGACACCGGTGAAGGCTCGACGGCCGACCTCTCGCGCAATCACGCTGTAGTCCGTTCGGACTCGGGCTTGGTCACGGTGGTAGGCGGAAAACTCACGACGTACCGCAAGATGGCCGAAGACGCCGTCGACGCTGCGGTCGAGGTCGGGTCGCTGAGCGCCGGGGCATGTCGGACACGCGCGTTGCCGCTGGTAGGCGCTGCATCACCGGCGGAATTGAAGAAGATCAAGGCACCCGCGTCATTGGTGGCGCGATACGGCACCGAGGCCGAGGTCGTTGCCGCGGCGAGCGGCGATCGTCTCCGGTCGGTTGCGGACTTGGAGATCTGCGGTGCCGAGTTCGATTTCGCGGTGTCGCATGAAGGCGCCCTCGACGTCGACGACGTCCTCGATCGCAGGACGAGAATCGGATTGGTGGCTTCGGATCGCGAACGCGCACTGGGTGCGGCGGAACAGGCCTTTCACTCGGTGTGACACTCTGATCCGGTGCGTGTAGCCGTTGTTGCCGGGCCGGACCCGGGTCATGCTTTTCCCGCAATAGCGTTGTCGCTGGCGTTGATCCAGGCCGGCGACGAACCGATCCTGTACACGGGGACCCGGTGGGTCGAGGCAGCGCGAGCAGCCGGCGTGGAAGCCGAGCCGCTCAAGGGCTTGGCCCCGCGGCCGGGAGACGACGATCTTGATGCAGGCGCTCGGATTCATTCGCGCGCCGCCTATATTTCCACCGAACTGCTTCCCGACCTGAAGTCCGTCTCCCCGGATCTCGTCGTTTCCGACATCCTCACTGCCGGAGGCGGATTGGCAGCCGAAAGACTTGGCATCCCCTGGGTGGAACTCTCGCCTCACCCGCTGTACTCACCTTCACGGGGGTTGCCGCCGATCGGCAGTGGGCTCGCGCCCGGCGTCGGAATTCGTGGTCGACTCCGCGATACCCTGATGCGCGCAGCGACGGGACGTTCGATCAAGCAAGGGTTGGCCCAGCGATCCCAGGCCCGTGTCGGTGTCGGACTGCCCGCTCTGGATCCCGGTCCGCAAGCGCGGCTGATCGCAACACTTCCGGCACTCGAAGTGCCTCGCCCCGACTGGCCGGAGCGCGCTCACGTCGTCGGACCGCTTCTGTGGGAGCCGACCGAGGTGATTCTGGATCCACCGCCAGGTGACGAACCGCTGGTTATGGTGGCGCCCTCCACGGCGCACACCGGCGCAGTGGGAATGTTCGAGGGCACCGTCGAAGGACTCGACGGAGCCGGTGTGCGGCTGATCGCGTCGATGCTCGACGGGGCTGAAGGTGAGCATCCTGATTGGGTTCGTGCAGGTCTCGGACGCCAGGACGCGATGCTGCGTGACGCGTCGGTGTTGGTATGTGGCGGCGGGCACGGCATGTTGGCGAAGGCCCTGCTGGCCGGCGTGCCGACGGTCGTCGTTCCCGGGGGCGGGGACCAGTGGGAGTTGGCCAATCGCGCTGCGCGGGCAGGGACGTCGGTGATCGTGCGGCCCGCAGATGCTCAGTCGATTCGCGATGCCGTACTGCAGGTGCTCTCCGACAAACGATTCGCGGAAGCTGCGAGAGCGGCTGCCGCGACTGCGTCGCAGGTCACCGATCCGGTGGCGGTGTGCCGACAGGTGGTCAACGGTGGTGTGACGGCGTGAGCACGTTGCGCCTGAATGCAGGTGCACCGCTCTGTGGACTACGGTGGCGGCTGTGCGGTTGACCGAATTTCATGAAATGGTGCGCGAAGAGTTCGGGCAGGTACGAGGCGACTCGATGCTGATCGACCATGTACTCCAGAGTCTCGACGGAATGACTGCCGCGGAGGCCGTCGAAGCAGGCTGGGAGCCTCGCGAGGTGTGGCGTGCGCTCTGTGTGGAGTTCGACGTACCACCCGCCCGCCGCTGATTCTTCGGCGTGTCGAACGTCTCCCATCTTCTGTTCGAACACGTGTTCGTCTATGCTGAAGCTGTTCGGTGGTGACGCTCCTTTCGTAACTGCGAACTTTCGGTTATCGACAAAGCACAGTGATCGACAAGCGCTAAAGCAAGATCGAAAAGTCTGTCGGTGGCCGGATCTACTCTGATCGCAACACACCAACAGGGTCGGCTCAGGCAGGCGCTGAAGAGACGGAGTCTGCTCAGGCAGGCACTGAAGACTGAAACAAGGATGGGGATCACGATGGCACCACAGGCACCTGATCGGGACAAGGCACTCGACCTCGCGTTGGCGCAGATCGACAAGAACTTCGGCAAGGGTTCGGTGATGCGCCTGGGTGAGGGTGTCCGCCAGCCCATCGCCGTCATTCCCACCGGTTCCATCGCGCTCGACGTCGCGCTGGGTATCGGCGGACTGCCGCGTGGCCGCGTCATCGAGATCTACGGCCCGGAGTCCTCGGGTAAGACCACCGTGGCACTGCACGCAGTTGCCAATGCTCAGGCCAACGGCGGCATCGCGGCGTTCATCGACGCGGAGCACGCACTCGATCCCGACTATGCAGCCAAGCTGGGCGTCGATACCGATGCACTCCTGGTCTCGCAGCCCGATACGGGTGAGCAGGCCCTCGAAATCACCGACATGCTGATCCGTTCAGGCGCCCTCGACATCGTCGTGATCGACTCCGTGGCCGCTCTTGTTCCTCGCGCCGAGATCGAAGGCGAGATGGGTGACAGCCACGTCGGTTTGCAGGCTCGACTGATGAGCCAGGCGCTGCGCAAGATCACCGGTGCCATGAACAACTCGGGCACCACCGTCATCTTCATCAACCAGCTTCGCGAGAAGATCGGTGTGATGTTCGGTTCTCCCGAAACCACCACCGGTGGTAAGGCACTGAAGTTCTACGCTTCGGTCCGCCTCGACATCCGTCGTATCGAAACTCTCAAGGACGGTACCGACGCAGTGGGTAACCGCACTCGCGTCAAGGTCGTCAAGAACAAGGTCGCGCCGCCGTTCAAGCAGGCCGAGTTCGACATTCTCTACGGCCAGGGCATCAGCAAGGAAGGCTCGCTCATCGACATGGGTGTCGAGCACGGGTTCATCCGCAAGTCCGGCTCCTGGTACACCTACGAAGGTGACCAGTTGGGTCAGGGCAAGGAAAATGCTCGTAAGTTCTTGCTGGAGAACACCGATATCCGCGACGAGATCGAGAAGAAGATCAAGGAAAAGCTCGGTATCGGTGCTGACGTCACTGCAACCGACGAAGCTCCCGCCGACTTCTGAGTTCAGTCATGAGCTTCGACGACGGTGACAACGGCGAGAATGCTCGTGAAGAGTACGGCGCTCCTCGGCGTCGATCCCGTCAACGATCCGAGAAGCCGTCGCAACGCGCAGAAGGTGGGACGGAGGCGCAGGCCAAAGATGCTTGCCTACGCCTCCTGACCGACCGGGCGCGCAGTCGTTCCGAGCTGGAAACCAAGCTGAGCGGGCGCGGCTTCGAGCCCGAGATCATTGCCAAGGTCCTCGATCGACTCCAGGAAATCGGGTTGATCGACGACGCGGACTTCGCGAACCAGTGGGTTCATTCGCGGCATACGTACTCGGGCAAGGGAAAGCGTGCGCTTGCAGTCGAGTTGCGGCTCAAAGGAATCGACCAGGACACCGCTTCCGAAGCGTTGTCACAGATCGATCCGGAAGATGAACGCGAGCGAGCAGCGGAGCTGGTTCGGCGGAAGCTGAAGAACAAGCCCGTCGATGATCGCGACAAGGCCACGCGTCGACTGGTCTCGATGCTGGCACGCAAGGGATATTCAGCGGGGATGTCCTACGAGGTGGTCAAAGCCGAGATGGCGGCGGTCACCGACTCGTAGCGAAGTGCAGCATTCAGAACAAAAGGGCGGGGGTACCACCGAAATTCGGTGGTACCCCCGCCCTGTTGTGTATTCGCGCTAACGCGGCTGGATTCGACTCACGGCTCCATCTGATTCACGGCTTGGTCAAGTCCATGCCCGGAACCGAAACGGCGGGGTCGGCGGACGGCGCCGCGATGGGGCCCTTGCCCTTTCGCTTTCCCGAACGCAGGCGCTTCTCCACCTTGGTTGCCAGGAAGGTCAGAGCCGAGTTGAGAGCGATCATGATCGCTGCGACCACGATGAGCGCCGGCAAGAAGTTTCCGTAGAAGGTGCCGAGCTGTTGGGCCTGACGCACCAACTCGACATACCCGATCAGGTAACCGAGGGCGGAGTCCTTCAGCGCCACGACCATCTGCGAGATCAGGGCCGGGAGCATGGCGGTAACCGCTTGGGGGAGCAGGATTGTCACCATGATCTGCGTCTTGCGCATGCCAAGTGCCTTGGCGGCCTCACTTTGCCCACGGGGGAGTGAGTTGATTCCGGCGCGGACGATCTCGGCGATCACGGAACCGTTGTACAGGGTCAAGCCCACCACGACTGCGGCGAGTGCGAGGTACTTCGACTTGAAGACTTCGTATTCGGCAAACACCTGATACGAGAAGATCATCAGAATCAGCACCGGTACCGCGCGGAACAATTCGACGATGACGCCGCAGATCTTCCGAATGATGTTGTGCTCGGAGAGTCGACCGATACCCAGGGCAGAACCGAGGATGAGCGCGAAGACGATGGACATCGCAGCCGCGATCAACGTCCCTCGGATACCGGGTATCAGATACGTTGTCCACGAGGTGGATTCGAGGAACGGATCCCACTTCGCTGCTGTCAGCTGGCCCTTTTCGTCGAGCGCGCGGTAGACGACGTACCCGATTGCCACCATGAGTGCGGCGACGACAAGGGACGCGAATCGGTAGAGATTTCGCGCTCTCGGACCGGGCGCGTCGTAGAGAACTGTTGCGCGGTTGCTCATCGTGAAACCTCGAATCGCTTGCTCAGCTTGCCGAAGATCAAGCCCATGGGAAGTGTCAGGATCACGAAACCGACAGCGAAGATTCCACCGACGACGAAGATCGCGGCTTCGTTCTCGATCATCTTCTTCATCAGCGCTGACGCTTCGGAAACGCCGATCACCGCGGCGATGGTCGAGTTCTTGGTCAGTGCGATCAGCACGCTACCCAGCGGTGCTGTGACCGCGCGAAAAGCCTGAGGCAAGACGATCAGCCGAAGATTTTGTGCAAACGACAGACCGAGTGATCGGCCCGCTTCGGCCTGGCCGACCGGAACGGTATTGATTCCCGATCGAAGTGACTCACACACGAACGCGGCGGTGTAGACACTGAGGCCGAGTACGGCGAGTCGGAAGTTGTTGTCTGTCAAGAACGTCGGTGAGTCCGACTTGGCGAGGTTGACTCCGAGCGTCTGCGAAAGACCGAACAGGCAGAACAGCAGAATCAGTGTCAGGGGGGTGTTTCGGAACACGGTCACGTACGCGGTACCCAGGAATCGGGCGACCGGGACCGGTGACACGCGCATTGCCGCAATCAGGACACCGATGATGACGGCGCCGATCGCGGAGAAGAACGTCAGCTGGATCGTGGTCCAGAAGGCTTCCAGAATCTGGTCGCCGTACTTGCTCAGAAGGTTCACTTGCCGTCTCCCCAGATCACGGGATCTCCGTTGGTGGCGTCACGCGCTGCGGCTCCCGAAGTGGGGAGCCGCAGCGAGATTGACGGTGAAAAAAGCAGGTCAGTAACGATCAACGGTGGGCGGTGCCGGGATGGGGTAGCCCGAAGCGCCAACGGTGTTGTTGAAGGCTTCTTCCCATGCGCCGGTGGAGATCATCTTCTCGATGGCGTCGTTGATCTTGCCGCGACCCTCGGAATCGTCCTTGGCCAGGCCGACGCCGTACTTTTCGGTCGTGAACGGTTCTCCGACTACCTTCAGCTCGCCCGGGTACTGGGCAGCGTAGCCGGCGAGGATGATGTCGTCGGTGGTGACAGCGTCGACAGCGCCGTTACGCAGAGCCTCGACACAAGCGGAGTACGTGTCGAGCGGCTGGAGTTGGACATCCTTGGCGTAGTTGTCCTGGATGTTCTGCGCCGGAGTCGAACCCGACACCGAGCAGAGCTTCTTGCCGCCGGTCAGGGAATCGGGGCCGGTGATGTCGGTGTTGTCGGAGCGAACGAGCAGCGACTGGCCTGCGATGAAGTACGGGCCGCCGAAGCTGACCTTTTCCTTGCGCGTGTCGGTGATCGAGTATGTCGCGACGATGTAGTCGACCTCGCCGTTCTGGATCAGGGTCTCGCGCTGGGCTGACGGAGATTCCTTGAAGGTGATGCCTTCGGGCTTTACGCCCAGTTCGTTTGCGATGTAACGGGCTACCTCGACGTCGAAGCCGGAGAAGGTGCCGTCAGGGTTGCGCTGACCGAGGCCGGGCTGATCGAACTTGATGCCGACGGTGAGAGTGCCGTCGGAAGCGCTCTCGGTGATCGACTTGTTCTCCTCGCCGCCGCCACAGGCCGTGGCAGCGAACGCGATGGCCATGATTCCGATTCCGAAACGGACGGAACGATTGATCTTCATGAAGATCCTCTCAGTTGTCGACACACGAACAGTGCAGTCGAGATGAACGGTGCAGCCGAGGTGAACGGTGCAGTCGAGCAAGTTGTCTTGTGGACGAGGACAGGACTGTCGGAGGGGAGACTGTAATCAGTGCGTGAGGATCTTGCCGAGGAAGTCCTTGGCCCGATCCGACTTGGGATGGGTGAAGAACTCTTCGGGCGTGGTGTCTTCGACGACCTGGCCGTCAGCCATGAACAGCACACGATCGCCGGCTTTGCGGGCGAATCCCATCTCGTGCGTGACCACGAGCATGGTCATGCCTTCCTTGGCGAGGGAAGTCATGACGTCGAGGACCTCGTTGACCATCTCGGGATCGAGAGCGGAGGTGGGCTCGTCGAACAACATCACCTTCGGCTGCATCGCAAGAGCGCGAGCAATCGCGACACGCTGTTGCTGACCGCCGGAAAGCTGCGCCGGGTACTTGTCGGCCTGATTGGCGATACCGACGCGCTCGAGCAATGCCTGCGCCGTCTTCTTGGCTTCGTCCTTCTTCGCCTTGCGGACCTTCATCGGTGCGAGCATGACGTTCTCGAGGATCGTCTTGTGTGCGAACAGGTTGAAGGACTGAAAGACCATCCCGACGTCGGCACGAAGTGCGGCAAGTGCTTTGCCCTCCTCGGGGAGCGTCTTGCCGTCGACGGCGATGGTGCCCGAGTCGATGGGTTCCAGGCGATTGATGGTGCGGCACAGAGTCGACTTACCGGAGCCCGACGGACCAAGGACGATCACCACTTGGCCCTTGGGTACTTCGAGATTGACCTCTTGCAGGACGTGAAGTTCCCCGAAGTGTTTGTTCACCGAGGTCATCGAAATCATGGATGTGGAATCGCCGGAGGTGGTCGGCGTCGTCGCATCGTCGGCTTGGGTCATAAACGAGAACCTTAGGCGTAGTTTGCGTCGACGCCCGTGATTTCGCCATGGTTCTTGCCATATGTAATGGAAATTTTACTGTGACGACGTTTATGTCGCGTTTCGGCTGTTTATCAGGGCGTTATTACACGTCGTAGTGGACGTGAGCTAGGCTGAAGCGTGTCACTGATCGACGAAATGTCCCCTGCACTTCCGGAGCCGACTGCAGTTCCGGAGCCGACTGCGAAGTCTGTTCGCACCTACGAGGTGCGGACGTACGGCTGTCAGATGAACGTCCACGATTCCGAGCGACTGTCCGGTCTGCTCGAGGACGCCGGGTATTCGAAGGCGGAGACCGGAACCGATCCTGATCTTGTCGTCTTCAACACGTGTGCGGTCCGCGAGAACGCGGACAACAAGTTGTACGGCAACCTCAGCCAGCTCGCCCCGAACAAGGAGGCGAACCCCGACATGCAGATCGCGGTCGGCGGGTGCCTGGCGCAGAAGGATCGTGACACCGTCGTCAAGAAGGCGCCGTTCGTCGATGTCGTCTTCGGCACTCACAACATCGGCTCGCTGCCCGCGCTGCTCGATCGTGCGCGTCACAATCAGCGCGCCGAGGTCGAAATCCTCGACGCACTCGAGGCGTTTCCGTCGACACTGCCAGCCAAGCGCGAATCTGCTTATGCAGGTTGGGTTTCCATCTCGGTGGGCTGCAACAACACGTGTACGTTCTGCATCGTTCCGGCCCTGCGTGGCAAGGAAGTGGATCGACGTCCCGGCGACATTCTGGCCGAGGTGCAGGCACTCGTCGACGAGGGTGTCTCGGAAGTAACCCTGCTCGGACAGAACGTCAATGCCTACGGCGTGTCGTTCGCCGATCCGGAACAACCGCGCGATCGCGGAGCCTTCGCCTCCCTCTTGAAGGCATGTGGACACATCGACGGCCTCGAACGGGTGAGGTTCACATCGCCGCACCCGGCAGAGTTCACCGACGACGTCATCGAAGCGATGGCAACCACTCCCAACGTCTGCCCGCAGCTGCACATGCCGTTGCAGTCCGGTTCGGACAAGGTTCTCAAAGCGATGAAGCGCTCGTACCGCAAGTCGAAGTACCTCGGGATCATCGAGAAGGTGCGCGCCGCAATGCCGCACGCCGCCATCACCACGGACATCATCGTCGGGTTCCCGGGGGAGACGGAGGAGGATTTCGAGGAGACGCTGGACGTCGTGCGTAAGGCGCGATTCTCCAACGCCTACACCTTCCAGTACTCCAAGCGCCCGGGCACGCCGGCGGCGGAGATGGCCGATCAGCTTCCCAAAGAGGTTGTCCAGGAACGCTACATGCGATTGCTCGCCGTTCAGGAAGAAGTGAACATCGAGGAGAATCGCAAGCTCGTCGGCACCGAGGTCGAACTCTTGGTGGCAGCGGGGGAGGGTCGGAAGAACGCGGCGACTCAACGTCTCAGTGGTCGCGCGCGAGACGGTCGCCTGGTGCATTTCCGCCCCGAGGGAAACCTCGACGGCACAATCCGACCCGGTGACGTGGTGACGGTCGTCGTCACCCACGGAGCCCCTCATCACCTCGTGGCAGATGACGGAGTGCTCACGCACCGTCGGACCCGCGCCGGTGATTCGTTCGAAAAGGGCATCACACCCAAGACCCCGCCCATCGGCGTAGGTCTCGGACTACCGAAGATCGGTGCCCCGGCCCCACAACCCGTCCAGATGGGATGCAACGCATGACCTCGCAACACGAGAACACGACACCACAGCCGGGCGACGACGCCTTCGAGGGCTACCGCAAGGATCTCGACGACGCGGAACGCAAGGTCGCGGGAGAAATCGATCCGGGTGTGCGCGCCATGGTTGTCGCGGTTGCGGTGCTCGTGCTGGTCGGCACCCTTGCCCTGCCCCATGCGGGAGTTGCGAACGGCTGGGATGTGCTCGCGTACAACCAGGACGCGGAAACCGAACGGATTGCACTGTTCTCACGCTTGTTCGTGTGGTTCGTCGTCATCTTCGGCATCGGATTCTCGATGCTCGCGCTGGTCACGCGGCGTTGGAGTCTGGCCTGGGTCGCACTCGCCGGCAGTGCCGTGGCGAGCGCTCTCGGCATGATGGCCGTCTGGTCGCGTCAGACCATTCCCGCCGGTTTCAATGTGGCAGGACCGTCGATCGGGCTGATCATCGGATGGTTTGCCGTCGTGTTCTTGACGTTCCATTGGCTCAAGGTGGTCTGGACACGAACCAACATTCAGCTCGCTGCCGAGGAGCAACGCCGGATCGCTGCGGCCGAAGCCGAGAAGCATCAGGAATGGAACGTCGGCTGACACAGCAGGCCGTCCGTCCAAAGCACAAGACAACGCCGGCTGACTCCTTTCGGAGTCAGCCGGCGTTTTTGTTGTCTTTACAGCTCGTCGTCGATTACTCGTTGACGGCGCTTTCGGCAGCTTCGGCCCACTCACGCCACTGCTTGGCCTGAGCGAGAGCCTTCTCGGCGTCCTTCGTCTTGCCGGCAGCCTGAGCCTTGGCGGCCTGCTCCTCGAACTGGCTCACCCGCTCCTTGAACTGCGCGACCCGGGCAAGTGCTTCCGGATCGGTGCGACGCCACTCGGCGTCGACCGCGTCGCGCACCTTGGTTTCGATGGCCCGGAGCTTCGCTTCGAGTTCCTGCATTCGGTCGCGCGGCACCTTGCCGATCGCGTCCCACTTCTCCTGCAGGTCGCGAAGCGCTGCACGAGCATTCTCGAGTCCGTGCGCCGGGTCGATGTTCGCGTTCGCAGCGAGCAGCTCTTCCTTCGCGACTGCGTTCTGCTCGAATTCGGCGTCGCGCTCGGATGCAGCAGCGTTGCGCGCGGCGAAGAACACGTCCTGAGCGCCCTTGAAGCGCTTCCACAGGTTGTCGTCGGCCTCGCGCGGTGCGCGGCCGGCAGCCTTCCACTCGCTGAGCAGATCGCGGAATTCCCCGGCGGTCTGTCCCCATTCAGTGGAGGTCGACAGCTTCTCGGCGCGCTCGACCAGTTCTTCCTTCGTCGAACGGGCGCTCGCACGATCCCGGTCGAGTTCGGCGAAGTGCGCTCCACGTCGTCGGTTGAAGGACTCGCGAGCCTTGGAGTACCGCTTCCACAGCGCGTCGTCGACCTTGCGGTCGATTCCGCGAATCGTCTTCCACTCGTCGAGAATCTCGCGCAGTCGATCACCCGCGGTCTTCCACTGGGTCGACTCCGAGCCGATCTGCTCGGCCTCGACTGCGAGGGCCTCCTTGCGGGCGGTGCTTGCCGCGCGCGACTGTTCCTTCTCTTCCTTCGCGTGCGCTGCGGCCTCGTCGGAACCGGCAACGATCACGTCGAGTCGGCGAGCCAAAGCGTCGAGGTCACCGATCACTGCAGCGGTCGAGAGGGATTCGGACAGAGCGATGGCGGCGGCCTTGGTCTTCTTGGCGTCTCCGGCGCCCGACGTCAGTCGCGCCTCGAGTAGCGAGACCTCGGTCGCGAGGTCGTCGTAGCGACGACCGAAATGGGCGAGGCCCTCGGTGGCGTCGCCGGCCTGCCACGAACCGATCTGACGTTCACCGTCAGCGGTCTTCACCCAGGCGGTTCCGTCTTCCTCGACGCGTCCGAACTTGCTCGGGTCGCTGGCCGGTGCGGCGGTGACGGCATGCGAGGCTGCTGGTCCGGGGCGAGGTGCTCCGGGGCGGGGCGCACCGGGGCGTGGTCCACCAGGTTTGGGAGCGCCGGGTTTGGGTGCTGCCGGGCTCGGGCTGGCCGAACTGCTGTCGGCGCCGGTGGTGGGTTCACTGTTCTCGGTCATCGGTCCTCGTCTCTGCCGCGCGTCACGGCTGCCTGATCGCATTCCTGGTTCCATTGAACCCGGTACTCACGTTCTCCGACTATTGAATCAGGTAAGAGGGTGTGAGGTCGCCACCTCGGGGTCGACTAGCGTGGCAACTGTGTTGACTTCCGCTGTTCTCGTCCCCTCGGCGCCGTTACTCGTGCCGGAATTGTCCGGTGATTCGGCCGAGTCCGCTCAGGTGCGTGCTGCAGCGACAACCGCCGTGAGCCGGCTCGCTCACGAGGCGGTGCACTGGGTGGGCGTCGGTGTCGGCCCCGAGAATGCAGAACCCGAGAAAGCAGCAGGCGAACTCTGGCGATCGGGCGTCGGACGTGGGCAGATCGGTACGTTCGCTGGATTCGGCGCCGATGTCCGGACGTCACTGGACGCGGATGCGGCAGGCGAACCGGTGCCATCTCTCGAACTGTGCGCCCTTGTTGCCGGCTGGTTGCGTGGCCGAACAGACGTGGAGATAACCGTCGACATGCACGTCGTCAGTGCAAAGGCGTCGGCGAATGAATGTCGTGAATTCGGGCAGCAGCTGCGCAAGCAACTCGACAGCGACAACCGACCGCAAGGGCTTCTGATCGTTGCTGACGGTGCGTCCACGCTGACGGCAAAGGCGCCAGGAAGCTTCGACGAGCGCGCCGCGGGTGTGCAGTCGGCCATCGACGACGCCCTGACGGCCGGGGACCCGGAGGCGCTGCTTGCTCTCGATCCGCGGCTCTGCCGCAGTGTCGGAGCCCAGGGGCGCGCGGCGTGGCAGGTCCTGGCCGGTGTCTTTACGTGCTCGTCTCGGTCGGCCCATCCTCGCGCGACGGTCGACTACAGCGATGCGCCGTTCGGCGTCGGTTACCACGTCGGGACGTGGCGGCCGTGAACGTCCCTGAAGAACTTCGCCCGATCGCAGTTGTCGGTCCGACAGCGTCGGGAAAGTCCGATCTCGCGTTGGCACTGGCCGAGGAATTCGGCGGTGAAATCATCAACATCGACGCGATGCAGCTCTATCGCGGCATGGATATCGGGACCGCCAAACTGACACCGGCCGAGCGCCGTGGGATTCCGCATCACCTGCTCGACGTTCTCGATGTGAAGGAGACCGCCACCGTCGCGCGTTATCAAAGCGACGCGATCGCGATCGCCGAGGATCTGATCGCGGCGGGCAAGGTTCCGGTGATCGTCGGCGGATCCATGATGTACGTCCAGTCTTTGCTCGACGAATGGTCCTTTCCGGCAACCGATCCCGAAGTTCGTGCGAAGTGGGAGGCGGTGCTCGCCGAAGGAGGGGTCGGTGCGGTGCATACGGCGCTTGTTGCTGCTGATCCGGTAGCAGCGGCGTCGATACTGCCGACGGACGGTCGGCGGATGGTTCGGGCGCTCGAGGTCGTCGAGCTGACAGGTCTGCCGTTCGCGGCCTCGGCGCCGCAGATCGGTGACCCTCGATGGGGAACCCGCATTCTCGGCGTGGATCGGGATACGGAAGAACTCGACGCCCGGATTCGGTTGCGAACAGAGCTGATGTTTTCAGACGGACTTGTCGACGAAGTTGCCGTGCTCGTCGAGCAAGGATTGCGTGATGGCGTCACCGCGCCGCGAGCCATCGGCTACGCACAGGTGCTCGCACATTTCGACGGTGAATACGATCTGGCCGAAGCACTCGAACGGACGTTCATCGGGACACGGCGCTATGTTCGCCGACAACGATCATGGTTCCGTCGTGACGCACGCGTGCACTGGCTCGACGGTGCCGATCCGGAGCTGCCCAACTCCGCCTTCGCGGCGCTCGCAGATCGCGGTCTGTAACACGATCGAGCGGATCAGCTATCTTACAGTTAGCTATTTCGCGATCGATCGGTTTCGCGAGCGATGAACTGGAGGTCAACGAGCATGGCGCAGACCGCGGCGCACGCGCATCCGAAACGTCGACGCGCGGGTCGGCTACCGCTGGTTCTTCTGCTCGTCACATTTCTCACGGTCGGCGGGGTACTGATCTACTTTGCGGTGAGTGCGGCCGGGAAGCCCATCAGCGCACCTGTTCCCGAAGCGCCCTTCGATGTGGGAGCCCCAACCGATCCAGGGGCGACGTGGGCGCCTGCGCCAACGGATCTGCCGCCGAACACGCTCGCGATTCCCGATCTGGATGTGCGAGCCGACATCGTGACCAGTGGGTTCGGCGCCAACCGCGGAATGATCCTTCCGCATCCTGACAAGGTTTCGCATTTCACCAACGGCGTGCAGTTCGGATCTTCGGAGGGTACCAATCTTGTTGCCGGCCACGTCGACGACGGTGACCGCACGCACGGCGCCTTGTGGGGGCTGCACCAGATGAAGCCTGGAACACCGATCTATGTCAGTGACGACACCGGAACGATGTTCACCTATCACGCAGCGAGCCTGAAGTTGTACGAAAAGGTGGCTTTGCCTGCGGAGTTCTTCTCCGAATCCGGTGCGCCCAGGCTTGTCCTGGTGACCTGCGGCGGCGCAACCGTGCCCGACCCCTCGTTGCCGTCCGGCTTCACGTACGAACAGAACGTCGTGGTCACCGCGTCACCTGCGTAAGTCGCTCGGTAGGTCCGGATAGGATGGCGACCATGGATTTCAGTAAGGGCCACGGCACGCAGAACGACTTCGTTGTTCTCCCTGACCTCGACGTTCGGATCGATCTCGAGTCGGCGCGAGTTTCAGCGTTGTGTGATCGTCAGCGTGGCCTCGGCGCCGACGGCATCCTTCGTGTCGCCCGGGCAGGCGCACTTGCGGACGCGGGCGTGCTCGGTGCGCTGCCCGACGGCGTCGCTGCCGAAGACTGGTTCATGGACTACCGCAACAGCGACGGCTCCATCGCCGAGATGTGCGGAAACGGCGTTCGCGTATTCGCCCACTATCTCAAGGCCTCGGGCTTGGAGAGCAAGGACGAGTTCGTGGTCGGCAGCCGCGCCGGAGCGCGTCCGGTCGTGGTGCACGGCTACGACGCCACGCATGGTGACGTGACCGTGGCGATGGGCCCGATCAAGGACCTCGGCACCAGCTCGGCAACAATCGACGGCCGCGTCTTCGCCGGCGTCGGCATCGACGTCGGTAATCCGCATTTGGCGTGTGTCGACGAGCACGTGACGCCAGAAGTGTTGAGTTCGCTCGATTTGAGTGTTTCGCCGGGCTTCGATCCCGGGTTCTTCCCGCACGGCGTCAACATCGAGATCGTGACTCCGATCCACGACGGTGGGGTTCACATGCGCGTCCACGAGCGCGGTGTGGGCGAGACTCGTTCCTGCGGAACCGGAACGGTCGCAGCTGCGGCCGCGGCGCTGAGGTACGACGGCCGCGATGAAGGCTCGGTACTGGTGCGCGTGCTCGGCGGCGAGGTACAGGTCACCGTCGAAGGCGGCAAAGGGTCGTTGCGGGGGCCCTCGGTTCTGGTGGCGAGCGGAACGATCAGCGACGCGTGGTGGCAATCGCTTGTGTGATATCGCCCGCGGGAAATACGCCTGCAGGAAATACGGATGCACCGTGGCCAGGTTTCGTGGGACCATGGATCTTGTATGACGAACACACATGAAAACGAAGAGTCCACCGCTCACGAGCAGTCCGAGTACGCGCAAGCCGAATACACGGCAGCGTCCGCATCGGGCAACCCGTCGACCGGTGAGATGCAACTCGCAGATCGCGGCGCCCTGCGCCGCGTGGCCGGTCTGTCGACCGAGCTCGAGGACGTCACCGAAGTCGAGTACCGCCAGCTTCGACTCGAAAGAGTTGTCCTGGTCGGCGTCTGGACGCAGGGAACTGCCGAGCAGGCCGAGGCGAGCATGACCGAGTTGGCCGCACTTGCCGAGACGGCCGGCTCCGAGGTCCTCGAAGGACTGGTTCAGCGTCGCGACAAACCCGACGCTGCCACCTACATCGGTTCCGGCAAGGCGCAGGAACTGCGCGAAGTAGTCCTGGCGACCGGCGCCGACACCGTCGTCTGCGACGGTGAGCTGACGCCGGCGCAGCTCACGGCGCTGGAGAAGATCGTCAAGGTCAAGGTCATCGACCGGACAGCTCTGATTCTCGACATCTTTGCTCAGCACGCCACGTCTCGTGAGGGTAAAGCCCAGGTGGCTTTTGCTCAGATGGAGTACATGCTCCCGCGTCTGCGTGGTTGGGGCGAGTCGATGTCGCGCCAGGCCGGTGGCCGTGCCGGCAGTAACGGCGGTGTGGGCCTGCGTGGTCCCGGTGAAACGAAAATCGAGACGGACCGTCGCCGTATTCGTGAGCGCATGGCAAAACTACGCCGCGAGATCAAGGGCATGAAGGCCGCTCGCGACACCAAGCGCACACGTCGACTGCAGAGCGACATCCCGTCGATCGCCATCGTCGGATACACCAACGCGGGCAAGTCGAGTCTGCTCAATTCGCTCACCGGATCGGGTGTGCTCGTGGAGAACGCGTTGTTCGCCACCTTGGACCCGACCACTCGCCGCGCAGCACTCGACGACGGCCGCGAGTACGTACTCACCGACACGGTCGGCTTCGTGCGACACCTGCCGACTCAGTTGGTCGAGGCATTCCGCTCGACTCTCGAGGAAGTAACCGACGCGGATCTGCTGCTGCACGTCGTCGACGGTTCGGATCCGTTGCCGACAGAACAGATCAAGGCTGTGCGGGAAGTCGTCACCGATGTTCTGCGCGAGACGGATTCGAAGGCTCCGCCGGAGTTGATCGTGGTCAACAAGATCGACGCGGCAGATCCGGTTACGTTGACGCAACTACGTGGTCTGTTGCCTGGTGCCGTGTTCGTCTCGGCGCGTACGGGTGAGGGAATCGCCGAACTAAGAGCACATCTCAGCGAGGTGCTGGTTCGGCCGGAGGTCGAGGTCGACGTGCTGGTGCCGTACACGCGCGGTGACTTGATGGCTCGAATCCACTCGGACGGAACGATTTTGGAATCGACTCACGAAGAGGCGGGAACGCGGGTGCACGCACGCGTGCCACAGATGTTGGCCTCGGCATTGGTCGACTACGCACCTAGTGCGTAGTTTCGGGGCCGTGGTCGCGGTGATTGCTGCGACTACGGCAACCGCACTGCTTCCCGGAGCGCTCGCACAGGCGTCGTCGTTCGAACCGAGCGAGTTCGCCCCACTCTGTACGCCTACCGATCCTGCGCTCCAGGAGTTGTCGGGGATGGTCGTCGTCGACGATCGGATCTACGCGATGGGCGACGGCGGCAGTGACGACTTCGTATTCGAAATGGACCTGAACTGTGTTGTCCAGAAACAGATTCCGGTCCCGATAGACCCTTACGACGTCGAAGATCTTGCGGTGAGTGGGCGAACGCTCGTTCTGTCGGACACCGGTGACAACCTCCGGACCCGCGAAACAGTGGCGTTCATCACGATGGACCTCGATTCCGGTGGCGGTACGTTGCACCGCCTCACGTACCCGGACGGTGCGCACGACACCGAGTCGATACTGCTCGACCCCGACGGCCACGTTTTTGTCGTGACCAAGGAATTGTTCGGCGAAAGCAGTGTCTACACACCGGTCGGGGATCAGAAACTGAGTGACTTGGCGCAGCCCGGCCCGACGCCGCTCGAGCGCGTCGGAGCCGTGTCCCTCGGACCGGAGAAGCCCGTGTCGGTGATGTTCACCGGGGGAGCGGTGTCGTCGGACGGTTCGGCGATCGCACTTCGGAGTTACTCCGACCTGTACCTGTACGAAGTCGTGGACGGCGGAATCGGCGCGACGCTCACCGGTACCGAACCGCTGCGGATCCCGCTCCCGAAGGAGCCTCAGGGTGAGGCGGTGGCATTCAACGATGCGGGCGATGTTCTGATCGGTTCTGAATCTGCCGGCGGAGCGTTGCCGCCGGTGTACGTGATGCGAGCGCTCGTGGACGCGACAGAAGCGACGGCTGACTCGTCTGACGGTTCGGTCGGTGTCGGGGTCGATCCGTGGACATTCGTGTGGGCCGGGTTGGTCGCGGCAGGATGTGCGATCGGGGGCGCGGCGTTCGTGAGATTTCGACGACGCCGCTGATTCCCAAATAATTCCACGAATTCGCAGACCGCCGGTAGATGTGGATACTGGAACGAATGCACGGGCATCAACTCCTGACGCGGCTCTCGCGTATGTCACTCGAGCACGGACACATCACCGCAGTGCTGCTCGTGGGTTCCGTCATCGTCGGCGTCGGCACGTTGCTTCTGCTTCGGTGGTTGCCGCGTCGGGCCGCGTTGGTTGCGCTAGGTCTGTCAGTGCTCGGATCAGCCACCGGTGCGATGTTCGTGTGGCTCAGCTTTCGGCCGCTGCCCGCGCAGCTACCGGCGTCGAATTTTGTCTGGATAGCGCTGGCGATGTTCGGAGTCATCGGCGCCGCACTCGTTCTCCTTCGGCGCCCAGGGCTTGCGCGTGGCCTTTCGGTGACGGCATTCGCCGGGCTGGCCGCGATCGTCGCAGTAGGTCAGGTCAACGCGCAGACCGGCACCTATCCCACACTCGGCTCACTGGTCGGGCACTGGCCGGTGGGCTCGGTCGAGAACGTTGCCTTCGATTCGCTCCCCGGGGCCGAACCTTGGGTTCAACGGGGACTGCCCACCGAAACTCATTGGCAGGTTCCGGTGCGGATGCCGAGCAACGGTGTCGTGACGGAAGCGGCGATTCCAGGAAACGTTTCGGGATTCGACGCGAGGCCTGCGACGCTGTATCTCCCGCCGGCCTATCTTGCCGATCCGCGTGCCGAGTTGCCCGTACTGGTGTTGGTGGCGGGTGAGCCCGGCAGCCCCAGCGACTGGCTGGACAGTGGCCGGCTCGCGACCACCGTCGACGCCTATGCGTCGAGGCATTCCGGGCTTGCTCCCGTGGTGGTGGTGCCCGACGCGTTGGGGGACTACGACGCCAACCCCGGCTGCATGGATTCGGCGCTCGGCAACGTCGCGACGTATCTGGACCAGGACGTCCCGAACTGGATCGAATCGAACCTTCAAGTGAATCCGGACGCTGCGCAATGGGCTATCGGTGGGTTTTCGTACGGCGGGACATGCGCGATCGAAATGGCCGTGAACTTCCCGGACCGATACCCGTCGTTCCTGGACTTCTCCGGCCAGGACGAACCGTCGACCGGTGACCACGAGGACACTGTGGCTGCGATGTTCGACGGCGACGAAGACGCTTTCGACGCGGTCAACGCCCGAGACCTGATGGCGCAGAATCGGTATCCGCAGTTGTCTGGTGTATTTGTCGCGGGTGAGGACGACGACATCTACCGCCCTCAGCAGGAGATCATGTTCGAGGCTGCACGCGCCGCCGACATGAACGTGGACTACTACACCCTTCCCGGCGGGCACTCGGGTGATGTGTGGGGCACTGCTCTGGAACTCGAAATGGACTGGCTGGGCCGGACACTCGCACTGACTCCGTGAGAGTGTCCGGCCCGCTGCACAGCACCGACTGACATCAGGTCAGGCGTCGAGATCAGCGGCTACCAGCTCGGCGACCTTGGCGAGTGCGTCGGCGTCGTCGGACTCGATGGTTACTTCGGTGTCCTTGGCGGCTCCGAGCGTCATGATCATCAGTGCCGAACCTGCATCCACGGGTTCGCCGTCGGCGACTGCGAGGGTGACCGTGGCGCCGGAGGCTCCGACTGCTTCGGCGATGAGAGCGGCGGGGCGGGCGTGGAGGCCGACTGCGGAACCGACGGCAACTGTCTTGCTGGGCATGGGATCTCCTCGTTGTAGAACTGTCGTTGCGGACGTTATGGGGTGTTCGGGCAGATCTGGTGACTCAGGTGGTGACTGCAGTGTTGCCTGCTGTCGATCATGCCGCAGCGGGCACGATTTCGGGGTCGAGTTCGGCATCGGACGGCCCCTTGCGGAAGAACTCCTTGGCTCCGACGACGGCGAGCGCAGCTACCACGGTTCCCGCGGCGAGCGAGACCAGGAACCAGCCGATTCCGCCGACTGCGAAGAAGACGAAGATCCCGCCGTGCGGGGCGCTGAGAGTGACGTCGAAAGCCATGATCAGCGCGCCGGTGACCGCGCCGCCCGCCATCATCGAGGGGATCACGCGAAGCGGGTCGGCAGCGGCGAACGGAATCGCGCCCTCGGAGATGAATGCCGAACCCAGCAACCAGGCAGCCTTTCCGTTCTCCCGTTCGGCTTCGCTGAAGAGCTTGGGACGCAGCACCGTCGAGGCAAGTGCCATGGCAAGCGGCGGAACCATACCGGCAGCCATGACAGCCGCCATGATGCGCAAAGTGGCCGGGTCGTTGACGTTGAGTCCGGCGACGGCGAAGGCGTAAGCCGCCTTGTTGACCGGTCCACCGAGGTCGAAGCACATCATCAGGCCGAGAATGATGCCGAGGAAGATGGCCGAGCTGCCGGACAGTCCGTTGAGCCAGTCGGTGAGACCGGAGGTGATCGCGGCGAGCGGACGCCCGAGGACGATGAACATCAGTGCTCCGACGACCAGCGTCGCGAACAGCGGAATGATCACCACCGGCATCAGGCCTCGCAGCCACTGCGGGACGGCGATCCGGCCGATGTAGAGCGCGACGACACCGGCGATGAGACCACCGACCAAGCCGCCGATGAAACCGGCACCGACGAACACGGCGACCGCCCCGGCTGTGAAGCCGGGAGCGATGCCAGGCCGGTCGGCGATGGCGAAGGCGATGTAGCCGGCCAACGCGGGCACCAGGAAGCTGAATGCCAACGAACCGATCTGGAACAGCACTGCGCCGAGATAGGTGGCCAGACCACCGTCGGGAAGGTTGGTGATCGAGTTGTTGAGAACGATGTCCTTGGCCGGACCGGAGATCTCGTATCCGCCGAGCAGGAAGCCGAGTGCGATCAGCAGGCCGCCGGCCGCGACGAACGGGATCATGTAGCTGACACCGGTCAGGAGGACCTGACGGAGGTGGGTGCCGAACCCTACGGAACCGGCATCGGAATCCGCGGCCGCTGCGGCGGTGCCGTCAACGGTGGCGGCGGCGGGATTCTCGGAGGCGCGCAACGCTTCTGCGAGCATCTTGTCCGGCTCGTTGATTGCCCGCTTCACACCGGAAGCGACGACGGGCTTACCGGCGAATCGTTCGCGGCCCTTCACTCCGACGTCGGTGGCGAAGATGACCGCGGCGGCTCCGGCGATCACCGAAGGGTCAAGGGGGGTGCTTCCGCTCGAACCTTGGGTTTCGACGTGCACCTTGACGCCGGCGCGTTCACCCGCGGCGACGAGTGAGTCCGCCGCCATGTAGGTGTGAGCGATTCCGGTCGGGCAGGCGGTGACCGCGACGATGTGACGCTCCGCGGGCGCTGGTGCCGGGGTCTCCTCGGTAGCGTGTTTCCCGGTGGAAACAGGTGCCGGGGGTGTCGCTGCCGCAGCCTTCGCTGCAGGATCCTTCGGTGCGGGATTGAGTACCTCGTCGACCAGTCTCACGATCTCGTCCGGCGTCGACGCTTCACGAAGTGACGTGACGAACGCGGGCCTGACGAGTGCTCGGGCCAACGAGGAGAGCAGCTTCATGTGCTCGGCCCCGGCGCCTTCGGGGGCCGCGATCAGGAAGACCAGATCGGCGGGGCCGTCGGGTGCACCGAAGTCGACCTTCGGATCGAGTCGAGCAAACCCCAGGGACGCGGACGAGACAGCCTCGGCGCGGCAGTGGGGAATTGCGATTCCGCCGGGCAGTCCGGTCGCGGACTGCGCTTCGCGAGCGAGTGCGGCATCGACCAGTCCCGCGGCGTCGCTCGCCCGTCCCGCTGCAGTCAATCGCGCTGCGAGAGAACGAATGACATCTTCCTTGGTCGAACCCAGGTCGGTGTCGAGTGAGATCAGTTCGGGACTGATGATCTCCGGGCCGGAACTGCCGGCTGCGGTGGTATCGGACATGTCAGGTTCCTTAGGGCGTCAGGCGAGTTCGGTGGGGACGGGGATGGGAGAGGCGGCATCTGCTGCAGATACCGAAACCGCTGCCAGATCGATCTGTTCGGGTGTGGGAAGGGTTGTGCCGGGAAGGGAGGCAGCGGCGCTTCCGTAGGCGACCGCGTGACGTAGCCGCTCGGATTCCGAGCCGCCGCCAGCTTCGGCGAGGATGTAGCCGGCCAGCGACGAATCGCCTGCGCCGACGGTACTGACTGCGACAATCGGGGGAGCGGTGGCGATCCACGCGCCGTCGGCCGTGACGAGGACGGCCCCGGCTGCGCCGAGCGTGGCGAGCACGCTGCCGACTCCGCGATCGACCAATCGCTGCGCCGCCGTGATTGCAGGCCCGGGATCACCGTTCTCGGCAGCACGTTCGAGGACGTGGCCGTCGACGCCGGTCAGTTGCGCGAGTTCCTCGCCGTTGGGTTTGAGCAGATCAGGTGCCGAGCCGGGGAAGCCTTCGGCGAGTGCCGTCAGTGGGGCGTCCGAGGTGTCGACCGCCACCTTGCACGGGTGATCGCGCAGCGCGGCGACCAGTTCGCCGTACCACCCCAGCGGAACGCCGGGAGGCAGTGAGCCGGACAGCGCGAACCACAGTGCGGTGTCGGCGCGGGCGATCAACTCCTGTGCCAGGGCGTCGAGCGTCGAACCGGACAGCGTTGCGCCCGGTTCGTTGATCTTCGTCGTGGTCCCGTCCGGTTCCGCGATGGTGATGTTGGTGCGAGCCGGACCCGTTGTGGCGACGCCGATGTGGGGAATCCCACCGGTTGCGAGCGCCGAGAGCAGAGGGTCACCACCGTTTCCCGGCAGCACCGCGAGCACGTCGAGGTCGGCTGCGGCGAGAACACGCGCCACGTTGACCCCCTTGCCGCCGGGGTCGCTGCGAGTGGAGTGGGCGCGTAGGACGGAGCCTCGTTCGAGCCGTTGCTCGAGTTGTACGGTCCGATCGATACTCGGGTTGGCTGTCAGTGTGACGATCATGCGATCACCACCTCGATTCCGTGGTCGTGGAACTCGGATGTGTCTGTGGGACTGATCTCTTCGTCGGTGATGAGGACGTCGATGCTGTCGAGTGGTGCGAAGCTGATCAAGTGCTCGCGGCCGACTTTGCTGGAATCGGCCACCACGACAACGTGATTGGCGGCCTTGACCATCGCTCGTTTGACGGCGGCCTCTTCGCTGTCCGGGGTGGAGAGTCCGTGCCCGACGCTGATCGCGTTGGTTCCGACGAAGGCGACGTCGACCCGCAACGTGCTCAGCAGGCGCAGAGCGTCCTCGCCGACCGCGGCTTGCGTCACCCCGCGTACTCGTCCGCCGAGCAGGATCAGGGAAATCGAGTTCATCGATGCCAGTCGTGCGCCGATCGGCACGGAATTGGTCACGGCCGTGAAGTCGTTCTCGGTCGGAAGTTCGGGGATCATGCGGCCCGTGGTCGTGCCCGCGTCGAAGATGACGCTGCCGCCGGTAGGAGGGAGATAGGTGACCGCGCAGCGGGCGATCCGGTCCTTCTGTTGCGCGCGGGTCTGATCGCGTTCCGCCATGCCCGGTTCGGTCACGTGGAGGGATCCGGTCGGAACGGCGCCGCCGTGTACACGCCTGATCTGTCCGATCCGCTCGAGGAAGGCCAGATCGCGACGCACGGTCTCGGTGGTCACACCGAAGGTTTCCGACAGCGCCGCCACGGACATGCGTCCGCGCTGCGACACCATGGTGCCGATCGCTTGTTGGCGTTCTTCCGCGTACACGTGCTCTCCGATTCCGAAATGTGATCCGACGGTGCGTTGTGGATCACAGTGAATGTTGCTTTATGTTGTTTTACGCCCGAGTGTGTTGACATGTCAAGACTTGGGAGTAATCTTCGTCACAACGAAGGTGAGGGCTTTACGCGCTCGAGGTGATCCGGTGTGACACCGGGCCCATCGCTCAAGGAGGACAGATGACCGAACAGCTCAACCGAATCACCGTGCACGGCACCCCCGTCGTGCCCGGAATTGCCTACGGCCCGGCTATCTGGCCGTCCAGCCGACCAGAACTCGTCACCGATGCGCCCGCACTCGACGAGGTCGATCGAGAGGCCGCTGCAGACGCCTTCGTCGCAGCAGCGAAGGCTGTCGAGAACCGCCTTCTCGGACGGGCTGCCGAAGCCACAGGCGCGGCCGCCGAGGTCTTGCAGGCCAACGCGGCGATGGCAGCCGATCGCGGCTGGATCGGGGCGGCAAAGAAGTCGATCGCCGGCGGAGTGCCCCCGGTGCAGGCTGCGATCGCGGCGACGGAGCAGTTCGTGGTGCTGTTCACCAAGGTCGGCGGTGTGATGGCCGAGCGCGTCACCGATCTCGAGGACATCCGCGACCGCGTGATCGCCGAACTCTCCGGATTGCCCGAACCCGGAGTTCCGATGCCCGAGACGCCGTCGGTGCTGTGCGCGGACGATCTGGCTCCTGCGGACACCGCGGGCCTCGATGCAACCAAGATCATCGGACTCGTGACCATCTTCGGCGGCCCGACCAGCCACACGGCAATCATCGCGAGGCAGTTGGGCATCCCGTGCATCGTGGCTGCGAAGGAATTGGAATCCATCGCGGCCGGAACACCGATTCTGATCGACGGAACCACCGGCGACGTGATCGCGGAGCCGGATCCCGAACAGGCGCGCGAACTGGTCGAACAATCCCGGATCGATCGCGAACGCGTCAGCACGTGGACCGGACCAGGCCGGACGTCGGACGGTCGGCCGGTAGACGTTCTCGCCAATGTTCAAGACGGCGCGGGCGCTCGCGCCGCGGCGTTGACCGCAGCGGGAGGCATCGGGCTCTTCCGGACCGAACTCTGCTTCCTCGGCCGTGAGACCGAACCGACCGTAGACGAGCAGGCGGCGATCTACGCCGAAGTTCTCGAGGCCTTCGCAGGAAAGAAGGTCATCATTCGCACGTTGGACGCGGGTTCGGACAAGCCGCTCAAATTCGCCAACCATCAAGAGGAAGCGAATCCGGCCCTCGGCGTTCGTGGGGTCCGAATCACCTGGCAGGACATGGGAATTCTCGACCGCCAGCTCGACGCGATCGCGGCAGCCGCGGCGTCGACCAACTCGTCCCCGTGGGTCATGGCACCGATGATCGCCACCCCGGCCGAGGCGAAACGTTTTGCCGATGCGGTGCGGGCACGCGATCTTGTTCCCGGTGTGATGGTCGAGATCCCGGCGGCGGCGCTGTTGGCCGACCAGATTCTCGAACACGTCGAATTCCTCTCGATCGGTACCAACGACCTCGCTCAGTACACGATGGCCGCTGATCGGATGTCCTCCGAACTCGCCGACCTGACCGATCCGTGGCAGCCCGCGGTGCTCGCCCTTGTCGCACGTACGGCCCAGGCCGGTCAGGCGGCAGGCAAGCGCGTCGGCGTCTGCGGTGAGGCGGCCGCCGATCCACTGTTGGCGTGTGTTCTGGCCGGACTCGGAGTTTCCTCGCTGTCGTGCGCTGCGGCGTCGGTCGCGGGTGTGGGAGCGAAGGTCGGGTCAGTCACCATGGCGCAATGTGAGGCGGCTGCGGCGGCGGTGCTGGCAACCGGTGATCCGGTGGCAGCGCGCAAAGCGGCGGCCGACGCAATCAGCTGAACTGGTTTCGTTGGTCTCGGTCGGAGACCGAGCGCCTGACCTCTAGTATTTCGACCTGTGATCGAACGAGAAACAATGACCGGGGCCGGCGGAATCGGCTGGACTGTCCACGGAGACGGCAAGCGGATCGCCGACGGCGCCGTCGTGGCGCCGGACGAACGACTGAGTTGGCCGCGCACCATCGGGATCGGGATGCAGCACGTCATCGCGATGTTCGGAGCGACACTGCTCGTTCCGACCATCACCGGCTTCCCCGTCACGACGACGCTGTTGTTCTCGGGTATCGGCACCGCGCTGTTCCTGCTCATCACCCGGGGCCGGATCCCGAGCTATCTCGGTTCGTCCTTCGCGTTCATCGCCCCGCTGACAGCGTCGGCAGGATCGGGCCCGGCCGCGCAGCTCGGTGCCGTCATGGCCGTCGGCATCGTGTTGATGTTGATCGGCGTCGCCGTACGTCTGATCGGCAGCCGGGTCATCGACGCCGTCATGCCGCCGGTAGTGACAGGCGCCGTCGTCGCGCTGATCGGTCTCAACCTCGCTCCGACGGCGGTCGGTTCCTTCGAATCGCAGCCGCTGATCGCCACGGTCACGCTCGTTTCGATCCTGCTGGTCACGGTCGTCGGTCCCGGGCTGCTCGGCCGGTTGGGCATTCTGGTCGGCGTCGTGATCGGCTGGGTCTTCGCCGCGGTCATCGGTGGTCTCGACAGTGAACGAGTGTCCGCTCTGCGCGAAGCCGACTGGTTCGGGCTGCCGAGTCTGCACGGACCGTCGTTCGACTGGTCGGTGATCGTGCTCGCGCTGCCCGTGGTGATCGTTCTGGTCGCCGAGAACGTCGGACATGTCAAAGCGGTGTCCGCCATGACGGGTAAGTCCCTCGATGACCTGGCCGGAAATGCGCTGTTTGCAGACGGTCTCGCCACGACCTTGGCGGGCGCCGGCGGCGGATCCGGAACCACCACGTATGCCGAGAACATCGGTGTCATGGCAGCGACGCGTGTGTACTCGACCGCGGCGTACTGGGTAGCGGCCGCCACCGCCGTGATCCTGGCATTTTCGCCCAAATTCGGTGCACTGGTCTTCACGGTTCCGAACGGCGTCATCGGCGGTGCGACGATGGTTCTCTACGGACTCATCGGCATTCTCGGTGTGCGCATCTGGATGGAAGCGAAGGTGGACTTCACCGATCCGGTCAACCTGACCGTCGCCGCTGCCGCACTGGTTGCCGGCATCGGGAACCTGACGCTGACCATTGGTTCGGTCGAGCTGGGCGGCATCGCTTGGGGGTCGATCGGCATCCTCGTCGCCTACCCGATCATGCGATACCTCGCCAAATTCCGTACTTCGAGTAACAGATAACCGCTACAGTCACGAATCGTGATCGTTCGGGTCATCGACGGGTATCGCAACAGGTTCTACCGTCGGAGGCAGTGACGTGGGCCCGCGAACTTCGGCGTGCCCAGTCTCAGCGAAAATATCCCGACCGGGTACATCGTCCCCACCGGGTACATCACTGAAGTGCCGTATATCGAATTGCAAGGAGTCGGCGTGGAGCGCACCCTGTTCGAACCGGAACATGAACTCTTCCGGGAGTCGTACCAGAAGTTCTTGGCACAGCACGTGGCACCGAACCACGAGAAGTGGGAAGAGCAGAACATCGTCGATCGTGACGTCTGGGTCGAGGCCGGAAAGCAGGGATTCCTGGGAACCGCGGTACCTGAGGAATTCGGCGGCGGCGGTGTCAAGGATTTCCGCTACAACGCGATCATCACCGAGGAAACCACCAAGGGTGGCTTCAGTGGTATCGGCTTCACGCTGCACAACGACGTGGTGGCGCCGTACCTCCTGGAGTTGACCAACGAGGAGCAGAAGCAGCGTTGGCTACCCGGATTCGCGTCGGGTGAGCTGATCTCGGCGATCGCGATGACCGAACCGGGTACCGGTAGCGACCTGCAGGGCATCAAGACGAAAGCAGTTCGCGACGGGGACCACTGGGTACTCAACGGTTCGAAGACCTTCATCACCAACGGAATCAACGCCGACATCATCATCGTTGTCGCGTGCACCGACCCGGACAAGGGTGCTCAGGGCTTCAGCCTCCTCGTGGTCGAGCGGGACATGCCCGGCTTCGAGCGAGGACGCAATCTCGACAAGATCGGCATGAAGGCTCAGGACACCGCCGAACTCAGCTTCACCGACGTACGCGTTCCCGCTGCCAACCTGCTGGGCGAAGAGGGAATGGGCTTCTTCTACTTGATGAAGAACCTTCCCCAGGAACGACTCTCGATCGCCGTCGTTGCTGCCGCCGCAATGGAATCGGTTCTCGAGAGCACGATCCAGTACTGCCGTGACCGCAAGGCATTCGGCAAGTCGATCGGCAGCTTCCAGAACACCCGATTCGTACTGGCCGAATTGGCAACGGAGACCACGGCAGTGCGCATCCTGGTGGACAAGTTCATCGAGCAGCTCAATGCCGAGAAGCTGACCGTGCAGGAAGCTGCGATGGCGAAGTGGTGGACCACCGAAGCTCAGGTCAAGCTCATCGACCGCTGCCTCCAGCTGCACGGAGGCTACGGCTACATGAAGGAATACCCGGTTGCCAAGGCGTACATGGACTCTCGTGTGCAGACCATCTACGGGGGCACAACCGAGATCATGAAGGAGATCATCGGACGTTCGCTGAATCTCTGATTCGGGTGATGGACCGCTGATCGTCACGAAAAGACTCTGGGCCCCGGCTGATGCCGGGGCCCAGAGTTTTGTGATCGAGGGTGCGAGCGAACTCAGATCTTCCGCATGACCGTGACAACCTTGCCCAAGATGACGGCGTTGTTGCCGGGAATCGGCTCGAAGAGGTCGTTGTGCGGCATCAGCCACACCTCCTTCTTCGTACGCTTGAACGTCTTCACGGTGGCTTCGCCGTCGATCATTGCGGCCACGATGTCACCGTTCTCGGCGACGTTCTGCTGACGGACGACAACCCAGTCGCCATCGCAGATCGCTGCATCGATCATCGACTCACCGACAACCTTGAGCATGAAGAGCGAACCTTGGCCGACGAGCTCGCGGGGGAGTGGAAACACATCCTCCACAGCTTCCTCGGCGAGGATCGGTCCGCCGGCAGCGATGCGGCCCAGGATGGGGACGAACGCCGGCTCTGGCAGCGGGTCGGCACTGTTGTACTCGCCGGAATGCTTCGACACCGACGCGATGGCGGTATCGGCCGCAACCTCGTCGAGACCCCGAACATCGACTGCACGAGGGCGATTGGGATCGCGTCGAAGGAAGCCCTTGCGCTCCAACGTTCGCAGTTGATGCGCGACCGACGACGTGGAGGTAAGCCCCACCGCATCCCCGATTTCGCGAATGCTCGGCGGATACCCGCGCTCCGTCACCGAATCGCGGATCACTTCGAGAACGCGCCGCTGACGCTCGGTGAGCGTCTCGCTCGACGGAGACGGAACTGCAGAAGCTCCTGCCTCCGCGGCTGTGCTGGAGCGATCGTCCTTCATGGCCTGTTGCCTCCGTGTCTGAAGAAGTCGTGTCTGAAGAAGTCGTGTCTGAACAAGTCGTGTCTGAAAACTGCCTGCAAAAGTGCTTGGTGCAAGTCGCGCAGAAACCTGTCGGTGCCTCCTGCCAACATTCGAGCTGTCGACAAACACGGAGGCTTTCGCAATTCCCGCTGTGTGGTCTGACACGAATCTAGCCGGATTTGCTCGCGGTTTCAAACATCTGTTCGATTCGTGTCGCTCCAAGTAGAGACATTGTCGGCCAGGCGTGGTAGAAATTCGAACATGCGTTCCATCGAACGCATGATCGAACACATCGATCGGTGTCGACCAGCGGAGGTCACGATGGGTAACGCAGCACTGAAAAGCAACAGGGTTTTCGACGACGCGATTGGTTTCGACGCGTTTGGTTTCGACGGTACGTCGGCACTGAAGTACCACCCCTCGTTCTATGGACCCGATGCAGACGCTGTGTCCTTCGAACGGCGCGGAGCGGCCGAAATGCATGGCGTGGCCAGGGATGTCGACAACGAACCGCAGGCGGCCGTCGTTCGCCGGGTTCCGGCGGTGGGCGCGGTTTCAGGTTCGCGTTCATTGCGCGAATCTCCTCGCCGGTGGGACAGCGAGCACGATTCGTCACGCCCGTACGGAGGAAGTTTCGCGCACCGAAACAGGGTCGGTGTGTCACGGGTCGAACATGAAGTGGCCGCCGAGGATGTCAGTTGGAAGACGGTTTTCCTGGGCGCCGTATTCACCGCATTCGCAGTGTTGGCGTTGGTGGGGATCGGCGCTTTGTCGAGTGGTGACGTAGCTGCGACAAACGGCGCGACCGAAGTGGTTCGCGTTGCCGCGGGTGAATCCCTCAGTGATATTGCTGCCAAGGTTGCACCTGGCCAGGCTGTCGGTTCGGTGATCGAGCAGATCATGGATCTCAATGCGATGTCGAGTTCCGGACTGTCAGTGGGACAAACGCTGATCGTGCCGGCCTCGGGGCGCTGACCTACCCCGTACCGGGCGGGGGCGTACCGAGCGTGAGAGCAGTCCGTTCACAGCGAGTAAGCTGTCCACTTGACAGTCCCACCACCTCGGGTGGTCGCGTTGAGTACGTGGATCTGCTCTGTAAATCGTCGGAGGATTTGCAGTCGGTAGCGAATCTGAGTTGCGGCCATTTCGGCGACAACGAAGGAACCCCGATGCATTGCCCGTTCTGCCGGCACCCTGATTCCCGAGTGGTCGATTCGCGCGAGGCCGACGAGGGCCAGGCGATCAGGCGGCGCCGTTCGTGCCCCGAGTGTGGCCGCCGATTCACCACGGTCGAGACGGCAGTTCTCTCGGTCGTGAAGCGCAGCGGCGTCACGGAGCCTTTCAGCCGAGAAAAGGTTGTCAAAGGTGTGCGTCGCGCATGCCAGGGCCGCCAAGTGGACAACGATTCGCTGAATTTGCTCGCCCAACAGGTCGAAGATGCCGTTCGAGCTTCGGGTTCTGCCGAAATTCCCAGTAACGAGGTAGGGCTCGCGATCCTCGATCCGCTTCGAAATCTCGACGAAGTCGCCTACCTGCGATTCGCATCGGTGTACAAGTCCTTCAGCTCGGCTGCGGATTTCGAACGTGAGATCACCGACATGCGCGAGCATGCAGAGACCCGTGCCGCCGAGAAGGCTCCCGGCGCCGAGACCGTTTCCGTCGACTGAGGCCTTCGCCTCAGATAACGCTGAGAGCACAGAGCGGTCTTAGGTAACGCTGAGAACACAAAGCGAACAATCGAACAAATCGGGCACGTTATTCGCTTAGTGTCTACCAGGTACGTTCGTCCGCATCTCGGATCTTCACGGAGGCGTTATGAACTTAGTTGCAGTTCTCGGAGTCGTGAACAGCCTGGTAACCCTCGGGTTCGCCAACACTGTTGCCACCTTTGGCGGTTTCCTCACCAACGTCAACATTCAGACAATCTACTGATCGCGCAATTCTCGCCGAACATCAACGCTTGATCGCTTCGATAGCTTTCAGGACTCGCTTTTCGGAAATCGGTGTGGGTGTACCGAGGGACTGCGCAAACAGGCTCACGCGCAGTTCCTCGATCATCCAACTGATCGCGTCGACATCTCGAGCAGTGCGACGCTCTTCGGGAAGCGAACTCAACAACCGGTCGTACGCTGCGTACACCCGGTCGAGGACATCCATAGCCTGCTGATCTCGTTGTGCACTTGCGGGCAGAGCTTCGAGACGGAATTTTGCTGCGGCAAGATACCGCGGTAAATCGCGTAGGCGGGCCGATCCCAGTTCGGCGACAAATCCCGGAAACAGCAGTGAGGTCAACTGTTCTCGGACGTCGTCGGCTGCCTCGCCGCGCGAGCGGTCCAGCACGACGCTCAGTTGGTGTGCTTGTTCGAGGATCGGAACAATCATGCGCAGGATCGCGGAAACGCGTCCGGCCAGTTCGGAGCGTGCGATCTTCACCAGGGCATCGAACGCTTCAGGCGTGCGTACCGGTCCACCGTGGGCCGCAATCACTTCGTTGGCAGCTGCCACCCGGCAATCTTCGACGAGGGCCTCCAAGCCGCCGTCCGGATTCTGGCCGAGAGCCAGACGCTGCGTGTTCGACAAGCCGGCGGTCACTGCCTTGAGTTGGGTGGGAACGGCCGCGAGGAGAAGCGCCCGCGTACCTTCCCTCATCGCCTGCGCCTGCGCGGCCGGCGTACTCAGGACACGAACGGCAACTCCGCCGTTCTCCGGCACCAGAGCTGGGTAGCCGGTCACCTGCTGTCCGCCGATGGAGCGAGTGATGGTCTGTTCCAATGCGCCCAGGGTTTCGGATGTCCAGACGGTTGCCGCTGCCCGTTCGGTTCCGGTTGCCGCCTTGGCCACTTCCTTCTGCACGCGCGGGGCGAGTGTGCGTCGTAGCTGCGCCAGATCCTTGCCCTTCGCGAGAACCTTGCCCGATTCGTCCTCGACGACAAACGTCATCCGAAGATGGTCGGGCAGCGCGGCGGGATCGAAGTCCTTGGCGTCGATCTGGATCCCGCCCAAGTGCGAGAGTTCGCGGGCCATTGCGGTCATCAACGGCTCGGATCGAGGTTTGACTGCTGCCAACGCTGCGGCGGCGTAGTCGGGTGCGGGCACGACAGCGCGTCGGATGTTCTTGGGCAACGTCTTGATCAGAGCAGTAACCAGATCGACGCGCATACCGGGGACCAACCAGTCGAAGCCGACCGGCTGAAGTTGCGCGAGCAGGCCGACCGGGATGTGCGCGCTGACGCCGTCGTCGTCCTTTCCCGGCTCGAATTGGTAAGTGAGCGGAAACTGCATGTCGCCCTGGCGCCAAGCGTCTGGGTACTCGCCGCCCAGGACGGCAGCCGCGTCGGAGTTGACCACGGTTTCCGGAGTGAACGTCAGCAGACTGGGGTTCTTGCGCCGCTCACCCTTCCACCACTGGTCGAAGTGCCTGGCGGACACCGCTTCCTGGCCGACCCGTTCGTCGTAGAACTCGTAGAGAGTTTCGTCGTCGACGAGGATGTCGCGTCGGCGCGCGCGGTTCTCGAGTTCCTCGACGTTGTCGAGGAGTGCACGGTTTTCGTGGAAGAACTTGTGGTTCGTCTGCCATTCGCCCTGCACGAGCGCATGGCGGATGAAGAGATCGCGAGAGGCCTCGGGATCGATTCGTGAGTACGTCACTGCGCGGCCGGTTACCAGAGGAACTCCGTAGAGAGTGACCCGCTCGTATGCCATCGCCGAGCCGCGCTTGGAGGACCAGTGCGGTTCGGAATAGGTCCGTTTCACCAGGTGCGGGGCGAGCTTTTCAGCCCACTCGGGTTCGATACGCGCTGACATGCGCGCCCACAGCCTCGACGTTTCCACGAGTTCGGCGGCCATGACCCAGCGTGGTGGCTTCTTGAACAGTCCCGATCCGGGGAAGATCGCGAAGTGGCTGCCCCTGGCGCCGAGGTAGTCCCGCTTCTCGCCCTCGCGTAGCCCGATATGCGAGAGCAATCCGGCAAGGAGCGACTGATGGATCGCGTTCTCGCTTGCCGGTGTCTCTCCCACTGTCCAGCCGAGACCGCGGGTGATCTGCCGGAGTTGCCCGTGCAGATCCTGCCATTCGCGGATGCGGAGCCAGTGCAGGAACTCGTTCCGGCACATCTTGCGAAACTGGTTGGAGGACAGATCGTTACGTTGTTCGCGTAAGTAGTCCCACAGTTTCAGGTAGGCCAGGAAGTCGGAGTTCTCGACGTTGAAGCGGGCGTGCTTTTCGTCGGCGGCTTGCTGGAACTCGGCGGGCCGCTCGCGAACGTCCTGGATGGACAACGCCGCGACGATGACAAGGGTTTCGTGAAGGCAACCGTTGTTCTTGGCTTCCACCAGCATCCGTGCCATCCGCGGATCCACCGGAATCTGGGCCAGCTCGCGGCCGACCGGCGTCAGTTCGGGGTGGCTGGCCTCGGAACCTCGCGCGATGGCGCCGAGTTCCTCGAGGAGTCCGATTCCGTCCTTCACGGCGCGCTGGTCCGGCGGTTCGACGAAGGGGAATGCCGCGATGTCGCCCAGGCCGAGGGCCGTCATCTGCAAGATCACGGATGCGAGGTTGGTTCGCAGGATCTCCGGTTCGGTGAATGCCGGCCGTGACTCGAAGTCCTCCTCGGAATACAGGCGGATGCAGATTCCTTCGGCGACGCGGCCGCAACGCCCGGAACGCTGACGAGCTGACGCCTGCGAAATGGGCTCGATCGGCAACCGCTGAACCTTGGTGCGCACCGAATATCGCGAAATGCGCGCGGTTCCCGGATCGACGACGTACCGAATGCCGGGAACGGTCAGCGAGGTCTCGGCCACGTTGGTGGCAAGGACGACGCGTCGGCCGGTGTGCGGCGAGAACACTTTGTGTTGCTCGGCAGCAGACAGCCGCGCGTACAGCGGGACGATTTCGGTGTTGCGAAGACGCCGATCGCGTAAAGCATCTGCGGTGTCGCGAATTTCGCGTTCGCCGGAGAGGAAGACCAAGATGTCGCCTTCGCCCTCCGCGCTCAGCTCGTCGACCGCCTCGCAGACCGCGTCGACGGGATCGCGGTCGAAGGTGATGTCGCCGGATTCGACGGTCAGTGGCCGGTAACGCATTTCGACAGGGAATGTTCGCCCGGATACCTCGACGATCGGCGCGGGCTTACCGTCGACAGCGAAGTGCTTGGCGAAGCGCTCGGGATCGATGGTCGCCGACGTGATGATGACCTTGAGATCGGGTCGGCGGGGGAGCAGCTGAGCCAGGTAACCGAGGATGAAGTCGATGTTGAGACTGCGTTCGTGCGCTTCGTCGATGATCAGCGTGTCGTAGCGTCGGAGCATACGGTCGCGCTGAATTTCGGCGAGGAGAATGCCGTCGGTCATGAGCTTGACGTAGGTGCGGTCCGAGACCTGGTCGGTGAACCGCACGGTGTATCCGACGGCGTCGCCGAGTTCGGTGTCGAGTTCTTCGGCGATACGTTCGGCAACGGTGCGTGCTGCCAACCGGCGCGGCTGTGTGTGTCCGATCAGACCGCGGACGCCACGTCCGAGTTCGAGACAGATCTTCGGGATCTGGGTTGTCTTACCCGAGCCGGTCTCGCCGGCGACGATGACAACCTGATTTTCCGAGATCGCGGTCGCGATGTCGTCCTTGCGCTGACTGACGGGCAGAGCTTCCGGATACGAGACTGCGGGAACATTGGCGGAGCGTGCGGCCAACCGCGTGCGCGCCGTTTCGATTTCCTCGGCCAGCGCCACCAAAGCGTCTGGTGTGCGGGCACGGTCGAGTTTGCGACGGAGTCGACTCTCGTCGCGGAGTGAGACCTGCGCCAGCGCGCTCTTCAGGTCACTCCGCTTGGGGGAGAGCGGGGCCGGTGGTGTTGTAGACATGCTGATGACAGCCTATCGAACGCGTTCACAACTACCGCTCGCAGATCGTTTTGATGTGCAAATATCGACCGGTGACGACAAATACCGCAAATGAGTCATCGGTGCCTGTCTTGTCGACGCCGATCGCCGTGCGAGCCCTGAGACTGTTGTTTGCTGTGTTCGGACTTGCCGCTTTGCTGTGGATCCCGATCCGTGACGCGGCTGAGCTGTCTCTGTCGAACTATCTGAGCTACTTCACCATCGAGAGCAACATTCTTGCGGTGATCGTGTTGCTGATCGGTGCAATTCGAGATCCACAATCGCAGGCGTGGCAGTCGATCCGCGGGGCGGTGACGCTGTACATGGTGATCACCGGCATCATCTATGCCGTCCTCCTGGCAGATATCGACGTCAATTTGAACGATGCCTGGATCAACTCGGCACTGCATCGGATTCTTCCGTTGGTCATGCTGCTCGACTGGGTGTTCTTCGCCTCGAGGCACAGGATCTCCGAAGCACGTTCACTGCAGTGGTTGCTGTTCCCGGTCGTGTACGGCGTGTACACGTTGATCCGAGGTTCGATCGTCGACTGGTATCCCTACCCGTTCATGGATCCGCGCCACCAGGGCTATCTGGCCCTGTTCATCGGATTCGTCGTACTGGGCATCGCGATGGCCCTGATGGTGTTGGCAGTCAATGCCGTCGGACGGTTGGGCGCCGGGCTACGCGGACGGAACGCTGCGAAGTCCTAGGGGATTGCCGGAGGCGAGCACCTGATCGAGTCGGTCCACGTTCGGATGCTTACCGGGGTTCGCCCGCGCGTCCTCGGTGTGCTCGGCGAAGATCGTCAATCCTGCCGAGGCGGCTTCGGGTGTCAGCGCGCCGTAGACTTGAGCGAGATGGTTGTACACCTTGACCGAGCCGGACTTTCCGGGCTTGTTCTCCACGGTGTCGACGACGGTTCCGTCGGCGTCGAGTACCTCGATGGCGGCCAGATGATCGATGGTGGGCAGTGCGGCGAGATTGTCGGCAAAAGTCATGGTCGACAGATTACGGGTGCGCCCGGAAATGCCGGTGCCGGGCGAGCGCCGTCGTGCGCGGATTCCTGGTGTCGATATAGTCGCAGCACATCGTTTGCACACCAGCATCGTTTGTATTCGAAGGGGACAATGATGGCTTCGGCATTGTGGCACGGGTTCGCGGACATGGGCGCTGTGGAGAAAAACGGCGCGTTTGTCGTCTCTCGCGGTGAGGGCGCGTACATCTGGGACCGCGAGGGCACTCGGTATCTGGATGCGACAGCGGGCCTGTGGTTCACCAATGTCGGGCACGGGCGCACGGAGATCGCGGATGCGGTGGCGGCTCAGTTGTCGAAGATCGCTCATTTTTCGAATTTCGGTGATTTTGTTCCCGAGACCACGCAGGTGTTGGCGGAGCGGTTGGCGACGATCGCGCCGGTTGCCGGGAGCAAGATCTTCTTCACTTCGGGTGGTTCGGATTCGGTGGACACTGCGGCGAAGCTTGCTCGTCGGTACTGGCACGAGGTGGGGCAGCCGGAGAAGGCGATCATCGTCGGTCGTCAGAAGGCGTACCACGGAATGCATGTTGCGGGAACAGCTCTCGCTGGTATTCCGGTGAACCGTGAGGGGTACGGCGAGCTGATGGCGGATGCGGCCACGGTCGGCTGGGATGATGCGAAGAGTCTGCTCGAGTTGATCGAGCGGGTCGGTGCGAACAAGATCGCTGCGTTCTTCGCGGAGCCGATCATCGGTGCGGGTGGGGTGTATCTTCCGCCGGAGGGGTATCTGGCCGAGGTGCGTGACATCTGCCGTGAGCACGACATCCTCTTTGTCGTCGACGAGGTCGTGACCGGTTTCGGCCGGATCGGTGGTGAGTGGTTCGCGTCCACCCGTTTCGATTTGCAGCCCGACATGATGACCACGGCAAAGGGTTTGACGTCGGGTTACGTGCCGATGGGTGCGGTGTTCATCGCGCCGCGGGTGGCGGAGCCGTTCTATGCCGGTTCGTGGTGGCGTCATGGGTACACCTACGGCGGGCATGCCGGTGCTGCTGCGGCGGCGATGGCGAACCTCGACATTCTCGAGCGTGAGAATCTGCTCGCGGAGTCGAAGCGTCTGGAGGCGTCGTTGCATACGCATCTGCAGCCGTTGGCCGAGCATCCGCGGGTGGCGGAGGTTCGTAGTGGGCTCGGTGCGGTCGCTGCGGTGCAGTTGGCTGATCCGGCGGAGGCGTTGCCGTTCGTGAAGACGCTTCGCGAGCACGGTATTTCGGGTCGCGCTGCGGGTCAGGGTGCGATGCAGATTTCGCCGACGTTTGTGATGACCGACGATCAGGTCGCCGAGATGGCCGCGGGGATCCTCGCAGCCCTCGGATGAGTTCAGTTGCGGCGCCGAAAGAGTTTCTCGATTCGGCGCCGCACTGCGTTGGGCGCAGGTTCGAGTTCCAGAACCTCTTGTTCCGACTGCTTGGCGTACGCCTGGGTGTAGCGCTCGTGTAGCACCGAGCGAATTTCGTCCGGAGAGTAGGCCCGACGCTGGCGTTCGCCGCGCGCAACGAGAACCCCGGTGGCGGCAACGCCCATTGCACCGGCGAGGCCGACCAGTTTCCAAACGTGCGAGGCGCGCAGAGGAGTCGTGAGTTTCATCCCTCTACGCTAGAGGCATGGACCGACGATTGCTTTCGCAGGTGAGTCTAGACGAGGCCGCCGCGGCGACCCGCACGGGCGACATCTGGATCTTCCGCGGAGAGTCGACGGCGGACCGGGCCATCCAGACGCTGACCAACAGCCCGGTCAACCACGTCGGAATGTCGGTCGTGATCGACGACCTTCCGCCGCTGATGTGGCATGCGGAACTCGGTCACTCGCTGCAGGACATGTGGACCGGACGCTTCCAGCGTGGTGTCCAACTGCACGATCTGCGATCGGCCGTTCAGGTTTGGGGCGCCAAGTACGGGCAGCGTGGATGGTTGCGCCAGCTCGACCACGAGATCACCCGGGAGCAGGAAGACGCTCTGCTCGAGACGATCGCGCGGCTGGACGGTACGCCTTTCCCGTCGACGGCCAAGCTTGCTTCGCGCTGGTTCGGAGGCCGAATCCCGAAGCTGCGCAAGAAGTCCGACGTATCGGCAGTGGCCGTCGAGAGCGCCTACTGCGCCGAAGTGGTTGCCAAGACCTATGAAGCGATGGGTCTGCTCGTCGGCAATCGTCGTGTCAACTGGTTCGACCCGGGCAAGTTCTGGAGTGGAGATCAGTTGCCCCTCGCGCCGGGAGTTGCGCTCGGTGACGAGATCTCGGTATCACTGAGTGCACGTGACCTCGAGGCCGGACGCAATCCCGCCGGGTACTCATAAGGTTCGTGACGGCTCGGCGACGACGCGGCCGCCGACTTCGAGCCAACCTTCCGGAGAGAAGGTGGTGTGAAGCACCGATCCGCGTCCCTGGGTGATGAGCAGTGATTTCCTCAATCGGTCCGTGATGCGCAGCGCTGCAGATCCGGTTGCCTCGTCCTCGGCGATTCCCATCACCGGTGCGAACATGCGTGCGCGGATGGCAGCTTCGAGCTTGTCCTGCCACGCCCACAGATACGAATGATCCGCCTCGTAGTCGGACGGATCTGCGTCGATGACGTCGTCCACCGTGTCCATCGGATAGATCGCGAATTCCGGTGCCCATTCGGCACGCGCGCGTACCCACGTCAAAGCGCCGGATTGGCGGACGTCGACACTGCCGGCAGGAACGTCGAGGGCGCTCACGCGACGGCCCTGTTCGCCCAGCCACCACGTGGCACCGACGGTCGGGTGTCCGGCGAAGGGGAGTTCTGCTGCCGGAGTGAAGATCTGGACCCGCGCACGCGAGGCGCCGTCATCCGGAACGTCGATGAAGATGGTCTCGCTGTAGTCGAGTTCCTTCGCGACGGCTTGTCGATCCGATTCTGCAACCGTGGACGCGTCGACGATTCCCAGCGGATTCCCGTGCTTGCCGTTCTCGTCCGTGAAGACCCGGACCACACTCACCTCGATACCCATCGGTCCACCCTAGCGCGCGAAAAGCCCTCCCCACCGTCACGGTGGGGAGGGCTCGTCGAACTGCAGTCAGATACGAGGATCAGACCTGTGCGGCAGAGAGGATTTCGTTGGCTTCGACAGCCTGTGCGACGCCCGCGACGATGGAACCGGCGCGGATCGCTTCGAAGATGACCTCGCGGTCGACACCTTCCTGGCGGAGGGTGTTCTCGTGAGCTTCGAGGCAGTGGTTGCAGCCGTTGATCGCGGACACTGCAAGCGACCACAATTCGAAGTCGGCCTTGTCGACGCCCGGGTTGCCGATGATGTTCATCCGCAGGCCGGCACGAAGATCGTCGTACTTACCGTCGAGGTAGCCCTTGGTGCGGTAGAAGACGTTGTTCATGCCCATGATCGACGCTGCGCCGAGAGCGGCGTTGTATGCCTCTGCCGACAGGTTGTCGGCAGCCTCGGAAGCAATCTCCTTGAGCGTGGACGCAGACTTGGTGGCTGCGGCCGTTGCGAGGAGCGTTCCCCACAACTGCTGCTCGTTCAGGACCGTCGTGCGCGCAATGGAACTCAGGTTGAGCTTGAGGTCCTTCGCGTACTCGGGAAGCGAGTTCTTGAGGTTCTCGACGCTCATACTCAGACGCTCGCAGTCAGGAGCTCGCCGGCGTTGATGGTCGGGTCGCCCTTCTTCCAGTTGCATGCGCACAGCTCGTCGCTCTGGAGAGCGTCGAGGACGCGGAGAACCTCGTCGACGTTACGGCCGACGGAACCGGCTGTGACGGAGACGAACTGGATCTCGTTGTTGGGGTCGACGATGAACGTCGCGCGGTCTGCAACGCCGTCGGCGTTGAGGACGCCGGTGGCCTCGGCAAGCTCGCGCTTGAGGTCCGAGAGCATCGGGAAGGGGAGGGTCTTGAGCTCTTCGTGCTGTGCACGCCACTGGAAGTGCACGAACTCGTTGTCGACGGAAGCGCCGAGAACCTGAGCGTCACGGTCTGCGAACTCTTCGTTGAGCTTGCCGAATGCAGCAATCTCGGTGGGGCACACGAAGGTGAAGTCCTTGGGCCAGAAGAAGACGATGCGCCACTTGCCTGCGTAGTCGTCACTGGTGACGGTGGTGAAGTAGTCATCGGGCTGCTGGGCATCGACCTTGGACAGGTCGCCGCCGATGACAGCCGTGAGGTTGTAAGCGGGGAACTGGTCGCCGATTGTGAGCAGAGCCATGTGTCTCATTCTCCTACGTGTCTCGTGAACAGGAATTTCTTGCGCACACGATCCGGCTGTTCGGACTGTGACGGCCGAACGTGCTGGATCGAGAGGGTTTGTCACCGTCAGCGGGTCGGACGGTTTCGACTGGAGTGTCGAGGTTGTGACCGGCGCTTTTTGGTATGAGTCCATTCTGCATCAAACCGTTCAAAAGGTAAAGGTGATGGGTGGCACTACACTGATAGGCATGTCTGATCAGACTTATCAACCTTCCTTGTCACAGCTGCGTGCCTTCGTGTCGGTCGCCGAGTATCGGCATTTCGGTACTGCCGCAGCGCGTTCCGGTGTGAGCCAACCCACACTGTCGCAGGCGCTGGCAGCTCTAGAGGCGGGGCTGGGAGTCAGACTGATCGAACGCAGTACCCGGCGTGTGCTCGTGACCGCGGACGGACAGCGCTTGCTCGGTCAGGCCAAGCAGATTCTCGAAGCTGCCGACGGTTTCGTCGCGAGCGCGGCCGGCTCCGGCGACTCTCTGACCGGACCGCTACGCATCGGGTTGATCCCGACCGTTGCGCCCTACATTCTTCCGGGGTTGTTGCCGGAGCTGCGCGAGAAGTTGCCGTCGTTGGCGCCGCAAATAGTCGAGGATCAAACGGCGCGCCTACTCGATGCACTGCGATCGGGAGCGCTCGACGTCGCGGTGTTGGCGCTTCCTGCCGGAACACCTGGCCTGGTGGAAGTTCCTGTGTACGAAGAGGATTTTGTGATGGTCGTGCCGAACGATCATTCCTTGGCCGGACGTGTCGATCTCACGGCGGACGTGCTCGACGCGCTGCCGTTGCTCTTGCTCGACGACGGCCACTGCCTGCGTGACCAGACGTTGGATCTGTGCCGTTCGGTAGACGCCCATCCGCTTGCCGGCGACACGCGGGCTACCTCTCTCGCGACAGTCGTGCAATGTGTGGCCGGGGGACTCGGGGTGACTTTGGTCCCGGAATCGGCTGTTGCCGTGGAGGTTCGACGCGGGGACTTGTCGACGGCGCATTTCGCTTCGCCGGCTCCAGGTCGCACGATCGGCGTCGTGTTCCGTTCGTCGAGTGGCCGAGCAGAAGGATTCCGTCAGCTGGCCGAGCTGGTCCGTTCGGTCAGCCCGACGGTTCCTCGATGACGTGACTCGTTCGACGTCGACGTGAAAGCTAGTCGAGAGAGCCTTCTTTCGCGGCAATGACGGCTCCGGGATTGAGAATTCCCAGCGGGTCGAGCGCATCCTTGACCTTGCGATTGAGGGCCATGACGTCTTCACCCAACTGTGACGGCAGCCAGTCGCGCTTGAGTCGACCGACCCCGTGTTCGCCGGTGATCGTGCCGCCGAGCGCGATGGCGAGATCCATCACCCGTCCGAATGCGATCTGTGCGCGTTCGGACATGTCCGGGTCTGCGGGGTCGAAGACGATGAGCGGGTGGGTGTTTCCGTCTCCGGCGTGCGCCACCGTGCAGATCAGGACGTCGAGGTCGTCTGCGATGGCTTCGACCCCGGTTACCAGCTGGGGGAGTGCGCGCATGGGAACGCCCACGTCTTCGAGAAGCAGACTTCCCATCGCGAGCACGGCCGGGAACACCGCTCGCCGTGCCGCCGCAAAAGCGTCACCTTCGGCCTGGTCATCGGTGGCGAATACTTCGGTGGCTCCGTTGTTTTCGCACGCCTGAACAATCGTCTCGATTTCCAGCACGCCTGCCGCGCCGGGTGCGTCGGACTGCGCGAGCAGTAGTGCGTGAGCCTTGCGGTTGAGACCCATGCGTACCGAATCCTCGACAGCATTGATACTGGCGTGATCCATGAACTCGAGCATCGCCGGACGCATGTTGCTGGTGATCGCCAAGACCGCGTCGGCAGCTTCTTGTACCGAGTCGAACGACGCGACGACGGTTGATGCGGGCGGCTGCGCGGGAATCAAACGCAACGTGATTTCCGTGATGATGCCGAGAGTGCCCTCGCTGCCCACGAACAGTTTGGTGAGTGAGAGTCCGGCGACGTCCTTGAGAAGGGGACCTCCGAGGCTGACAGCTGTACCGTCCGCCAGCACGACCCGGAGTCCGAGAACGTAGTCGGTGGTAACTCCGTACTTGACGCAGCAGAGTCCGCCGGCGTTGGTGGCTGCATTGCCGCCGATGGAACAGATCTCGAAGGACGACGGGTCAGGTGGGTACCAGAGTCCGTGCTCTGCGGCGGCTTTCTTGACCTCCGCATTCATCAAGCCGGGCTGAGTAACCGCCACACGGGCGACCGGGTCGATCGTGATCTGTCGCATTCGCTCGGTGCTGACCACGATGCAACCGTCGACGGCGCTGGATCCACCGGAAAGGCCCGAGCCGGCACCTCTGGGAACCACCGGAACGCGGTGGGCGGTTGCCCATCGCATCACGGTTTGGATGTCTTCGGTGCACGTAGCGCGAACCACGGCAGCGGGGTGGCCGGCGGTCGGATCGGCGGCCCAGTCCTGGCGGTAGCCCGCGGTCACGTCCGGATCCAGCAGGACGGCTCCCTCGGGGAGTGCCGCTACCAATTCGTCGAGGGCTGAAGAACTCGCGGGAGTCATACTCTCATCATGCTCGACGGAGTTCGACGATGCGCCAATTCGCGAGACCACAGCCCGAGTCTGTCGCGCCTGATCAGTTCAGCATTGTCCGGCAGCGATCCTCCGAGTTGCCAGTTGAAGCCCTAGCGGCCCTTCTGCTTTCCGGAGAACCGGCCACCCGAACTCTTGGTCCCACCGGACTTGCCGCTGCCTGATTTGCCGCCCGCCTTGGCCTTACCGGAACCGGCGTTGCGTCCGGATATGTTCTTTGCGGTGCCGGCGCCCTTAGCTTTCTGCCCGTTCTTGGCAGCTTCTGCGCGACGCTCGCGGGCCGCGATCTTGGCCTTGACGGAGCCCTTGATCTTCTCCGCCGGCTCACCGTTTCGGCCGCGGGAACTCTGCGCCGTTCGGCCCCGCACGATGCCGATCAGTTCCTCGACCAGATCTGTGGTCTTGGACTCCATCCATGCCAAAGCCACAGGAGCCTCGGGCGCACCGTCCACCGGACGGAAGGTCAGGTCCTTGCGATGGTGGAACCGCGCCAGCGAATGGGGAACCACGACAACTCCGACGCCGGCGGCCACCAACTCGATGGCGTCGGCGATGGTCGCGGGTCGCTCGGCGGCGGTCTTTCCGGGACGGGTCGGCCACTCGAGTCTGTCGTCGAGAGGATCGAGCACTATCTCGTCGGCCAGATCGTCGACGGAAATCTGATCGACAGTAGTGAATACGTGATCTTTCGGTACCACCACCACCGGGGTTTCCGCGTACAGCGAGATGGCGCTGATGCCGGTCCGGTCGATCGGCAGTCGAACCAACCCTGCATCGGCTTCACCGGCGCGAAGTGCAGCTTCGAGTTCGAGAACCGGGAACTGAACAAGTTCCAGACGCACCTCGGGGAGCCGCTCGTGCCACACCCGGACCCACTTGGTGGGCGTCACCCCCGGGGCGTACGCGAGTCGAAAAATTGCCTGACTATCCGCGTCTGTCACCAGGCAAGGCTACCGCCTTGGTAAAAGCACCCGTATCGGCTGGTTACTCTTGTTGCATGACGTCGAACAAAACTCCCCAGACGATGAAGCCGACGACGGCTGCCAAGAAGCTGGGTGTGTACCTGGAAGCAACACCTGCGCAGTTCCAGGAAGGCGACGTGACTCGTGACGAGCTGACCGCTCTGCAGACCGATCCGCCGGAGTGGCTGCTGGAGCTGCGACGCACCGGACCGCACCCTCGCCCGGTCATCGCAGCCAAGCTGGGCGTATCGATCGCCGGCCTGGCCCGCGGCGGCGTGGAAGAAGCACTCACCACGGATCAGATCGCCGCACTCCTCGAAGAGAAGCCCGAATGGCTCGAAAAGGAACGCGCTGTTCAGGCCGAGGTGCGGGCCGAGAACGTTCGCATCAAGGAAAAGCGCGCTGCTCGCCGCAACCAGCCGCGGAAGGCTCGAAGGGGCTGACGCCCCCTGTGCGCCTTTTTGGTAGCGCCGACTACCAGAAAGGCGCACAGGCGCTAGCCTTCTACGACGCTCAGCTCGTCGAACACGATTTCACCCGCGGCATCCGATTCCGGGATGTCGACGACTGCAAGCAGTGCCCATCCGTGATCGCCCTCCGGATCCTCGAGCACCTGCCGCACCCGCCAGAACTCACCCTCTTCGGTGACCTGGAAGAGCGCCGGCCCGCGCGCCGATGGCCCGGTTCCGATTGTTGCGTACTCCTCGAAGTACGGGAGTAGTTGCTCCTCCCACTCGGCGGCGTCGATACCGTCCTCGAGGTTTTCCAGCTCATTCCACTGCCGACGCGACGCGAGGTCGATGCGTCGGAACATCGCATTGCGCACCATGACGCGGAATGCGCGCGGGTTCGCCGAGATGGGACGGGGAATGTCGGCGCCGAACGCAACCTCTTCCGTGTCTGCCTCGGCTCCGGGGTCGGTGAGTGACTCCCATTCGTCGAGCAGGCTCGAGTCGACCTGACGGATCAGCTCACCCAACCACTCGATGATGTCTTCGAGTTCCTCGGTGCGCGCTTCCGTCGGGACGGTCTGTCGCAGCGCGCGGTAGGCGTCGGCGAGGTAGCGCAGGACGAGGCCCTCGGACCGGGTGAGTCCGTAATGGCTGATCAACTCGGCAAACGTCATGGCGCGTTCGATCATGTCGCGCACCACGGACTTGGGGGAGAGGGCGAACTCGGTGATCCACGGGTGGCCACCCCGGTACATTTCGAAAGCCGGGAACAGCAAGTCCGACAACGGTTTCGGCCACGTAACCTCTTCGAGGAGTTCCATGCGCTCCTCGTACTCGATGCCGTCGGCCTTCATCTGTGCCACCGCTTCGCCACGAGCGAAGTGCTGCTGCGCCATCAGAACCTGACGCGGATCGTCGAGCGTCGACTCGATGATCGAGACGACATCGAGTGCGTAACTGTCGGATTCGACGTCGAGAAGTTCGAATGCCGCCAAGGCGAACGGTGAGAGTGGCTGGTTCAAGGCGAAGTCGCGTTGCAGGTCCATCGTCAACCGAGCCATGCGGCCGTACTCGTCGGGTTCGTCGAGGCGTTCCACGATGCCGGCGCTGAGCAATCCGCGATACAGCGAGATCGCTTTGAGGATGTGCTTGCGCTGCGCCGGACGCGATTCGTGGTTGTCCTCCAACAGGTGCCGCATCGCGTCGAAGCAGTTACCCGGGCGGGCAATGACATTGAGCAGCATCGAGTTGCTGACCGAGAATCGCGACACCAACGGCTCGGGCGAGGCGGCGACCAAGCGATCGAACGTCGCTTCGCTCCAGGACACAAACCCCTCGGGAGCCTTCTTGCGTTGAATCTTCTTGATCTTCTTCGGATCGTCGCCGGCCTTGGCGACTGCCCGCAGATTCTCTACTTCGTGTTCCGGTGCCTGGACGACGACGGTGCCCATCGTGTCGTAGCCTGCACGACCCGCGCGGCCGGCGATCTGATGGAACTCGCGGGCTTTCAGATGCCGAGTGCGGACGCCGTCGTACTTGGCCAGACCCGTGAGCAGCACCGTGCGGATCGGGACGTTGATGCCGACGCCGAGGGTGTCGGTACCGCAGATCACCTTGAGAAGCCCGTCCTGTGCGAGAACTTCGATGAGCCGTCGGTACTTGGGCAGCATGCCCGCATGGTGAACGCCGATGCCGTGCCGGACCAGGCGGGAGAGTGTTTTTCCGAACCCGGTGGTGAAGCGGAAACCACCCAGCGCCTCGGCGATCGCTTCCTTCTCTTCTTTGGAACAGAAGTTGACGCTCGTCAATGCCTGGGCGCGTTCGAGCGCGGCGGCCTGCGTGAAATGCACGATGTAGACGGGGGACTGGTTGGTGGTCACCAGATCTTCGATGGTTTCGCCGACCGGCGTGGTCGCGTAGGAGAACATCAAAGGCACGGGGCGTTCTGTGCCGGAGACGACGGTGGTGGGTTTCCCGGTACGCCGCGTCAGATCTTCGGAGAAGAAGTCGACCTCACCGAGAGTTGCCGACATCAACAGGAACTGGGCGTGCGGCAACTCGATGAGCGGAACCTGCCACGCCCAACCTCGATCGGGTTCGGAGTAGAAGTGGAACTCGTCCATCACGACCTGGCCGATATCGGAGTTCGGGCCCTCGCGCAGTGCAAGATTCGCGACGATTTCGGCCGTCGCACAAATGATCGGCGCCGACGAGTTCACGGCGGCGTCGCCAGTCATCATGCCGACGTTCTCGGCACCGAAGACCTCACACAGTGCAAAGAACTTCTCGCTCACCAAGGCCTTGATCGGCGCTGTGTAGTACGTGCGCTTGCCGAGCGACATCGCATAGAAATGCGCGCCGATCGCCACCATCGATTTGCCTGACCCGGTCGGCGTCGCAAGGATCACGTTTGCACCCGAGACCAACTCCATGACGGCCTCTTCTTGGGCCGGGTAGAGCGTCAAACCTCGTTCGATGGTCCACGAAGAGAAGGCGTCGAAAACGGAATCAGGATCCGCGTTGTCGGGGAGAAGTTCCGTCAGCAGCACTCGTACAGGCTAGCCGCAACCGTGGATCAGGTTGCGCTTCGCTCGTCCGAGCCCATGGCGTCGAGCACCGCCATGCGGGTGGACGACGTTCCGGTGATGGTGTTCTCGCCGACCCCGGAGATCAGCATGTGGCGCCAGCGAGCCTCGTCGAAGACGAGTGGTGCGGTGCTGGAAAGAAAATCTTCGACGATCTGCAGGAAACGCATCGGATCGTCGCGGAACGGGAAGTGGCCCGAGCCGCGGAAGACTTCGAGGCGTGAGTTCGGCATCGCCGCGTGCGCGAGATGAGCGTGGGAGACGGGAATGACGGAGTCGTCGTCGCCCCAGATCAGTTGAACCGGCAGATTCTCGGTCAGATAACAGCGGTCGAGCATCGTGACGACCTGTCCGCGCCAGTCCACGACGGCCCGCAGCGTACGAAGGTAGGCCTCGTAGGCAGTGGGGTCGGGGAGATCAGCGAGCACGCGAATCAGGTCCGGTGTGTCATGCAACATGGTGCCGGGACGCAGATTTGAACCGTGAACTACGCCGGCAAGGTTCCCGGCCATCCGGACGAGCGGCATCGCACCAGGTATCCGGAGCAGCTTTACCACCTCGTTGACCACCGGAACGGACATGAGGCGCAGCAGCGGATGGACGTCCTTGGTGACGCCACCGGCCGAGACCAGCACGAGGCGATCCACCATGTGTGGGAATTGGTAGGAGAACTGCATCGCTACGCCGCCGCCGAGCGAGTGCCCGATGACGGTGACGTGCTCGATGCCGAGCGTCGACAGAAGATCCCGCATGCCGTTGGCGTACGCGGCTACCGAGTAATCCGCGCGTGGCTTGTCGGAACGGCCGTGACCCAACAGGTCAGGTGCGATGACCGTGTACTTCTTGGCGAGGTGGGGAATGATCTCGGTCCACGTCGACGAGTTGTCGCCGATTCCGTGCAGGAGCAGTACCGCCGGACCCTCGCCGGCTATCCGAAATGCGCGTCGGTAGCCGTGAATCGTCCGGAACATCATCCGCGGTTCCTCGTCGGGGACCGGTCGGAGCTGACGGTTCCGTGGTCTGCTCATGTCGCCTCCTGGCTCGGAGTGTGACCACGTTGACTGTCTGCTCCAGTTGTTGAGCCGTCAACGAAAATCACACAGAGTTTGAGGCTATCCGACGGATGTGTCCTGAACAACAGCCCAGGTAACGGAGGGGTTGCGGAATGCGCACAATGTCGAATTATGCGCCCCGCCCGTCACATTTTCGTCAGTTGTCGCCTCGATCGAGGTCTCCAGCTGAGCCGAAGTCGTCATTTCCTGCCTGTTCGGCCAGGAACTTTTCGAACTCTGCGCCGATCTCGTCACCGCTGGGAAGGTCGGCCTCGCCGGCCAGAAGGGACGACTGTTGTTCCTGAGCGGCGACAAAAGTGTCGTATTGACGCTCCAAAGCGTGGACTACAGTCTGAACTTCTTCGTTCCCGGCTATGTGCTCGTTAACCTGTTCCCGAACGCGCGCCGCGGCCTCACCCAGTGCAACCAAGGGCAACTCCAGATCCGAAACCTCGGAAACGTTTTCGAGCAAAGTTTCTGCGGCGCCGGGGTAGTCCGTTTGCGCGAGGTAGTGGGGGACATGCACCGAAAAGCCCATCGCCTCGTGCCCGTGCTGAGACATACGAAGCTCGAGCAGTGATGATGCGCTGCCGGGAACCTGCAGTTCACCTGACCAACGCTGATGGTCCTGGATCAGGTCCTTGTTGGTCGAATGTGCTGTCACACCCAGCGGTCGGGTGTGCGGGATTGCCATCGGAATCGCGTTGAGCCCGATGGTTCGACGCACTCCCAACTGTTCGGACAACAGTCGAACAGCTGTGGTGAACCGCTCCCACTTGAGGTCCGGTTCCATCCCTGCGAGCAGCAGGAACGGCGTGCCGGCCGTATCGCGCAGTGCGTACAGATTGAGCGCCGGAGCGTCGTAATCGGAGAAATGATCGGCCTTGAACGTCATCGTCGGTCGACGCGAGCGGTAGTCGATCAGCTCGTCGACAGCAAACGACGCGACAAGCTCGGTCTCGAGGCTTTCGCGCAGATGCGTCGTCGCCAACTTCACGGCGTGACCGGCGTCGGAGTAACCCTCGAGTCCGTGAATCAGGATCGGTCCCTGGCCGTCGGCAGCCGCCAACTGGGGCGCCGGAAATTCCAGCTCGTACATCCTCGACTGTTCGTCCATCGCAGTCCCCTTCGCTCTTCGGTCTTGATCTCAAGTGTCCACTATCGGCGCACGCTCGACAGCATCGGAGTCAGGTGCCCGACAGCACTGGATCAGACGTTCATCGGTAAGAACACCGAGTCGGTGACCGATCATTCCCGATCCGACGAGACGGGCGTTCGCCGAGAGCGAAGCTGAGCGGTATCTTTCGACACTTGGCCTGGGCGTTCGCTAGATGTCGGGTGCGCGGCTTCGGACATGGCAGAGTGGAACACAAGGTCGGCACGGCCGATTTGTCCGAAATGGATTGGTCGATTGTCGGTATCGGTCGAGTGCGGAGGCTTACATGCGGGTGTGTCCACGATCGTCCAGGCGAGTGGCCGCATGCTCACTTGCTGCGGTGGCCGCCGTTGCACTACTCGCGGGCTGCTCCGGGTCGGTCCAAGGAGCACCCGTTCCGGACTCCGCGCCGGCGACTGCCGGTGCGACCGACAGCGGCACGGCGGCGCCGAGTACGACGGCTGCACCCAAATCCTCGACGCCGAAATCCACCTCTCCGAAAACGGCGGCACCGCTGTCCGAACTGCTGCTCACTCCCGAGGAATTCCCCGAGCCCTTCGGCGCTGTTGTGCTGCCCCCGCAAGCCGTTCCGATGGCAGCACCGGATCTAGTAGGCGTCCCGCGCGGTGCCACCGTCGATCCGTCCGAATGTGAGCCACCGGAACAGGATTACGGTCCGAACGGGACCGTGATGGCGGTCGGGACCGACAACGCGACGAGGGCAACGATTTCGGTCGAACTCACGAAGGTCGATGCACCACTGGACGAGTTGGAAGCGCAAACTCGGCAGTGCCCGTCCATGACTGTCACTGCGAACGGCGTCACTACGACAGTGACGACGGAAATTCTTCCGCCGTCGCCGATCGATGCCGACAAGACGATGTCACTTCGCCGCACTGTCGTGTCCCCCAAGGCCACAGCCGGTGATCAGACGATGCTGACCTTGATCGCGCAGGTCGGCGACGTACGGGTGGCGACAACACTGATGACGTTCGGTTCTGCGACGCCCTCGACGGCACCGCTGGATCAAGCGTTCACCGCAGCCGTACAGAAGGTCAAAGCAGGCAAGTGATTTCGCAGCACACAGGTCCGACAAGTAGCGGAACTGCTCGGTGCGGCGCGGTACTTGGTCCCCAACAAATGCGGTAATCCACAGACGAGTTGGACGCAGCTGTTTTCCCTGGTCGAGCAGACGGCCGGGTCAGGGTGATCAGCGACGGTGTGTGCATGACGACATCACCTCTTCCGGGAGAATTCGAATTCTCCGACGACGACCTTGCCGCCCTTCTCGGATGCGTCGAACGCGTCTCCGATCCAGGCGAATTGATCGCGGCAATACCCGCACTCCTGGGCTTCCACCCGTCCAACTCTGTGGTTGCGCTGTCTCTGATGGGCGCCTCTGCCTCGACGCTCGGACCAGTGATGCGGCACGACTACTTTCCCAGTGTCAGGGGGAAGCCCGCGAGGCAGATGAGCGCGGCGCTGCGCCAGTTCGCCGCCGTCTGTGACGGGGAAGGCGCGCGTGCGGTCGTTCTCGTGGTGATCACCGATTGCTCGGCAGCTGAAACTCTGATCGATGAAACCATCGAGCTGGCCGAGGTATTCGAAGACATGCTCGGCGGAACCTGCGTCGAGCTGGCCGACGTATTGTGCACGGCCGCAATAGAATCTGGCCAGCCGTGGACGAGCGTCATGCGTTCGATTCACCGCGGCACCCTGCCAGACCCGGCATCTTCGTCGGTTGCAGCAGCACAGGTGTTGGGCGGGAGGGTCATTCGCCGTTCGCGTGAGGAACTGGTCCGGTGGGTACACGGCGCCGCTCGCAATCACGACACGATTGCCCGACTGATCGCGAGCCGACGAGAGTCGAGCGCGCACAGTGGGGAACCGAGCGGTGAAACCGCAGTTCAGTGCCGGATCGATCTGGTGTTGGAACACGTCCGCCGTGTCGAGGCAGGCGCTCACCGCCCTGACCCGCAGGAATACGCCGATCTGGTGGTCGCATTGACGGACGTACGCGTGCGCGACGTGGTGCTGGGATTGGCGATCACGTCCGTTGCGGCACATGCTGAGCAATTGTGGCTCGTGCTCACCCATGAAGTCCCGTTGCCCGAACGAGCTTGGCCGGCAACACTTCTCGGCTTCTTTGCATACGTGCGTGGCGACGGACCTCTGGCAGGTGTTGCGCTGTCGGCCGCACTGTCGGCCGATTCGGAACACACCTTGGCGGGATTGCTGGATCTATCGCTGCAATCCGGTATGCGCCCCGACGGAATCCGTGACCTCGCGGCCGTCGGATTGTCCATCGGGGAATCGCTCGGAATCACCGGCTTGCCGCCGGCACTGCCGAATGGAAGCTAGCGAGCAGCGTGTGAGCGGTCGCCCAGATCCTGGAGGAACTGCCATGCGTCGGCGACGATGACGTCGAGATCGGTACGCGTGGGCGTCCAACCGAGCTCGGCAATCGCCTTGTCGCTCGATGCGATCAGTACCGCCGGATCACCTAGCCGTCGTGACGCGTCCTCGACGTTGATCGGCAGGCCGGTGACCCGCGCACAGGCGGCGATCACCTCGCGCACGCTGAAGCCGGCACCGCTTCCGAGGTTGTAGATGCGGTGCTCGCCGGGAACCGAGGATTCGAGCGCCAGTAGATGTGCTTCGGCGAGGTCCAGCACGTGGATGTAGTCGCGTACCGCGGTTCCGTCCGGCGTGGGCCAGTCGGTTCCGAAGACCGAGATCTTGTCCCGCTGTTCGAGCGCGACCTGCAGGACGAGTGGAATCAGGTGGGTTTCGATCACCCGGTTCTCGCCGGCGGACTTGTACGCACCTGCGACGTTGAAGTAGCGCAAGCTCGTCGCACCGAGGCCGTGGGCGATCGAGTACGAGGTGATCGCATGATCGATCGCGAGCTTGGTCGCGCCGTACGGATTGGTGGGGCGGGTCGGAGCGGTCTCCACGATGGGGGACTGCTCCGGTTCGCCGTACGTAGCTGCGGTGGACGAGAACACGAGGCGCGGAGTACCGGAGACACGGATCGCCTCGAGCAACTCGATGGTCGTGACGACGTTTCCGCGCCAGTACTTTTCGGGGTGCAGCACCGATTCGCCGACCAGCGACTGCGCCGCGAAGTGAAGCACACCGTCGAAAACCGGTGAACCCGCACTGCCGAGGACGTCGGCAGCAAGCGCTCCCACGTCTCCTTCGATGAACTCGGCACCGGCAGGCACCGCGTCGGCATTTCCGGTGGAGAGGTCGTCGATGACGACAACCTCGTGTCCACGCTCGAGCAACACAGTGCTGCACACACTGCCGACGTAACCGGCGCCGCCGGTGACCAGGAGTTTCATCTACTTCCTCAGACCTGCTTGACCTGAACGGCGTGAGCCATTTCCTCGGACAGGTCGAACCCGCTGTGACCCGGCACGATGATCGTCACCGAGCCCGGACGGGTTTCGACCGTCACCCTGGCGTCGGGAACGACGCCGGCGTCACGCAGCTGCGCGATCACCTCGGGATCGGACTGCACGTGCTCGGCCAGTCGCCGAACGACCACAGCTGTCTGTGCGCCGTGCGGAATATCGGTCAGGCGCACCAATGTTTCGGTGGTGGCAACCGGGCCGTCGAGTCCCAACTGGTCCAAGCCCGGAATCGGGTTGCCGTAGGGCGACGTCGTGGGGTTGTTCAGAACGACGACGAGCCGACGCTCGACCTCCTCGCTCATCACGTGCTCCCAACGGCATGCCTCGGCATGTACGTCTTCCCATTTGAGACCGATGACGTCCACCAGCAGGCGCTCTGCCAACCGGTGCTTACGCATGACAGAGATCGCGAGATCGCGACCCTTGTCGGTGAGTTCCAGATGTCGATCGCCGGCGACCATCAGCAAGCCGTCACGCTCCATGCGCGCAACAGTCTGGCTGACGGTGGGTCCGCTCTGTTCGAGCCGTTCGGCGATCCGCGCCCGGAGTGGGACTACGCCCTCTTCTTCCAAGTCGTAGATCGTCCGGAGATACATCTCCGTGGTGTCGACTAGATCCTTCACACTCAACCCCTTCGTCAGTTGATCATTCTACCGTTCAGTTCGTGGTTCCGGTGCCGCCTCCACCGCGGCGAGTCCAGCGCGTGTCCGAATTGGATTCGTGTCACTCGATCTCGGTCTCCGAAGCGGGCCACGAGTGTGGTGTGCAGCACGAAACGAGAAGGAAGTAGCGTGATCCCATGACCGCGTCGATCAGATCTGACGGGGACCCCGCGGCGTCTCGAGCGAATCGAGTCGTGGTGTGGAGTCCGGAGTACCTGAGCTATCGGTGGAGCGCCGATCACCCGATGAATCCCACTCGCCTCGATCTCACGATGGCACTCTCGCGAAGCCTCGGACTTCTCGAGGGCATCGAATTTCTCGAACCGAGTGCCGCGTCCGATGCCGACCTCCTCAGAATCCACACACCGGCATATCTTGCAGCGGTCAAAGACGCGGGTAACTCTGCGAACAACGGTGTGAGCGGCCAGGATGTTCCCCACGGGCTCGGTACCGAGGACAACCCGGTCTTCCCGCACATGCACGAAGCCAGTGCGATCCTCGCCGGCGGCTCGCTGGCCGCAGCGCAGGAAATCGCTTCGGGACGTACGAGGCGCGCGGTCAGCATCGGCGGCGGCATGCACCACGCGATGGCGGATTGGGCCTCTGGATTCTGCGTCTACAACGATGCGGCGGTTGCGATTTCGTGGCTGCTCGACAACGGCTACGACCGCATCGCCTACATCGACGTCGACGCTCACCACGGCGACGGAGTGCAACATGCGTTCCTCGGGGACCCGCGGGTGCTCACGGTCTCGCTGCATCAGCACCCGGCAACCTTGTGGCCGAACACCGGATGGTCGAGCGAGGTCGGCGACGGGGCCGCCGAAGGTACGGCGGTGAACATCCCGGTGCTGCCCGGAACCGTCGACGCGTTGTGGCTGCGTGCATTTCACGCCGTCGTCCCGGGAGCCATTGCAGCCTTCCGCCCGCAGATCATCATCAGCCAGTGCGGAGTCGACTCGCACCGCGAGGACCCGCTCGCGGATCTCGCCCTCACCGTCGACGGTCAGCGCGCCGCGTTTTTGGCGATGCGTGACCTCGCCGACCGCTACTCCGAGGGGCGGTGGCTGGCAGTCGGAGGCGGGGGATACGGACTGGTGCGCGTCGTGCCGAGGGCATGGACTCACTTGATCGCTGCAGCGCTCGATCGCGAGATCGACGTCGACACCGCTGTCCCGGAAGACTGGAAGGAATCGACGAAGCTGCGAGCGCCGAGCGTCGACCTCCCGCCGACCATGGGGGACGGCGGCGATGTCGCCTACACGCCGTGGGACGGCCCGGGTGGTACACCGGAGACAGGTGTCGCCTCGGTGGACCGTGCACTCACCCGTATCGACTCGGCGATCATCGCGACACGTCGCGCTTCGTTCCCGCTACTCGGACTCGACCCGGAGGATCCCCGTGACTGAACAGTCCGATACCGAAGCTGCCGGCGGCGAGGCGAGCGGCCAGGCGCCGAAGACCGACCCCGCTCACACCTATCCCCATTCCTGGGTAGTCGATGTTCTCGCCTCCGACGGCGGAGCGGTGGCGTTGCGACCCATCGTTCCCGAAGATGCGGACAAGCTCGTCGAATTCCACGGCAAACTCTCCGAGCGCACCCGGTATCTGCGCTACTTCGGCCCGTACCCCACGATGTCGGCGCGCGACGTCAAGAACTTCACGACGGTCGACCACCACAACCGCGTGGCGTTCGTGATGATGCTCGGCGACGAGATCATCGCGGTGGGTCGATACGAGCGACTGCTCGACGTCGGTGACGGAAAGTCTGCCGAGGTCGCCTTCGTCGTCGCCGACGCACACCAGGGGCGCGGCCTCGGCCCGATCCTGCTCGAGTACCTGGCAGCGGCAGCGGCCGAGAACGGTCTGACGATGTTCGTCGCCGAGGTCCTCTCCGAGAACCGCAACATGGTGACGGTGTTCCGTGAGGCGGGGTATCAGGTGAGCCGCTCTTTCGACGGTGGCGTGCTGAGACTCGAATTCGCGATCGACCCGACGGAAGCGCTTGTTTCAGTACGTAATTCGCGTGAGCGGGCAGCTGAGGCCCGCAGTATGGGAAACGTGCTCAGCCCGCGATCGGTGGCGGTGATCGGCGCATCAGCGGACCCGGCCAAAGTGGGTAACGCGGTGTTGACCAACCTGCTGCGCGGCGGATTCACCGGACCGGTCTATCCCGTCAACGCGGAGCATCGTTCGGTACACGGCGTTCGGGCATATCCGACGGTTCGTGACATCCCCGACGACGTCGATCTCGCCGTCGTGGCTGTACCTGCAGAATCGATCAATTCGGTACTCGACGACTGCCTCGACAAGGGCGTCAAAGCGCTGGTGGTCGTCTCGTCGGGCTTCAGTGAGAGTGGTCCGGACGGGCGCTCGTCCGAACGCAAACTGGTCCATGCAGCGCGCGCTCACGGTATGCGCCTCATCGGCCCGAATGCGCTGGGTGTCGCGAACAACGACCCGGCGATTTCGTTGAATGCGACGCTCGCGCCGGTCTTGCCGGTGGCAGGCAACGTCGGCTTCTTCTGTCAGTCCGGCGCGCTCGGTATCGCCATTCTCGACGAAGCCGCTCGCAGCCGAATCGGATTGTCCGCCTTCGTTTCCGCCGGTAACCGTGCGGACGTCTCGGGTAACGACCTTCTGCAGTACTGGGATTCCGACCAGTCCACCGAAGTGGTCCTTCTCTATCTGGAGAGCTTCGGCAACCCACGGAAGTTCTCTCGCATCGCCCGTCGAGTTGCGCGGAAGAAGCCGATCGTCGCGGTGAAGAGCGGTCGGCACGCGGTTCCGCCGGTGCTCGCCGCCACCGGAGTCGAGATCGACGATTCGATCGTCCGCGCCCTCTTCGAACAGGCGGGCGTCATTCAGGTCGGATCCATTTCACAATTGTTCGACTGCGCCTTGCTCTTCGGATACCAACCGTTGCCCGCCGGCCCCCGGCTTGCGGTCATCGGAAACTCGACCGCGCTCGGTGTCCTCGCTGCGGACGCGGCCCGCAGTGAAGGTCTGCAGGTCAGCGACCCGGTCGACCTCGGCGCCCAGGCGAGTCCGGAACTGTTCGCCACTGCCGTGCGCGACGCTTTGGCGTCGTTCGACGTCGATGCCGTCATCGCCGTCTTCGTTCCCCCGGTTGCCATTCCGGTCGAGCCGTTCGCGAAAGCACTCAAGGACGCCGTCGCAGGCTCGGACAAGCCGATTCTCACCACGTTCCTCGCAGCTGAGGGTGTGCCGGACGTCCTGGCAGTTCGTGACGAAGTCGGTAACCCGACCCGCGGTTCGGTGCCGTCCTACCCGGGGCCGGAGCGTGCCGCCCTGGCGTTGGCGAGGGCTTGGCGATATGCGGAGTGGCGCAGCAAGCCTGCGTCGAAGGTGGTTCGTCCCGTGGGTATCGACTCCGAGCGAGCCCAGAAGATGGTGGCAGATTGGCTTGAAAACTCTCCTGGCCGTTGGCTTTCAGATGTGGAAGCGGCGGCGCTGCTCGAGTGTTACGGGGTCGCCGTCGTCGAATTCCGTTCGGTCCTGAGCGAAGACGAAGCAGTAGAGGCAGCGGATGCTGTCGGCTACCCGGTCGCGGTCAAGGCAACCGGCGAAATGTGGCGACACCGACCGGATCTGGGCGGCGTCAGGCTGGATCTGAGTGGACCGGAATCGGTGCGCCTCGCTTACCGAGATCTTGCGGCCGCGTCGGGTGAACCGCTGCTGCACGTGCAGAAAATGGCAACCAAGGGCATCGGATGTGTGGTTGGTGTCCAAGACGACCCGTCGTTCGGTTCGCTGATCTCGTTCGGGCTCGCCGGTGTGATCTCCGATCTCCTCGGTGACCGTGCCTATCGCGTACTGCCACTCACCGAGGACGCTGCTACGGAATTGATCGACGCGCCCAAGGCCGCGCCGCTTCTATCCGGATACCGCAACGCCGTTCCGGTCAACAAGGGTGCGTTGGTTGATCTGGTCCAGCGCATCTCGGCGCTGGCCGACGACATTCCCGAAGTCCGCGAACTGGCCTGTGAGCCGGTACTCGCTTCGGCTACCGGCGCGGAGATCACCGATTCACGTGTCCGAATCGGACCTGAGCCGAGCGCAATCGACCTGGGGCCCAGGCGGCTGCGGTAGACACAGCGAACAACACCGGCCACCGCACCTTCCCGAGGGGGAGGGAAGTAGCGGTGGCCGGTGCTTTGTGCGGTGCGTCAGCGCGAGTGGTGTGGCGCGCTGACGCACGTGCTGTGTTGTTTGATCAGCTCGCGTAGGACCGCAGTTTCTCGGCGCGATCGCCGACGCGGAGCTTGCCCATGACCTCACGCTCGATCTGACGAACCCGCTCACGCGAGAGGCCGAAGAGCTTGCCGATCTGATCGAGGGTGCGGGGCTGGCCGTCGTCGAGACCGTAGCGAAGTCGGATGACCTGCTGCTCCCGCTCGTCGAGCGTCCCGAGCACGCTGCGCACATCGCTGTGCAGCAGACCGGCGATGACGGCGTTCTCGGCCGAGGTCGCCTCGGAATCTTCGATGAAATCGCCCAAGGGCGCTTCTTCGTCGTTGCCCACAGGCATGTCCAGGCTTACCGGGTCGCGGCTGTGGTCGAGCAGGTCGGCAATCTTGTGCGCCGGGATGCCCGACTCTTCGGCCAACTCGTCGTCCGTGGCTTCTCGCCCGAGCTGCTGGTGCAGTTCGCGCTTGATGCGGGCGAGCTTGTTGACCTGCTCCACGAGGTGGACTGGGAGCCGGATGGTGCGGCTCTGATCAGCCATTCCGCGGGTGATCGCCTGACGGATCCACCAGGTGGCGTACGTCGAGAACTTGAAGCCCTTGGCGTAGTCGAACTTCTCCATCGCACGGATGAGTCCGAGGTTGCCTTCTTGAATCAGATCGAGGAGCGGCATGCCGCGGCCGGTGTAGCGCTTGGCCAGCGACACGACGAGTCGCAGGTTCGCTTCCAGGAGGTGGCTACGTGCCGACTGTCCCTCGCGAACGATCGTTGCGAGATCCCTCTTCTTGGCGACTGTCAGGCGCTTTCCCGTGGCAAGAACGTGGCTGGCGTACAGCCCCGCTTCGATTCGCTTCGCCAGTTCGACCTCGTCTGCTGCTGTCAGCAGTGCGGTACGACCGATCCCGTTCAGGTAGACGCGGACCAGGTCTGCGGCCGGGCTCTGGGCGTCCAGATCTGCGGCGCTCGGACGAATGCGAGTAGTGGTGCTGGGGCTTGTCATGACTTGCCTCCCTATCGGCGGTCTCTCACACAGTTCAACGTGTGAGAGTTCCGGGAAAGTTCCCGTGCCAATTTCCGCTAAATCGCCGTGACCTGCAGTTATTTCCCAGTCGTCCTGAGAAGTTGCTGAGAACACAAAAATCTGCAACTCACCGGGAACTCAGTTCGTGACGGGAAGCACCAACCCGTGCCGAACCAGCGAGACCATCATTGTGACGACGGCCTCACGTAGCTGGTCCGGGTCTTCGCCGTTCGCCGCGGCAAGAAGTTCGATCAATTCGTCGACCACCAGTCCATCCGCTCGGAGTCCGGCCAACAGCGCAGCACCGAGCTCGTCGATCTCGTGCTGCCAGTGCGGTCCGTTGCCGCGGTGCACACGCGTGACTACTTGTTGCCATCCCTCGTCACCGGGGAGGTAGACGCGTTCGAGAGCCGTGTCCGGATCGAGGACGAAGCGTTCCTCGAGGACGTCGTGTTCACGCAACCAGGCAAGACGGTCGAAGTAAGCGAGCGCCTCGGCCCCGAGCGGGTCCGAGAAGCCGTGCATGAGGTCCTCGGCCATCAGGTCGGTGGGGGAGTCGGTGCGGCGAAGAAACACGAAACCGAAGCCGACGCCCTCGACATCGGCTTCTTCGAGGTGATCCAGCCAGGCGTTTGCTCTCGATGCCGTTTCCGGATCTCGAGGATCCTGCCCGCCGTCCTTGAGCCACGTGCCGACGTACAGAGCCGGATCCGCGACATCGCGCTGGACCACCCAGGCATCGACGCCGTGGGCCGGCAGCCACGACGCGATCCGCGACCGCCAGTCCTGCCCTTCGACGTGCACCCAGGACGCCAGCAGAGCTGCCGTGCCGCCGGGGTTCAGGTAGTCGATCGATTGCGAGATCATCAATTCGCTCGCACCGTCGAGATCGAGGCCGGAATCGCGGTACGTGTGATGGACGCGTGCCTCGCCGACGACAAACGGCGGATTGGCGACCACCTGGTCGAAGGTTCGACCCTCGACGGGTTCGAACCAGGACCCTTGAAGGAGTTCGACGTCCAGTCCGTTGAGGGCCATGGTTGCTGCCGTGAGGTCGACAGCGCGTTGATTGATGTCGGTTGCGGTGACCGAATCGGCGTACGTGTTCGCGTGCAGGGCTTGGATGCCGCATCCCGTACCGAGGTCGAGCACGCTGCCGACCCTCGCGGTGGGCGTGGCCTGCAGCAAGGACAGTGACGCATGCCCGACGCCCAGCACATGATCGGCCGTGGCCTTCTTGGGACGGATTCCGCCGTCGAGATCCGAGATCACCCAACGATCGCCGTCGCCGACGTCGATGGGGCGAAGATCCACCGCGGCCCGCACGAGCGGATTCTCACTGTCGAAGTTCTCACCTTCGAGCAGACCGGCGTCGACGCACTGCGCGATTGTCAGCGGAGCCAGCGCCGCGGCGACGTCGCCCGCCGGGCAGTCATCGGCGAGAAGGAACAGTCTGATGAGAACGCCCAGGTCCCCGAGTTCTCGGGTGGCGCGGCGCACGGGCACCGGCTCACTTCGACCGAGAGCAGCGTGAACTTCGGGACCCAACGCCTCGAGCATGGTTCCGGTGTCGAATCGATTGCGAAGCAGAGCCTCACGCAGCGCAGGGGTGATGGACAGGAGCGTTTCGCTTCTCACCCTGTCATTCTCGCAGGCGGAACTTGTCAGCCTTCGATGGTGTGGTGCGTCGCGGATTCGATCTCGCCTGCGGTCTTCTTTCGTCCGTCGTATCGACTCGGTTCGTCCTTGGTGCGCGGTGGTCGGTCGTTGGCGATCAGGACGGCGATCCAGGGAAGCGGAATGGATGCACCGATGATGAGCATCGAGATCCAGGCGTTGGCCCAGATGCCGTACGCGATCGCCGCGAGGATCAACGCCGGGAACCGGAAGGACATGATGATCATGTACTTGCGCACTCGGGCTTTGTGCTGTTCTTCGACGGACTGCTGCGCTTCGGTGATCAGTACGGGATTGTCGGGAGTCCCGGCCTCGTCGGACCTGCCGAACGCGCCATTTCGTGCCATGACTCCACTGTTCCACTCTCGGCCGACAATTGCACACGACCCGTGGGTCGCACCGCTGTGACGGAGACGGCATTATTGGAGGGGTGAGCACTCAAACCAAGGAACGTCCCGACGTCTCCACCGACGAAACGACCGACGACGACACCCCGAAGTTCTTCCACTACGTGAAGAAGAACAAGATCGCCGAGAGCGCCGTCATGGGAACCCATGTCGTCGCGCTGTGCGGTGAGGTGTTTCCCGTGACGAAGTCCGCCAAGCCGGGATCACCGGTGTGCCCGGACTGCAAGAAGATTTACGAAGGACTCCGTAAGGGCGACTGACCTCGGGTCAGGCGAGCGGGAGTACTTCCGGAGCTCGGCGGATCGACAGCCTCGACGCAGTCGGCCGCCGGGCTCTTCGCGTCTGCGTGCGGTTCATCGCAGGGATCTTGGTCGACGCACGAGTTCTGGCGCGACTCCGATTGTCTGCTCTCGGTTTGTCTGCTGCGGGGCCGCCCGTACGAGGGGACCGTGGCCGGGTCCGCTTTGTCGCCCGAGATGCGGATCGGGCTGGTGGCCAGGTGCCAGGTCAGATTGGTGACCGGACCGGTCTTTTCGTCGGTGTTCTGAGCCGCAAGCCACTCTCGCATCTGCTCCATCCGAGTGGCACGAGCGGGCCAGAACTCCTGAACCGTCGCGTTGAACTCGGCGCCGAGCACGACGGCAAAACCGAGGAAGAACGTGAAGAGCAGAAACGCGATCGGCGTTGCCAGTGCGCCGTACGTGTAGCCGGTGCTGGTGACGAATCCCAGGTACCAACGCAATCCGGTGCTGGCGGCCATGAAGAACACACCGGCGACCAGGGCGCCCGCGAGCAGCCGATGCCACGGCAGCGACTTCGGCAGAGCGACTTTGTAGAGCGTCGTGAGGCCGATGATCACCAGCAGACCGACAGCAGGGTAGTAGAACGTGTCGACCAGATTCGATCCGACCACGTACCAGGAGGCCGGCAGTGCTCGCCCGACGAGCGTCGGCCCCAGAGCTACCAGCGGCAGGATGAACACCGCCATCACCAGGAACATCACGTAGAGCAGCAGGGCGAAGATGCGCTGCCAGATGGGATTGCGGGCATCCTGCTGCCCGTGTGCTTCCACGATCGAGTCGACGAACGTACTGATCGCCGATGATCCCGCCCACAGGGAGAGCAGGAAGCCCACCGAGATGATCTCCGGGCGTCCGCGCTGAAGGACGTCCGTCACCGTCGGGCGGATGATCTGGTCGACGACGCTTTCGCTGAAGATCGTTCCGCTGAACGTGACGATCTTGGATTCGATGATCTCGACGGTGTTGGGTCCGAACCACCCACCGATGTAGCCGATCATTCCCAGAAGGCCGAGCAGCAGGGGAGCAAGCGACAGCGTTTGCCAGAACGCGGCCGTAGCCGCCTTTCCGAAGATGGAATCGTCCCAGGCCTTGCTCAGGGTTCGACCGATCAACTGCCCGGTGCGGCGTAGCGGATGCCATCTGCGGTGGTGCAGATCACTTCCGCTCGACTTCTCGCCTCGCGCTTCACTCATGATGTCTCCAGCATCCCTGACGACACACCCGGTTGCCCAACCATGGCGCCGACGTGTCGCACATTTCTGAGACAATTCGCGTGCAGGTCGGCAGGATGCGAGAGAAGCGAAACCTCGCCGGCCGGAGTGAGAACGGCCATGAGTACGCGCTTCGAGTGCGGCTTTGGTCGGTGGCGGCGGCTAGGCTCGTCGCCGGACATTGATGAAAATTCGAGGAGCGCGAGACAACAGTGCGATTCCAGTGGAGGCGCGGCCTATGACGTCTGAGACCGTGGCAGCCGAGTTCGGCAAGTCGCCCGAACCCGCCGGAGCTCAATCCGCGGGAACCCAACCTGGCGCCCCTACCGGTTCCCTTCGTGCATGGCAGCGCCGTGCACTGACCAAGTACCTTTCCAGCAGTCCGCGTGACTTTCTGGCGGTCGCAACGCCGGGAGCAGGTAAGACCACCTTCGCTCTGCGGGTAGCTTCGGAATTGCTCCGTGACCGGACGGTCGACCAGATAACCGTCGTGGCTCCGACCGAGCACCTCAAACACCAGTGGGCGGAGTCCGCACAGCGCTCCGGCCTCGCATTGGACTCGCGGTTCTCCAACTCGACCGGCCAGACCTCGAGTGACTATCACGGCGTCGTGCTGACCTACGCCCAGGTTGCCTCGCACCCGTCGAAGCATCGTGTGCGGACCGAGGGCCGCAAGACGCTGGTCATCCTCGACGAGATCCACCACGGCGGCGACGCCAAGAGCTGGGGCGACGCCATTCGTGAGGCTTTCGGCGACGCGACCAGGCGTCTCGCACTGACCGGAACCCCGTTCCGCAGTGACGACAGTGCCATTCCTTTTGTCGAGTACGAGCCGGACAAGGAAGGTCTGCTCCGCTCGAAAGCCGACCACTCCTACGGATATTCGGATGCCCTCAAGGACGGCGTGGTTCGCCCCGTCGTGTTTCTCGCCTACTCGGGCGAGGCACGGTGGCGAAACAACGCCGGCGAGGAATTCACCGCTCGACTCGGCGAGCCGCTGAGCGCCGAGCAGACGACTCGGGCCTGGCGTACGGCCTTGGACCCTGCCGGCGACTGGATTCCTGCCGTGCTGCAAGCAGCAGACACCCGTTTGGCGCAGCTGCGCAGTACCGGTATGCCCGATGCCGGCGGACTTGTCATCGCGACGGACCAGACAGTGGCCCGCGAGTACGCGAAGGCCCTGACCGCGATCACCGGCGAACAGCCGGCTGTCGTGCTGTCCGACGACCCCACCGCGTCCAAGCGAATCGCCGAATTCGGTGCGAGCGACCAGAAATGGATGGTCGCGGTCCGCATGGTGTCCGAGGGTGTCGACGTTCCCCGTCTGGCGGTCGGTGTGTACGCGACCAGCGCGTCGACTCCGCTGTACTTCGCTCAGGCGATCGGGCGCTTCGTACGTTCGCGTCGTAAGGGCGAAACTGCCAGCGTCTTCCTACCGTCGGTGCCGGTGCTTCTCGACCTTGCTGCACAGCTCGAGGCTCAGCGTGACCACGTACTCGGCAAGCCGCACCGTGAGAAGGACGGCCTCGAAGACGACCTGCTCGCCGATGCGAACAAGCAGAAGGACGAGCTGGGCGAGGAGGAGAAGGCGTTCACGTCCCTGGGCGCCGATGCCGAACTCGACCAGGTGATCTACGACGGATCTTCCTTCGGTACCGCGACATTCGCCGGAAGTGACGAGGAAGCCGACTACCTCGGTCTGCCAGGCCTACTCGACGCCGATCAGATGCGGGCATTGCTGCGTCAACGCCAGCAGACGCAGGTCGAGGCCAACTCGGCCAAGGCCGCCGCACCGCAACCCACGGCGGCAGTGGTATCCGATCGAGCGGCCACGGCAGATCAGCTCGGTGCGCTCCGCAAGGAGCTGAACGGGTTGGTGGCGATGAACGTCCACCGCACCGGTAAGCCGCACGGCATCATTCACGCGGAACTGCGCCGGGTGTGCGGCGGTCCGCCGACGGCCATCGCTACTGTCGATCAGCTGACCGAACGCATCGCGATTCTCCGCAGCTGGTAGCAGCCGATACCGGTCCCGCACGCTTCGCGTGCTTGCGGCCCCGGAACGGCAGAACGGGCGATCACAGTGATTGTGATCGCCCGTTCTGGCGTTCATGGCGCGCCTCGTGAAGAGGCCACCCCCGGCTGACAGGTCAGATTGCGGGTTCGCTTTCGGAGACGACGGCATTCATCTCGCGAAGTCGATCCGCGTGTTCGGTTGCGTGGTGTCCGCAGAAGAGAAGCTCGCCGCCGGTGGGAAGCACGGCGCGTACGCGTGCTCCGGCACCGCACCGGTCGCACCGGTCGGCAGCGGTCAACTGTGGGCTGGTCAGTGTTCCGGGCATGACTCCTCCGTACTGGCTTTGCGGCATTCGGGCCGCGTGCCTGGGGCCTGGTCCGCCGCGTCGGAATGGCGCGGTAGATCCACTCTTACAGACGTTTGGGGTTTACGGGTTGTTCCCGAAGGCGTTTCTTAGTGTTGTGTCTCACTGGAAATGCGCTGGGCAGGCATTCTCGGGTGAAGATTGTTCGCTGACAGCTGATTCGGATCGCCGACCTCAGCCCGATATTCTGGGCGGATGAACCCGGGACGCGAACCACTTGTCGACGAGAGCGTCGAGTTGCTCCACATGTGCACGCGCGAGGAGTGGGCGCGGGCACAACAGCTCGGTGAACGTATCCCCGACGGATTCGAGGCGGAGGGATTTGTCCACATGTCGACTCCGGCGCAAGTTCATCTCCCGGCCAATCGGATCTTTGCCGGCCGTGACGACATAGTCCTTCTGGCTATCGATCCGGCCTTGCTCGGCGGTCAGGTCAAGTACGAACCGGGTGTCCCCTCGGACCCGGAATCGATGCGATTCCCGCATCTGTACGCCCCGATTCCCGTCGCAGCCGTCACCGCTGTCGTCGAGTATTTTCCGGGCGAGAACGGCGTGTTTTCGCCGGTTCGGTAGGTCGCCGGTTGGCCGGTCGTGAACTGTGCCCCGCGGATTACGGCCCTCCCGCGATGCAGGTCACCGATCGGCGCTACCGTTGGTATATGAACGTAGAAGTCACCCCACTACCGGGGATCGGGACGCGCAAGGATTTTGTTCTGTCTTCCGGTCGTCGCGTGGGTGTCGTCACCCATCGGGACGGTCATACCGACCTCATAGTTTCCAAGGCAGACGACCCTGACGCGTGTGCTGCCTCGCTGCCTCTGACCACCGAGGAAGCGGCAGCGCTCAGCAATCTCCTGGGTGCCCCCCAGCTCGTTGCTCAGCTCGAGGAAGAGCACCGTGACCTTCCGGGCATTCGAACCAAACAGCTCTACATCAAGGACGGTTCTCGCTACGACGGACAGACCCTCGGGGACACCGGCATGCGCACGCGCACCGGAGTGTCCATCGTCGCCGTCATGCGCGCAGGACAGGTGAGCCCGTCTCCGAACCCCGACTTCACGTTCACCGGGGGAGACCTTCTCGTGGCAGTCGGAACGCCGGACGGTTTGGCTGCAGCGGCAAAAATCTTGGCCAACGGCTGACTGGCGCGTGGACACAACCACCCTCGCACTGATCGAACTCGGCGCGGTCTTCTTCGCGCTCGGACTGCTCGGACGGCTCGCTGCTCGCGTCGGCATGTCGCCGATCCCGTTCTACCTGATCGGCGGCCTGTGCTTCGGACAGGGCGGTTTCATCCAGCTCGGCGACATCGGCGAGTTCTCCCATCTGGCAAGTGAGATCGGGATCGTCCTGCTCTTGCTGCTGTTGGGGCTCGAATACACTGCGGCCGAGCTCGTCACCGGTCTCAAACGCTCGCGGGTAGCCGGCATCGTCGACATCGTCCTCAACGCCACCCCTGGCGCGGTTGTCGGCTTGATGCTCGGCTGGGGCGTCGTGGGGGCGACGGTCATGGCCGGCGTCACCTACATCTCGTCTTCGGGAATCATCGCCAAGGTGCTCAGCGACCTGGGGCGCCTCGGTAACCGCGAGACACCGGTCGTGCTTTCGATTCTGGTGTTCGAAGACTTGGCGATGGCGCTGTACCTGCCGATTCTGACCGCGATGCTCGCGGGCGTGAGCTTCATGGGCGGGCTCGAAGCGGTCGGGATCTCGTTGTTGGTCATCACCGTGGTTCTTGTCGTGGCCCTCCGATACGGACGGTACGTCTCCGCCCTCCTCGACAGTCCCGACAGTGAGACGCTCCTGCTCAAGCTGCTCGGTGCCGCACTGTTGGTCGCCGGCATCAGTTCGGCGATGCAGGTGTCGGCGGCTGTGGGCGCATTCCTCCTCGGAATCGCGATCTCGGGGTCGACGGCGCACAATGCCAGTCGCGTGCTCGAGCCCCTTCGAGATCTGTTCGCCGCAATGTTCTTCGTGGTCTTCGGTCTCAACACCGATCCCAGTTCCATTCCGCCAGTCCTCGGATGGGCCGCGATCCTGGCAGTGGTCACGGCGATCACGAAGCTGGTAACCGGCGCTTGGGCGGCCAGACGTCAGGGTGTCGCGCGAATGGGTCAGGCGCGCGCCGGTGCCGCTCTGATCGCCCGCGGTGAGTTCTCCATCATCATCGCAGGCCTCGCGGTGTCCGCAGGCGCCGTCGACGCCGAACTTGCCGCATTGGCAACTGCTTACGTGCTCCTGATGGCGGTCATCGGCCCGGTGGCGGCAAGAGTTATCGAACCGGTCGCCTCGTTGTACATCAAGGTTCGTACGAAGTCCTGATTGCGGTCCTATTCTGTCCGGATGTCGAACAGAATCGCCCGTCCCGCCGCGACCGCTCTGTGTGCGCTGATCATCTCGTGTGCACCGGTCCCGGCGCTCGCCGGTGGAATTCCCGCTCTCGACCACGCCGGACCCACAGCTGCGCAGGTTGCCACGGATCGATCGCTACACCTCGAGGGTGCGTCGAACGCGCGTGACATCGGTGGCTACGTCGCCGCGGACGGGCAGACCGTTCGGTGGGGGAAGGTATTTCGCTCGAATGCCCTCGACAAGCTGACACCGTCGGATCTCGCGTCGTTGAGCGAACGCGGAGTGGAATCGGTCGACGACTTCCGTACGGTCGTCGAACGAACGCTCTCGCAGGATCGCCTTCCGAACGGGGCGCGAAGCAACTGGTTCGACGTCATCGGAACCAACCCCGCCAACCTCCCGGCGCTGGTGGACATGCCGACGATGTACGCGTTGATGGTGACCGATCCGGGGGCGAGCCGCGCATTCCACGACGCGCTGGTGAACGTCGCGAACACCGACGGTGCAGTCCTCTACCACTGCTCGGCGGGCAAGGACCGTACCGGTTGGATGACCGCAGTTCTCCTGACCGTCCTCGGCGTGAGTCGCACCGACGTGAACGCCGATTACATGCTCAGCAATCAGTACCTCACCGGACCCAGCACGGGGAGCGCGTTCATCGACGGCGTCGAACAGTCTTGGCTGGACACGTCTTTCGCCACGGTGGATCGGGTGTACGGCAACTTCGACAACTACGTCCGGGACGGCCTTAAGTTGAGCGAGGACGATGTCGCACAACTCCGGGACACACTCTTGGTCTGAGGCGACAGACGCACAAGAGCCGCTCTCCGGCGATCGGGAGAGCGGCTCTTGTGCGCATAGCTGGTGTGACTAGTCGAGGTAGTCGCGCAGAACCTGCGAACGCGACGGGTGGCGCAGCTTCGACATCGTCTTCGATTCGATCTGGCGGATACGCTCACGCGTGACGCCGTAGACCTGTCCGATTTCGTCTAAAGTCCTCGGCTGACCGTCGGTGAGACCGAAGCGGAGGCGAACCACGCCGGCTTCGCGCTCGGACAGCGTCTCGAGTACCGACTGCAGCTGATCCTGCAGCAAGGTGAACGAGACGGCATCGACTGCGACAACAGCTTCGGAGTCCTCGATGAAGTCACCGAGCTGGCTGTCGCCCTCGTCGCCGATGGTCTGGTCGAGAGAGATCGGCTCACGCGCGTACTGCTGGATTTCCAGCACCTTCTCCGGCGTGATGTCCATTTCCTTGGCGAGCTCTTCCGGCGTGGGCTCACGGCCCAGGTCCTGGAGCAGCTCACGCTGGATACGGCCGAGCTTGTTGATGACCTCGACCATGTGCACCGGGATACGGATGGTGCGAGCCTGGTCGGCCATTGCGCGGGTGATGGCCTGACGGATCCACCACGTGGCGTAGGTCGAGAACTTGTAACCCTTGGTGTAGTCGAACTTCTCGACTGCACGGATCAGACCGAGGTTGCCTTCCTGGATGAGGTCCAGGAACGCCATGCCGCGGCCCGTGTAGCGCTTGGCCAGCGAGACGACCAGGCGGAGGTTGGCCTCGAGGAGGTGGTTCTTGGCGCGGTTGCCGTCGCGGCAGATCCAGCTCATGTCGCGTCGCTGAGCCGCAGGCAACTTCTCGCCCTTGTCAGCGAGGTCCTGCATGATCTGCACGGCGTAGAGGCCGGCCTCGATGCGCTTGGCCAGTTCGACTTCCTCTTCGGCGTTGAGGAGTGCGACCTTGCCGATCTGCTTGAGGTAAGCGCGAACCGAGTCGGCGGACGCCGTCAGTTCGGCATCCTTGCGTGCCTGACGGAGAGCCTCGGACTCTTCCTCGTCCCAGACGAAGTCGCCGGAAGCCTTGTCCTTCTCGGACGGCTCTGCAGCGGTCTCTTCGTCTTCGCCGACTGCTACGACCTCGACGACATCGGACTCGACCTCGGCAAGGTCGCCGTCCGTGATGTCGATGTCTTCCAACTCGACATCGCCGTCTTCGGCGTCAGGATCGCCGGCCTTCTTGGGGCTGGCCTTCTTAGCTGCTGCCTTCTTGGCCGGAGCTTTCTTGGCCGGAGCCTTCTTTGCTGCTGCCTTCTTGGCGGGGGCCTTTTTCGCCGGAGCCTTCTTGGCTGCCGGAGCGGTGACGGTGGCCGCCTCCACGGCTGGAGATTGTGGCTCTGACTCTGATGGAGAATCAGCAGTCTGACGTGTATCGGTGGCTGCCACGTACGCCCTTTCGTGACGGTGTCGTGCGGCGTCACGCCAGAGTGGTGATCCGGCGGAGAGGTCAATGGTTGTTGGCCGGCGCGCAGCCGGACTTCACCATTGTAACGACTCTCAGGAAACTCTTACGTCACGGCGGGCCGTAACAGGTAGATTTTCCGCTTTTCACGTGCGGGTTTTCTCATCCGGCGACGGAGGCCGGCCTGGTCAGTCCGACCGATGCGAGCGCAGCTCCGGCAATTCCCGCGGTGTTGAGAAGGGTGGCGGGGACGACCTTGGTGCGGTTGGTCAGATGCGGAATCCACTTCTCGTGCTTGCGGCTGATACCGCCTCCGGCGATGAAGAGATCTGGCCAGAGCAGGTTCTCGAAGGTGGTCAGAACTCGCGAGACCTCGACCGCCCACTCCTTGTAGCTCCAGTCCTTCTTCTCCTTCACCGACGACGCCGCCCGGTGCTCGGCTTCCTTGCCGTCGACCTCGAGGTGGCCGAACTCGGTGTTGGGCAACAGAACTCCGTTGTGCAGCACGGCAGATCCGATTCCGGTGCCGAAGGTCAACAAGATCACGACGCCGGAGGTGTCCTTGCCCGCTCCGAACGAGTCCTCGGCGATTCCGGCAGCGTCGGCGTCGTTGAGGACGGTGACCTCGCGCCCGCCCAGCGCCTTGCCGAACACGGCGGCGGCGTCGGTGTCGATCCAGGACTTGTCGATGTTCGCGGCGCTTCGCGCGACGCCGCCGGTCACGACAGCGGGCAAGGTGATGCCGACCGGACCGGTCCACTTGGCCTGCTCGACGATCTCGGCGACAGTGCCCGCGATCGCATCGGGTGTGGACGGCTGCGGGGTCAGGATCTTGATGCGGTCACCGATCATTTCCCCGGTGCTCAGGTCGATCGTGCCGCCCTTGACGCCGCTGCCGCCGACGTCGATCCCGAAACCTGTGGTTGTCATCGTCCTGCGCTCCTGAGTGTCGAATTCGAGGTCACGATCTACCGTTGCAAACACTAACCTGAACAAGGACCCGGGCGCGTCCTCTCGAACCGCCCGCCTCGAGACGTTCGAGTGGTGCCCCTCGGTAGAGATGTGTTGCGATGGTCCGGTGCGCCCTTCAGAAAGAACGTTGCCCGACTTTTCCGCTGATTCTATGGACCCCGCACAGTTGCGGGAAGTAGCCGTAGCCGTCGCCGAACGCGCAGCCGAACACGTCCGCTTGCGTCGGCCCGAGGTATTCGGCCTGGTGGGTTCCGGTGCCGCCGAGGGTGGTTCGGTTGCGGCGAAGAGCACGCCCACCGATCCCGTCACGGTGGTCGATACCGAAACCGAACAGGTGATTCGCGACCTTCTGGCGCAATTGCGCCCTGCAGATTCGATCCTGGGTGAGGAAGGTGGCGGAGACACCGACGATTCCGCGGGAGTTCGATGGGTTGTCGATCCCATCGACGGCACGGTGAATTTTCTCTACGGAATCCCCGCGTTCGCCATCTCGGTGGCCGTACAGATCGACGGGTTCTCGGTAGCCGGGGCTGTCGTCGACGTGTCGTTGGAAACCACGTACGCCGCGCATCGGGGCGGCGGTGCAACCATGACCACGGCCGACGGCGTCGTCAGCGACCTGCAAGCCAATGAAGTGACCGAGCTGTCAATGGCGCTGTTGGCCACCGGCTTCGGTTACGGAGCGGATCGCCGGAAGGTGCAGGGCACGTTGATCGGGCAGATCCTGCCGCAGGTCCGCGACATCCGACGCATCGGTTCGGCTGCGTTGGATCTGTGCATGGTTGCCACCGGCCGGGTCGACGCTCACTTCGAACACGGACTGAGTCCGTGGGACTGGGCAGCCGGCTCCTTGATCGCTTCCGAAGCGGGCGCCGTGATCAACGTCCCGGCGCCAAATTCCACGTCGGCTGACGGCGATGTCGTTTACGCGGTCGCTCCGGCGATCGCCGAGCAGTTCGCGCACATGCTCGGAGCTACCGGCGCAGATCAGCCGATTCCGAGCTGAGGCTTGTCAGCAGCGCGCCGTGCGCGCTGCTTTGAGCAGTGCGATGTCCATGGGGGCGACTTCGGCGTTTGCGGGTTGCTCGGCCAGAGCATGCAAGATCGCGGTGGCGTCGGTGTTGGGGGTCAGGGCGCCTTTGTTGTACGTGCCGAGAGCCAGGTCGACGGTGTCGTCGCCGCGGCCGTCCTGGACCAGTTCGGCGCAGGGGGCGACCAGCCAGACGGAACTGGCGGCGGCGAGGCCGTTCGCTCCGAATCGGATCTGACCCTGGCACTCCATGTTCTGGTCGACGTAGACGGGGTCGTTTCCGACCTGGACGTCCGGCGCGCTGGAGAAGCCGAACTCGCTCAGTTGCGCTGCCACCTGGGCCGCCTGGCCGTGTTCACCGTTGGCGTTGAACACACGAACCTTGGTGGCGGCGAGGGGAGCGGGATCCACGTCGAGCAGCTTCGAGCGGTCGACGACGGTTCCCAGCGGTAGTGGCGCCGCTGCCGAAGGATCGGACGAAGGTTGCGGCAGGTTGCAGGCGACGGTGTCACTGACTTCCGCCTCGGCGCTCAGGATGCGGACCCACAAGACACTGCCGATCAATGCGAGTACCGCGAACACGGCGATCACCGGCCACGCGCGCCGACGGCGGAACGGACGTCCCTGGTCATCGGTAGAGCTGCCTTCGGTGATCAGAGAAACCACGGTATCCCTCGACTTTCTTGACGAAACTTCTACTTCGCCATCGGGCCGAGCGGCGCCGGCATGACGTTCGGTGCCTACCTTAGAGGGCCTGTGTGACGAGACAGCCGAAGCGAGGCTCGACGCGTCGAGTCCTTGTCGATTGCGAAACGGCAGTTGGCCGATTACCGGCCTGTTTCTACCCGGATTCGGCCCGAAAACATCGTGGAAAGGTCACAGCTTGCTCTTGCCTTGGTGACAATTCGCAGTCATTTTTCGGAAATTTCCGATTCGGTTACTACTTTCGTGCTCACGTCGGCTACTGTCTGGCGGCCCAGGTCGTTCAACTGGGCATCGGCCGGACGCCGAAATGACAACCAAATGAGGCGCAGATCACGTTCTCGGAAGGAACTTCCGGGCACTAATTCCGGTCCTGCAGCGTTATGCAGCGACAGGGAATGATCTGGATGCCACGGCGGTTTCCATGCGCATCAAGGATCTACCGGATTCTCGGCGCACACGGGACCGGGATACACGAAGAGGATGGGGTAGACGAGATGGCAACTGACTACGACGCACCGAGGCGTACAGAGTCCGACGAGGTTTCGGAGGACTCGCTCGAGGAGCTGAAGGCGCGACGCAACGAAGCGCAGTCAGCCGTCGTCGACATCGACGAGACGGACACCGCGGAGTCCTTCGAGCTGCCGGGTGCCGACCTTTCCGGCGAGGAACTCTCGGTTCGAGTTGTTCCGAAGCAGGCAGACGAGTTCACGTGTTCGAGCTGCTTCCTGGTTCATCACCGCAGCCGCCTGGCCAGTGATGCCAACGGACAGCTCGTATGCATGGACTGCGCTGCCTGATCTCCCTTCCCGGTGGTCGACCCGTCAGCGCGAGGGTCGACCAAGGGTCGGGAAGTACTGCTTTGCTGTGACCGCGCTGGTCAGAGGCCCAGCGCAGCCAGCAGATCAGCGGGACGACGTGTGCTTACCAACCAGTACGGCGTGGGATCCTCCGGGTCGTCGAGCACGATCAACACCATTGTCTTGACCCATGGTCGATGCTGGACGAACGCCGACGGATCGAGTTGGCGCCCCATCGCAGCACTCTTCGCGGAAGCCGGCACTGCTGCCGCCCGTGAAATCAATTCGACCGGCAGGTGGGCTCTACCCACGTGCAATTCCTTCACCCCTGCTGTCTCCACCACCTCGACGCGCATCCGGCTGAGCCAGAATGCCGCCCAGATCGGGATCGGGAGTAGTACGACGTACGCCAGGTACGAGAGAAGCCCCGGGCGGCCCATGTGGACCTCGGCCGCGAGGAGTCCGGCTACGGCCAGCCCGGCGATCCACCACCAGATCGGCACCCACAGGCGCTCGGAGTACAGCGTCGTGGACGGGGGCGTTGTGGTGGCGACGTCAGGTCGAGATGTTTCGGGCACCTGTCAAGGATAGTCCGTCGCTACGAGTAGTCTTGGCCCACGTGAGCGACCATCTCTCCATCGCCTTGAAGCGACTGGATCCAGACCTGCCCGTTCCACAGCGTGCGCATCCCGGAGATGCGGGTGTGGATCTGTGCTCCACCAGCGACGTCACCATCGAACCCGGCCACCGAACACTGGTCGGAACGGGGATCGCGATCGCTTTGCCGGTGGGCACCGTCGGGTTGATCCATCCGCGTTCCGGACTCGCCGCCAAATCGGGACTGTCGATCGTGAATGCGCCCGGAACCGTGGACGCGGGATACCGGGGCGAACTCAAGGTCTGCTTGATCAATCTCGATCCGGCCACAGCCATCGACATCCGCCGCGGTGACCGAATCGCTCAGCTCGTGGTTCAACGAGTCGAACTTCCGGTTTTCGAGGAAGTCGAATCGCTGGACGACACGACCAGAGGAACCGGAGGCTACGGTTCCAGCGGCGGGCACGCGATACTCGATACCGATGCGCCGGGCGCGGTAGTCGGAGAGGGAGTCTGAATCATGTTCGGACGCAAGAAGAAGACAGACGTCGACGAGGAAACCACCAGCTTCTTCGGTGACGAGAACGACGAGTCGGTGGAGATCGACGAGGTCGAAGACGATCTCGAAGTCACCGGCGACGAGTTCGGTGACGAATCGGAAGGCCCTTACGACATCTCGGAGATCGATTCCGACGATCCGACGGCAGGCCGTGACGGTCAGCGTCTTGATCTCGGTTCCGTTCTGGTGCCGATGCCGACCGGCGGGCAGTTGCAGGTCGAGATGGCGCCCAACGGTTCGCCGCAGGCCGTGCACCTGGTCACCGAGCACGGCCGCATCACGGTTGCTGCCTACGCCGCCCCGAAATCGCCCGGTCAGTGGCGTGAGGTCGTTGCCGAGCTCGCGCAGTCGCTTCGCGATGACAATTCCGCGGTGAGCGTCGAGAACGGCCCGTGGGGCCGTGAACTGGCTGCTGTGACGGCCAACATGGACTTGCGGTTCATCGGCGTCGACGGTCCCCGGTGGATGGTGCGCTGCGTGGTCGCGGGTCCGAGTGGATCCACCGCCGCGAACGCTCCTCTGGTGGCAATCGCACGGGACATCTTGCGTGACACCGTCGTCAACCGAGGATCAGAGCCGCATCCGGTGCGGACACCGCTGCCCGTGGTGCTCCCGCAGGTGCTCGCCGAGCAGTTGGCGGCCGCACACGAGCAGCAGTTGGCGGCAGCGCAGCAGCAACAGGTCGCCGCCCAGCAGCAACAGCAGTCAGCACCGCCCGCTCCGCCGGCACCTCCAGCACGGCCGACCCCGCCGCCTCGTAGCGGCGAATCCGGTTCTGCCATGCAGCAATTGGGTCAGTAACAGAATTTTCTTCAGGCGCTCGCGGTGGTATCGGATTCGATCGCCGCGAGCGCTTTGATGCAGGTGGACCCGAGAACCGCGGGGTCGCGCCCGATCATGTCGAGCGTCGTCGTGGCGACTGCGCCGCGGGGGAGTGAAGCCGCCCAGGCCTGCGCCACTGACGCGGGATGAACCGGATCGTCCACCGCCGACGCAATGCCGACCGGAACGCCCACCGCCCGTAGCGCGCTCTCGCCGAGTGAGTGGTACGACGCCGCCTCGTCGAGCGCAGCCGGGAGATCGGGCCACTGAGAGCGCCAGGAGCGCTCGAGTTCGGCTCCGAGCCACGCCGGACTCGACGCGAGCATCGCAGCGATCACCGACTCCAAGCCTTCGGAGCGCAGTTGCCCGGCGGTGAACCGCGCGCTCGCTGCTGCGGGGGCGTTGTCGGCCGAGCCCGTCCAGGCCGGAAGCGCTGCCAACACACTCACGGTTCGATCGGGATTGTCGGCGGCCCACTGGAGTGCAACGGCCGCTCCGATCGAGACCCCTCCGACGATGATTCGGCCGTGCGTGTCCGCGGCTCTGTCCATCGCGTCCAGATAGCCGTCCACGACACGCCGAGGGTCCGGTTCAATTGCGACGATGCGCACACCCAGAGCCTCCAGCGGCGCCCGGAATGCGCGGTCCGCGAAGTGGGCGTCAGAGCCTGTACCTGGGAGAACGACGGCAACGGTCGCCGATTCAGAGTTCTGCATCTCTTGATCTTGCCCGGTGCCCCCGAGACGCGGACTGACCGGTGTGGTTACACGCTCGTAATGGGTCTACAGTGGCGATCACACAGCCCTTCACGTGACGCGAAACCCTTGCGTCACACATGTTCGCAGGAGCGCGCAATGGCACCCGCCGCCGCAGGATATTTTCGTCGACTGACCCAGCGTCTGACCGAGGACGTCGACCAGTTGGACGCCCAGGAGATGGCCGAGTCCAACAAGGCTTCCGGAGGTCAGAAGGCATGCGATTGTCGTCGCGGTGAAGAAGTCACGATGGTGGGCCGACTCCGCAGCGTCGACGCGTGTCCCAAGTCGGGAAATGCCAGCATCGAGGCCGAGTTCTTCGATGGCACCGAGGTGATCAATCTCGTCTGGATCGGGCGTCGCCGGATCCCGGGAATCGAGACCGGCAAGACCCTGCTGATCCGCGGTCGTGTGGGCGAGCGTGACGGTCGCAAGGCGATCTTCAACCCTTACTACGAACTGCGCGGCGAATAGGCGCGTTTCCCGCATTTACCGTGCAACTCGGTGACTGTGGCACCCTCGACAGGTGACTGAAACACAACAGCGATCGGTAATCGACCAACTCGGCGGGCTGAGTGGTCTGATCTATTCGTCTTTGCCGATTCTGATTTTTGTCCCGGTCAACAGCATCTGGAATCTCACCGCGGCAATCTGGGCCGCATTGGGCGTCGCTGTCGCTATCGCGGCCTGGCGCCTCTTCCGCAAGGATTCCCTCCAACCCGCTATTTCCGGTTTTCTCGGAGTCGGAGTTTCCGCATTCATCGCCTACCGCACCGGCGACGCCAAAGGATATTTCCTCTTCGGTATCTACACGAGCCTCGCCTACGGTGCGGTCTTCCTGATTTCGATCCTCGTACGCTGGCCCCTCGTCGGAATCATCTGGGGCTATCTCAACGGGCACGGCAATCTCTGGCGCAAGCACAGCTCCGCCGTCCGGCTCTACGACGTCGCGACGGCAGCGTGGGCGTTGGTCTTCGGTGCGCGGTATCTCGTTCAGTCACAGCTCTACGACACCGACCACACCGGATGGCTCGCAGTCGCGCGTATCGGCATGGGTTGGCCGTTGACCGGTTTGGTGCTGCTCGTGACGGTCTGGGCTGTGCGTAAGGCCGATCGCATCGTCGAGCCTGAACCGGTTGTGGAGCCCGAAAGCAGCGAGCCCACCGCCACGGACGCAGGGTCCGAAGAGGTGGGCTCGGTGAATCTGACGAAGCCGCGCGAAGACCGCGATCTCAGCTGATCAGGTCCTGGTACTCGGGGTGCTTGTCGAGGAACTTCACGACGTACGGGCACACCGGGTGAACCTTGAGGCCGCGTGCTCGTAGGTCGTCCAGAGCCTGGCGGACGAGAACCCCGGCCAATCCGAAACCTTCGAAGGCGGGGTAGATCTCGGTGTGGTTGAACGAGACGACGTCACCGGAGGTGGTGTAGTCCTCGATCCCAGCGAGGTCGCCGTCGGCATGGATCTCGTACCGGCTCTGGGCCGGATTGTCGGTGACTACGGTGTTTTCGGGCGCTTGTGCCATGTGATTCCCTTTCGTCGTCAGTGTGTTCGTCGGTCAATTCTCCAGGCGGAGTGCAACGCGCAACTGATCCTCGGCGTCGACGGCCGCAACGAAGAGCAGTTCGTCCCCGCCTTCGATGGGATCGTCCATCTGCGGGACGATCACGCGTCCGCCACGCAGGATGGTGACCAGTGCGCAGTCTCGCGGAAGTTCGAGTTTCTTGACGGCTTTTCCGGCAAGAGGTGTGTTGTCGGGCAACGTGATCTCGACGAGGTTGGCCTGTCCCTGCCGCAGTGTCATCAGTTTGACCAGGTCACCGACCGAGACGGCCTCTTCGACGAGCGAAGCGAGCATTCGCGGTGTCGAGACGGCGACGTCCACGCCCCAGGACTCGTCGAAGAGCCACTCGTTGCGGGGATCGTTGACGCGGGCGACAACTCGGCGAACACCGAACTCGGTTTTCGCGAGCAGACTGAGGACCAGGTTTGCCTTGTCGTCTCCGGTCGCGGCAATCACGACCTCGTACGACTCCATCGAAGCGTCCTCGAGTCTGCTGAGTTCGCAGGCGTCCGCGTGCACCCACTTCGCCTCGGGCACCGACTCCGGTTCGATGTGATCGAGTTTGCGTTCGATCAGCATGACGTCATGTGAGCTTCGAATCAGCTCTCGCGCAATGGAACGGCCTACGGCGCCGGCTCCGGCGATGGCGACCTTCATCGAGAACTTCCAATCACGTTGTAGTGCAACACAGTCGCAGTCTTGTTGTGGGGGACGGCGTACGGATCATTCATCTGCGGCCTCCCTCAGTCGTCGCTCGGCGGCGGGTTGCCGGCCAGTGCGACAGCTTCGGCGACGGTTCCCGACACGGCGGCGATGTAGACCTGATCGTCGGCCTGGATGACAGTCTTGCGGTCGGGGAGAATGCCGGTCCCGAAGCGGATGATGAAGGCGACTCTCGAACTGGTCGCGCCCTCGAGGAGCGCGATCGGCTTGCCCGCCCAATCCTCGTGCAGGGCAAGTTCGGTGATGGCGACAGTGCCCGAAGGATCGCGCCACTTCGCAGTCTGACTTTCCTTGGTCAACGTGTGCAGGAAACGATCCGTCGACCACGGCACGGTGGCGACCGTGGGAATGCCGAGTCGCTCGTAAACGGCGGCACGCTTGGCGTCGTAAATACGTGCGACGACGCGTTCGACGCCGAAAGTCTCGCGTGCGACTCGCGCTGCGATGATGTTGGAATTATCTCCCGAGGACACCGCGGCAAAGGCGTCGGCCCGCTCGATTCCCGCCCGGACCAGCACGTCACGGTCGAACCCCATTCCCAGAACCTTGGTTCCCGGGAAGTCGAGATCGAGACGCAGAAACGCACTCTGATCGCGGTCGATGACGGCGACCTCATGTCCGATCCTGGTCAGAGACGCGGCGAGGGAAGAACCCACTCGACCGCACCCCATGATGACGACATACACGCCCTACTCCGTTCATGGACCCTCATGGCGCGATTGCACGCCGAATCGAACGGTACAGCCCCTCACGGGAAGAGCAAGTACAGCGGTCGCCCGCGTGCCGGTTGTCACGACAAAAGGTGAAGTTGGGGCTCTGATGACTCCGAATCGGGCGAGACGGCTTACGCTTTGCACGTGTCTAAGCTCTCGACCGCTACCAAGCGGCTCCTGCTCGGTCGGCCGTTCCGAAGCGACAAACTCGGGCACACGCTGCTACCCAAGCGAATTGCACTACCGGTCTTCGCGTCCGACGCGATGTCGTCCGTCGCGTATGCCCCCGAAGAAATCTTCCTGGTTCTCTCCGTCGCGGGTATTTCCGCGTATGCGTACACCCCCTGGATCGGATTGTCCGTCGCCATCGTCATGGCTGTGGTGGTGGCGAGCTACCGCCAGAACGTCCACGCATACCCCTCCGGTGGCGGCGACTACGAGGTCGCGACGGTCAACCTCGGCCCGACCGCCGGTCTGACCGTCGGTAGTGCGCTGATGGTCGACTACGTGCTGACGGTCGCCGTGTCGATCTCGTCGGCTGCGTCGAACATCGGCTCGGCGCTACCGTTCGTCGCGCAGCACAAGGTGTTGTTCGCAGTTGCGGCGATCGTGTTGCTGACCGCGGTCAACCTTCGCGGTATCCGTGAATCGGGGACCGCGTTCGCAATTCCGACCTACGCATTCATCGTCGGCATGTTCCTGATGCTCGGGTGGGGATTCTTCCGGATCTACGTCCTCGGCGAGGATGTGCACGCGGAATCGTCGTCGTTCACGCTCAACGCCGAGGATTCGCATCTGTACGGAATTGCCTTCGCGTTCCTGATCGCCCGCGCATTCTCCTCGGGCTGTGCCGCACTGACCGGCGTCGAGGCCATCAGCAACGGCGTACCGGCGTTCCAGAAGCCGAAGTCGCGCAACGCTGCCACGACCTTGCTGCTGCTCGGGTCGATCGCCATCGTCCTGCTGATGGGCATCATCATCCTGGCTCAGAAGATCGGCATCGTCTACGCACACAATCCGCAGGAACAGCTGGTCGGAGCGCCGGAGGGCTACCATCAGAAGACCTTGATCGCGCAGATCGCCGAAGCCGTGTTCAGTGGTTTCCCGATCGGTTTCTTCTTCATGGCGATCGTCACGGCACTGATCCTGGTTCTGGCCGCGAACACCGCGTTCAACGGATTTCCGGTACTCGGATCGATCCTGGCGCAGGATCGGTACCTACCGCGTCAGCTGCACACGCGCGGCGACCGACTGGCATTCAGCAACGGAATCCTCTTCCTCTCCGGTGCTGCCATCGCATTCGTCGTGGTGTTCGGCGCCGAGGTCACCAAGCTCATCCAGTTGTACATCGTCGGCGTCTTCGTCTCGTTCGTGCTCAGCCAGACGGGCATGATCAAGCACTGGACTCGGCATCTGAAGTCCGAGACCGACAAGGCGCAACGGGCCCGTATGCAGCGCTCGCGAGTGATCAATTCGATCGGTCTGGCAATGACCGCCACCGTCTTGATCATCGTTCTGATCACCAAGTTCGCTGCCGGCGCATGGATCGCCATCGTCGCGATGGTCGCGATCTTCATCGTGATGAAGATGATCCGCAAGCACTACGACAGCGTCGCAGCCGAGCTCGAGGAGCAGGAGTGGGACGGCGTACTGCCCAGCCGCACGCACTCGATCGTGCTCGTCTCGAAGTTGCACATGCCGACGATGCGAGCTCTCGCCTACGCGCGAGCCACGCGACCGGACACCCTCGAAGCCATCACGGTCAACGTCGACGAGCCGGACACCCGTGCACTCGTGCGTGAGTGGGAGAAGAGCGACGTGACGGTTCCGCTCAAGGTGATCGAGTCGCCGTACCGCGAAATCACCAAGCCGGTTCTCGATTACGTCAAGCGTGTACGACGCGATGCTCCGCGTGACGTCGTCACCGTCTTCATTCCCGAGTACGTCGTCGGACACTGGTGGGAGCAGATCCTGCACAATCAGAGCGCGCTTCGTCTGAAGAGTCGTCTGCTTTTCCAGCCCGGCGTGATGGTGACCAGCGTTCCGTGGCAGCTGAGTTCGTCGGCAAAGGCGAAGCCGCTCGACATCGAGAAGACCGCAGGTGCCACGCGTCGCGGTTACGACACCGGCGAGAAATGATCACCGGCGAAAAATGATCGGCAACATCGAAATGGCAGGCGTAGTTCGTTGAGTGAGAATTGGACCGGACAGACCTTCGAGGTCGATCTGGGCAACCCCGGTCACGGCGGGTTCGTCGTCGCCCGGCACGAGGGGCGGGTCGTGTTCGTCCGTCACGGTTTGCCGGGGGAGCGTGCGCTGGTCCGGGTGACCGAGGACAAGGGCGGATCGTTTTGCCGCGCCGACGCGATCACCGTTCTCGACGCTTCTCCGCATCGGATCGATCCGACATGCCCGATCTCCGGCCCGGGCGGGGCGGGCTGCTGCGACTACTCGCATGCGGATCTGAGCGTCCAACGTGAGATGAAGACCTCGGTCGTGCGGGAGCAGCTTCTGCGACTGGCTCGTGTCGAATCGGACGTCGAGGTAGAGGAACTGCCCGGAACCGGAGACGGAACGGGTTGGCGCACGCGAGTCCGGTTGGCGGTCGACGGGCACGGTGTCGCCGGATACCACGCGTACCGCAGCAACCGGATCGTCACAGACCTCCGGTGCACCCAGATCGATCAGAGCGCGTACGACGGTCTCGGCGGTGCGCAGTGGGCACCAGGTAGCGAGCTGCAGGTTGTTCTCGACGCTGCCGGCGAGCGGCACGTCGTGGAAATCGCGGCACCCGCGGTGTCCAAGACGGGACGGCGGACGCCCGGGCGACGCGGCGCGATGGCACGCCGAGCGGCAAGCGGCGGCCCGCGAAAGACCCGAGTTGCCATCGGATCGGACACAGTGATCGAGCGCGTCGGCAGTCGAGAATGGGCGCTGGCCGCGACCGGTTTCTGGCAGGCCCATCGTGGCGCTGCGAACGCGTACTCACAGGTGGTCGGGGAGTGGGCCGGAGCCGCTACCGCGGACACGGCCTGGGATCTCTACGGCGGTGTCGGCGTGTTCGCAGCTGTGCTCGCCGAGCTTGTCGGGCCGTCCGGCGTGGTGGAGTCCGTCGAATCTTCGGCGCGTGCAGTCGCGGACGGGCAGGCAGCGCTGTCCGATCTCGGTCAGGTGCGCTTCCACAGCGCCCGCGTCGAGAACATCATCGCGGATCTGGAGCGTTCGCCTGCTGTCGTCGTGCTCGACCCGCCACGTGCGGGGACCGGCCGGCCGGTCGTGGAAGCTCTCGCCGCAACGGGCGCTGAGCGGATAGTCCATATCGGGTGCGACCCGGCGTCGTTCGGTCGCGATATCGGCCTCTACCTGGAGCAGGGCTTCAGAATCGGTGGCCTCCGGGCGTTCGACGCGTTCCCCCAGACTCACCACATGGAGTGCATCGCGCTTCTCGAACGCTGAGACGTCCCGAAATCTTTCCCTGAGACGGTGTGACGCTTCTCGCGTTCACAACAGTTGCTTGCATTACGCAACTAATCGTATAGTTTCGTTCTGCAAGTAGTTTTCCGTTTTCAAGTCACGGCTCGTTCGGGCCACTCGAATTCAGGGGTAGGCAATGTCGGTACAGCCGGAGACGGCCCAAGCGCTCGTCGACACGATCTTCATGTTCGGCAGATCGCTGCGAGCCGCGGTCACCACCGGTTCAGACAGCCTGCTGCCGCCTGCGCTGGTCAGTGTGTTGTTCATGCTGGCAGCGCGTGGGGAGTGCCGACAGAACGAATTGGCCGTCGATCTGTGTGTCAGTCAGTCGTCGCTCAGCCGACAAATGTCGGATCTGGTCGACGCTGGGTATGTCGAGAGAAATCCCGATCCGGCTGACAAGCGGGCGTTCCGCATCCGAGTATCGGAAGAGGGACACGACGTTTTACGGAGAACCACGCAGCGGCGTGCGGCGCGTTTGCGCAACATGCTCGAAGACTGGAGCCAGGAAGAGGCCATGGCCGCAGTGACATCGCTGCAACGTCTCAACGAGACGTTCGGCGCATCGAATCGGCAGGCCTCACCGGCAGTTCCGCACACGGGCGTAGAAAGTATTGGGAGATAAGGCACATGGCAGCAACAGTAGGAGAAACCCGGGCAAGTACCGGAGGTGACGGATCGGCTCGCGAAGCGGGCGCGATGACTCACCGCGAAATTCTCGAAGCACTCACCGGACTCATCGCAGCGCTGTTCACCGCGCTGCTCAGCAGCACCATCGTTTCCACAGCGCTTCCCACGATCATCGGTGAACTGCACGGAACTCAGACGCAGTACGCCTGGATCATCACGACAGCGTTGCTCGCCACCGCGGCGTCGACGCCGATCTGGGGCAAGCTTGCCGACCTCTACAACAAGAAGGTCCTGGTCCAGACCGCGATCGTCATCTTCGTGATCGGCTCGGTCATCGCCGGCGCGGCGCACAACGTTCCGTTGCTGCTCGGTGCGCGTGTCATCCAGGGCATCGGTATGGGTGGTCTGACCGCTCTCGTCGTAGCCATCATCGGCACGATCATCCCGCCGCGAGATCGCGGTCGCTACTCCGGATACATGGGTGCGGCCATGGCCGTCTCGATGTCCGGTGGACCGATCCTCGGCGGCGTCCTCGTGGACACTGCCGGCTGGCGCTGGTGCTTCTACGTATGTGTTCCGCTGGCAGTCATCGCATTGTTCCTGCTTCAGCGCACACTGCACGTCGAGACCGTGAAGAAGGACAACGTCTCCATCGACTGGATGGGCGCCACCTTGCTCACCGCCGGTGTCAGCGTCCTGCTGATCTGGGTTTCGTTTGCCGGTCAGGACGACTACTACGCCTGGTTCTCGAAGGAGTCGGCCTTCTTCGTCATCGGTGGTCTGGCCCTGCTCGGCCTGACGATGTTCGTCGAATCCAAGGTCAAGGATCCGATCCTGCCGATCAAGATCATCACCGAGCGCACAACGGCTCTCGCGATCATCGCCTCTATCGCAGTTGGTGTCGGCCTCTTCGGCGCGACGACGTTCCTGACGCAGTACTTCCAGACCGCACGCGGATTCGATCCCACCGAAGCCGGATTGCTCACCATTCCGATGGTCGCAGGCATGCTCGTCGCATCGGTCGGCTCGGGCCAGCTGATCACCAAGTTCGGTCAGTGGAAGCCCTTCATCGTCGCCGGCGCAGTTCTGCTGCTGGTCGGTTTCGGGCTGCTGTCGACGATCGACCACGCAACCAGCCTGTGGACAATCGGAATCTTCATCGCCATCGTGGGTCTCGGTACCGGCATGCTGATGCAGAACATCGTTCTCGCCGTGCAGAACACGGTCAGCGTCGAGAACATCGGCGCGGCCAGCAGTATCGTGGCGTTCTTCCGCACCTTCGGCGGCGCGATCGGCGTGTCGGTGCTCGGTTCGATTCTTGCGACCCGCGTCAAGACACTGACAGTCGATTCGGTCTCCACCTTGCCGCCCGAGCAGCAGGCAGTAGCTGGAAAGAGCCTCCAGGACGGCCTCGACCTGAGCAATATGCCTGACTTCGTCTCGCAGATCGTTCGGTTCGCCTACGGCGACGCAACAGGACGGATCTTCCTGGTCGCAGCCGTCGTCGCCGTGGTCACGCTCGTGTCGGTCATCTTCATCCCGAACCGTCCGTTGCGCACCACCATCGACATGGCAACCCCCGACGCCGAGCAGAAGTACGAAGAAGAGCGCGAAGAGAAGAACCTCACTCGCTGATCCGCATGCCCGGCTGGTCTACTGCCGGCAGCGTCTTCTGAACTACTGTTGTCACGCCATAGCCCATCGAACGCGGACCGAGATCGATTCTTCGATCTCTCCGCGTTCGACGGCTATCGGGGCCGAATCCGCTTTCATCGCCGCGACACGTCCGCGCATCGGCACGATCTGGTCGAAGTCCTCGAGCACCTCGAGAACTTCGACCAGATCTTTGTCTGCCAGGTCCGCGAACTGTCTGGCTTTCGATTCGGCTGCCGTCCAGGCCAATTCGCGTGCTCTTGTCGCCAGATCGCTGCGGTCGTCGAGATCGAACTCCAGTCCGTCGAGCCGTATCGCGTCGCCACCCACCGATACACATGCCGCGATGACGGCAGCGGGGGAGTTCGCCGCTTCCGGCTCCAGCTCTCGCAGTACGACTCGGAAAGTTGTCGATGCCGTGAATCCTGTTGTCTCCTGGCGGCCTCCGTCGCTCCAGTGAGTCTGCGGATGGACGCTCAGCCCGGCGGTGGTGAGGTCCGCTCCGCGCACACCGCGCGCGTGCAGGGTCTCGGTCAGGGCAGTGGACAGACGTGCGACGGCGTCGAACGCGTCGGAAACGGCCGTCTGTGTCACCGATACTCCGATCGTCAATCGCACGATGTCGGGAACAGCTGTTGCAGTGGCGGTTCCGGTCACCGTGACAGTGGACGGTTCCGAGGTGAAGGCGGTGGTGGGCACGTTTGGTTCCTATCCGATTCGTCCGGCGGATATGGCACTCCGCAACATCAGGTCCAATTGCTCGTAGGCGCCCGCAGCCAGTCGTTCGAGCAGCGCAAGTTTCAACTCGGGTGCCTGTGCGGTCAGTTCTGCATATCGCTCCGGAGTCAGGACAGCGACGGTGACCGTGGAATCGGCGCGGATGTCGTTGAGGAACGGAGTGTCGAGGAACATCGTCATCTCGCCGAACGTCATTCCGGCGGAGAGCGTCGTGATGCGGTGCTCGACCCCGTGCGCGTCGGTGAACATGGTGCTGACCTGGCCACTGAGAATCAGGTAGAAGCCAGACGCCGATTCACCTCGGCGGGCGATCTTCTCGCCGCGGGCATAGGTTCGCGTCTCCAACTCTGCCGAGAATCCCTCGATCTGTGCCGCGGACAGAGCATCGAGAACTGGGTGGTCCTCGATCGAGATCGTCGACGCCTGCCGATCGGCCTCACAATGCACCGCAAGCAGCGTGTCTTCGCACCACTGCATGGCGGAATCGAGGTCCGCAAAAACCCGACCACTTCTTCTGGCGGGGTCGATGCTCGAACTTCGTTGTCCCAGCAGTCCTTGCGGATCGACGACGGCCACCGCACAAGCCTGCTCGGCCAGTTGAACCTGCAGTGCAGTGATCATGCGCACCGCGACGTCGCTGGCGTCGTCGACGCGGCGGACGTCGATGACGACAACTTCGAGGCCCTCGTCCACCGAGCCGATTTCGCGGACCGCCGATTCGGCACCGGTGAAGAGGAGATCGCCGTGCAGTTCGTAGACCCGGCTGCGCTTGCCGACGTCGTCGAGCACGGCTTGTTCGGTCGGGGTGCGTCGTACTCGCGACGGTGCTTCGATGACGCTGTATCTGGCCCGGATCGACGAGCGTGACGCCCGCGTCACGTGGAGGAAGTGCAGTTCGAGTTCCTTCGACAGTGCCCGGGCAGAAGCAACTCCGCGAACACTGTTGCCGTGAACGTCGAGCCTGGGGGAGTACACGGCGATGCCGATCTGGCCCGGCAGAACCGCCAGCACTCCGCCGCCGACACCGCTCTTGGCCGGCAATCCGACCTCTACCAGCCACTTGCCGGCGCCGTCGTACATTCCGCACGTAGCCATGACGCTGAGGACCTGTTCGACGCCTGCGGGTGCCAGCGCGCGCTCGTGGGTGAGCGGATTGACACCGTTGTTCGCCATCGTCGCAGCCATCAGACTCAGGTCGCGGCAGGTCACGTCGATCGAGCATTGACGGAAATACAGGTCGACGGCCTCGTCGGGATTGCCGGTGATGACGTCGAAGGATCGCAGCATGTGGCCGATCGCACGGTTGCGGTGACCGGTGCGGGCTTCCGAGGTGTAGACGGCTTCGTTGAAGGTCAGCTCCCGTCCCGCATATCGCGAGTACGCCGAGCGAATCCGCTCGAAGCGGACCTCGGCATTGACGCCGGCGACCAGGGATGCAGCCGTGATCGCGCCGGCATTGATCATGGGGTTTCGTGGCCGTTCGGTGAGCGGGTCGAGGCTGATTTCGTTGAACGGCTCGCCGGATGGTTCGACGTCGATTTTCGCGGCAACCGCCTCGCTTCCTCGATCGGCGAGAGCCAAGGCGTAGGTGAAGGGCTTCGAGATCGACTGAATGGTGAACGGGACTCGTGAGTCACCGATCTCGTAGACGTAACCGTCTACGGTGGCGATGCAGATTCCGAACGAATCGGGGGCGACCGCCGCGAGTTCGGGGATGTAGTCGGCCAACTCGCCTTCGTCGAGTGATCGGACTTCGTCGAACACTCGCGTTATCAGGTCGTCGACCACAGTTCCCATACGTCGACCTTAAGCTGACATGGCGGTCGTTTTGTGGAAGAAGAGTTGCCGAGTCGATCGCGACGGATCCCATTTGTCTGTGATTGCGATCACGAGCGATCCGCGGGATTTCGCTGTTACGCGAAGTCACACCGGAATCGGGCCGAGTCCGCGTGTCGGTTCGCCGGAACGCTCCGTAGACTGGCAGCACTGTCGCGAAGACAGCCGCGGCGCGCACCGGTGCAGCTGTGAAGCACGGAGGGAGCGATCTCGTTGGGTGTTCTTGCCCGCATTCAGGGTCCTGACGATCTACGTCAGTTGAGCCACGCCGAGATGACGGAGTTGGCCGACGAGATTCGTGAGTTCCTCGTGCTGAAGGTCGCTGCGACCGGTGGTCACCTCGGGCCCAACTTGGGCGTCGTGGAGTTGACCCTCGCACTGCACCGAATTTTCGACTCGCCGCAGGACGCGATCATCTTCGACACGGGCCATCAGGCCTATGTACACAAGATCCTCACCGGTCGTCAGGATCAGTTCGACACTCTGCGTAAGCAGGGTGGACTGTCCGGGTATCCGTGCCGCGCCGAGAGCGAACACGACTGGGTCGAGTCTTCTCACGCTTCCGCCGCGTTGTCCTATGCCGACGGCCTCGCGAAGGCCTTCGCGCTGACGGGTCAGAATCGCCACGTAGTTGCCGTCGTCGGTGACGGCGCGCTGACCGGCGGAATGTGTTGGGAAGCTCTCAACAACATCGCGGCAGGCAAGGACCGTCCGGTGGTGATCGTCGTCAACGACAACGGTCGCTCGTACGCACCGACCATCGGCGGACTCGCCGACCATCTCTCGGCACTGCGCACTGCGCCGAGTTACGAGCGCGCCCTCGACAGTGGCCGACGCATGGTCAAGAGACTGCCCTGGGTGGGGCGCACCGCGTACTCCGTCCTGCACGGAATGAAGGCGGGTCTCAAAGACGCGGTCAGCCCTCAGGTCATGTTCACCGATCTCGGTATCAAATACCTCGGACCGGTGGACGGACACGACGAAGCCGCCATGGAATCGGCATTGCGCCGGGCGAAGGCCTACGGCGGACCGGTCATCGTGCATGCCGTCACTCGTAAGGGCAACGGTTACGCACACGCCGAGAACGACGTGGCCGACCAGATGCATGCCACCGGTGTCATCGATCCCGTCACCGGTCGCGGCACCAAGTCGTCCGCGCCGGACTGGACGTCGGTCTTCTCGGCCGCGTTGATCGAGCAGGCTTCGCGTCGTGAGGACATCGTCGCCATCACCGCGGCGATGGCCGGGCCCACCGGCCTCGCGGCCTTCGGTGAGAAGTTCCCCGATCGGATCTTCGACGTCGGTATCGCCGAGCAGCATGCGATGACCTCGGCCGCCGGTCTTGCACTGGGCGGACTTCACCCCGTCGTTGCTATCTACTCGACCTTCCTCAATCGGGCTTTCGACCAGTTGTTGATGGACGTCGCTCTACTCAAGCAACCGGTGACAGTCGTGCTCGACCGCGCCGGGGTCACCGGAGTCGACGGTGCCAGCCATAACGGGGTCTGGGATCTTTCGCTGCTCGGAATCATCCCCGGAATCCGCGTCGCGGCACCGCGTGACGCCGACACACTGCGGGAAGAGCTGGACGAGGCACTTCTCGTCGACGACGGCCCAACCGTCGTTCGTTTCCCGAAGGGCGCTGTACCCGAAGCGATTCCGGCCGTGAAGCGACTCGACGGAATGGTCGACGTTCTCAAGTCCAGCGAGGGTGAGCGCGGCGACGTGCTCCTCGTCGCGGTGGGCCCGTTTGCATCCCTGGCACTCGAGATTGCCGAGCGGCTCGACAAGCAGGGCATCTCGGTTGCCGTCGTCGATCCGCGGTGGGTTCTGCCGGTCGCGGATTCGCTGGTGAAGATGGCGGACAAGTACGCCCTCGTGGTCACCATCGAAGACGGTGGTCTGCACGGCGGCATCGGTTCGACGGTCTCGGCCGCGATGCGGGCAGCCGGAGTGCACACGTCGTGCCGCGACATGGGCGTTCCCCAGCAGTTCCTCGATCACGCCAGCCGCGAGGCCATCCACAAGGAACTCGGACTCACGGCTCAGGACCTCTCCCGCAAGATCACCGGCTGGGTGGCGGGGATGGGCAGCGTCGGCGTCCACGTCCAGGAAGACGCGTCCTCGGCGTCGGCTCAGGGCGAAGTCGCGCAAGGCTGACGGCTCGTCTCACGATAATCTCGAAAAGCGGTGGCCCTCGGATCAATCCGAGGGCCACCGCTTTTCAGTGTGAAACCGTGAGATCTCGCTACTGGACGGATTCGAGTGTGCTGCCTCGCGTTTCCTTCACGAACCTCAGGACGACGAACAGCGACAACACTGCCATGACGGCGTAGCCGGCGTAGGTGTACGACAGATTCCAATCGGCCAGTGCCGGGAACGTCCAGGAGACCAGGAAGTTCGCGACCCAGTTGGTGGCGGTCGCAATTCCTACTGCTGCAGCACGCACGCGGTTGGGGAACATCTCGGAGATCAACACCCAGACCACCGGGCCCCAGGACAGAGCGAAGAAGAATACGAATGCGTTCGCACCGATAAGTGCGATAGTCGCGTTCGCTCCGGTCAGCGTGGCCACAGATTCGCCGATCTCGTTCTTGGTCACTGTTGCCGAATGGAAACAGAACGCCGCGGTGCCCAGTGAGATGGCCATACCGGCGGAACCGACCAACAACAGCGGCTTTCGACCGACCCGGTCGATGACGGCGATGGCGACAAATGTACCGACGATGTTGACCAAGGCGCTCACGACGCTGATCAGCAGGGATCGGTCGGCGCCGAATCCGACCGCCTGCCAGAGGGTGCTCGAGTAGTAGAAGATCACGTTGATACCGACCAACTGCTGCAATGCGGCGAGTGCAATACCGACCCACACCAGATGGGAGACCCCGAGCCGCTTCGAGAAGAGTTGGCGGACTGTGGTCTTGGCTTGCTTCTCCGTCAGAGATTCGCGGATCTCGTTCATGCGTTCGGTGACGGCGTCGTGATCTCCACCTTCGAGATCGGAGATGATCTTGCGAGCACGATCGTCCTTGCCCTGCGCCACGAGGAACCGTGGAGATTCGGGAATCGTGGTTGTCATGATCAGGTACAGGACTGCGGGAACCGCCTCGAGCATCAGCATCCACTGCCAGGCTTCGAGGCCTGCGATCTGATTGCGATCACCACCGGCCGCGGCTTGGAGGGCGTAATTGACCAACTGCGACACGGCGATTCCGAGAACGATCGCCAGTTGGTACATCGAGCCGAGACGTCCGCGAATCGCGGCGGGGGAGATCTCCGCGATGTAGGCCGGGGCGATGACTGACGCGAAACCCACTGCCAGGCCGCCGACCACGCGCCAGAACGTGAGGTCGTAGACGCTGAACGGAATTGCGGAGCCTACGGCGCCGATAATGAACAACACCGCGGCTATCTGCATGACGCGGATGCGGCCGAGTCGGTCGGCGAGTGTGCCTGCGATCCAGGCGCCGAGTGCTGCGCCGAGCAGAGTCAGTGAGACCGTGAGCCCGGTGCCCGAGGCGCCGATGTCGTACTTGTCTCGGATCGCACCGACCGCCCCGTTGATGACGGCGGTGTCGTATCCGAACAGAAAACCGCCGAGCGCGGCGGCGCCGGCGAAGAGCACTGCATGTCCGACGTCGGCGCGAGTAGCGCCTGATCCTCCGCCGGAGGCGGTTCCGCTGAATGCCATTCCTGCCCCCTCAAAGGCCCTACGGTCGACACCCCGATGCGCCGATCCATCCGCGAGCACTCTGCACGCTACGCCCACCGGGACAGATTTGGCGGGGACTCACGCGCCGTTACCCAGCTGAGTCCATTCCCGCAGAGAATCAGCTTGACACAGTAATGTCGTATTGATTGCAGTTAGTATGCAAACAATATGGTAAGTGCAGGTGAGGGCGCTTTACTCGCCCGAGAGACGCTCGGCTTTTGCTGCGATGTCTTCGAGATCCTTCGCCATGAATTTCCGGGTCACCCGCCTCTCCGGCGAGCCGTTCGATACGGATCACGCCGGAGAGGGTTGTCGGGAAAATCTCGTTTCTAGGCCGAGGCGCGCTTTGCGGCTTCGCTCAACGTCGGTGTGATCTGGCCGAGGACCCACGGCGTGCTCAGGACGTTGACGTTGCTCAGTCCGCCGATGACCCGGGTGTCGCTGAGGAATGCGGTGGATCCACGCTTGACCGCGCCGAGTCCACCGACTGCGGGTATGCCGGACGGATCACCGGAGCCGTCGGTGAAGCCGACGATCACATCGGCGTCGATGTCGGCGATGTTCTCGTAGGAGATCGTCTTGAAGAACGATCCACCTGCATTGTCCGCGGCTAGCTTCTCGACGCCCGGTGCGTTGACGAACCCGAGTTCGGTCAGCACCTGGACCCGCGGATCAGTGGGCAGATAGACGTTGATGTTGCTCGAATCGGTGTCGAAGTTGACCACTGCCAATGTCTTTCCGGCGAACTCCGGGTGGGCTGTGGCGGTATCGGCGAGAGTCGCGTCGAGGCCGTCGACGAGCTTGTCGGCCTCTTCGCTCTTGCCGACTGCCTTGCCGACGATGCGGGTCTGGTCCTGCCAGGATGTCTGCCAGGCCGCGCCGGGGTAGGCGGCCGTCGGTGCGATCTTGCTCAGTTGGTTGTAGACGGATTCCTCGAAGCCCTCGTACGGCGCGAGGATGACGTCGGGGGTCAACGACGCGATGGACTCGATCGGCGGTTCTCCGCTGGCCGGCATGTCGAAGAGCGTTGTCTTGTCCGCGTCGAAGTAGTCCTGCGCCCAGGGCATGACGCCGTTGTCGTCCGCGCCGTAGGTGTACTTGGGCTGTCCGACCGGAGTCAGATCGAGTGCGTACAGGATGTCCTGCGCGTTCCATCCGAGGGTGACGAGGCGCTCGGGCTTCGAGTCGATGGTCGTGGTGCCGAAGGTGTTCTCGATGCTGACGGGGAATCCGTCCGTACCTTGGGATGGCGTGGATGTGCCTGAATCCGAGGAGCACGAGACAAGTGCGGTGACCGCGATTGCAGCCGCACCGAGGGCAGTGAAGCCCCGAACAGAAGTTTTCATGAAGGGCAGCCTAACCTAATAAATTTCGGCAGCCAAACGAAACCGATTGTGCCGTTTATGCAGGTGGGAGTCGGATCTGGACCGCGTTTCTCAGTGCACCGTTTCGGTGGGCAATACTTTCCTCGTGCGATCACAGCAGAAGATTCTCGGTGCCGCCCTCGGACTGATCGAAGGTGGCGGATTCGAGGCTGTGAACATTGCCGCAGTTGCCACCGCGGCCGGTGTCTCGCGCCAGACGGTGTACTCGATTTTCGGCACACGTGAAGAGGTCGTCTCCCAGGCGATGGGCGGTCTCGCTGTCGAGGTTCTCGGGGAGATCACGGCACAGGTGGAGTCGGTCGACACGGCGTGTGAATACGTCGTCGAATTCATCGTTGCCGCGCGAACTGCCGTGCGTGCTCACCCGGTGCTCGCGACTCTGCTCCTCGCCGAGCGGGGAAACCCTGTCTTCGATCTCGAAATGATGAGTCGAGCAATACCTTTCGCTGGTCAGATGCTCACCCCTATGGTCGAACGTGGCCTCGCCACCGAGGCGGAGTTGGATGAGATAGTGGAAATTGCCGTGCGACTGGGGCTTTCGGTTGTTGCATTCGACAGTGACCTCGTACATTCCGACGACTCCTTGCGGGCCTTTCTCTCGAGGTGGCTCGGGCCCGCAATCCGGTCGACCTCGTAGTTCCTTGCCTGCTCCGCCAAAACCTTGACACTCGAGCGTCAGAGTGTCTAGTTTTGGCGTGCCCGGAATTCTCTGGCGACATTCTTCGAGGGAGCACCAGTCATGTCCGGAGTGAAACGTAGATCGTTCTTGGCCGGTACGGCCGCCGTGGGAGTCGCGATGATGGCGCCACGCACTGCCAGGGCTGCAACAGGGATTCCGCTGACCCGTGAAGTGCACCGTGTCGTGGTTATCGGATCGGGGTTCGGCGGCGGGGTGACGGCACTTCGCCTGGCCGAGGCGGGGGTTCCGGTCACTTTGCTGGAGAGAGGGATTCGGTGGCAGACCGGGCCGAATGCCGAAACTTTCCCGCACCCCGCCAGCCCGGACAAGCGCATCCTCTGGCATCAGTCCAACCCGACTCTGTTCGGCAGGCCGGCGATCTTCGAGCCATACGCGGGGTTGTTGGAGACGGTGACCGGTGAGAACATGACCGCGATCTGCGCAGCCGGTGTGGGCGGCGGATCGCTTGTGTACCAAGGGATGACGCTGCAACCGGAAGAAGCGGTCTTCAACACGCACTTTCCGGAGGAGCTCGATTACGCACGAATGGACCGCGTCCATTACCCGCGGGTGGCGCGGATGCTGCAAGTGGAAACTGCACCAGACGAACTGATTTCCAGCCCGAACTACGAGGCGGCACGTGTATTCGCGCGTAACGCAACGCGTTCCGGTCTACCCGTGTCGAAGATTCCGATGCCGATCGACTGGAACTTCGCGTTGGCCGAACTGAGGGGTGAGATGAAGCCGTCTTACACCAACGGTGACGGCGCGCTCGGTGTCAACAACGGTGGCAAGCATTCGGTGGATGTCACCTACATTGCGGCTGCGGAAGCGACCGGATTGGTGAATGTGGAGACTCTGCACCAGGTCACCGATGTCGAGCGGGCTGCCGACGGACGGTGGCGCGTGTACGTGGACCGGACCGACATTTCCGGCAAGATTCTCGAGAACAAGATCTTGACGACGGATGCGCTCGTCATGGCTGCCGGCAGCATGAACACCACCAAACTCCTGGTCCGCGCCGCGGCAACGGGGCGGATCAGGGATCTACCGGACGAGCTCGGCGCAGGGTGGGGGACCAATGCCGATCGGATCTACATCTGGTCGGATCTCGCCGAGAACTTCGGTGCGACGCAGGGCGGGCCGGTCGTCTACGGCAGCCGGAACTGGGACGACCCGCATAATGCGTTCACCGTCATTCAGGCGTCGTTCCCGCCCGTTGCGTTCGACGCTCACAGCACGGTGATGGTCGGATTCGGTGTGAGCGACGACCGAGGTCGGTTCGTGTACGACTCGGCGCGGGGTGAGGCGGTGCTCCGTTGGCCGAAGGACGGGGATTCGGCGATCCAGCAAGGCCACATCGGGCCGGCCGCCCACCGGATCGCGGCAGGAGGACTGCTCACCGACACGAACGCGATACTGCCCTCCACGTGGCATCCCCTCGGCGGTGCCTGCATGAACTCGGTGTGCGATCTTGATGGGCGGGTTCTGGGCCAGCGGGGGTTGTACGTGCTCGACGGCGCTCTGCTGCCGGGAAACTCCGCTGCGTGCAATCCGTCGATGACCATCGCCGCCGTCGCGGAGCGTGCGCTCGAGAACATCGTGAAAGACGATGTGGGAACCCTATTCTGAACCTGCGCAAACGCCACGGACGGCGTACCCGAGGGCACGCCGTCCGTGACGGGTCGATCGACTGACTCAGACGCTGGCAACACCGGGCGCGAGGAAGCGCTTGCCGTTGACGGCCTCGGAGGTACCGGTCCGGTCCAGGTACGGCGTGATGCCGCCGTTCCAGAATCCGAATCCGCCGCCGAGCAGCAGGCAGAGGTCGATGTCCTCGGCTGCCGCTACGACGCCCTCGTCGAGCATGATCTGAATTTCCTCGGCAAATGCACGACGTGTGCGCTCGAGGACCTCTTCCGAAGTTGACACCTTGTCACCCTGCGGCCACAGTGCGGCGACCTCGGGGTCTACGGCCTGACCGTTCTCGCCCCAGGTCCACACGCCGGGTTTGCGGGCCTCGACGAGTGCTTCGAGTCCGGGTGAGCTCTTGAACCGGTCCGGGTACGACTCCTGCAGGGTCTCACCGGTGTGCAGTGCCACTGCGGGTCCGACGAGGGCCAGCAAGGTGAACGGCGACATGGGCATGCCGAGTTCGGCGATGGCATTGTCTGCGACGTCGAAGGGGGTGCCTTCGTCGACGGCGGACATGACCTCACCCAAGGTGCGGGTGACGAGGCGGTTGAAGACGAAGCCGGCTTTGTCGCCGCAGAGGACGGCGGACTTCTTCAGCGACTTCGCGGTGGCGAAAGCCGTTGCGAGAGTGGCATCATCGGTCTTGCTGCCCTTGATGATCTCGAGGAGGGGAAGAACGGCCACCGGGTTGAAGAAGTGGAAGCCGACCACACGCTCGGGATGCTCGAGGCCGGACGCCATTTCCGTGATGGAGAGCGAAGAGGTGTTGGTGGCGAGGATGGTTTCGGGAGCAATGAACTGCTCGAGTTCCGCGAAGACCTTCTTCTTGACGTCCATGTTCTCGAAGACGGCTTCGATGACGAAGTCGGTCTTGGCGAACGCGGCCTTGTCGAGGGAGCCGGAGACGAGCGCCTTGAGGCGGTTCGCAGCGTCGGGGGACAGGCGTCCCTTGCCCTGGAGCTTCTCGATCTCGGTGTGGACGTAGCCGACACCCTTGTCGATGCGTTCCTGGTCGATGTCGGTCAGGATGACCGGCACCTTGAGCTGGCGGACGAAGAGCAGCGCGAGCTGGCTGGCCATGAGGCCGGCGCCGACGATGCCGACGCCGCTGACCTTACGAGCGAGCGAGCGGTCGGGTGCTCCGGCGGGACGCTTGGCGCGCTTGTTCACCAGATCGAAGGCGTACAGACCAGCCCGGAGCTCGTCCGTCAGCAGAAGATCGGCAAGAGCCTCGTCCTCGGCCGCGAAGCCCTTGTCGAGCGAGGCGGCATCGGTGATGTCGGTGCTGCGAGCCAGTTCGAGCAACTCGACGGCCTTGACGGCGCCGGGAGCGTTGCCCTTGGTCTTGCCGTCGACGATCGCCTTCGCACGAGCAATCGCGTCGTCCCAGCCCTGGCCACGATCGATCTCGGGGCGAGCGGGGGTCACTGTGCCGGCGAGGACCTGCGACGCCCAGGCGAGGGACTGCTCGATGAAGTCGGCAGAGTCGAGAACGACGTCGACGACGCCGAGTTCGAGTGCCTTCTTGGGGGAGAGCACCTTGTTCTGGTTCAGCGAGTTCTCGATAACCACGGTGACGGCGTTCGACGGGCCGACGAGGTTGGGGAGCAACTGCGTTCCGCCCCAACCGGGGACCAGACCGAGGAATGCTTCCGGAAGACCCAGTGCGCCCGCATTGGCGGCAACCGTGCGGTAGTGGCTGTGCAGTCCGACCTCGAGGCCGCCGCCCAGAGCGACACCGTTGATGAAGGCGAACGTGGGAACGGACGACTCACGCAGGCGTCGGAACACCTTGTGGCCCAAGCGGCCCAGCTCGAGTCCCTGCTCACGAGAGGTGATCGCGGGAACACCCTTGAGGTCCGCGCCGGCGGCGAAGATGAACGGCTTGCCGGTGACGGCGATGGCAACCGGGTTGGCGGCAAAGGCTTCGTCGAGGGCGGCGTCGAATGCTGCGAGTCCGCCGGGACCGAAGGACGACGGCTTGGTGTGGTCGAAGCCGTTGTCGAGGGTGATCAGTGCAAACGGGCCCTCGATGCCGGGGACCGAGATGATCTTCGTGTAGGCGTTCGTCACGACCTCGTCGGCGAATGCTGTTGCAATATCAGACATTTAGTTGACTCCTGCCTGGTAGTCAGCGTGGTTCGGGTTCTCCCAGATGACGGTGCCGCCCATGCCGAGGCCGATGCACATGGTGGTCAAGCCGTAGCGCACGTCGGGGCGTGTCGCGAACTGGCGGGAGAGCTGCGTCATCAGGCGAACGCCCGAGGAAGCGAGGGGGTGGCCACACGCGATGGCGCCGCCCCACTGGTTGACGCGCGGGTCGTCGTCGGCGATTCCGTAGTGCTCGAGGAACGCGAGGACCTGAACGGCGAACGCCTCGTTGATCTCGAAGAGTCCGATGTCCTCGATCTTGAGGCCGGTGCGTGCCAGCAGCTTCTCGGTGGCGGGAACCGGGCCGATGCCCATGACGGCGGGGTCGACGCCCTGGTAGGCGAAGCCCACCATGCGCATGCCGACCGGCAGGCCGAGCTCGGCTGCGGTGTCCTCACCGGCGAGCAGTGCTGCGGTGGCACCGTCGTTGAGTCCGGCTGCGTTACCGGCGGTGATGCGTCCGGCCGGGCGGAACGGCGTCTTGAGCTTCGCGAGATCTTCGACGGTGGTTCCGGGGCGCGGCGGCTCGTCTTCGGTGGCCAGACCCCAGCCCGCGGAACTGCGGGTGGCGACGGGGACCAGGGTGTCGGCGATGAAGCCGGCCTTCTTGGCAGCGTCGTACTTGTTCTGGCTGTTGACGGCGTAGGCGTCCGTGCGGTCCTTGGTGATGGTCGGGAACCGGTCGTGCAGGTTCTCGGCGGTGTTACCCATCACGAGGGCGCTCGGGTCGACCAGGCGGTCGGCGAGGAAACGCGGGTTGGGGTCTGCGCCCTCACCCATCGGGTGGTGACCCATGTGCTCGACGCCACCGGCGATCACGACGTCGTACTGGCCGAAGCCGATGCCCGACGCGGTCGTGGTGACGGCGGTCATCGCGCCGGCACACATGCGGTCGATGGCGAATCCTGGAACGGTTTCGGGGAGACCGGCGAGGATCGCAGCGGTGCGGCCGATGGTCAGGCCCTGGTCGCCGGTCTGCGTGGTGGCTGCAACGGCAACTTCGTCGATCCGTGCGGGATCGAGCTGCGGGTTGCGGCGAAGCAGCTCACGAATCGCCTTGACGACGAGATCGTCTGCGCGCGTGTCGGCGTACATGCCTTTCGGGCCGGCCTTGCCGAACGGGGTGCGAATGCCGTCGACGAAGACGACGTTGCGTTGGTTGTTTGTGGATGGAGCCACGCGAATTCCTCCTGATGGAGCTGCCCACCGCACCGAAGGGCGGTGAGACGTTGGTTCGGCGATCACGGCCAGGCGTCCGGCCTCGTATCGAGCGTACTACTGCCCATTACTGACCGGTAACTTAACGTGCCGAATTGCTCCAACCTCACACCGGGGTCAGGTCAGGATTCCGGCTCTTCCACTTCGGGCTCGGCCGGGACCACGGAGTTCAGTGCCTCGGCGAGGACGGGAACGGTCAAAGTGCGTTGCCAGCCACGTGCGCCACCGGAAGTGAGCTTGGTCTCGATCGCAGTCTCGACTTCGGCGATGTCCGAGTCGGGTTCCAGTTTCCAGTCCCAGCACAGGCGCCTGACCAGGTCGGGTTGGAGCAGATTCTCCACGGGCACCGAAACCTCTTTGCTCAGGTCCGACAGTGCTGCGCGCGCCGCGGTCAACCGATCAGCCGCCGCTGGATCCTGGCGGGCCCAGCGACCGGCAGCGGGCGGCCCGACGATGGGCGGGGTTTTCGGCGGAAGCTCGCTGTCGGGGAGCTTGCGCGCGGCTTCCAGTGCATCCATCCAGATACGCGAATAACGGCGTTGACGTGGTCCGCCGAAGACGGGAAGCGAGCGGAGCGCGTCCAACGACCGAGGATCTTTGAGAGCGGCATCGATGATCGCGGAGTCAGGAAGAACCCGACTCGGAGACACGTCGCGCTTGCGTGCGAGATCCTCGCGCGCCTGCCACAGCGCCCGTACCGCCGCCAACTGACGGGTGGTCTTGAGTGAGGTGATGTGCGACGTACGACGCCAGCGGTCCGGTTTGGGCTTGGGCGGGCCGGCCAGACGGATGTACTCGAACTCTTCCTTCGCCCACTCGAGCTTGCCTTGGGATTCGAGTTCGGCTTCCATTGCGTCGCGCAGTTCGAGAAGCACTTCGACGTCGAGGGCGGCGTAGTTCAACCAGGCGTCCGGCAGCGGACGTGTCGACCAGTCCGCAGCCCCGTGACCCTTGCGAAGTTCCACTCGCAGGGTTCGTTCCACGATCGCGGCGAGTCCGACTCGCTCGAACCCGGCCAGTCGTCCGGCCAGTTCGGTGTCGAACAGCTCGGCCGGCGTCAGGCTCAGTTCGGCGAGGCCGGGGAGATCCTGATCGGCAGAGTGCAGCACCCATTGCAACGGGTTGATCACCTCGGCCAACGGCTGCAGGTCTTGCGCTGTCGGAATCGGGTCGAGCAGGAACGATCCTGCTCCTTCGCGTCGAAGCTGGATCAGGTACGCCCGTGCCGAATAGCGGAATCCGGATGCGCGCTCGGCGTCCACGGCGAGCGGGCCGTGGCCGGAGGCCAGCGCGGCCGCGGCGTCGGTGACACCGGCGGCAGTGGTGATGACGTCCGGAACTCCGTCACGCGGAACGAGCAGCGGAACTACGTCGGAGGTGGGCTCGGTTGCATCATCGGTGACTTCGGACATGGTCACTGACTCTACGTCGCAGTCGGGGCCGGGGTTGTCACCTCAGCGTCGAACAGTTCGTCGAGTGCGGCTCCGAAACCTTGCGCGAGCTGGTCCAATTCGGGGGCCAGATCGGAGCAACTGACGATGCCGACGTCGAGTTTTCCGTCGAGAGACATCACAGTCACGTTGAGACCTGCTCCGTGAAAGATCGGGCCGAGCGGGAACATTCCCTTGATCTGGGCACCGAGGAAGTAGAGCGGCACCGGCGGTCCAGGCACATTCGACACGACCAGGTTGGACACGACGGGGTGACGCTCGGCGAGTTTGAGCGACGAGTACACGCGCATGGCGGCGCCGAACACCGCCGGCGAAGCGAACTGCGACCAGTCCTGGAGCATGTTCGCGCCCAGAGCCTCGTTGTGGTTCTTCGAGGTGGCGTTGTAATCGCTGATCGCGTGCAGGCGTTCGACCGGATCGGCGATCTGGGTGCCGAGTTGCGTGAACATGCCCGAGATCTGGTTCGTGCCCGGACGATCGGATTTGCCGTGGACCGACACCGGCACCATGGCGACGAGGGAGTCCTCCGGCAGTTCGTCCCGGTCCTCCAGATACTTACGCAGTGCCCCGGCGCAGAGCGCGAGAACCACGTCGTTGACCTTGACGCCGTGACGGTCCTTGACGGCTTTGACCTTCGCGAGATCGAGTTGGCTGAACGCGACGTTGCGGTGACCGGTGATCGCGCCGTTGAACGAGGTCCGCGGCGCGGTGAACGGAGCAGGCATCGCTTCACCCTTTCGCGCACGCGTCACCCACTTCGGGAGCATGGCGATTCCGCCCGGGACCAGACGGGCAATTCTTGCGGGCCGGGCGATGACGGCCATGAGTCCGCCGATCGCGATGTCCAGCGTTCCCGCGTCGCCCGCACCCTGTGCTGTGGGATCCACGAGCGCCGGTGAATCCGGTTCGAGACTGCACAGCTGAGCCAGGATGTTCGCGCCGGTGACACCGTCGGCAGCGCTGTGATGGATCTTCGACATGACGGCGATCTGTCCGTCGGCAAGTCCCTCGATGACCCACATCTCCCACAGCGGTCGGGAACGATCCAGCGGTTGGCTCGCGATGTGTCCGGCGAGCTCTGCCAGTTCCGCGTGTGTGCCGGGAGCAGGTACCGCGGTCCGATGGCAGTGCCGCTCGATGTCGAAATCGTGATCGTCGACCCACACGGGGTAGTCGAGATTGAGACGGGAATCTTTGAGTTTGCGCCGGAAGGTCGGCATGGTGGCCATTCGCGAGTCCAACTCGCGAAGCAGCTTCCGGTAGTCGTAGCCGCCCGGGATGGTCGTGGGGTCGAGCAGGACAAGTCCACAAACGTGCAATAGCTGGGTCGGTGTTTCCAAGTAGAGGAAGGTCGCGTCGAGTCCGCTGAGACGTTGCATGACTCATTCTAGAACAGGTTCTAGTATTTTTCCGGGGGAATGCTCAAACGAGTGACAGAGTCAGTCGTTCTGCCGCGACAGCGTGGTTATCCCGGCAGGCGGAAGCCCCGCCGCGTACGCGAGAACCTCGCAGAAAGCCTCGACGTGGTGAGCCAATTCGGACGAAGTTGCAGTCCAGGACGCTCGCAACTCCAGTTGATGGGCTCGCGGAGGCCCGGCGATGTCGCCGTACCGCACGGAAGTTGTAGCTGTGACCGTACCGCCCAGGGCCACAAAAGGTTCCGGTCCGGCCTCCAAAGCGTCCACCAGCCAACTCCAGGCTACTTCGGGAAGTAGTGGATCCGCGGCGACGGCTTCGTCGAGATCGGCCTGGATGTACGCCACCAACCGCATGGTGCCGTTCCACGCCTCGTCGCCGTCCGGATCGAACAACAGGATCAGGCGGCCGAAAGCGTCACCTTCGGACTGCTCGGCCACGACGTCGGAGTCCGGGTGGAGAACCTCGGCCCCCACCGCGTGGCTGTACGGAGCGAGGCGCTGCGGCGGGCGGATGGGACCGACCTCTATCTCGGGCCGAACCCGCGCAGCGGTCATCGCCTCCACGGCGGCACGGAACTCGGCCGGGTCGGCTGTCGATCCGGATGTCGTCACAGGTCAGGACGTTAGTCGGGGATGCGGGCGGGGAGGTGGAGGCGCGCCGACCGAGTGTGGCTCGGGTGTGTGGCCGCTCACGAACCGCTCGGGTGTCCGATCCCGAGTGTGGGACGTGGCAGCATTGAGTCGATCGAAGACACACGTTGGCGGAGAGCGCGAGGACAGATGAGCGGGTTGGACAACATGAATTCAGGCATTACCGGGTCGGCGGAATACAGCGCTCGGCGAGTCTTGCCCGACGCACCGTTGCTTGCCGCGGCGACCGGACGCACTCCGAGTCGACGGCCGGTGTGGTTCATGCGTCAGGCCGGGCGTTCGTTGCCGGAGTACCGCGAGATCCGCGCCGGGATCGGCATGTTGGAATCTTGTTTCGATCCGGCGCTGGTCTGTGAGATCACGATGCAGCCGGTGCGCCGTCACGACGTGGACGCGGCAATCCTGTTCTCGGACATCGTCGTTCCACTCAAAGCCGCGGGAATTGATCTCGACATCGTTGCCGGCGTCGGACCGGTGGTCGCCAATCCGATTCGCTCCATCGCCGACGTTGCAGCACTCCCGCGACTGGTTCCCGAAGAGGTAGGCGCAATCGCGCAGGCCGTTCGGCTTCTCACCACCGAGTTGGGCTCCACGCCGCTGATCGGCTTTGCCGGAGCGCCGTTCACTCTGGCGTCGTATCTGGTCGAAGGTGGTCCGAGCCGGAACCACGAGAAGACCAAAGCGCTCATGCACTCCGATCCGAAGACCTGGCACGCGTTGCTCGGAAGTTTGGCCGACACCACGATCTGCTTCCTGCAGGCGCAGCTCAAGGCGGGCGTCGACGCGGTCCAGCTGTTCGACTCGTGGGCCGGCGCGCTCTCGCTGGCCGATTATCGGGAATTTGTCCTGCCGCATTCCGAGCGAGTGTTCGCCGAGGTTGCCGCTGCCGGCGTCCCGCGTATCCACTTCGGTGTCGGCACCGGTGAACTTCTCGGCGCGATGGGGGAGGCAGGCGCCGACGTCGTGGGTGTCGACTGGCGGATTCCGCTCGACGTCGCGGCTGGTCGTGTCGGTCCGGGTAAGGCGCTGCAGGGCAACCTCGATCCCGCCGTACTGTTCGCGGGCCCCGAGGTGATCGATCGTGAGGTGCGCCGGATCGCCGCCGAAGGGGACCGCGCGATCGAGGCCGGTGCCATCGGCCACATCTTCAACCTCGGCCACGGAGTTCTTCCCGACACCGATCCCACGGCGATCACCGCGGCGGTGGAGCTGGTGCACTCGCTGTGACGACCAATCGGCCGTCGGTCGCGGTGATCGGAGGAGGAATCTCCGGTCTGGTTGCCGCGTACCGGCTTCGGCGCAGTCTGGGCTCCGAAGCGGACATCACGATCGTCGACGACTCACCGCGGCTGGGCGGGAAGCTGCGAACGATTGATCTGGGCGGTGGCCCGATCGACATCGGTGCCGAGGCTTTCATCGCCCGTCGGCCGGAAGTTCCTGCGCTTCTCGCCGAGCTGGGACTGACCGATCAGATCGTCTATCCCGCGGGCCTGAGTCCGTTGATCTGGTCTCAGGGCTCACTGAATCGGTTGCCGACCGGAACCCTGATGGGAATCCCGGCTTCGGCGGAGTCGGTTCGAGATCTTGTCGACGAGCAGACCCTGGCGCGCATAGCGGCCGAGGCCGGCGTCCCGCTGGAGTGGACCCGCGGTTCCGATTGCAGTGTTGCCGAACTGGTTTCGCAGCGATTCGGTGATCAGGTGGTCAGCCGATCGGTGGATCCGCTTCTCGGTGGGGTGTACTCGGGGCTGGCGGAGACCATCGGCGTGCGTGCAGCTTTGCCGACACTCGCTGCGGCCCTCGATGCGGGCTCTCGGAGCCTCACGGATGCAGTCGCAGCCGCATTGCCGACGCCTGCACCGGGGCCGGTGTTCGGAGCGCTCAGAGACGGGTACGGCATCCTGCTCGATGCGCTGCAGCAGGCCGCCGACGCGACCTTCGTCCGTGGCGAGGCTTCTGGGTTGCGCAGCGACGGGGCTGGTTGGAACGTCGATCCGCTCGGAAGCGTCGACGCGGTGATTCTGGCCGTCCCGGCGCCGCGCGCGGCGGCGCTGTTGGCCGGAGTCGATGCGGATGTTGCGAGTACCGTCGCTCGGATCGAACTGGCGTCGTCCGCGGTGGTGGCGCTCCGGTTGTCCGGGCAGGTCGAACTTCCGCAGAATTCAGGGATCCTGGTAGCCACCGACGCCGACCTGACCGCCAAGGCGTTCACGCTGTCGAGCCGAAAGTGGACACACCTCGCTGATCGCGGTGAGCACCTCGTTCGGGTGTCGTTCGGTCGATTCGGTGCATCGGAGATCGTCGACCGGCCGGATGGTGAGTTGATCGACTTCGCGCGCGCCGATCTCGAGACCGTGACCGGAATCACCGAGGAGCCAGGCGCGACCTTCGTACAGCGGTGGCACGGAGGTCTTCCCCAATACGCCCCAGGTCACACGGAAATCGTGGCTGAAATCGAGTCCGGGATGACGCAGTTCGACGGCCTCGCCCTGGCCGGGTCGTGGCTGCACGGCGTCGGGGTTCCGGCGTGTGTCGCAGTCGGCACGACGGCGGCTACACGGATATTCGAGCGAGTGGCACGATAGACCCATGGCACGCCTTGATTTCGACAAACTGAACTCTGAAATCCGTTACCTCATGTTCTCCGTGTTCCAGGTGGAACCCGGTGTGCTGGGCGATGATCGGGAAGCTGCGGTCAAGGACGCCCGCTTGTTCTTCGAGGGTCTCGAAGACAAGGGCGTCGTGGTTCGCGGGATCTACGACGTCGCCGGCCTGCGCGCCGACGCGGACTTCATGATCTGGACCCACGCGGCCACCATCGAGGAACTGCAGGCCGCGTACGCGGATTTCCGTCGCACCACCGTCCTCGGACAGGCCAGTGCTCCCATCTGGAGCAACTCGGCGGTGCACCGCCCCGCGGAGTTCAACAAGAGCCACGTGCCCTCGTTCATCGCGGGTGAGGATCCGGGCGACTACATCTGCGTCTACCCGTTCGTCCGCTCGTACGAGTGGTACCTGCTCCCCGACGAGGAGCGTCGCAAGATGCTCGCCGATCACGGTATGGCTGCTCGTTCGTACAAGGACGTTCGCGCCAACACGGTCCCGGCCTTCGCCCTGGGGGACTACGAGTGGATTCTCGCGTTCGAAGCACCCGAGCTCATTCGTATCGTCGATCTGATGCGCGATCTACGTGCCACCGAAGCTCGCTTGCACGTTCGCGAAGAGGTGCCGTTCTTCACCGGCCCGCGCGTGGACATCGAGAAGCTGGTCCTTTCCCTTCCCTGATCTGCTTCGAAAGTAGTTTCTGTGACAACTGCACCGAACCGGCGTCGTCAACACATGTCCCATTGGGGAATGTTCACCGCCGAATCGGTCGCCGGCGAGGTGACCGCCGTGCATCCGTACGAGGGTGATGCGAATCCTTCGCCGATGCTCGGGAACCTCGCCGGTTCGGTGCGCAGTCGGGCTCGTGTTTCGGGCCCGGCGGTGCGTCGGGGTTGGCTCGAGAACGGGCCGGGTCCCAGCGACCGACGTGGAGCCGACGAATTCGTCTCGGTCTCCTGGGACGAACTGACCGAACTCCTCTCGCGTGAACTGCGTCGCGTGGTCGACGCGCACGGAAACAACGCGATCTTCGGCGGCTCGTACGGCTGGGCCAGCGCCGGCCGATTCCATCACGCGCAGAGCCAAGTTCACCGATTTCTGAATCAGCTGGGTGGATACACCAAGTCAGTTCACAGCTACTCGCTCGGTGCCACCGGCGTCATCATGCCGCGTGTGGTCGGAACGCACTGGAAGTTGTTCGCGCGCTCCACGTCGTGGGACGTCATCGCGAAGCACTCCGATCTCCTCGTCTCGTTCGGAGGAGTGCCGATCAAGAACACCGGAGTCAATGCCGGTGGTACGAGCGATCATCCGACGCGCGGGGCGCTCGACGCGTTTCGTGCCCGCGGCGGAAAGATCGTCTCCTTCAGTCCGTTGCGTGACGACGTCGAGGGTGACTGCGAGTGGATCGCACCCGTTCCGGGAACCGACGTTGCAATCATGCTTGCCCTGGCGTTTGTCCTGGCGTCGGAGGACCTGCACGATCGCGATTTCCTGGGCCGTTTCTGCGTCGGTTACGAACGCTTCGAGGACTACCTGCTCGGACGTTCCGACGGTGTACCGAAGGATCCGCGCTGGGCGCAGAAGATCTCCGGTGTGTCGGCGGAGTTCATCACCGACCTGGCTCGGAGAATGGCGTCTGGCCGGACGCTGGTGACCGTCACGTGGTCGTTGCAACGCATCAAACACGGTGAACAGGCACCGTGGATGGGCGTGACACTCGCAGCGATGCTCGGCCAATTCGGGCTTCCGGGTGGAGGTTTCGGGCACGGCTACGGTTCGATGAACGAGCCGGGTCTGGCTCCGGTGCCGTATCCCTTGCCGACCTTCTCGCAAGGTGTGAATCCGGTGTCGGATTTCATTCCGGTAGCCGCGATTTCCGACCTGCTGCTTTCGCCCGGGGAGGAGTTCGATTACGACGGCCGGCGCTTGACCTATCCCGACATCCGGTTGGTCTATTGGGCCGGTGGCAATCCGTTTCACCACCATCAGGATCTCCCGAGGCTGCGACGGGCATTTGCGCGTCCGGACACGATCGTCGTTCACGATCCGTACTGGACGCCGATGGCCCGCAACGCCGACATCGTTGTCCCGTCGACCACCTCGCTCGAACGAAATGACCTGAGCTGCACTCGAAACGACCCGCTTCTGGTCGCGATGCAGCAGGTCGTTCCACCTTTCGAGAACTCGCGTGACGACTACGACACGTTTGCCGCTCTCGCTTCTGCGCTCGGATTCGGGGAACAGTTCACCGAGGGGCGATCCTCACAGGAGTGGATCGAGCATCTCTACGGTCAATGGCGGCCGTTCGTCGATGCAGACGGCGGCAACACACCGACGTTCGAGGACTTCTGGGCAGAAGGGCACTACCGGATGCGAACCGAAGACAACCTCGTGCTCTTCGGTGACTTCCGTGAGAATCCCGAGAAATATCCGCTCTCGACTCCGAGTGGGAAGATCGAGATCTTCTCCGAGACCATCGAGTCCTTCGGCTACGACGACTGCGCCGGCCATCCGCGCTGGTACGAGCCCGACGAGTGGCTGGGTGGACCGCGAGCCTCGCAATTCCCGCTTCACTTGATCGCCAATCAGCCCAAGACGCGTCTGCACAGCCAACTCGATCACGGCGCTGCGAGCCAGGCGTCGAAGATTCAGGGACGCGAGCCGATTCGTATGCACCCCGATGCAGCGGCCGCGCGCGGCGTCTCGGCAGGAGACGTGGTGCGGGTGTTCAACGATCGCGGAGCGTGCCTTGCTGGTGTGATCGTCGACTCGGACTTGCGGAGCGACGTCGTCCAACTTTCCACCGGTGCCTGGTACGACCCGCTCGATCCTGCCGATCCCGACTCTCTGTGTGTGCACGGCAATCCCAACGTTCTGACACCGGACGTCGGCACGTCGTCACTCTCGCACGGGTGCACCGGCCAGCACGTTCTGGTGCAGATCGAGAAATTCGACGGGGCCCTGCCGCCGGTCAAGGCATTCGATCCGCCCGTGCTTCGTTCACGCTGACGGAACCGATCGGCCACCTCTCGCGTCGAACCTCGTGAGCGCCTGAATCAGGTGTCACGATCTATCGAAGGTGGGGGCCATCGTGAGTGCAGCGGATGTTGGTTCGATGCGGGGGCAAGTCGAAGTACTTCGGGCTCAGATCGATTCGATGCAGCACGTTCTGTTGGAGCGGACTCGATCGCTGGCGGACTTGCAGGAGAGGATCGCTCGAGCGACGGCGAGCGCGCGTTCGAGTGACGGCAGCGTGGAAATCGTCGTCGACGCCTCGGGGGCGGTGGTGGGAGTCGATCTCTCGGGGAGTTCTTACGCCAAGCATTCGCCGGCAGCGTTGGGGAATCTGATCCTGGCTACGGCCGCGTCTGCGGCAGAAGACATACGCCGACAGGTTGCCGAGATGACGAAGCCGCTCACGGAGGCGGCCGGAATCGACTTGCCGGATCTGGTTCCGGGCGTGCTCGGATTGCGCGAGATTCTCGAACCTCGTCCGAGCTCCACACCGGCTTCCTGCGACGAGAACTGGGACCGCACCGTTCTGAGGAGCTCCGGCAATGTCTGAACTGGGCGTGAATGTGGCCGCGATGAAAAGTGCTGCACCAGCCTTCGCGGTGGTCGCTGCCGATCTCGACGAGGCGCGGAGCGCTCTCGACGCAGTGGTCGCCGCCGAAGAGGGTTGCTGGGGCACTGACCAGTTCGGATCCGCATTCTCAGGCGCATATGTTCCCGGTGCGGAGTCAGCAGTCGGTGGGATGACACTGGTCGCGGGCGCGCTCCGCGAATTGACCGCCACGCTGATCAAGATCACCGATCGTTTCGAATCGATCGACACCTCGCTTGCCGACGACATGGCGGGTGGGCTCTGATGGGACTCGAGATTCCCGGCTGGTTACAGGCGGTTGCGTCGGTCGCGGTGGGCAGTGACTGGCCGCAAGGAGACGAAACGGCACTGTGGAGGTTGGGTGATGCCTGGTCAGGTGCGGCCGATCGGATCGAGGCTTCGGCCGCTGCCGGTGGTTACGGATTGCAGGCAGTACTGGCATCGATCGACGGTCGAGCCGGCGACTCGTTGTCTCGGTATTGGTCCGAGGCCGGGGGAGTTGCGGAGGTCTTCGAGCGGTTGTCCTCTGCCGCGGCCGAACTGGGTCAGTCATGCACCGATACCGGCACGGACATCGAGTACACCAAACTGTCGATCCTCGCGGCGCTGGGCGCACTGGCGCTCGAGATTGCCGCCATGGTGGCGGCTGCTGTCCCGACACTGGGTGTCAGTACCGCCGGGGTCGTGGCGGCTGAGGTCGCAACAACACTCACGGTCCGAATGTTGTTGCAGCAATTGTTGATACGAGTGATCGAGGCTGCGGCAGTGGAAGCTGCCGCTGCCGTCTTCTCCGGCCTCGCCATTCAACTCGGGCAGATGACGATGGATCATCGCCAGTCGATCGACGGTGGCAAGGTCGTGACCGAGGGGCGCGACGGTTTCATCAAGGGACTTGCGAACGGAGGGTTGAAGACGACGCCGGATCGTGTCGGCCCTGACCCGAACCCGCTCCCGACCGGTTCGAGAGTGCAGGAGATCGCGCGGGGCGCCTTCGACGACGCGGTGTCGGGAGCGTCCGCTGCGATCGTGACGAAGGAAGTCACGGGCGGCGACGCCTCGTTGACTGACATCACTTCCGGCGCGATCGGTGGCGGGATCGGTTCCGTCAAAGACGGACTTGTCGCTCGCAACGAGGACCTGAATGCGGCCGGTCTGAGCCCGACTGCGCTGAACTGGGACTTCTGAGTGGAAAGTCTCGAATCGTGGGCTACCAGTGACACGGGGTAGCCCACGACCTGGCTACTGAGCGGGCTTGAGGACCAGCGAGATCGAGTTGATGCAGTACCGCTGATCGGTCGGCGTCGGGTACCCCTCACCCTCGAAGACGTGACCGAGGTGGCTGTGGCACTTCTTGCAGATGACCTCGACGCGGCGCATCCCGAGTGAGCTGTCTTCCTTCAGGATCACGGCATCCGAATCCGCCGGATCGAAGAAGGACGGCCACCCGCAGTGCGATTCGAACTTCTCGGTGCTTCGGAACAGTTCGGCTCCGCAGGCCCGGCAGGAGTAGACACCTTCCGTGGTGGTGTCGGTGTACTCGCCGACGAAGGGGCGTTCGGTGCCGGCTTGGCGCAGGACGGCGAACTCCTCCGGCGTCAGTTTTTCGCGCCACTCGCTCTCGGTGTACGTGACCTCAGGTGTGCTGTCGATGCCATCGTGTGAAGAACTCATGCCTCCACGCTAATGCTTTGTCGCCGTTTCGGCTTCGTGGGCAGGTGAGACGGCATCGAGTGGGGGATCGAGGAGGTACGCGGGATCGATTCCCCGATCCAAACGGCCCTCTCGACGCGCGACCAGATACCGGTATCCGAGGACACAGAAGATCACGATCAGCAGAAGGCTCCAGCCGAGGGTGCTCTTGGTGTATTCGGCCGCCCGGCCGAAGGTCGGCCAGCGGTTCGACCACCAGCTGTCGAACGTCATGAAGCCGTAGACCGCAAGCCACGCCGGCCAGTTCCGCATGACCGAGTTCTTGAGTACCACGGACATCAGGAGCGGGAGCAGCATCATCGAGTAGTACATCTGGCCGAGCGAGGGCAGCAGGAACGACGCGGTCATGATCACACCGGTCGCGGTGGTGAGGAAGAAGAGTTCGTCGTTGCGGTAGTAGCGGTACAGAAGCCACAGAGAGACGACGACCATGGCGGCCAACACGACGCGCAAGAGCAGGATCAACCATTCGGGCAGACCGAAGTAAGCGCCGTTTCCGACAATCGAACTGTTGAAGTAGTCACGAGATTCGAGCAGGTACGGCACGGTGCGGCGGACGAAGTCCATCGGATCCGACGCCAGCGGCCATGCCACGACCGTGAGAATGAACGGGATGCCCAGGGCGGTGACCAACACCTTCCACTGACCGCGAACGAGTGGCAGCAGGAGCAGCGGCGCGAGAGTGGGTTTCACTGCGATGGTGAGACCGATCGCGGCGCCGGCCCACAGATCCTTCTTGCGCATCAGCAACAGGAGGAAGGCAACTTCGCCGAGCAGGACGAGGCCGTTGATGTTGGTGAACACCAACGTGTTGGTGACCGTCTCCGACATGAACGCGCCGAGCACCAGAATCGGCGCCGCGATGGAACTGATCGTCAGGTCGAACAAGCGCAACAGCAGGTAGAGAGCCACGAGAATGGCGACGGCATTGACACCGATGAACAGCCACCGTGAGCGCTCGGGATCGAGGATCGCCAGGGGGGCCATCAACAAGGAACCCGATGGCGGGTACAGGTAATGGGGGTCTACGGAGTTGAAATCTGCGGTGTAGACGTCGCGCCCGTTCCAGAACGCCAGCGCGGCGTTGTAGACCGGTCGGAAGTCATCGGTGATGGCGCCGTTGACTGCTGTGATGATGACACGATTGAGCACTGTCATCACGGCGATCGGCCACAAAACGAAGTTGACGACTTGTTGGGTTGTCCGCCCGGTACGCGGCTCGAGCTGTCGAAGGAACACTTCGGCACGGTACACCGGAGCAGGGTGTGATCGGGGGATGCACCCCTTTTCGGTCGTGGTGGACGAGCGCCCGAGTCAGGCCGGGCACACGCTTCCGTTACTGGGCAGGGAGGCGTCGCTGAGGTAGAGGCGCATCGCCTGTTGAGCGCAGGTGGATTGTGCCGCGGGGTGACCCGCACCTTGCCAGTCCAGAGTTGCGAAGCGCGATCCTGCATTGGTCACGACGCCGGTGACGGTCGAGAGTCCGGAGTTCCCGACGGCCGGGTCACCCTGCCCGCTCAGCACGAGGACTGGGGGCTTCAACTGATTCGGCAGGGGGGAGTTGGCGGTCGACGGCCAGCTGGCGCACGCCAGCAACCCGAGCGCGGCTTCTCGCCCGAACACCGGATAGTTGGTGCCCCAGGTGTCCGCAAGCTCGCGCGCACGCCCGATGCCCGGCCATTGCATGCCGTCGGTGCACCGTCCGATGAACTGGCCGTCGCCGTCCACCTCGTTCTCCGCCCGGGCGGCGCGTTCTCGAATCGGCGAAGCGTTGCCGGTACCGAGCGCGGACAGAGCGTCGGACAGTGAGCGGGTCTCCTGCTCACGGTTGGTTCCGGCAGTCCACAGGCTGGCCGAAATCGCGTTCGACACCGCAGCGGCGGACAGCGGCTGGAATTCATCGGCCCGAGCGCGCTCCATCAGGTCCGTGACCGCTTTCTTCGGATCAGGTCCGAGAGAGCACCCCAACGCCACACATCGCTGAGCGAATGCGGTCAACGCCGCTTCCTCGCCCTGCACGCGGCTCTCTGCCTCGGTGGCAGCGTCGGTGGCCACCGGAGCGGGAGAATCGAGGATCAACCTCGCGAGGTTCTCGGGGTGGGCTGCCGCGTAGCTCAGCGCGATGTCCGAGCCGGACCCTGCCGACCACAGAGCGATCGTCTCGACGCCCCACCGCGTACGTAGAGCGTCGATGTCCTCGGCAGCGGAGTCCGCGCCGAACTTCAGTTCTTGAGGGTCGAGGTAGTCGGTGCAGGCAATGGTGGCGTCGTGACCGAGAGCGGCGACCGCATCGGCGGCGTCACCGGTGGAATCCGCGTCGAACTGGCCCAGATCGTGAAGGCCACGCCGAATTTCCGGCGTCATGCAGTCGATTGCGGTGGACCTGTCGATTCCGCGTCGATCGAGGGCAACCACGGGATGTTCGGCGAGAACCGTGTTCAAGCCGGATGCGGCGAGCATGGCCAGAGAGTTTCCCGACGAACGATCGGTGCCCGATGTGAACACGATCGGATACGCGTCGGCAGGCGTCGACGAGGTCCGAGCGCGGGTCAAGCCGGCAGTGAAGTTGCCGTCGATGGCGCCGGTCACGTCGATGGGGGCATTGAATTCCGCGCATTCGAGAATGACGCCGGCGCTCGACGCCGCGAGAGCCTGGTCGGCGAGTGACGTGCCGGTGCAGTCTCGCCACGGTATGTCATCGGTCGGGACGCCAGGGTCAACCGGCGGCGCATCGGGCGACGGTCCCTCGCTCTGGGCAGGGCTGCCGTCGGTGCGGCCTTCGACCGCGACGGCGGGCCGAAGCGACGGACCGGCGCCGCACGCACAACACGTCGCGAGGACGACGGCCATCAAAGCAACTCTGCGCATGCCGACCAGAGTGCCAGGTTCACCGACGTGGCTGCTGACGAACCCATCGAGTGAGGATCGTGCCGTCCGTATCACCGAGAATGTGCGCGGGACGCATGGCTGTGGGCATTGCGTTGGGGGAGAGGGAGATTCGGCCGACTTTGCTCCCCACCAGTTGAGGTGACGTGGTGATGCAGAGTTCGTCGACGGCATTGTCCTCGATCAACTGCCCGAAAAGTGATGGTCCGCCCTCGCACAGCACGCGACGGAGCTTGCGAGCCGACAAGGCCCTGTCGATGTCGCCGCTGGTGACGTTCGGTGAGTCCGTCACCTCCACCTGCGCTCCGGCAGATCTCAGCGCCGAAATTGCCGCGGAGTCCGCGTCGCGACCGACAACAAGGATCGGTGGAACTTCGGTATCGCGAAGGAGTCGGCTTTCGGGGTCGATCGACGCGTGCGCCGAGACGACGAGGATCGGTGGGACCGGAGCGAGGCCGCTCGCCTTTCGTCGCGCCCGAGCTGCGTCCGAGACCTGCACACCCCCGTAGTTCTCGGCTCGCGCTGTGCCTGCGCCGACCACGACGACGTCACAAAGTTCGCGCAAGATCCCGAATACCGACTTGTCTGCCGGTGTGCCCAGTCCACCGCTCACTCCGTCAACGGAGACGCACCCGTCGATGCTGGAAACGAAGTTCACGCGCATCCAGGGTTGCGAGAGGTTCTCCGGATAGGCGTACAAGCCGCGGAGCTCGTCTTCGTGGCCTGGTGTGAAGTAGGTCGCAATATCCATACGGTGCACATGAGAGATCACATCACGTAGATACCCTTGACGGATGCATGAACGTCTTGTCGATCGCAGCCCGGTGGTACCCGCCGATCAACTGGTAGCTCAAATGGTGCCTCCCGCAATGTTCGACGAGGTGAGTTTTGCGTCCTACATTCCTGATCCGAAGGAACCGAGCCAGGCAGCTGCTGTCGCCAAGGCCGAGGAATTCTCCAAGCGCGTCACCAAGATCCGTAGTGGTGGACGCCGCGGACTGTTCGGCAAGAAGACCCAGGCGACCGGCGCCGGCCTGTACCTCGACGGCGGGTTCGGTGTCGGTAAGACTCACTTGCTGGCGTCGATCTTCCACAGCGTTCCGTCGCCGAAGGCTTTCGGAACCTTCGTCGAGCTGACGCACGTCGTCGGCGCTCTCGGCTTCAACAAGGCGGTCGAAGCGCTCGCCGACCACAGCGTTCTCTGCATCGACGAGTTCGAGCTCGACGATCCGGGCGACACCATGCTCGTATCCCGCCTCCTCTCGGAGCTTTCCGCGCGCGGCGTGTCCATCGTCGCGACGTCGAACACGCTTCCCGGCCAGCTCGGGGAGGGTCGCTTCGCCGCCCAGGACTTCCTGCGCGAGATCAAGAAGCTCGGCTCGATCTTCGAGACGATTCGCGTCGACGGCCCCGACTACCGTCACCGCGATCTCCCGCCCGCACCCGTGCCCATCTCCTCGGAGGAGTTGGTCTCTCGGGCCGACGCCATCGACGGCGCCACGCTCGACAACTTCGACGAGCTGTGCAAGCACCTCAGCACCCTGCACCCGTCGCGGTACAACAAGCTGGTCGAGGGTGTGAAGGCCGTGTTCATCGACGGTGTCCACCCGGCAACGGATCAGTCCGTTGCACTGCGCATCGTGGTTCTCGCCGACCGCCTGTACGACGCGAGCATCCCGGTCACCGTTTCCGGCGCACGCCTCGACGAGATCTTCACCCCCGAGATGCTCGCCGGTGGGTACAAGAAGAAGTACTTGCGCGCGACCTCGCGCCTGCTCGCACTTTCTCGTTTCGAGGTCGCGGCCGGCTAGTCTGCACGCCTGTCAGCTGACGGGGCGCTCCATCACGAAATCGTGGTGGAGTTGTGCGCCCACGAGGAAAGTCTTCGTGCCGACCTGTGTGAAACCGTGCTTTGCGTAGAACTTCTGGGCGCGCAGGTTCTCCTGATTGACGCCCAGCCAGATCCCGGCACTTCCACTGCGTCGTGCGTGGTCGACAACCGCGTCCATCAAGGATGCTGCCGCGCCGGTTCCGTGGTTACCCGGAAGCACGTACAACTTGCTCAGTTCTGTTGTCGGGCGAAGTGTCACAGCAGCTTTGACGTCCGGGTCGGCGGGCTCGTCGTCGACAAGCATCGCGTAGCCGACGATCGAACCGTCGCGAATGACCTTGAGAACGGTTCGTGTCGGATCGGTCAGGTACTCGGAGAACTTGTCGACGGAGAGAACGTTGTCGATGAAGGCACTGATGTCGTCGTCCGACGCGTCCGGCGGACACGCCAGTGGAAATGTCACCGCTGCCACGTCGGCGATTGCTTCGGAATCCCAGATCCCGGCCCGGTCAACGGTGATCGTCACGTCAGTTTCTGCCTCTCGCGCACACAATTCGGTCGATCAAGTACACCACTTTCCTCGGGCGCAATGCTCAAGCGGCGTTCTCGGCGACCGGAGTTGTGGCTCGTTTCGGTGCGAACGCGGGAGCAAGAACTATCAAGATCGCGCAGAACGCCAGCGGAATCAGGAACCCGATTCGAAGGTCACTGAAGGCAGCGACCGCGCCGACGATGCCGCCGCCGACGACTGTGCCGACGTAGTTGAAGAGGTTGATGCGTGCGATCACCGCATCGACCTGATCCGGGGGAGCCATCCTGCCGGCAGCGCTGAAGCAGATCGGAGCGATCACCGGTACCCCGAGCCCGACGATGAGGAACCCGGCGATGGCAACGGCGGGAGATTGCGCGAGGACGACAACTGTCATACCGACTACGCCGATGAGAGAGCCGATCCGCACGACGGTGGTCTCACCGAATTTCCCGACCCAGTAGTCCCCGGTCAGTCGTGCGACAAGTGCCGCGATCTGATACGCCGCCACGGAAAGGGCAGCGGTCCCGGCGTCGGCGAGCAGTTCGTCCTTGACGTACAGAGTCGACCAGTTTCCGACGCTGAAGTCGACCGCGTAGAACAATGCCATCGCGACGCCGAGGAGGACGAAGGCGCGGGTGGGTACCGCGAATTTCGCGGTGCTCGTGATGTTTGCCTCGGCAACCGGAGACTCGGACCGATCGAGCAGTTGCGGGCCGAAGGCCAGAAGCATCAGTCCGACAACAACTCCAGCGATCACCTGCGTGACGCGGATCGAAATGTCGAGGCCTGCGGTAGCAGAGATGAACAGGGCGCCGACAATCGCTCCGACGCTCCAGGAAGCATGGAACGAGGAGAGGATGAAGCGGCCCTTGGCGTGTTGGATCGAGACTGCCTGCATGTTGGCGGCCGCGTCGACCATGCCGAGTCCGATGCCGTAGATCGCCAGGAAGACGAAGAACATCGCTGCGTTGGGCGCAATTCCGGTTGCCCCGCCGAAGACTGCGATGACGGCGAGCCCAGTTCGCAGGGTCATCTTGCTCGACGTTCTCACGGCCAGCATCTCGGCGAGCACGCTGCCGAGCCCGGCGATGACGGACACGGTGACAACCGCAACCACAACCAGTGTCTCGCTCAGCTCGAACAAGTCCTTGTACTGCGGCAGCTGCGTCAGAATGGCGGCGAGCAGAAATCCTTGAAGTCCGAAGGCCACCGAAGTGGCGATCCGAGCCCTCGTCAGGGTGCGGGTGTTATCCGTCATCAAGCAGGGCCTTTGTCTCGTTCGTTCGGTTAGGCCGAACGGTACTGGATCTTGATACTGGTCGAGTGTCCAACAAAGCTGCGTGTTTTGCACGGTTCTTTGATTAACTGACCGACATGACTCGGCAGCCGACACCAGAATTTCCGACTTCCTTCGTCTGGGGAACCGCCACTGCGGCCTATCAAATCGAAGGAGCTGTGGCCGAAGACGGTCGCGGACCGTCGATCTGGGACGAGTTCTGTGACCGTCCCGGTGTTGTCGTTGGGGGCGACACCGGGACGGTCGCTGCCGATCATTATCACCGCTGGGAGTCGGACATCGAGCTGATGAATCAGCTCGGGCTCGACGCTTATCGGCTGTCTCTGTCGTGGTCGCGCATTCTGCCCACCGGAACGGGGGCAGTGAATGCGAAGGGGCTCGACTTCTACGACCGCCTGATCGACCGACTGTGTTCGGCGGGAATTACTGCCGCTGTCACGCTCTTTCACTGGGATCTGCCCCTTGCCTTGCAGGAGCAGGGCGGCTGGATGAACCGCGACACCTCGTATCGGCTGGGGGAGTATGCGCAGGTCGTCGGCGAGCGGCTGTCGGATCGGGTCGGAATGTGGATGCCGCTCAACGAACCAGTTGTGCACACGCTTTACGGGCATGCCCTCGGAGTTCACGCCCCCGGACTGGCCTTGGGGTTCGAGGCTTTCCAAGCCGCACATCACCAGCTGCTCGGGCATGGCCTCGCTGTCGAAGCGCTTCGGGCAACCGGATGCACGAACATCGGAATCGCCTCGAACCATGCTCCGGTGCGTGCCGCTTCGGATTCGCCGGAAGACGTGATGGCTGCCGACATCTACGACCACGTCGTCAATTGGATGTTCGCCGACCCGGTTCTGGTCGGGAAGTACCCGGCCGACGAATTCGCTCAGCTGCTCAGCGGTCCTGTCGACGAGGACTTGAAAATCATCGGGGCGCCGCTCGACTGGTACGGGATCAACTACTACGAGCCGACGATGATTGCTGCTCCGGTGGAAGGCCAGGGGACCGAAGGTGTGCTCGAAGTCGACCTGCCCCCGGGCCTGCCCTTTGCCCCTGTCGCGATTACCGGTTATCCCACAACCGATTTCGGTTGGCCGATCGTTCCCGAGGGGCTGGGCGAGATCTTGCGGACGTTCCACGCCCGCTTCGGTGACGCACTGCCGCCGATCTACATCACCGAAAGCGGATGTTCATTCCACGACGCCCCGGATGCCGCAGGCGTCGTCGACGACGAAGCACGAATCGACTACCACGATGCGCACCTTCGCGCCCTCCGATCGGCAATGGACGACGGTGTCGACGTCCGCGGTTATTTTGTGTGGTCACTTCTCGACAACTTCGAATGGGCTGCGGGATACAAAGAGCGATTCGGCCTGGTGCACGTCGATTTCGACACCCAGAAGCGCACTCCGAAGACCTCGTTCGAGTGGTATCGCGCCCTCATCGCCGAGCACAAAGCGGCTCAGGTCTGACCTGTGCGGAGGCGGTCTGGGTTGCATTCTCGAACCGGGCCGCCTAGCCTCGTCTCTCATGAAGCGAATTCTCGTAGTAAGCCGCCGTAGCGGGGTCTGAATCGGACCGACCCCTCGCTGCGGGTCGTCTTGCTACCAGTTGGTCCTCCACTTCATTCCAGGAAGACCACGATCATGACTTACAACTTCGCTTTCGCTTCTGATTCTTCTTCTGCTGCTGATCCCTTCGCGGCGCGTCACGGCAAATCTCTGCCCGCCGGCTTGCGTGCCGAATGCTCAGCGATGTCGTGGACCGAGTTCGAGTCCACGTATGCGGCTATGAGCGGCCCGATCCGTCTGGGTGCGTGGTCCTCCGAGAAGATTGCGCCGGGTCGTTGGACCTTCGAAGCGACTCTCGGTCTGGGGGAGCGTATCCAGAAAGCGTCCGCCACCTCGACCGGCGCGATCTCGGCCATGACGTCGATGCTGCACGACGCGGGAATCTCGCTCGAGATCCTGTCTTTCCATCAGCACCAGATCGGCCACCGCACTGCGACGTTCATCTTCACCGAGTGCGACGGCCGTCGGAGCTGGGCGATGGGTATTGCGGAGTCGTCGACGGAGTCCTCGCTGCGCGCGATGACTTCGGCAGCGAACCGCTTCTCTCACTGAGCAGTTACAACAATCTGATCAGCTACATCAACCGCAGTACTGACGTGGATTCCCGAGGGGGCTTGCGTCAGTACTGCGGCCCGTGTGTTCGGCGCTCGAACGCAAAAAGCCGGAACCCTGAGGTTCCGGCTTCTTGCATTCTCAAATGGTGCGCGATACTGGGATTGAACCAGTGACCTCTTCCGTGTCAGGGAAGCGCTCTCCCGCTGAGCTAATCGCGCGGGTTCTGGAGAAAAATGGAGCGGACGACGGGATTCGAACCCGCGACCCCAACCTTGGCAAGGTTGTGCGCTACCAGCTGCGCCACGTCCGCATGAGCAATGAACTCCGTTACCGGAACTCAGTACTTTTCTAACTTATCAGACCTGCAAGCAGGTCTTGACCATCAGGCCCTAGGGCCTGACGTGGTGCGCGATACTGGGATTGAACCAGTGACCTCTTCCGTGTCAGGGAAGCGCTCTCCCGCTGAGCTAATCGCGCGAGGTGGAGACGGGAATCGAACCCGTGTGCACGGCTTTGCAGGCCGTTGCCTCACCACTCGGCCACTCCACCGTAAAAGGTTGAGTCACACCTCTCGAGCGGACGACGGGATTCGAACCCGCGACCCCAACCTTGGCAAGGTTGTGCGCTACCAGCTGCGCCACGTCCGCATCGCACCGTGTTGCTTGGGGAGCTGCTCGCTCTCCTCGGTGCGTTGGAAACATTAGCCGACCGTGTCGGATACACACAAATCACCAGCTCAGTGGCGTGTTCGGAGTCGAATCGGCCCGTCGCGCGCGTTGCAACTGTCCGTCTTGGCGATGAATACGGTCTGAAATCAGTTCGAATTCGTAGATTTCGGAGCGGCCTGGAGCAAAACGAATGCCAACCTGGTGATTCGTATTCATCGCGCAGCCGTGTTAATGTTCCAACTCGTTCGAGCGCATGCGTTCGTATGACTTACGGTCCCGTGGCTCAGTGGGAGAGCGTCCGCTTCACACGCGGAAGGTCGCTGGTTCGATCCCAGCCGGGACCACAGAAAAACACTGAAGGCGTTCCCGATCATCGGGGACGCCTTCAGTCATTTGAGAGCACAGCTGTTCGAGGGCACGGTTATTTCGGGATGCAGACCGTCGTCGCAGGTCGCCGGGCGACGATTTCGGTAGCCTGGTCGAAGAGACATTTCGCGACCGAAAAGGTGACTGCTTTGAGTACCGAAAAGGTCGATTCTTCCGTCGACGATTCAGACCTGTCCGTCTTCCAGGACGCAGAGTCCCGCTGGGAGCGGTGGCGCGCGGGAATCGCCGCGCGGCCCACCCTCAATCTTGCGTACCGCATCGGCGTCGGAGTCGTGGGCACGATCGTGTTCGCCGCCGGCATCGTGGCTATTCCGTACCCCGGGCCCGGTTGGCTCATCGTTTTCGCCGGCCTCGGCATCCTGGCGTCGGAGTTCGCGTGGGCACATCGACTCCTTCATTTCGCGAAGGCTCGATACGACCGGTTCATGGAATGGTTCGGCAAGCAGTCGCTGTTCGTCAAAGGGTTGGGCGTTCTGTTCACCACAGTGATCGTCTTGGCGACTTTGTGGGTGCTCGGCACTTTCGGCCTGATCGGGACATGGGTGGGCCTGGACTACTCGTGGCTCGAGTCGCCGCTGTGAGTTGAACGCGGCCCGGTTTCCTTCACTCGGTTGTCTCACCATGTCGGTAGGGCCGATAACATGATCGTGCGCGTGCTCGTAGTGGGTACGACGCCTGTCTAACTTGTCGCAATACCTTTAGGAGCACATCGCCGTGACCAGTCCCGCGCCAGAGCACTCAGCCGCCCCACTTCGGGTGCCCGCGGGGACGACCGCCGGGACTGCAGTGCGCGAAGCCGGATACCCCACGAAGGGGCCCGACGTGATCGTCGTTGTCCGCGATGGCGAGGGAACGCTCAAGGATCTGTCGTGGACACCTGAGGTCGATGTCGACGTCGAGCCGGTGGCAGCATCCACCGAAGACGGCCGCAGCGTCATCCGGCACTCCGCGGCCCACGTCCTCGCGCAGGCGGTTCAGAAAGAATTCCCCGACGCGAAGCTCGGCATCGGTCCGCCGATCAAGGACGGCTTCTACTACGACTTCGCGGTGGACCGCCCGTTCACTCCGGAGGATCTGGCCAAGCTCGAAAAGCGTATGAAGCAGATCATCAAGGGATCACAGCGCTTTTCGCGTCGAGTGGTCGATTCGATCGAAGACGCTCGGGTCGAGTTGGCCGACGAGCCGTTCAAGCTCGAATTGATCGACGACAAGTCCGGTATCGACGATCCCGAGATCATGGAGGTGGGCGGCAACGAGCTGACCATCTACGACAATCTCGATCCTCGTACCGGCGACAAGATCTGGTCCGATCTGTGCCGCGGCCCGCACATTCCGACCACCAAGCACATCCCGGCCTTCAAGTTGACCCGAAGCTCCGCCGCCTACTGGCGTGGCAACCAGGACAACGCCGATCTTCAGCGTGTCTACGGCACCGCGTGGGAGTCCACCGAGGCTCAGGACGAATACCTCGAACTGCTCGCCGAGGCCGAGCGTCGTGATCACCGCAAGCTCGGTACCGAACTGGACCTCTTCAGCTTCCCCGACGAGCTCGGTTCGGGTCTGCCGGTGTTCCATCCCAAGGGCGGCATCATCCGCACCGAGATGGAGAACTACTCGCGCAGCCGTCACATCGAGGCGGGCTACGAGTTCGTCAACACTCCGCACATCACCAAGGGGCATCTGTACGAGGTTTCCGGTCACCTCGACTGGTACCGCGACGGCATGTTCCCGGCGATGCACGTCGACGAGGAACTGAACGAGGACGGCACCGTGCGCAAGCCGGGCCAGGACTACTACCTCAAGCCGATGAACTGCCCGATGCACAACCTGATCTTCCGTGCTCGCGGACGCTCGTACCGTGAATTGCCGTTGCGGCTCTTCGAATTCGGCTCGGTCTACCGCTACGAGAAGTCCGGCGTCATCCACGGCCTGACCCGCGTGCGCGGCATGACCCAGGACGACGCTCACATCTACTGCACCCGTGAGCAGATGCGCGACGAGCTGACCACCACGCTGCAGTTCGTGCTGAACCTGCTCAAGGATTACGGCCTCGACGACTTCTACCTCGAGCTGTCCACCAAGAACCCGGACAAATTCGTCGGTAGCGACGACGTCTGGGAAGAGGCAACTGCAACGCTCGCCGAGGTCGGCGAAGCTTCCGGCCTGACTCTGGTGCCGGATCCGGGCGGAGCCGCGTTCTACGGTCCCAAGATCTCCGTTCAGGTCAAGGACGCACTCGGCCGCACCTGGCAGATGTCGACCATCCAGCTCGACTTCAACCTGCCCGAGCGGTTCGAGCTCGAATACACCGGCAACGACGGCGTCAAGACTCGTCCGGTCATGATCCACCGCGCGCTGTTCGGCTCGATCGAGCGGTTCTTCGGTGTCCTGACCGAGCACTACGCGGGCGCGTTCCCGGCGTGGCTGGCGCCGGTGCAGGTCGTCGGAATCCCGGTGGCCGAGGCGTTCGCCGATCACCTGTTCGACGTCACGAAGAAGCTCAAGGCAGCCGGTGTTCGCGCCGAGGTCGACTTCAGTGACGACCGTATGCAGAAGAAGATCCGTAACCACACCACGCAAAAGGTCCCGTTCATGCTCCTCGCGGGCGAGCGTGACGTGGAGGCCGGCGCGGTCAGCTTCCGTTTCCGTGACGGCACGCAGATCAACGGCATTCCCGTCGACGACGCCGTCCGGATCATCACCGAGTGGATCGGCCGCCGCGAGAACGCCTCGCCGACAGCCGAACTGGTGCAGCCAAGCGTGGCGCAGTGAGCGCCCCCGGTGACGACGGTCCGGGTTCGCTGATCGACCACGGCGTCGGTGACCCTGACCATTTGCAGCGCATTTGGTCGCCGCATCGGATGTCGTACATCACCGAGGCGCCCAACACCCCGGGCACGACAGGTGAACCGTTCATCGACATTCCGAAGATGTCGGACGAAGAAGGACTGATCGTTGCCCGCGGTGAGCATGTCTATGCGGTTCTGAACCTGTATCCGTACAACCCGGGGCACCTGATGGTGGTTCCGTACCGCAAGGTCGCGGCACTCGAAGACCTGACGCCGGAGGAGAGCGCCGAGTTGATGGCGTTCACCCAGCAGGCGTTGCGGGTGATCAAGAGCGTGTCGAATCCTCACGGATTCAACGTCGGCCTGAATCTCGGTGCCGCTGCGGGCGGTTCGCTGTCCGAGCACCTTCACCAACACGTAGTGCCACGTTGGGGCGGCGACGCCAACTTCATCACCGTGCTCGGTGGGGTCAAGGTGATGCCGCAATTGCTGCGGGAGACCAGGGGACTACTCGCCGGTGCCTGGCAACAATAGGTTGACGCATCCGGCTTCATGGCAGGATGCATTGCTGCAACGAGTTCCGAACCGGAACTCACGACGGGGAGGGTTCCTGCGGTGTTGAGCTTCTTCGGGCGCGCATCGGTGTCCAAGGTGACGGCACCTATGGGGAAGGCGCTGGTCAAGACCGGTCTGACGCCGGACTCGGTGACGGTGATCGGCACGGTGGCAAGCGTCGCCGGTGCGGTGACGCTGTTTCCGTCCGGACATCTGTTCTGGGGAACCATGTTCATCTGGTTCTTCGTCATGTTCGACATGCTCGACGGCGCAATGGCTCGTGCTCGCGGCGGCGGAACGCGGTACGGGGCGGTACTGGACGCGACCTGCGACCGCGTCGCCGACGGCGCGATTTTTGCCGGCCTGGCCTGGTGGGCGGTCTACCACGAGAACAGCAAGTGGCTGCTCGTCGCGACGCTCATCTGCCTCGTCACCTCGCAGGTCATCTCGTACGCGAAGGCGCGCGCGGAGGCGAGCGGGCTGACTGCGGACGGCGGGTGGATCGAGCGCCCGGACCGACTGATCATCGTGTTGGTCGGATCTGGCCTGACAGGTATGGGTCTACCGTGGGCGATTCACATCGCGATGTGGGTACTTGCCGCCGGAAGTATCGTGACGGTCTTCCAACGAGTGCTCGCGGTGCGCAATTCGCCTGGCGCTCGGGAACTTCTGCCGATCGCCCCGGCCGCATCGACGGTCGAAGGTGCGCCGGACACGGACGGCGAGGCAGAGAAATGAGCTTTGCCGAGCGTGCAACAGATCTGGGATACGCCGCGGGTTGGCGTCTGGTGCGAAGCCTGCCGGAATCGGTGGCGGTCAAGCTGTTCGACGCCGGAGCGGATTTCGCGGTACGCAAGGGCGGACCCGAACAACTCAGGAAGAACCTCGCGAGAGTTCTGGGCACGACGCCGGAGCAAGTTCCGGATCAGTTGATCAAGGATTCGATGCGCTCGTACGCCCGGTATTGGCGTGAGGCGTTTCGTCTTCCGTCGATGGACCTGGTCGCGACAGGTAAGGCGCTGCATGCGCTGGTCGAGTGCCAAGAACATCTGGAAAAGGCAATGGCGGCAGGTCATGGCGCGGTATTGGCGTTGCCTCACAGCGGTAATTGGGACATGGCCGGCGTGTGGTGCGTTCAGCAGTGGGGCGGGTTGACCTCCGTTGCCGAGCGGCTCAAGCCCGAATCCCTGTACGAACGGTTCGTCGACTATCGCGAGAGTCTCGGCTTCGAGATCTTCCCGCTCAGCGGCGGGGAGCATCCTCCTTTCGTCGAACTCTCCAAGCATCTGCGCGAGAACAAGATCGTGTGCCTGTTGGGGGAGCGCGATCTGGCGAAGAAGGGTGTGCCCGTCACGTTCTTCGGAGAACCCACTCGCATGCCCGCCGGCCCGGCGAAGCTCGCGATCGACACCGGCGCGCCGCTGCTACCGGTCCACTGCTGGTTCACACCCGACGGATGGGGCTTCAAGATCGACCCGCCGATCGACGTATCCGGCGGAGTCGGCCCGGCCACGCAAGCACTTGCCGACCGTTTCGCGGTCAACATCGCAGCGCACCCCGCTGACTGGCACATGCTTCAACCGCTGTGGCGCTCGGACCTTTCCGAATCGCGGCTCGCCCGCATGGAGGGTGAATGAAAATCGGCATGATCTGCCCGTACTCCTTCGACGTCCCCGGCGGCGTCCAGGCGCACGTGGTGGATCTGGCCGAGGTGCTGATCGAACGTGGTCACAAAGTGAGTGTGCTTGCGCCGTCGTCCGATGACGACGAGTTGCCGGATTTTGTGGTTTCCGCAGGTAAAGCCGTCGCGATTCCCTACAACGGTTCTGTTGCGCGGTTGTCTTTCGGCCCGACGGCGAACAACCGCCTCCGCAAGTTCATCGCGGAAGGTGACTTCGACGTTCTACATATCCACGAACCCAATGCGCCGAGTCTGTCCATGCTCGCGTTGCGCATCGCGGAAGGCCCGATCGTCGCCACCTTCCACACGTCGACCACGAAGTCGTTGGTGCTGAGCACGTTTCAGGGTGTCTTGGCTCCGTATCTCGAGAAGATCAGCGGCCGGATCGCAGTCTCGGAGTTGGCGCGTCGTTGGCAGGTCGAGTCTCTCGGATCCGACGCGGTCGAGATCCCCAACGGCGTCGATGTCGCAGCGTTTGCCGAGGCCGATCTGTTGCCCGGCTACCCGCGCGAGGGCGGAACCATTCTGTTCCTCGGTCGCTACGACGAACCGCGCAAGGGGATGGCCGTCCTCCTCGGTGCGCTGCCGGAGTTGGTCGAGCGTCATCCGGACCTCGAAGTGATCGTGGTCGGACGCGGCGACGAGGAGAAACTCCGCAAAGAGGCGGGTAAGTACTTCAAGCATCTCCGCCTGCTCGGGCAGGTCAGTGACGAGGAGAAAGCGTCGGCGCTTCGCAGTGCGGACGTCTACTGCGCGCCCAATCTCGGCGGTGAGAGCTTCGGGATCGTGCTGGTCGAGGCCATGGCGGCTGGCACTGCCGTCGTGGCCAGTGAGTTGGACGCTTTTCGCCGTGTTCTTCGCGACGGTCAGGCCGGCTTGCTGGTCCCCATCGGGAACTCCGATGCCTTGGCCGAGGCAATCGATTCCGTTCTCGGTGACCCGGATCGACGACGCGCGCTGGTCAACACCGCGACAAGTGTTGTTGCCGAATACGACTGGCCGGTGGTGGCCGAACAGATCCTGCGTGTCTACGAGACCGTCACGGTTGGCGGCACCGGCGTACGCGTGGTGGGTTCATGACCTTCTCCGCTCTGACAATCTTCATTCTCGGGCTCGTCGCTGCCGTCGTCCTGGTCGTCGGACTGTGGGCGTACGGGACGGCGAACCGACTCGATCGACTGCATGTGCGTTCGGATCAGTCGTGGTTGGCGCTCGATGCGGCTCTGTCCCGTCGTGCCGCGGTTGTCCGCGCGGCGGCTGTGGACATGAGCGCCGACGACGCCCGCAGATTCGTCACCTTGGCGGACGCCGCCGAACGTGCGGATCGTCAGGATCGCGAGCTTGCCGAGAACCGGCTGTCCAATGCTCTCGCTGCCTACGGCACGACGTCGCTGCGACCTCAACTGGTGGCCGAGTTGGCCGATGCCGAGGCGAGGGTCCTGATCGCTCGGCGGTTCCACAACGACGCGGTGCGCGACACTCTCGCGTTGCGTACGCGTCGACTTGTTCGCTGGCTGCACCTCGGGGGAACGGCACCGCTACCTCAGTACTTCGAGATATCGGAGCGCACGACCGCGGCGGCGGTGCCCGAGGGCATCACCGTGGATACGTCACGGACCTCTGCCCGCGTGGTGATGCTGGACGAGGAAGATCGGGTGCTGCTGTTGCGCGGGCACGATCCCAAGATCCCGAACACTTACTTCTGGTTCACCGTTGGCGGCGGGCTCGAACGCGGCGAACATCTGCGAGCGGCCGCGGTTCGTGAGATCGAGGAGGAAACGGGGTTCAAGGTAGCGCCGGAGAATCTGCGAGGTCCGCTTTGGCGTCGGGTGGCGATCTTCCCGTTCGACGGTGAGCTGATCCGTTCGGAAGAGCTGTTCTTCGCTACGCGCACTCACGGCTTCGAGCCGGTCTTCCAAGGCCACACGGAATTGGAACAGCGTGCCATCACCGGCCATCGCTGGTGCAGCGCCGACGAGATCCGCCGACTGGCCAAGTCCGGTGAGCCCGTCTACCCGTTGGATCTGGCAAACCTCCTGGTGGAGGCCGCGACGATTGCGGACGGTTCCGAGGATCCGGAAGTGCGTTCCATCCGCTGATCGTTCGGTCGTTCAGTGCTCGCGGGCAGTTTAAGGCCAGCAATGGCAAATTGGATACGGAATCGAAGGCCGGTTCGTCCTAGAGTTCTGGCCAGAGGCCTCCGCGCGAATGAACTCGTGTGTTCGCCGTGCCTTGTTTCTTTCGTCACGCCACTACTGCAGGAGTTTGCTGTGAGCACCCCCGACTCTGCCCCCACCACCGCCATCGGCACCGCCCGCGTCAAGCGCGGCATGGCTGAAATGCTCAAGGGCGGTGTGATCATGGACGTGGTCACCGCTGAGCAGGCCAAGATCGCCGAAGACGCCGGCGCCGTCGCCGTCATGGCACTCGAGCGGGTCCCCGCAGACATTCGCGCACAGGGCGGCGTCTCGCGCATGAGTGACCCGGACATGATCGACAGCATCATCTCCACCGTCAGCATCCCCGTCATGGCCAAGGCACGCATCGGTCACTTCGTCGAAGCGCAGATCCTGCAGAGCCTCGGCGTCGACTACATCGACGAGTCCGAGGTCCTGACCCCGGCCGACTACGCCAACCACATCGACAAGTGGAAGTTCACCGCTCCCTTCGTCTGTGGCGCCACCAACCTCGGCGAAGCGCTCCGTCGCATCAACGAAGGCGCGGCCATGATCCGCTCGAAGGGTGAAGCAGGCACCGGAGACGTCTCCAACGCCACCACCCATATGCGCACCATCCGCGGCGAGATCCGCCGGTTGACCTCGCTGAGCGAGGACGAACTGTACGTGGCCGCCAAGGAACTGCAGGCGCCGTACGAACTGGTCGTCGAGGTCGCCAAGGCCGGCAAGCTGCCGGTCACCATGTTCACTGCCGGCGGCATCGCCACCCCGGCAGACGCTGCGATGATGATGCAGCTCGGCGCCGAGGGCGTGTTCGTCGGATCGGGCATCTTCAAGTCCGGCAACCCGAAGCAGCGCGCGGAGGCCATCGTCAAGGCCACCACGTTCTACGACGACCCGGACGTGCTCGCCAAGGTCTCGCGCGGACTCGGTGAGGCAATGGTCGGTATCAACGTCGACGACCTGCCCGTCGGACACCGCCTCGCAGAGCGCGGTTGGTGACAGCAGGTTCGACGACCGGGCTCAGTGCCTGAAAGTCCTCACAGACGAAGGGGCGGCGGTTGCGTTGGCAACCGCCGCCCCTTCGGGGTGTGGCAGACCGATCAGATGCTGTCCGATACCTCGAACACGAACTCGACCTCGACGGCACTGTTTCGGGGTAGTTCGGCGACGCCGATCGCTGAGCGGGCGTGTTGTCCAGCCGAACCGAAGATCTCGGCCAGCAGGTCGGACGCACCGTTGATCACCTGGGGTTGCTGCGAAAATCCGGATCCGGACGCAACAAATCCAACGACCTTGACGACCCGAACGATGCGATCGAGCCCGACTAAGGCATCGACTGCCGCGAGTCCGTTGAGAGTGCACAACCGCGCCGCCTGGGCGGCGTCTTCGACGGAGACGCCCTCGCCCAACTTGCCGATGCACGTCGTAGTGCCGTCGACGAGCGGCAATTGCCCCGATGTATAGACGTATGACCCCGTCTGAACGGCGGGAAGGTATGAGCCTGCGGGGGTGGCAACAGGCGGGAGGGTCAGGTCGAGTGCGGCGAGTCGTGCGGTCCAGGTACTGGCGTCGTTCATCGGTTCCTCAATGGGTTCTTTTGTCCGGGAATGGTGTTCGAGTCTGCCATCGGGGCTCTCTGCAAGTCCAAGTCGTATTTGTGCCCACCCCATCACTTTTGGTGATATTCGCCGTCGTCGGATTCAAAATGGTGTTCGAGTTGGCCACCTAAACTGTGTCGTATGTCGTCAATTCGTAACATCTCACTGGGGATACCTGTCCGTTCCGGTCACGTACTCATGCTCGACGGCACGGACTCTGTCACGGGGGAGAACTTTCATCGATTGATCGGTGGCGGTATCGAGTTCGGTGAGACGGCCGAGGCAGCGCTGCGACGCGAGTTCGCGGAGGAACTCTGTGTCAGGCTGGGAAGCGTCGAGTTGCTCGAGGTCGTCGAGAACATCTTCGAGTTCGAGGGGCGACCTGGGCATGAGATTGTCCATGTCTTTGGAGTCGACTCGGCTGACATCGATGCGTTTCCGCTCGACGTGCAACTCCGAGTCCTAGGCGAAGGTAGTCCAGTCCACTGGGTATTGAGTGGTGGGTCCGACCGCCCTATCTACCCGGCCGAAGCTGCCCGCATTATCAACGCCCTGGTTCAGTAGGGGAATCCGTTGCCGGAACACGAGTGGCCGCAAAGGTTGCTCCGCAACAATTTTCGGTCAATCAGGATTGTTCGGACTGATTCCTGGAAATCATGGATATCGAACGTATATTCGAATAATGTTGAGGAATGTTCGATGACGGAGTAGGAAGTTCGGGTACCGCAGCGCAGCTGTCCGGTGCTGAATCCGACTGCGCCCTCATCGATCTCATCGCCGATCTGCATGCGCGCGAATCGATGCTCGTGGAACGGAAACTGGCTGCCATTGCCGAGTTTTTCGAGCGTCGCAGCGCTGACCACACTGATAACGGTGCTTGGTCGTCTACCGCTCACGAACTGGCTGAGGCCGAGCTCGGCGCGGCATTGACCATGGGCCGTGCCGCAGCGGGAAAGTTGATCGGTCTCGGCTTTTCTCTCAAGACTCGCCTCCATCGCACGCGTGCCGCCATGGCGCGCGGAGAACTGGATCTGTATCGAGTCGGATTGATCGACTCCGCTACGGCCAACGTAGCCGACGATTTGATCGACGAGGTGGAACGGCAACTCCTCGAAAAGATCTCGGCGCCACCGATGCCTGGCGGTACCGGCTTGACGGGTCGCAGATTGACAGCGGCTATCGACCGGATCGTCGCCGTGGTGGATCCCGAGGGGATACGCGAACGTCGACGCCGCGCCCTGGCTGATCGGTTCGTGGGTGTGAGCGCTGCCGAGGACGGAATGGCGCGGATATTGGGGAGTATTCCGGCGGAGGAAGCACGGGCTTTCGATAGTCGGTTACGTGAGTTGGCGATGTCGGTGTGTCGACACGATTCCCGTAAGTACGAGCAACGACGAGCTGACGCATTGGGAGCGTTGGTATCCGGGTCGACGATTCTGCCGTGCGATTGCGGCCGGGACGAGTGCCCACAAGATCGAAGCGGGATTGTGGTGGTGCGTCGGCCGTTGGTTCACGTGGTCATGCTGGAATCAACGCTTCAGGGCGGTGACGCACCAGGTGCAGACGAACCCGCTCACCTCGACGGTTATGGAGTGATCAGTGCAGAGCATGCACGTGACATCGCCGCGGGTGCGCTGATTCGGAATGTGAAGGTACCAGCCGACGCCGCGCTCGAGGCTGCCGGTATGGGCGAGCCAGTACCTTCGCCCGTCGTTCCTTCTGCGTTCGTGTACCGCCCGGGCGCTGTCCTCGACACCTGGGTGCGGGTGATCGCAGGAAGCTGCCAGTGGTTGCACTGCGATGTCGCTGCGTGGAATTCAGATCTTGATCACACTGAACCCTTTGATCATCGCGATCCCACTCGTGGTGGAAAGACCGTGGCCTCAAACTTGAGTGCCTATTGTCGAAACCATCACCGCCTCAAGCACTCCGGTCAGTGGGTGCACACCTCGAACCCGGACCGCAGCGTCATGCTGACCTCGCCGACCGGACATTGCTACCGAACCAGGCCGTCAGGTCTGCTGGCGGGAATGCTCGAGCCTGTGCTGCCCGAGGGTGGTCGGCGTCGGCGCACACGTCTGGAAAACAAAGCCGCTCGTGTGCGGGGTGAACGCCGGCGGCAGCGGTTACGAATGCACCTCCGAATGAAGAAGAAGGCCCGGAGGAGGACCTTCGACGGCGGAGGCGATCCACCCCCATTCTGAGTAGGGCGGCATGCAACTCCATGATTTTGTATGCCCACTTTGGTGGCCGGGGGTGCGTCAGGCATTGTGTGAAGGTCGGTAGACGTCGGTACACGGGAAGATGTGGAGCATCGATGGCGAGGATCGAAGAAATTCTGGAGTTGGAACGCCTCGAGCGGGACATCTTTCGAGGAATCATCGCGGAGACCACCCTGACCCGCACTTTCGGCGGCCAGGTCGCCGGACAGGCATTGGTGTCGGCGGTACGCACGGTCGATCCGGCCTACTCGGTTCATTCGTTGCACGGATATTTCCTGCGTCCGGGAAATCCGATGGAGCCGACGGTTTTTCTGGTTGATCGTGTTCGGGACGGTCGATCGTTCGCGACCCGCTTGGTCACCGGAATTCAAGACGGGCAAGCCATTTTCACGATGTCGGCGTCCTTCCACGTCCAAGACGAAGGCATCGAGCACCAGGACGAGATGCCACCCGTTCCTGACCCCGAGACCTTGGCCATCGCCCAGGATTCGGAGGATCCCGAGACTGCGTGGCTGGCGCGTGAGTGGTCCGATTGGGACCTTCGAATGGTGCCGAAGGCCGACATCGACAAACGTCCGGGCGCTGCCGCGCAGCAGCAAGTGTGGTTCCGTTCCCGCGAGGCACTCCCGGACGACCCGGTATTTCACGTGTGCACGCTTGCCTACATGAGCGACATGACGCTGCTCGGATCTTCCCGCGGCCCCCACATGGACGTCGCCATGCAAAGCGCTTCGCTCGATCACGCCATGTGGTTCCTGCGGCCGTTCCGCGCCGACGAGTGGCTGTTGTACGACCAGACGTCGCCGTCAGCGGGCTTCGGTCGCGCACTGACGCAGGGACGAATCTTCGACAGCCGAGGAAATATGGTTGCTGCAGTCGTCCAGGAGGGTCTGACCAGGCTGTATCGCCCGAAGTGAGGTCGTCCGACGTGAGATCAATCGCAGTGAGACCTTCACTGGCGAGACCGCACCGCAGGCCGGGCCGGATGGTCGTATCTGACCTCGAAATCGACCTCCTCGGACACTTCTGATCGGTGTTCGAGGAGTGCCTCGACGGTCCACAGATCTGCCTCCGGTGTGTGCCGCCGCATGGCAGGTTCGCTCATGTCCAGGCGGACGCTGACGTCGAACTCCAGCCCGCGCCCGAGCAACATCGGACCGGCGATCACGATGACCGCGCGCTCATGGACGGGGATACGGGTCGACCGAGCCGATCGATCGGTGGGTTCGTCCCAGAGTTTCGGCAAGAACGCCCGTTTTGTGCGGGCTGCGGTGATCACTTCACGATCGAGTGCCGGATAGTCGAACCAGATAGTGCGGTAACTCAGCGCATCCTCGTGGCCGAACTCGTATCGCAGCGAAGCCGGCCGTACGTAGTCGTGCAGTGACACAACAGCACTCGGCCTGTTGCGCGACTCGACGGCGGTGCCGACCAGTTCCGCGAGCCGAGACGGCTGTGCACAATCAGGTCCGTCGATCGCTACTACCGCCACCGACGGAAACGATCCGCTCAGCGTTGCAATCTGCTCGGCCAAGGCGAGGGGACTGGACGGGATGAATGTACTCACGCCCACCATGGTGCCGTGCCCGCTCGCCGAGGCGATATTGTGAACCGTCATCGCGCCCAGTGCGGCGGTCTATGTTTTCGGAGGACTCATGGTTGGTATCGAGGAGATCCTCGCGCTCGAACACCTGGAGAAGGACATCTTCCGTGGTGCGGTCCATCCCACCGCACTTCAACGGACGTTCGGCGGGCAGGTTGCCGGGCAGTCGTTGGTTTCTGCCGTGAGCACCGTTGACGAGAGCTACCACGTGCACTCGTTGCACGGATATTTCCTGCGCCCGGGCAATCCGAAGATTCCGACGGTCTACCTGGTGGACCGCATCCGCGACGGGCGCTCGTTCTGCACCCGCCGGGTGAATGCAGTTCAGGACGGCAAGACGATCTTCACGATGTCGGCCTCGTTCCACGTCGACGACGAAGGTATCGAGCACCAGGACCGGATGCCCTCCGTTCCGGCGCCGGAGGACTTGCCGGACGCGCAGACCGTTCCGAAGTTGGCTGAATCGCAGTTCTATCAGGAGTGGAAGAACTGGGACATCAGAATTGTGCCCGCTGAGCAGAGCGCGTCAGCGCCGGATCTCGCCGCGCAACAACGCGTGTGGATGCGCTACCGCGAGGCTCTGCCGGATCGTCCGCTGCTGCACATCTGCACCCTCGCGTACCTCAGTGACATGACCCTGCTCGGAACTTCCAAAGTCCCGCACCGCGGCGTGAAGACGCAGACTGCTTCGCTCGATCACGCGATGTGGTTCCTGCGTCCGTTCCGGGCCGACGAGTGGTTGCTCTACGACCAGACGTCGCCGTCGGCAGGTTTTGGTCGCGCGCTCACTCAGGGGCGTATCTACGATCGCGATGGCAACATGGTGGCAGCGGTGGTTCAGGAGGGTTTGACGCGTCTCGAACGCGAACCCGACAGCCATGAGAGCAAGAACAGCCGTGAGAACAAGACAGGAACTGTGTGATGACGCGTCCGTTGATCGGTGTACTCGCCCTCCAAGGTGATGTTCGCGAACACCTTGCCGCACTCGATGATTCGGGAGCGGATGCGGTGGGTATCCGGCGCCCGGAGGAACTCGACAAGGTCGACGGCATCGTGATCCCCGGTGGCGAATCCACCACGATGAGCCGGCTTCTGCAGGTATTCGAGCTGCTGGAACCGCTTCGTGAGCGACTCCGCGGCGGGCTGCCGGCTTACGGATCGTGTGCGGGCATGATTCTGCTCGCCAGCGAGGTACTAGACACCCGGCCGGACGCCGAGCATCTCGGCGCCATCGACATGACGGTGCGCCGCAACGCTTTCGGTCGGCAGGTCGATTCTTTCGAGTCCGACCTGGAGTTCGAGGGCATCATCGGTGATCCCATTCGCGCTGTCTTCATCCGCGCGCCGTGGGTGGAGCGAGTTGGGCCGGGCGTTGAGGTCCTTGCGCAGGTTCCCGCCGCCGCGGGGGAGGCCGCGGGCCGGATCGTCGCGGTTCGGCAGGGCTCGGTGATCGCCACTTCTTTCCATCCCGAGGTTACCGGGGACCGTCGAGTGCACGAGATGTTCGTCGATCTGGTTCGCGGATAACTGGAGTAGTCAGCCTCGGCCGAACCTACAGCTCCAGTTCGCGGGCAAGGATCGCCGCCTGGACGCGTGAGGTGAGGTGCAACTTCGACAGAACTCGCGACACGTGCGACTTCACCGTCGGAGCACCGACTCCGAGTTCACGCGACAGTTCGGCGTTGGACATACCCGTCCCCAACAGCGCGAGGACCTCGCGTTCACGGTCGGTGAGCTCGCTCAATCCCAGCGGTTCGGTGGGTTTGGGTGCGCGCTGCACGAACTCGCCGATCAGTGCACGCGCCGCACGAGGAGCGAGCACTGCATCTCCGGCTGCGACATTGCGGATAGCGCGGGTCAGTTCGTCCGCTGTCGCAGTCTTGAGCAGGAATCCCGACGCACCGGCGCGCAGGGCCGCGAAGACGTATTCGTCGAGGTCAAAGGTGGTCAACACCAGAACCCGGCTGCGGGTCGTCCCGATGATCTGACGCGTCGCCTCGATGCCGTCGGTGCCTGGCATCCGGACGTCCATGAGTACGACGTCGGGTTGATGTGTGCGGGTGACGGTGATCGCCGACGCTCCGTCACCGGCTTCTGCGACGACATCGATGTCGTCGTGCTGCCGCAGGATCATCGCGAGTCCCGACCGGATCGCGGCGTGGTCGTCGACCAGGGCGACGGTGATCACCGATCCGTTCCGTTCGGCGCGGGGACCGGTATCTGTGCGCATACCGTCCATTCTCCGTCGACCGGAAGTGCGTCGAGTGAACCGCCCAGCAGTTCGGCGCGGTGACGCATGTTTGCAAGTCCGTGCGTTCCCGCCCGAAAACTGGATGTGTCGCGACCGATGGGGTTTCGGATCTCGATCTGTAATGCATTGTGCTGGAGAGAGATCGACATCGAGATCGGTGCACCAGGCGCATGCTTGAGCGCATTGGTCAACGCCTCCTGGGTGATCCGGTACGCCGTGTGATCGACCACGCTCGGCAGGTCGGCAGTATCGATGTCGATCGCAACGTGCACGGCGGCGCCGGCTGCCCGAACTGCGTCCAGGACGACGGGCAACTCGGTCAGCCGCGGGGGAGAGGAACGCGGGTCCGGGGTCTCGTCGTCCCCGGCGTGGAGCAGTTCGATCATCGACCGCATCTCGGAAAGGCCCGCGAGACTGCTCGATCTGATCGCTCCGATCATCTCCCTCAATCCGTCGTCTGGTTGGCCCCGTTCACCGGAGAGAGCTGAGGTGGACAGTGCCGCCTCGGAATGGATTGCGATGGCGGAGAGGTGGCTTGCGATGACGTCGTGCAGATCGCGCGCCATGGTTGCTCGTTCGTGAGCGACTGCGGCCTCGCGGTCCAGAGTGGCGAGTGCTTCGTGGACTCTGGAACGCTCGCGTTCGGCCTCGGTCAGTTCGACTTGTCGACGGATGACCAGTGCCCACCACACCGGTGTACCGAAGAACAGAGCGGTCACCACGCCTGCCCCAGCCGCAGCGCGGACGTCCTGGGTGGACAGGTAGACGAGTGCGGTGAGCGCGGCAACCGTCACCGCGGTCAGAGAACACACCACTCGGCCCAGCCGCGCCGTCCCGTACAGAACTGCGGCGTAGGTGAGATCCGAGAGGACCAGCCACATCGGCAGAGTGGGTCCCAGGGCAGCGTCGACCGCGACGATGACGGCCCCCGCCGCCAAAGCTGTTGCCGGACGCACCCGCCGGAACGAGTCGATCGCACACAGCAGAGCCAGCATCCCGATCCGAACCCCGGCGGGAACGTCGGCGACACCTCCGACATCGGTCCACATTTGGTACAGGCCGACCAGGTAGAGGAGTACCCCGATCGCGAACAGGCCGAAGGCGATGAGCGGATCGTTCCACTTGCCGACACTCCGACTTCTGGTCACCACAGACTTATCAGAGCACATCGGGGCGCCTGACTTGTCATACCAAATGATGAGGTCGGCGTTGTTCCGATGGCTGATGTGCGGATTCGAGAGAGAAGACAGGCTCGACGTATGAAAATTCGCTTCGAGTTGATGATCGGCATTCTCTTGGTCGTCGGTGGCGGCTGTCTGTGGCTGTTCGCGCGTGACGCCGAGTTCTTCTGGTTTCGCGGCGGACCACTCGGCGTGATCCTCGCGATCATCGGTGCCTTCGACATCGTGAATGCAGTCCGAACGAGGGAGACAGCGATACCCGAGCGCCGAAACGACTGACGTGGAACTCGTCCTGCTCACCACGCTGGGCGGGCTCGCCCTGCTGGACAGTACGAGCATCGGAACATTGGTCGTCCCGGTCTGGATGTTGTTGATGCCGGGACGACCGCAGGTTCGCAGGCTGCTGACGTATCTGGTGGTCATCACGACGTTCTATTTTGTTGTCGGGGTGGCAGTCTGGACGACGGCACGGGCAGGCATGCCTGTCGTCGCCCCGCTGCTCGAAACCCCCGCCGCCCGCGGTGCGCAGTTGATTCTCGGTATCGCGTTGTTCGCGTGGAGCTTTCGATTCGATTCCGAGAAGAGGCGCACATCCGGTCAGGCCGATCGAACCCATGTTTGGCGAGAGCGGGTGCTCGGCTCGGCCAGTTCCGCGAGAAGTGTTGTACTTCTCGCGATTGCTGCGGGAACCGCCGAATTGGTGACGATGTTGCCCTACTTGGCGGCGATCGCGATGATCACCGCTGCTGGGCTGCCCGCAGTCGCGTCTGCGTCGATACTTGCCGGATACTGCCTGATCATGGCCATGCCCGCAGTGCTTCTGTTGTGCGGGCGGGTCGTGGCCGGCAACCGCCTCGACAAGCCGCTGCGCCGAGTGGACTCGCTGATGTCTCGCTACGGCGACAGCGCAATGGGTTGGGTATTCGGCATTGCCGGTTTCTACCTCGCCGGCAATGCCGCTGCCGTGTTGTTCGTGAATTGACGTTGTTCGTGAATCAACCAGCCTGAACCAACGAATTGATCAGCTTCACACCGTCTTCCGGGTGATCGACGGTTACGGCGAACAGTCGTCCGCTCTCGAGAGTGACCACGATGGCCTCACCCGAGCGGAGAGTGACGGCTGTTCCGCGCGGTGTCATTCGGTAACCCCATCCGCCCCATTCGGCCGGACGTATCGCGTCGACCGATGCGGACTTCACCTTCGAGATGGGGATCTTCTTCCATCGAACGCCCCAGGAACTGATGCCGACACCGTGACGGTCGACGCGCACGGTGACCGACGCGAATGCTGTGACGGCGAGGGTGGACACACCCAGGATCACGGCAACCCACCAATCCGAGTACGCGGCAGTCGCGATCACGAGAACTACGAGGCCGGCTGTAACGATCCACGGCCAGACGCTGCGGACCTGCCCGACCCACACTGCACGTTCGGAGGCCGTCAGCGGAGTGTCGAGCGTCGGGGTCGGCAGTGGCGACTCCGGGCCGCTTCGTTGCTGGTCAGGCAGCGCGTATGCCAGAACTCCTACGAGTACCGCCGCGATCGGCGCAAGAATCCACCAGCCGATACGCGCGGCTTCCGGCGACCCGGCGTCGATCGTCAGGGCGACGCTCAGAATCCAGATCGTCGCCAGTGTCGCACTCGAGATCGAGGAGACGGCCAGAAACAGGGGCGCGTTGTCGCTCGAACGGGCCGCGACGACACAGGCGCAAACGACAGCCACCAGAGAAATCACCAGCGCGATGGCGAAAAACGTCGTCGTGGTGCTGAAGCCGTCCGGGGTCGATCCGGACCAATGGCTCGCGACGGTCTCGGGTAGGCGGTCACCCCACGCGAAGCGTGCGAGAACCAGGATCAGGGTCGGGATCAGAGTCAGCGAAGCTGCTGTCCAGAGTCGGATCTTGCTGGTCGTCATTGTGTGCTGGTCTCCTTGATGAGGTCGAGCATGTGCGCAGTGTCGAGTCCGAGATTTCGGGCCTGCCGTACGAACTCGCGCGCAGATTCGTTGAGAGCTGTTCTTCCCGAGTCGAATTCGGCGCGAATGACGGCGCCACGTCCGCGTCGGAGGTCGATCAGGCCTTCGTCGCGGAGTGTTGCGTACGCACGAAGAACCGTGTGGAGATTGACGTCGATCGACTCGGCGAGAGCGCGAGCGGACGGCAGGCGGTCACCTGGTCCGATCTCACCGCGGATGACCGAGCCACGAACCCCGGCTGCAATCTGCTCCGCGAGTGGAGTTGTGGAGGCGTGATCTATTCGGACCAACATGTTTGCATTCTATGCAAACAATGCGTGGTTTGACTAATTCGTGTCGGGGGATGCAGCGAGTTGTGACGTGGGACGGGTAACATCGGCAGAGCTGAAAGACGCGCATTCGGCGTGCGCAACGCAGCAGGAAAGGGGCTTGAATCGCATGAGCGGCCACTCAAAATGGGCCACCACCAAGCACAAGAAGGCTGTGATCGACGCACGTCGTGGCAAATCCTTCGCGAAGCTGATCAAGAACATCGAGGTGGCGGCACGAACCGGCGGTGGCGATCCCACGGGCAACCCCACCTTGTACGACGCCATCCAGAAGGCGAAGAAGACGTCTGTTCCCAATGACAACATCGAGCGTGCGCGCAAGCGCGGCGCCGGTGAAGAAGCGGGCGGCGCAGACTGGCAGACCATCATGTACGAGGGCTACGGACCCAACGGCGTCGCCGTTCTGATCGAGTGCCTCACCGACAACCGCAACCGCGCAGCCGGTGAAGTTCGCACCGCGATGACCCGTAACGGTGGCAACCTCGCTGACCCGGGTTCCGTCTCCTACCTGTTTGCTCGCAAGGGTGTCGTCACGCTCGAGAAGAACGGCCAGTCGGAGGACGACGTCCTGATGGCTGTGCTCGACGCCGGTGCCGAGGAAGTCACCGATCTCGGTGAAACCTTCGAAATCGTCAGTGAGCCACAGGATCTGGTTGCCGTACGGTCGGCACTTCAGGAAGCCGGCATCGACTACGACTCCGCTGAAGCCGATTTCCGCGCTTCCGTCGAGGTTCCCTTGGATGTCGACGGCGCACGCAAGATCTTCAAGCTCGTCGACGCGCTCGAAGATTCTGACGACGTGCAGAACGTCTACACCAACATCGATCTTTCCGACGAGGTTCTCGCGGCTCTCGAAGACTGATTGTTTTTCAACTCAACCCGGTCCTGACGTCCGCGTCCGGGCCGGGTTGCGTGTTGATGCGGGGTAGTAGTCCCGCGCACCGCTAAGCTATCGAACAGCTGTTCGGTATGGAGAGGTGTGACAAGTGCGCGTGCTCGGAGTGGACCCAGGCTTGACTCGCTGCGGGTTGGGAGTGGTCGACGGGAGCAACGGCAGGAAAGTGCGCCCCATTGCGGTCGACGTGGTGCGGACTCCGGCCGAGATGGACCTCGGTTCTCGGCTTCTGCGGATCTCCGATGCGGCTGAACTGTGGATCGAGCAGTACAAGCCGGAGGTGGTCGCGATCGAGCGCGTGTTCGCGCAGCACAACGTCAGTACCGCGATGGGGACGGCGCAAGCAGGCGGAGTTGTCGCGCTCGCTGCCGCCAGACGCGGCATTCCGGTGTGTTTCCACACGCCCAGCGAGGTGAAGGCCGCCGTCACCGGCAGCGGTAACGCCGACAAGGCGCAGGTCACTGCGATGGTGACGCGAATTCTGAATTTGAAGACGGCGCCGAAACCGGCTGACGCTGCCGACGCTCTGGCGCTGGCGATCTGTCACTGCTGGCGAGCACCGATGATCGAGCGGATGGCCCGCGCCGAGGCGATGGCCGCTGAACAAATGCGTAAGTATCAGGCAAAATTGGCCGAGACGAAGAAGGCAGGTTCACGATGATCGCGTCGGTACGCGGCGAGGTACTCGATATTGCGCTCGATCACGCGGTCATCGAAGCGTCAGGTGTCGGCTATCGGGTCAATGCCACCCCGGTGACTCTCGGTGCGCTGCACCGGGGAAGCGAAGCGCGACTGTTCACGACGATGATCGTTCGCGAAGACTCGATGACGCTGTACGGTTTTTCCGATACCGAGTCGAAGGACCTGTTCAGCCTCCTGCAGACGGTTTCCGGAGTCGGACCGCGCCTGGCGATGGCAACTCTTGCAGTTCTCGAACCGGACGCGCTGCGGCGGGCGCTCTCGGAAGGCAACCTGACGGCGTTGACGAGGGTCCCCGGTATCGGAAAACGCGGCGCCGAGCGCATGGTTGTCGAACTGCGCGACAAGGTCGACGCCGTCGCGACGACGGCCGGCGCGGCGTCCGGTGTCGTCGTCGGCAGTTCGATCCGTGATCAGATCGTCGAGGCTCTCGAAGGTCTGGGCTTCCCGATCAAGCAGGCTGAGCAGGCCACGGATTCGGTTCTGGCGGAATCGCCCGAGGCCACCACGTCGGTCGCACTGCGTTCTGCTCTGTCGCTGCTCGGTAAGACTCGATGAACTTCGACCCGATCGACGATTTCGACGACGAGTCGCAGGTCTCTGCCGAATTGGTGGCGGGAGACGGTGATGTCGAAGCGAGTCTGCGCCCCAAGAGTCTCGACGACTTCATCGGTCAACCTCGTGTTCGCGAACAACTGCAGCTCGTGCTCACCGGAGCAAAACTTCGTGGCAGCACGCCTGATCACATCCTGATGTCCGGTCCCCCCGGGCTCGGCAAGACGTCGATGGCGATGATCATCGCGGGGGAGTTGGGCTCTTCTCTGCGGTTGACGTCCGGACCGGCGCTCGAACGCGCCGGAGACCTGGCTGCGATGCTGAGCAACCTCGTCGAGGGCGACGTGTTGTTCATCGACGAGATTCACCGAATCGCTCGTCCGGCCGAGGAGATGTTGTACCTGGCCATGGAAGACTTCCGTGTCGACGTCGTCGTCGGTAAGGGGCCGGGCGCCACGTCGATTCCTCTGGAGGTTGCACCGTTCACGCTGGTCGGTGCGACTACGCGGTCGGGTGCGCTGACCGGTCCGTTACGCGACCGCTTCGGGTTCACCGCTCACATGGATTTCTACGAACCCGAAGAGCTGCAACAGATTCTGATGCGTTCGGCCGGAATTCTGGGCGTCGATCTCGAAGTTGACGCCGGTGCCGAAATCGCACGACGCTCGCGGGGGACACCGCGTATCGCGAACCGATTGCTGCGCCGGGTTCGCGACTTCGCCGAGGTGCGCGCCGACGGAATCGTCACCATGGACGTCGCTCAGGCGGCCTTGGCCGTCTACGACGTGGACCAGTTGGGCTTGGACCGTCTCGACCGTTCGGTACTGAGTGCTTTGGTGCGTTCGTTCGGCGGCGGGCCCGTCGGCGTGTCGACGCTTGCGGTGGCCGTCGGCGAGGAACCGTCGACGGTGGAAGAAGTGTGCGAGCCGTTCCTGGTCCGGGCCGGAATGATCGCCCGGACGCCGCGAGGACGTGTGGCTACCGCCGCTGCCTGGACTCAACTCGGAATGACACCGCCGCCGGATGCCGCAGCGGGCGGTATCGAGGTTCGTGTCAACGAACCGCAGGCCACGTTGTTCGATCCGAACGGCGAGTGAATTTCGACTGGAAAGGCCTACTTGAACGGCCGATCTGTCAGGAATCCTCAGCAACTAATGGCACACTGGTGTATTGCGTAGGTCCATCCGGGACCATCGCGGCGTAAAACGTGCAACACAACCGAGGTTGATCAACACATGTCGAGTTTGCTTTTCCCCCTCTTGATCCTCGCACTGCTGGTGCCCATGTTCCTGGGCATGCGCAAGCAGAAGAAGGCCTTGGCCGCGACTTCCGAGATGCAGGACTCGCTGCAGGTCGGCGATCGGGTGCAGACCACGGCCGGGCTCTACGCCACGATCGCTTCCCTGGACGACGACACCGTGGACCTCGAGATCGCGGACGGTGTCATCACCACCTGGTCGCGTCTGGTCATCCGTGAGCGCGTCGTCGAGACGACCGAGACCGACGAGTATGACGACGACTCGATTTCCGAGATCGAAGAGTCTGCTGCCGACACCGAAATCCGGCTCACCAAGGAGTCCTGACTTCGTCGAACTGGTACGTGTTCTAGAGTTGTGAACTCGGACACACGTCCAGATCGGTTTGTCCGCTCTTACACCAGCAGCTCAGTTCACCCCGTTGATCAATCGTTGCAGTTCGAACGCCGCAGCTCGGGTGGTCGTCGACCACCCGAGCCGTGCACTTACTGAAGCTCTGCACCTACCGAGGAGACTTAAAGATCGTGGCACCTTCCACCGGAACGGTGCATCCGGTCCGCTACCTGGCCCTTTTCGGGGTCCTGGTAGTGGCACTGTATGCCCTGGTGTTCTTCACTGGAGACAAGTCGGCCACGCCGAAACTCGGCATCGACCTGCAGGGTGGAACGCGCGTCACGTTGACCGCTCGTACCCCGGACGGCAGCGCTCCCAGTCAGGACAGTCTCAAGCAGGCTCAGGAAATCATCGAGACCCGCGTCAACGGTCTCGGCGTTTCCGGTTCCGAGGTCGTTGTCGACGGTGACAACCTCGTCATCACCGTTCCCGGCGACGACAGTGCGCAGGCTCGCTCGCTCGGCCAGACCGCTCGTCTGTACATCCGCCCGGTGACGGGTTCGATCGACGTCGCCACCCGTGACGCGAATCGGACAGCTACGCCCGAGGCGCCGGCGGCCGAAACTCCGGCCACTGATGCACCGGCCCCCGAAGCACCCGCTGACGGGACGCAGACGCCGCAGAACCGTCCGTTCCTGGCTCAGGACCCGACTACTCCCGAGGCAACGCCCGCGCCGCAGACAACGACTCCGGCCCCCACCGGGGACGCGCCGAGCGACGGCACCGACGAAGGCGACGCAGCAGCAGCGGAAATCGCCGCAGCGCGCGCCCTCCGACAGAGCAGCGATCCGACAGTGCAGCAGCAAGCAGTGGCGAACCTCGACTGCTCCGTCGCGGATCCGCTCCGTGGAAACGACGACCCGACCCTGCCGCTGGTCGCCTGCTCGCAAGACGGACTGAACATCTATCTCCTCGGTCCTTCGATCATCGACGGACAGGAGATTGCCGACGCGTCTTCGGTCTTCAACTCGCAGCAGTCGCGCCACGAGATCAGCCTCTCGTTCAAGACGACCGGCAGCAACACCTGGGCCGAGTTCACCTCAGCCAACATCGGCAAGCAGGCAGCGTTCACGCTCGACTCGAAGGTCGTCAGCGCTCCCACGATTCAAGGTGCAACGCCTGCGGGTAGCGCCACCTCGATCACGGGCAGTTTCACTGCCGAGAGTGCCAAAGAACTTGCCAACACACTGAAGTACGGTTCGCTTCCGCTCTCGTTCGCAGCCTCTGAGGCCGAGACGGTCTCGGCCACGCTCGGCCTGGCCTCACTGCAGGCGGCATTGATCGCCGGCGCGGTCGGTCTCGTTCTCGTTCTGCTGTACTGCCTCGTCTACTACCGCATGCTCGGCGTCCTGACGGCGTTGTCGCTGATTCTCTCCGGAGTCATGGTCTACGCGATCATGGTTCTGCTCGGCAGATACATCGGCTTCACGCTCGACTTGGCCGGCATGGCTGGTCTGATCATCGGTATCGGTATGACCGCCGACTCGTTCGTCGTGTTCTTCGAACGCATCAAGGACGAAATGCGTGAGGGCCGTAGCTTCCGCTCGGCGGTGCCACGCGGTTGGGCAAGAGCACGCCGAACAATTCTTTCCGGCAACGCGGTGAGCTTCATCGCCGCTGCAGTTCTGTACGTGCTGGCGGTCGGACAGGTGCGAGGCTTCGCCTTCACCTTGGGTCTGACGACCATTCTCGACGTGATTGTCGTGTTCCTCGTGACGTGGCCACTGGTCAGCATGGCGTCCCGTTCGGCGTTCTGGTCCAAGCCCAGCGTCAACGGTCTCGGCGCAGTGCAAGAGGTTGCCCGCGAACGTAAGGTTGCCGCCGCTGCGTCGGCTAAGGAGACACGAGCATGAGCGAGTCCAACAACTCCCCGGTGGGGTCCACCAACAGTTCCGCCGCCGAGTCCGCCGATGCGGCGGCCCGGTCGGAGATCACCGACTCAGGCGTCGATCAGGGCGCGATGCCCAAGCACAGCTGGCTCTCGCGGTTGTACACCGGAACGGGTGCGTTCGAGGTCGTCGGCAAGCGTCGCTTCTACTACGGACTGACCGGCGCTCTGGTCGCCATTGCGCTGCTGAGCATCATCCTGCGCGGCTTCACCTTCGGTATCGATTTCGAAGGCGGATCACGCATTCAGTTCCCTGCCGAGGGCGGAGTCGAGACGTCGGCGGTGGAAACCGTCTACTCCGACACACTCGGGTTCGAACCGGTCAGCGTGCAGACAGTCGGCTCGGGTGCCAGCGCAACCGTGCAGATCCGGTCGGAGACGTTGAACGCGACGCAGATCAACGATCTTCAGTCGGCTCTCTTCGACGAGTTCCAGCCCAAGGACAAGAACGGGAACCCGTCGGCGCAAGCCATCAGTTTTGCGGACGTGAGTGAAACCTGGGGCGGCCAGATCACCAAGAAGGCGCTGATCGCGCTGATTGTGTTCCTGGTGATCGTGAGTATCTACATCGCCATCCGCTTCGAGCGGGACATGGCGGTAGCTGCGATCGTTGCGTTGTTCTTCGACATCATCGTCACTGCCGGCGTCTACTCGCTCGTCGGTTTCGAGGTGACGCCCGCGACGGTGATCGGTTTGCTCACCATTCTCGGCTTCTCGCTGTACGACACCGTGGTGGTGTTCGACAAGGTCGAAGAGAACACCCGCGGTGTTCTGCATCTGACGCGCCGGACGTACGGCGAGCAGGCCAACCTCGCGGTGAATCAGACCTTGATGCGATCGATCAACACGACGGTCATCAGCGTGCTCCCGGTGATCGCTCTGATGGTTGTCGCGGTCTGGATGCTCGGCGTCGGCACACTCAAGGACCTTGCGCTCGTTCAGCTCGTCGGCATCATCGTGGGTGCGTACTCCTCGATCTTCTTCGCGACGCCGCTCCTGGTGTCGATGAAGGAACGCTGGGGACCCGTTGCCGCGCACACTCGTAAGGTGCTCTCGCGCCGGGCTACGCTGGCCGAGAAAGGTACGCAGACGGTTGCCGTCGGCGCACCAGTTGCACGCCGTGCGCCGGTTGCTCCGCAGCCGGGTGCGCGGCCGACCGGAAAGCGAAACAAGAAGGGGCACTGAACATGCTCCCAAGAACACGCACACTGGTTCGATCGATGACGTTCGTTGCGGCCACCGCTGTGGCTGCGGGTTCGTTGGCGGCCTGCTCGGAAAGCGCCGAGCAGGTTCCGTCCATCGGATATGCCATCGACAACTCCATCTCCACGTACAACGCCAACACGACAGCTGGATCGGTGTCCGGGGCGATGGCCGCGTTCGGCCGGGTGCTTCCCGGCTTCACGTTCACCGGCCCGGCCGGAGCACCTGTCTCCGACACGGACATCGGAACGGTGTCGGAGTTGCCCGGTGACGTGCTCACGGTCTCGTACAAGCTCAATCCGGCGTCCGTGTACTCCGACGGGATTCCGATGTCCTGTGACGATCTCGTCCTCACCTGGGCGGCGTCGAGTGGCAAGTTCACCGAAGACGTCGATGGTGCCGTGAAGCCCATGTTCGACACGGCGAACAATCTCGGATACGCGGACATCGACCGGATCGACTGCCAGAGCGGGGCGAAGGACGCGACGGTGTTCTTCAAACCCGGGCGATCGTTCACCGATTGGCGGTCGTTGTTCGGTGCGACTGCGCTGATGCCTTCACACATCGTGACGCAGCGCGCCGGAGTGGGCGACGTGGTGAGCGCGGTGAATGCCGGTGACACCGAAGCGTTGTCGAAGATCGCGGACTTCTGGAACACCGGGTGGAACCTGACTCCAGGTCAGGTGGACACCTCCGTACTGCCCTCCGCTGGTCCGTATCGAATCGACTCGTACAGTGCCGACGACGGCCTGGTGCTGGTCGCGAACGAGCGGTGGTGGGGCAACAAGCCGGCGACCGATCGCATCGTCGTCTGGCCACGTGGTGTGAATCTGACCGAGGATCTCGACAAGAACTCGATCGAGGTCGTCGACGTCGCTTCCGGGTCGGCCGGCGAACTCGGTACTCCGTCCGGGTTCGACGTCCAACAGATTCCGTCGCGGTCGATCGAGCAGTTCGTTCTCGCGACCTCTGGTTCGCTGGGCGACGAAGCCGCCCGTCGAGCGTTCGCGCATTGTGTTCCGCGGACAACTCTGTTCGAGAAGTTCGGGCAGACGGATAACGCGCCGCAGGCTGGTCTGGGTTCCGGCGTGGTCGATTCGCGACTGATGGCGCCGGATTCACTCGTGTACAGCGACGCCGCTGCGGTCGACGGTGACCGGTACGCCAATGCCGACGTCGATGCCGCGAAGACGTCGTTGTCGGAAGCCGATCTCGACCAGTTGACCGTCCGGGTCGGGTACCTCGCACCGGACCCGGTGCGGGCGCAGATCGTCTCTGAAGCGAAAGCCGCGTGTGCTCCGGCGGGAATTACGATCGAGGACGCGAGTACCGACAGCTTCGATCCTGCGAGTCTGCAGTCCGGGGGAGTCGACGCTGTGCTTTCCGGCATGGCAGGCAAAGTCGGGGCAGGCGGAACAGCGAGCATGATCGACGCGCGCGGAGCGCTGCGATCGGGCAACGGCGCAAACCTCGGTACGTACGGAAATGCCAGGATCGATCAGATCATCGATCAGTTGAACGTGGATGCGAGCACGAGTGCGCAATTGGGACTCTCGGTGGAGGCGGAGAACATCCTGTGGACCCAGGTGCCTACGATTCCACTGTTCAATCAACTACGAACTGTCGCTGTAGCTCCAGGCATGTCGGCAGTGTTGGTCAATCCGACTCGGGCCGCTACCGGCTGGAACATGGACAGATGGGTACTACGCAGATGAGCGTCTCGAATGGTGTTGCCTTGCACACGACTGAAGAATTGATCGCAATCCACCGGGCTGCCGGTGACGCCGTTGTTCGGCTGACCCGCTGGGCGGACAACTTTCCCGGTCCCGGTGTTCGGTTCGCCGATCTGACTCCGGTGTTCGCCGACGCCGAGGGGTTCGGGGCCGTGCTCGATGCCCTTGTCGCCTGTGCTCCGGACGCCGACACGATCGCCGCCGTCGATGCTCGCGGTTTCCTGCTCGGTGCCGGTGCGGCCGCGAAGATGGGTGCGGGAGTCGTTGCCGTGCGGAAGGTCGGCAAACTGCCGCCGCCGGTGCTCTCTCGTTCGTACAGCCTCGAGTACGGATCCTCGACTCTCGAGATTCCCGCAAACGGCTTCGATCTCACGGGGCGGAATGTTCTGGTGATCGACGACGTTCTGGCTACCGGAGGGACACTCGAGGCGGCTGTACAGTTGGTCGAGTTGGGTGGAGCGAACGTCGTCGGCGTCGCAGTGGTGCTCGAGATCGAGGAACTGCGCGGTCGAGATCGCTTCTTGAAGTACCCACTGACATCACTGGTGAAGGTCTGAGTATTAAAGTTGTCTCCTGGGGGTCGAGTTAGACCTCCAGGGCAATTACCCGATGCAGGGCGGTTGCCTCAACCAACTCGGTGGTAGGAGGTGGCGACATGACGTCGAATCTTGATCGATCACAGAACTCGGGTGCAGTGTCGCAGGAGACGGGTGCAGTTCCGGCTCCGGAGACGACACCATCGAAGTCCGCGGTGCCCGACGATTCGGGATCTGCGCAAACTACCGGCAATCGGGGTGGGCAGAATCTGGCCGTGCCCGCTTCCGCCTCCCGTAGGGTGCGCGCTCGGCTTGCTCGACGCATCACCGGTCAGCGCAACGCCACCATCCGCCCGGTGCTCGAGCCGTTGGTCAGCCTCCACCGTGAGCTGTATCCGAAGGCCGACCTCGCGCTGCTCCAGCGTGCGTACGACGTCGCCGAGGACAGACATTCGAGCCAGCGGCGCAAGTCCGGCGATCCGTACATCACGCATCCGTTGGCCGTCGCGAGCATTCTGGCCGAGCTGGGAATGGACACCACCACCCTCGTCGCAGCCCTTCTGCACGACACCGTCGAGGACACCGGTTACTCACTCGAAGAGTTGACCAAGGATTTCGGTGACGAGGTCGCTCACCTTGTCGACGGAGTCACCAAACTCGACAAGGTCGTTCTGGGCACCGCAGCCGAGGGCGAAACCATCCGCAAGATGATCATCGCGATGGCGCGGGACCCGCGCGTGCTCGTGATCAAGGTTGCGGATCGTCTGCACAACATGCGCACGATGCGATTCCTGCCGCCCGAAAAGCAGGCACGTAAGGCGCGTGAGACTCTCGAAGTCATTGCACCACTTGCGCATCGGCTCGGAATGGCGACCGTCAAGTGGGAACTCGAGGACCTTTCGTTCGCGATCCTGCACCCGAAGAAGTACGACGAGATCGTTCGACTGGTCGCCGATCGCGCGCCCTCTCGAGACACTTATCTGGCCAAGGTTCGCGCCGAGATCAACTCGACTCTGTCCGCCTCGCGGATCAATGCCATCGTCGAGGGCCGGCCCAAGCACTACTGGTCGATCTACCAGAAGATGATCGTCAAGGGCCGCGATTTCGACGACATCCACGATCTGGTCGGCGTGCGCATTCTGTGCGAAGAAGTGCGTGACTGTTACGCCGCGGTCGGTGTTGTCCACTCGCTGTGGCAGCCGATGGCCGGACGCTTCAAGGACTACATCGCACAACCGCGCTACGGCGTCTACCAGTCGCTGCACACCACCGTCGTGGGACCGGAAGGCAAGCCCCTGGAGGTCCAGATCCGGACCCAGGACATGCACCGGACCGCGGAGTTCGGTATCGCCGCGCACTGGCGGTACAAGGAGACCAAGGGCAAGCACGCGGGCGACATCGCCGAGGTCGACGACATGGCGTGGATGCGTCAGCTACTCGACTGGCAACGTGAAGCGGCCGATCCGGGGGAGTTCCTCGAATCGTTGCGTTACGACCTCGCGGTCAAGGAGATCTTCGTCTTCACGCCAAAGGGTGACGTGATCACGTTGCCTGCCGGATCGACTCCCGTCGATTTCGCGTATGCGGTGCACACCGAGGTCGGGCACCGATGCATCGGTGCCAGGGTCAACGGCCGACTGGTCGCGCTGGAACGAACTCTCGAAAACGGCGAAGTGGTGGAGGTCTTCACGTCGAAGGCTGCCACCGCCGGGCCGAGCCGAGATTGGCAGACGTTTGTCGTCTCGCCGCGTGCCAAGGCGAAGATCCGTCAGTGGTTCGCGAAGGAACGCCGCGAAGAGGCGCTCGAGTCCGGCAAGGATCAGATCGCGAAGGAAGTCCGCCGTGTGGGACTTCCGTTGCAGCGGTTGATGAATGCCGAATCGATGAGCACGATCGCGCACGAACTTCGCTATCCCGACGTCTCGGCGTTGTACACGGCCGTAGGCGAGAGTCAGGTGTCGGCGCACCACGTCGTGCAGCGACTGGTTGCTCATCTGGGCGGCGTCGGCGCCGTCGAGGAGGAACTGGCCGAGCGTTCGACGCCGTCGACCATGCCGGTGCGCACCCGCAGTACGGGTGACTCCGGAATTCTGGTTCCCGGAGCACCGGGCACGGTGGCAAAACTCGCGAAGTGTTGCACGCCGGTACCGGGCGATTCGATTCTGGGCTTCGTCACGCGTGGCGGCGCGGTCAGCGTGCACCGTACCGACTGCACCAACGCCAACTCGCTCCACGATCAGTCGGAGCGAATCATCGACGTCGAATGGGCACCGTCAGCGACATCGGTGTTCCTGGTCGCGATCCAGATCGAGGCGCTCGATCGTCATCGGTTGCTTTCCGACGTCACCAAGGCGTTGGCAGACGAGAAGGTGAACATCCTGTCGGCCTCGGTCACCACGTCCGGCGACCGGGTGGCGATCAGCAAGTTCACCTTCGAGATGGGCGACCCGAAGCACTTGGGTCATGTTCTCAACGTGGTTCGTAACGTGGAAGGCGTCTACGACGTCTACCGCGTGACCTCTGCTTCGTAAACTGCTGTGCGCCTTTATTAACCGCGGGCGGTTAATAAAGGCGCACAGGGGGTCAGGCGACTACTGCAGTCTCGATGGTGATCGGGGTGTTGGGTGCACCGCCGCCGGTTGCTCCCATGCCACCGTCGTCGCCGTCGGCCGCGATCTTCTCGATCGTCGCCAGGCCGGCGTCGTCGATCTTTCCGAAGACCGTGTAGTTGGGCGGCAAGACCGAATCCTCGTAGACGAGGAAGAACTGACTGCCGTTGCTGCCCGGTTTACCCGAGTTGGCCATTGCCAGCGTGCCGCGGGGGTAGACGGCAGGCAAGGAGAGTGCCGGATCGTTAGCCGGGTAGGCAGTGGTCGGGTACTCGTTGTCGAAGCCATAGCCTGGTCCGCCCGTGCCCTTGCCCGAGGGATCGCCGCACTGCAGGATCTGTAGACCGGGTGTGGTGACGAGTCGATGGCACGGGGTGTCGTCGAAGTACTTCTGCTCGGTCAAGCTCACGATGCTGTTGACCGTGCAGGGGGCTTCCGCCCGGTTCAGTTCCATCCCGATCGGGCCGGCCGTAGTCGTGAGCGCGACGTTGACGGTTCCCTCGGTGGACACACCCGTGGAGTTCGGCGGATTGACGGTTTTTGCTGCACCCGCCGCGCTCGGGTACGAGCAGTCGACGGTCGCCGAGGCCGGAGTCGGGACAGGCGGGAGTGCGTCGAACTGTGACATGTCGAGCGGCGGCATGGCAGCCGTTGTCGACTTCGCCTTGGAGGTGCTGGACGGCGAGTCCGAGCTACCGGAATCACTGGAACAACCAGCCAGAAGCAGCGCCGCGGCGCTGGCGGCGGCAATAACTACAGGAAAGCGCATCACAGGATTACGTCGCATCAGTCGAGCCTTACTGTCTTGATGTCGGTGGTCAGATTCGGCTTGCCGTCACCCTCTGGCGTCGATCCGCCGGCCGCGACCTTGTCCAAAGTGGCGAGCCCGGTTTCGTCGATCGTGCCGAAAACCGTGTACTGCGGGGGGAGTTGTGAGTCGCCGTAGACGAGGAAGAACTGGCTGCCGTTGCTACCGGGTGCCCCGGTGTTGGCCATCGCAACCGTGCCGCGCGCGTAGGTGACGGGCTCTTGCGCTGCCGGGTCGGTGGTGGAATACGCCGTGGTGGGGAATTCGTTGTCGAAGCCGTAGCCCGGTCCGCCGGTGCCGGTGCCGGACGGGTCACCGCACTGCAGCACCTGGAGCGAGGGGCTCGTCGTCATGCGGTGGCAGGTGGTGTCGTTGAAGTAGTCCTGCTGCGCCAAGCTCACGAAGCTGTTGACCGTGCACGGAGACTTCGTTCCGTCGAGTGTGAGCCCGATGTTTCCCTGCGAGGTCTCGACGCTGATGCTCGGCGTCGCGTCCGGCGCGGTGGTGGGAATCCCGTCGGTACGAGGAGGGTTGTTGGCCTTGGACGCGGTAGCGCCGTCGGCTGGATACGAGCAGGAAACCGTGTCGGCCAGTGGCGTCGACAGACCGGCCGGCATTGCACCCGCGGTCTGTGGCGTGAGGCTCGAGTCGTCGGCAGCAGTGTTGGTGGTGTTCGCGTCGTCGTCACTGCGATTGCTCAGCCAGATGAGTCCACCGACGACGCCGACTACGACGACCACGCCGAGCGCAGTTCCGGCTATCGTCATCTGCTTGCGCTTGCGGGCACGTTCTGCGCGACGTTCGAGCTGACGCTCGAGCTTGCGTTTCGCCGCCTCGCGGCGTTGCTCGTTACTCGGCACTGCTGTAGTCCTCCGTATCGCGGGTGGATCGTGGTCGGCCGGCCGAGCGACACCCTGGGGGTCGGCTTCGGCAAGCGGCTCTACTCGTCGTCAGAGTCTCCCATTGCAACCTGAGAACTTACTGGCGGGGCAGCAGCTTAGGCTGTAACCGACAGCGTGTTGTTCGTTTCCACCCTTCGAAGAGGAGTTGCCCCCGTGCTCGTCACTGGTTTTCCGGCCGGGATGTTCCAAACCAACTGCTACATACTCGCTCAGAACGACGCGTGCGAGTGCGTAGTCGTAGATCCGGGTCAGGATGCAGCTGAGCCGCTCTTCGAATATCTGGACTCCAAGGACATGTCGGTCACGGCGGTCCTCCTGACGCACGGTCATCTCGATCACGTGTGGTCGGCCCGCGAGGTCTGTGAGCGGTATTCCGTACCCGCGTACATCCATCCCGAGGATCGCTACATGCTCAGCGATCCGGCACGGGGGATCGGCCCGACGATGAAGGAATTCATTCAAGGCATGACGTTCGTGGAGCCGGACGAGGTGATCGAACTGGCCGACGGAGACAAGATCACCGAGGCCGGAATGACGTTCGTCGTGGACCACACACCCGGGCACACGCAGGGATCGGTGGTGTTCCGCACCCAGGCGAACACCGAGAGCGGGCCCGTGGATTTGGCGTTCACCGGTGACACCCTGTTCCAGGGTTCCATCGGGCGCAGCGACCTGCCCGGCGGAAATCACGAGCAGTTGCTCGCTTCGATCGCCCGCAAGCTATTGGTACTCGGTGACGAGACAGTGGTCCTGCCCGGGCACGGCGGCAACAGTTCGATCGGCGCCGAGCGAAGCTCGAATCCGTTTCTCGTTGGACTCAGCGCACAAGAATAAGGAAAAGTACCTCTCGTGAGTAAAGCCAGCACCTTCTCTGCACCCAAGGGCATTCCGGACTACGTTCCGCCGCAGTCAGCCGAATTCGTCGCCGTTCGTGACGGTTTGACGCGCGCCGCGAGGTTGGCCGGATACGGCCACATCGAATTGCCGATCTTCGAGGACACCGGCCTGTTCGCTCGCGGTGTCGGTGAGTCGACCGACGTCGTCAGCAAAGAGATGTACACATTCGCCGACCGCGGTGACCGTTCGGTGACGTTGCGTCCCGAGGGAACCGCCGGAGTCATGCGTGCGGTCATCGAGCACAGCCTCGATCGTGGACAGTTGCCGGTCAAGGTCAGCTACGCGGGCCCGTTCTTCCGCTACGAGCGCCCGCAGGCCGGTCGCTACCGCCAGTTGCAGCAGGTCGGCGTCGAAGCCATCGGGATCGACGACCCCGCGCTCGACGCTGAGGTCATCGCGATCGCCGACGCCGGATTCCGGTCTTTGGGGCTCGACGGCTTCCGCCTCGAAATCACCTCTCTCGGTGACGACACCTGCCGGCCGCAGTATCGCGAACTGCTGCAGGAGTTTCTCTTTGCACTCCCACTCGACGAAGACACGCGTCGACGCGCCGAGATCAACCCGCTCCGCGTGCTCGACGACAAGCGCCCGGATGTACGCGAGATGACTGCGGGCGCACCGCTCATGCTCGATCACCTGTCCGAGAGCTGCAAGGCGCACTTCGACGAGGTGCTAGCGCACCTGGACGCATTGGGCGTTCCGTACGTCGTCAACCCGCGCATGGTCCGCGGCCTCGACTACTACACCAAGACAACCTTCGAATTCGTGCACGACGGACTGGGTGCGCAGTCCGGAATCGGTGGTGGTGGTCGTTACGACGGTCTGATGGAACAGCTGGGTGGACAGCCGCTCTCGGGCATCGGGTTCGGAATCGGCGTCGACCGCACGGTTCTCGCGCTCGAGGCCGAGGGCAAGTCCGTTGCGCCACCGGCGCGTGTCGACGTCTTCTGTGTACCGATGGGTGCCGAGGCGAAGGCTGCACTGGTGAAGATCGCACATCAGTTGCGTGCCAATGGGATTCGCGTCGACCTGGCGTACGGAAACCGTGGCGTGAAGGGCTCGATGAAGGCAGCTGATCGTTCGGGTGCCGCGATCGCTTTGGTTCTCGGCGAGCGTGAACTCGAAGAGGGCGTTGTCGTTGTCAAACAGTTGGCAACAGGTGAGCAGGAGACAGTGGCGCTCGACCAGGTTGTCGACAAGCTCGGGGAACTCGTTGAGCACTGAGGCCGAACCGGTTTCGCTCGATCTGGTTCCCGTGGCGTTGATCGCGCCGCGGCTGAAGAAATTCGCCGTTGTTGTCGTGGTGTTCGGCGTGGTCGTCGGGTTGATCGTCAGTGTGTTCTCGACGGCGACCGTTGGAGTGATCGTCGGCGCCGTCATTGCGGTGCCGACGTCACTGGCGATCCTGATGACGCTGCGCCGGCACATCACGTTGTACGGCAACAGAGTTCGTGCGCAAGCTGGTTTTCGAACCAACGTCGTCGACGTGGCCGAGGTACTCACGGCGGCATTGACGGTGAGATCCGGCCGGATCAGCGAAGTCAGCTTGACGCTCGGCGACGGACGGTCCACCGTGCGGATCCCGCTCGCGCTGTATACCGCGGGGGGTGGGCGCGAGTTGGAGATCCTTGCACTCCGCAAGCTCGCGGACGCGCTGGCGGCCAGCGAGTTGGTACCGGCTGCCGCGTTGTCCTCGGTGCTGATCGAACAGTTGCGTGCCGAAGCCCGCGGCGCCGGACTCGCCGAGCGTCCGCTCTACCGCGCCGTCGAACTCGTGACGGCGGAGGGACGAGTGCCGAGAACCACACTGACAGACCACGAAGTGGCCGGTTTACTCGACTAGCGTGGAAACCGTTCTTACAGCGTTGTAGAACGGACAGTCGTGAAAACGGCAGGTGAGGAGTCGGCAATGAGTATTGCGCCCGTAACCGTCACGGTAACCGGAGCGTCGGGTCAGATCGCATACGGAATGCTTTTCCGCATAGCTGCGGGGGAGATGCTCGGCGCTGACGTCCCGATCAAACTTCGACTGCTCGAGATTCCTGCCGCCGTGTCCGCTGCCGAAGGCGTTGCGATGGAACTCGAAGACGGCGCATTTCCGTTGCTGAGCTCCATCGACATCACCGACGATCCCGATGTCGCCTTCTCCGGCGCGAACGTCGGGATGCTGGTCGGCGCACGTCCGCGGAGCAAGGGGATGGAGCGTGCCGACTTGCTGAGTGCGAACGGCGCGATTTTCACAGCGCACGGGAAGGCGATCAACAACAACGCAGCCTCGGACGTCAAGGTGCTGGTCGTGGGAAACCCGGCCAACACCAACGCGCTCATCGCGATGAACAATGCACCGGACGTGCCCGATACTCGGTTCAGTGCGCTGACACGTCTCGACCACAACCGAGCGATCGCGCAGGTCGTGAAGAAGACCGGGGTTCGTGCGTCGTCGGTGCGCAAGGTGTCCGTCTGGGGAAACCATTCGGCGACGCAGTACCCGGACCTGTCCCACGCGACTGTCGCAGGTGAGCCTGCACTCGCGGTGATCGACGACCGCGACTGGGTGGAGAACGAATTCATCCCGACTGTGCAGGTGCGAGGCACCGCCATCATCGCTGCGCGGGGATCGTCCTCTGCGGCGAGTGCGGCCAGCGCGTCGATCGACCACGTCCGCGACTGGGTGATCGGTACCGTCGAGGACGACTGGGTATCCATGGCCGTCTGTTCGGACGGTTCCTACGGAGTGCCCGAAGGATTGATCTCTTCCTTCCCGGTGACCTGTGCCGATGGCGAGTTCGCTATCGTGCCCGACCTCGCGATCGACGACTTCTCACGCGAACGGATCGACCTGTCCGTCAGCGAACTGGAGCAGGAGCGTGCGGCGGTGCGGGAGTTGGGCTTCGTCTGAGGTTTGTCTTGATCAGAGATCTCGGAACAGGTACTGATCGGGATCGTCAGCCCCGAGCACGGGCGGCGACACCATCGGCAGATCGTCGACCATCGAATTCTCGTCGCCGGCAGTGACGAGATACCTCGGGGTAGTGCGTGACGACTCGTCGTCCCGAGATCCGCGGGGTCCACCGCCCGGCATGCCGCCCGGCGACATGCCGCTACTGCCGACTGCCGACGATGGTGCACCCAGGCCGGGCGTTGTTACCGGAACCGGTTGAACTGCAGCAACTCCCGCTGCACCACTCACCATTCCGCCGGTAGTGCCACCGCTTCCGCTCACCCATGCTCCGCCAGAGCTTGCCGTCGCACTGGGTGACGGCGACGCGCCGGCTGCGAGTGACGTCGACGGATTGCCTGCGCCCCACAGCTTGTCGACGCCGGTCGGAAGCCCGGCGCCGGCCTGTGCAGCCGAGGTTCGAACAGCCTCGGTGCCTGGCTGAGTGGAGTCCGGGTGGGTGGAGTACGGCGCATCACCGGCATCGGTTGAGGCAGACAGAGGTTGGGCGATCTGACGGGCGGCGTTGTTGATTGCCTCCGCAGTGATCAGGTTGGAGAGTGCCTCACTGGTCGGTGGGGTCGGCACGGGGATCGGTCCGGCAAGGGCGTTCATGGCTGCGGTGTGCCCGAGCATCTCCCCGCGCGTCCGAGTCACCGCCGCGACGGCTGCCTGCATGTGTTCAGCTGCCGAGGCAAGCAACATCGCCTGTCCTGGTGGTGTCCACGCGATGGGCGCGGCAGCTGCAACCGTGGTGGCGAAGGACTGCGCGATTGCCGCGAGATTCGCGTTGCCTCGCTGCACCGATTCCGCGGCGGCAGCAGCAGTTTTCGATATCGCGGTTCCGCGTTCGCTCAATTCTGCGCCGCTGTTCTGGGCGGATCGCGACAGTTCGGTCGCGGCGTCACTGCCGGTGCTGTTCCAGGTCTGGCTTACCTCGGCGACCGCGCTTCGGGACAGTCCCATGGCGTGGTCGATGAGAGTGGACGCCTGATCGAAGATGCCGACGGGATCGATGCCCGCAAAAGTGCCTGTGCCGAGACTCTTCCCGAGTTCGATCAAGGGCGCGAACAGATCTTCGATTCCGGGGAGTGCCGGTACCGGTATGCCGGCGAGCATCGATTCGACCACATTGTTCGGCAGTGCCGGGGCAGGAGCGCCACCGTGAGGGAATTCGATGACGGTCGTCGAGTCGTCTTCGGTGCTCACGCGGTCGCGCCCGTCGATCCGGCCACAGCGGTCAGATCTGTTGCGATTGCATGATCTGTGGTGTCGTAGGCCTGCGCGGCTGCACCGGCCGTCGCGGCGTTGCCGGCGTAGAACGTGGCGAGTGCTGCAACATCTTTGGTGTGTGTGGCCTGAGCGCGCGCGAATGCTTCGAGAAATTCGATCCCGACGGGGCCCACGGCCGGTGCGACTGCTGCGATGTTTGCACCCAGATCGACGGCGGCGGCCTGCGCGATGCGTCCTGCCGCTTCGGTCGACGTCGAGCCGTACTTTCGGATGCCGTCAGTGGCGACAGTCAATTCGCTCATCATTACCCCCCAGTTGGTAAGCGTGGTGAGAACTGTATCGGACCACAGTCCGCCCTTGCAGGGAGAGAACGCGAGTTCGCCAGCGGTTCCGGACAACCTGGACGAAGTGGCGGAGATTACATTCGGATCCGGTGTTGGTATTGCGGGTGCGATCGATTTGGCACACTCGAACCATGCGAACCGCTGCGGACGTCATCCTCCGACTCACGTCCGATCCAGCTCGCTGTGGACTGGTGATGGATTTCGACGGTGTGCTTGCACCCATCGTCGATGATCCGTCGGCGAGTGCACTCCTGCCCGGCGCCGAGGACGTGCTCGCGACTCTGACGAAACACCTCGGTGTAGTCGGCCTGCTTTCGGGGCGGCCGGTGTCGTTTCTGCGAGAACGGCTGAGCCTGGATTCGGTTGTACTCATGGGTTCCTACGGTGTCGAGACCTGGACGGACAACGGAATCGAGGTGCTTCCGGCCGTCGCGGCGTTTAGTGATGCCGTCGCTGAAGCAGAAGCCGACCTGCGCCGCTTGTTCGACTCTCCGGCAGTTCCTGGCATCCATGTCGAGAGCAAAGGCCTTGCGGTGGCCGTGCATTGGCGTCGGGCCGCGGATCGTGCGGTCGCGCAGCGCCTGGTGGAAGCAGCGACGACAGAAATCGCGAGCCGGACCGGGTTGCGGCGTGAGCCCGGCAAGTTGGTCGAGGAATTGCGCCCACCCGTTGAGGAGGACAAGGGGACAGGCCTCCTTCGCGCGATCGCGGCCGCAGGGGTCGACGTCGTCGCGTACGCGGGCGACGACCGGGGTGACCTACCGGCCTTTGCCGCTGTCCTTGCCTCGGGTGGAGAAGCGTTGGTGGTCAAGGGCGACGACATCGCACCGGAAGTGGCTGCTGTCGACGGCGTCCAGTTCGACGGCCCGCAGGCATTCCTCGATTGGATGAAAGAGCTTGCCGCGCAACTGGAACGCTGACATGTGAGGTCAGTCTGCCAAGAACTCGACCAGGTCTTATTTCGAGGTGCCGCGTCCGCGGGGCAGAGTGACGCGAACCCGCGCGTGCCCTGTTCCTTGGCGTGATCGACAAGCGCTGCGGGTTCTGTCAACGCGAAACTGGCCGCACCGGAAGGGCTCCGGTGCGGCCAGTTTCGGTCTTGGTCGGTTTGCGACTCGGTCAGGCGTCGCGCTTGTTGACGACGGCGATGCTGATTCCGAATATCACCAGCACAAACGCTGCGAAGTAGAACAGGCTTCCCCAAGGGCCCCAATGGAAATTGGTGCTCGAACCCGAAGAGAGGAAGTGGTCGGCGTTGGCGAACGGGAGGAACGGTGTGACGTTTCTGCCGAAGGATCCGAACATGCCAAACAGGCTCTCGATGAGCAGTGGCCACAGCAGCAGTAGTGCAATCGCGCCGGCGGACTGACGAAGGAGTGCTCCGACGGCGATGGCAAGGGCGACGCAGAGGAACGCGAAGATCGGTACGCCGTAAACGGCACGCCAGGCATCGGCGTTGTCCAGTGCCAGATTGGTGGAACCTTCAGAGCCTGCCGCAGCTTTGGTGATGAATACCGCGCCGAGCATGAGAACGAAGGACAGTACCGCGCCGAAAGCCCCGATCAGGCCGGCTTTGGCGATCAGAACCGAAGCCCGACTCGGGATGGCCTGGAAGGTGGTACGGATGATGCCGAAGCGGTACTCGCTGGTGATCGCGAGCGCCGCCATGATCATCAGGACCATGACGCCGAATCCGGATACTCCTAGCCCCGCGTCGTTGAACGTGGGGAGGAATTTCTCGAAATCAGGAGTTCCTGATGCGGCTTCGTCGTTGTACGCCTGAATGCTCGAACTCGACGAACGCCCGATCATCCAGGCGACGCCCAACCCTAGGACGATGATTGTGATCGTGCACCACAGCGGCGACTTGGTCGTGGTGATCTTGATACGTTCAGCACTGAGAACAGCCATTACAGTGCACCTCCCATAGCGTGCTGTGTGTTTGCGTGGTGGGCTCCGGCGCCCGGATCGATACCGGATGCGTGGTACTGGACATCGTCTCCGGTCAACTTCATGAACGCATCCTCGAGCGATCCCTGCACAGAAGCCAACTCGTGCAACACGATTCCCTGCGAACCAGCCAAACCACCGATCACATCGGTGGTCGAATCCACGACCACCAACACCGGCTCCGATCCTGAATGTTCCTCGCGGACAGTCAGTCCCTGGGCAGTCAATGCGGCATGGAGAGCGTCCAATTGTGGGCTGCGCACGCGCACCGTCGACTCCGACGAACGATCCACGAACTCCGCGACCGTCGAATCCGAAATCAACCGACCCCGACCGATCACCACCAACTGCTCCGCCGTGAGCGCCATCTCCGACAGGAGGTGACTCGACACGAGCACCGTGCGGCCCTCGGCCGCCAACCGCTGCATGAACTTACGAATCCAGACGATGCCCTCCGGATCGAGACCGTTGACCGGCTCGTCGAACAACAACACCTTCGGATCCCCCAACAACGCACCCGCCAACCCCAGACGCTGCGACATACCGAGCGAGAACCCGCCGGCCTTCTTGCCCGCCACCTCGGACAATCCGACCAACCCGAGCACCTCGTCGACGCGGGACTTCGGGATCCCGTTCGAAGCAGCCATCCACTGCAGATGTGCACGCGCACTGCGATTGGGGTGCACCCACTTCGCATCCAGCAACGCACCCACCGTCCGCAACGGCGTCTTGAGCTCCCGGTACGGCTTGCCCTCGATCAACGCCGCACCCGACGTCGGCTGATCCAGACCCAGGATCATCCGCATCGTCGTCGACTTGCCTGCACCGTTCGGGCCCAGGAAGCCCGTCACGATGCCCGGCTTGACCGTGAACGACAAGTCGTCCACCGCTTTCGTCGGTCCGTAAACCTTGGTCAATCCCCTCAGTTCAATCATGAGGAGAACTGTGCCCTACCGGCACTGACCAGCACATCGGTCCCGAGGATGACATGAACCCTGAGATGTGAATACGGCAGTTCAGGGAAAACCCTGTGCTCGACCGGAAGTCGGAACTGGCGCGGCATGCGGGTAGGGCGCATCGAAGTCGCCGTCGAACAATCGCCAGTAGAAGTCGTTCATCCTCGCAGCGACGGGCGCGTGCCGTGTCACGATCGCGGCCACCTCTGGTGTCACATCACCTGGAATATGACCTGTGGCGCATCGTCGTACGTACTGGTTGCGGGCGACTGGTCCGCCGCTCGTCGGCCTCGGTACCCCGCAGACCTCGGTCACCAGCCAGTTGACCAGAAGCATGGCGGCGTAGTCGGCGTCATGAGTGGCGTGGCGCCGGACGAAGTCGTGCTCGGCAGTCGACAGGTCGAAGTGTGGGGATGTGGCCAGTCCGAAGTCGGTGAGATAGATCCGCTCCATGTCGGTGCGCATGTTGCCGAAATGTCCGTCCATGTGCAGCAACTGTCGATCGCGCAAGAATGCCACGATCTCCGAAAACTGTCGCTCGACTTCGGCAGCTTTGGCGGACGGGTTGTCTTCCAGCCAATTCGAGATCGGGTGTTCGATGTACTCGCAGAACAGTACGAGGCTGCACGGCGCAGCGGCAAGCGCTTCGAGACGGGTCCGCACTTCACGGCTGGCGCCGGCGGTGTGAACGGAATTGATGTCGGCGTGTTCGGCCGCAACGGGCGAACGTCCGGGAAGTATCCGCCAGTGGTAAAGCATTGGGAACGACTGTGTTTCGCCGGCCAGAACGGCATCGGTGACCACGATGTTCGCGGCCAGTTCTCGCCAGGCGTTGAAGCTTGGGCCACCAATGCCGTACTGGCAGAACGTCGGCAGATCGAAATGGTTGGAAGTAGAGCCCACCTCGGCGATTTCCCGCACGCTCAGTGGGATGCGTTTGGTGAATACCGGAACGCCGTTGAGCCTGTTGTCATAGACCCTGATCACTCCTGCGGCGCCACCTACACCGACACTCGAGATTTGAACGGTGTCGACCAGTCGGGCCAGTTCGACATCGTTCTGGGAAGACAGGAACGCCGACAGCATTCGGTGGCGGTCAATCCTGACGTCTGTCATTCCACGACTGTGCCACAGGCTCGTCCGGCTTCGATTTCGCGGAGCCGCCTGTCGAAGTCACCGATTCTGGCGGTGTCCTCGTAGTAGTCCTCTTGCTCGATGATCTTTCCCACTTGGTCCGAACGAGAAGCACTGTTCGATTTCGATAGATGACGGCGCCGTCGGGGCCGAGGGCTCGGTCGTCGAAACGGGCGAGCAGGGTCATGCGCCAGAGTGGACCACCGAAATACGCTTCGGTGACCGCGCCTTGAAGCCCCGCATCGACAAATTCTTGGAGAAACGTCTCGATTCGGTCCCCATCGTTTCATCTTCGAAGCTTGTCGTGGCATCGAATGCCCTGTCAACGAAATGCCCGGGTCTGCTGATATCTGACAGAGAATTGGATATTGACAGTGACTGTCACAATAGGTGAGACTCGCATTAACGAGAACGGCCGGATCTCGGCCGAGGCGGGAGGACGTTGCTGATGTCACTACGGGAGAGACAGCGGTTGCAGGTGCGAGCAGACATTCAACGTGCGGCATTCGATCTGTTCGCGCGTGACGGTTTCGAGGACGTGACCACCGAGCAGATTGCGGCGGCAGCGGGGGTGTCGGCGAGTACGTACTTTCGGCACGTTCGTAACAAGGAGGATCTGCTGTTGGATCCGGTCAGGCAGGGCGGTGCCGGAATCGTGACGTTGCTCGAGGATCGCCCACCGGCCGAGTCGGCTGATCTTGCGATATCACGGGCAATCCTCGAGCGTTCCAATGCTTTCGAGTCCGCGGAGATCGATCAGTGGCGATCGGCGTTCCGTACCGCGCCGCACCTGATGGATCGTGTCGCTCTGATCGCGCCCGAGCATCGTGATCGGTTGGTCGAGTTGGTGGCGCAACGTATGCAACTCGATCCGGAAAACGACAGCCGCCCAGGACTTCTCGTTCATTTGATGTTGGCGGCGGCGGAGTTCGGTTATCGGCAATGGATACGTAACCCTCACAAGCGCGGGGCATCACTTCCCGTGTGCGTCGAGGGGGCGCTCGACGCTGTTCGAGGATCCCGGTGGCACACGCAGGACGAAGATGACACGAAAGGTCGTGACCAGTGATGGACGAGAACCCTCAGGGCGCCGTGCCGCCCGTAGTGGATGTCGTTGTTGTCGGATCGGGGGCTGCCGGCATGTCTGCAGCCATCACCGCAGCCCGCAACGGACTCTCGACGATACTCGTGGAGAAGTCCGAATACTGGGGCGGTTCGTCGTCCCGGTCCGGGGGCGGCGTGTGGATTCCGGGAAACTCGATACTTCGCCGCGAGGCACCGACAGATGATATCGACTCTGCGCGAACATATCTGAAGAGCATTGTCGGAGAGGATGCAGACGCCGACCGAATCGACACGTATATCGATCGGGGTCCGGAAGCCCTCGATTTCCTGATTCGTCACTCTGCGTTGGAGCTCGAATGGGTGAAGGGGTACTCCGACTACTTTCCCGAGGCACCTGGCGGACGTGCAAGCGGCCGCTCGTGCGAGCCGCGCCCGTTCGACGCGCGAGCTCTGGGCGACGATCTTGCGACACTTCATCCGCCGTACATGAAGGTTCCGCTCAACATGGTTGTCCAACAATCTGATTACCGTTGGCTGAGCACGGGGATGCGGCATTGGCGGGGTCCGGTGCGGATGCTTCGGGTAGGAATGAGATCCCTGGCCGCAAGAGCTCGGAGGAAGAAGCTGATCGGGCTCGGGCCGGCGCTCATGGCCGAACTGATGCTCGGAGTTCGGGACGCCGGAGTGACGGTGGAGCTCGGGACGAGGCTTGTGGATTTGGTGACCGACAGTGATCGTGTCGTGGGTGTGCGACTCGAGTCCGGGGGAGTGCAGACCACCATGCACGCTCGACGCGGTGTCATCCTCGCGTGTGGCGGGTTCGACAACAACGACGACATGCGAGGCGAGTACCAGCGCCGGCCGAGTAGCGCGCAGTGGACTCTCGGGGCACCGACCAATACCGGGGACGGTATCCGTGCAGCTCTACGCGTCGACGCCGCGATTTCGTACATGGACGACGCGTGGTGGGCCCCGTCGATTCCACTGCCCAATGGCCCGTGGTTCGCCTTGGCGGAACGCTCGTTGCCTCGCAGCCTCATGGTCAACGCCAGCGGTCAGCGCTTCATGAACGAGTCACTTCCCTATGTCGAAGCGGCACACGCCATGTTCGGCGGAAAGTACGGCCGAGGTGAAGGACCCGCTGAGAACATCCCGGCTTGGCTGATCTTCGATCAGACGTACCGTGACCGTTACCTGTTCGCGGGGGTTCCGGCGCGCAGGCCGATACCTCGGTCGTGGATCGAATCGGGTGCGATCGTGCGAGCTGGATCGATTGCCGAACTCGCTGCCGAGATCGGAGTGCCGGGCGATGCGCTGTCCGCGACCATCACACGATTCAACAGTCACGCGCGCGACGGAGTCGATCGCGACTTCGGCCGTGGGACAAGCAGATACGACCACTACTACGGCGACTGCACCAACAAGCCCAACCCCAGCCTCGGAGAACTCACGAAGGGTCCGTTCTATGCCGCGAAGATGGTGCCTGGAGACCTGGGGACCAAAGGCGGCATCAACACGGACGCTCGCGCGCGAGCGTTGCGCGCCGACGGTTCGGTCATCGACGGGCTCTATGCAGCAGGTAACACCAGCTCACCGGTGATGGGTCATACCTATGCCGGTCCAGGTGCAACTATCGGTCCCGCAATGGTTTTCGGATATCTGGCGGCGCTCGATGCGGTCGGACGATCCCACGACGGTAGTGAGCTCGAGACCGAAGGCAGGAATAATGGTTTGGCAGATCGCCGTGGGTAGGGTTCTCTTGACAGCGTGACCCACCTCAACATCGCCGACGTCGACTACTTTCTCCCTGATGGTCGGCAACTGCTCAGCGGTGTCAGCTTTCGGGTCGGCAACGGTGCAAAAACTGCACTGATAGGCCCCAACGGGACTGGTAAGACGACGTTGCTCCGCATTATCGCCGGAGACGTCGTCGCCGACGAGGGCGCTGTCACTCGATCCGGAACACTGGGCGTGATGCGGCAATTCGTCGGCCAGGTTCGCGACGAGTCCACCGTGCGCGATCTTCTGTTGTCCGTCTCGCCGGCACGGATCCGGGACGCAGCACTGGCGCTCGATACGGCAGAAAACGCGATGATCGAGCGCGACGAGGAATCAACTCAAATGAAGTATTCGCATGCGCTGGCCGATTGGGCCGACGTGGGCGGCTACGAGACCGAAGACTTCTGGGACAAGGTCACTACCGCGGCTCTCGGTGTTCCCTATGACCGTGCGAAGTGGCGCGCGGCCAACTCCCTCAGTGGTGGCGAGCAGAAACGGTTGGTTCTCGAAGCACTGTTCGCTGGGCCCGACGACGCACTCCTGCTGGACGAGCCGGACAACTACCTCGATGTTCCGGGCAAGCGATGGCTGGAAAAGACGATCTCGGAATCGTCGAAAGTGGTTTTGTTCGTCAGCCACGACCGCGAACTGATCGCCAACGCGGCCACCCACATCGTGACGCTCGAGCCCGGAATCAGCGGCGCAACGTCGTGGACCCACGGTGCTGGGCTGGCCAGCTACCACCAAGCCCGCGAGGATCGCAACGCTCGATTCGAAGAACTGCGCCGACGCTGGGACGAGGAGCACGCGAAACTGCGTGCCCTGGTTCTGCGATTGCGTGAAAAGGCCAAGTTCAACGACGGCGTCGCTGCGCGTTATCACGCCTCGCAAACCAGGTTGGCGAAGTTCGAGGAGGCAGGGCCACCCGAAGCGATTCCACTTCAGCAGAAGGTGACGGTTCGGCTGGCGGGCGGGCGAACCGCCAAGCGCGCGTTGGTATGTCAAGATCTCGAGCTGACCGGATTGATGAAGCCTTTCGACACCGAGATCTGGTACGGAGATCGGGTTGCCGTGCTGGGCTCCAATGGATCCGGAAAGTCGCATTTCCTTCGGCTCTTGGCGGGTGGGGGGACCGATCCGGGGAGCGAGCATCTGCCTGTCGAGGCGCTCGACATCGCGCCGGTCGAGCACGGGGGTACTGCGACGCTGGGTGCTCGGGTACGTCCCGGATTGTTTGCGCAGACACACTCCAGACCCGATCTGACCGGAAACACGCTGCTCGAGATCCTGCACATGGGCGACGAACACCGCAGCGGAATGGGACGCGAAGCGGCGAGCCGCGCGCTGGACCGTTACGGATTGTCCCAGGCTGCGGAACAGAAGTACGACGACCTGTCCGGCGGTCAGCAGGCACGATTGCAGATCCTGCTCCTCGAGCTCTCCGGCGCCACGATGTTGTTGCTCGACGAACCGACCGACAACCTCGACCTTCATTCGGCTGACGCGCTCGAGCAAGGCATTGCTCAGTTTGCCGGCACGGTCATCTCGGTCACGCACGATCGCTGGTTCGCGCGCGGGTTCGACAGGTTCCTCGTCTTCGGATCGGATGGGAACGTGTACGAGAGCGAGTCGCCGGTGTGGGACGAGGCCAGGGTCGAACGAGCGCGCTGAGATCGAGCAGCCACTCCCTACCTGGGGAGAGGCGGCAGCTCGTTGATCATCGCGCGAAGGAGGCCCGGATCGCTGCGATCCGATCGAGGCGGGGGACAGCGCGAAAGATCGAGCTGTGTCGGAAAGCGCCACACAACGCGACCTGGATCTACCCTGTTCACCGCCGAGTACCAGTGGGTGAGGGGCTCGGCGAGCGCCGCGTGAAGCTCGAAATGCCGTCGGCGGCGGCTGGGGTCGCCTTCGCGCTGAAGTAGAAGCTGCTCCGGTGACGGTATCGAGATGACGGTCAGATCCGCGAAACCCAGTTCGAGGTGCTCGAAAGCTGTCTCGACTGCCGCGAGCTCGTACTCGAATCGCTCCCGAGGTGCTGCGCCCACCGCAGCGAGACACCAGCTGTAGTGCAGTTTCAGCGGGTCGCTGTCGCAGAGCGCGATACCGGTTCTCGCTTCGAGATCTTCCGCTTGCGACCATCGCTTCGAATTGACCGTTGTCCAGTAACTTGCCTGAAGGTCGAGATCCGTACCGTCCGGCTCGAACCCGGTGGGCTGATACTCGGCGACGAATCTCTCCGCCGCGGATTCGCCACCGAGTTGGGTTCGGCACCAGGTGGTCTTGCCGGCGGCGCTGGGTCCTTCTACTGCGATGATCACCAGTCCATTCTCCATAATGATTGGGGCGGTTGGTTTTTCCCGTTGCCAGGAATCTCTTAACATCCCCAGGATCCTCGTTGGCGGTCCGACACGGCCTGTTTCGGTGTGGTGGGTCACAAAATCACCGTGACGGTTGCCACATAACGGACGGATAACGATCGGTATGGTTGAAGCTCGAATCAATTAGTTGACCTGTGGTTATTGCTCGAGTTTCGACTGAGTCTGGTACAGCAGTGCCGGAAAACTGCCCCGTGACCAATCCGTGACCATCACCTACGGTCGTTGACAGCCCGAAACTACCGGGCAAACACCGACCCGCAACTGCGTGCTTCTGCCCCGCGGGTCCGGTACTCCCGAAACCTTCGCGGGGCAGGAGTGAAACAGACGAGTCGATCGACGAGACGTGAAAGCGTCCGGGCCGACCTCGTCCGCGGTAGCGGAGAGGATTTACCCAATGACCAGCATCACCTTCAAGCGCGCCCTCGGCGCAGTTGCAACCGCAGGCGCAGTCGTCGCGATCCCGCTCGCCATGAGCACCGGCACCGCTTCGGCAGCCGGCCACGACTGGTCCGGAGTCGCAAACTGCGAGTCCTCCGGTAACTGGGCCGCCAACACCGGAAACGGCTTCTACGGTGGTCTGCAGTTCACGCAGAGCACCTGGAACGCATTCGGTGGATCGGGCAACGCTGCCAACGCCAGCCAGGCCGAGCAGATCCGTGTCGCCGAGAACGTTCTCGCAGGCCAGGGCGTCGGCGCATGGCCCGTCTGCGGTCAGTACCTGACCACCGGCACCACCGCAGGCAACTACGAGGCCGCAGCCGCCCCCGTCACCGCTGAGGCTTCCGTCGAGTCGGCTCCGGCAGCAAGCACCGGAAGCGGCAACTACGTGGTCAAGGCAGGCGACACCCTGTCGAAGATCGCTGCTGCACACGGCATCTCGCTCGAGAACCTCGCCAGCCAGGTTCCGAACATCAACCTGATCTTCCCGGGACAGTCCCTCTCGGTCTAGTCTCGTGGCCGTTTAGGTCCTCAATGCGTCGAAATTGTCCGGAGCTGATGCAGCCCCGGACAGTTTCGGCGTTTCTGCGTTCGCAATGATCGTTGCCGCTTCCGTATGGATGGGGTCAAGATCCTGGCGCCACCCAAGAATGTGCAGCGCCGACCCGGCGATGACAGCGGCGTCGGGAATCGGGGTGCCTTCGAGCGCGTCGGCTCGCGCGCTGATCACACTTTCTACCAGGCGAAACGGAAGCTCGGCCAGGTGCGTTGATGATGGATCGTCAATCGCGTCGAGCACATCCTGGGCGAGTGCCCGGTATTGCTCGCGAAGCCGATCGCGATCGGCTCGGAACGACATGAACCTGTCACTTCTCAGTTCCGGTAAGAGATAAAGGACGCCGAGGTTCCACCGTCCGGTGATCAGTTGTGCCGCGTCGATGTACGAAAGTGCGTACAGCTTGACCTCGGGTGCGGTGTCGAGTGGCCTGAGATTCTCCGCGAAGTCGAGCGCCGGCGTCACGGTGTCGGCGAGAAGTGCAACCAGAATGTCGTCCTTGGTGGCGAAATGGTTGTACAGCGACGCCTGACGCATTCCGACTGCTTCGGCGATGTGGCGTGTGGACGTCGCGGCGAAGCCTCGGGTGGTGAACAGTTCAGCGGCTGCATCCAAGATCTCCGCCCGGGCAGTGCCACCCGGGCGTCGGCGAGCGGTCAGGCGGGGTCGTCCGGGGCCGGCGTTGGTCACGCCTTCCATAGTGGCAGGCTGCGGCCTTACGTGCGGGATGGCCGCCGCTGTGAGCATTCGGTCACGTGCTCGAAACGTACTCAACGAGCCTGTTACAGAATCAGGCGAATCGTATACGCGGGCGTCACCTGCGGCGAGTGGATTTCGCGAAAACTATCAATCGACAGTTATTCGCCTCTGAATCGCTTCGCCGAAGGAGTACGCCGTTGAGTGCAACCACCCCGGCTGCGCAGCCCACCACCGCATCCGCACTCGCCTCTTCGCCTCACGACGACGGTGACCTCGCGGAGTTCGGCTACGAGCAGCAGCTGCATCGATCGCTGGGAAAGTTCGCGTCTTTCGCCGCGGGCTTCTCCTTCGTCTCCATCCTCACCACGATCTTCCAATTGTTCGGCCTCGGTTTCGGTTTCGCGGGTCCGGCATTCTTCTGGACGTGGCCGGTCGTCTTCATCGGTCAGTTCATGGTCGCTCTCAACTTCGCGGAACTTGCTGCCAGATATCCGATTTCGGGTGCCATCTACCAGTGGTCGCGGCGGATGGGTGGTGAGATCGTCGGCTGGTTCGCCGGTTGGTTCATGATTATCGCTCAGATCGTCACTGCATCGGCCGCCGCGATCGCCTTGCAGGTCGTGCTCCCCAATGTGTGGAGCGGGTTCCAGATCATCGGCGAGGACAGCGCACTCACCTCATCGAGTGGTGCCGCCAACGCCGTGCTGCTCGGATCGGTACTTCTGGTTCTGACCACCTTTATCAACTGCATCGGCGTCAACTGGATGTCGCGTATCAACAACATTGGCGTGACCTGCGAAATCGTCGGTGTCATCGCAGTGATCGGGATGTTCTTCACCCACGCTCAGCGCGGACCGGACGTCGTCTTCGACACCGGCAGTGCCGGCGGTCAGCCCGGATACGCCTGGGCGTGGATCATGTCCGGACTGATGGCTGCTTACGTCATGGTCGGCTTCGGTTCGGCAGGCGAACTGGCCGAAGAGACCCGCAACCCCCGACGCGTCGCACCTCGTACGATCCGCCTTGCACTCTCCGCTTCCGCGCTCGGCGGCGGCTTGATGATCCTCGGCGCGTTGATGGCAGCGCCCTCACTGACCGACGGACGCCTGGCCACGGAAGGTTTGCCGTACGTACTGACCTCCATTCTGAGTTCGCCGTGGGGCACGGTCTTGTTGATCGACGTCTCGATCGCAGTGTTCGTGTGCACCTTGGCCATTCAGACTGCTGCTTCACGGCTGATGTTCTCCATGGCCCGCGACGGGCGCCTGCCTGCCTCGCAGATACTGGCAAAGGTCAACCCCCGAACCGGAACACCTATCGCGCCGTCCGTCCTCATCGGTCTGGTCTGCATTGCCGTCCTGGCCGTCAACGTAGGCAACTCGGCAATTTTTGCAACCCTGTCCAGCGTATGCATCATCTTGATCTACTTGGCCTACCTCATGGTGACCGTGCCGCTGCTGGTTCAGCGTCTCAAGGGATGGCCGCGCACCGCTGTCGGCCCCAAGTTCGACGCCGAAGGCAAAAAGCTTTTCTCCCTGGGCATCTGGGGAGTTCCGGTCAACATCGCCGCAGTTGTGTACGGCGCGCTGATGGTGATCAACCTGTCCTGGCCACGAGCCGAGATCTTCAACCCCACGGGGGAGTACCCCATTCTGCAGTGGGCCGCGCCCATCACGATAGCGCTGGTGGTGGGGCTGGGAGTCGCTTGCTTCCCGCGTGGCCGCGCCACCCCGAATCCCGTCACGATCGGAGCCTGACCATGAGTACTCAGACCACCGCCGGAGCGCGCGAGCATGCCCGGTCTCAAGCTGGAACGATCACCGATTCCATGCCCGTATTGCCGGCAACGCGTTGGCCGAACCCACCCGAAGACGTCGCTCCCGAACGTCTGACCTGGGCTGAGACCGTGCCGGGTGGGCGGTACACGACCAAGGTTCTCGCACGTGGAACCCGATTGCGACTTCGCGACATCGCTGGCAGCGCCTGCGCAAACATCTTGCTCTATCGCGCCGACGCCCCCTGGGAGCGTCTCAACGTCGCCGATACCGTCAAGGTGCCATGGCAGGCCTATCTCGGCGTCGGGCACCCGTTGCTCTCCGATCAGGGGCGAGTACTTGCGACCGTGGTCGCAGACACGTCGGGTCACCACGACGCGTTCTGCGGAACGACGTCACGCGCCACCAACGAGGCGAAGTACGGGCAGGGCTCGCTGCACAGTGCCTCACCCGCCGGGCGTGAACTGTTCACCGTCGCTGCCGCGAAGAACGGGCTCGGGCCGCAGGACATCGCGCCTCCGTTGTCCTTCTTCCATGGTGTCCGCGTCGAGGCGGACGGCGCTCTCACCAGTACGGGGTCCGCCGGCTCAGGCGCAACGGTCGACCTTCTGATCCACCTGCCCGTCATCGTGATGATCGCCAACACCGCGCACCCACTCGATCCGGCGCCGCAGTTTCCCACCACGTCCCTCGAAGTGCTCGCGTGGAACGCGGCCGACGAACTCGGCGGCCTTGACGATCTCGGGCCGGAATACCAACGCGCAGTGCTCAATACCGAAGATGCCTGGACGGCTTCGAACCTGGAGGAGATCGCATGACCACCACCTTGGATGTCCCCGCCCTCGTTCCCGGAACGGTGATCCTCGACGAGATTGCTGACGCATTCGGGCCGTGGTCCGCAGTTGTCCGTGCCGGTGACGTTCTGACCGTCGTCGATCTACACGGAAATCAAGCCGTCGACACCCTCGTCTACGCCGGTGACGATCACAGCGTTCGGTACTCGGCAGCAGCGACGGTCACAGCCCAGAAGAACCTGTTTCTGTCCACAGGCTCCGTGCTCCGCAGTGACGACGGAACTCCACTCATGACCCTGGTCGCAGACGAGGTCGGAAACCACGACACCGTCGGCGGCGCGTGCTCACAGGAATCGAACACCCTGCGATACGGCCACCACACCAAGCATCAGCACGCGTGCGTCGAGAACTTCCTCGTCGAGGGCGCAAAATGGGGGCTCGGTAAGCGGGACCTGGTGTCCAACATCAACTTCTTCATGAACGTCCCGGTCGACCCCGACGGCACACTCGGAATCGTCGACGGACTGTCGGCACCAGGCAAGCGGCTCGCGTTGCGTGCCGAACGTGACGTGCTCGTCCTCGTGTCCAACTGCCCGCAGATCAACAACCCGTGCAACGGCTTCGATCCCACGGCCGTCCGCATGATCGTCACACGGCCGGGAGCAGACGAATGAACGCAAAACTGACCATCGTGCGTCCCGGAATGCTGACGACGGTTCAGGACTATCCAGGACGCGTCGGATACTGGCAGATCGGAGTCCCACCATCGGGCCCGATGGACGACCTGTCGTTTCGGTTGGGAAACACCGCACTCGGAAACCCCGAAGGCGCCCCCGGCATCGAATGCGCGATGGCCGGACCTGCCATGACGTTCGACGAAGACACCACGGTCTGCATCACGGGTGCCCCGGTGTCGGTGACCGTCGACGGCGTCGTACACGGTCAGTGGCGTCCCGTTCTCGTCCCCGCTGGATCGGTGCTCGACGTCGGAACGGTCAGCGGCCCGGGACTGCGCATCTACGTACTCGTACAGGGCGGAATCGAGACCGACGACTATCTCGGCAGTGCGTCGACCTTCACCCTGGGCAGGTTCGGGGGACACGAAGGTAGGACTCTGCGGGCAGGAGACGTTCTCAAACTCGGACAGGCGACCGGGGTCGCGGGAGCTGTTCCCGCCGAGCATGTTCCGGCGATACACACGTGCTGGGAACTTGCGGTGACCGAGGGCCCGCACGGGGCGCCGGAGTTCTTCACCCGCTCCGACATCGACACGCTGTACGCGACCGAGTACGAGGTCCACTTCAACTCCGACCGCACCGGTGTCCGGTTGATAGGTCCGAAACCAGACTGGGCCAGAACCACCGGCGGCGAAGCCGGACTTCACCCTTCGAACATCCACGACAACGCGTATTCGATCGGTGCACTCGACTTCACCGGCGACACGCCCATCCTCCTCGGACCAGACGGACCGAGCCTCGGCGGCTTCGTCTGCCCGATCACAGTGGTGTCCGCTGATCGCTGGAAGCTCGGACAGTTGGCTCCCGGGAACAAGATTCGCTTCGTGCCGGTCCGCGCCGAACGGGCAGCCTCCCGGCGTGACCTCGGAGTATCGCGTCGAGCGTCCAATTCGGTTGTTCATTCCTCCGGTGGTGACGGCGACGACGGCGTCATAGCCCGTCGTGACGGCGACACCACGGTCACGTACCGGCGCTCAGGCGACGACAACGTTTTGGTCGAATACGGCGACATGAATCTCGACCTGGCGTTACGTGCGCGTGCTCATGCACTGCATCAGCGACTCGAAGCCGAGAAGCCGGCCGGACTACTCGATCTCACCCCGGGAATCCGCAGCCTGCAGGTCCGCGTTGACCCGGACGTGCTGCCCGTCCGCAAGCTGATGGGAATGCTCGCCGAGGCGGAGGACACCTTGCCGGCGGCCAACGAACTCGTTGTGCCCAGTCGCACTGTGCGGATGCCACTGTCGTGGGACGACCCGGCAACGCGCGAAGCGATCCAGCGGTACATGCACGGGGTTCGCGCCGACGCGCCGTGGTGCCCGTGGAACATCGAGTTCATCCGCCGGATGAACGGTCTCGAATCCGTGAACGACGTGTTCGACACCGTCTTCGGCGCCGAATACATGGTGCTCGGACTCGGTGACGTCTACCTCGGAGCGCCGGTCGCGACGCCGCTCGATCCGCGTCATCGTCTGGTCACGACCAAGTACAACCCCGCCCGCACCTGGACCCCCGAAAACGCCGTCGGGATCGGTGGGGCGTACCTCTGCATCTACGGCATGGAAGGCCCAGGCGGGTACCAGTTCGTCGGACGTACGACGCAGGTGTGGAATCACCGCCACCCCGCGAAGTCCGGGCCGTTCGAGGAGGGCACTCCGTGGTTGCTGCGATTCTTCGACCGGATCTCCTGGTACCCCGTCGAGCCGGAAGAGTTGATGGATCTGCGCGCGGACACCGCCGCCGGCCGCGGCGGGGGCGTCGAGATCGAGGACGGCAGCTTCTCGCTGGCCGAGCATCAGGAGTTCCTCGCGTCGAACTCGCGCTCGATCGAGGAGTTCCGCGCGATGCAGTCCGTCGCGTTCGGGGCCGAGCGTCAGCGCTGGTCCGACGCAGGGGAGTTCGCGCTGCCCGGTTGATGGTCGAGTGAGCACAGTCGTCTTAGAGTGAGCACCGCTTCGAGTGTGGCGGAAGCGGTGCTCACTCAGCAGTAACGGTGTTCAGTCCGCCTGGAACGGTTGCAGATGTCTGCGTCAGCGAGTCAGCGCGCGATTGAACAGATCGATGAACGGGCGAGGCGACGGGGTTCCGGTGGGCCGGAAAGGCGCAGAATCCCTCGACGCGGATACCCACTCGGTTCTGCTCACCCGCGACAAGTCGAGCTGATACCGGGTGTCCGCGGCGAGTCGGTGCAGGAAGAGGGTTCCGGTTCGCCCGTTTCCTTCCCGAAACGGGTGGGCATGATTGAGCGTCGAGTACACCGATGCGAGCGCGAACGACGCAGCGCCGTTATCGAGCGCTACCCAATCGACGGCGGCGATGATCTCTTCCACCTCGGACAGGTAGTTCCGAATCGCCGAGACCGGAGCAAACGTTGCCGCACCTTTCCTGATGTCGACGGTTCTGATGTGGCCGGCCCACTGGTACAGATCTTGGAAAACGTGCTGGTGAAGCAGGAGAAGTTCGGCTGTGTCTCGCGTGTGCTGTACGAGGTCGCTGCCGAGATGCGCCTCACCCAGGCGAAGCGCGGTCGCCGCGAACTCGAGTGATTGCAGTGCGGCGGGATCTCGTACGTCGAAATTGTTCTCGAGAACCGATGTACCGCGATAGACGTACGGCGCTGATCGTCGCCAGCGGATCCGCGGGGGAATCGCAGACGAGAGGCCGACGGCTCGCGCCAATTCCTGCTCGAAATACTCACGCCGAGAAAGCATCCCGATCATCACGGCCTCGAGTTCCGCGATCTGTTCATCGCTCGGATCCCAGCCTTCGAGGCGCTCCGCCGCCAGAACCTGTTCGAGCGCAGTGCGATTCACGGATCGATGTCGGGTAGCGCCGACGCGGACGCGGCATATTCGAGTCGTCGTTGCACACCTGCGACCTCGCGCACTGCATTGCTCAGCAAGCTCCGCGAGAGCGGAGTGAGTTCGGAGATCACGACTTCGTCGGTCGGTGGCCGACCTGCCGCGAACTGATCGGTCTGGTGGCGGACACGAATCTGCTGCAACACCTCGAAAGATTCGATCAGTACCTGGGCGTCGTCGTCGAGTAGGAAACCGCTTCCCGCTGCAGCCTTGAGGCGTTCGAGTGTCGAACTCGTGCGGGCGCCCACGGAAATCCCCGCCCAACGAGCGATGTTCACGATCGGTTGGACGGCGCTGGCTTTGAGGTCGACGGTTCCGGTCCGACGCGTCATCACGTCCTTGAACGAATGGAGCTTTGCCTTGTCCCCGACGGCTTCGCGAAGGAGCAGTCGCATGACGGCCGGGTGCAGTCGCAGTTGATCCAACGCCGCAGGGCGAGGATCCAACGCCGGATCGCCTGCGACGACACGGGCGTCCGCCAGCATCGACAACATGACCAGGGCTTGGTCCTGATACGGGTTGGACACCCATTTCCGCAGCGCAGTGCGCCATTGTGGGAGCGTCCGAGCAAACCTGGCCTGGGTCGCGACGGCGTTCTTGGTGTCGCGAGGGAACCCGCAGAGATCGAGGATGTCGTGGATGGTCTTCGCGGCGTCGGCTCCCTCGTGATGAGATTCGCCCCCCCACACCAGCGCACTGTCGATATCCGAAGAGGGGAGCGCTTCACGCCTGGCGACGCTGCCGAGCGACAGCCACGCGAAATCCGGTCGCTCGTCTCCGCCCACCACCAATTCTATGGCTCGCCTGACTGTTACGTCGATCAGCACGGCCAGCGTCGCGCCGATGTCGAGCGGAGAGACCCGTGACGCCACCAATTCCGTCACCAGAACAGGGACCGCGCGGGCTGTTTCGACGAGGTGGGCGTCGTCCTGTGCTGTGGCGAGCGCTGCGCGCAGTTCGAAACCCTGATTGGTGGCCGAAGTCAGGAGGTCGCTGAGTTCGAGCACACCCATCAGTGCGCCTGCCTCGGTCACGACCGGGAGATGGCGCAATCCGTACTCGAGCATGTCGGTCACGGCGTCGGCGCCCAATCGATCCGGATCGACTGTCACTGCTGACGGCGTCATCACCGTTGATACCGGCTGATTGCTGTCGATACCACCGACTACCACACGAGCACGTAGGTCACCTTCGGTGAAGATTCCGAAACCGGTTGTCTCCGTCGGGATCACAACAGCGCGGCGGCCCGCGTCGGTCATCAACTTCGCGGCCTCGCGGATGGTTGCTCGGCCATCGCAGACAATTGCGGGCCCGCGCAACAGGTCTCGCACCCGGCGCATGGCGGGACTCTGCATGCCTTGCCCCGTCGAGTGCCCCGTCATGGGGTCATTGTCGCAGGTGTGTCCGGTTCAGGCAGCGGAGGGTGAGATGTCAGAGACCACCGAGTCGCGAGAGTACGTCGAGAGCGGAATCTGTAGTACGCCAGAGTGCGTCGATCTCCTGTTCTGCGCCCGGACGTGTCTGCGGATTCTGGAGGGCGAATCCGTTGGCCAGCGTGATGGTGTTGTATCCGCTGTCGGCGGCGCGGAGCAGCAGTTCCGAGGGCTGCGAGTTTCCGGCCAATCGGTCGAGTCCTTCGCCGACGAAGTAGAACCGCCAGAGCGGCCCCAGATCGGCGTCGTACTCGGCCTTGGTGAGGGTCACGATCGAACCACCCTTGACGGCAATGGAATCGACGATCTTGTAAAAATCGGGGACATCCTCCGCAGTGGTTCCGGACGTGGCGACGGCGTGAGCGAGGTCGACGGTGAGATGCGCGTTGTAGCCGGCCATGGCGACCCGTGCTGGACTGGCGTCGCACTGACGTGTCAGGGCGAAGTAGTTGCTCCACGCCGGATCGGTGGGAGTACCGGTGAACTCCGCATGGACGTTCACCAGGTACCTGCGCAGCAATTCGAAGCTGACGGAATGGGCCCACTCGTCATCGGCGAAGGCCGCAGGGTCTCGCTGCAGCGGCATCACCGCCTCGTGTTCGACAGCGTCGAGGCCGATGGAGAACAAGCCTCGCCAATCGTGGTGTGAGACGAGGATCGACGTGATCTCACGATGACGTTCGACAGCGGTCTCGAGCCGAGGCAGTCCGGCACCGTTCAGGGTCGTGACGTCGCTGAGTTCGGCAATCCGGCCCACCTCGGCATTGCTCAACTGGCTGCCGCAAGCCGTCGAAAGACTCTCGCCCGGTTCTGCGAGTGCAGAACCGGGCGAGAGGAAAGCGGCGGTGATGCCGAGCGCGAGCGTCAACGGATACAGCCGCATCGGTTTCATCGGCTCAGACTAGGCGCCCATTTCACAAATGTCCGGATTGGCGATCAGCTGAGAACCGCGTCGGCCTCGATCTCGATGAGCAGAGCGGGGTCGATCAGCGAGCTGACCTCGAGGATCGTCGTGGCGGGACGAATCTCGCCGAACACTTCACCGTGCGCGAGAGCGGCCTGCTCCCACTGCGTCATGTCGCGCAGGTACATGCGAGTGCGGATGACGTCGTCGAGCGAGGCGCCGGCCTCGGCAAGTGCTGCCTTGATAGTTTCGAGCGCTGCGCGGGTCTGATCTGTGAGGGTCTCACCAGGAGCGGTGGTGCCGGAGACTGCGATCTGGTTACCGATGCGCACGGCACGGGAGTAACCGATCTTGGGTTCCCATTCGGAACCGGACGAAATATTGATTCTGTTCGACATGCACCGAATTCTGCCAACAACTTCCCGGCCGTGGTGAGGCACGGTCAGGTATTCGCTCCATCTTGACATACCTTAGAACAAGTGTTCGACTTGGGGCCATGAGGTGGTCGGGTCAGGCATTGGATGCAGATGACGGAGCGCTACCCGGACTCGAACGAGCCGGGTTGGTTCGCTCCGTGCAGACTCCCGAGTTCGAGGGAATCACGTTTCACGAGGTGCTCTGCAAGAGCGCGCTCAACAAGATGCCCGAAGAGTCGACGTTGCCGTTCAGCTTCACCGTCAACGCTTTTCGTGGTTGCTCGCACGCATGCCGATATTGTTTCGCGAGACCGAGTCACGAGTATCTCGACCTCGACGCCGGCGCGGATTTCGACTCCCAAGTGGTCGTGAAGACGAACATTGCCGCGGTGCTCCGCAAAGAGTTGGCGCGAAAGTCCTGGAAGCGGGAGGCGGTGGCACTGGGTACCAACACCGATCCCTATCAGCGAGCGGAGGGCCGATACCGCTTGATGCCCGGCATTATTCGCGCGTTGACCGAATCCGGAACTCCCTTCTCGATCTTGACGAAGGGAACTTTGCTCCGACGGGACCTGCCGCTGTTGAAAATGGCGGCGGCGCAGGTCGACGTCGGAATCGGAGTGTCGTTGGCGATCAACGACGCTGCACTTCAGAAGCAGATCGAGCCTGGTACCCCGTCGCCGCGGGCGCGTCTCGAGATGATCCGCGCCATCACCGACGCGGGATTCTCGTGCAATGTCATGGTGGCGCCGGTCATTCCGTTCCTCACCGACTCCACCAGTCATCTCGACGGGCTGTTCGAGGCACTGTCCGAAGCCGGTGCGACGAGTGTGACGGTCTTCCCGATGCACCTGCGGGGGAGTACTCGGGGTTGGTTCATGAATTGGCTTGCTCAGGAACATCCGGCGCTCATCCGTCGCTACCGCGAGCTGTACGGGCGGGGCGCGTATGTCACTCCCGAATACAAGCGTTGGCTCGCAAGCCGTGTCGAGCCATTGGTCGAGCGCCATGGGTTGGGTGGTCGTTCGGAGCATCGAGACGTCAGTGCAGCTGGCAGTGAGCCGCGTGAGGCGCCCCGGGAACTGGTGGGTGCGGGAGCAGCTCTCACTTTGTTCTGACGGCCGCGGGCGCGTAAATCGGAGGCGCCCCGGACGTTTGCCGGGCTACATTCGCCTGGTGCTACTCACACTGACGTCCACCCCGACCCCGCAGACTCCTGATGCGACCGCGTTGAGCTACCTGCTGCACAAACATCCCGACCGCGTGCAAAGCTTCGACTTGGCGATCGGCACCGCCACGGTTCTGTACCCGGAGGCCTCAGCCGAAAAGACCACGGTGGCAGTGATTGTGGACGTCGACCCCATCGAACTTGTGCAGAGTAGGTATCGACGCGGCAAGAGTGGCGACAACTTTTCGCTGGGTGAGTATGTCAACGATCGGCCGTATGCGGCGTCGTCCATACTCTCGGTTGCTCTGTCGAAGCTGTTTCGCACCGCGTTGACGGGAACGTGCAAGTCGCACCCGGAACTCGTCGGAACCGAACTCGCGTTGACCGTCTCGATTCCGGTGGTTCCGTGCGGCGGCGATGCGGAATTGCCTCGTCGGTTGTTCGAGCCGCTGGGCTGGGATGTGGCCGCGATACCGGTGCAGCTTGATCCGCACCTGCCGACGTGGGGAAACTCCGACTTCGTGTCGTTGACGCTCACCGGGGAACACACGGTGCAGAGTGCCCTTCGGCACCTCTACGTGCTGTTGCCGGTCCTCGACGACGTGAAGCACTACTGGGTGGGACCCGACGAGGCAGACAAGTTGATCCGCGTCGCTGGAGAGTGGTTGGCGTCGCATCCGGATTCCGCGCTGATCATGTCCCGCTACCTGGCGCGTCGACGCGACCTGGTCGAATCGGTGGTCGATCGACTGATTCCCGACCAAGCAGAGGCGCAGATCGAACTACCGCGACCGGATCCGCCGCTGGCACGGCTTCGCGTCGACGCAGTTTTGGCGACACTTCAGCGACTGCACGTCAGAACGATTGTCGACATCGGTTGCGGCGAAGGCAAACTGATCGAGGCGCTGATGCCGCACGCTCAATTCGACAAACTTGTCGGCGTCGATGTGAGCGCGCGCGAACTGACACGGGCGCAACGCAGATTGAAGTTCACCGAAATGTCCGACGCCCAACGTGAACGTGTGTCTTTGATGCAGTCGTCCGCGACGTACCGCGACGCACGCTTGAAAGGCTTCGACGCAGCCGTGCTGATGGAGGTGGTCGAGCACGTCGACACGGCGCGCCTGCCGGCGCTGGTCAGATCGGTCTTCGTGGACGCAGCACCGCAGTATGTGCTGCTGACTACTCCGAATGCCGACTACAACGTGCTGTATCCGGCATTGGCCGCGGGAGAGTTCAGGCACCCCGATCACAGGTTCGAGTTCTCCCGAACCCAATTCCGCGACTGGGCAACCGAAACGGCCCGAGTCCACGGCTATTGCGTGGAGTTCGAATTTGTCGGAGCAATTGATCCGGTCCTTGGCGGACCGACACAGATGGCAATCTTCACGAAGGAGGCACGAACGTCATGACGGTGTACGAGATTCCAGATCTCGCCCTGGTAGTACTCATCGGCGTCAGTGGCTCGGGAAAGTCGACCTTCGCGGCGCGCCACTTCGGTGAGTTCGAAACTCTCTCGAGTGACACATTCAGAGGGTGGGTCAGTGATGATCCGAACTCACAGGAGTCGACGTCCGATGCTTTCGAAGTGCTGGAGTTCGTCGCGGCCAAGCGTTTGCGACGCGGACGTCTCACGGTGGTCGACGCGACCAACGTCCAGCCCGCCGCGCGCAAGCGACTCGTTGCGTTGGCTCGCGAGCACGACATACTGCCGGTGGCAGTCGTGCTCGATGTTCCGGAATCGGTCTGTTCTGCACGAAACGACGCTCGCTCTGATCGGACGTTCGGACGCGACGTGATTCGCCGTCAGCACCAACAGTTGACTCGCTCGCTCCGCGGGCTGGGTAAGGAAGGTTTCCGTTCGGTTCACATCCTCAGAGGTGAGGACGCGGTTTCCGAAGCCACATTCTTGCGCCACCCGCTCCGCAGCGATCTGCGTGTCGAGCGTGGTCCGTTCGACGTCATCGGTGACATCCACGGATGTCGAAGTGAGCTCGAGACGCTCCTCGTGAAACTCGGCTACACCGTCGACTACGGGACGGACGGCAGAGCTGTCGATGCGGTGCCGCCGGAAGGGCGAACTGCCGTCTTCCTCGGTGACTACGTGGATCGAGGACCGGATTCGGTCGGTGTGCTGCGTCTGGTCATGGGGATGGTCGCGGCGGGACATGCGATAGCGGTTCCGGGTAACCACGAGAACAAATTCGTCAAGGCCTTGCGCGGTAAGAAGGTCACGGCCAGTCACGGACTCGCCGAGACCCTCGAGCAGATGGCCACCGAGTCGGCGGAGTTCCGGGACAGCGTCGTCGACTTCTGTGACGGGCTCGTCGCGCACCTCGTTCTGGACGACGGCAAACTCGTGGTTGCGCACGCCGGTCTCAAGGAGGACTACCACAACAGGGCGTCCGGCCGAGTCCGGAGCTTTGCGCTCTACGGTGAAACTACCGGTGAGACGGACGAATTCGGCTTACCCGTTCGATACCCGTGGGCGCAGGACTACCGAGGATCAGCCATGGTCCTCTACGGTCACACGCCGGTGCACGAGGTGGAATGGATCAACAACACCGCGTGCCTCGACACCGGCTGTGTGTTCGGTGGATCCCTCACGGCTCTTCGATACCCGGAACGAGAGATCGTGTCGGTTCCGGCGGAGCGGGTTTGGTACGAGCCGGTGGTACCGCTGGCACCGCCGACTCGTGATCCGGACGTGCTCGATCTCGCCGACGTCCTCGAAACGACCGGCGTCGACACCGAACTGCGCGGTCGAGTGTCCGTTCGCACCGACAACGCTGCCGGCGCCTTGGAAGTGATGAGCCGATTCGCGGTCGCGCCGCAATGGCTGCGGTACCTACCGCCGACCATGGCGCCCTGCGCGAGCGCCCAATCCGATGACTATCTGGAACACCCGTCGACCGCGTTCGACGCATACCGGGCCGGCGGAATCGGAACAGTGATCTGCGAAGAGAAGCACATGGGTTCGCGGGCAGTGGTGCTCGTGTGCCGTGATCGATCGGTTGCTCAGTCCCGCTTCGATGCACCGGATGCGCTCACCGGGATGGTGCACACCCGCACCGGCCGCCAGTTCTTCGACGACGACCTGACTCAGCAGTTGATCGACGACATCGCCGCCGCAGTCACCTCCGCTGGGTTGTGGGAAGAGCTGGGCACCGACTGGCTGCTCCTCGACTGCGAACTGTTGCCGTGGAACGTCAAAGCGGAAGGTCTGCTGCGCTCGCAGTACGCGTCGGTCGCGGCGGCCGGGCGATCAGACCTCACAGCTCGCGAGGCCGTGCTGGCGCGGGCCGGGTCGCGGGGCCTGGACGTGGCGGAGATGTTCGAACAGACAACTGTTCGGGCCGCCAGTATCGAGCGCTTCGGCGAGGCGTACCGACGGTACGTGTGGCCGACGAACGGACTGGACGGCGTCACCATCGCGCCGTTCCAGATTCTGGCGGCCGAGGGCCAGTCGTACGGGGAACGGGATCACGAATGGCACCTCGGTATTTCGGACCGCCTGGCCGCGGCCGACCCGAGTCGATTTACCACTACACGTCGCCTGGTGGTCGATCTCGGTTCCGAGGACTCGGTGTTCGAAGCGACGAAGTGGTGGGAGTCGCTCACCGGCGACGGTGGTGAGGGGATGGTCGTCAAACCGCTGGCGAATCAGATTCACGGACCGCGGGGGTACAACGCGAAGGTTCAGCCGGGGATCAAGGTCCGCGGCCGGGAGTACCTGCGATTGATCTACGGTGCCGACTACCTCGAACCGTCGACGCTTGCGAGATTGCGTAACCGCAACCTCGGACACAAGCAGTCGATGGCGCTGCGCGAGTACGCGCTCGGCATGGAGGCGGTATCCAGGCTCGTCGACCGTGAACCTTTGTGGCGAGCGCACCAGGCCGTGTTCGCGGTGCTGGCTCTCGAATCGGAGCCGGTCGACCCGCGGTTGTGACGGCCGGTGCGCGGGCTCGGATTGATACCGTCGGGTATGGGTGTGATTGCTCGCTTGGACGGTTTCAATCGACGCCATCCGTGGAGTCACAACGATCACTACGGCCGGTGGGTTCTACGTAATCTGCGCGGGGTCAGGTCCGGTCGCGCTCTCGACGTGGGGAGCGGGACCGGCAATCTGATCGACCTCTTGCGTCGGCGGTTCGACGTGGTGGTCGGTGTGGAACCCGACCTGACAACCTCGGCCGCCGTGCGCGCAAGGTTTGTCGACGACGGGAACGTGATCATCGACGCGCAGCGGATCGAGGACTTTGCATCCGAGGCGAAGTACGACGCGATCACAGTCGTCGCAGCGTTGCATCATCTTCCACTCGAAGAATCGATGAAGCAGCTGAGTAGCCTGCTCGAACCGGGCGGGCGGCTCGTCGTGGTCGGGTGTTATCGATCGACCACAGCCACCGACGCACTCCTGTCGGTGTTGGCGACCGTGTGCAATCCCGTCGTCGGCGTCGTCAAGCATCGACGGGTTGCCTCCGAGCCACTGAAGGCGATGACAGCTCCCACCGCGGAACCGGGTGAGTCGATGGCTGACGTCCGGCGCGCGGCCGCGTTGTGTCTGCCAGGTAGCCGGATCAGGAGACGACTGTTCTGGCGATACACCCTGATCTACGACGAGAGTCCGGCCGGCGCGTCGGTGGGGGAGTGAGTAGACCGTTCCGGTTCCTGGGGAAACGCGCGTCGGCCGAACCCGACTATCGCCAACGAAGCGATCATCAGAGCGACCCCGATGCCCGCCAGATGTGAGAGCCCGCCACTGTCGACGACGGCCGCACCGAGCAGAGCGCCCGTTGCAATCGCGATCTGGAACACGACGACGTAGATGGCCGAGGCACGGTCGGTCCCGATCGGGACGGCACGCAGAACCGAGGACTGGAGGCAGATCGGAACGGTGGTGAACGCCGCACCCCACAAGATCGTGGCGACGACAGCGAACGCTCCCATCGACGGCGCCAAGAGCCAGAAGATGGCCAGCGCGCCTGCCACCGTCGCGATCGCGATGAGCGTGAAGAGGCGCGGTCGGCGGTCGTAGTACTTGCCGGCGACCCACACTCCGACGGCGCCGGCGGCGCCGTAGACCAGAAGCATCGCGGTACGGATGCCACCGGACGAGCCGAGGCTTTCCTCCACCAGAAGTGTGAAGAACGTGTACGAAGCGAATTGCCCCAGGGCGGCAAACAGCGTTGCCGCGCAGATGACGGCGAGTGCCCGTTTCATCGCCGGTGTCGGCTTCGGTTTGTCTCGCCTACTCCGATGGTGTTGATCGACCGGCATTTCGGGCAACGCACGATGCAGTGAGAAAGCAATGACCACTGCCACCACACCGATTGCCGCCGATGCGGTCCGCCAACCCCAGGACTGGCCGATCGCCGAAGACAGTGGCCCTCCGAGAACAAAAGCGAGAGACGTTCCGGCATACACCATCGCGATGGCCTTGCCCTGTTGTCCGCGCGGAACGAGGGTGGCTGCGACCGGTGCAACGACAGCCCAGAACACTCCGTGCGTCGCAGCGCAGAGCAATCGTCCGATCACCAGCATCGGATAGTTGACGGCCAATGCTGCGACCAGTTGCGACACCGCGAGGGTGGCCACCGTCAGAACGACGACGCGTCGTCGCGGCCAGGTTTTGACCGCTCCGATCAGCGGAAGCGTCAAGACCGCGACACCGTATGCGTAGAAGGTCAGCAGTAGGCCGACACGCCCTTCGGTGACGTCGAGGTCCGTCGAGATTTCGCTGAGCAGTCCGACGGGGAGCATTTCGGCCGTCACGTAGGCGAAGGCTGCTCCGGCCAGTGTCATCAGCCGTAGCGTGGTTGCCTTCGGCAGTCGAGCACTCATGGTGTGTAACGATACATGTATCGATACACACCTGCGCAATGGATACTTTTCACTCGCTATGCTGATGCTCATGGCCATACGTGCGCAGCGTTCGAGTCGTCCGACGATGGCCGACGTCGCCAAGGCCGCAGGCGTGTCGGTGATGTCGGTGTCGTACTCCTTCGCGCAGCCCGAGCGCGTGTCTGAATCAACGCGGGCCAAGGTGTTCGCCGCCGCCGAAGAGCTCGAGTACGCGGGCCCGAACCGGGCGGCGCAGTCCTTGCGGAGCGGGAAATTCAACAACATCGCGGTCGTCTTCAGCGAGAAGCTGACGTACGCCTTCGAAGACGCAGTAGCTCGGCGATTCCTCTCGGGAGTCGCCGAAGCGTGCCTGGATGCGAACGCCGGGCTGATGATGCTGCCGAACTCGGGGAAACCGGGAGACGTCGACAGAGTTCGCGACGCGGCAGTAGACGGTTTTGTCGTCTGGACCACCGTCTTCGACGATCCCATCCTCGACGCGATTGTCGGCACCGGAAAACCCGCATGCATCCAGGGTGGTCCGGTGCACGAGGGTGTGGATCTCGTCGGGATGGACGATGTTGCCGGCGCCGTTGCGATCGCGGCAGTCGGGTTGTCGGGGGCGCAGCGGCCCGCGGTGATCAGCCTTCCGTGGGATCGTGAGCGTCGGTCCGAGATTCGGATGGACGTGGATCCAGGTGAAGCGTTCTTTCCGGTGTCCCGCCATCGGCTCGAGGGCTACGAGCGTGCCGTCCGCGATGCGGGCCTCGATTGGTCCTCGGTGCGGGTGGGGGTGGTCACCGTCAACGAGCGGAGCGAGGGTGCGCGAATGGCTCGGTCCCTGCTCGACGTTCCCGAGAGCCGAAGGCCCGATGTCATCTTGGCGATGAGTGACGAACTGGCTCTGGGGGTTTTGGACGCGATCCGCGAACTCGGCCTCGCGCTGCCCGACGATGTCGCAGTCGTCGGATGGGACGACACAACAGCCGCATCGGACGCCGGCCTGACAACGGTTCGCCAGTCCCTGTTCGATCAAGGGCGCAATGCAGCTCGCGTGGTTCTCGGGCTGGACGATGCGGTCGAGCCGGTCGAATGGTCGGTGCGTCGGCGAACCTCGACACGATGATCACGCCGGTAGTCATCGACGGTCTGCGTTTTCGGTGGTTTGTTCCTCCAGAATTGGGGGAGACCGTCCGGTGGGGACTCTCCTGGAATGTCGACAGCCCGAGCAGGTGGGCGGTAGTCGAGCCGGCGTGGGTCTTGACGGCGGAAGTGCGCACGAGTTCGAAACCATTGATGTGGAGACTGCCTCGCGACGGGTCAGGCATTCGGGAGCCGGTCCAGCCGGCGATCGCTCGCGTCGCTGCACTGCAATTCATGTTCGACGCCGAACCACCGTTGCCTTCTCGGATCGAAGCCGCGGGCGCTTTGCAACTACGCGCCGGAACTCCTCGTGACGACCCAAACGCGCGTCAGGCGTGGATAGACTTCGGCGCGGATGCCGCCACGACCGGGGTAGTTCGGCGCCTGCGGCTCATGTCGATGGAGTCCGACATGCTGCCCGACCCGAAGTTTCCGCACGGCCCGAACTGGGGTTGGGCTACGAGGCAATTCGTGCCTGGCTCCGAGCGGTTCTACGAGTTGGCCCGTGCACCTCGTGCGTTGCGCTCGTATCAGCTGACCGATCGTGAATACGGGCCGCGGCGCGAGGACTTCCTCCTGGTCGACCTCGAGACGGCTGCTTGATCGTTGGGACCTGACACCGTTTTCATTCAGTGGACACAGACTCCAGCTGATCGGAGTCAGTGTCTGCTCGACGAAACCGGTGCCAGGTGCTTCGACTAGCGCGCTCTGCCGACCACGTTCAGTGCGTATTTACCGGGCGGCGCCCCGACATGCTTGACGAAGTGCCGCGACAGGTGGGATTGATCGTGGAATCCGACGTCGACGGCCACGTCCGCCAATTCGCGCCCGGCGAGGATTGTGCGTCGCGCCAGATCGATTCGACGTCCCGTCACGTACTTGTGAGGCGGAAGCCCGAAATGCTTCGCGAAGTTCTTGATCAGATACGTGGGGTTCCGCTGCAGGATGTTCGACGCTTCCCGCATCGTGATTCCCGTTGTGAGTCGCGCATCGAGCAGGTCCCGAAGTTGATCGGCAACGCGTTCGTCAACGGTCGGCGTGTGACGGGATCGACCTGTGGCCGGTGTGAGGATCTCGTTCAATCTTTCAGCGAGGAACCCCAGGCGACTTTCGGCTTCGAGTGATTCGCCGTGTGGGCCGAGTGCAGAGTGCAGTTGATCAATGCGGTGGCGCAGCAGAGGGTCTCGAATCTCGGGGCTGTCCACCGCCGGGCCTATGAGGACCTCGCCGAGAACTGACGTGTCGAGGTAGAGGATTCGTTGACGAAATCCGGCCTCGGTGACCGGAACTCCGTCGTGTGCGATGCCTGGCGGCAACAGAGTCACGATCTCTGGTGCTGCGCCATGAGCGCGATGATCGAGGTCGTATGCAATCGTGCCGCGGTCGACGAGCATCAGGGACCACTGATCGTGCGTGTGTTTGGGATAGGCGTGTCCGACGAAATCGGCATGGAAGACCTCGGTGATTCCCGCGAGGCCCGGTGCCCACGCGGTGATCTGTGCGCCGCGGGGATCCATGTCAGAAACGTACAAGACGCAGCTGCCTCGGGTGACGAAGAGTGGCGGGGTCGTCATCGCAGTGGTGGCGCGCCCGAGGGAGGAACAACATGAACAGTTCGGCAACAGCGGTATCGCTCCGCGAGAAGTTCGGTCAGTTCACCGAGCACTGGTCGCCCAAGAAGATTGCGGGCCTCAATGACTACGAGATCAAGATCGTCAAGATCAAAGGTGAATTCGTCTGGCACTCCCACACCGACACCGACGAAATGTTTCTGGTGACAAAGGGGCAGATCCGAATCCAACTGCGCGACGGAGATGTTTCGCTGGGGCCCGGTGAATTGTTCGTTGTACCTCGCGGAGTCGAGCATTGTCCCATCGCCGAAGAGGAAGCGGAGGTGATGTTGATCGAACCCGTGGGCGTGGTGAATACCGGGAACGTCGGAGGATCACGAACCGCGGTGCTCGAGGACTGGACGTAGCTAGCGGCTCTTCCAATCCAGGGGATTGGTTCGGAGCGGCAGTGCCATGCCCGATCTCCAGAGCGTCGCCGCGCGAGAGTGCGGACGGAGCTGGACCTCGCGCCGCATCGACTGCGTGAACTCGTCGGTGAACCCTGTTCGCGGGTACTCCGCGATTGTTGCATCAACAGTTGCTCGCGGAATTTCGGGCGCACGCCGACCGGCAACGTCGAAATGCGCTGCGGCATGCAGTAGATAGGCGTCAGCGCCCGCGCCGCGGTCGACGGTCAGATCCATGTGCAGACGGATCGCTTCGCCGATTCGCTGTACCGACCTCTCCGAAGTTCCCACTCGGGTCGCGAGTTCTTCTGCGTCTGCGGCACTGATGTAGGTGAAACACCCGTGCTCGGCCGATCCTTCTGCGCCCAGTCCGACATCGTGAAGGGCGCACGCAGTGAAGAGATCTTCGGGGTCGTACTCGATCGCATCGATCTGCGCGAAGGCGTCGGCCCAGATCCAGCAGCGCAGGCTGTGGTTCAAGACCGCGGGGGAGAGGGTTCCTCTGGCGTGATCGAGCGCTTCGCTGCACAGCTTGGTGTCGGGGAGTGGGCGTTTGCGCAGCTCGGGTGTGCGAGTGGGGTAGCGGCCGAGCCGGAGTCGGAGCATCGACGGAGCACTCATGGCCTGCGCAGCAGCCGCGCGGGCCATGAGTTGTATCTGCTCGAGAGTGGTGAGCTCACCAGGGCGCATCGAATTCCTGTTCTGGGTGGGGGACAGCTGGATACGAATCTAGTTGGCAGGGAAACTTCTTCACAGATGTCCAATATCTGTCAATGACGGAAACACGGAATTATCCGAATATTGGTTGAAAGCAAGTGCCATCCAACGGCAACCCCCAATCTGTAGCCTCACCTCTGCACATCGCAAGAACCATCAAGCAACGACGGTGGGGCTCGGGCTCAGATGACGCCGAACCCGACGATCCCCGGGACTTCCGACGGGACGATGCGATGGAGCATGACCTTGTTGTTCTCGTTGCCGCCGACGGTCGTCAGAGTGCCGGCGTCGTTGACCAGAACGACGTTGACGTGTTGGCCGAAGGGGCTCGAGTCGCCGTACAGGATCGTGTCGCCGACCTTGGGTTGGTAGTCCTGACCGTAGGGGACAAACGCGTCGACGGACTCGTAATACTCCTGCAGCGTGTACACCCCGGGGATGCGCCACGACCCTGAGTTGGGGTTCGAGAACGGCGTGCCGATCTGGTTCATCGACCAGCTCACGAAATCGGCACACCACGATTCTTCGACACCCTCGGCGTATTTGGTGCCGGGACTCCCTGACTCCCACTCCTGCTCGAGGACGCCCAGTAGCGCACTCTGCTGAGCGCTGAGAATGCTGTGGTCGACGGCCGGGAACGAATCGAGATTCTCGCCGGCAAGAGCGTCGTCGCCGCGCGCGAACCACCACAGTGCGCCGGCGACAACTACGACCACCACAACGCCGAATACGCCCAGAACAGCGAGAGTGCGTCTGGGCGTATTCGGTGCGTGCGACATCACGCCACGATAGTCAATTACTCGAGCGGGGGCGCCGAGCGATCGATCGTCGTCGCGAGGGGCTTCTCCTTGACGAAGAGCAACAGGACAACCGCCGCGATGACCAAGGGGACGAGGTACAGGAAGATCGGCGCCAGCGCGTCGTTGTATGCACCGACGATGATCTCGCGAACCTGGCTCGGCAACTTCCAGAGGATTCCCGGGGTCAAGGAGTTCTCGTCACCACCGACCGCGCCGCCATTCGCCGGGAGTCGCTCGGCCAGGAGATTGGTCAGACGCGAGGCGAACAGGCTGCCCACGATCGCGCTGCCCAACGACGCACCGATCTGGCGGAAGAAGTTGTTCGACGCGGTGGCCGTTCCCACTTCGGCCGCGGGGAAGGTGTTCTGCACGATCAAGATCAAGATCTGCATGACGAGGCCGAGTCCGATACCCATGAGTGCGATGTAGCAACCGAAGACCAGCAGTGAGGTCGACGGCGTCAGACGTGAGAGCAGGACCAGAGCAACAGCGACGATGGATGTTCCGACGATGGGGAAGATCTTGTAGCGGCCGGTCTTGCTGACCAGCTGGCCGGACCCGATGGAGGCGACGAGCAGGCCCGCCATCATGGGAATCATCATCAATCCAGCTTCGGTGGCGTTCTTGCCTGTCACCATTTGGATGTAGGTCGGCAGGTAGGCGAGCGCACCGAACATGGCGATTCCGATGATCAGGCCGGCGACGGTGGTCAACACGAAGTTGCGCTGAGCGAACAGGTGCATCGGAATCACCGGTTCGTCGGCACGCTTTTCGACGAAGACAAAAGCCACTGCCGTCACGACGCAGCCGACGATCAACCCGATGATGACGGCCGATCCCCAGGCGTAGGTGTTTCCGCCCCAGGTCGTGAACAGGATCAGACACGTCGCTGCCGTCGCGACGAGAACCATGCCCAGATAGTCGATGCGAGGCTTGCCGAGGTTCGGCTTCCGCAGGTGCAGAAATGCCATCGCGCTCGCGATGGCGAGTAGGCCTAGGGGGATGTTGATCCAGAAGGCCCAACGCCAACCGATGCCCTCGGTGAACCAGCCGCCGAGTAGGGGACCGGCAACCGAAGCCAGTGCGAACACCCCGCCCATCGCACCCATGTACCGGCCGCGTTGCCTGGCGGGGACGACGTCGGCGATGATCGCCTGGGACAGCAGGATCAATCCGCCGCCGCCGAGTCCCTGCACGGCTCGACCAGCGATGAGTGTGGTCATGTCGTGGGACAGACCGCCGATCACCGAACCGACGATGAAAATGCTGATGGCGCCGATGAAGAGGCCCTTGCGGCCGATCAGGTCACCGAGTTTTCCGTACACCGGCATCATGACGGTCGAGGCGAGGATGTATGCCGTCGTCACCCAGACCATGTGGTTGACGCCGTTCAATTCGCCCACGATGGTGGGCAAAGCGGTACTGAAGATCATCTGGTCGAGCGAAGCCAGAAGCATCGTGATCATCAGCCCGACAAAAACGAGGATGATCGACCGTTTGTCCGGCGAGGCCTCGGTGTCGGTATGCGTGCCGTCGGGCTCGACGGTCGCAGCTTCTCGAGTGGACATGTAGTTCCTTAGTTGAGTGACGGCGGGTGCGAGAGTGTGGATCAGCTCTCGGACCTCAGTATTCGAGCCATCAGGAGTAGTGCCGGATCGAGCAAATCTGTTCTGGGGCTTGCCCGTTCACTGTTCTGCCATTTTCGGAAGACGTAACGCATCGCGGCGCCTGCGGTGATGACCGTTGCTGTGGCTTCGTCGGCAGCGGCTGTGTCCGAGTGCAGGCGGCGATACTCGGTTCTGTTCGACAACTCCCGCGTGAGGATCCGGGTGAGCGTGTCTTCAAGATCGTGGAAGGTGGCCAGATGTTGTTGCAACAGCGTGGGATGACGCTCGAACAATTCGCGTCGATGCGCGAGCAGATCGGGTCGCTCGTCGACGATTTGCATCGCCGCCTCGAATACCGCGAGAGCGCCGCGCAGCGGATCGTCCGGGTGCTCGCCGATGAGCGTGAGCATGGTCGTCTCACTTGGCACGACGAGCATGAGCCCACCGATCGCTGCGTCCTTGGTGGGGAAGTAGTTGAAGAACGTGCGGGTCGACAGATTGCAGGCTTCGCAGATTTTCTCGACGGTCACTTCGTCATAGCCCAGGTCGAGAACGAGTTCGACGGCGGTGTGCTCGATCAGCTGCCTCGTCGCAATTCGTTTTCGTTCGCGCAATCCGAGAGTTTCGGTTCCCATTTCATCCATAATTGCACAGAGTGCAAAGTTTCATCGAATGCAATATTTCGCCCAAGAATGCCTCATGAAATGCAAAAATGGGGATCGGGTGCCTGGTGGATAGGATGAACCGCGTGGAAGACACCTTGCCCCCTTGCCCTGAATGCGCCGGCGAATACACCTACGAGATGGGCGCGTTGATGGTCTGCCCGTCCTGCGCGCACGAGTGGGCGCTGACCGATAGTGCCGGCGAGGACCTGGGTGTGGTGAAAGATGCCGTAGGCAACATTCTTGCGGACGGCGACACGGTGACGGTCGTCAAGACGCTCAAGGTGAAGGGCAGTCCGACCGGCATCAAGTCAGGTACGAAAGTTCGCAACATCCGCCTTGTTCAGGGTGTTGGTGACCACGACATCGACTGCAAGGTCGACGGCATCGGACCGATGCAATTGAAGTCGAGCGTCGTCAAGAAGGTGTGACCGGACAGCGATAGTTGTCGGCTCGAAATCCTGTTCAGTTTCGACGGTTCGATAGCCACAATCGAGGTGATTCTCGACCGCTCGAACGAATGGACCGAACTGTGCCGAACTCGATCTGCCTGGTGCCCGCACTCGATAACACCGCACTCGATACAGACGAGCAGTGGAGACGCATCGTCGATGCGCTGACGCGCAGGGGTTTCCTCGGCGCCGGGCTCGGTGTCGCGGCCGCGACATTGCTGGCAGCGTGCAGCAGCGACGAAAACGGCTCGGCGCCAAGTGGTCTCGTCACAGTGCAGGATGAGACGGGCAGTGTCGAGATTCCGTCGGATCCGCAGCGAATGGTCATCGCCCATGTCAGCGCCATGGCGACGGTGCTCGACCTCGGTGTGCCGCCGGAGAAGATCGTCGGCGGCTTCTTCGGTCTCGAGGGTGTGAGCGGTGACGCGGTGTTGCGTACGATGCCGGAGGCTGCGAACATCCCGAACCTCGGCACGGCGGGGACGTGGAACAAGGAAGCGATCATCGGCGCGTCGCCGGATCTGATCGTCATGCTCCTGACCGCCGGAAATGCTTATGCGGCAAAGTCCTACGACGAACTCTCCGCGACCGGTGTTCCAGTATTCGCCGGCTTCAACGGGTACCTCACGTGGGACGAGATGAAGAAATTGGTCACCTCGATGGGCGTCGCGGTCCGACGCGAAGACGCTGCTGCGGAATTGAACGCGAGAACGGAAGAGCGCCTCCTCACAATCAAGGATCGACTCTCCGCCCTCGGTTCGTTGCCGTCGGTGACCCTCCTCCGCACCGGCGAGAACGGTGTCGTCTACAACCAGGTCGACGCTCTTCTCGACGCCCTCGGTTTCCCCGGCGATCGAGCTACATCGGAGGAGTTCACGCGCACACTCACAGCGGAGCAACTCGATCAGGTGACCAGCGACGTGATCATCGTGGGCGCATTCCAGGACCAGCAGGACGTCCGCGCGCAGTTGGCGATGAACCCGCTCTGGGAGCGTCTTCCCGCTGTCCGCTCGGGGAACGTCCATTACGTCGACGACAGCCTGTGGGGCTCGGGCTATTCTCCCCGCGCGACCGAGCTGCGACTCGACGACATCGAGCGGATCTTCAGCTGACGCCGTCGTGTCACCTCGACTTATCGGTGCATTACCTCGAGAATCATGACCATGGACAAAATCAGGTTCTTCGAGCTGGTCACCGAATGGTTCGAGGTACTCGGTGTTGTCGCCATGGTTCTCGGGTTCGTGTTCGCATTCGTGATCGCGGGGCGCGCATGGAGTCGAACGCGGGACGGTAGTTCGGCGTTTCGTACTCTGCGCGAGACCATGGGCGCGGTCATCCTTCTCGGCCTCGAGATCCTTGTCGCCGCTGATCTGGTGAAGACGGTGACGTCGTCGCCGTCGCTGACAGACGCCGCAGTTCTGGGCATGATCGTTCTTATTAGGACCGTGCTGAGCCTGTCGATTCAGATTGAGATCGACGGGGTACTTCCGTGGCGCAAGGCGTTGGTGTCAAGTCCGGAACTCCTGGTACGCGCAGCGCGCGGATCAGGAGGCCGCACGACGCCCGACGCGTCGAGTTCGTAGCGATAGCCGTTGCGAGTGAAAGGTCGGGCAGATGACAGCAGTGCGTACCGAGCATCTCACGGTCGACGAAAGGCGGGCGCGCGGGCGCCAGGCGCGTAGAGATACGCCATTGGCCGCGCTCGCGGATCTGGCAGAGAGTGACCGTGATCCGATATCACTGCTCGAATTGCAGGCGAAGTCGCGGGTACAGAACCTGGTGCCCATCCGATACGGGCGGATGTCGGCATCGCGGTTCTCGTTCTTCCGCGGCGCTGCGCTGGTGATGGCCGACGATTTGTCACGCAGTCCGGATTCGGGTCTTGCCAGCCAACTCTGCGGCGACGCGCACCTGAGCAACTTCGGTATCTATGCGACGCCCGAGCGAAAGCTCGCGTTCGACATCAACGACTTCGACGAAACGTACCCGGGACCGTTCGAATGGGACGTCAAGCGTCTGGCCGCAAGTTTGGTGATCGCCGCAAAGGACAACGGATTTTCGGGCAAGGAGCGAAAGAAGATCGTTCGCGGATGCGCGGCCGAGTATCGGGAAACCATGATCACCCAGGCAGGATTGGGAAATCTTGCAGTCTGGTACTCGCACATCGCACCCGAGGACGGGCTCGAGGCTCTCCAGATCGACCTGAAGAAGCGCATGCTTGCTCGCACACAAGCGACGCTGGACAAGGCTCGTCGCCGCGACAGTGTGCAGGCGGCAGGCAAGTTCACCGAAATCGTCGACGGCCGGCGGCAATTCATCAGTGATCCGCCGCTGATCGTGCCCGCAAACGAGTTGTTCGCAGGGACCGATCTCACGCAGATCGAGGAGTTGCTACGTCAGCGCGTTCGGTCGTATCGGAGCACGCTGCAGTGGGACCGTCGGGTGTTGCTCGAAAGCTTCGAGATGACGCACATTGCGCGGAAGGTTGTCGGTGTCGGGAGCGTCGGAACACGCGCATGGATGATCCTCATGAAAGGCGTCGACGACGACGATCCGTTGATCCTGCAGGTCAAGGAAGCGCAACCCTCGGTATTGTCCGGCTACGTCGATGGTCCGACCTTCAAGAACGAAGGGGAACGCGTCGTCAACGGGCAACGCTTGATGCAAGCGACAAGCGACATCTTTCTCGGCTGGGAACGAGGGCCGGGGCTCGACGAGGGTGAGCACGATTTCTACATTCGTCAACTGCGTGACGGTAAAGGGTCGGCAGTCATCGAAGAGATGGTGCCGCAGGGGCTGGAACTCTACGGGCGCCTGTGCGCCAGGGTCCTTGCCTACGCACACGCTCGCTCGTCCGATCGGATAGCGATCGCCGAATATCTCGGTGACGGAACCGAATTCGATTTCGCGATCGGGGAGTTCGCGGCTGCCTACGCCAAGCGCAATGCTCGCGATCACGCCGCTCTGCTGACCGCGATCGACGACGGTCGCGTGTCAGCAGAGCGGGGAGTGTGACGACTCAGGCGAACGCGCCGTCGAGCCAGCCCTGCCACGCTGCCGTTGCTGATCCACCGTCAGCACCCTCTGCGAAGAGGTGATGGGCCGCGTCGACGGTGCCGCCGAAAGCATTTCGGCCGTAGAACCGCAGCAATGCGTCCTGGGTGCGCAAGCCGATGAACCAGTCGTTGATGTAGTCGACAATCGCGTCGACGGTTCCGATTCCGGGGACTTCCACCGACGCGGAGTCACCGACAGCGGCGCCCGAGGTGATTCCGAGGGCGCTGCGAAGCGTTCCCATCGCTTGCGGCGCGGAAGAGGATTCCGGGCCTTCAGCCGAGACATAGGTGGTGGGCCTGCCGGCGAAGTACCGCACGTACTGGCCGAGACTGTGCAGGTAGAAGTCCGTGTGCTTGCTCGCGCCGTCGTACTGGTTGTCCCAGTCATCGGCAAACACTCCGGCGTGGACGTAGCGGACAACGGCGGTGCTCTCGTCGCGGGCCTCGACGACGTATTCAAGGTTGTTGAACCAGCCGTCGGGGCCTTGCATGTGGATGGCGAGTTCGCGGGGTGGCTCCCACGTGGCGATGATCGGGCTGTCCGGGCGGCTGCCGTCGGCGGGGATCTCGAGAGGGGAGGGGAACATCCAGCCGGCCGTTTCGGCCGAGATGGCGGCCCAGATCTGCTCGGGGGTTCCTGGGACGACCACCTCGCGGCGGATTTCGAATTTCTCGGACATTGCTACTTCTCCGTTTCGGGCGCGTCGATCGCTTGGGTTGTGATGGTTTGGGGTGTGGTGAGGCTGGGATGCAGGGCGACAACGAGGCGGTGTTTGCGTCCGCCTTCGGAATTGCCGTCGTGATACTTGGCGACGAGTGAGTTGATCGACTCGCCGAGTTCGCCGGCGAAGGCGGCACGGTCGGCCGCCGTGGCAAAGGTGATGTCGCTGTCGATGGCAAAGGACGCCAACGGTTTTCCGGCTGCAGTTGCTCCGGCGATCAGTTCGCCGACCTCTCGGACGATCCGCGCTGCGAGACTGACGAGCCAGCGCGCCGAGAGTTGATCGGGGAACCGGCCCGGGTCCGGGGCGAGCGCCGACATGGCGGCAGGGGATATGACGTACGACGCGGCACTGGCCTGCATGATTCGCTCGGTCATGTTGCCTCGCTTGCGTTCCTCGACGAGCTCGACAAGTCCGTGGTCTTCGAGAGTGCGCAGGTGGTAGTTCACCTTCTGGCGTGTCAGCCCGATCCGGGGCGCCAGCGAGGATGCCGATCCCGGCACCGCCAATTCGGCCAGAATCCGTTGCCGAATCGGATCGAGCGACGCCTCGGCAGCTCCGGGGCGATCGATGACTGCTACGTCCAACATGAGAAAACCATCCCACCGACAACTGAATCTGTCAAGACAGAAAAAATTGTCGGTGGGATGGTTTCGGAGGTTCGCTATCGCTTGAGGTCGGGCGGGTTGTTCAGATCCCGCGCCGAGTACGTGTCACACGACGAAATCTGGCCGGTCTGGTATCCGGTCTTGAACCACGCCTGCCGCTGTGCGGAGGAGCCGTGTGTCCAGCCTTCGGGGTTGACCCGACCGGTCGTGGACTTCTGGATGCGGTCGTCGCCCACCGATGACGCCGCCGAGAGGGCGTCTCGAATATCGCTCTCGGACAAGGGCTTCAGGAATGGTTGACCGGTCGCTTCGTCGGGAATCGTGTCCGCAAAATGTGCCCAGACGCCGGCGTAGCAATCGGCCTGGAGTTCGGTGCGAACCGCACCCGACTGCTCACCCTGCGGGTCGGCCTGCGCGCGGCCGATGTCGCCGAGCTGATTCTGGATGTGATGTCCGAACTCGTGCGCGACCACGTACTCCTGTGCGAGCGGTCCGGCGCTGGAACCGAAACGGTCGACGAGTAGTTGGAAGAAACTCGTGTCGAAGTACGCCGTTTGGTCCGCCGGGCAGTAGAACGGACCGACGTCACTCGACGCCTGGCCGCAACCGGTGTTGACCGAACCGCTGAACAAGACAACTTCGGGACGCACGTACGCCGTGCCGGTCTGCTTCACCAACTGCTGTTCCCAAACGTCGTCGAGGCTTCCGACGGTCAGCGTTACTCGGCAGTTCACATCGGCGTTGGCCTGAGCGCCGGTGCACTCGTCGACCGACGACAGTCCGGTCGACGAACTCGAAGTCTCGGTGGACGTGCCCAGTAATGAGCCGGGATCGCCGCCGAACAACAGCGCCAGGATCAGAACGATGATGCCGCCCGCGCCACCGCCGATCGCGATTTTGCCGCCGCGGCCACCGCCACCCCCGCCGCCTTGAACCTGAACGCGTCCCGCTTCGCCGCGGGCCCCCTCGTTGAAGGTCATCTATGTCCGCTTTCTGCTGTCGTGAACAAGTGCTTGCCGTCACTTCTGGAGATAGCTTCGCATGCGATGCGGGTCCGCGTTTCCGCTCTGTGCAGTTCGCTCCGTAGGATCGCAGGCAAAGTAGTCGGTCGTCGGTTATTGGAAGTAGTTCGAAAGGAATCCCGTGCTGCGCACACATCTCGCCGGTTCATTGCGACCCGAGCAGGCAGAGCAGACCGTAACGCTCACCGGTTGGGTAGCCAGGCGTCGTGATCACGGCGGAGTGATCTTCATCGATCTCCGTGATGCATCCGGAGTTGCGCAGGTAGTTTTCCGGGCAGGTGACGTGGCCGAGCAGGCGCACCGTCTGCGCGCGGAATACTGCGTTCGCGTGACCGGAACGGTCGAGGTTCGCCCAGAGGGCAACCAGAACTTCGAGATCCCCACCGGAGCGATCGAGGTCAACGCCACAGAACTCGAGGTTCTCAACGAAAGCGCACCGCTGCCGTTCCAGCTCGACGATCAGGTCGGCGAAGAAGCGCGCCTCAAGTACCGCTACCTCGACCTGCGTCGTGAAGGCCCCGGCTCCGCAATTCGCTTGCGCTCCAAGGTAAGTGCTGCAGCGCGCGGCGTTCTCGCGCATCACGAGTTCGTCGAGGTCGAGACTCCGACGCTCACGCGCTCGACGCCCGAGGGTGCCCGTGACTTCCTGGTGCCGTCGCGCCTTCAGCCCGGTAGCTTCTACGCACTGCCGCAGAGCCCGCAGCTGTTCAAGCAGCTCCTCATGGTCGGCGGCATCGAGCGCTACTACCAGATCGCACGTTGCTACCGCGACGAGGATTTCCGCGCCGATCGCCAGCCCGAGTTCACTCAGCTCGACATCGAGATGGCTTTCGTCAACCAGGACGACATCATCCTGCTCGCCGAGGAAATCCTGACGGCGCTCTGGAAGCTCGTCGGCCACGAGATCAAGACGCCGATCGACCGCATGACCTACACCGAGGCAATGCGTCGTTACGGCAGCGACAAGCCGGACCTGCGTTTCGACATCGAACTCGTCGAGTGCATGGACTTCTTCAAGGACACGACGTTCCGCGTGTTCCAGGCGGAGTACGTCGGCGCCGTCGTGATGCCCGGCGGTGCAAGCCAGCCGCGCAAGCAACTCGACGCCTGGCAGGAATGGGCCAAGCAGCGTGGGGCCAAGGGTCTGGCGTACGTGTTGGTCGGTGAAGACGGCACTCTCGGTGGACCTGTTGCCAAGAACCTGACCGACGCCGAGCGTGAGGGCCTGGCCGCCCACGTCGGAGCTCAGCCGGGAGACTGCGTCTTCTTCGCAGCTGGTGCAACGAAGCCGATGCGCGCCCTCCTCGGCGCTGCCCGTGGTGAGATCGCCCGCAAGAAGGACCTCATCGATCCTGACGCGTGGGCCTTCGTGTGGATCGTCGACGCTCCGATGTTCGAGCCGACCGCCGACGCCACTGCATCCGGTGACGTCGCTCTCGGCCACTCCGCGTGGACCGCCGTGCACCACGCGTTCACGTCGCCGAAGCCGGAGTTCTTCGACACGTTCGACACCGATCCGGATTCCGCTCTCGCCTACGCCTACGACATCGTCTGCAACGGCAACGAGATCGGCGGCGGCAGTATTCGTATCCACCGCAAGGACATTCAGGAACGAGTGTTCAAGGTGATGGGTATCTCCGAGGAAGAGGCGCAGGAGCAGTTCGGCTTCCTCCTCGACGCCTTCGCCTTCGGTGCGCCGCCGCACGGCGGAATCGCATTCGGCTGGGACCGCATCACCGCGCTCCTCGCCGGCATGGATTCCATCCGTGAGGTCATCGCGTTCCCGAAATCCGGCGGCGGCGTCGACCCGCTGACGGATGCTCCGGCACCGATCTCGGCTCAGCAGCGCAAGGAATCGGGTATCGACGCGAAGCCCGAGAAGAAGTCGGAGGACAAGAAGTCCGAAGGCGACACCGGCGAAGCCAAGTAGAGCCGACACCGGATCGCCATGCTGCATTTGCGGGTGATCTGCCCGACCGAGCGCACCGAGCAAGTTCTCGGTGCGCTCGCGTCGCAGCGGGGCGCGACACACATCGTCGTGATGCGCGATGTCGCGGTTCATCCTGCCGGCGACATGGTGGAGGCCGACGTCGCCCGTGAGGCGGCAAACGACGTCGTCGATGCCCTGAACGAACTCGGCGTCGCCGAGGACGGCGGAATGACGCTCGTACCGGTCGAGACGGTGTTGTCGGCGTCGGCGCGCAAAGCCGAGCGTGACGTGCCTGGTGATCCCGCGGATTCCGTCGTGTGGGAGGAATTGCTGTCCCGCACTCGCGAAGAGTCGACTCTCAACGGATTGTTCGTCGCGTTCCTGACCATTGCGTGTCTGCTGGCCGCGATCGGCGTCGTCACCGACTCTCAGATCACGATCGTCGGCGCCATGGTCGTCGGTCCGGAGTTCGGTCCGCTGGCTGCTTTGGCAGTCGCACTCGTACGGCGAGATCGACGGTTGCGTCGACGTTCGATTCTCGCGCTTGCCGTCGGATTCCCCATCGCGATGGGCGTGACGCTTGCCGCAACGTTCGTGGTGAAGTTCTTCGGATGGATGGACGTCGTCAGTCTCGAGTCACTCCACGAGGTCGATTTCGTATACAAGGTCGGGCCCATTTCGTTTGTCGTCGCGCTTCTTGCCGGTGCGGCTGGGATGCTGGCACTCGTCTCGTCGAAGTCCGCTGCCTTGGTCGGGGTGTTCATCTCTGTCACCACGGTTCCTGCCGCCGGTTTCGCGGTGGTTGCGGCAGCAAACGGAGAATGGCGGATCGCCGGGTTGTCGTCTCTGCAACTGGCTGTCAACCTGCTTGGGATCGTCACTGCCTGCGTGCTTGTTCTCTGGCTCAGAACCCGGGCCGACGAGGAATTCGAAGCAGCGTTGAAAGGCATTTCTCGATTTGTCGACGAGGACAAAACTCCATGACGTCGCCGGTTCGGAGTTCTGCTCACCGACAGCAAAATTCTCGAGAGAACTGTGTGCCGGTGTGGCGATTGGGGACTTTTGTCATCGCCGCAGGTAGTCGGCAATTTCTGTTGCTGTGAGGCCTTGAATTCTCCGCTGCGAGCGGACGAGCTGGGCATGATCGGAGTCACTAACGGGTAAGTTGGTCGGTGATGACCGCATTACTGGCAGACCCCGTTTCCGAAGTCGTCGCAGCTGCTGAGCAGTTGCTGACACGCCGCACAGGGGCACCCGTAACCCTGGTGGATCCCGTAGATCTCGGGGGGAGTGGCCGCACCGTCGTGCTGCGCGTTCGTGTCGCCGAGAACCCGTTCTCCCTGCCCCGAACTTTGGTGATCAAGCAAGTCCGCGACAACTTCCAGGGAGCTACCAAAACAGCGATTGCGCTCCCGGCCGCGTCCGAAGGTGACTTCGACGTCGAGACCGCATTCCTTCGTGAAGCGGTGTCGTATCAGTTCGCCAACGCGCTTGCCAAGGACGCACGCCCCGGCGCCGAACTGTTGGCGTCCGACCTCGATGCTCGCCTCCTGATCCTGAGTGATCTCGGCGACGCCACCGCAATCAGCGTCCGACTCGAAGACTCCGACCCGGACACCGTCACTTACACGTTGATGGCCATGGCTCAGGCAATGGGACGCATGCACGCCGCGACCGTCGGCCGGGAGGACGACTTCACCGCACTGCTGCGTCGAGCCGAGGTTGCCCATTGCTCCGATGAAGTTGCGGATCAGGTGGGACGCGCAGTGACCGGTGTTCCCGCGATGTTGGTGGAAAGTCTCGGGATCGATGTGAGTTCGGACATTCTCGAGCAGGTTCAGCACGCGCAGACACTGTTCAGTGGCGGTCGGTTCCGTGCCTTCAGTCCGTCGGACTTGTGCCCCGACAACATCATCGTCAACGACGACGGCGTGCAGTTCCTCGACTACGAGTGGGGTGGCTACCGCGACGCCCTCCTCGACATCACCTACGCGTTGGTGTCTTTTCCCGGCTGCCTGTGCAACATCGACCTGACCGAAGAGCGGGCGTCGGCGATGGTCGATGCCTGGCGGGCCGAGGTAGTGGGGATGTGGCCCGCCCTGGCCGACGAGGCCGAATTGGGGCGCAGGATCGTCGAGGCCCAACTCATCTGGGTCTGGCTCAGTACCTATCTGTACCTGCCCGAGGATCATTCGCGTATCGCCGCCGTCCGCGAACATTATCTCTCGATTCCACGCGCCGACGCACTGGTCGGACGCTGGGCCAGGCTCGCACGCTCGGCTCAGCTCGCCGGCAACGACGCCGTCGAGGCACACGCCCGCGACGTCGTGGCGGCGCTGCGGACCGAGTTCAGCTGACCGATCACACACAGAAGGGCGCCCGTGCACGAAGCACGAGCGCCCTTTCTCGGTCGAGTCCGCTCAGTTGTCGGAGACCAGATCGTTCTCGGACAGGTCCGTCGCCGCGAGCGCTGACGCCAGATCGGGATGCCGGAACGTCGACGTCACCTGGTCGGCCACGACTCGGAAAGCAGAGGCCAGGGTCGCGGACTTGTCCGGTTCGGCCGCCCACGTTGCGGTCTGTTCGACGACGACCACGCCGTGGTGGACGTACATCTTTCCGGGGACGAGCGTGATGCCGGCGTTGGTGGCCCACTCGCGCAGGGCAGCGAGTCCCTGGCTCGCGCCCTTGGGGCCGCCTACCTCGATGTCGTCACTCGACAACTGCAGCAGAGTGTCGACGTCTTGGGAGTTGAGTGCATCGTGCCACGCGAGGACGGTGGCGATCTCGGAGGTGCTCATGGCGACAACGCTATCCAATGCGGATTCACGACTGGGTGAGGGCTGGCGGAACAGCGGATTGTGTCGGGCGTCGGTGGTCTCTAGTAGCGTCGATTCGTGAGCGATTGGCAAGCGGAAGACAGTGTGGGGGCGAAAGACGGCGTGGTGGCGGAAGACGGCCTGTTCGAGGCAACTCCGGAGGAATCCGCGATCGTCGACGAACCAGATGTCGTGTCTGTAGCCGAGCGCGCCCTGTCCTCGGTGCCGCCCGGTGCTCCTCTGGCTGTCCGCATGCGTCCGCTCACTCTTGGTGAAGTTGTCGGCCAACAGCACTTACTCGGGCCCGGCGCGCCACTCCGCAGAATGGTCGAGGGGTCCGGCGCCGCATCGGTACTTCTGTACGGACCTCCCGGCACCGGCAAGACCACGCTCGCATCGTTGATCTCGGGTGCTACCGGCCGCCGGTTCGAGGCTCTGTCGGCTCTGTCCGCCGGAGTCAAAGAAGTCCGCGGTGTCATCGAACTCGCGCGCCGCCGCCTGCTGAACGGCGAACAAACCGTCTTGTTCATCGACGAAGTTCATCGCTTCTCCAAGACCCAGCAGGACGCCTTGCTCGCCGCGGTCGAGAACCGCATCGTGCTCTTGGTCGGCGCGACCACCGAGAACCCGTCGTTCTCGGTCGTCTCCGCTCTGTTGTCGCGCTCGTTGGTCCTGCAACTGCAATCGCTCACCGCTGCGGATGTCCAGGAACTGCTCGAGCGCGCTGTCGCCGACGAACGCGGGTTCGGCGGAGCGATCACGATCGACGACGACGCGATGGAACACCTCGTTCGTCTGGCGGCCGGCGACGCCCGCCGAGCCCTGACGGCACTCGAGGCTGCCGCCGGAGCTGCACTGGACACGGCCGGTGACGCTTCGGGCCCGGTGGTGCTCGACCTCGCGACCGTCGAGGCCAGTGTCGACAAGGCCGCGGTTCGGTACGACCGTGCCGGAGATCAGCACTACGACGTCATCAGTGCATTCATCAAGAGCATTCGTGGATCAGACGTCGACGCCGCCCTGCACTACCTCGCACGGATGCTGACCGCGGGCGAAGACCCTCGCTTCATCGCACGGCGTCTGGTGGTTCACGCCAGCGAAGACATCGGCATGGCTGATCCGATGGCGCTGCAGACTGCCACCGCCGCGGCGCAGGCAGTGCAGCTGATCGGTATGCCGGAGGCTCGTCTGGCGCTGGCACAGGCCACCATTCATCTGGCGACGGCTCCCAAATCGGGTGCGGTCATCGCCGCACTCGGCGCGGCCATGGCCGACGTGGCCGCCGGAAAATCCGGACTGGTACCGCCGCACCTGCGTGACGGGCACTACAAGGGCGCCGAGCAATTGGGCAACGCAGTCGGATACAAGTACCCGCACGACACACGTGATGGTGTTCTGCGGCAACAGTATCCACCGGACGATCTGGTGGGTGTCGACTATTACCAGCCCACCGCGCACGGCAACGAGCGGGAGATCGCCGATCGGGTGAGCAAACTTCGCCGAATAGTTCGTGGCTGACGCCTGCCAGGTTCCACCGGCCGACGCGTTAGTCTGGACACCCATAGCTCGACGCTCTTGAAGGTAAGGACCGGTTAGTGCAAACCCACGAGATCCGCAGGCGATTCCTCGACCACTTCGTCAAGGCCGGCCACACCGAGGTGCCCAGCGCCTCGCTGATTCTCGACGACCCGAACCTTCTGTTCGTCAACGCGGGCATGGTTCCGTTCGTGCCGTTCTTCCTCGGGCAGCAGACGCCGTCCTACTCACGGGCGACGTCCGTGCAGAAGTGCGTCCGCACCCTGGACATCGAAGAGGTCGGCATCACCACCCGCCACAACACCTTCTTCCAGATGGCGGGCAACTTCTCCTTCGGTGACTACTTCAAGAAGGAAGCCATCTCCCACGCCTGGCAGTTGCTGACAGGTTCGGTCGAGGACGGCGGATACGGCATCGATCCCACGCGCCTGTGGGCCACCGTCTACCTCGACGACGACGAAGCGTTCTCGATCTGGCGCGACGAGGTAGGAGTGCCCGAAGAGCGCATCCAGCGCCGCGGCATGAAGGACAACTACTGGTCCATGGGCATTCCCGGGCCGTGCGGCCCCTGCTCGGAGATCTTCTACGACCGCGGCGCCGAATACGGCGTCGAGGGTGGCCCCGAAGCCGACGAGGATCGCTACATCGAGATCTGGAACCTCGTGTTCATGCAGAACGAGCGCGGCGAGGGCACCAACAAGGGCGACTACCCGATCCTCGGACCGTTGCCGAAGAAGAACATCGACACCGGCATGGGCGTCGAGCGCGTTGCGTTCCTCCTGCAGGGCGTCGAAAACGTCTACGAGACAGATCTTCTCCGCCCCGTCATCGACAAGGCCGCCGAACTGACCGGCAGTGTCTACGGGACCGACCACACTTCAGACGTCCGTTTCCGCGTCATCGCCGACCACGCACGCACCGCAGCGATGTTGATCGCCGACGGTGTGAACCCCGGCAACTACGGCCGCGGCTACGTCCTGCGCCGGTTGCTGCGTCGCATCGTGCGTTCGGCCAAACTGCTCGGCAGCGAGCAGCCCACCATGCGCGAGTTCATGGTCGTCGTCCGCGACACGATGGCGCCGTCGTACCCGGTTTTGGAAACCGACTTCACGCGCATCGAGAACGTCGCCGTCGGCGAGGAGACCGCGTTCCTCAAGACGCTGGCTTCGGGTTCTGCTCTGTTCGAGAATGCTGCCGAGACGGTCAAGTCGTCCGGAAAGTCGGTCATCGCCGGCGATCAGGCATTTGCACTGCACGACACCTACGGCTTCCCGATCGATCTCACGCTCGAGATGGCGTCCGAGGCCGGTCTCACCGTGGACGAGGACGGCTTCCGCACGCTCATGGCCGAGCAGCGCAAGCGCGCCAAGGACGACGCTCAAGCGCGCAAGCACGCCCATGCCGACCTCACGGTCTACAAGGAACTGCTCGACCGAGGCGCCACCGAGTTCACCGGTTTCGACGAGCTCGTCTCCGAGGCTCACGTCCTCGCACTGATCGTCGACGGTGTCCGCGTGCCGGTCGCGAAGGCCGGTCAGGACGTCGAGGTCATCCTCGACCGCAGCCCGCTTTACGCAGAGTCCGGTGGACAGATCGCCGACATCGGTTCGCTCACCGCTCCGGGCCTCGAAGCCAAGGTCAACGACGTACAGAAGATCGCCAAGAAGGTCTGGACGCACAAGGTGACGGTGCAGAAGGGCGAGATCACCGAGGGCGACGTCGTACTCGCGCACGTCGACGCCGAGTGGCGCAAGGGTGCAACCCAGGGGCACTCCGGCACCCACATGGTGCACGCGGCGCTGCGTCAGGTGCTCGGCCCCAACGCGGTGCAGGCGGGTTCGCTCAACAAGCCGGGTTACCTCCGCTTCGACTTCTCGTGGCAGGGCGCGCTGTCCGACTCCCAGAAGCAGGACATCGAGGCACTCACCAACGAAGCCGTGGCGTCGAACTACGCGGTCAACACATTTGTCACGGATCTCGACAAGGCCAAGGCGATGGGTGCGATGGCACTCTTCGGTGAGAACTACGGCGACGAGGTTCGTGTCGTCGAAATCGGCGGCCCGTTCTCGATGGAACTGTGTGGTGGCACTCACGTCGGAAGCTCCGCACAGATCGGTCAGGTAACGCTGCTCGGTGAGCAGTCGGTCGGCTCCGGAATCCGACGCGTCGAGGCGTACGTCGGTTTGGACTCCTACCGCTACCTCGCCAAGGAACGCGCGCTCCTGGCCGGACTCTCCTCCTCGCTGAAGGTTCCTTCGGAAGAGGTGCCCGCCCGCGTCGAGGCGCTCGTCGAGCGACTCAAGGTGGCCGAGAAGGAACTCGAGCAGACAAAGGCCAAGGCTGTGCTGGCGTCGGCAGGCGAGTACGTCGCCAAGGCCAAGCGCATCGGCAGTGTCCTCGTCATCGCCGAGCCTGCTCCCGCCGGAGTCGGCGGAAACGACCTGCGCAGCCTCGTCACGGACATCAAGGGTCGCCTCGGCTCCGAACCTGCCGTCGTAGCTCTGCTCGGTGATGTCGACGGCAAGGTTCCGTTCGTGGTCGCCTCGAGCAAGGCAGCTCAAGGTCTCGGTGTGAAGGCCGGTGAGCTGGTCGCGTCGTTCGGTCCCAAGATCGGCGGCCGCGGCGGCGGAAAGCCCGACATGGCCCAGGGTTCGGGTTCGGACTCCGCCGGAATCCCGGCGGCGCTCGATGCGATCCGGGACAGAGTCGGAGAGCTGGCGGGCGGCAGCTGACGGTGGTGGCTACGCAACAGGGTCCCGATCGCCCCGGCATCGACGACCCTGGTCGCGGGCGGCGCATCGCCATCGACGTGGGCAGTGTTCGCATCGGCGTCGCGTCCAGCGACCCCGACGGCATCCTCGCGACACCGGTGGAAACGGTTCCACGCTCGAAGGAGCGTGGGCCCGACGCGCCGGATATCCGGCGCATTATCGCCATCGTGTCCGAATACGAGGCCGTTGAGGTTATCGTCGGACTGCCACAGACGCTGCGCGGTGAGCAAGGTAAGGCCGCCGGTATCGCGACTGCATTCGCCAAACGACTGCAGCGGGCCGTCGAACCGATCCCGGTGAGACTGTCCGACGAACGACTGACGACCGTCACGGCTGCGCGCAATCTCCGCGAAAGTGGAGTCAAGGCACGCGGCCAGCGACCGATGATCGATCAGGCTGCGGCGGTGGAAATCCTGCAAGGCTGGCTGGACGAGCGGAGTAGAGCTGTGAAACCAGGGGAGTCGTCGAAGGACGCTGCACTGGAGGGCGATCTGTGAACGCGCGGTGGGATGAGGGCGGCGGAAGCCGGCCCACCAGTTCGTTCGACTTCGACAACGACGAGACCATGGTCATGCGTGCACTGCCGCAGAACATCGATCCGCCGCATATGTCGCGAGCCGAGGCACGCAAGCAACGCGAAGCGCGCAACAAGCGCGCCAAGCGTGGCAAGAAGGTCGGCGTTCTCGCCCTGCTGGTGTTGGTGATCGCAGTCCTCGGTGTCGGTGCATACGGCGCTCTCTGGTACATGGATCGCAACAAGACCGCGGAGGATTTTGCCGGCCCCGGCGGCGCACCCGTGGTCATCCAGATCAACAGTGGAGAAACCGCATCGGAGATCGGTGCGACGCTCGAGGCGAAGAACGTCGTCGCGAGTTCCGCTGCTTTCTACAACGCGGCGATCGCCAATCCGTCTGAGATCCAGAAGGTGCAACCCGGCTTCTACCAGGTGCCGGTGCAGAGTAGCGCCGCGAGCGCTCTCGACACCTTGGTTGCCCCGGACTCCCGAGTCGGCAGTGTTGTCATCGCCGAAGGGCGTCAGCTGCACGACAGTTCGGACGCGCAGACCGGCTCGCTCAAGAAGGGCATCTACAACCTCATTTCCGAGGCGAGTTGTGTCGGCCCGGTTTCCGCTCAGAAATGTGTCTCGACAGACGAATTGAACACTGCGGGAGCATCTTCCGATCTGGCTTCGCTCGGCGTGCCCGAATGGGCGATGTCGTCGGTCAAGAGCGTGCCGGACAAGGACCGTCAGCTCGAAGGCCTGATCGCCGCCAGCAGTTGGGATTTCGATCCCACTTCGACGCCCACCGAGATCCTGCGGTCGTTGGTCGAGGGTAGCGCCGCCAAGTACGAGGCCACGGGAATTCTGACAGCCGGCAGCGGGGTCGGAATGTCTCCGTACCAGTTGTTGGTGGCAGCGTCGCTGGTCGAGCGTGAGGCGTTGCCCGCAGACATGGCCAAGGTCGCGCGGGTGATCGTCAACCGACTCGCAGTCGATCAGCCTCTGCAGTTCGACTCCACGGTCAACTACTCACTCGACACCACCGAGGTCGCAACCACGGATGCCGACCGTGAGCGCGTCACGCCGTGGAACACGTACGCAATGCCGGGTCTGCCTGCAACGCCCATCGCTTCGCCGAGCATCGACGCGCTGAAGGCCGTGGAATCGCCGGCGGCCGGTGACTGGTTGTACTTCGTCACGATCAACAAGGAAGGCCAGACGCTCTTCACCAAGAGCTACGAGGAGCATTTGGCCAACATCGAACTGGCACAGCAAAGTGGGATTCTCGACAGTGGACGGTAGTACCGCGACTTCGCTCGCGACGCCACGTAAGGCGGCAGTTCTCGGAAGCCCGATCGCTCACTCGAAGTCCCCGTTGCTGCATCTTGCGGCGTACGCGGCTTTGGGGCTGAGCGATTGGACCTACGAGCGGATCGAATGCACCGGCGAGCAGTTGCCTGCCCTCGTCGACTCACTCGGCCCCGAATGGATCGGCCTCTCGGTGACGATGCCGGGCAAGATCGCAGCACTCGAATATGCGACCGAACGCACACCGCGAGCGGTGACCATCGGCTCGGCCAACACCCTGGTTCGCATCGACGGCGGTTGGCGTGCCGACTGCACGGACGTCGACGGAGTCAGCGGTGCGTTGATCGCCGGCGGTGTCGGCGATCTCAGCGGCACTTCGGCGGTAGTTGTCGGCGCGGGCGGCACCGCGCGGCCGGCATTGGTCGCGTTGGCCGACATGGGAGTTCGGACGGTCACCGTGGTCGCGCGTGATCCGGGGCGCGCATCCGGTGCCATCGAATGCGGCGGCGCGGTCGGGTTGGACATTGATCTGGTCGCCTTCGACGACGCACGGCTAGGCGGGATCTGCGCCGAATCCTCGGTCTTGGTCAGTACCGTTCCCGCGGAAGCGGCAGCGCCCTTTGCCCAGCAATTGGGGAAGGCGCGATTTGTCCTCGACGCGATCTACAACCCCTGGCCGACGCCACTCGCTTCGGTTGTCGAGGCGGCTGGTGGCACGGTGATCGGCGGCCTCGAGATGTTGCTCAATCAGGCCTTCGGGCAGGTAGAGCAGTTCACGGGCAAGCCCGCTCCGCGAGAGGCGATGGCAGCCGCTATCGCCTAGCTCTGTTCACAGTGTCGAGGTAGTCCACAAGGCGATTCGTAGTCTGCCGCTGGTGAACGGCAGACGCCAAGCTCGAAACCATGTGGATGTTGGTGGTCTTGGCAGGCGCTGGGGTAATCGCTGGTTTCGGTGCTCGGGCGATCGTCGACAATTGGTTGCGGCGACACGGTTATCGACCAGTCGTGACTTTCTGTTGTGTGCCGCAGTGCGCCGTCGCAACAGGCTGGGTTGTCGTCGGTGCGCTGAATACCTCGGTGGTGCAGCTATTTTCCGGTCTCGCCGTGGTGTGGTGGTGCGTCGCGATCTCGACTGTCGACCTGGCTGTGCGTCGGCTGCCCAACAGTTTCACGCTGCCGGGCTACGCCGTCGTGATGGTCTACGCGACGGTGTCGGGAACGGTGTGGGTGGCGGTGGTGGGGTCGGCACTGCTCGCCGGAATCCACCTCCTGGCGCACGTGATGTCGCCTGGTTCCATGGGCGTCGGCGATGTGAAGCTGTCGCTTCCTCTGGGCGCCGTGACCGGATTGGTGGGAGCGGACGCCTGGCTGTGGTCGTTGGTGTCTGCCTCGGTGCTCACCGCAACGCTGGGCACCGCGCTGGAACTGCGAAGACGAGGGCCGGTAGCCCACAATTCGCCCATTGCGCACGGACCCTCGATGTGCCTGGCAGCCTGCGGTTCGATTGCGTTTGCCTGGCTGACGTGACGAGTGCAACATCCGCGAGAAGTCTGGCGTTATTGACCGTTCAACGACGGACGGTGAACTGCAGGAAAGACGTAACCGTCGGTTTCATAAATGCGGGTATTGCCAGCGCGCGGTCCCAATATGCGGCGAGTCGGACTTGCCGAATGTCCACATCCTGACGTTCACTGAGGTTTCGGAAATGGGACAAAACGAATCTCGTTTCGCACTCGATTATCGGGGGAACCTATGCGCACAAGGCTTTTCGTCGCCGCGGCAGCCTGTTTGGCGGCTGTGGCTGCAGGAGCGGGCGTCGCCGGCGCCGCGCCTGCACCTTCATCGGTGGCACTGGGCGGGGGCTCAGGAATCCTGCTGCCGGACGTGGATCACTCCGATCCTGACCGAGTTGCAGCATGCACGTTGACCGCGGTCGGCTACGACAACGCCGGTTCTCTCGTGGCACTCACCGCCGGACACTGCGGAGTTGTCGGGGACCGGGTGTTCGCCGAGTACCTGCCCGAGGCCGGACCCATCGGTCGGTTCTCTTACTCGAGTCCGGTCTCGGACATCGCCGTGATCGATCTCGACGACGCCAAGGTAGCTCCGCTGCGTACCGTCGGCGGCACGACGATCAACGGAATCGGCGCCCCGCCGGCACCGGGCACCATCGTGTGCAAGGAAGGCCGTTCGACCGGCAACACGTGCGGTATCACCTGGGGTTACGACTCCGTCTACGGTGAGATCGTCGAGCACACGTGCTCGATTCCCGGTGATTCCGGTGGACCGCTCGTCGTCGGTGACCGCCTGGTGGGCTTGATCAGCAATGGCTACCCGCCGTACTGCTTCGAGCCGCTTCCGCCGCCGTTCCACGCTCCCGACAACTCGGCGGACATCAACATCGGTTTGGCTGACATCAACGCAAACGGTGGAGGATTCCGCCTGTTCTAGACCCACAGGTACCTCTGAGATGGCCCACACGCCTCGTGCGTGTGGGCCATCTGTGTTCACCGGGAGGACCACTGTGACAACTGAGGTCTGCGACGTGGAAAGATGGTCGGCGTGCTGCGTTGGATAACTGCCGGAGAATCCCATGGTCCCGCCCTCGTCGCGATGCTCGAGGGCATGGTCGCGGGGGTCGAAGTGACCTCTGAGGCCATCTCGTCCGAACTTGCCCGTCGTCGACTCGGTTACGGCCGTGGCGCACGGATGAAGTTCGAGGCCGACAAGGTCACCATCATCGGCGGTGTCCGCCACGGATTTACGCTCGGTGGCCCCGTGGCCATCGAGATCGGCAACACCGAGTGGCCCAAGTGGGAAACCATCATGTCCGCCGACCCGGTCGACCCGGACCTGCTCGCCGATCAGGCTCGCAATGCCCCGTTGACGCGCCCGCGTCCCGGACACGCCGATTACAGCGGCATGCTCAAGTACGGCTTCAACGACGCGCGTCCCGTCCTCGAGCGTGCCAGCGCTCGCGAGACCGCGGCCCGCGTAGCCGCTGGAACCGTCGCACGGTCCTTCCTGCGTCAGGTATTCGGTGCCGAGGTCGTTTCACACGTTATTTCCATCGGTGCTTCCGAGCCGTACGTCGGCCCCGTGCCGGAGGGCAAGGATCTCGACGCGATCGACGCGAGCCCGGTCCGCGCATTCGACAAGGCTGCAGAAGAGTCGATGATCGCCGAAATCGAATCGGCGAAGAAGGACGGCGACACCCTCGGTGGCGTCGTGGAGGTCGTCATCCACGGCCTGCCGGTCGGACTCGGCACTTTCGTCAGCGGCGCCGAGCGTCTCGATTCACGACTTGCTGCTGCTCTCATGGGAATTCAGGCCATCAAGGGCGTCGAGGTCGGCGACGGCTTCGAGACCGCGCGCCGTCGTGGCAGCGAAGCTCACGACGAGATCCGTCCGGGCCCGGACGGCATCGTGCGCTCCACGAACCGCGCAGGCGGAATCGAAGGTGGCATGACCAATGGTGAGGCTCTTCGAGTTCGCGCCGCGATGAAGCCGATCTCGACGGTTCCGCGCGCTCTGGCGACGGTCGACATGGAGAGCGGCGAGGAAGCGGTTGCCATCCACCAGCGCAGCGACGTGTGCGCGGTTCCGGCCGCCGGCGTCGTCGCCGAGTCGATGGTCGCGCTCGTCGTGGCTCAGGCCGCACTCGAAAAGTTCGGTGGTGATTCCATTGCTGAAACCACTGCCAACTACCGTCGTTACGCCGAGGGCATCGCAGCCCGACCGCCTCGATAGGACTCACGTATCGATGAAGCCGAAGGCTGTACTCATCGGTCCGCCCGGTGCCGGCAAATCGACCATCGGTCGACGTCTCGCGCAGGCACTCGAACTCGAGTTGGTCGATACCGACGCCGAGATCGAACGGACCACGGGTAGGACGATCCCGGAGATCTTCACCCATGACGGAGAGCCTCGGTTTCGTGAAATCGAGGAATCGGTGGTTCGCGAAGCGTTGCAGGCCACCGACGGAATCGTCTCGCTCGGCGGTGGTGCGATCCTCTCCGATCGCACGCGCGAACTGCTCCAGGGGCACACGGTCATCTACCTCGAGATCAGTGTCGCCGAAGGGCTTCGCCGCACGGGGGCGAACAATCATCGCCCGCTGCTGGCCGGCGGAGATCCCAAGGTCAAGTACCAGGAGTTGATGAGGCGTCGTCGTCCGCTGTACCGGCGTTCGGCCACGATTCGGATTCGGACCGACGGCCGAAGTCCGGCGCGCGTCGTCGGGCAACTGGTGTCGAAACTTCAAGACAAATGAACAACCGGAGCGGAGTAGTGGAGCAGTGACCGAACCCGTACGTGTAGAGGTGAAGACCGCAAGTCCTTACCCGGTCGTGATCGGCCGCGGCCTGCTCGGTGATCTCGTTGCCGAGTTCGACGGCGCGCGCACTGTCGCGATCTTCCATCAGCCGCCGCTGGCAGAGACCGCGGAGGCCGTACGAGCTGCGTTGGCGGAGAAGGGAATCGACGCCCACCGTATCGAGATCCCCGATGCCGAGGACGGCAAGGATCTTGCTGTGGCGGGCTTCTGCTGGGACGTGCTCGGCCGGATCGGCCTGACTCGCAGCGACGCGATCATGAGCTTGGGCGGGGGAGCGGCGACCGACCTCACCGGCTTCGTCGCGGCTACGTGGATGCGCGGTGTCAAGGTAGTTCACGTCCCCACCACCTTGCTCGCGATGGTCGACGCAGCAGTGGGCGGCAAGACCGGTATCAACACCGAAGCGGGCAAGAACCTCGTCGGTTCGTTCCACGAGCCGGGAGCGGTGTTCATCGATCTCGCGACGCTCGAGACTGTGCCGCACAACGAGATCGTTGCAGGCATGGCCGAGGTCATCAAGACCGGATTCATCGCCGACCCGGTGATCCTGGATCTCATCGAAGCCGATCCCAAGGCAGCTCTCGATCCGTCGGGAACTGTTCTGCCCGAGTTGATTCGGCGCTCCGTAGAGGTCAAGGCCAAGGTCGTGGCCGCGGATCTGCGCGAGTCGGATCTGCGCGAAATCCTCAACTACGGCCACACCCTCGGCCACGCGATCGAACGTCGTGAGCGCTACAAGTGGCGCCACGGTGCCGCTGTCTCCGTCGGCCTGGTCTTCGCTGCCGAACTCGGACGGCTCGCGGGCCGACTCGACGACGCCACCGCGGATCGTCACAAGTCGATCCTCGATCTCGTCGGGCTGCCGACGTCGTACGACGGTGATGCGTTCGGCGATCTGATGAAGGGAATGCAGACCGACAAGAAGAACCGTGCCGGGCTGCTGCGTTTCGTGGTCCTCGACGGACTGGCCAAGCCGGGTCGCCTCGAGGGGCCGGATCCGAGTCTGCTGGTTGCGGCGTACTCCGCGATTGCCCGCGATGCGCGGCCGGCCGGCGGAACGGTCCTGTTGTGAGGATCAACGTCGTCAACGGACCCAATCTGGGGCGTCTGGGTAAGCGTCAGCCCGAGGTCTACGGCGCGACCACACACGACGATCTGATCGAATTGTGCGTCGCGGCAGGCAAGGAGCTCGGCGTCGAGGTGATCGTCCGTCAGAGCGATCACGAAGGCGATCTGCTCGGTTGGATCCACGACGCGGCGGACGCGGGGGAACCGGTGATCCTCAATGCCGGTGGCTTGACGCACACGTCGGTGGTCCTGCGAGATGCATGCGCCGAACTGACCGCAGGTCTCGTCGAGGTACACATCTCGAACGTTCATGCGCGAGAAGAGTTTCGGCACCACTCCTACCTGAGTCCGATTGCGACCGGAGTGATCGTCGGACTCGGCGTCGCCGCGTATCCGCTGGCGATCAGGTTCCTCGCCGAGCGAGGCTGAACGAGGGAAGTCGAAAAAACAGCCACACGAATGCGGCCCCGAGGAAAATATCCTCGGGGCCGCATTCGGTTGTGTGGACGGTGGGCGTTACTGCTCGCGCTTGCCCAGATCGATCGCCGGGAAGACCGCGGTATCGGCGTCGGATTCCTCGACGGACATCGCGGCTCCGCTGTATGCGTGCTGCTCGGTGGGGGAGTCGTAGCCCTCGCTGACGGGCACCGGTTCGTGGTGACGCTCGTGGGACGGGGTCTGCGGAGCTGTTCCGTTCTTGCGCTGTTCACGGCTGACGAAGAAGCGTCCGACGGTGATGGCGATCATGGCGGGGACGAAGATGAGAAGGATCGTGAACGCCGCACCGGAGGTCACCTCGAAGAACAAGCCCTGCTGGGTGAGTTCGAGGGAGGGGACCAGGCTGAGTGCCCAGCTGGCAGCGCCGGCGACGAACCCGCCGACCAATGCGGCCTTGAGCCACAGCATGGTCAGATCGGCGCCGTCCTCGGGTTCGGGGAAATTCCGGCGGTCACGAATGCCGTCGATACCACCCCAGATCGCGGCGAAGACGATGACGATCAACAGGGACAGCCAGCGCAGGGTGGACCCCTGAAGTGGCCACTGTGCGATCGCTGCACCGAGCAACGCACGAAACACAACATGTATCAGGGCCATGCCGAGGCCACGTACCAACCACGCATTCATGGGTACAGCCTAACTAGAACCCATTACACCTTGTGGCCTAACCCACACTTATTGCTGTAACCGCGAGTTTCGAGTTGATCGGCAGGTCTGCGCGGGCGGTAGGTTCGAGGGATGCCGGTCGACTTCAGAACACGCCGTGAATCCCTCAGACGTCTCCTCTCGGAGCGCGAACTCGACGCGATTCTCGTCACAGATCTCCTCAACATCAGATACCTCACCGGTTTCACCGGTTCCAATGCGGCGCTCGTCGTCAGTGCATCCGATTCAGCGTCCGACGAGCGTGAGACGGTGATCTGCACCGACGGCCGCTACGTGACGCAGGTGTCAGAGCAGGTGCCGGACCTTCGGGCCGAAATCGCCCGTTCGAGTGCTGCGCACTTGATCGAGAAGTCCACGGCGCCCGTTCTCGCGTTCGAGTCACATGTGGCGACGTTCGCCGAACATCGGGCTTGGACCGAAGCAGCGCCGAAGATCCGGTTCGAACCGGTGAGCGGACTCGTCGAACAATTGCGCATGGTCAAGGACGAGTACGAGGTGGAGTTGTTGCGAGCCGCGTGCACCGCAGCCGATGTCGCGTTGGCGCAGTTGATCGCTCGCGGTGGCCTGCGACCTGGCCGAACGGAACGAGAGGTCGGCCGCGAGCTGGAAAATCTGATGCTCGACAACGGGGCGGACGGTATTTCCTTCGAGACGATCGTGGCGGCCGGCGCCAACTCGGCGATTCCGCATCACCGACCGACCGATGCGATCCTGGCGTCGGGTGACTTCGTCAAACTCGACTTCGGAGCCCAGGTCGGTGGGTACCACTCGGACATGACACGGACCTACGTGCTCGAGTCCGTTTCCGATTGGCAACGGGAGATTTACGAGCTCGTCGCGCGTTCGCAAGCTGCCGGTTGCGACGCGCTCGCGCCGGGTGTCGAATGTGCGGCAGTCGACGCCGTCGCCCGTGCGGTGATCGACGATGCAGGCTACGGCGAGTTGTTCCTGCACGGCCTCGGCCACGGTGTGGGGCTCGAAATCCACGAAGCACCGGGGATCGGCAAGCTCGGCACCGGTACACTTCTTTCCGGCGCGGCGGTGACCGTCGAGCCGGGCGTGTACTTCTCCGGGCGCGGAGGTGTACGGATCGAGGACACGCTCGTTGTTCGTGAGCAGGGGCCAGAGCTGCTCACACTGACCGCAAAAGACCTTACCGTCGTCTGAGACGGTTTCCCGACCCCTAGGAGACGCGAAGCAAGTGGCTTCCACCAGTGATTTCAAGAATGGTCTGGTTCTGCAGATCGAAGGCCAGCTGTGGACGATCATCGAGTTCCAGCACGTCAAGCCCGGCAAGGGCCCTGCCTTCGTGCGCACCAAGCTCAAGAACGTGCTCTCGGGCAAGGTAGTGGACAAGACGTTCAACGCCGGTGTGAAGGTCGAGACCGCCACGGTCGACCGTCGTGACATGACGTACCTGTACCACGACGGCAGCGACTACATCTTCATGGACGGCGACACCTACGACCAGGTGTCGATCAGCGAATCCACCGTCGGCGACCAGTCGCGTTTCCTGCTCGAGAACATGGCAGTCCAGGTCGCGACCCACGAAGACGTTCCCCTCTTCGTCGAGCTTCCGGTCACCGTCGAGCTCGTCGTCAAGCACACCGATCCGGGCCTGCAGGGCGACCGCTCCACCGGCGGCACCAAGCCTGCGACCCTCGAGACCGGTGCCGAGATCAACGTCCCGCTCTTCATCAACACCGGTGACAAGCTCAAGGTCGATTCTCGTGACGGCAACTACCTCGGGCGTGTGAATTCCTGAGTGTCCGGCACACATAAGAAACTCGGTGCACGCCACAAGGCGCGCAAGCGTGCCGTCGACTTCCTCTTCGAAGCCGAGGCACGTGACCTCGATCCGGTCGCACTGGCGTCGGAGCGTTCCGATCTGTCCGTCAAGGACGACGCGGTAGCACCCGTCGCGGCCTACACCGTCACGTTGGTGTCCGGCGTTGCGGAGAATCTGGACCGGATCGATCAGGTCATCTCCTCGCATCTGCAGGACTGGACGCTCGAGCGTCTGCCCGCCGTCGACCGTGCGATTCTGCGTATCGCCGTGTGGGAGCTCTTCCACGCGACGGACGTTCCGCCGGTTGTCGCCGTGGACGAGGCCGTCGAACTCGCGAAGCAGCTCTCGACGGACGACTCTCCGGGATTCGTCAACGGAATCCTCGGCCAGGTCGTTCTCGTTGCGCCGCAGGTTCGATCGGCTGCGGCCGCGACCTCCCAGCGCGCGCAGGAATCGGATTCGGGTACCGAGTAGCAAGTTTTGTTCCACCACCGCCGTGCGAGTGTCACCGAGCGCGTTGTGTGTCTGCACACAACCGGTCGGAGTCGCTGCTCGCACGGCGGGATCAGGTCTGTCGGCTGATAGGGTGGGGACCGTCAGACATCCTTTAACGATCCGTCCAGTGAGGCGGAGAAGGAGGTCGCTGCATGAGCGTGCCCGAAGGGTCTCGCCCATCCGATCTTGCAGGTCCAGGTAACTCGAAGGCGCCGGTCGGTGCCGAGGCAGGTAGCGAAACCCGCGAATTGTTGTCCGCCCAGGATGTGGGCCGGACCATCGCGCGGATCGCTCACGAGATCATCGAGAAGACCGCACTCGACGGACCCGAGGGAACTGCCCCTCGTGTGGTCCTGATCGGTATCCCGACGCGTGGAACCACCCTCGCCACGCGACTGCGCGCCAAGATCGAAGAATTCTCCGGTGTGCGACTTCCCATCGGATCTCTCGACATCACCCTCTACCGCGACGATCTCCGGAACAAGCCGCACCGCCCGCTCGAGCGCACGTCCGTCCCCGAGGGTGGCGTCGACAATGCGCTGGTCGTTCTCGTGGACGACGTCCTCTTCTCCGGTCGCACCGTGCGCTCGGCACTCGACGCGTTGCGCGATCTGGGCCGCCCCCGCGCGGTCCAACTCGCAGTGCTCGTGGATCGTGGTCACCGCGAACTCCCGCTGCGCGCCGACTACGTCGGCAAGAACGTCCCGACCGCGAGGTCCGAGGACGTCAAGGTTCTCCTCCAGGAGCACGACGGCAGGGAAGCGGTAGTCATCTCCGGGGGTAAGAGCGCGTGAAGCACCTACTTTCCATCGCGGACCTCGATCGTGAGTCCGCGGTAGAACTTCTCGACGAGGCAGAACGGTTCGAGCAGGCACTTCTGGGACGAGAGGTACGCAAGCTCCCGACGCTGCGCGGACGCACGGTCATGACGGTGTTCTTCGAGAACTCGACGCGCACCCGGGTGTCTTTCGAGGTGGCAGGCAAATGGATGAGTGCCGACGTCATCAATGTCAGCGCATCCAGTTCCTCGGTGTCCAAAGGTGAATCCCTGCGCGATACCGCGATGACCCTGCGCGCGGCCGGTGCCGACGCACTCATCGTGCGCCACCCGGCTTCGGGCGCCGCCCACCAGATCGCAAAGTGGACCGGAGCGGCCGACGACGGTGGCCCGGCAGTCATCAACGCAGGTGACGGCACGCACGAGCACCCCACTCAGGCGCTTCTCGACGCTTTGACCCTTCGCCAGCGTCTCGGCGACATCGAGGGCAAGCGGATCGCCATCGTCGGCGACATCCTGCACAGCCGTGTCGCCCGCTCCAACGCACTGCTGCTCTCGATGCTCGGTGCCGAGGTTGTTCTTGTTGCGCCGCCGACACTGCTGCCGGTCGGTGCGCACACGTGGCCGGTCACGGTTTCGCATTCGCTCGACGCGGAACTGCCCGGACTCGACGCGGTGCTGATGCTGCGGGTTCAGGCCGAACGCATGAACGGTGGCTTCTTCCCGTCGCAGCGCGAGTACTCGATCAACTACGGCCTGTCCGAGAAGCGGCTGGCGATGCTGGCCGATCACGCGGTGGTCCTGCACCCCGGCCCGATGCTGCGCGGCATGGAGATTGCATCCGCCGTTGCCGATTCCTCCAAAACTGCTGTACTGCAACAGGTTACCAACGGCGTACACATGCGCATGGCTGTCTTGTTCCGACTGCTGGTCGGGTCGGAGGACGGTGCGCTGTGACCAGAAACGAGAACGGAGAATCACCCGTGAGTGTCCTGCTCCGCGGAGTCCTGATCTACGGAGAAGGTGAGCCCACCGACGTACTCGTCGGCGACGGCACGATCCTCGAGATCGGCGTGGACCTCGATCCGGCCACGGCATCCGAGGTGATCGATGCCGGCGGGCAGATCCTGCTTCCCGGCTTCGTGGACCTGCACACACATCTGCGTGAGCCCGGCCGCGAAGACACCGAGACCATCGAAACCGGAAGCTCGGCAGCGGCTCTGGGTGGATACACCGCGGTCTTCGCGATGGCCAACACGAGTCCCGTCGCCGATTCGGTGGTCATCACCGATCACGTCTGGCGACGCGGGCAGGAAGTCGGCCTCGTCGACGTCCACCCCGTCGGCGCAGTCACAGCGGGCCTGGAAGGCAAGCAACTCGCCGAGATGGCGACCATGGCCGCAGGCGTCGGCAAGGTCAAGATGTTCTCCGACGACGGCCACTGCGTCTACGACCCACTGATCATGCGTCGCGCGCTCGAATACTCCAGCTCACTGGGCGTCCTGATCGCCCAGCACGCGGAAGAGCCGCGTTTGACCGTCGGTGCGGTCGCCCACGAGGGCCCCACGGCCGCGCGTCTCGGCCTGGCCGGATGGCCGCGAGCAGCCGAAGAATCGATCGTGGCCCGCGACGCACTGCTCGCGCGTGACGCCGGCGCCCGCGTTCACATCTGCCACGCCTCCACCGCCGGAACCGTCGAACTCGTGAAGTGGGCTCGCAGCCAAGGGATTTCGATCACCGCCGAGGTCACCCCGCATCACCTGCTCCTCGACGATTCACGGCTCGAGACGTACGACGCGATCAACAAGGTCAACCCGCCCTTGCGTGAGGCCAGTGATGTTGCCGCGCTGCGCAAGGGTCTGGCCGAGGGAATCATCGACTGCGTCGCGACCGACCATGCTCCGCACGCCGAGCAGGACAAGTGCTGCGAGTTCGCAGCCGCTCGCCCTGGAATGCTCGGCCTCGAGACCGCACTCTCGATCATCGTGCAGACGATGGTCCAGCCCGGCTTGTTGGACTGGCGCGGTGTTGCCCGGGTCATGAGCGAGCGCCCCGCGGCAATCGTCGGCCTCGACGATCAGGGCCGTCCCATCGAGGTGGGGGAGCCCGCGAACCTGACATTGGTCGATCCATCGGCCGAGTGGACGGTCCACGGTCCCGACCTGGCGAGTGTCGCGCATAACACTCCGTACGAGTCGATGACATTGCCCGCTCGGGTCACGACCACACTGTTACGTGGCCGCATCACCGCACACGACGGGAATGTGCGGCTGCGGAGTAGCGAGGAGTAGCGCGTCATGGACAGAGCACTGTGGATCATCGGTCTGGCGATCTTCTGGGTCGCGATGATCGGCCTGATGTACGTCGGCTGGCGTGGACGCGCTCGACGCCAGAAAGACAAGATCGGCGAACTGCCGACGGTCCCGGCAACCCTGGGTGAACTGCTCGTCCTGCCGACCACCGGCCTGTACGTCGGCAGCACCATCGCACCCAGTTGGCAGGACCGTATCGCCGTCGGCGACCTCGGTTTCCGCGCCACCTGCGAGATCAGCCGCTACAGCGGCGGAATTCTGGTCGAGCGTGACGGCGCGTCGGCGATCTGGATTCCGGAGAAGTCGATCCGCGCGATCCGCACGGAGAACGGTCTTGCCGGCAAGGTCATGAGCAAGGACGGCGTCCTGGTGATTCGCTGGGAATTGCCGAGCGGAACCGAGATCGACACGGGCGTGCGCGGTGACGACAAGACGGTTTATCCGGACTGGGTCAAGCCGGTGACTGCTTCGAACAAGACCGCTTCGAACAAGACGAATGACAACGAAGACGCAAGCTCTGGCGACATCGAGCAGAACGGAAAGAACGCATGAGCGGCTTTGACAACAGCCCCGCAGTACTGGTCCTCGAAGACGGACGGGTGTTCCGCGGAACCACCTTCGGTGCGGTTGGACAGACCCTGGGCGAAGCGGTGTTCAGCACCGGAATGACCGGCTACCAGGAAACGCTCACCGATCCCAGCTACCACCGCCAGATCGTCGTCTCCACCGCACCGCAGATCGGCAACACCGGCTGGAACGACGAAGACGACGAGTCGGTCGGACCGACCGGCGAGCGTGCCGGCGCCAAGATCTGGGTTGCCGGGTACGTCGTTCGTGACCCCTCGCGCGTCACCTCGAGCTGGCGTGCAACTGGTTCGCTGCAGGCCAAGCTCGAAGAGCAGGGCATCGTCGGAATCGCCGGGATCGACACTCGTGCCCTGGTTCGCCACCTGCGTACTCGCGGTTCGATGAAGGCCGGAATTTTTTCCGGTGAAGCCATCGCCGCCGATGACGAACTGGTCCGACGGGTTCAGGATCAGCCGACCATGCTCGGCGCTGATCTTGCCGGTGAGGTCAGCACCACCAGCGGCTACGTCGTCGAGCCGAAGGGCGGGGAGGCGCTGTACACGGTTGCCGCCATCGACCTCGGTATCAAGACCAACACCCCGCGCATGTTCGCCGAGCGCGGTATCCGCGTCCACGTGTTGCCGTCCAATGCGAGTCTCGAACAGATCCTCGACCTGAAGGCCGACGGAGTGTTCCTCTCCAACGGTCCCGGTGACCCGGCCACCGCCGACGGCGCAGTCCACCTCACGAAAGAGGTCATCGGACAGGGCTTGCCGCTGTTCGGTATCTGCTTCGGTAACCAGATCCTGGGCCGCGCCCTGGGCCTGAGCACCTACAAGATGAAGTTCGGCCACCGCGGAATCAACATCCCGGTGATCGAGCATCAGACCGGTCGCATCGCGATCACCGCTCAGAACCACGGCTTCGCGCTCGAAGGCGAAGCCGGTCAGGAATTCGACACCCCGTTCGGCCGCGCGGTGGTCAGCCACACCTGCGCCAACGACGGAGCCGTCGAAGGTGTTCGCCTGCTGGACGATTCGGCCTTCTCGGTGCAGTACCACCCCGAGGCGGCAGCCGGCCCGCACGACGCCGCGTACCTCTTCGACCGCTTCACCAGCCTGCTCTCCGCACGGAAAGAAACCGGAGTCAAGAACTAATGCCACGCCGTACAGATCTCAAGCACATCCTGGTAATCGGCTCCGGTCCGATCGTCATCGGTCAGGCCTGCGAGTTCGACTACTCGGGCACCCAGGCCTGCCGCGTCCTCCAGGAGGAGGGCCTGCGCGTCAGCCTGGTCAACTCCAACCCGGCCACCATCATGACGGACCCCGAGTTCGCCGACGCCACGTACGTCGAGCCGATCACGGCCGAGTTCCTCGAGAAGGTCATCGCCAAGGAAGCCTTGCAGGGCAACAAGATCGACGCCGTCCTCGCGACGCTCGGCGGTCAGACTGCGCTCAACGCCGCAGTGGCGCTGCACGAGCAGGGCATCCTCGAGAAGTACGACGTCGAACTGATCGGCGCCGACTTCGACGCCATCCAGCGCGGCGAGGATCGCCAGAAGTTCAAGGACATCGTCGCCAAGGTCGGTGGCGAATCCGCGAAGTCCGCAGTTTGCTACACGATGGACGAAGTACACGCCACGGTCGCCGAACTCGGTTACCCGGTTGTCGTGCGTCCGTCCTTCACCATGGGCGGCCTCGGTTCCGGCATGGCGTACGACGTCGACGATCTCAACCGCATCGCCGGTGGCGGTCTGGCCGCGTCGCCGACGGCGAACGTCCTGATCGAGGAATCCATCCTCGGCTGGAAGGAATACGAACTCGAGCTCATGCGCGACAGTCGCGACAACGTCGTGATCGTCTGCTCCATCGAGAACGTCGACCCGGTCGGTGTCCACACCGGAGACTCGGTCACCGTCGCCCCGGCGATGACGCTGACCGACCGCGAGTACCAGGCGATGCGCGACCTTTCCATCGACATTCTGCGTGAGGTGGGCGTCGACACCGGCGGCTGCAACATCCAGTTCGCGATGGACCCGAAGGACGGCCGCCTGGTCGTCATCGAGATGAACCCGCGTGTCTCCCGCTCGTCGGCTCTGGCGTCGAAGGCGACCGGTTACCCGATCGCGAAGATGGCGGCCAAGCTTGCCATCGGCTACACGCTCGACGAGATCGTCAACGACATCACCAAGGAAACCCCGGCTTGCTTCGAGCCGACGCTCGACTACGTCGTCGTCAAGGCTCCGCGGTTCGCTTTCGAGAAGTTCCCCGGTGCCGACGGAACTCTGACCACCACGATGAAGTCGGTGGGCGAGGCCATGAGCATCGGCCGCAACTTCACCGAGGCTTTCGGCAAGGTCATGCGTTCGCTCGAGACCAAGCGTGCGGGTTACTGGACCGGCGCCGACATCGAGACGGAGAGCCTGGATGCACTGCTCGCCGATCTGAGCGTTCCGCAGGACGGCCGCATGTACGGCATCGAGAAGGCATTCGCGCTCGGCGCAACTGTCGAGCAGCTCTTCGACGCCACCAAGATCGATCCGTGGTTCCTCGACCAGTTCCAGCAGATTCACGAGCTCGGTGAAAAGCTGCGCGCTGCAGAGTCTTTCGACGAGGCTTCCCTGCGTCAGGCCAAGTACCACGGCATCTCGGACCGCCAGATCGCGGCTCTGCGCCCCGAACTCGGTGGTGACACGCACGCAGGTGAGGACGCCGTTCGCGCTCTGCGTGATCAGCTGGGCGTGCGCCCTGTCTACAAGACCGTCGACACCTGCGCCGCAGAGTTCGAGGCCAAGACGCCGTACCACTACTCGACCTACGAGCTCGATCCCGAGGCCGAGTCCGAAGTTGCTCCGCAGACCGAGCGACCCAAGGTTCTGATCCTCGGATCCGGCCCCAACCGCATCGGTCAGGGTATCGAGTTCGACTACTCGTGTGTCCACGCGGCGCAGACGCTGTCCGAGGCCGGGTACGAGACCGTCATGGTCAACTGCAACCCCGAGACCGTCTCCACGGACTACGACACCGCTGATCGCCTGTACTTCGAGCCGCTGACGTTCGAGGACGTCTTCGAGGTCTACCGCGCGGAGGCGCAGTCGGGCACCGTTGCCGGCGTCATCGTCCAGCTCGGCGGCCAGACCCCGCTCGGACTGGCGAAGCGTCTCGAAGCTGCCGGCGTCCCCATCGTGGGAACCAGCCCCGCAGCCATCGACCTGGCGGAGGACCGCGGCGAATTCGGCCGCGTACTGACCGAAGCCGGTCTGCCCGCACCGAAGTTCGGTACCGCCACCACGTTCGACGGCGCCCGCGAGATCGCGGCAGGTATCGGCTACCCGGTGCTGGTGCGTCCGTCGTACGTGCTCGGTGGTCGCGGCATGGAGATCGTCTACGACGAGGCTTCCCTCGCCGACTACATCTCGCGCGCCACGGAGATCTCCGACGATCGTCCGGTCCTGGTCGACCGCTTCCTCGAAGACGCGGTCGAGATCGACGTCGACGCTCTGTGTGACGGCACCGAGGTGTACCTCGGCGGCGTCATGGAGCACATCGAGGAAGCCGGCATTCACTCCGGTGACTCGGCGTGTGCGCTCCCGCCCATCACTCTGGGCCGGGCGGATCTCGAGAACGTCCGCCGCTCCACCGAGGCTCTCGCGAAGGGCATCGGCGTCAAGGGCCTGCTCAACGTCCAGTACGCCCTCAAGGACGACATCCTCTACGTGCTGGAAGCAAATCCCCGCGCCAGCCGCACGGTTCCGTTCGTGTCCAAGGCGACGGCCGTCCAGCTGGCCAAGGCATGCGCCCGCGTCATGCTCGGCGAATCCATCGCGGAACTGCGTGCGAGCGGCATTCTGCCGGCGAAGGGCGACGGCGGAAACACCCCGGCCGGTGCACCGATCGCGGTCAAGGAAGCTGTGTTGCCGTTCAACCGCTTCCGCCGCGCCGACGGTACCGGCGTGGATACCTTGCTCAGCCCGGAAATGAAGTCCACCGGTGAAGTCATGGGAATCGACTTCGACTTCGGTACGGCTTTTGCCAAGTCGCAGACTGCCGCCTACGGTTCGTTGCCCACCACGGGCGCGGTGTTCGTCTCGGTCGCCAACAAGGACAAGCGTTCGCTGATCTTCCCGGTCAAGCGCCTGGCAGACCTCGGATTCACCATTCTTGCCACCGAAGGAACCGCAGATGTTTTGCGGCGCAACGGTATCGAGTGCAAGCAGGTGTACAAGCAGTCGGGTGAAGATGTTCCGGCCGGTGCCGAGACCATCGTCGACCAGATCCGCAGCGGCGAGGTCGCCATGGTCATCAACACGCCGTACGGCAACAACGGCCCGCGTGTCGACGGCTACGAGATCCGAAGCGCAGCGGTTGCGTCGAACATCCCGTGCATCACGACGGTGCAGGGCGCCTCGGCTGCCGTGCAGGGCATCGAAGCAGCCATTCGCGGCGACATCGGAGTTCACTCCCTGCAGGAATTGCACGCAGGTCTTCGTCAGCCGGCACAGCAGTCGTGAGTCACAGTTGGGGGCAGCGTCTCCGGTCCGCGATCGCGGACCGGGGGCGGCTGTGCGTCGGTATCGACCCGCATCCCGCGCTTCTCGACGCGTGGGGACTGCCGCGTACGGCCGAAGGTCTCGAGACTTTCGCCGAGATCTGCGTCGAGGCGTTCACCGGTGAGGTCGGACTGGTCAAACCGCAGGTCGCGTTCTTCGAGGCTTACGGCAGCGCCGGCTTCGCCGTATTGGAGCGGACCATCTCGGTTCTTCGTGATGCGGGAACGCTGGTCGTCGCGGATGCCAAGCGCGGTGACATCGGTTCGACGATGGACGCGTACGCGCAAGCCTGGTTGGGTGATTCGCCGTTGGCCTCCGACTCGGTCACCGTTTCGCCGTACCTGGGATTCGGGGCGCTGACTCCGACACTCGAACTGGCACGGCAGAACGCACGCGGGATCTTCGTCCTGGCACGAACCTCCAATCCGGAAGGCGGCGTACTTCAACAGTCGTCGGCTGACGGTGTGAGCGTGGCTCAGTCGATCGTCGACGCTGCGGTCGATGCGAACGTCGACGGCCGTGACACCGTCGGACTGGTGGTCGGTGCAACTCGGGACCACGGTCTGGACCTGTCGCAGTTCAACGGCCCGATTCTCGCTCCGGGACTCGGCGCGCAGGGTGCGACGGCAGCGGATCTCGCAGACATCTTCGCGGGATCGACCGAGCTCCTGCTGCCGAACACTTCCCGCGGGGTGCTCAAGCATGGTCCTTCGGTATCGGCACTTCGGGAGGCAGCAATGCGTGACCGAGACGAGATCGAAGCCGCATTGGCGAACTGATCCGTGAGTGACCTCGAGGCTCGTTCGAGCGGTGGAACCCGGTGGTACCGTCCGTCGGTGAATCGTTGGTGGCAGATCGGACTTCTCGTCGCGGCGTGCGCGCTGCTGGCCACCGGGTTCCAATCCGTCACCGGCGTACACGGCGACGATCTTGCCGTGTACCGGACAGCGGGTCAGGCCGTCCTCGACGGCTCGAACCTGTACGACGAGTCGTTCAACGCGAGATTGCCGTTCACGTATCCGCCCTTCGCTGCGCTCGTCGCCGTTCCCGTCGCATTGGGTTCCTGGGGTGCGGTCCAGTGGGGATGGAGTTTCGTCAGCCTCCTGATGCTGGCCGCGATCATCGTGCTCAGCTATCGCGAAGTCCCGTTCACACGTAAGCGGCCAGTCGTCGTCTACGTGGGTTTCCTGGTCCTCTGGACGGCGGCATCGCCGATCTCCGATCACCTCGGGTACGGCCAGGTCGGGTTGTTTCTGACTCTCCTGTGCTTGATCGACGTGCTGGCTCGACCACGGTGGATTCCCGAGGGCGTGCTGGTGGGGATCGCCGGCGCGGTCAAACTGGTGCCACTCGTCTACATCGGTTACTACGTGATCACCGGGCGCTGGAAAGCAGTTGCGGGCGGCCTCGCCGGCTTCCTCGGCGCCACGGCTCTGGGCTTTGCGGTTCTCCAGCGCCAGACGATCGACTACTTCGGCGACATCGCCTCACTCTCGGGGCGCGTCGCCGTCGGCGACCCGTCCGTGTTCGGTAACCAGTCCGTGCGTGGAATGGCCTTGCGGCTACTTCCCGAGGGCCTGGTGGGTCCGGCCTGGCTCGTCGCCTGTGCGGTGTTGGGTGTCCTCGGAATTGTCGCGACGCGGCGCGCTCAGCGCCTGCGGGGCGATCTCGCCGGTTTCACGGTGGTGGCTCTGCTGGCGGCAATCGTGACTCCCATTGCCTGGACGCACCACTTCGTGTGGTTGGTGCCGGCGGTGGGTGTACTCCTCGTTCCGATCAAGTCGGGCGTGGGGGAGGGCACTCGATCGGTCCCTGTGTGGTCCTGGATCGCGATCGGTCTCACCGCTGTCGTAGTGCTGTTTCGGCTTCCTCGAGTCGGCGCGGACATGGATATCCCGGTAGTCGGCTTCGTGCTGGAGAATTCATTGCTCTGGGCGAGCCTCGCGGTAGTGCTCGCTCTGGCCGCCCCCGGCGTGAGTCGAATCGAACCCGAGACGGTCGACGCCGGCGATCCGAAATCGTCGCTGCAGACCTGAAAACGGGCCGCGACACGCGCATAGGCGTCGAAAATGCTCGAAAATTTTGGATGTGTCGGCGACCACGTTCATTCCCGCAGGTAACGATTTCGCACACTCGCACGGGGGTGTCGCACGCTATGGGTCGAAATACATTGTGTTACAGTCTATTTCGGTACTGTACGCACGTTCGTGTGGCGTCGAATTCGTCTCGATCCAGCCGAAAACGGTGACGATCCGTGACATCGATTCGACGCGCATAACCCACCGCGATCTGCATCGGACCGCGGGGGGTGGGTTAGCAATTCGCGCCAGGCGTGAGTACGGTCGCTATCGCTGCTGGTTATCAGCGGAATAGACAAAATTTGCACACGACGAGACGGAGGAACCGTGGCCCTTCCCCAGTTGACTGATGAGCAGCGCGCTGCTGCTTTGGAGAAGGCAGCTGCTGCCCGCAAGGCCAGGGCTGAGCTCAAGGAGCGCCTGAAGCGTGGCGGCACCGACCTCAAGCAGGTCCTCAAGGACGCCGAAGACAACGAAATCTTGGGCAAGATGAAGGTTTCGGCACTGCTCGAGGCGCTGCCCAAGGTGGGCAAGGTCAAGGCTCAGGAGATCATGACCGAGCTGGAGATTGCACCGACCCGTCGCCTTCGTGGCCTCGGTGATCGGCAGCGCAAGGCTCTGCTCACCAAGTTCGACTTCGAGGCCTGAGCCGACAAGTGATGATTGCTGACGCGGCAGTGTCTGATGATTGCTGACGCAACAGTGTCAGAGAGCAAGACCGCAGTGCGGAGGGGTCGGCTGGTTGTACTGGCCGGCCCTTCGGCTGTCGGTAAGTCCAGCGTCGTTCGCGAGCTGAGAACTCGGTTGCCTGAACTCGTTTTCAGTGTTTCGGCGACCACTCGCGATCCCCGTCCAGGTGAAGTGGACGGCAAGGACTACCGATTCACCTCCCGTGAAGAATTTCAACGGATGATCGACTCCGGTGAACTTCTCGAATGGGCGGAAATCCACGGCGGCCTGCAGCGCTCCGGCACCCCCGCAGCTCCGGTCGAAGAAGCGCTCGAAGCTGGAAAGCCCGTTCTCGTCGAGGTCGATCTCGCCGGAGCACGAGCTGTCCGCAAGGCGATGCCCGAGGCTCTGTTGGTGTTCATGGCTCCACCGAGCTGGGACGTTCTGGTGCAACGGCTGACCGGACGTGGAACCGAAACGGAAGACGTCGTGGCGCGCCGACTCGAGACGGCCCGAGTGGAATTGGCCGCACAGGACGAGTTCGACACGGTCATCGTGAACGAGGATGTAAGCCGTGCTTGCGATGAGTTGGTATCCTTGTTGGTTGGGAACTGATTCCGCACCCTTCGGGAACCGATTTCCACCCCGTTTCTCAGATATCCGGATCGATAAAACTAGTTCTTCAATGAAGATCTAATTCAGGAGACACAAGAGTGAGCAGCACTTCAGCCGCGTCCGCAGCAGGTCAGGGCGCTCTGCCTGCCTACGACACCCCGCTCGGCATCACCAACCCGCCGATCGACGAGTTGCTCGAACGCACCTCTTCCAAGTACGCCCTGGTCATCTACTCGGCCAAGCGCGCGCGCCAGATCAACGACTACTACAACCAGCTCGGTGACGGCATCCTCGAATACGTCGGACCTCTGGTCGAGCCCGGTCTGCAGGAAAAGCCGCTGTCCATCGCGTTGCGTGAAATCCACGCTGATCTCCTCGAGCACACCGAAGGCGAGTGAGCACCACATCTGCCGCACCCGAACCTCGTTCGGGTGTCGGGGGAGTGTCCGACGCGCCCACATCGATACGTAAGCGCATTGTCGTCGGTGTCGGTGGGGGTATCGCCGCCTACAAGGCGTGCTCGATCATCCGCAGCTTCACCGAGAGCGGTCATCACGTCCGCGTGATTCCGACTGAATCCGCTCTGGAGTTCGTCGGGCGCGCGACGTTCGAAGCACTCTCCGGCAACCCGGTTCACACCGGCGTCTTCAACGACGTCCCGCAGGTTCCGCATGTCCGTCTCGGACAGGAAGCCGATCTGGTCGTCATCGCGCCGGCAACCGCTGATCTGATGGCGCGAGCGGTCATGGGTCGCGCAGACGACCTGTTGACGGCCACTTTGTTGACCGCGCGCTGTCCGGTCGTCTTCGCCCCAGCAATGCACACCGAGATGTGGGAGCACCCCGCAACGGTCTCGAACGTGGCGACACTGCGTTCGCGCGGCGTCCACGTGATCGAACCTGCCTCCGGGCGTTTGACAGGGAAAGACACCGGAGCCGGTCGACTTCCCGAACCCGACGAGATCGTCGGGTTGGCATCGTTGCTCCTCGAGCGCTCGGACGCGTTGCCGCGCGACCTGGAGGGTCGCCGCATTCTGGTCACCGCCGGCGGTACTCGCGAGCCGCTCGATCCCGTGCGCTTTCTCGGTAATCGCAGCTCGGGCAAACAGGGCTACGCGCTCGCCCGTCTTGCCGCGCAACGCGGCGCGCACGTGACACTGATCGCCGGGTACACGGCTGATCTCGCCGACCCCGCCGCTGTCGACGTCGTGCACATCAAGACGGCCGAAGATCTCCGGTTGGCAGTGGAAAAGCACGCACCGGGACACGACGGAGTCGTCATGGCTGCGGCTGTCGCGGACTTCCGCCCCACCACCGTCGAAGGCAGCAAGATCAAGAAGGGCGCAAACGAACCCGACTCGATCAGCCTCACCAGAAATGCCGACATCCTCGCCGGTCTCGTCGAAGCGCGTCGTGACGGCGACTTGGATGCTCGAACGGTGATCGTCGGATTCGCCGCTGAGACCGGTGACGCCCATGGTGACGTTCTCACCTATGCCCGCTCCAAGCTTGCCCGCAAAGGTTGCGATCTCCTCGTGGTCAATGCGGTCGGCGAGGGCAAGGCGTTCGAGGTCGATCACAACGACGGTTGGTTGCTCGGTTCCGACGGCTCGGAGTCCGCTCTCGAACACGGATCCAAGGCTTTGATGGCCAGTCGAGTACTCGACGCCCTGGTCAAGCTCTTTCCCGAGTAGCGACACGCGCCCGGTGGTGAGAGTTACCCCACGATAATCGGGTGAGTACAAGGGTGTTGCGCAGGCGGTCCAACCGTTATCGTCGGCTCAGCCCCCAGCTAACAAAGCATGACAAAACGGTCACCGAACGGTGATTCGGATACTTCAATAAGCTGTAGTCAAGAACTCAGTCGTCGAGAGGGAGATCTGTGAGCAAGTCCGGCAGTCGGCTATTCACCAGCGAGTCCGTCACCGAGGGGCACCCGGACAAGATCTGTGACGCGATCAGCGACTCGATCCTCGACGCGCTGCTCACCCAGGACCCGCGCGCCCGCGTGGCCGTCGAGACACTGGTCACCACCGGCCAGGTTCACGTAGCCGGTGAGGTCACGACCACTGCGTACGCGGACATTCCGAAGATCGTGCGCGACACGGTCCTCGAAATCGGCTACGACAGCTCCGCAAAGGGCTTCGACGGTAACTCCTGCGGCGTCAACGTCGCGATCGGCGCCCAGTCGCCCGAGATCGCGCAGGGTGTCGATCACTCGCACGAGGCTCGCGTCGACGGAATCAGCGACGACGAGATCGACCGTCAGGGTGCGGGCGACCAGGGCCTGATGTTCGGCTACGCCACCACCGACACGCCGGAACTGATGCCGCTGCCCATCGCGCTGGCTCATCGTCTCTCTCGCCGGTTGACCGAGGTCCGTAAGTCCGGCGTGCTGCCGTACCTGCGCCCGGACGGCAAGACCCAGGTCACCATCGAGTACGACGGTGACAAGGCTGTCCGTCTCGACACCGTGGTCATCTCCACCCAGCATGCCGCTGACATCGACCTCGACAACCTGTTGACGCCCGATCTTCGCGAGAAGGTGCTTCACTCGGTGCTGACCGACGTCAACCTCACCGATCTCGACACCTCCGATGTTCGCCTGTTGGTGAACCCGACGGGCAAGTTCGTCCTCGGTGGCCCGATGGGTGACGCCGGTTTGACCGGCCGCAAGATCATCGTCGACACCTACGGCGGAATGGCTCGCCACGGTGGCGGCGCGTTCTCCGGCAAGGACCCGTCAAAGGTCGACCGCAGCGCTGCCTACGCCATGCGCTGGGTGGCCAAGAACGCTGTTGCCGCAGGTCTGGCCGACCGCATCGAGGTTCAGGTCGCCTACGCCATCGGCAAGGCAGCTCCGGTCGGACTCTTCGTCGAAACCTTCGGCACCGAGAAGACCGATCCGGCACGGATCCAGAAGGCGATCACCGAGATCTTCGACCTGCGTCCGGGAGCGATCATCCGCGACCTCGACCTGCTGCGCCCGATCTACGCGCAGACGGCGGCATACGGTCACTTCGGTCGCACCGATATCGACCTCCCGTGGGAGAGCACCGATCGCGCCGACAAGCTGCGTAGCGCAGCTGGTCTCTGATCACTGACGTACAGACGGGGCGCGGGTGGGCGCGGAAAGAGTAGCGGCAGAAGTCGATCCGGTCGCCCGGGTGCTGCCGATGCTCCCGCTCGCTCACCTCGACCGTGAATTCGACTACCTCGTTCCTCGTGAACTCGAAGCGGATGCGCAGCCCGGAGTCCGGGTGCGCATCCGCTTCGCTGGTCGTCTGGTGGACGGTTTCATCGTCTCGCGCGAGGCGACCAGTGACCATCAGGGGAAGTTCGGCTGGCTCGAACGCGTCATCTCGTCCGAGCGGGTCCTGACGGCCGAAATCGCGCAAGTCGTCGATCGTGTGGCGGAGCGTTATGCCGGAACCCGCGCCGATGTTCTCCGTTTGGCGGTACCGCCGCGCCACGCGAAGGTCGAGGCGGAACCGTGGGAGCCCGCCGAGTCACCGTCCGCTCCTGAACCGATCGAAAATGGTTGGCATCTCTACAGATTCGGTGACGCCTTCCTGTCCGCCATTCGCGAGTCGAAAAGCCCGCGTGCGGTCTGGCAGGCGTTGCCTGGTGAAAACTGGCCACTGCGCCTGGCCGAACTGGCCGGGGCCGTAGCGGCAAGTGGTAAATCCGCGATCCTGGTTGTGCCCGATCAACGCGACCTGGACCGCGTCGTCGCCGCTTGTACCGAACTCTCCGGAGCGGATGCGGTGGTAGGTCTGTCCGCGGGCCTGGGGCCGGCCATGCGATATCGGAGGTGGCTCGCTGCACTGCGCGGGACCGCCCGGATCGTCGTCGGCACACGGAGTGCTGTTTTTGCGCCGACGCCCGAGACCGGTCTTGTCGTCGTCTGGGACGACGGCGACGACAACTTGTCCGAGCCGCGGTCGCCGTATCCACATGCCCGCGAAGTTGCCGTCCTGCGTGGCTACGTCGCCGGGTGCGCTGTCGTGATCGGTGGGTTCTCCCGTACGGCGGAAGCGCAGGTACTCGTCGACTCGGGATGGGCGCACGATCTGGTCGCTACGCGGGACGTCGTTCGTGCCCACGCACCCAAGATCACCGCGCTTGCCGACAGCGATCAAGCCTTGGCCCGCGATCCGGGAGCCAGAGCGGCTCGTTTGCCCGCTATTGCATTCGCGGCCGCCCGGCGCGCTCTGGGGGAGGGCAACGGAGTCCTGGTGCAGGTGCCTCGGCGGGGGTACGTACCGACCCTGGCCTGCGGAAAGTGCCGTGCCCCGGCACGGTGCCGTCGGTGCAACGGCCCACTGGCTCTTCCCGCTGCGGCAGGTCCCGACGGCGCCGGGACACCGGCGTGCCGCTGGTGCGGGGTTGCCGATGCCGCCTACCGATGTCACGCGTGCGGGGCGAAAGCGTTGCGCGCTGTGGTGGTCGGTGCCGGCCGGACCGCCGAAGAACTCGGGCGGGCGTTTCCCGGTGTGAAAGTTGTTCTGTCCGGGGGCAGTGATGTGGTCAAGGAACTGCCACATGGGCCCGCGTTGGTGGTCTCGACAGTGGGTGCGGAGCCGGTGATGACCGGCGGCTACGGCGCCGCGCTCTTGCTCGACGGTTGGGCACTTCTCGGCCGGCCCGATCTTCGCGCCGCCGAGGAAACACTCAGACGCTGGATGTCGGCTGCTGCCATGGTGATTCCGCTGTCCGAAGGCGGTGAAGTTGTGGTTGTCGCAGACTCGGGTATCCCGACGGTGCAGGCGTTGGTCCGATGGGATCCAGTGGGGCACGCACAGTCTCAATTCGAGGAGCGAGACGAGGTCGGCTTTCCTCCGGCCGTTCACATGGCTGCGATCGACGGTGGATCCGCAGCAATTGCGGAGTTGGTGGACTCGGCTGATCTGCCGGCAAGTGCTGTACTGCTCGGACCAGTGGAACTGCCTGCGGGGGAGAGGCTTCCGTATTCGGGTGAGGACGAGAGCGGTGTCGCGCCGGAGCGAATGCTGGTCCGCGTTCCACGCAAGGACGGTCGCGGCCTTGCGGACGCTCTGGCACATGCGAGGGCCGCGCGCAGTGCGCGGAAGTCTTCGGGTCCGGTCCGCATTCAGATCGACCCACGCCGCATCGGCTGATTTTCGAGTTGTCGGAGGAATCCTTGCGCTACCCGATATGACGATATATCGTCGAACTATCAACGATAGTGATGGAGGTTCGACGATGGATGCAAGTTTCCCGAACGAGGGGATGTTCGGCCGGCGCGGTTTCTTCGGCGGTTTCGGCCGTGAGCAACGGCCACCATTTGTGATGTGGGTGCCGACGGACGACGGCGCGTCGGGCGATGGTCCCGGCGATCGAGACGGTGGACGACGCGGTCGACCGCACGAGCGGCCGGGCTTCGGTGACATGCCACGCAGAGGCCATCGGCGGGGGCGTTTCGGTCCAGACGGCGGACCCGGCCCCGGCTTCGGTCCGGGCGCTCAGTTCGGTCGCGGGCGAGGACGTGGCGGACGAGGTCGTCGAGGAGATGTGCGCGCTGCGATTCTGCTGTTGATCGCGGAAGAGCCGATGCACGGCTACGAATTGATTCAGCAGATCGTCGAGCGCAGCGGCGGCGTCTGGAAGCCGAGTCCGGGCTCCATTTATCCCGCGCTGTCCCAACTCGAGGACGAAGGACTGGTGATCATCGAAAAGGTTGCCGGCCGCAAAACCGCCAAGCTGACAGAAGAAGGCGTCGCGTACGTCGAGGAACATCGCGCCGATCTCGGGGCGCCGTGGGATGACGTTCGTCTCAGCGTAGGGGAGCCGGAGCAGGACCTTCGAGAACTGATCGGCCAGCTGATGGGCGCGGCCGGTCAAGTGGCTGCTGTAGGCACACCAGCGCAGGTCAAGGCCGCAGCCGACGTGCTTGTCGAGGCGCGCAAATCGCTCTACCGAGTGCTTGCCGGTGATGACTCCGATGAAGGCGGCAATTGAGACGTCGGATACCTACTGTTCGGTAGGGTATGCGCCTCGAAGTTTCTGGTGTTACGGTCAGCTCCCTCGTAGGATCAGAGCAGGAGCAGGAACAATGTCTGGCGTCAAACGGTCTGTGGGACTGACATTTTCGGTAGCAGTGGCGCTGCTGATCGGAGCACCGCCGGCGATATCGGCTGCAGCACCGACGCTCCCGTCTGCGAGTGCCGACGCGATGGATGTTCCCCTCGTTATCGGCCCAGGCCAGGTGTCGCGTTCGGTAGCCACCGCATTCGCTCATGCTCATCCAGGATCCGCACCTGCCGGGTCGAACGATTTCGGTTGTGAGCCTTCCGCCACGCATCCCCGACCGGTTGTACTCGCCCACGGAACCGACACCGAGGCGTACGCGGATTGGGCGGCCCTGTCGCCGGCACTGGCAGCTGACGGCTACTGCGTCTTCGCTCTCAATTACGGCGGTGCGATCAAAGAAGAAGACGGGGACGTCGCACACGAGACCTACGGCGTCGGCGACATAGTCGGTAGTGCCACCGCGTTCGGTTCTTTCGTCGATCAGGTGCTGACCGCGACCGGAGCGGACAAGGTCGACGTGATCGGCTATTCCCAAGGCGCGACGGTGACGCGGTACTACGTCAACAAGATGGGCGGCGACGCCTACGTCGATCATTGGGTCGGTTTGGCTTCGCCGACCTACGGTGGGGTGATGTTCGGGTTGGTTCCCATTGTCCGTGCGATCCCCGGCGGAGAAGACTTTGTCGAAGACGTCTTTTCGCGAGCTGTCCGCGAGCAGATGCAAGGGTCGGATATGTTGAACACCCTCAACGCCGGCGGTGACACCGTACCCGGAGTGCGCTACACGACCATCGGGTCCACTGTCGACGAGATGATCCAGCCGTCCTCGAACATCGCGCTCCGCGGTGCCGGCGCAGAAAACATCGTCCTCCAGGATCTGTGCCCGTCTAACCTGACCGGCCACTTCCGCATGCCGTACGACCCATACGTGATCGACGTCATCCGGACGGTCCTCGACCCCGATGCCGAGCGGCACGCTTCGTGCAGCGTGGTGCCGCTCGGCACGGATATTCCGCAAGTGGTCATCGACGCAAATTCGTGAGCTGCAACTTCGTGAGCTGCAACTTCGTGAGCTGCTAACTCGTGAGCACCGAGATCACGTGGGTCGGGATGTTTACTCGGCGAGCTTGGCAGTGGCCTGCGCCCACAGGAAGAACTTGTTCGTTCCGAGGTCGCGGACGGTCTTGATGTTGAACGCTGCCTTCAAATGTTCTGCGTCCGAATCGCTTACGCCGTTGAGTGCCGCGACCGGGGCGTCCGCCAATTCTTCGACGGACTTTCCTGCGTAGGCCTTGTCGAACTTACTGTCGATGCCTGCCATCTAAGTTCCTCCGTGTGATCGGTGTATCCCGTATCAGCCTCCGCCGAGTGGCGACGACAGAAACAGTCAATACCGAGGACCGGTGAATGTGCAGGGTTCTGATCAAAGAAATTGCTGAGAAAGTGGTTCGGTGCGGCGCGAGGTAGGTCGTAGCTCTCGCAGTCCTTAGACTGACAGTTCCACCCACCGACACATCCGGGAGCATTTTCGTGAGTTGCAGTCCACCGCGTTCGACAGGCCGATCGGCTGATCAGAGTCCGAAGAGCCCAACGAAACGGGAGAGCTGACATGCGCGTCGTGTTCGCCGGAACACCCGAACCCGCGGTTCCTTCACTGCGTCGGCTCATCGAATCCGCCGACCACGAAGTGGTAGCCGTCGTCACGCGTCCGGACGCTGTGGCGGGCCGCGGTCGAAAAGTCACCCGATCGCCGATCGGTCTGCTTGCCGACGAGCACGGCATCCCGGTGCTGACGCCGGCCAAGGCGTCCGATCCCGACTTCGCGGCCGAACTCGCCCGCCTCGAACCGGACTGTGCACCCGTCGTCGCCTACGGAAACCTGTTGCCACAGAACGTCCTCGACATTCCGAAATACGGTTGGGTCAATCTGCATTTCTCGTTGCTTCCCGCGTGGCGCGGCGCCGCGCCGGTGCAGGCCGCGATCAGTGCCGGTGACGAGGTGACGGGTGCGAGCGCGTTCCGTTTGGAAGCCGGGATGGATACCGGCCCCGTGTACGGAGTGATGACCGAGCGGATTCGCGACACCGATACGGCGGGCGACCTGCTCGGACGTCTCGCGGAAAACGGCGCTGCCCTCCTCGAATCGGTACTCGACGGACTCGAGGCCGGCGAGATCAACGCGGTTCCGCAGTCTGCCGACGGCGTCTCGTATGCCCCCAAGGTGACGGTGGACGCGGCCCGCGTGCGGTGGGAACTGCCCGCTCGCACAGTGGACCGGCATATCCGAGCCGTCACACCCGCACCCGGGGCATGGACGATGATCGGTGATCTTCGAGTCAAGGTCGGCCCGATCACAGTCACGGACGAGACCCTGGCAGTCGGTGAGATCTCGGTACGCAAGGATGGTCTGTACATCGGTACCGCGACCACCGCGGTGCGACTCGGGCAGATTCAGCCCCCGGGCAAGAAATTGATGTCGGCAGGGGACTGGGCACGCGGTGCCCGACTCGACGCGGAGGTACGAGCACAGTGACCGAATCACGACGACCGGCACGGCGGACACAGGGTCCCGGAGCCAAGACCGGCGGCGGCGCCAAGAACACCAAGCCGAAGCAGGCCAAGCGGCCTGATCCGGCAACCGCCGGGCTCGATCAACCGCGTCTGGCGGCGCGTGACGTCCTGCGCGCGGTCCGTGAGCGTGACGCGTACGCGAACCTGGTTCTGCCAGGGCTCCTGCGTGACCGCAAACTCGACGCACGCGACGCTGCGCTGGCAACCGAACTGGCGTACGGCGCGGCACGTGCTCAGGGGCTGCTGGATGCGGTGATCGCGCATGCAGCGGGTCGGCCGATCGAAGAGATCGACGGAACGCTGCTCGATGTTCTCCGACTCGGCTCGTACCAATTGCTGCGCACTCGTGTCGCACCGCACGCTGCCGTCGCAACTTCGGTCGATCTGGTCCGCGCCGAAAACGGCCAGGGCCGAGCAGGATTCGTCAATGCGGTCCTGCGCCGTGTTTCCGAACGCACCCAGGAGGAGTGGGTCGAGCTGCTGGCCCCGAAGGACCCGGTCGGCCGGCTCGCCTTCGAGCACGCTCACCCCCTGTGGATCGCGCAGGTATTTGCCGACTCGCTCGGCGCTGCTGCCGGTGAACTCGAAGACGTCCTGATCGCCGACGACGCCCGCCCTGCAGTACACCTCGTCGCCCGCCCCGGCGAGATCTCCGCCGAGGAGCTAGCACTGGTGACCGGCGGCGAGATCGGGCCGTACTCGCCGTACGCCGTGCATCTCGACGGCGGTGACCCCGGACAGCTCGAGGCGGTCCGCCAAGGCTTGGCGGGCGTGCAGGACGAGGGCAGTCAGCTGGTGGCCCGCGCCCTCAGCATTGCTCCTATCGAAGGTGAAGACTCCGGACGCTGGCTCGATCTCTGCGCAGGTCCGGGCGGTAAGGCAGCGCTTCTCGGCGCTCTCGCCGGTATCGAAGGCGGGCGACTCGACGCCGTCGAGCCCGTCGAACACCGTGCCGAGTTGATTCGCAAGACCACTCGCGAGCTTCCCGTGGACGTACACGTGGCGGACGGCCGCGAATCCGGGCTCGAACCCGGATACGACCGCATCCTCGTCGACGCTCCCTGCACCGGGTTGGGTGCGCTGCGTCGGCGCCCGGAGGCACGTTGGCGTCGCCAGCCGTCCGATGTGGCTCCGCTCGTGAAGTTGCAGCGCGAATTGCTCGCTGCCGCAATCGAACTGGTTCGCCCCGGCGGAGTGGTGCTGTACTCCACGTGCTCGCCGCACTTGTCGGAAACGCTGGCAGTGGTCGCCGATGCAGTGCGACGTCACGGCGTCGTGGAACTCGACACCAAGGAATTGGTGCCAGGTGTCCCAGACGTCGGCGACGGATCGTCGGTTCAGTTGTGGCCGCACCGACACGGGACCGATGCGATGTTCATGGCCGCTTTGCGCAAGCCGCTGGCCTGATCGGATGACTTCTGGGCATCGGTAGTCGTATGGTGCCTACATGGTTACGTGGGAACAGGTTGTAGTACTCGGTTCGGCTCTTCCCTCCGTGGAAGAGTCGACCTCGTACAACACCCCGGCACTCAAGGTGGCAGGTAAGACTTTTGCACGGCTCCGCACCGAAGCGGAGGGCGCTTTGGTCGTGATGTGCGGTCTGGACGAGAAGGAGGCGCTACTCGCCAGTGGCGAGGCGGCTTTCTTCACCACCGATCACTATCACGGGCACGGCTCGATCCTCGTGCACCTCGAACTGATCGACGAGGTGCAGTTGGGTGAGATGCTCGAAGACGCGTGGCGGATCAAGGCACCGGCCAAGGTGCGAAAGCTCCACACCGTCGTCAAGAACTGATCTGATTGCACCGGCTCCGATGTGCATGCACGGTCGGCAATGAGACACAGCTAAACTCGGCGTCGTGGCTTCCCCGATGATTGCACCGTCCATTCTGTCCGCAGATTTTGCTCGACTCGCTGATGAAGCGACTGCCGTGTCCGGCTCCGACTGGCTTCACGTCGACGTGATGGACGCGCATTTCGTTCCCAATCTCACGCTGGGTCTGCCGGTGGTCGAGAGTCTGCTGAAGGCGACGGATATTCCGCTCGATTGCCATCTCATGATCGAGAATCCGGAGCGCTGGGCGCCGCCGTACGCCGAGGCCGGTGCGTACAACGTCACGTTTCACGCCGAGGCCACCGACGATCCGCGTTCGGTTGCCCGCGATATTCGTGCAGCTGGTGCCAAGGCGGGGCTGAGCATCAAGCCTGGAACACCGATCGACGACTACCTGGAAATCCTCGAGGACTTCGACACCCTCTTGATCATGAGCGTCGAACCCGGATTCGGTGGTCAGTCCTTCATGCCTCAGGTGCTCGACAAGGCACGCGCAGTTCGAAAGCTCGTCGACTCGGGTGAGCTGACGCTCCTTGTCGAAATCGACGGCGGCATCAACGCTTCCACGATCGAGCAGGCCGCTGAAGCAGGGATCGACTGCTTCGTCGCCGGTTCGGCGGTGTACGGAGCGAGTGATCCCGGTGAGGCGGTGCGCAAGCTGCGCGCGCAGGCCGCCTCGGCGTCGCCGCACCTGACGCTGTCGGTCTGAGCCGCTCGATGGCAAAGGGTGGACAGGCGTCGACGGCTGATCTCGACGCCGCGATGCAGATCGCGCTGGCCGCAGCTGATTCCGCGCGCGGATTCACCAGCCCCAACCCACCGGTCGGCGCGGTCATCCTCGCTGCCGACGGAACCATCGCGGGCGTCGGTATGACGCAACCGCCCGGTGGACCGCACGCGGAGGTCGTGGCTCTCGACGAGGCCGGCGATGCAGCGCGTGGCGGTACGGCAGTGGTGACACTGGAACCGTGCAATCACCAGGGACGAACCGGCCCTTGCTCACAGGCATTGATCGATGCCGGAGTCTCGGCGGTTGTCTACGCCGTCGGTGATCCCAATCCCGAGGCTTCCGGCGGCGCAGCGACGCTCATGCGCGCTGGAATCAGCGTCACGGCCGGACTGAGAGCACCCGAGGTGGAAGCTGGTCCACTGCGGGCCTGGCTGCACAAACAGCGCACCGGTCGCCCGCACATAACGTGGAAGTACGCGGCCAGTCTGGACGGACGCAGCGCCGCCGAGGACGGAACGAGTCAGTGGATCACCGGTCCGCAGGCGAGGGCGCGCGTGCATGCGCAGCGAGCGCAGATCGATGCGATCGTGGTCGGTACCGGCACCGTGTTCGCCGACGATCCGTGGCTGACCGCACGTCAGCCCACCGGTGAGCTCGCGGCGCACCAGCCCGTTCGCGTCGTCGTCGGAAAGCGCGAAATACCCTCGACGGCAAGCATTCTCGACGACACCGCACCGACTCTGGTGCTCAACACCGACAACATCGACGAAGTAGTCGAGGCGTTGGGGGAGTACACGGACGTACTTCTCGAGGGTGGGCCCCGTCTGGCCGGAGCATTCCTTGCCGCCGGATATGTCGACGTCATAGAGGCATACATCGCTCCGATCCTGCTCGGCGCGGGCGCCTCCGCACTCGTCGATGCCGGAGTGCACACCATCACCGACGCCCACCGATTCCGTTTGGAGTCCGCGGTAACGATCGGCCCCGATATTTTGTTGAGTCTGGTTCCGGAGAGTTCTGCTCCGGGGAACGAGGAGTAGGGCGCGTGTTCACAGGAATTGTGGAAGAACTCGGCGAAATTGTCGCCAAGGAAGAACTGGTCGATGCTGCACGTTTCACGGTGCGCGGGCCACTGGTCACCTCCGACGCCGGCCACGGTGATTCGATCGCGGTCAACGGAGTGTGCCTGACGGTGGTCGACGTGCTTGCCGACGGTTCGTTCACCGCAGATGTCATGCAGGAAACCCTGAACCGCTCGAGCCTGGCGAAATTGGATGTCGGCTCTCGCGTCAACCTCGAGCGTGCCGCGGCGCTGAACAGCCGACTCGGCGGCCACCTGGTTCAAGGGCATGTCGATGGAACAGGCCACGTCATTTCCCGCTCGCCGTCCGAGAACTGGGAGGTAGTGCGGATCGCACTGCCCGACTCCATTTCCCGTTACGTCGTGGAGAAGGGTTCGATCACCGTCGACGGAGTCTCGCTGACGGTCTCCGCGCTGGGAGGAGACCGCGGGTTCGAGTACTTCGAGATCTCGCTGATCCCGACAACGCTCGAGTTGACGACGCTCGGAACCGCTGTGGTCGGTACGCCGGTCAACCTCGAGGTGGACGTGATCGCCAAGTACGTCGAGCGGCTTCACTCTGCCGGTCGGTAGGACCAGGCTGATCGGACCCGTCCGATTGGTCGTAGGGTTGTCAGTGCATCCGTCGGATGCACTTGTTGTATTCGATGATGTGAAAAGTCAAGACTTTGGAGTGCGAGCACGTGACCAGGTTCGACAGTATCGAGCGCGCAGTAGCAGATATCGCTGCAGGTAAAGCTGTTGTCGTCGTGGACGACGAGGATCGCGAGAACGAGGGCGACCTCATCTTCGCCGCCGAGAAAGCCACCCCGGAACTGGTGGCGTTCATGGTCCGGTACACCTCCGGCTACCTGTGCGTGCCGCTCGACGGTGACGATTGCGATCGGCTGGGCCTGCCCCCGATGTACGCCACCAACCAGGACAAGCACGGCACGGCGTACACCGTCACCGTCGACGCCCGTGAGGGAATCGGTACCGGCATCTCGGCGTCGGACCGCGCTGCGACGATGCGTCTGCTCGCCAACCCCGAATCCGGTGCCAACGATTTCACTCGCCCCGGTCACGTCGTTCCGCTCCGCGCGAAGGAAGGCGGAGTACTGCGTCGTCCTGGCCACACGGAAGCTGCAGTCGACCTCGCCCGCATGGCGGACCTGCGTCCTGCCGGCGTCATCTGCGAAATCGTCAGCCAGAAGGACGAAGGCGCGATGGCTCAGACCGACGAGTTGCGAGTATTTGCCGACGAACACAACCTTGCTCTGATCTCGATCGCGGACCTCATCGCGTGGCGTCGCAAGCACGAGAAGCACGTACTGCGCATCGCCGAGGCCCGCATCCCCACCCGCCACGGTGAGTTCACCGCTGTCGGCTACACGAGCATCTACGACGAGGTCGAGCACGTTGCGCTGGTGCGTGGCGACATCGCAGGCCCCGACGGAGACGGTAGCGACGTGCTCGTCCGCGTTCACTCCGAGTGCCTCACCGGCGACGTCTTCGGTTCGCTGCGGTGCGATTGCGGCCCGCAGCTCGACGCCGCACTGGACATGGTCGCCCAAGAGGGCCGCGGCGTTGTTCTGTACATGCGCGGGCACGAGGGTCGTGGCATCGGTCTCATGCACAAGCTGCAGGCCTACCAGCTCCAGGACGCCGGTTCCGACACCGTCGACGCCAATCTCGAACTCGGCCTACCGGCGGACGCCCGTGACTACGGCATCGGTGCCCAGATCCTCGTCGATCTGGGGATCTCGTCGATGCGTCTGCTGACCAACAACCCGGCCAAGCGTGTGGGTCTGGACGGCTACGGCCTGCAGATCACCGATCGTGTTCCGATGCCGTTGCGCGCGAATGCGGAGAACCTCACCTACCTGCGCACCAAGCGCGATCGGATGGGGCACGATCTGATCGGACTGGACGAGTACGAGGCGAACCAGAACACCGCACAGCCGGGAACCGCATTGTGAGCGGGGAAGGTCAGCCGCAGCTCGCGATCGCCGAGGCCAAGGATCTGAAGCTGGCGATCGTTGCCGGGCAGTGGCACGCGACGATCTCCGAGGCTCTGATCGCCGGCGCGCAGCGCGTCGCGCAGGAGGCACAGATCAAGGACGTGACACTGGTCCGTGTCGCCGGCGCGATCGAACTGCCGGTCGTTGCGCAGGCATTGGCGCGCACGCACGACGCCGTCGTCGCTCTCGGTGTTGTCATCCGCGGCGGCACGCCGCACTTCGAGTACGTGTGCGACGCGGTCACCGCGGGCCTCACACGCGTCTCGCTCGACGAAAGCACCCCCGTGGGGAACGGTGTCCTGACCACCGACACCGAGCAGCAGGCTCTTGACCGTTCGGGTCTGCCGGGTAGCGTCGAGGACAAGGGCGCACAGGCCTGCGCCGCCGCACTGGACACCGCAGTGACCCTGCGCCATCTCCGAGCACCATGGACCGAGGATTCGTTTCGATGAGTACACCCGGCGACAACGAGAACTGGGAACTGATTGCGTCACCGCGTAAGTCGACGCGATACGCGATCGGAGTTGCCGTCCTCCTGGTGATCGTTCACGTCACACTGGCACTCCTGCTTCGCCAGGGGTCCACCGGCGTGTACTTCCGTGCCGCGGACCAGATCGCGATGGCAGGCATCGGCACCATTCTGGCTCTCGGTGTGCTGATGTTGACGCGGCCCCGGGTCAAGGTGGGCAAGCAGGGTATTGCCGTACGAAACATCCTGGGCGAGAAGATCGTCGACTGGGATCTGTTCGAGGGACTCTCGTTCCCCGACGGTGCCGCCTGGGCACGCATCGAATTGCCCGACGACGAGTACATGGCAGTGATGGCGATCCAGTCCAACGACCGCGAGTACGCCGTCGACACGGTCGGTAAGTTCCGCGAACTGGCCGACCGCTACGCACCGGTCGCGCACAAGAGCAACTGACGTCTTCCGACCGGTTCGGTGCCCGCATCCTGCGCGTTTCCGAGTCGGTCGGTGGCGGCGACTAACCTGAAACCGTGCCGGATCCCTCGACTTACCGCCCCGCTACCGGAACCATTCCGGCTGCGCCGGGCGTCTACAAATTTCGCGATCCGCATGGTCGGGTCATTTACGTCGGAAAGGCGAAAAGCCTCCGTTCACGTTTGAACTCGTACTTCGCGGACGTCACGACACTTCATCCCCGTACTCGGCAGATGGTGACCACCGCCGGCAGCGTCGAGTGGACCGTCGTCAGTACCGAAGTCGAAGCGCTTCAGCTCGAGTACAACTGGATCAAGGAATTCGATCCGCGGTTCAACGTCCGGTACCGCGACGACAAGACGTATCCGGTTCTCGCGGTGACGCTCAACGAAGAGTTCCCGCGCTTGTTCGTCTACCGCGGTCCGCGGCGCAAGGGTGTCCGGTACTTCGGTCCCTACTCCCATGCCTGGGCGATCCGCGAAACTCTCGATCTGCTGCTACGAGTCTTTCCCGCACGAACGTGCTCGTCCGGAGTCTTCAAACGGCACAACCAGATCGGTCGTCCGTGTCTGCTCGGCTACATCGACAAGTGCTCGGCGCCCTGCGTCGGGCGAGTCAGCGCCGAGGAGCATCGTCAGATCGTCGAAGATTTCTGCGACTTCCTCGCCGGCCGCACGGACAAGTTGGTCAAAGATCTCGAAAAGCGCATGCAGCAGGCTTCCGAGGATCTCGACTTCGAGACCGCAGCCCGTCTGCGTGACGATATCGGGGCTTTGCGCAAGGCGCTCGAGAAGCAGGCCGTCGTACTCGGTGACGGCACCGACGCCGATCTCGTCGCCTTTGCCACCGATGATCTCGAAGCCGCCGTTCAGGTGTTCCACGTGCGGGGCGGACGCGTGCGGGGTCAGCGTGGATGGGTCGTGGAGAAGGCAGGCGACGCCATCGACTGGGCCGCACTCGACGCCGAGTCCGACCTGCCGATCCTGGTCGAGCAGTTCCTCACCCAGTTCTACGGGGAGCAGGCGGCCCTCGACCCGGGAGCGGGTTCCGAGGCCGGGATCAGCGCAGTTCCCAAGGAAGTTCTGGTGCCGGTTCTGCCGGCAAACGCGACCGAGATCCAGGCGTGGCTGAGCAAGCTTCGGGGATCGCAAGTGCAACTGCGGGTTCCGCAACGCGGCGACAAGAAAGACCTCGCCGAAACAGTCCAGCGAAACGCGAAAGAGGCTCTGGCGCAGCACAAGCTCAAGCGCGCCGGCGATTTCACTTCGCGTTCCGCGGCGCTGCAGGGCATCCAGGAAGCACTGGACCTGGACTCGGCTCCGCTACGAATCGAATGCATCGACATCAGTCACGTCCAGGGAACCGACGTCGTGGCGTCACTGGTCGTGTTCGAGGACGGGCTCCCGCGTAAGTCGGACTACCGCCATTACGCGATCAAGGAAGCTGCCGGCGACGGTCATTCCGACGACGTCGCGAGTATCGCCGAGATCACGCGTCGGCGGTTCCTGCGCCACAACCGCGACCTGGGCGTCCTCGCGGCGTCGGCGTCGACCATGGACTCGGACGGTGGGGACCTGGCTCCCGAAGCGGCGATCGACCCGGCGACGGGCCGGCCTCGGCGGTTCGCCTATCCGCCCAATCTGTTCGTCGTGGACGGCGGCGCCCCTCAGGTCACGGCGGCAGCGGCGGTCCTCGACGAGCTGGGGGTCACTGACGTCGCGGTAGTCGGGTTGGCCAAAAGACTCGAAGAGGTATGGGTGCCGGGGGAAGAAGATCCGGTCATCCTCCCTCGGACGAGCGAGTCGTTGTACCTACTGCAGCGCATCCGAGACGAAGCCCACCGCTTCGCGATCACGTTCCATCGCAGCAAACGCTCGAGGCGGATGACGGCTTCGGCTCTGGATTCGGTCAAGGGGCTCGGTGAAACTCGTCGAACCGCTCTGGTGGCTCACTTCGGTTCCGTGGCGAAGCTGAAAACGGCAACGGTCGAGGAGATCATGCAGGTCCCCGGTATCGGTGAGACCACCGCCACAGCAGTTCTGGCCGCACTCGGCACGGATTCGGCTGCAGCCGACGCGGGTGCTGAAGCTCGAGCGCTGCCAGCCGCGGTAGGGGATGATGAGCTGGACACGGAATCCGAATCGTCTGTTACGTCTGCTGACGCGCCCAGCGCCGAATCCGGTAGCGGTGACGAGGGCTCCGAGTCGCGAGAATTGTCCATGCCGACGACGGGGCCGAGTGCACAGTGACTACCGACAGCGCCAAAGACAGTCGAACGATGGATTTCCTGCTGGTGACGGGATTGTCCGGAGCAGGTTTGAGTACCGCTGCCAAGGTGCTCGAAGACCTCGGCTGGTATGTCGCGGACAATTTGCCACCTGAGCTCATTTCCCGAATGGTCGGTCTGAGCCTGACCTCCGATCCGCCGGTCGATCGTCTGGCCGTCGTGATCGACGTGCGGAGTCGACTCTTCACCGGCGATCTCGGGTGGGTGCTCACCGAACTCGAGGCGGAACCGATCCATACTCGGGTGCTGTACCTCGAAGCGTCGGACGACGTGTTGATCCGACGGTTCGAACAGGTGCGCCGCAGTCATCCGTTGCAGAACGACGGCATCGACGGCACGTTGTCCGAAGGGATCGCAGCCGAGCGTCGGCAGTTGGCCGTGGTGAAGGCGGCCGCCGATCTGGTCATCGACACGTCGGCACTGAAGGCGCATCAGCTGCGTCAGAAGATCGAAACGGCGTTCGGAAACGATGCCAACCGCACGATGAAGGTGACGGTCCAGTCGTTCGGATTCAAGTACGGCCTGCCGATGGACGCCGATCTCGTCTGTGACGTTCGTTTCCTGCCCAATCCCCACTGGATCCCTGAACTTCGCCCGCACACCGGTCAGGATGCCGACGTCCGCGACTACGTGTTGTCCCGCGAGGGCGCGGAAGACTATCTCGACACCTACCGACATCTGGTGGATTTGACGATCGCCGGATATCGACGAGAAGGAAAGCGCTACATGACAATTGCGGTCGGATGCACCGGCGGTAAGCACCGAAGCGTAGCCATGTCCGAAGCTCTCGCGAGGCGTTTGGGTTCCGAGGACGACATCTCGGTCAGCATCGTGCACCGGGATCTGGGGCGCGAATGAGTGAACCGACACATCGCTCGCGGGAGACACCCGAAGGGCCGGCCATCGTCGCGCTCGGCGGCGGGCACGGATTGTTCGCCACGCTCCAGGCCGTCAGACGCTTGACGGTCGACGTCACCGCCGTGGTCACGGTCGCCGACGACGGTGGTTCGTCGGGCCGGCTGCGCGCCGAACTCGGCGTCATCCCGCCTGGAGACCTCCGGATGGCGCTGGCTGCTCTCGCGTCGGACGAACCCGAGATAGTCGACTGGACTCGGACCATTCAGCATCGCTTCGGCGGTGTCGGCGCACTTGCCGGGCATTCGGTGGGCAATCTCATCCTGGCCGGACTGACCGAGGTGCTCGGCGATCCGGTCGCCGCGCTCGACGAGATGGCGCGACTGCTGCGAATCCGTGGTCGTGTGCTGCCGATGTCGCCGATCGCGCTCGAGATCGAAGCCGACGTTCAGGGACTCGAGGAGGACCCCCGCGTCAGCCGCTGCATTCGTGGACAGGTTGCCGTCGCGACGACCCCGGGCAAGGTTCGGCGTGTGAGACTGCTCCCGTCCAATCCGCCCGCGTGCCCCGATGCCGTGACTGCGATCGATCGTGCCGATCTCGTGGTTCTCGGCCCGGGATCGTGGTTCTCGAGCGTGATCCCACACGTCCTGGTACCCGAACTCGTCGAATCACTGTCGTCGACGAAGGCTCGAAAGGTACTGGTGCTCAATCTCGCACCCGAGCCGGGGGAGACCGCCGGATTCTCCGCAGAGCGTCACCTGCACGTACTCTCCCAACACGTGCCCGATTTCCGGGTCGACTACGTGGTGGTCGACTCGGCGTCGGTACCGGCCGGGCGTGAACGTGAACATCTGCAGCGTGCGGCGGATCAATTTTCAGCCGAAGTCAGGTACGCGGATGTCGCGGACACCTCACCGGGCGCAGCGCATGTACACGATCCGGCAAAACTGGCCGATGTACTGGCTGAACTGTCGAGCAGTGCGGCAGTAGGGGATTCGACACAGTCTTCCCTGCAAGAACAGCAATCCGAAGAACAGAGGGAGAACGCTTCGTGGCAATGACAGCGGAGGTCAAGGACGAACTGAGCCGGTTAGTGGTGACTCAGGTCAGCTGCCGCAAGGCAGAGGTCTCCGCGTTGCTGCGCTTTGCCGGTGGGCTCCACATCGTCGGCGGCCGGGTGGTCGTCGAAGCAGAGGTGGATCTGGGCTCCACGGCGCGACGTCTGCGCCGGGAGATATTCGACCTGTTCACCTACAGTGCCGATGTGCACGTACTCAGTGCGGGCGGGCTTCGAAAGTCCGCTCGCTACATCGTGCGTGTAGCGAAGGAGGGTGAGGCCCTCGCGCGCCAGACGGGACTGCTCGATCTTCGCGGGCGCCCGGTTCGCGGCTTGCCTGCGCAGGTCGTCGGCGGAAGTGTCGGCGACGCCGAAGCAGCGTGGCGCGGTGCGTTCCTCGCGCACGGTTCCCTGACCGAACCCGGCCGTTCGTCGGCGCTCGAAGTGAGCTGCCCCGGCCCGGAAGCTGCACTTGCTCTGGTTGGAGCTGCGCGGCGTCTGGGGATCTCGGCGAAGGCACGTGAGGTTCGCGGAACGGATCGTGTGGTGATCCGCGACGGTGAGGCCATCGGCGATCTCCTGACCCGAATGGGAGCCCAGGACACACGTCTGGTGTGGGAGGAGAGGCGGATGCGACGCGAGGTCCGCGCCACCGCCAATCGTCTCGCCAATTTCGACGACGCAAACCTGCGACGCTCTGCTCGCGCTGCCGTTGCGGCTGCTGCGCGCGTCGAGCGTGCGTTGGAGATCCTCGGTGAGGACGTGCCCGATCACCTCGCGGCGGCGGGTGCACTGCGCGTCGAGCATCGGCAGGCGTCCCTCGAAGAACTCGGCCAGTTGGCCGACCCGCCGATGACCAAGGACGCCGTTGCCGGACGTATCCGTCGCCTGCTGTCGATGGCTGATCGCAAGGCCAAGGAAACGGGCATACCCGACACCGAATCCGCAGTGAATGTGGAGCTACTCGAAGAGGGGTGACCTGCCCTCCGTCAGGGTGGGCTGCGCACGTTCGGGCCACGCGCATTAGGGTATGAGTCACATCGACCGATGAACCCCACGTCCGCGTCGTGCACACACGGATTCGGAGTATGCGTGGGTCAAGTTGCACACCAGAATCATGGTCAAAGGAGCGAATTGTGACTGTCCGGGTTGGCGTAAACGGTTTCGGCCGTATCGGACGTAACTTCTTCAGGGCGGTGGATGCGCAGAAGGCGCTCGGAACCACCGATATCGAGATCGTGGCAGTCAACGACCTGACTGACAACGCGACGCTCGCTCACCTGCTGAAGTACGACTCCATCCTCGGCCGTTTGCCGTACGACGTGTCGCTCGACGGTGACGACACGATCGTCGTCGGCGATCAGCGCATCAAGGCCCTCGCACACCGTGGCCCGTTGAACGAACTTCCCTGGGGCGAGCTGGGCGTCGACGTCGTCGTCGAGTCCACCGGCATCTTCACCGACGCCGCAAAGGCCAAGGGACACCTCGAAGCCGGCGCCAAGAAGGTCATCATCTCGGCTCCGGCCAAGGGTGAAGACATCACCATCGTGATGGGCGTCAACGACGACAAGTACGACGGCAGCCAGAACATCATCTCCAACGCGTCGTGCACCACCAACTGCCTCGGCCCCATCGCCAAGGTTCTCGACGACGAGTTCGGCATCGTCAAGGGTCTGATGACCACGATCCACGCGTACACCCAGGATCAGAACCTGCAGGACGCTCCGCACGCAGACCTCCGTCGCGCCCGCGCAGCTGCCCTCAACATCGTTCCCACCGGTACCGGTGCAGCCAAGGCAATCGGCCTGGTTCTCCCGCAGCTGCTCGGCAAGCTCGACGGCTACGCACTGCGCGTGCCGATCCCCACGGGCTCGGTCACCGACCTCACCGCGAACCTGAAGAAGTCGGCCACCGCCGACGAGATCAACGCTGCGATGAAGGCTGCTGCCGAAGGACCCCTCAAGGGCATCCTGAAGTACACCGACGCACCGATCGTCTCCTCGGACATCGTCACCGACCCGCACTCGTCGATCTTCGACTCGGGTCTGACGAAGGTCATCGACGACCAGGTCAAGATCGTCTCCTGGTACGACAACGAGTGGGGCTACTCCAACCGCCTCGCCGACCTCATCGGCCTCGTCGCCAAGTCTCTCTGAGCGGAGTTTCGATAACAGTGGCAGTTCAGACGCTGAAGGATCTGCTGGACGCTGGGGTCGAAGGGCGCACCGTACTGGTGCGTTCCGACCTCAACGTCCCGTTGGATGGCGGAGAAATCACGGACCCGGGTCGCATCGTCGCGTCCGCTCCCACCCTGCGGGCACTTGCCGAGGGTGGAGCGAAGGTCATCGTGACCGCGCACCTCGGGCGCCCCGACGGTCAGCCCGATCCCAAGTTCTCCCTCGCACCGGTTGCCGCGAAGTTGGCCGAAATCCTCGGTCGCAACGTGCAACTCGCCGGTGACGTCGTGGGACAGGACGCGCTGGCTCGTTCCGAAGGACTCACCGACGGTGACGTCCTGATGCTCGAGAACATCCGTTTCGACCCTCGCGAGACCAGCAAGGACGAAGCCGAGCGGGTCAAGCTCGCCAAGGCTCTCGTCGAGCTGGTCGGTGACGACGGCGCATTCGTCTCCGACGGATTCGGTGTTGTTCACCGTAAGCAGGCGTCGGTCTTCGACGTCGCGAAGCTGCTCCCGCATTACGCCGGATACCTGGTCGGCGCCGAGGTCGAGGTGCTCGCCAAGCTCACGCAGGACGCGGCGCGTCCGTACGCGGTGGTGCTCGGTGGCTCCAAGGTCTCGGACAAGCTGGCCGTCATCGAGGCACTGGCGCCGAAGGTCGACACTCTGGTGATCGGCGGCGGAATGTTCTATACGTTCCTCGCGGCTCAGGGTGTGTCCGTGGGCAATTCGCTGTGCGAAGAGTCCATGATCGAGACCTGCAAGGATCTCCTCGACCGGTACGCCGACGTCATCCACATCCCTCAGGATGTTGTCGTCGCGGACTCCTTCTCGGCCGATGCCGAGTCGAAGATCGTTCCGTTCGACAAGATTCCCGACGGCTGGATGGGTCTGGACATCGGACCGGAGTCGGTCAAGCGCTTTGCCGCGATCCTGACCGGCGCCAAGACGGTGTTCTGGAACGGCCCGATGGGCGTGTTCGAGTTCCCGAAGTTCGAGGCAGGCACCCGCGGTGTCGCCGAGGCAATCGTGGAGGCAACCGAGAAGGGCGCCTTCAGCGTCGTCGGCGGCGGCGACTCCGCAGCAGCCGTTCGTCAGCTCGGTATCCCGGACGAGGGCTTCTCGCACATTTCCACCGGTGGTGGCGCTTCCCTCGAGTACCTCGAGGGCAAAGAGCTGCCTGGCATCGCAGTACTGGAAGGCTGATCCGACATGGCACGTAAGCCGTTGATCGCCGGCAACTGGAAGATGAATCTGAACCACCTCGAGGCTATCGCCCTGGTGCAGAAGATCGCTTTCTCTTTGCCTGCGAAGTACTTCGACAAAGTGGACGTCACGGTCATCCCGCCGTTCACCGACATCCGAAGCGTCCAGACGCTGATCGAGGGCGACAAGCTCCTCCTCACGTACGGCGCGCAAGATGTCTCGGCTCATGACTCGGGTGCGTTCACGGGCGAGATCAGCGGCTCCATGCTGGCCAAGCTCGGTTGCACCTTCGTCGTGGTCGGTCACTCCGAGCGTCGCACCCTTCACGGTGAGACCAACGAGACCGTCCTCGCGAAGACGAAGGCCGCTCTCAAGAACGGCCTCACGCCGATCGTGTGCATCGGCGAAGGCCTCGAGATCCGCGAAGCGGGCGAGCATGTCGCCTACAACGTCGAACAGCTCAAGGGTTCGTTGGCGGGCCTGAGCGCGGAGGAGATCTCCAAGATCGTCATTGCGTACGAACCTGTCTGGGCCATCGGCACCGGCCGTGTCGCTTCTGCCGCCGATGCACAGGAAGTGTGTGCTGCGGTACGAGCAACAGTGGCCGAACTTGCCGACGCCGAGGTCGCGGCCGGCGTTCGCGTTCTGTACGGCGGTAGCGTCAGCTCGAAGAACGTCGGAGAGATCGTCGGCCAGACCGACGTCGACGGCGCTCTTGTCGGCGGCGCGTCACTCAAGGCTGACGAGTTCGCGACACTGTCTGCGATCGCTGCAGGCGGTCCACTCCCGTGATGATCGGGTAGTGAGCTGAAACTGCTCGAGACTAAGACTGCGGGTGTGTGACCGAGTAGGCCACACACCCGCAGTTTTTTGTTCGCGAGTCAGCTCACCAGTTTGGTTTCCAGAGCGCCGACGAGTTCGGGAGCAAGCTCCAACCCGGCGGTCAGATAGTTCTCGACGGTCCCGTAGTGGTGCTCGACCTGCTCGAAGGCAGCGCCCAGGTAACTCGCGTCGACGGAAAGCAGCAACCGGATCACCTCGCCCTTGTCTGCATCTGTGGCAGCGGCGATCTTCGCGACTGTTGCATCGATGTACTCGGCCGAGTACGTGTTCGTGAGCAGGTAGTCCGCCGTGATCGTTTCGCGCGGTACACCAGCGAGTGTCTGCAGTAGTGCTGCCGCCCAACCTGTTCGGTCCTTGCCCGCCGTGCAGTGGAAGAGTTGCGGCCCCTCGGTGGTCGCCAGGGCGGCGAACAACTGCGAAAATCCGTTCCGAGTGACGGGGTCTGCGACAAAGCTGCGATTGATGTTCTGCATGAAAGCTGTTGCAGCGTCCGCTGTTCGGAGAGCCATCGCTTCGGCGTGGATGTTTCCGGACAGGATGGGAATGTGGGCGTACATCGCCGGCGCCGGCACGATGTCGGGAGTTTCGTTCGCCTCGGTTTCGGAGCGCACGTCATAGACGGCGGTCAGCCCCAGCGATTCCACGATTGCAAGATCCTCGGGCGAGGGCGTCAGTACGTTTGCACGGTAGAAGACTCCGCGGCTCATCGCCTGTCCGCTGGTCGTGACGTACCCGGGGCCGGCCACGTCGCGGAAGTTGTGAATCGAAGCCAGACGCGGTGTGTCAGGCAGGGGTGTGTCGGGCAGGGCAGTGTTGGGCAGGGCAGTGTCGGAAAGCATGGAGCCGGCCTTTCGGAGGTAGAGTCGCGTCAACTGAAAAACTACTGAATCGGTATCTCGACAGTGTGATCGATGCCACTGACCAAGAGTCGTGCCTGGCCGGGTGCAAAGTCATGTGCGAGGCGGGTATGTGGTCAGGCTATCTGCGCGCGCCTGTATGGTGTTATCGGTTGTAGTTGTCCCTATTGGATTGGTGGACGTAGACAGACATGAAACTGTTCCTGGATATCCTGCTGGTCATCACCAGCTTGCTCCTCATCGCCTTGGTGCTCCTGCATCGCGGTAAGGGCGGCGGTTTGTCGAGTCTGTTCGGTGGCGGTGTCCAGTCCAGCCTGTCCGGATCGACTGTTGTCGAGAAGAACCTCGATCGGTTGACGGTCTTCACCGCGTTGATCTGGCTCATTTCGATCGTCGGCATCGGCCTGGAGATCAAGTTCGCCTGATTCTCGGCTCATGACTTACAGCCGGTAGTTTTTCACACACGAATTTCAGACACGGAACCCCGCCTATCGAGCGGGGTTCTTTGTTTCGGTCGATAATTGTGTGATGACTGAAACCGCGTCGCATCGAGAAACACCGCGAGAGGCCACCGAGCCGCTGCGCGAAGACATCCGGCTTCTCGGCGGAATACTCGGACAAATAGTGCGAGAGCAAGCCGGCGACAATGTGTTCGATCTGGTCGAGCGAGCCCGTGTCGAGTCGTTCCGAGTCCGTCGTTCGGAGATCGATCGCGCCGAACTGGTGTCGCTGTTCGCCGAAATCAGTACGGACGACGCCATTCCCGTCATCCGGGCGTTCAGTCACTTCGCACTGCTCGCCAACCTGGCCGAGGACATCCATCGCGAGCGTCGACGGGCCATCCACGTCAATGCGGGGGAACCGCCCCGCGACAGCACTCTCGCGGCCACGTACACCAAACTTGATGCAGCCGATATCGATTCGGCCACCGTCGAAGAAGCGCTTCGGGGCGCCCTGGTCTCACCCGTCATCACCGCTCACCCGACGGAGACTCGACGCCGTACGGTGTTCGAGACGCAGAGTCGGATCACCGAGTTGATGCGATACCGCGAGCGCACGGCGCTGAGCGTCGCAGAAACCGCTGATGTAGATCTGCAATTGCGCCGTCAGATCCTGACCCTGTGGCAGACGGCTCTGATCCGGCTCAGCCGCCTCCGCATCCAGGATGAAATCGAGGTAGGCCTGCGCTACTACGACGCAGCGTTGTTCGAGGTGATTCCGAAGATCAATGCGGAGGTTCGCAAAGCTCTGCGCGCGCGTTGGCCGGAAGCTGGCCTGCTGCCGGAACCGATCCTGAGGCCGGGTTCGTGGATCGGCGGTGACCGAGACGGCAATCCGTACGTGACCGGCGAAATCGTCCAGCGCGCCACGTCGCGCGCTGCGGCGACTGCTCTCGAGCATCACCTCGAGGAACTCGAACATCTCGAGCGTGAACTGTCGATGTCGGCGCGGCTGGTTTCCGTCACGCCCGAACTCGATCTGCTGGCGTCTACCTCCGGCGACGACTCTGCCTTCCGGGCCGACGAGCCGTACCGTCGCGCGATTCGCGGTATCCGCGGGCGCTTGAGCGCCACAGCACTGACGGTACTGGGGGAGTTGCCCGCCCACGGCTCCGACGACGGACTCGAGGCGTACACCGACCCGGCACAGTTGCAGCGGGATCTCGGAATCATCGACACCTCGTTGCGTCGTTTCGGTGACGAGACCATCGCCGACGATCGACTCGATCGGCTCCGAGAAGCGGTGGAGGTGTTCGGCTTTCACCTGTCCGGTCTGGACATGCGGCAGAACTCCGAGGTACACGAAAGCGTCGTCGCAGAACTTCTGGCGTGGGCCGGAGTTCACCCGGACTACGCGTCCTTGCCGGAAGCCGATCGAGTCGAATTGCTGTCGGCCGAGTTGACGACGCGGCGACCACTGACTTCGCCGGACGCCGAGTTCAGCGAATTGACCACCAAGGAACTGGCCATCATGGCGGCCGGTGCCAAGGCAGTGCGGGTTCTCGGAGCGGGTGCGGTACCCAACTACATCATCAGCATGTGTACCTCGGTCAGTGACATGCTCGAGGCCGCAGTGCTGCTCAAAGAGGTCGGGGTGCTCGATCCGGGCGTCGGCAGCGAACCCTCCTGCCCGATCGGAATCGTCCCGTTGTTCGAGACGATCGAGGATCTGCAGGGCGGCGCCGACACATTGCTGGCGACGCTCGACATCCCGATCTATCGTGCGATCGTCCGTTCTCGCGGTGACAGTCAGGAAGTGATGCTCGGGTACTCCGACTCGAACAAGGACGGTGGCTATCTAGCTGCCAACTGGGCGCTGTACCGTGCCGAGCTCGACCTCGTCGATGCCGCGCGTAAGAGCGGAATCAGGTTGAGGCTCTTCCACGGCCGCGGCGGAACCGTCGGACGTGGCGGCGGACCGAGTTACGAAGCGATTCTGGCTCAGCCTCCCGGTGCAGTCGCTGGTTCTCTGCGAATCACCGAGCAGGGTGAGGTGATTGCGGCCAAGTACGCCGAACCGCGTCTGGCACATCGCAACCTCGAAACACTCATCGCCGCGACTATCGAGTCGACGTTGCTCGACGTCGAAGGACTCGGCAGCGATGCCGACGCTGCCTACGCGGTACTGGACGAGCTCGCGGCCCTCGCCCGCACCGCGTACAGCGAATTGGTCCACGACACACCAGGATTCGTGCAGTACTTCGAAGCGTCGACACCGGTCGCCGAGATCGGGGCACTCAACATCGGCTCTCGTCCGGCCTCGCGCAAGCAGACCAAGGCGATCTCCGATCTGCGAGCGATTCCCTGGGTGCTCTCGTGGAGTCAGTCTCGCGTGATGCTTCCGGGTTGGTACGGAACCGGCGCCGCGTTCGAAAGATGGATAGACGGAGACGACACTCGGCTTGCCACGTTGACGGCCCTGTACGAGAAGTGGCCGTTCTTCCGAACCGTGCTCTCGAACATGGCCATGGTGATGTCGAAGTCGGATCTCGGTTTGGCGGCCCGGTACGCGGACCTCGTGCCCGACGCCGAACTGCGCGATCGAGTCTTCGGAATGATCACCGACGAGCACGAACGCACAATTCGCATGTACAAGGCAATCACGGGCAACGAGAACCTCTTTGCCGACAACTCGGGCCTCGAGCGGTCGGTCCACAACCGGTTCCCGTACCTCGAACCTCTCAACCATCTACAGGTCGAGCTGATCCGTCGGTACCGTTCCGGCGACGAGAGCGATCAGGTGCGTCGGGGTATCCAGCTGACGATGAACGGCCTTGCCACTGCGCTTCGTAACAGTGGCTAGGTAACAGCGGCTGGTTCTGCAGGTTTACCAGGGTGTGCGTGCGGCGACTCTAGAGCTGTCGCACGCACACCCAACGCTGCGCACCGGACCGAACGGGGACCGCAGTGGATCTGCAATTGGACGGACGAACTGCCGTCGTTACCGGCGCGGGAAAAGGTATCGGGTTGGCGATCACTCGGGCCCTGGTGGCCGAGGGAGTCCACGTCGTCGCGGGCTCGCGGACGCTCTCGCCGGAACTCGAATCGCTGCAGTCCGGCGGCGCCGTCACCTTTGTCGGCGTCGACCTCGCGAGTGTCGAAGGATCAACCCGACTGCTCGAGGTTGCAGCAGCGAGGGGCGGCGTCGACATCCTGGTCAACAACGTCGGCGCCGTCACCCCGAGAACGAGCGGTTTCGCGGCCATCACAGACGAAGAGTGGGCGGCGTCGTTCAATCTGACGTTCTTGTCGGCTGTACGCACTGTTCGCGCTGCGCTGCCGGAGTTGATCCGCCGAGGTGGCGGGAGCATCGTGACGATCAGTTCGGTCAACGCATTCTTACCTGACCCCACGGTGATCGACTACAGCGCCGCCAAAGCGGCGTTGACCAACTTCTCGAAGTCGTTGTCCAAAGAACTGGGCGGGCAGGGGATCCGCGTCAATACCGTCAGCCCTGGCCCGGTGCAAACGGAGTTGTGGCTCGGCAAGCACGGAGTGGCCTCGACGCTGGCGAAGGCGAGCGGATCAGCCGCCGACGACATCGTCGAAAGCGCCGCGGCCGGAGCCGAGACTGGGCGGTTCACCTTCCCCGAAGAGGTTGCCGACCTGGTGTTGTTCCTCGCCAGCGATCGTGCGGGGAACGTGACAGGCGCGGATTTCGTGATCGACGGCGGTCTGATCAAGACCTTGTGATCATTGCTGCCTGAAACCTGATCATGTGCGCGACGGTCGACGACGTGATGCACAGGATCACTGCGGACGCGATGACCACCCACAGTCCCCACCCGATGGACGGTCCGGCAGTGTGCCCTGCGAACTCGGTACTACGTCGCACGATGGACGCGGCGTTTCCGACGGCAACGATCAAGACCGCGATTCCGACCAAAGGGCCGGTGCAGTGATTCTTGATCTCGGGCGTGACGTCTCGAACCATGAGGGTGATCAGCGCGGTCACCGCACACAGAGCGAGGACGAGAGTGATCACTCCGCATTCGTCGATACCACTGTGGTCCAGTGCGGAGGATGACGTCCACGGGCCGAGGCTTCCGGCGACGATCCCGGCGCACGCCCAGAGCGATCCGATGAGGCTAGGTCCGAAACGGTCGGGCATGAGGGAGGGAATTGCGCGGGTCGACGGCAGCTGAAACCCGAAGGCGCGTTGGTGATCCGGCTGATTGGGTGTGAACGTCACGGGACGGACCACCTTTCCTCCGCGGCGTCGAGCCGCCCAATCCAATGCTTTTCCGGAGTCTAAGGGCCGCCCAGTTCACTTTTGCCGAATCGAGCGAAATTGATTGAACCGGCGCTAGGGCTCGAGCAACTCGGCGTGAGAACATTCGTTGCAGCCCGCACCGACGAGGCGCTTACTGTTCAAACGGCGTCGTGAACGACACTGGTTTGCCGGCGGCGCGCGCGTACGCGATCTCTCGGCGCGTGGACTCACCGATGTATCCGCGAGGGTTGACGACCAGAACCCGATCGGCGAGGTCGATCTTGCGCAGATGGAGCGCGTCGAGCAGGTTCTTCTGCTCGACAGAGACCGCCTCGTCTGCTTCAACCGGCGCGACGACGATCACGCCCGCGAACGTCAGGTCGCGGTTCGCCTCCCGCATCTCTTCAGCGAATCGCGCAGAGCCGCAGATACAGACAATCTCAGGTCGATCGGGCACGGTTCAGTCCCTCATCGACGCGAGAGCCCGCGGCCACACCAGTCTCGTCAGATATCTTCGGCAACGCACCCCAACTGTCAGTGAACGAAGTCCAGAGCTTCCTTGATCCACGCGTTGAATTCGACGTTCGAACTCGTCCCGGTTCGGTCGACGACGATCCATCCCTTGCTCATCGGCTTACCCCGCATCTCGGGCCAACTTGCACCCTTGTGCGTCAGAAGCTCGTCGACTCGATCGGGGTCACACCGAACCATGATGTTGCCGTGTGAGTTCGCACTGGCGGCCAGCTTCCCGTTCACCATGAAGCTCAGCCCACCGAACATCTTTACTTCCTCGACGTCGTCCTCGCCCGAGAGCGCATCGCGGATACGCTCAGCCAGCGCTTTGTCGTATGCCATGGAGGCCTCCTTGGGTGGAGTTCCAGGTTAGATCAGATGGCGCAGGTACGTCTGCGGGTCGTGGAGGAACCGCTGCCAGTTCGACACCAGATCGAGGTCCTCCCAGCTCGAGGCTCGGATTCCCCATTCTCCGATCTCGAGCAGGTTGGCGTTCGGCAGCGCCGCGATGATCGGCGAGTGCGTCGCGATCACCGCCTGCGCGCCGGATTCCACCAGCTCGCCGAGCAGCGCCGCCAGTGTCAGGGTCCCCTGGAAGGAGAGTGAGGCATCGGGTTCGTCGATGAGATAGAAGCCGCCGTCGGAGGTCCTCGACGACAGGATCTCGAGCAGCGCCTCACCGTGGGAGAGGTGATGGTAAAGCGGTTCAGGTCGCTTGGGATTGGGGTTGTCCTCCAAGTACGTGTACAAACCGTGCAGGGTTTCGTCTCGGAGGTAGTACGCCCACTTCGATGCGCCGGGACTCCGCTCGACCACAAGGTCGAGGCCGCCCGGTTCACTCGATCGAGTCTGATGCCGCGTATTGGTCGACCCGCCTTCGGCATTGAGACCGAGAACGGCGGCAAGAATTTCGATGACGGTCGACTTTCCCGCTCCGTTTTCGCCGACCAGAATGGTGACACCCGGTGGAAGTTCGAGACCGTCCTGAACGATCTGCGCAACAGCGGGTACCGTCATCGGCCAGCTGCCTACGTCGGCGCCCGACGATGGCCCAGCCTTGATGCGGCGGATGGGTTGTCTCTGCACGGCCATACGTTCTCACAAGGCTCCGACGAGAACGGATGTTAGTGGCGCTGCGCGAGCAATTCGACGATCCGAGCCACGAGATCGAGAGGGATCGGTTTGTTCAGCGGGAACTTCACCGTTGATTTCGCAGCCCGGTAAGGGTCGACGGACTTCTCGAACTCGGCGTCACCCGCCGGGAGCGGATACATCGAGATGTGGATTTTCCAGCCTGCGAAGTGAATCAGGTTCTTTCCGTTCACCGTCATGGTCGGCATCTGATAGCTGATGGTCTCATCGAGGCCTGGAACCGTGTTGTGAATCGTCTCGCGGATACTCTCGAGGGCTGGTTGCACGTCGGTGGGAAACGAAGCGATGTATTCGTCGATCGTCGCGAATTCGGCCATGCGCGGATCATAGTCGCAGCCGGATTCATTTGGTCCGCCAGAAATCGGGGCGGCTGCCGTCCGCGTCGGTGAACCCGTATTCCGTTCCGAGTTCGCCTGAACTGACCGATCGCTGATTCCATCGCTGTCGATTCGGATCGGCAGCGATGGCCGCGATCGCACGTCCGATGAATCTTGGTGACTCGGAGCGTGCGAAATCCGCGGGCGCAGTCGGACCATCCCGCTCCGGCAACAGAGCGTCCCGCCAATTCGATTCGCCGACACCAAAATTGTCCAGCATCATCTCCGATCGCAGGAACCCGGGAGTGATGGCGACGGCAGTACATCCGAACGGGGCAAGTTCGTGGCCTTGCGAAAATGCGAGCCTGTTCACGGACACCTTGGCCAAGTCGTAGAACACCGAGATACGACAGTTCGATGCGTTGTATTCGGTAGTGCCATCGGTTATTTCGGCGACCAGTCCGCCTGGCCTATCGGTCATGAGCGGCAGGAGGTGGTGCGACGTGGTGATGTGGGTGTCGATCGCCAGGCGCAGAATGTGAAACCCCTTGTCCAGATCGTGTTCCCATACCGGCGTGTTCCACTCCGCCGGCCCACCCTTGAGTAATTCCGCGCCCCAGATGTCGTTGACCAAGATGTCGATATGGTGATAGTCGATTCGCAAGCGTTCGGCGAGATCAGCCACTTGTTTGCTCTTGAGATGATCGACGGCAATCGGCACGCCGACGCCGCCCAGTTCGGTGACCAACTCTGCCGTCTCTTCGATGGTCTCTCCGCGCGGATAGTCCGACTGAAGAATTCCGGCAGATGTGCTCCGACCAGTGCAGATGACGGTTGCACCGGCCTCGCCCAAGGCCGCGGCGATTCCGCGTCCGGCGCCCCTCGTCGCCCCGGCAACTACAGCCACTCGCCCGCGAAGTGCGTCCGGATTCGGTGTCCACGACATTGTTCGATTGTTCTCGCCTGGATTGCTTCGTTCAAGAGTGAACGCGATCTGCGGAACCGAACCTTACTTCGCGGCGTCCAAGGTAGTAATCACTCGGATGAAGGAGGCAAGGGGAGAGATGAATCGTTGTGTGGGGCGCAGTGCCGGTTGGAGAAACGGGATCTCGGGATTGAGTTCCGTTCCGTCAAAAGGAAATTCGCATCGGATCCGGACTCGGCGGGTAGTCGAAAGTCGCCACGGTGAGAAAGTCGTCGACGTACCACCAAGCCGGGAATCGCCGGAAGACGATTCCCGACCGGTGTGAAATCAGATCTGTGAAATCAGATCAGGGAAGCTGCGAGGCAGCGTCCGTATCGAGGAACCAACGTGTCGCAACCAAACCGGTGGCGCCGGCGGACGGCCAGTCCTCGGCCGAAGCACCTCCGACGGCTTTGGCAACGGCCTCGGCCTTTGCAGCACCCGAGACGAGCAGCCAGACCTCTTTGGCTCGCCGAACAGCAGGCAACGTGAGGGTGATCCGCACCGGTGGCGGCTTGGGGGAGTCCGTCACCGCGACTACGAAACGCGCTTCTTCGCGAACAGCGTCGGTGTGCGGGAACAACGAGTTGACGTGTCCTTCGCCGCCCATACCGAGCAGGTGCACGTCGAACGTCGGAACCTGATTCCCGTGTGCCTGAGCGCCCAGCAGTTGTTCGTACGCCGTCGCCGCCCCGTGTGGATCACCGTCGTAGATACCGTCGGATGCGGCCATCGCATGTACCCTGTCGGGATCGACCGGCACATGATCGAGAAGCGCCTCACGTGCTTGCACTTCGTTCCGCTCGGGATCGCCGGACGGCAGGAACCGTTCGTCGCCCCAGTACAGATCGATCTGCGACCAGTCGATGTCGCCGGGAGCTTCACGCAACTTCTCGAGAAGTGCGATGCCGGTTCCACCGCCAGTCAGCACGATGGACGCAAACCCGCGAGCCTTCTGGGCATCGACGATGGTCGTGACCAGGCGTGCGGCGGCAGCGTCGACAAGTTGGCCGGCGTCGGAAAACTTCTCCACGACAACATCACTCATAGTTCACCTTCTCCAATCCGGCCAGAGCTTCTTCGTAGATCTCGTCCGGATCGAGCCGACGCAATTCCTCGGCGAGGCAATCGCGTGTCTCTCGACGACCCAGAGAAACCAGCGCGTCAGGCTGACCGGTGCGGATCAACGTAGCGGTCGTGCCCTCCTGCGGACGACTGATGGAGATACTGCGGGTCTCGAGCTTCAACTCGACCGTCAGCTCACCCGTACGTCGAATGACCGGACCGTCGATCTTGGCCGCCAACCAACCGGCGAGAATATCCAGTGCCGGTTCGGTTTTGAGACCGGAGACCACCGCTGAGGTGATCTTCTCGTGCGGCGGCTGATCGAGAGCCGACGCGAGGAGCGCGCGCCAGTAGGTGACGCGACTCCAGGCGAGATCGGTATCGCCGGCGGTGTACGACGCGAGTCGCCCCTTGATGGTGGCGGTCGGATCGGGGGCGCCGGTGGCATCGGTGATACGCCGTATCGCGAGCTTCCCGACGGGGTCCTTCGCCGGAATCTCGGGTGCCTCGAGGGGCCACCACGCGACTACCGGGGTGTCGGGGAGCAGGAACGGGATGACGACGCTGCTCTCGTGATCCGCAAGCGGACCGTAGAGACGCAACACGACAACCTCCGAGGCGCCGGCGTCCCCGCCGACACGGATCTGAGCATCGAGCCTGGGCTCACTCTGCTCGTCGCCACGCAGAAGCACGATGACGCGGCAAGGGTGCTCGCGGCTTGCTTCGTTGGCGGCCTCGATGGCTTCCTCGGCATTCCCGGTGTCCCTGGTGCAGACGACGAGCGTCAGCACTCGCCCCAAGGTGACAGCGCCGCCGGTCTTACGCACCTCGACCAGTTTCTTGCTGACCTGGACCGTGGTGGTGGAGGGCAAATCGAGAATCACTAGGGTCGCCTCCATTCGCGTCCGGTGCGTTGCATCATTTCGTCCGCAGACGGTGGTCCCCACGTTCCGGCCTCGTAGGGTTCCGGCTTGCCGCCGGCTGCCCAGTGTTCGAGGACGGGATCGAGGATTTCCCAAGACAATTCGACTTCGGCGTTGACCGGGAAGAGTGACGGCTCACCGAGCAACACGTCGAGAATGAGTCGCTCGTACGCCTCCGGTGACGATTCGGTGAAAGCCTGGCCGTACGAGAAGTCCATGTTGACGTCACGGACTTCCATGCTCGATCCGGGAACCTTCGAACCGAACCGCATGGTGACACCCTCGTCGGGCTGCACGCGGATGACCAGAGCGTTCTGGCCGAGGTCTTCGGTCATCGTCTTGTCGAACGGTAGGTGCGGTGCACGTTTGAACACCACCGCGATCTCGGTGACACGGCGTCCGAGTCGTTTGCCCGTGCGCAGGTAGAACGGCACACCCGCCCAGCGGCGGGTGTCGACCTCGAGGGTGATGGCGGCAAAGGTCTCCGTGATGGAGTCCGCTGCGAAGCCGTCTTCTTCGAGGAGCCCGACCACCGGCAGCCCACCCTGCCAGCCGCCCGCGTACTGGCCGCGGGCGGTGGTCTCGTCGAGGGGCTCGGCAAGGCGAGTGGCCGAGAGGACCTTGATCTTCTCCGCCTGCAGATTGAGCGGCTCGAAGCTGATGGGTTCTTCCATCGCCGTGAACGCGAGCAACTGCAGCAGGTGGTTCTGGATCACGTCACGGGCCGCGCCGATGCCGTCGTAGTACCCCGCGCGTCCACCGAGGCCGATGTCCTCGGCCATCGTGATCTGAACGTGGTCGACGTAGTGCGCGTTCCAGATCGGATCGAACAACTGGTTCGCGAAGCGCAGAGCCAGAATGTTCTGGACGGTTTCCTTACCGAGGTAGTGGTCGATACGGAAGACCGTGTCCTCGGGGAACACCTTGTTGACGACGGCGTTCAGTTCGCGAGCGCTCTCGAGGTCGTGGCCGAACGGCTTCTCGATGACGACTCGTCGCCACTGACCGTCCTCGGCCTGCGCGAGGCCCGACGCCGACAGTTGCTCGAGCACCTGAGGAAACGCGTTGGGCGGAATCGCAAGGTAGAAACCGTGATTGCCGCCGATACCACGTTCGTTGTCGAGCGTGGCCAACGTGTCGGACAGGTTCTGGAAGGCCTCGGCCTCGTCGAAACTGCCCTCCACGAACCGGATACCTTCGGCGAGCCTCTCCCAGACGTCCTGACGGAACTTGGTGCGAGCGCCGTCCTTGACTGCTTCGAGGACGACGTTCGTGAAGTCCTCGTCCGTCCAGTCACGCCGGGCGAACCCGACCAGAGCGAATCCGGGCGGCAACAGTCCACGGTTGGCGAGGTCGTAGATGGCGGGCATGAGCTTGCGCCTGGCAAGGTCGCCGGTAACACCGAAAATCACCAGGGCGCAGGGCCCCGCAATGTGCGGAAGCCGTTTGTCGGTGCTGTCCCGAAGGGGATTCACCCAATCTGATGCCGCCGCGGAATCGCTCACAGGCTCAGCTCTTCTGGGTTGCTGCGCGGAGCTGCTCGGCGGTTGCGTCGAGCAACTCGTTCCAGGACACCTCGAACTTGTCGACGCCCTCAGTCTCGAGGACCTTGAACACGTCCGCAAGATCGATGCCGACTGCAGCGAGCTGATCGAAGACCGCCTGTGACTCCTGAGCGGTGCCCGAGATCGTGTCGCCGGTGATCTCGCCGTGGTCGGCGAGAGCGTCGAGCGTCTTCTCCGGCATGGTGTTGACCGTGTTCGGCGCAACCAACTCGGTGACGTAGAGAGTGTCGGGGTAATCCGGGTTCTTCACGCCGGTCGACGCCCACAGCGGACGCTGAGCCTTGGCGCCGTCGGACAGAAGAGCCTGGAAGCGCGGCTGCACCTCGAAGATCTGCTGGTACGCGTTGTACGCCAGACGCGCGTTTGCGAGTGCAGCCTTGCCACGAAGCTCGAGGGCTTCCGGCGTGCCGATTGCCGTGAGGCGGTTGTCGATCTCGGAATCCACGCGGGAGACGAAGAACGAGGCGACCGACTCGATGGACGAGATGTCGCGGCCGGCAGCCTTGGCGGTGTCCAGACCTTCCAGGTATGCGCCCATGACTGCCTCGTAGCGCTCGACCGAGAAGATCAAGGTGACGTTGACGCTGATGCCCTCACCGATCACCTTGGCGATGGCGGGAATGCCTGCCAGCGTCGCGGGGATCTTGATCAGGACGTTCGGACGATCGACGATCTTGTGCAGCTCGATCGCCTGCGCGACGGTGGCGTCGGTGTCGTGTGCCAGGCGAGGATCGACTTCGATGGACACGCGGCCGTCGACGCCGTTCGACGCCTCGAACTGCGGAGCCAGGATGTCGCACGCAGCACGCACGTCGTCGGTGGTCACCGCGGTGATGGTGGCGTCGACATCGGCGCCGCGCTGTGCGAGCTCACGGACCTGAGCGTCGTACGCCGATCCCTTGGACAGTGCCGCCTGGAAGATCGACGGGTTGGTCGTGACACCCACGATCGACTTCGTGTCGATGAGGTTCTGCAGGTTGCCGGACTGGATGCGATCCCGCGAGAGGTCGTCGAGCCAGATGGAAACGCCTGCAGCGGAGAGCTTTTCGGTATTCACGTTCTGTGTCATCGAGATCATCCCTTCACAGCTGCGAGGGAGCGCTGCGCGGCTTCGACAGTCGCGTCGGCAGTGATGCCGAACTCCCGGAACAAGGTCTTGTAATCGGCGGAAGCGCCGTAGTGCTCGAGCGAGACGGCCTGACCGGCGTCGCCGAGGATGCGCCACCACGGCATCGCGATGCCGGCTTCGACGGACACACGCGCGCGCACGGCGGGCGGAATGACCTCGTCTCGGTACGCCTGATCCTGCTCGAGGAACCAATCGAGGCACGGCACGGAAACAACGCGGGTTGCGACGCCCTGGGCTTCGAGGGTTTCGCGAGCCTCGGTGGCCAGATGCAGTTCGGAACCGGTCGCCAGCAAGATGACCTCGGGCGAACCGTTGGCTGCGTCGACGAGGACGTAAGCGCCGCGCTTGACACCCTCGGCAGCCTTCTCCTTGGTGCCTTCGAGAACCGGGATGTCCTGGCGAGTGAGTGCCAGAGCCGTCGGGCCCGTCTTGTTCTCTAGTGCTGCCTGCCATGCGAACGAGGTCTCGTTGGCGTCACCCGGGCGGACGACGGCGAGGTTCGGGATCGCACGAAGAGCAGCGAGATGCTCGACCGGCTGGTGAGTCGGGCCGTCTTCGCCGAGACCGATGGAGTCGTGGGTCCAGACGTAGGTGACGGCAGTCTTCATCAGTGCGGCCAGGCGAACCGCCGGACGCATGTAGTCGGAGAAGACCATGAAGGTTCCGCCGTACGGGCGGGTGGGTCCGTGAAGCGCGATGCCGTTGAGGATCGAGCCCATCGCGTGCTCGCGGATGCCGAAGTGGAGCGTGCGGCCGTAAGGCTGCGCATTCCAGTCGTTGGTGGAGATGGAGAACGGGCCGAACGAATCTGCGCCCTTGATGGTGGTGTTGTTGCTGCCGGCGAGGTCGGCGGAGCCGCCCCACAGCTCGGGCAGGATCGGTCCGAGCGCGTTGAGTGCCGAACCGGAGGCCTTGCGAGTCGCAACGCCCTTGGCGTCGGCCTCGTAGGTCGGGAGAGCGTCGGCCCAGCCGGCGGGGAACTCACCGGCGAACAGGCGGTCGAAGAGTTCCTTGCGCTCGGTCTCACGTGCAGCCCACGCGTCGAACTCGACCTGCCATGCCTTGCGTGCGTCGGCGCCGCGGGAGACGACCTCACGGGCGTGAGCCAGAGCGTCGGCGTCGACGTCGAAGGACTTGGCCGGATCGAAGCCGAGGGCTTCCTTGACCGCTGCAACTTCGTCGGCACCGAGAGCGGAGCCGTGGACGTCGCCGGTGTTCATCTTCTTCGGAGCCGGGAAACCGATGATGGTGCGGAGCAAGATGATGGAGGGACGATCGACGACGGCCTTGGCCGCGGCAACCGCGTCGAGGATGCCGGAGACGTTCTCGCCACCTTCGACGTGCTGAACGTGCCAGCCGTATGCCTCGTATCGCTTTCCGACGTCTTCGCCGAGAGCGATGGTGGTGTCGTGCTCGATGGAGATCTTGTTGTCGTCGTAGAAGACGATGAGGTTGCCCAGTTCCTGGACACCGGCGAGAGACGAGGCCTCGGACGTAACGCCTTCTTCGATGTCACCGTCGGACGCGATCACGTAGATGTGATGGTCGAAGGGGGAGGAGCCGACCGGGGTCTCCGGATCGAACAACCCACGCTCACGACGCGCAGCCATCGCCATACCGACTGCGGACGCAAGGCCCTGGCCCAGCGGACCGGTGGTCATCTCGACGCCGACGGTGTGGCCGACCTCGGGGTGGCCGGGGGTCAGTGCGCCCCACGTGCGGAGAGCTTCGAGGTCAGCGAGCTCGAGACCGTAGCCCGACAGGTAGAGCTGGGTGTACAGCGTCAAGGATGAATGGCCACAGGAGAGAACGAAGCGGTCACGGCCGACCCATTCTGCATCCGAAGGATCGTGGCGCATGACGCGCTGGAAGAGGGTGTATGCCAACGGCGCCAAGCTCATTGCAGTTCCGGGATGGCCGTTGCCGACCTTCTGAACCGCGTCGGCGGCGAGCACGCGGGCGGTATCGACAGCCTTGGTGTCCAGGTCGGTCCAGTCCGAGGGGTGGACGGGTTGCGTGAGGACGTGGATCTCGTCTGTGATCGACACTGGCAGATGTCTCCTGACATGGTGTACGTGGATTGCGAGGGTGGGGTGTCCCTCCACTGCGTAACCCAGCCTAATGGTCCTGGCTGTCCGGGTCGATTCGGTTCCTCAATGGCTGCGGTCTACCATCGTTCGTAGTAGAGAACAGTGTCAGCAGTGTGTCGTGAAGAGTTAGTGCGGTAACGCGTGGTGCAAGGAGAGAACGTGCGGACAGGGCAACAGCCGAGCGGACATGGCTTCGGCAGCCCAGGTGCCGCCCCGCGGGCGACCAATACCGATACGGTGTGGGGTCGCGCAACGGGCAAGGTTCTGGCTTATATCGCGCTCACGAAGCCGCGAGTGATCGAATTGCTGTTGGTGGCAACCATTCCGGCAATGCTGCTGGCCGATCGCGGAACGGTCGACATCGTTCTGATCCTCAGCACCCTCTTCGGTGGCTGGATGGGCGCGGCGAGTGCGAACTCGCTCAACTGCGTTGTCGACGCCGACATCGACAAGGTCATGAAGCGCACGGCGAAGCGTCCGCTGGCCCGCGAGGCGGTGCCGACGCGCAACGCGCTCGTCTTCGGGCTCCTTCTCGGACTCGCGTCGTTCCTGTGGCTGTGGTGGCGAGCCAACCTCCTAGCCGGCATCCTCGTCGTGATCACGATCGCGTTCTACGTCCTCATCTACACGATGGTTCTCAAGCGTCGTACCTGGCAGAACGTCATCTGGGGTGGCGCAGCCGGATGTATGCCCGTCCTCGTGGGCTGGGCCGCTGTCACCGGGTCGCTGAGCTGGCAGCCCGTCGTGCTGTTCCTGATCATCTTCTTCTGGACGCCGCCGCATACCTGGGCGCTGGCGATGCGATACAAAGAGGACTACAAAGCTGCCGGTGTTCCCATGCTTCCGGTGATCGCCACCGAAGAGCACGTCACCAAGCAGATTCTGTTCTACAGCTGGGCAATGGTCGTCACGACGCTTGTCCTCGTCCCCGCGTCGGGCGTCATCTACGCCGCAATCACCATCGTCGCCGGTGCGTGGTTCCTGCTCATGGCACATCAGCTGTACCGCAGCGTTCGCGGTGGTGCTCAGGTCAAACCGCTCCGCCTGTTCCTGCAGTCCAACAACTATCTTGCGATCGTGTTCGTCGGCCTCGCTGTCGACTCGGTTCTCGGACTGCAGACGATCAGCGACATGCTCAGCTGATTCTGCTGTGCGCCTTTCTTCACCGCGGGCGGTTAATAAAGGCGCACAGCACTTCGCTAGGGGATCAGAACGATCGACCCGGTCGTTGCTCTACCTTCCAGATCCCGATGGGCTGTTGCCGCGTCGGCGAGGGGATAATCGGCGCCGACACGAATATCGAGCTTCCCGGCCGCAATGGCGTCGAAGACATCGCCGGCACGCCAGGTCAGTTCCTCTCGAGTGCGAATGTGATGCGCGAGCGTCGGACGCGTCAGGAACAGCGAACCCGACGAATTGAGCCGCTGCGGATCGACAGGCGGAACCGGTCCACTGGCCGCACCGAACAAAGCGACCGTGCCGCGGATGCGCACGGAAGCCAAGCTCGAATCAAAAGTTGTCGCACCGACGCCGTCGTATGCCGCCGCTACTCCTTCGCCGCCGGTCAACTCCCGGACTCGCGCTGCGATGTCCTCGTCGTACCGCAGGACCTCCGCGGCGCCCGCGCCACGCGAGAGTTCTTCCTTTGCATCCGATGACACAGTCGTGATGACCTTCGCCCCGAGGCTGACGGCCATCTGCGTCAGGATCAACCCGACGCCGCCCGCGCCTGCGTGCACGAGCACGGTGTCGCCGCTCTGGATCGGATACGTCGACTTCGCGAGGTAGTGCGCTGTCATCCCCTGCAGGAGCGCCGACGCTGCGGCCGATGCCGGGACACCGTCAGGCACTTTCACGGCGACTGCGGCGGGAACAGCCACCTTCTCGGCATAGCTGCCAGTGGCAGCGGCCCACGCGACCCGGTCGCCCACCGAGAATTCGTTGACGTCGGAGCCGACAGCTTCGACAACACCGCTGCCCTCGTCGCCGGGAATGTAGGGGAGCGGACGCTTGTACTGGCCCATTCGGAGGTACGTGTCGATGAAATTGATGCCGATCGCTTCGGTCTTGACGAGTAGATCGCCTGGGCCGGGTGTCGGTTCGGGTTGTTCGGTCAGAGTCAGAACGTCTGGTCCGCCGGTCTCGGTCACGTAGATGGCTCGCATGGTTTCTGTTCTACACCCGAGGCGGCCGACGCTCAGTCCATGCCTGGTGTCGCTTCCGGGCTACCGACCAGTATTGTCGAGTCATGAGCACCGATACCGAGAAGTCGGACGCCACCCCGTCCGCGCCGGAACTGCCGAAGTCCACGGTGAACGCCATCACCAAGTTCGTCGCCGAGCACGGCGGCTCCGCCAGCGCCGTCATCCAGCCGGTCGGCCTGGCCGGCGTTCGCATCACCCTCGTAGGTGCCGACGGCATCCTCGGTGATCAGGTCGTCGAGGACCTCGCCAGGGCAAACGCGGTCGTCGCGTCCTTCGACAACGTCACCGTCGCCGAGTGGGAGCGCGAACTGACGAGCATCGTCACCCCGCAGGAAGGCCATTTCAAGAAGATGGCCGGTTGGGTCGCCAACCAGACTCGGTTCCCGAAAGCTCGCAACGAATCCTGAAATGACGTGTGGGGCGTAGGAACACCTTTTGGTGTTCCTACGCCCCACACGTGTCTTGAAGCGTCAGACAGCTGGTATCGGCGAATTGGTCGGCGTGTACTGGCGGGTCTTACCCGCAGCCCAAACTGCTGCGGTCGCAGCCGTGCACAGTCCTGCACCGGCGACGTGCATGATCACCAGAGCTTCCGGCACATCGGTGAAGTACTGCACGACACCGATGAGCGACTGCGCGAGGATCAGTCCCAGCAGGACCTTCAGACGGATCTTCACGGCTGCGGATGTCCCGACCGCATACAGGCCGAAGGTCAGACCCACGACCAGCGCGAGATATCCGACCAGAAGCTGTGAGTGCAGATGGACGAGCGTCACGATCTCGATCTCCAGGCGAGGCACCGTCCGGTCCAGTCCCTTGTCGCCGGCGTGCGGGCCTGCGCCCGTTACGAGAGTTCCAGCGACCAAAACGCCAGCGAGCGCGACACCTGACAGCGCGGTAAGCCAGCGCAGCGGCTTCGGCATCACGACCAGAGTTGTTGCTTCGTCGGGTTCCGCGATCTTGGCGTACATCACCGTGGCAACCCAGACCATCAGCATCGACGCAACCAGGTGAATGGCGACCGTCCACCACAGCAAGCCTGTGAGAACGGTGATACCGCCGATCACTGCCTGAACGACAGTGCCGAGCGGCATCATCCAGGCGTAGACAAGCACCTCTTTGCGTCGGCGAGCGCGAGTCACCGCAAGCACGATCGCAGCGGCGACGATGACGACAAGGAAGGTCAACAGGCGGTTGCCGAACTCGACGGCTTGGTGAATCACCGCGACCTGTCCGTGGCCGACCGGGACGAAGCTACCGGGGAAGCACTGCGGCCACGTCGGGCAACCGAGTCCCGAGTCCGTCACGCGCACCACCGCGCCGGTGACAGCGATGCCGCCCTGCGTCAGGATCACGATGAACGCGATGATCTTCTGCGTTTTCAGCGAGGGGAGAGGTAGTCGATCCACCAAGCGTAAAAATCCGGCATACACACGATTCACCACGCCAACGATCGTAGTTCCCCATCAACTACACAGTGTCGTTGGGGCCAGCTCGCTCCGCACCTGCCCCGCGTCGTTGGGGCCAGCTCGCTCCGCACCTGCCCCGCGTCGTTGGGGCCAGCTCGCTCCGCACCTGCCCCGACTCGTCGAGACCAGAACTGCGCGGCCGTGGGGCCAGCTCGCGTCAGTTCGCGCGAACTCGCACGATTCCCGAGATCGTTCCCTGGAAGTACTCGCCCGACTCGGTGATGAGTGCAGACATCTGAAGGGTGTCGTTGAGGATCGTCGACGGCAGCGGAGTCGAACCGATCTGCGACCCGTCCTTCGAGTCGATCACCGCGAAGGAGTAACCGTCCAGCGGAGAGGTGTTCGGAGCACCGTCCCGTGTCACGGTGTAAATCGAGCCGTCAGCCGTCGAGAGGTGGGGTACCGCGGAGCTGCGAATCGTGTTGTCCCACACGACATGGCAGCCGACCGGATCGATGTCGACGCGGGTCATTCCGCCGTTGAAGGGTGCCGTGGCGGGGACCGCTGGACCGGCACCTTCAGGAGTCGTGGGGTACGGGTATCCGTAAGTGCCGGCGACGTAGACGGAATGACCGATGCCGACGGGGGAGTTCTCGCTGCCGCTCGGTGAGCCGTCCTGGCTGGCAGCGGACAACACCGGCTGCGTGCACACCTCGGCGCCCGTGTCAGCGCGATAGACATGCAAGCTCACTGTCGGGTGGGCGTTGTCGACGATGGTCAAGAAATCGCTGCCCGTCGACGGGCCGAAGTATGTCGGCGTCGATCCGGTTCCCCAGCTGAGCTGACCCGGATTACGGGCCGGCCCGCGGTCGTACGGCTGACGCCAGTCGATGACGACCTCGTCGCCATTTCGCTTCAGTTGGTAGAGCGCGTGGGTCGTTGCGACAGCAGTGCCCGTCGGGGAGGTGGAGATGCTGTTCTGCACCTGTTCACCTTCGGGGAGCGCAATGCTGTGCGCGATTCGATCCGCGCCGACATACCCGACGGTGCCGTGCCCGGTGGCGAACCAGACATTGCCGTCCCAGTCCGGAGCGAGGCCGGTGACGTTGTCGTCGGCGGCAACCGCACCACTGAGATCGATGACATCCGCGAGTTCCAGCCGCCAACTGCCGTCCGGATTCTGTGCATGGGAAATGCGGACCAGTTGACGGTTTCCGTCGACGGCGACGAGACGGTTCTCGTTGTCGAGATAGGCGTAGACGCCGCCGAGCAGACTGCCCTTCGCGAGCGGCAGTTGTGCTACGGATCTACCCAACGGCGTGGCGTCGGCCTTCGGATCGATCAAATGGATGGTCGGGATCTGGCCGATCATCGTCGTGCAGAGCGAGACGACCATGCCGTCGGAACCCTGGAGGACCGTCGGGCAGGCGGCCATCATCGGGAAAGCAGTCACCTCGTGGGGGCCGGTTCCTGGACCGGGCAGCGGAGTGACGTCGGACGAGCCCGCGTCACCGTGCATGGTGGAAGTACCGACGGGACCGAGGTACGGATTTGCAGGTGCGAGTGGACCGGACACCGAAGGGGTCGCCGTTGCGGGTCCGGCACACAACATGACTGTTGCGGCCACACAGCCGACGATCTGAGCTGTCCGTCGTGTACTCACGTGAACTTGAACCACCTTGCTGCGCAGACTCCGGCCACTGCGGCCCAGATGAGTAGTACGAGAATCGAAAACCAGTCCATCGAGGTGTCGAGGGCCGCTTCGAGTGCGTGTGCGAGAGCGCCGGACGGAACAATGCGGACCAGCGTGTGGACGGCGGTCGGAAGTTCGCCGCTGGCGAAGACCACACTGCCGATGCCCACCATGATGAACCACAGGATGTTGGCGAGCGCGAGAACGATCTCTGCTCGCAAAGTACCGCCGAGCAGTAGGCCAAGCGCTGCAAATGTGACAGTACCGATGGCAATGACCACTGCACCTAGTACAAGTTCGACGAACGACGGACGCCATCCCAACGCCAAACCGATAGCGCCGAGCAAGAGTGACTGCAGAGCCACGACGATGATGACGGCAGCGCTCTTGCCTGCGATGATTCCCCACCGCGGTAGCGGCGTTGCACCGAGTCGCTTGAGCGCGCCGTATCGGCGGTCGAATCCGACGGCGATGGCCTGTCCGGTGAACGCCGTCGACATCACGGCAACCATCATGACACCAGGGAGCACGGTATCGACCCGAGAATCGCCCAAATCGCCGATCGGAAGTAGACACAGTCCGATGAGCAGGGTGATCGGGATGAACATGGTGAGCAGCAATTGCTCACCGTTGCGGAGCAGAAGAGTCAGCTCCAGTTTGGTCTGCGCCGCCAGCATCTTGGCCGCCGAATTGGGGCGGGGATCCGGCGAGAAGGTGCCTGGCTCGAAGCGGTTCTCGGCGAGCCGTCGGTCTCTGGCAACGCTGATGGGACTGCTCTGGCCGTTCGACGCTGTTTCGTTCATCACCTTGATCTCCGTCATCCCCTCAGTTCCCGGCCCGTCAATTCGAGGAAGACGTCTTCCAGACTCCGTTGATCGACGCGAATGTCGTTGATCAGCACGTCCTGATCGGCACACCACGTTGCGACAGTCGCCACGGTTGCCGGATCGATTGCACCTTCGACGACATAGGTGCCGGGGTTGGATTCCTCGATGCGGAACCCGGCGAGTGAACCGGCCAGCGAATCGAGGCTCAAACCGGGAACCGTCGTCAGACGGAGTTGTCCTTCGGCGCCCTTGCTGGTGACCTCCGCCGGCGTTCCCGACGCGACGATCTTGCCGTGGTCGATGATGACCAGTTCGTCGGCGAGCGCTTCGGCCTCGTCCATGAGGTGTGTGGTGAGCAGGACGCTCACGCCGTCGCGTCGCAGAGCATCGATGAGTTCCCACACGAGCAGGCGCGCCTGAGCGTCGAGGCCGGCGGTGGGTTCGTCCAGAAATACCAACTCGGGACGCCCGACCAGCGCGCACGCCAGGGACAGTCGTTGCTGCTGGCCTCCGGAGAGGCGGCGGTACGGGGTCTTGCGCGCATCGGTGAGGCCGAGTTTGGAAAGGAGCCAGGCGGGATCGAGCGGGTCGGCCGAGTATGCGGCCACGAGGTCGAGCATTTCCCCGGCCTTGGACCCGGGGTACGCGCCGCCGCCCTGCAGCATGACGCCGATTCGCGAGCGGACTTCACCGGAGTCGGCGATGGGGTCGAGACCGAGCACTCGAACCGTGCCGGCATCGGGGGTGACAAACCCTTCGCACATCTCGACGGTGGTTGTCTTGCCGGCTCCGTTGGGGCCGAGCAGGGCAACGACCTGGGCCGTCTCGACAGTGAGATCGATACCGTCGACGGCTCGAACACCGTCGAAGGACTTGACGACACCCTGGATCTGTACCGCCGGCGTCGACGATCTGGAGGCTCTCGAGGTCACGGGGAATCAGCGTAAGCCCCCGCCGAGTTGTCTTCGTCTACCGGTCCGCCTTTCGTGATCTCCGCTACTGGCTTGTCGCTACGCCAGGGGAGTGAATTGCGGGTGAAGACGATGAGCGTTCCGGCGGTGAGGATGGTCGCGATGACGGCCTGCACGATCATGAACGGAAGGTATTCGGCGCCGTTGGACATCAACATGACGCTGACGATCGAGGTGAAGACGACGGCAGGGATGCGGAAAATCGGCGCGGTGGCCCACGCCGCCAACGGAAGGATCGCCCACAGCAGGTACCACGGCTGAACGACGGGGAACAGGAGAACGATCGCGCCGAGCGCGATGCCGAGTCCGCCGACCGGATGGATGCGGCCCATGTAGACCGAGATCATCATCCGTGCGGTGACGAGCATGGCGACGAGAGTTGCGATGGGCCGCGTGATCGTGAGGATCGCCGTCGTGTGATCGCCGAGTCCGAGCAGTACGCCTGCCAATCCCGTGCCGACGCCCAGGAGCGTCGGGATGGACATCCAACTCCGGACTGCCGTGGCGGTGTCGAGGGTGTTGATCCAACCCATACCGAGCCCACTGGCCACGCTGATGACAAACGTGACGACAGCGGCAACGATGCCCAGGAGAATCGCGGCTCCCGCCAGGGCTTTCCAGGTTCCACCCCAACGCCGGGCCAAGGCCATGCCGACAAATCCCAGTGCAAGCAAGGACGGAATTTTGACGGTCGACGACAATGCGATCAAACCTGATCCCGCAACGAGATAGAACAGCGCTCGCCCACGGATGGGCCCGGACCCTTCGACTGCGCGAAGAGCGATCTCGATTCCGGCGAGCATCAACCCGAGCATGAGCGCTTCGTTGTGGATGCCGGCCACCAAGTGGAAGAGCAACAGCGGGTTCGCGGCACCGAGCCAGAGCGAACTGACGGCAGAGACACCGCATCGCTTGGCCAGTCGCGGTATCGCCCACACGATGAGCGCGACGCCGGCCAATGCGAGCAAGCGGTGCAAGAAGATTCCGGCCACGATGTTGTCGCCGGTCAGTGAGCTGATCCCGCGTCCCAGCCACAGGAAGAACGGACCGTACGGAGCCGGGGTGTCGCGCCAGATCGTCGGAACCGTGCGGGTGAGAACGTGGTCGACGCCCAGTGCCGCCTTGGGGCCGATGGCGTACGGATCGAGTCCACGGGCCGCGATTTCGCTTTGAGCCAGATACGAGTAGACGTCGCGGCTGAACATCGGCGGTGCGACCGAGAGCGGCAGGATCCACAGCAGGAGTGTGCGGTCCAACTGGGAACGGGTCATGCGCCGCGGTGCGCCGGAACGGCTGCGTATGTCCCCGACTGCAAATCGGCCCATCATCAGCCAGGCCAGAACGACGAGCACGGTTCCGGTCATCGTCATGGTGAGTGAGACCGTCGGCATACGTCCGGGAAGGCTGAGGACTCGAAGTCCTGCGGTCGGATTCTGCAGGACGGGTTGTGCGCCGGCGCCGAGCGCTCCGACTGCCATCAAGACCGCGCCGGTTGCGCCGAATCGGCGAATCCCTCGCAGTTGTGCGGTTTCCTTCGCGTTCAGGCCCGGGCGCTCGTCCTCGTCGCCGTGCAGCACCGCGGCCATACTCTGCCGGGGAGCGGATCCGAAAGGTCGAACGCCGATTGTGGAAAGCGCGAGTGCCTTGGGTTTTTCCAGCAGGATCGCGCGCGCCGATCGGGCGGTCGTCGTCTTCTCGGGGGTCTGCGGCACACCAGGCAGCGTAGCGGCTCCATCCAGCCGGACAGACAAGCACAAACAACGTACGTTGTCCGGATATTCCCGAATGTAATGCAGGTTGCCCTTAGTAGACCTGCGAAAAGAATTCCGTCACACTTGTGTTGTGAAAAGAAATGCGTCAGACCCACGAAGCAAGGAAGTTGCAGGTCAGCCCACTGTAGCGGCCTCGCCGAGTGCTGCCGCAAATCCGGTGACAGTGAGCGTCGAAGGTCAGACGCGGGCGGCAGTGGTCAAGCTGCTACTCGAAGAAGGCCCCATTACCGCCTCCGAAATCGGCACGCGCCTCGGTTTGAGTGCCGCAGGTGTCCGACGTCACTTGGATGCGTTGATCGAGTCGGGCGAAGCCCGTACCGCTTCGGCGTCGTCGCTGCGTCAGCGTGGACGAGGTCGTCCCGCCAAGCAGTTCCAGATCACCGCGACCGGTCGCGGCCGCCTCGGCCACACCTACGACGATCTGGCGGGAGCCGCGATGCGGCAACTCCGTGAAATCGGCGGAGACGCGGCAATCGAGGAGTTCGCCAAGCGTCGGGTCCAGGCGATCGTCGGAGACGTCGAACCGGCTGATCCGACAGATGTCGACAACGTCGAGGCGACAGCGGACGCAATCGCCGAAGCCTTCAATGCGGTGGGGTTCGCAGCGTCGACCCGGCCGGTCGGCAACGGCGTGCAGATCTGCCAACACCATTGCCCGGTTTCCCATGTGGCAGAAGAGTTTCCGGAACTGTGCGAGGCAGAGCAGCAAGCATTCCGGCAATTGCTCGGGACTCATGTTCAGCGTCTGGCGACCATCGCAAACGGTGACTGCGCCTGCACGACGCACGTGCCCCTCGTGTCCACCGGGAGTAGATGACCGGACCAGATTGTTCTACAGAGCGTTGCCACCGTGCAGCGTTCGAATAGAGATTTTTCAGCTAGTTCTTCAAAGTCAGAACTGCTCGACCACAGCGACCAGCCCTCGCTGAACCCGAGCAGCCGTCAAGAAACAAGACTCCGGAAGGAGCTCGCATGACCGTCACATCAGACCAGGCGACTACCACTGCGGCAGCAGGCACCGAGCCGCTCACGCAGGAAGAGACCATCGCGTCCCTCGGTCATTACGGCTACGGCTGGTCCGATTCCGACGAAGCCGGAGCCAGCGCGCAGCGCGGGTTGTCCGAGGCTGTCGTGCGGGACATCTCCGCCAAGAAGAGCGAGCCCGAGTGGATGCTCGACATCCGCCTCAAGGCGCTGCGCACCTTCGACAAGAAGCCGATGCCGAACTGGGGCAGCGACCTCGAAGGTATTCACTTCGACAACATCAAGTACTTCGTCCGGTCCAGCGAGAAGCAGGCCGAGTCGTGGGAAGACCTGCCCGAGGACATCAAGAACACGTACGACAAGCTCGGCATCCCCGAGGCGGAGAAGCAGCGCCTCGTTGCCGGCGTCGCAGCTCAGTACGAGTCCGAGGTCGTCTACCACTCGATCCGTGAGGACCTCGAGGAGCAGGGCGTCATCTTCCTCGACACGGACACCGGTCTCAAGCAGCACCCGGAGCTGTTCAAGGAGTACTTCGGATCGGTCATCCCGGCCGGCGACAACAAGTTCTCCGCGCTGAACACCGCCGTGTGGTCCGGTGGCTCGTTCATCTACGTTCCGCCGGGAGTCCACGTGGACATCCCGTTGCAGGCGTACTTCCGCATCAACACCGAGAACATGGGTCAGTTCGAGCGCACCCTGATCATCGTCGACGAAGATGCCTCCGTGCACTATGTCGAGGGTTGCACCGCGCCGATCTACAAGTCCGATTCACTGCACTCGGCCGTCGTCGAGATCATCGTGAAGAAGGGTGGCCACTGCCGCTACACGACCATCCAGAACTGGTCCAACAACGTCTACAACCTGGTGACCAAGCGCACCAAGGTCGAGGCCGGCGGATCCATGGAGTGGGTCGACGGCAACATCGGCTCCAAGGTCACCATGAAGTACCCGGCCGTGTGGCTGATGGGCGAGTACGCCCGCGGTGAGGTTCTCTCCGTTGCGTTCTCCGGCGAGGGCCAGCACCAGGACACCGGCGCCAAGATGCTCCACCTCGCGCCGCACACGTCCTCGACCATCATCAGCAAGTCTGTCGCCCGTGGTGGTGGACGTGCGTCGTACCGCGGTCTGGTGCAGGTCAACAAGGGTGCCCACGGCTCCAAGTCGACCGTCAAGTGTGACGCTCTGCTGGTCGACCAGATCAGCCGAAGCGACACCTACCCGTACGTCGACATCCGCGAGGACGACGTCACCATGGGTCACGAGGCCACCGTTTCGAAGGTCAGTGACGATCAGCTCTTCTACCTGATGAGCCGCGGACTGACCGAGGACGAGGCGATGGCCACCATCGTGCGTGGATTCGTCGAGCCCATCGCGAAGGAACTCCCGATGGAGTACGCGCTCGAGCTCAACCGCCTTATCGAACTTCAGATGGAAGGGGCTGTGGGTTAGTGACCACGCCAGAGACCGGAGTCATCGGAGCTGTTGCCGGGGAGAACCCGACCGCTCCTGTAAAGGGTGCAGCCACCGGCTCACCCATCACGAACAAGGGTGAGCAGTTCTCCTCGTTCGACGTCAATGCTTTCGAGGTTCCCGGCGGACGTGACGAGATCTGGCGGTTCACCCCGCTGCGTCGCCTCCGGGGATTGCACGACGGCAGCGCCGTCGCCAACGGACAGGTCACCGTCGAGGTCGACGGCGGAAGCGACATCACCGTCGAGACCGTCGGCCGTGACGACGCACGTCTGGGCAAAGCCGGCGTTCCCGCTGATCGCATTGCAGCGCAGGCGTATTCGAGCTTCGAGACGGCAACGGTCATCTCGGTTGGTGCCGAGGTCGAGGTCGAGAAGCCCGTTGTGGTCACCATGACCGGCCCCGGAGTCGACAACGTCGCCTACGGACACACCCAGATTCGTCTGGCGCAGTTCGCCAAGGCGACGTTCGTGATCGACCAGCGCGGCAGCGGAACCTTCGCGGAGAACATCGAATTCGTTCTCGGTGACAGTTCGCAGCTGACCGTGGTGGCCATCCAGGACTGGGCGGACGACGCAGTTCATGTGACGTCACACCACGCTCGCCTGAACCGCGACGCAGTGCTTCGATACACCTCGATCAGCCTGGGCGGCGACCTGGTGCGCCTGTCCGCCACCGTCAAGTACGACGGACCGGGCGGCGACGCCGAACTGCTCGGCCTGTACTTCGCCGACGCCGGCCAGCATCTGGAACAGCGTCTGCTGGTGGACCATTCGCAGCCCAACTGCAAGTCCAACGTGGTCTACAAGGGTGCGCTTCAGGGAGATCCCGGATCCGGCAAGCCCGACGCGCACACCGTGTGGATCGGCGACGTTCTCATCCGCGCCGCAGCGGAGGGCACCGACACGTTCGAGCTCAACCGCAACCTGGTGCTGACCGACGGCGCCCGCGCCGACTCGGTTCCGAACCTCGAAATCGAAACCGGTGAGATCGTCGGGGCCGGCCACGCAAGTGCAACGGGACGTTTCGACGACGAGCAGCTGTTCTACCTGCGTGCTCGTGGTATCCCGGAGGATCAGGCTCGTCGTCTGGTCGTACGTGGGTTCTTCCACGAAATCATCAACAAGATCGCTGTTCCCGAGGTGCGCGATCGCCTCGAAGCCGCAGTCGAAGCCGAACTCGCAGCCGTCGGCTCCTGACCGCCCCGCCGGCGACACCACCCCGTCGCTACGCTCGCCCGCCTCATCTTGAAGGAATTTCATGTCTACCAGTGACAACACCACCACCTCGGTCCTCGAGGTTCGTGACCTGCACGTCGAGGTCGCCAACTCCGATGCCAACGCCGAGCCCATCCAGATCCTCAAGGGCGTCGACCTCACGGTCCGCTCGGGGGAGACCCACGCGATCATGGGCCCCAACGGCTCCGGCAAGTCGACTCTGTCGTACGCCATCGCCGGTCACCCCAAGTACCAGGTCACGTCCGGCTCCATCACCCTCAACGGTGAAGACGTCCTCGCAATGAGCGTCGACGAGCGTGCGCGTGCCGGGCTCTTCCTGGCCATGCAGTACCCCGTCGAGGTTCCCGGCGTTTCCATGTCCAACTTCCTGCGCACCGCCGCTACGGCCGTGCGAGGCGAGGCTCCCAAGCTGCGCCACTGGGTCAAGGAAGTCAAGGAAGCCCTCAGCGAGCTCGAGATCGATCCCTCGTTCATCGAGCGCTCGGTCAACGAAGGTTTCTCCGGTGGCGAGAAGAAGCGCCACGAGATCCTGCAGTTGGGCATGCTCAAGCCGAAGATCGCGATCCTCGACGAGACCGACTCCGGCCTCGACGTCGACGCTCTGCGCACCGTCTCCGAAGGCGTCAACCGCTACAAGGAGCGCGAGAACGGCGGCGTTCTGCTGATCACGCACTACACGCGCATTCTGCGCTACATCAACCCCGACTTCGTTCACGTGTTCGTCGGTGGCCGCATCGTCGAGTCCGGTGGACCGGAGCTGGCCGACGAGCTCGAGACCAACGGCTACGTTCGTTTCACCGCGGACACCGCAGCTACCCAGGGAGCGTAATCACGATGACCACCTCGGTGCGCGAGCTCGACGTCACAGCGGTTCGGGCCGACTTCCCGATCCTGGCGCGAACCGTGCGCGACGGAAAACCTTTGGTGTACTTGGATTCCGGCGCTACCTCACAGCGTCCGGTCCAGGTTCTCGATGCCGAACGGGACTTCCTGACCACGTGTAACGCGGCAGTACACCGGGGTGCTCATCAGCTCGCAGAAGAGGCGACTGACGCGTACGAGAATGCTCGCGCCACCATCGCTTCCTTCGTGGGTGCGGAATCGGACGAGTTGGTGTTCACCAAGAACGCCACCGAGGGTCTCAATCTGGTGACCTACGTTCTCGGTGACGATCGCTTCGACCGCCACGTCGGTCCTGGCGACGAAATCGTCATCACCGAACTCGAACACCACGCCAACCTCGTTCCCTGGCAGGAACTTGCGCGCCGAACCGGTGCGACGCTCAAGTGGTACGGCGTCACCGACGACGGCCGGATCGATCTCGATTCGCTGGAGCTGACGGACGCGGTGAAGGTCGTTTCGTTCACCCACCAGTCCAACGTGACCGGCGCGATCGCGCCCGTCGAGGAATTGGTGCGACGAGCACGCGCCGTCGGTGCGCTCGTCGTGCTCGACGCGTGCCAGTCGGTGCCTCACATGGCGGTCGACTTCCACGAACTGGGAGTGGACTACGCGGCGTTCTCCGGTCACAAGATGCTCGGCCCTTCGGGGGTCGGAGTTCTCTACGGCCGTCGTGAACTGCTGGCAGCAATGCCTCCGTTCATCACCGGTGGCTCGATGATCGAGACGGTCACCATGGAGGTCAGCACTTACGCGCCACCGCCTCAGCGTTTCGAAGCCGGCGTACCGATGACCTCACAGGTGGTCGGGTTGGGCGCTGCCGTGGATTACCTGAACACCTTCGGGATGGACGCCGTCGCCGCGCACGAGCACGTGTTGGTGGAGGCTGCTCTCGAAAAGTTGTCGGCGATCGAAGGTCTGCGCATCATCGGACCGCAGACGTCCGAGAACCGCGGCGGAGCGATTTCCTTTGTCGTGGACGGTATTCACGCCCACGACCTCGGACAGATCCTCGACGACGAGGGCGTCGCGATTCGCGTCGGACACCATTGTGCGTGGCCGCTGCATCGTAAGTTCGGTGTCGCTGCGACGGCCCGTGCGTCGTTTGCGCTCTACAACACCACCGCGGAAATCGATGTTCTCGTTGCCGCGATCAAGCGTGCGCAGGAATTTTTCGGTGTCGCAGGGGAGTTGAACTGAATCATGCGCATGGAGCAGATGTATCAGGAAGTGATCCTCGATCACTACAAACATCCGCACGGCCGCGGACTCCGTGAGCCGTTCGGCGCCGAGGTGCACCACGTCAACCCGACGTGTGGCGACGAGGTGACGTTGCGCGTCCAGATCTCCGAGGACGGAACGGTCTCCGACGTCTCGTACGACGGTCAGGGTTGTTCGATCAGCCAGGCGTCGACGTCGGTGCTCAACGACCTCGTCATCGGGATGCAGGTCACCGACGCACTGAAGACGGTGACGGCGTTCAACGAGATGGTGAGCAGTCGGGGCACCGTCGAGGGGGACGAGGACGTTCTCGGCGACGGTATCGCGTTCGTCGGAGTCTCGAAGTATCCGGCACGCGTGAAGTGCGCCTTGCTCGGATGGATGGCATTCAAGGATGCTGTAGTCCAGATTGTCGACGGCAGTGCTGTGACGACGGCGGACAGCAGCAGTGAATTGGTCGACACGACTGAAGGACAGGGATCATGACCGAGACACAACCAGTGCAGGACGCCGAGGTCGGCGCTCCGGTGAATCCGAATCCCGATTCCACTGCGGAATTCGGTGGCGCACAGGGCAGTGGCACTGTCCCGTCGCCTGAGCGACTCGACGAACTCGAAGAAGCGATGCGCGACGTCGTCGATCCCGAACTGGGAATCAACGTCGTCGATCTCGGCTTGGTCTACGGACTCTTCGAAGACGACGGTGTCGTCACGATCGACATGACTTTGACGTCGGCGGCGTGCCCGTTGACCGACGTGATCGAGGACCAGGCGCGCGGCGCACTTGTGCGTAGCGATCTGTGTACCGACATGAAGATCAACTGGGTGTGGTTGCCGCCGTGGGGACCGGACAAGATCACCGAAGACGGACGCGAGCAACTGCGCGCACTCGGCTTCACGGTCTGACAAGCAACCTCGGCACGATCAACTGAATACATTTCACCGGAGCGTCGGTGCCCGTTCGTCGGGTACCGGCGCTTCGGTTTGTTATATAGGGCCGTTTTAGCCATGATATTCAGGACAATAGTCCCAAATGGTTGTTTGATGAATATTTGCTGGAAGCTGACTGATCGGTAACATCGCAGCTGATTGTCACGATGTGATCTCCGGCGGGCGATTTGCCAGTTTCCACCCGAGCTTTCCAAAGTATTCGTCTCATTTTCGAAGTGCCCCGATCAGTTCGAAGCGTCCAGCGGACGCATAAACCTGTTTGCATCATGATCAAGTTGTAAGAGGGAGATTCGTGTGGATGGCAGTCCCGACCGAGGAATCGTTTCCGCAGCTCGTCCGGACGACGAACTCACCTTCCCTCTTTCTGCCGCGCAACTTTCCCTGCTTGTCGCACAACAGCTTCGACCCGAGATTCCCGTCAGCATCGCTCAGTACGTGGACGTGGACGGCCCACTCGACATCGAGCTGCTGACCGCTGCCAGCAAACAGACCGGTCGTGAGATCGGCTCCGGATATCTGCGCCTGGTCGAGGTGGACGGGGTTGCGCGTCAGTGGCTCGATCTCGACATGGACGACTCCCTCGACGTGGTCGATCTTCGCGCCGAATCGGATCCGGAATCTGCAGCGCAGGAATGGATGCGCAGAGAGCACACCACCGCCATCGATCCGTTCACCGATCGTCTGGTCAGGCTGGCAGTCCTGGTGCTTCGCGACGACCATTACTACTGGTACAGCCGTATTCATCATGTGGCGCTCGACGGTTTCGGCGCGATGTCGATGATGAACCGCACAGCCGAGATCTACACCGCCGCGGTGCGGGATCTGCCAGTTCCCCCAGCGGTAACTGCCCCCCTCCAATCGTTGGTGAAGGCAGAGGCCGACTATCTGGGCTCAACCCGGTGGGAACGCGATCGCGACTACTGGAACACCAAGATGGCCGACAAGCCGGGCGGAACCTCGCTCGCGTCCTCGACTGCTCCGTCGCAGGCATGGTCACGCCTACGGTCGGCCACGGTACCTACGGAACTGCGGAGCTCCCTCGAACGGCTGGCCGCCGCCCACGACGTGACGACGTCGTCAGTGGTGATCGGTGCACTGGCGGCTTACCTCGCCCGGGCCACCGGGACCCGCGACGTGGTCCTCAGCCTGCCGGTCTCGGGGCGGACGACAAAAGCTGCTCGCAGGTCCGGCGGAATGATGTCGAACGTCGTCCCGATACGTGCGAGCGTCGATCCGCATTTCGCGGTCGGGGACCTGCTGCACGAGGTGAAGATCGAACTCACCGGCGCACTGCGTCATCAGAAGTACCGCCACGAGGACCTACGACGCGACCTCAACGACGGTGATCACAGCATCGCCGACGGACGAGGCTTCCACGGGCCGTTGATCAACCTCATGCTGTTCCATTCCGGAATCACTCTCGGGGACGCGCACGGCGAACTGAACGTGATCTCGACCGGGCCGATCGAAGACCTCTCCGTCAACGTCTATCAGACTTCCGCAGCCGAAGAGATCCAGATCGACTTCGCCGCGAACCCAGACCTGTACACCAACGAGGACATCTCGCGTCACCACCGGCGTTTCCTCGAATTCCTCGAATTATTCTGCGCCGCAGAATCGGGAACTCGATTGATGGACATCGACCCCGACGCCGCGGGGAAATGGATCGCCGAAGTCCAACACGCCCGCAACGTCGAGTACTGGTCTGCGACCTTGTCGAACCCCGCCGAGGAGCTGGGTTTGCCGGTCGTCGCCGGAACCGGTCGAACGTCCACGCCCCTCGAGATCGAGGCAGGCCTCTGCCGGAGCCTCGAGACGATGGCGACGACGATGAACACGAGTCTGTTCGTGCTGTTCCAGTCTGCGATGGCCGGACTGCTGCGCCGCGTCGGTTCGGCCGACGAGGTGTCGATCGGCGTCTCGGTCCGAGGGTACGGCGCCTCCAATCCGGACGATTTCGTCTCGATGTTCGCCAACCAGTTGGTGCTTCGCTCGACGGTGTCGAACACCATGACGCTCACCGACCTGGTCGGTGCGGTGGACACCGTCGCAATCGAAGCTCTCGAACACGCAGACATTCTTCTGTCTTCGGTGACCGCCGCACTCGGTGACGGCCGCTGGGTCGAGACGGGCCCGTTGTTCCGGGCGATGGTCTGCTTCGAGGAGCCGCTGGATGCTCACCCGAGATTTCCGGGGCTCATGGTCGGTGCGCCTATCGGATCGGATCTGGCCACCGTGCCGGAACTGTTTGTCTCCCTGGCGATTCCGACTGGTGAGCATGCCGATTTCGATCAGCCGATCTCCGGTGTTCTGGATTGGCTCGGCACGAAGGAGCAAGCCGAGGACCTCGCCGACCGTTATCTACGAATCTTGACCGCGATGGTCGGTGCTCCGCACTCGGCGCTCGGCTCAGTGGATCTACTGCGCCCGGACGCGCGCCAGGCGCTGGTGCCGCCCGTTCTGCCGATTACCCCGGTCCGAACGCTCTCCCAGATCCTTTCCGACCGCATTCGGGCGACCCCGGAAGCGATCGCCGTTGTCGCAGGTAGCGAGCGCGTGTCGTACCGCGAACTCGATCGACGATCGAATCAGTTGGCGCGCAAGCTCGTCGATCATGGCGTGCGATCCGAGTCGTTGGTCGGAATCATGCTGCCGAAATCCGTGGACATGATCGTTGCCGCTGTCGCGGTAGTGAAGGCCGGCGGCGGATACCTCCCACTCGATGGTGCGCACCCCGCCGAGCGTTTGGCGTATGTGGTCGAGGATGCGCAACCGGTGTGCGTCATCTCCGATTCCACTTTCCCGAACTCCACTTTCCCGAACTCCGCCTTCCCGAACTCTGACGTGGTGGTCGTCGGGGTCGAGTCCGACGAGTACTCCGGTGAGAGTCTGGAAACCGATGAGCGCCCGCGCGGACACGGAGCCGACAATCTGGCGTACGTGATCTACACCTCGGGGTCGACGGGCCGACCCAAGGGCGTCTCCGTCACCCACGCCACCGTGGTGCGATTGTTCGAGAACACGCACGTCGAATTCGGATTCGACGGCAACGACGTGTGGACGATGTTCCACTCGTTCGCCTTCGACTTCTCGGTGTGGGAACTGTGGGGCGCGCTGCTCCACGGCGGAACGCTGGTCCTGGTCGATCACGAGGTATCACGCGACCCTGACGCCTTCCGGGCGCTGGTCGCCGCAGAAGGCGTCACCGTGCTCAATCAGACGCCCTCGGCCTTCTACCAGTACATCGAAGCCGACCTTCGAGCCGATTCGGAGACCCGGCTCCGGTACGTGATCTTCGGTGGCGAAGCCTTGGACCTGCGTCGACTCGGGCGCTGGTACGACAATCACCCGGGGTACGAAAGTCACACGGAATCCGCGCCTGCACTCGTCAACATGTACGGCATCACCGAGACGACGGTGCACGTCACCCATCTCGAACTCGACCGGGCGAGCGCGAGTGCGCTGACCGGCAGCCGGATCGGTGACGCGATCGACGGACTTCGTGTGTACCTGCTCGACGAGCATCTCTCCCCGGTCCCGGTGGGGATCGCGGGGGAGATCTATGTCGCGGGCGGTCAACTCGCCCGTGGCTATCTGGGCCGTCCAGACCTCACCGCGGGCCGGTTCGTCGCCGATCCGTTCAATGCCGGCGGACGACGGTTGTACCGGTCCGGCGACCGCGCACGATGGATTGCGCCCGGACAACTCGAGTACCTCGGACGCGGCGACGCGCAGGTCAAGATCCGCGGATTCCGGATCGAACTCGGCGAAATCGACTCCGTCATCCTCAGCGCGCCGGGAATCGACGATGCCGTGACCGTCGTGGCTCCGACGCCGGCGGGCGGCGCTCTCGTGACCTATGTGACCGCTTCCGACGTCGTGGACGCCGAAGCCCTCCGAGCTCACGCCGCCGAAGCCCTCCCGACCTACATGGTTCCCGATGCCTTCATGGTCCTCGATTCGATTCCGTTGACCACCAACGGAAAACTGGACCGGCGTGCGCTGCCTTCGCCTATCCTGGCCTCCACCAAGGTCTTCCGACCCCCGACGACCCCGACCGAGGGCAAGGTTGCGGCGGTTCTGGCTGACATCCTGAGTAGTGGACCGCTCGGACTCGACGATAATTTCTTCCATCTGGGCGGAAACTCGCTGGTAGCGACGACGGCGGTAGCGCGCTTGACCGAAGCCACCGGGGTTAAAATGCCGCTGCGTGCACTCTTCGACCATCCCACGGTGTCCGGGATCGCGGCGACGATCGAGCGTGCGGCACAGACCCCGGACGCCGACGGTATTCAGGTCGTGGCCCGGCCGGCGGTACTGCCTCTCGCTCCCGCGCAGCAGCGACTGTGGTTCCTGAACCGCGTGGCACCGGAATCAGGTGCGTACAACATTCCACTGGCGGTGTCGTTGCGCGGCGCCGTCGATCCCGACGCACTCAGTGCCGCGATCGTGGACGTCGTGACACGTCACGAGTCACTACGCACCGTGTTTCCTCAGATCGGGGACAACGCGACGCAGAAGGTTCTGGGCCTGGGCGAGGGGATCGCAGGGCTCGAGTCGATCGACGTGGAACGCGGAAGCCTCGAGAGAGTGATCTTCGAATTCTCTTCGGCCGGTTTCGATCTGGTCCGCGAACGTCCGGTGCGCTACCTGATGATCACTGTCGCCGCCGAGAAGGAAGGCGATGACGAGGAAGCTGTCCTCGTAGTGGTTCTGCACCACATGGTGGCCGACGGTTGGTCGCTCGCGCCGTTGGCTGCTGATCTGACCGGCGCCTACGCCGCCCGCGTCGGCGGCAACAGCCCGCAGTGGGCACCCCTTCCGGTGCAGTACGCCGACTACACGCTCTGGCACCGAGAACACCTCGGCGACGCGTCATCCACCGATTCACTTGCCCACTCACAGATCGCGTTCTGGAAGCAGCAGCTGGCGGGAGCGCCCGAGCAGCTCCACCTGCCGACGGACCGTCCGCGCGCACTCGACCCGACCATGCGCGGAGCCGGAGTCGACATCAGAATCGGCGCTTCCACGCATCAGAAGCTCGTTGTACTTGCCGCCGATCACGACGCCACGCCGTTCATCGCCCTGCACGCGTGCTTCGCCCTGCTTCTGGCCAGGTACAGCGGCACGGACGACATCGTCATCGGAACACCGGTGGCCGGACGAGGGGACAGATCTCTCGATCTGCTCGTCGGCATGTTCGTCAACACTCTGGCCTTGCGGACCGTCGTCGATCGGGACGCAACGTTCGCCGCACACCTGTCGCAGGTCAGGGCCGTCGACGTGGATGCCTTCGACAATGCGGACGTGCCTTTCGACGTCGTCGTGGACGCGCTCGAACTGGACCGCTCGCCTGCGCACCACCCGGTCTTTCAAGCGGCCATCACCTCGCGGATAGCCACCACCCACACTGCCGAACTGGCCGGGGTGTCGATGACGGCGCGGGCAGTCGAGACGGGGCTGACCAAGTTCGACCTCGAGCTCACCGTCACCGAACGTCACGAGGCCGGAGCTGCAGCTGGGATCGATGCCACGTTCACCTATTCCACCGACCTGTTCGACAGCGCGACCGTCGAAGCGTTGGCGCGAAACTTCGTGACCCTCGTGGAATCGGCAGTGTCGGAACCGACTGCACCGGTTGGTGACCTTCGTGTACTCGGATCGCGGGAGAGTGCCGCGATATTGCCGCGACGCGGTGTGGCTTCGGTGGGCGAATCGACGCTGGCGCAGATCCTCGGAGACACCGCGAGGAAGTATCCCGACGCGATCGCCCTCGAAGACTCCGAGCGCTCACTCTCGTACGGGGAGCTGGAGCGTCGATCGAATCGGATCGCTCGATACCTCATGGACCTGGGCGTCGGCCCCGAGACACCGGTCGCACTGGCAGTTGCCCGATCGGTCGACTCCGTGCTCGCAGTCTGGTCGGTCACCAAAGCCGGTGGCGTTTTCGTCCCGGTCGATCCCCGTTATCCCGCAGATCGAGTTGCGCACATGCTCGCGGATTCGGGTGTGCGGATCGGAATTCGGTCCGCCGAGGTTGCGGCCGGTCCGGCAGCCGGTGGGAACGTCGCAGTCTGGATCGACCTCGGCGACGCGGACAGGGTTGCAGAATGTGCCGCCTACTCCGACGCTGCCATCGACGACGCTGACAGAACAGCGTCGACCACTGCGGCGTCGGCCGCGTACGTCATCTACACGTCCGGCTCGACCGGAGTGCCGAAGGGCACCGTCGTCACTCACGCGGGTTTGGCCAATCTTGCTCGCGAACAACAGGATCGGTACCGGATCACCGCCGGGTCGCGAACTCTGCATTTTGCGTCACCGAGCTTCGACGGCGCCGTACTCGAGCTACTGCTCGCCGGTTCGACCGGCGCGACGATGGTGATCGCCCCTCCCGACATCTACGGAGGGGAGGCGTTGAGCGAGTTCCTCCGAAGTCACGAGGTCACTCATGCCTTCATCACTCCGGCTGCGCTGGCGACCGTCGATCCGGCGGGCGTGACGGCACTGGAATGCGTAGTCGTCGGCGGCGACGTGTGCACGCCGGAATTGGTCTCGAGCTGGGGCAACGGGCGCAGACTGCACAACGGATACGGTCCGACCGAAACCACTGTCATGGTTGCCATCAGTGACCCACTCTCACCGGGGGAGCCGATCACCATCGGCGGTCCCATCCGCGGAATCGACGCCGTGGTGCTCGACTCTCGGCTGCAACCGGTCCCGATCGGCGGCGTCGGCGAGCTGTACATCGGTGGGCCGGGCCTTGCACGTGGTTACCACCTTCGTCCCGCGCTGACGTCGGATCGGTTTGTCGCGCATCCGTACTCGACGCCCGGTGCCCGGATGTACCGAACCGGTGACCTGGTCCGCTGGACCAAGGACCTGACCCTTCGCTACGTGGGCCGCAGCGATCATCAGCTCAAGATCCGCGGGTTCCGCATCGAACTCGGCGAGATCGACGCTGCTCTGATGGATTCCCCTCTCGTCCAGTTCGCCACGACGATTCCCGTCGAATCCGCCGCGGGTACCACTCTGGCGTCGTACGTGTTGCTGAGCGGCGACGCTGATATCGAGTCGCTGTTCGTGGGACTCGCCGACACGCTGCCGCGGTACATGATTCCGTCGTCGATCACCCCGATCGACGCCATTCCGTTGACTCCGGTCGGCAAACTCGATCGCAGAGCGTTGCCGACGCCGATACCGCGCGAAATCCTCGGAACGGGCCGTGAACCCGAGGCCGGACTCGAACGAACCGTTGCCGACGTGTTCGCTTCACTGCTCGACGTGCCCGAGGTCCGGGCCGGAGACAGCTTCTTCGATCTCGGGGGCAACTCGCTCGTCGCGACGCAGGTGTCCGCGCGGTTGAGCGCAGCGACGGGACTCACGGTGGACGTTCGCTCGATCTTCGAAGCGCCGACCGTCGAAGCGCTCGCTGCACGTCTGGCGGCGAGCGCCGAAGAATCAGACGATCGACCTGCCCTGAGCGCCGGCGCTCGGCCGGACCGCCTACCGCTCTCCGCCGCGCAACAGCGCCTGTGGTTCGTCAATCGCTTCGACCCCCAGTCCGCGGTCTACAACATTCCGTTCGCGATCCGCATCACCGGAGACATCCACGGCGATGCACTCGAGGAGGCGCTTGCGGACGTCATTGCACGCCATGAGGTGCTTCGAACGATCTACGTCGACAGCGCCGACGGCCCGAGCCAGGTCATCCGAGCGCTCTCCGACGTGCAGTTCTCCGTCGAGCGCTACTGCGGATCCGAAGGTGTGGACGCGGCGACGACGGAGTTCGCGGCGCGTGGGTTCGATCTCGGTTCGGATCTGCCGATTCGGGCCATGCTGGTGCGCGAGGACGCCGGCGCTCACGTACTGGTCGTCGTCATCCACCACATCGCCTTCGACGGCTGGTCCCTGACTCCCTTTGCGACAGATTTCGTCGCGGCGTACTCCGCACGCGTCGTTGGAGACGCCCCGGTTTTCACACCGCTCGACGTGCAGTACGCCGACTACGCGGTGTGGCAGCAAGACTCGCTCGGACAGGTCGGCGACCAGGAGTCTCTGGTTGCCCGCGAACTGACCTTCTGGACCACTGCCATGGCTGGTGCCCCGGACGAGGTACTGCTACCGGTCGATCGCCCACGCGGATCTGTCTCCACGACCGCCGTCGGATCGGTGCCGATCGTCATCGACGCGGCGACCGGGGAGCGTCTCGCCGCCTTGGCGAGGCGCAGTGGCTCGACGCAGTTCATGGTCGTACACGCGATCCTGGCGGTTGTTCTCGCGCGTCTCGGTGCAACCGACGACGTGGTGGTCGGCACCCCGGTGGCAGGCCGCGGGCGACCCGAGCTGGATTCCCTGATCGGGATGTTCGTCAATTCGGTACCGCTTCGCACGCCGGTCGATCACCGAGCGCCGTTCACCTCCCTGCTCGAGGTCGTCCGTGAGCGCGACCTTGCCGCCTTTGCGCACCCCGAGCTGCCCTTCGAGGTGCTGGTCGACGCCCTCGATCTCGACCGGTCGACTACGCGACACCCCCTGTTTCAGGTCATGCTGTCGTACCACCAGAATGTGGTCTCGCCGCAGGTCACGGTCCACGACGCGCATCTCGAAGCGCAAGCACTCGAACCGTCCGTCGCGAAGTTCGACCTCGAGTTCACCCTGCTGGCAGGCGATTCCGAGAAGACCGAGATCACCGGGTCGCTCAGGTTCGCCGAGGCGCTCTTCGACATTGCCACCGCGGAAACGATCGCCGCGCGTGTGCAGTCGGTGGCCCGCGCCGTCGCCGCAGATCCGGACGCCGCGATCGACGACCTAGATTTCCTCAGCACCCTCGAGCGGGCGTCGCTGATGCCGGTACGAGGTCCGGCGTGGACCAGTTCGCGCACCTTGGCCGAAATATTGACGCGGACCGCCACCCGTTCAGGCGATTCGGTGGCCCTTCGATCCGGTGACACCACCGTGCTCTACCGAGATCTCTTCGCCCGTGCATCGGCGCTTGCCCGCCGTCTGACCACGGAAGGGATCGGTGCCGAAGACATTGTGGCGATCGCGATTCCGCGCTCGATCGACTCGATCGTCGCCTTGTGGGGCGTTTCCTTGACCGGCGCCGCGTTTGTTCCGGTCGATCCGCGATACCCCGCCGATCGCATTCTGCACATGCTCACCGACTCCGGAGCCACTCGCGGAGTGACGACGGAAGCGGTGATCGAATCACTGCCCCGCCCGGTTCCGTGGATGACAATGGACGACATCCACGGCGACGGTGTCGGGCAGCCGGTTCCGGCCGCGCCGATCCGAATCGACAACCTCGCCTACATCATCTACACCTCCGGATCGACGGGAAAGCCCAAGGGCGTCAGCATCACTCATCGTGGCCTGAGCGCGTTGGCGGCCGAGCAGACGGCGCATTACGGCATCTCGGCGCAGTCGCGGACGCTGCACTTCTCCTCACCGAGCTTCGACGCATCCATCCTCGAACTGCTGCTCGCAGTCGGTGAAGGCGCGACGATGGTGATCGCCTCTCCCGACGTCTACGGCGGCCAGGACCTCGCCGAATTGGTCACCGATCACCAGGTGACCCACGCGTTCATCACACCGGCAGCGCTGGCCTCGGTCGATCCCACCGGGCTGGACGTCTTGCAGTCGATCGTTGTCGGTGGCGAGGCATGCCCACCCGAACTGGTCCGTAAGTGGGCACCGGGTCGCCGATTGTTCAACGGCTACGGGCCGACGGAAACCACCGTCATGGTCTGCATCAGTGATGCCTTGAGCGTGGGGGAGACCGTGACCATCGGCGGGCCCGTCCGCGGCGTGTCCGCGGTAATTCTCGACGGCTCGGCTCAGCCGGTACCTGTCGGGGTCACCGGTGAGCTCTACATCGCCGGCCTGGGACTTGCCCGCGGCTACCTCGACCAACCCGCCTTGACGGCGACGCGATTCGTGGCAGCGCCGTTCGGCCCGGCCGGCACCCGCATGTACCGGACCGGTGACTTGGTTCGGTGGACGCCGCTCGGGACGATCGAATACGTCGGACGCTCCGATCACCAGGTGAAAGTGCGCGGATTCCGCATCGAACTGGGCGAGATCGACTCCGTCCTCAGCACTTACCCCGGCGTCGAGTTCGCGGTCACCGTGGGCGTCGACGCAGCTTCCGGTGAGACGATGTTGGCGTCGTACGTAGTGCTCGGTGCCGATGCGGTCGAGATGGACGAGTTGCTGAGCCATGCGCGCCGCTCACTGCCCGCCTTCATGGTGCCGTCGGCGATCACCCCGATCGATCACGTACCGCTGACCCCCGTCGGGAAGCTCGACCGATCGGCGCTGCCGGCGCCGACACTGCGTTCGTCCGAGCGAAGTGTCGAGCCGCTGACGACCGCGACCGAACTCCAGGTTGCCGGCGTCGTGGCGGAACTGCTGGGTATCGAACAGATCGGTGCGTCGGACAGTTTCTTCGAACTCGGTGGCAACTCACTGCTCGCCACCAGACTTGTCCAGCGACTCGGCGAGTCGTTGGGCAGGCAGGTGCCTGTCCGAATGCTGTTCGAGCACCCCGAAATTCGGGAACTTGCCACCGCGCTCGACACATCCGCCGGGGCGAAGGCGCTTCCACCGATCACCGCCGTAGACCGCCCCGAGCGAATTCCGCTGTCCTACGCGCAAGCACGCATCTGGTTCCTCAACCAGATGGATCCCGGCTCACCCGCGTACAACGTCCCTGCTGCGATCTCCCTCGACGGTGCACTCGACGTGCCGGCCCTCGAAGCTGCGGTCCTCGACGTGATCGAAAGGCACGAAATCCTGCGCACGGTGTTCCCCGACTCCGACTCCGGTCCACACCAGGTGATCCAGGATGCATTCACCTCGCTCGAGTACGGAAATGCGGACACCCGTGAACCGGCAGAGCTAGCCAGAGAATTCGCGTCGCGCGGATTCGACATCACGACCCAAGCTCCCGTTCGCGCGCTCCTGCTCGAATCGACGCCGCAGCACCACACACTTGTCATCGTGATCCACCACATCGCGGCGGACGGATGGTCGATCGCGCCGTTGATGAAGGACGTGCTCACCGCCTACGTCGCGAGAAGTTCGGGACACGCTCCCGAGTTCACCGCGCTCGAGGTGCATTACGCGGACTTCGCCATCTGGCAGCGGGAAGCGCTGGGCGCGGTGAACGAATCCGCGAGCGTGCTCGGGGCACAGGCGTCGTATTGGCGGGAGACGTTGCGGGGCGCACCTGAATTGATCGACCTTCCGAGCGATCGAGCGCGCCCGCTCACCCAGTCGTTGAGCGGTGCCCACACCGCGGTCTCGCTTCCGGCGCACACCCGGATCGCGGTCGAGGCGGTTGCCGGAGCCAATGCGGCGACGCCGTTCATGGTGCTGCACGCTGCCTATGCCGTCCTGCTGTCCAGGCTGAGTCGAAGCACCGACATCGTGATCGGATCTCCGGTCGCCGGGCGAGGACACCGAGTTCTCGACGACCTCGTGGGAATGTTCGTGGGCACGGTCGGACTGCGCACGACGGTCGATCCCGGGTCGACGTTCGTCGACGTTCTGCGTACTGTCCGCTCCGTCGATCTCGACGCCTTCGCCCACGCGGACATTCCGTTCGAGCAGGTCGTGGACGTGGTGGCGCCGACCCGGAGCACCGACCGTCATCCGGTGTTCCAGACGATGATCTCGTTCCACGGCGCCCACCCGACGACGTGGGACCTGCCTGGACTTGCCGTTCGTGCCCACGAGATCACACCGGACATCGCCAAGTACGACCTGCAGTTCACCGTTGTCGAACAGACCGCGGAGGAAGGCGGCGGCTACGAGGCCTCCCTCACCTACGCGAAGGATCTCTTCGACACCGATACGGCGGAGTCGTTTGCAGTGATGCTGGAAACGATCGTCGAGACACTGACTGCCCAGCCCTCCGCCGTCGTCGGTGACGTGGATCTTGCGGGACGTCGCCTGCGTGCGTTGCCCGGACGTCCGGCCGGCGATGCTTTGACCTTGCCGGAGTTGCTGCTTCGCGGCGCTGCCGATCCGCACGCTCCGGCAATCGTCGACGTCGCCACATCCGTCACGCTCACGTACGGCGAACTCGACCGACGCTCCGACGCTATGGCGTTTGCGTTGATCGCTCGCGGAATAGCGCCGGAAATGATGGTGGCACTGGCGCTTCCGAGGTCGGCCGACTATGTGATCGCGCTCTGGGCCGTAGCGAAAGCCGGCGGAGTGTTTCTTCCCGTGGATCCGGCGTACCCCGCCGAGCGGATCGAGCACATGCTCACCGACAGTGGAGCGGTACTCGGTATCACCAGGGGCGAGTATGCGGCCGACCTTCCGGGCGTCACATCGTGGATCGAGTTGGATGCGATCGAATTCACCACCGAAATCGAGGCAGTCCATTCCGAGACACTGCCGGACGCGCCACTCGAGTTCGACAACCCGGCCTACTTGATCTACACCTCGGGCTCGACAGGAAAACCCAAGGGCGTGTTGGTCACTCACGCGGGACTGGCAGCGTTTGCCGACGAACAGCGGGAGCGTTTCGGCGTCACCGCGCACTCTCGCGCTCTGAGCTTCGCCTCGACGAGCTTCGACGCGTCGGTTCTCGAGCTCCTTCTGGCTTTCGGCGCCGGCGCAACGATGGTGATAGCGCCTCCGACAGTTCTCGGCGGTGTCGAATTGCACGAACTGCTCGACGAGCAGACGATCACCCATGCTTTCGTGACTCCAGCCGCCTTGGCGACTGTCGATCCCGCCGGGCTCGACCATCTCGAAGCCGTCGTCGTCGGCGGCGACGCCTGTTCCGCCGACCTCGTATCTCGGTGGGCACCGGGGCGCCGAATGTTCAACGCGTACGGCCCGACCGAGGCCACCGTCGCAGTCACCATCAGTGATTCGCTGGTCGCGGGGGAGCCCGTGACGATCGGCGGTCCGATCCGCGGCGTGGACGCGATGATTCTCGATTCCCGACTGCACTCGGTTCCCGGCCAGGTCGTCGGTGAGCTCTACGTCAGCGGCGACGGTCTCGCCCGCGGGTACCTCGGCAACCCCGCACTCACAGCCGCGCGCTTCGTCGCCGACCCGCATGGACCCGAAGGCGCTCGGATGTACCGCACAGGGGATCTTGTGCGCGAAGATCGCTCAGGGGCACTGATCTACCTCGGACGCGCAGACCACCAGGTCAAGATCCGAGGGTTCCGAATCGAACTCGGAGAAATCGACGCGGTGCTGGCAGCGGAAGCATCCGTGCATTCGGCTGTCAGCGTCGTCGTCGGGGAGGGCGTCGACGCTCGGATCGTCGCGTACGTCGTCCCGGCACATGCGGACTTCGACGCCGCCGCGCTGCGCCGTCACGCAGGTATATCGCTGCCTGCGCACATGATCCCGTCCGCTGTTGTCGTGATCGGCGCAGTCCCGACCACACCGGCGGGCAAGCTCGATCGCAGCGCTCTGCCTGCTCCCAACTGGGAGTCGCCGAGTGGACGCAGTCCGGAAGGCAGCGACGAGATCGCGATCTGCGCTGCTTTCGCAGAGGTACTCGATCTGGCCGACGTAGACACGTACGCCGATTCGAGTTTCTTCGAACTCGGCGGCAACTCACTCATGGCAACGCGTTTGGTCGCTGCCATCAAAGAACGCACCAGCATGACCGTCCCCGTCGCGTGGATATTCTCCGACCCGACTCCGGAGGCATTGGCGCGCAGACTCTTCGAACTCGAGGCAACAGTTGTGACAAGTGACGCGGATACCTCCGCACTTGCGGTAGTCCTGCCACTACGTCCGGAAGGCCGCGCCGAGCCACTGTTCTGCATCCATCCGGCCATCGGATTGGCCTGGTGCTACGGAGCGCTCGATCGCTACGTCGACTCCAGCCGGCCGCTCTACGGCCTGCAGTCGCCGGTCCTGACGGACTCCGAATTTCGGGCGGAGCTGATCGAGGACTTCGCGGCGCGGTACGTCGAGGAAATTCGAGGAGTTCAGCCGCACGGTCCGTATCACCTGCTGGGGTGGTCGATCGGCGGATTGATCGCTCACGCGGCGGCGGTGCAGTTGCAAGCCGCGGGTGAGAGCGTCGCCGACCTGATTCTGCTCGACAGCTTCGTTCTCGAAGACCCGACGATGGCGGGCGCGCAGCCTTCTCTCGCCGAACTGATCGGCGGGTTGGGGATCTCGGTCCCGGACACCGGCGAGCGTGATCTGACACCCGAGGACGCCGAAGCGCTCTTGCGCGAAGCCATCGGCGATCACCCCTTGGTCTCGAGCGATCGGATCGAGCGACTGTTCGAGGAATACTCCGCAGGCGCCGAACTGGCTCACCGATACCGCCCGGGCAAGTTCGTGGGCGATCTGCTGTTCTTCTCGGCACACGCCGACACCTTCGACCCGCTGCGAACCGCGTCGGCGTGGCGACCGTTCGTCTCCGGGGTGATCATCGACCGTCCGGTGCCCACGTCACACGCCGAAATGTTCACCGAGGCAGGTCTGGAGGCGATCGGACCCGTGATCAACCTTGCGGTCGGAACGGGTCGTCACGCGGCCCCGGACGTCGACGCAGAGTTGGACGCTCTGATCGAGATCCAAGACGTGCGCGGCTGACTCAGGCTCGTTTCTTCCTCGGTGTAGTCGACTTCGACGAGCCGGCCTTGGAGGCGTTCGACTTCGCTTCGTCCACACTGCGCTGCAGTGCGGCAACCAGGTCCACCACCTCTGCGTCGGTGCCCTCTTGGTCGACCTCGGCGGCCGGGATGACCTTCTTGCCGCCGTTCTCGATCATCTCGTCGAGCAACTGCCTCAGTTGGAGCTGATAGTCGTCGGTGAACTCGGTCGGATCGAAATCGCCCGCCATGCTCTCGACGAGCGTCTGCGCCATCTTCAGTTCCTTCGCCTTCGGCTTCTCCACGTCGTCGAGGGAAGGGAACTCTGCTGCACGAACTTCGTCGGGCCACAGCAAGGTCTGGATCACCAGAACACCATCGCGAGCGCGCATCGCGGCCAGGCGCGTCTTCTGTCGCAGCGTGAAATGCACCAGTGCCGTTCGATCACTCTCGGTGAGCACAGTCGAAAGCAGGACGTACGCCTTCGGCGACGCCGAATCGGGCTCGAGGAAGTAACTCTTCTCGAACAAGATCGGATCGATCTGATCGTTCGGCACGAATTCCAGCACCGGAATCTCGTGCTTCTCCGCAGCCGGGAGTTTGTTGAAGTCCTCGTCGCTCAAGATGACGCGCGATCCGTCTTCCGAGTCGTACGCCTTGTCGATGTCCGCGAACTGAACCGTGTTTCCGCACTCGGAACACACACGGTTGTACTTGATGCGGCCACCGTCTTTTGCATGGACCTGGTGAAATCGGATGTCGTGGTCCTCGGTCGCCGAGTACACCTTGACCGGGACGTTGACCAGACCGAAGGCTATCGAGCCTTTCCAAATCGAGCGCATGCCTCCCATGATGGTCGCCGCCGGCCGTTTGCGCGAGGCAAACGATCACGGTTGATCCCGAACCGTTGCGTGTGGATGGGTCGGTTCGGGGCGTATCGAGCGGGTATCCGCTTCGAGAACCCGACTCGCACACCTGGGGAGACGCTCCGATGAGAATCCGAACCTACCGTCGACGCGTCACCGCGGCGCTGGCGATTTCACTGGTTCCACTGCTGTTTGCGCCTTTGCCCGCGAACGCAGATCCGGCACGCACCGTAACCATCAGCGTCCACTCCGATGCGATGGGCCGCGACATTCCACTCGAGGTGGTCCTCCCCGCCGACACGAGCGCCCCACGGCCTACGTTGTATCTGCTCAACGGCGCCGGTGGTGGCGAGGACAGTGCAACGTGGGAAGGACGGACCGATGTCCTGGACTTCTTCGCCGACAAGAACGTCAACGTCGTGACGCCGCTGGAAGGAGCGTTCAGCTACTACACCGACTGGCAAAAAGACGATCCCGTACTCGGGCGCAACAAGTGGCAGACGTTCCTCACTCGCGAACTGCCGCCCGTCATCGATGCGCAGTTCGGTACCAACGGGGTCAACTCCATCGCGGCGATTTCGATGACGGCGACGTCGGTACTCAATCTCGCGATCTCGGCACCAGGGCTTTATCGGAGTGTCGGGGCCTACAGCGGGTGCGCGGAGACTTCCACCCAGCCGGGTCAGGACTATGTGCGGTTGGTGGTCGGCGCGCGGGGTGGCGCTGATCCGACAAACATGTGGGGACCGTTCGACGGTCCGGGATGGCGCGAGAACGATCCGGTTGTGAACGCGGAGAAGTTGCGGGGGACCGCACTGTACGTTTCCACCGGATCCGGGCTGCCAGGTCCGCACGACAACCTTCAGGCACCCGATGTGAACGGAAATCCCGGAGCCCTCCTTAATCAGATCGTCGTCGGCGGCATCATCGAATCCGCGGTCAACGGGTGCACGCACGGCTTGGCGGACCGACTGAACGCACTGGGCATCCCCGCGACCTTCGACTTCAAGCCGACCGGAACCCACTCGTGGGGCTACTGGCAGGACGACCTACACAATTCCTGGCCGATGATCGCCGGCTCGATAGGAGCGCAGTAGTCGGTCCGGAGTGCTCACCTCAGAAACGGCGCGCGCATCAACGTCTTTCGGACGTGCCACGGTGACGATCGGAACAGGGTTGCCATCACCTTCGCCGTCGCGGACGCGTCCCGCCGATCGGACAGGTAGGACCGCTGAGCCTCGACCGGTAGATCGAAGAACGTGTCGAAGAATGTCGCGACCTCTCTCGAGCCGAGGGTGAGAAGTGCGTTCAGGCCAACGCGGCGAAGGGCAGACACCGCCTTGGCCGACCGCGGCCAGAGCGCCGCGTTGGGATCTCCACCGCCGGCGATTGCTTTGGCGACAGCGTCTGCCTCGGCGAGTGACGAGGCAACGCTGTATCCGGTTCCCGGATGCATCAGACCGCCTCGCCCGCCGAAACGGAGTACACCGTCGGGGAACGACTCCTTCGGGCCTTCGACTGCAAAACGGACCCGCTCGACCGGTGCGTCGTCGGGGACTTCGCAGCCCCGATTGCGAAGCCGGGTGCGCAGACGCGCTTCGAGTTCGCGGAGCCCCAACGCCGGCCGGCCGACGAGGCAGGTCTCCTCGAGGAGAACTCGCTCGTCATCGAGTGGGACCGCATAGAGAAACGACGGAGTGTCGGCGTCGGAGGCGCCGTTGTCTGTTCGCCAGTCCATGAACCAGGCTTCGCCACCACCCAGAATCGGATCGGCCAGAGCGCGGTCGACGATCACTCCGAAGGCGGTCTGCTGGGCGGTTGTCACCGTCAGATCGGTGCCTCTGGCGTCGATGACGACGGATCCCCTCAGCTGCGATCCGTCCACGCACAGGACGGCGGTGGGTGACAGTGTTTGAGCACGCACGGCTCTGAACTGTACGGATGTGCCCGAGAGAAATGATTGCAGTAATGATGTATTCAATACGCAATATGTGCGATCAAGCGTTTTCTGTCTGCGGGTCCACACGCTCGGGCGTTGGATCCGGCTTGCGATCACATCGACGGGCAGCCACGACGGCAGCTCGTCAGCCCACGCCGAATAGGTCGGCGTCCACACCCGATGGGGATGCGGATCGACAACGACGACGGTGAGTTGCCGGGCGATACAGCGGGTGGCGAGTGCCCGCCCGGCCGGGCCGCCACCGACGATCACCACGTCGGCGGAAGAGTTGTCTGTGCTCACGACCGGCGCACTACATCGATCCCGTTGCGAGCAGACCGCCGTCGACCCGGACCGTTTCGCCCGTGATCCACGCCGCCGCGTCGGAGACGAGGAAGCCGACCAGACCGGCAACGTCCTCGGGGGTGCCGAGCCGCTTCATCGGGTAGCCCGCCGACGCCTTGTCCTCGCCGGCAGCGACCAGGGCTGCCGCGAACTGCGTCTTGACGATCCCGGGAGCTACGGCGTTGACACGAATCTTCGGTCCCAGTTGCCAGGCCAGTTCTTCCGTCAGGCGGATGAGCGCAGCCTTCGACGCGCCGTACGCCGCGATGACGCCCGTCGACCGGATCCCGGCCACACTTGCCAGGTTCACGACGGCTCCACCGTGTTCGCCCATCCATGCCCGATGTGCTTGTTGGACGTAACCGAGGGCGGCAACCACATTCACGTCGAAGATCTTGCGCACGGCGTCGAGGTCCGCTTCCATGAGCGAACCGAAGACGGGGTTGATTCCGGTGTTGTTGACCAGAATGTCGAGTGAACCGAATTCGGACACGGCGCGGTCGACGGCACCGGAGCGGGCTTCGGCATCGGCTGCGTTGCCCGCGAATGCGACGACCTTTCCGCCGTGCCCCAGAGCGGACAGCTCGGATGCGGCGGCCTCGAGGGGCTCCGGCTTGCGGGCTGTGATCAAGACGTCGGCACCGCGAGCGAGGAGTTCGGCGGCGACAGCTTTGCCGATTCCGCGACTTGCGCCGGTGACGATGGCGGCACGGCCTTCGAGGTCGCGAGGACGAGTGCTGTTTTCGCTAGTCATGTCCCGAACGTTAGCGGACTCACACGCTGCTGGTCGGAACGACCGTCAGGTCACGGTAAAATCGATAGTTCTTGTGTCTGTAGTCAGGCATTGTTTACCCGTATTCGTCGTTTTTCCTGAGGAGTTTGCTTGATTACCGCCACTGACCTCGAAGTTCGTGCCGGTGTCCGCACCCTTCTCACGGCTCCCGGGCCTTCGTTGCGCATCCAGCCGGGCGACCGGATCGGACTCGTCGGACGTAACGGAGCCGGAAAGACGACCACACTGCGCATCCTCGCCGGCGAAGGTGAGGCATATGCGGGAAGCGTCGTACGTACCGGTGAACTCGGATACCTCCCGCAGGACCCCAAAGAGGGCGACCTGAGCGTCCTCGCCAAGGACCGGGTTCTCTCCGCACGTGGCCTCGACACGATGCTCCGCGAGATGGAGAAGCAGCAGATTCTGATGGGCGAGGTGCTCGATCAGGAATCGCAGGACCGCGCGGTCAAGAAGTACGGTCAGCTCGAGGATCGGTTCTCGGCCCTCGGCGGATACGAAGCCGAGAGTGAAGCTGCACGCATCACCAGCAGCCTCGGTCTCGAAGACCGCATTCTCGGGCAGCCGCTCAGCACGCTGTCCGGCGGTCAGCGTCGTCGCGTCGAATTGGCGCGCATCCTCTTCGCCGCCTCCGACGGCAGCGGTGCCCGCTCGGACACGACTCTGCTGCTCGACGAGCCCACCAACCACCTCGACGCCGACTCCATCACCTGGCTGCGTGGCTTCCTCCAGAACCACGAGGGTGGACTGGTGGTCATCAGCCACGACGTCGACCTGCTCAACGACGTCGTCAACCGCGTGTGGTTCCTCGATGCCGTCCGCGGTGAGGCCGACGTCTACAACATGAACTGGAAGAAGTACCTCGACGCTCGTGCCACGGACGAGCAGCGTCGTCGCCGTGAGCGCGCCAATGCCGAGAAGAAGGCCGGTGCGCTGCGGATTCAGGCCGCGAAGATGGGCGCAAAGGCAACCAAGGCCGTCGCGGCTCAGAACATGGCCAAGCGAGCCGACAAGTTGATGGCGAACCTCGATGCCGAACGTGTCTCGGACAAGGTTGCGCGGATTCGTTTCCCCGAACCCGCCGCTTGTGGCAAGACTCCGCTGATGGGCAAGAACCTCACCAAGGTGTACGGCTCGCTCGAGATCTTCACCGGTGTCGATCTCGCGATCGATCGTGGGTCTCGTGTGGTTATCCTCGGACTCAACGGTGCAGGTAAGACCACGCTGCTCCGCATCCTCGCGGGCGCGGAGAAGGCGGACGCGGGTGAGCTGATCGCCGGTCACGGACTCAAGGTCGGCTACTTCGCTCAGGAGCACGACACCCTCGACGACGACGCGTCCGTGTGGGAGAACATCCGCCACGCCGCGCCGGACACAGGGGAGCAGGAACTGCGTTCTCTGCTCGGCGCCTTCATGTTCACCGGCCCACAGCTCGAACAGCCGGCCGGAACGCTCTCGGGTGGTGAAAAGACGCGTCTGGCTCTGGCCGGACTGGTGTCGTCCGCTGCCAACGTTCTGCTTCTCGACGAGCCCACCAACAACCTGGACCCGATCTCACGCGAGCAGGTGCTCGACGCGCTCCGCAGCTACACCGGTGCCGTCGTCCTGGTCACCCACGATCCGGGCGCTGCCGAGGCCCTCAACCCCGAGCGAGTCATCCTCCTGCCCGACGGCAACGAGGACCACTGGTCGCAGGAGTACCTCGAGCTGATCCAGCTCGCCTAACCCCCTGTGCGCCTTTTTGGTAGTGGGAACTACCAAAAAGGCGCACAGGGGCGAAGCCCCTCAATCTCTCCGCCGCACCGATTCCTCGACCAGATCGAGAACCGCTGACAGGTTGTCGACGCCGTGGCCGGAGGCGATTCTCGCGACCAGGCCGTCCATCACCAGATCCAGGTATCCGATCAGAATTTCGGTGGGGACGTCGTCACGGAGTCTGCCTGCCGATTTCTGTCTGGCGAGACGCGCACTGGTCGCTTCCGTCAGTTCTACGGAGCGCTGTGACCACTTCTCGCGGAAATCGGCGTCGTTGCGCAGTCGACGCGCTATCTCCAGTCGCGTTCCCAGCCAATCGAATTGGTCGGGCTGCGCGAGCATGTCCCGCATGACCTGGACGAGGCCCTCTTCGGCGACGACATCTGCCATCCGGCTCGCATCCTCGCTTGCGAGAGCGAGGAACAGGCCGTCCTTGTCCTTGAAGTGATGGAAGATCGCTCCGCGGGACAAACCGGTGACTTCTTCGAGACGGCGAACTGTGGCGCCGTCGTAGCCGTATTCCGCAAAGCAGCGGCGGGCGCCGTCAAGGATCTGACTGCGCCGTGCCGCGAGATGGTCTTCACTGACCTTGGGCACGGGCATCCCTCCTTTGTCGGGTTGCCTGTGAGCACTTTCGGCCGTAGGCGCTGAATGTCGACTCAGTGCACAAAGCGCTCACGACCACCGATGAAACCTGGTTCGCCTTCCGGCGAAAGTGGTCGTGAGCGCTTCGTGACCCGTCAGGGGCCGAAAGTGCTCACAGGCACGTAGTGCCTACTAGCCCCGGATCATGTTGCGAAGCACGTACTGCAGGATGCCACCGTTGCGGTAGTAATCCGCTTCGCCGGGGGTATCGATGCGTACGACTGCGTCGAACACGACCTTCTCGCCGTTCTCGCGCGTCGCCGTGACCTTCATGGTCTTCGGGGTGACGCCCTCGTTGAGCTTCTCGACACCTTCGATGTCGAAGGTCTCGGTGCCGTCGAGCTTGAGCGAACCTGCGGACTCGCCGACCGGGAACTGCAGCGGGACAACGCCCATGCCGATCAGGTTGGAGCGGTGGATGCGCTCGAACGACTCGGTGATGACGGCCTTGACGCCGAGCAGGCTCGTGCCCTTGGCTGCCCAGTCACGCGAGGATCCGGAGCCGTACTCCTTGCCGCCCAGGACGACCAGCGGGATGCCGGCTGCCTGGTAGTTCTGCGACGCGTCGTAGATGAATGCCTGCGGTGCGCCTTCCTGCGTGAAGTCGCGGGTGTAACCACCCGAGACGTCGTCGAGGAGCTGGTTGCGCAGACGGATGTTCGCGAACGTTCCGCGAATCATGACCTCGTGGTTACCGCGACGCGAGCCGAGCGAGTTGTAATCCGCACGCTCGACGCCATGGGAGTCGAGGTACTGCGCAGCGGGGGTGCCGACCTTGATCGGACCTGCCGGGCTGATGTGGTCGGTGGTGACCGAGTCGCCGAGCAGTGCGAGGACGCGAGCGCCCTTGATGTCCTTGACCGGAGCCGGATCCATCGTCATGCCGTCGAAGTAAGGTGGCTTCCGCACGTAGGTGGAGTTCTCGTCCCACTCGAAGGTGTCACCCTTCGGGGTTTCGAGGTTCTGCCAGCGGCTGTCGCCCGCAAAGATGGTTGCGTACGACTTGCGGAACATGTCCTGGTCGATCGAGGACTTGATGGTCTCTTCGATTTCCTGCGTGGACGGCCAGATGTCCTTGAGGTAGACGGGGTTTCCGTCGGTGTCGTTACCGAGCGAATCGGTCTCGAAGTCGAAGTCCATGGTTCCGGCGAGGCCGTAGGCAATCACGAGCGGCGGGGAAGCCAGGTAGTTCATCTTGACGTCGGGGGAGATACGTCCCTCGAAGTTACGGTTACCCGAGAGCACCGCGGTGACCGAGAGGTCGTTGTCGTTGATCGCCTTCGAGACTGCCTCGGGCAGCGGTCCGGTGTTACCGATGCACGTGGTGCAGCCGTAACCACCGAGGTAGTAACCGAGCTTCTCGAGGTACGGCCACAGGCCGGCCTTCTCGTAGTAGTCGGTGACGACCTGCGAACCGGGAGCCATGTTGGTCTTGACCCACGGCTTGGTGGCGAGGCCCTTTTCGACGGCGTTGCGTGCGAGCAGTGCAGCGCCGAGCATGACCGACGGGTTGGACGTGTTGGTGCAGGAGGTGATACCTGCAACGACGACGGCGCCGTGGTCGAGAACGAACTCACCGGCGTCGGACTTGACGACGACCGGCTTGCTCGGACGGCCTTCTGCACCGTTGGCAGCAGAGAGAACGTCGACCGCTCCGTCGTCGGCAAACGACAGAACCGCGGGATCGGAAGCCGGGAAGGACTCTTCGACGGCCTCGTCGAGCTGGGTGTGCTCGGTCGGGTGGTTCTCTTCCACGTAGTTGTGGATGTCCTTGCGGAACGCAGTCTTGGACTCCGACAACAGGATTCGGTCCTGCGGGCGCTTCGGGCCGGCGATCGAGGGAACAACGGTTCCCAGATCCAGCTCGATGTACTCCGAGAAGACGGGTTCCTTGTCGGGGTTGTGCCACAGGCCCTGTTCCTTGGCGTACGCCTCGACGAGAGCGAGCTGCTCGTCGCTGCGGCCGGTGAGGCGCAGGTATTCGATGGTCTCGGCGTCGATCGGGAAGATCGCTGCGGTGGAACCGAATTCGGGGCTCATGTTGCCCAGCGTCGCGCGGTTCGCGAGCGGAACCTCGGCAACACCGTTGCCGTAGAACTCGACGAACTTGCCGACGACGCCGTGCTTACGGAGCATCTCGGTGGCGGTGAGCACGACGTCGGTTGCGGTGACGCCGGGCTTGATCTCACCGGAGAGCTTGAAGCCGACGACGCGGGGGATCAGCATGGAGACGGGCTGGCCGAGCATTGCTGCCTCGGCCTCGATGCCGCCGACGCCCCAGCCGAGCACGCCAAGGCCGTTGACCATCGTGGTGTGCGAGTCGGTGCCGACACAGGTGTCGGGGTATGCCTGTCCGTTACGCGACATGACGGTGGGTGCCAGGTACTCGATGTTGACCTGGTGAACGATGCCCATTCCCGGGGGGACGACCTTGAAGTCGTCGAATGCGCCCTGGCCCCAACGGAGGAACTGGTAACGCTCGCCGTTGCGCTCGTATTCGAGGTCGACGTTGCGCTCGAGTGCGTCGGCCTGGCCGAAGACGTCGAGGATGACCGAGTGGTCGATGACCATGTCGGCGGGGGAGAGCGGGTTGACCTTGTTCGGGTCGCCGCCGAGGGTGGTGACGGCCTCACGCATGGTGGCGAGGTCGACGATGCAAGGAACGCCGGTGAAGTCCTGCATGATCACGCGGGCAGGCGTGAACTGGATTTCGATGCTCGGCTCGGCTGAGGGATCCCAGCTTGCGATTGCGCGGATGTGATCCGCGGTGATGTTGGCGCCGTCTTCGGTGCGGAGAAGGTTCTCGGCGAGAACCTTCAAGGAATAGGGCAATTTCTCGGTGCCGGGGACGGCCGAGAGGCGGAAGATCTCGTAAGAGTTCTCACCGACCTCGAGGGTTCCCTTGGCTCCGAATGAATCGATACTGGTGCTCACGTCTGCTCCACTCGTCTATGAGGGTCGCTACCGACGGGGCTGTGTCGGCAGCTGAAGCGAGGTACTTCGGCCGGGAAGATCCTCCGTAGCTCACGCCAATCGCACAGTTCGCGTGAGAACTGTCCGAACATCGGAGCTGCAGTAGAACCTGTCCTGACCGGTGGTACCTCTTGGTCCAAGTCTAACAGTACGCTTGTCCTGTGAGAATTCAGGGCAAGTTGACCGAAACAATCTTCATGCAGACTGCGGGCCTGCGCAACGCAGGCTTGGCTGGGTGACCGCACCCACAGCTACCGCTCGGGCGGCACGCGCGGCGGTTGTGTGTGACGCCTGGTGGCAGTCGACCTGAAGTAGGGTGCATGCAGGCCCGTCGCGGGTCGGCCGCCGAAAAACGACCTCGGAAGAACTCCCCGCATCTCAGCGGTGGACGGAATCCGAACAGCACCCGGATGAGAGATGTCTGCTCCTACAAATCACGCTTTTGCGCCTGTGCACGTGAAGTCCCCGTTGCACGTCGCTGTTCCGTCGGACGTCGATCTCGACGACGTGCTCGCGGACATTTCGACGGACGGCGTCTCCGCCCCCGCGGATGATGTTGCGGGGCTGACCGCGGTGGTGACCGACGCTCGTGAACGTGGTGTCGACTTGAGCGTCGTAGTAGTCGACGCAAATCCGGGCCGGCCGTCCGATCTTCGAGACCTGGCCACGACGGTCGGCAAAACAGAAGGCGGAACGGTTCTCGTTCTGAGCCCTGACTGGATGGGTAGCTACAGCGATTCGATCAGTCGAGTGCAGCTCGAAACTGCACAGGACCGATCTTTCGGCGAAAGCGCAAGCGTGACCGCGGACCGCTTCTCGCACGAGATCGTGGCGCCAGGTCCGCCGTGGACGCTTTACACGGTCCTTGTCATCGCAGTGGTGGCGGTTATTGCCGGAATTACCTTTGCCGTCAAGTGGCGGCGAGAGCCAGAAAACGCGCAAACCAGACATATCGCCTCGACTTCGGAAACACCAGCACCATCCGACCACCGGGCCGATTCCGTCTGACCTTGGTCCTTTTGCGAGATTTTCAGTAACTCGTCGAAAACAGGTACTCACTGCTGTTTGCGGTGAGTACCTGCCCTTTTTGGTGCCTGCATGCCATTCGACCAGCTCAAATACCGTTTGTGTTATTTGTGGCTAAAGTTTCCAAAGAACGCTTGAGTGTCGTACGGTACAACTGGCACTTTTTGGGGAAGAAGTGTCGCAGACAGGCTGATGTTGTTCGACGCGTACTTGTCGGTTGCCTCGTTCTCGAGGTGTCGACGGTGGCGTTCGTACGGCACGTCCAGGTCGACGAGCAGCTCTCGGGCTGTGGGCGACCGGTGCTTGGTCTGCGCATTCCCTCCCCGCACGGATCGGCGACCCAGCGGGCCGTGGCGTTACACGCGAGGGAGAGTTATTTGTGAGGCAAGTAACACGTGGCGGCGAGTCCCGTCGTGGTCCTTCCCGTAAATCGATGCGCCTGGCGCAACTGGTCATCGGATTCGGCGTCGTCGGATCCCTGATCGTCGGGACGCCGGCCATGTCCTCGGCCGTACCGCCACCGCCGCCGAATCCGAGTGACTCGGATATCGCCGCGGCAGATTCGCAGGTCTCGTCGAGCGTCGGCACCGTCAGCGCGCTCATCAATCAAGTCGCATCGGCAAACGAACAGTTGTCAGCACTCGACAACGAAGTTGCGATCAAGCGTGAAGACGTCAACAAGACTCTCGTGGATCTGCAGAACGCTCGCGGCGCCGCAGACTCCGCAGCGCAGGCCGTCGGAGTCACGAAACAAGCTCTGAAGGACGCGTCGACGCAGATCGAGGTCGCTCAGACGGACTTCGACAAGTACGCACGCTCGAGCTACGTCAAGGGCACCAATACTGCGTCGATCTCGTCGTTCCTCGACGCCAAGGGTCCTGGCGACGTTCTCGACCGCGCCCAGGTCCTCAAGCTTCTCGCCAATACGCAGAGTGCAGTGCTCGACGGTCTCCAGCGAGCACGTACCGAGCAGGCGAACAAGGATTCCGCGACCCGCCAGGCCAAGCAGCAGGCCGATGCCGCCGCCGAGGTCGCCGCGCAGCTGAAGGATCTGGCGGAGCAAGCGATTCAGATCGCGCGCAACGCTCTCGATCAGCAGGTAGCCAAGAAGGCCGCGATCGAAGCCGAGCGCAACTCTGCCCAGGCTCAGCTCGACGCCGCCCGCAACGCCGTCGCCGGCTTGCAGGGTCAACGCCAGGCATACGCGACCTGGGACGAACAGCGCCGTGCCGAGGAAGCTCATCAGAAGGCTCTCGAAGCCGCTGCCAAGGAAGCGGCCGCTCAGGCCGCCGCCCGTGCCGCAGCCGACCAGGCAGCCAAGGATCGAGCTGCCGCACTGGCAGCGGCCCAGCGTCCGCACACCGCGGTCGAAGACCCGACTCCGACCGTCATCCCGGACGACGACGACACCTGGACTGACGAAGAAACAGGGACCGACGAGGAAACAGGCACGGACGAAGAGACCGGCACCGACGAGGAAACGGTCACGACGCCCAAGCCCACCACCCCGAAGCCGACGACGCCGAAACCCACCACTCCGAAGCCTTCCGTCACCGGAAGCGCTGCAATCGAATCCGTCATCGACCGCGGAATGTCTCAGCTAGGCGTGCAGTATGCCTGGGGCGGCGGCGACGAGAACGGTCCGACGCGAGGCATCCGTGACGGCGGCGTCGCTGACAGTTACGGCGACTTCAACAAGGTCGGGTTCGACTGCTCCGGCTTGATGATTTATGCCTTTGCCGGCATCGGGATCTCGCTGCCGCACTACACCGGCTATCAGTACACCGCGGGCACGCAGGTTCCGTCTTCGGAGATGAAGCGCGGCGACATGATCTTCTACGGCCCCAACGCCAGCCAACACGTGGCGCTCTACCTCGGTAACGGTCAGATGCTCGAGGCACCACAATCCGGTTCGAGTGTCATGGTCTCACCGGTTCGGTGGGGCGGAATGACGCCGTACGCCGTCCGTCTTGTGTCCTGACCGTCAGAGGAAATGCCGCTGACACCCGCATTGTCAGGGAAGTATCAAGTTCCCGACGTGGTGTTACGGCATCGAGCGCAACTACCTGGAATAGTTGACGGGGAACACGTTACTGTCGGTACTTTTCTAGGTGAAAGCGATGGATTCTTGGTGACCTCACGTGAAGATTCGGTCGGAACGGTCGACGTAAGCAAGGCGAGTGGAAGTGCGGACGGAGCAGCACCTTCCCTGGCAGCCGACGTTCAGACCTTGGAACGAGCGATTTACGAGGTCAAGCGAGTCATCGTCGGGCAGGACCGGCTTGTCGAGCGCATTCTCGTCGGACTTCTCGCCAAGGGGCACGTCCTCCTCGAAGGCGTACCCGGTGTCGCCAAGACGCTGGCCGTCGAGACTTTCGCGAAGGTCGTCGGCGGTTCGTTCTCCCGCGTCCAGTTCACCCCGGACTTGGTGCCCACCGACCTGATCGGCACGCGCATCTACCGTCAGGGCCGCGAGGAGTTCGACACCGAACTCGGCCCCGTCGTCGCCAACTTCGTGTTGGCCGACGAGATCAACCGTGCCCCGGCCAAGGTGCAGTCCGCGCTCCTCGAGGTGATGGCAGAACGCCACGTCTCGATCGGTGGCAAGCGGTACCACATGCCCGATCCGTTCCTGGTGATGGCGACGCAGAACCCCATCGAGAACGAGGGCGTCTATCCGCTCCCCGAAGCGCAGCGCGACCGCTTCCTGTTCAAGATCCTCGTCGATTACCCGACAGTGGAGGAAGAACGCGAAATCGTCTACCGGATGGGCGTCGCGGCTCCGGAGCCGCACCAGATCCTCGGTCCGGAGGAGTTGGTCAGGCTCCAACGCGTCGCCAGCAACGTCTTCGTTCACCACGCGCTCGTCGATTACGTTGTCCGGGTCATCGCCGCTACGCGTACGCCGCGTGAGGTCGGACTCGAGGACGTCGCCGGCTGGATCGCGTACGGCGCCTCACCCCGCGCGACGCTCGGCATCATCGCCGCGTCGCGAGCTCTCGCTCTCGTCCGCGGGCGCGACTACGTAGTGCCGCAGGACGTCATCGAGGTGATCCCGGACGTGTTGCGTCACCGCCTCGTTCTTTCCTACGACGCCATGGCCGACGAGGTGACTCCCGACGCCGTCATCGCCCGGGTGCTGCAGACCGTCGGACTGCCGCAGATCGCCGCGCGGCCGGTTCCTACCGTTCCCGGTCCGCCCCAGCAGGGCGCACCGCAGGCACCGCAGTTCAACGCACCGGGCACAGCTAACCCACAGGGCACAGCTAATCCGCAGGGCAACGGCGCGCCGATCGCGACCGCTGAGACGATGAGTCGCCCGCAGTGACCGAAGGCCGCGACGGTGGCCAGGCGACACCCGCCGGATCCACCGGTTCTCCGCCGTCGTTCCGATCCGGCGAGCTCAGCGACCCGAAACTCACCGCTGCGCTGCGCACCCTCGAGCTGACGGTTCGCCGTCGCCTTGACGGTGTGCTGCACGGCGATCATCTCGGCCTGATTCCCGGTCCGGGTTCGGAGCCGGGAGATGCCCGCGAGTATCAGCCGGGCGACGACGTGCGGCAGATGGACTGGTCCGTCACCGCACGGACGACGCACCCACACGTGCGTCAGTCGGTCGCAGATCGTGAGCTCGAGACGTGGCTCGTCATCGACTTGTCCGCAAGTCTCGACTTCGGGACCGCCGGATGCGAGAAGCGCGACCTGGTCGTCGCCGCAGCCGCGGCGATCACTCACCTGACCAGTTCGGGCGGTAACCGCGTCGGCGCCATCATCTCGACCGGCGCACAGACAACTCGAATTCCGGCCCGCGGTGGGCGAATTCACGCACAGGCGATGCTCCGCAAGATCGCGACGACTCCGCACGCGCCGGACGGGGTACGCGGTGATCTGGTCGGCGCGATCGAAGCGCTCAGACGCCCACAGCGTCGGCGCGGACTGGCGGTGGTCATCAGTGACTTCCTCGGACCGATCGACTGGGAACGCTCGCTGCGCGCCATTTCAGGACGGCACGACGTGCTCGGTGTCGAAGTGGTCGATCCGCGAGACCTCGAACTGCCCGACGTGGGCGACGTGGTGCTCCACGATCCCGAGTCCGGCCGGACCAGAGAATTCACCACGACGCCGCAATTGCGCGCCGACTTCGCCAGAGTCGCCGCCGAGCACCGCGTCGAGGTCAGGCAAGCTCTACGTCGTTGCGGCGCACCGCTCATGTCCCTGCACACCGATCGGGACTGGATCGCCGACGTCGTGAGATTCATCTCGGCACGCCGACACAGTTATGGTGCCGGCGCCGGAACTGGGGGCGTTCGTTCGTGAGTCTTTCTCAATTCACCGCGCCGTGGTGGCTGCTGTTCCTCGCTGTCATCGCCGCGTTGGTGGTCGGTTACGTACTCGTGCAGAAGCAGCGAGCCAAGCACACACTTCGGTTCACGAACTTCGCACTGTTGGAGAAGGTCGCGCCTTCGCGGCCCGGGCGGTGGCGTCATATTCCGGCGATTCTGATGGTCATCGCATTGGTGTTCTTCACCGTCGCCCTTGCCGGTCCGACGGCAGACAAGAAGGTCCCGCGAAACCGCGCCACGGTGATCCTCGTGATCGACGTGTCGCTGTCGATGCAGGCCACCGACGTCGAGCCGACGCGATTGGCAGCAGCGCAGGAAGCTGCCAAGTCGTTCGCCGACGGTCTGACTCCCGGCATCAACCTCGGGTTGGTCGCATTTGCCGGAACGGCTTCGGTTCTGGTGTCGCCCACCACGAATCGTGACGCGACGAAGGTCGCCATCGACAACCTCAAGCTCAGTGAGCGAACGGCGACGGGCGAAGCGATCTTCACCTCGTTGCAGTCGATCGACACGCTGTCGGCTGTTCTCGGCGGCAGCGATCAGGCGCCACCGGCGCGCATCGTGTTGCTGTCCGACGGTAAGCAGACCGTTCCCGAAAACTCGGACGATCCGCGGGGCGGATTCACCGCTGCCCGTCAGGCCAAGGACAAGGGCGTTCCGATCTCGACCATTTCCTTCGGAACGACATACGGGCGAGTCGAGATCGAAGGAGACCGAATCCCCGTCCCGGTCGACGACGCGTCATTGAAGGAGATCGCCAACCTTTCCGGCGGAAGTTTCTTCACGGCATCGAGCCTCGAAGAACTGCGCCAGGTGTACGACACGCTCGAAGAGCAGATCGGTTTCGAGACGACACGAGGAGACGCGAGTCGACCGTGGTTGGTCCTCGGCGTCGTGTTCGCGACCGCTGGTCTGACGATTGCCCTGGTACGCAGGCAGCGTCTGCCCTGATCGAGAGCAGTTCCGAATTGTCCAAATACCGCCGGTACGCGGCCCGCAGAGAATTGATAGGTTGATCGCCATGTCTACCCCTCCCACGACAGTGGTTTCCGAACGGACCGTCACCACACCTCGCTCGGTGCTCGTCACCGGCGGTAACCGCGGAATCGGCTTGGCCGTCGCTCAGCGGCTCGCCGCAGACGGCCACAAGGTAGCCGTCACGCACCGCGGTTCCGGTGTCCCCGAAGGGTTGTTCGGCGTCGTGTGCGACGTCACCGACACCGAGTCGATCGACCGTGCGTTCAAAGAGGTCGAAGCGCACCAGGGGCCGGTCGAGGTCATCGTCGCCAATGCCGGCGTCACCGACGACACACTGATCATGCGAATGAGCGAAGAGCAGTTCACGAGCGTCGTCGACGCGAACCTCACCGGTACGTTCCGCCTCTCGAAACGTGCGACCCGGTCGATGCTGCGCGCGCGTTTCGGACGGTTCATCTTCCTCGGCTCTGTGGTGGGTCTGGCAGGACAAGCCGGCCAGGTCAACTACGCCGCGTCCAAAGCAGGCATCGTCGGTATCGCTCGTTCCCTGACAAGGGAACTCGGCTCACGTTCGATCACCGCCAACGTCGTCGCTCCCGGGTTCATCGAGACCGACATGACGGCAGCACTGGGCGACGACGTCAAGGACAAGGCCACCGAGTTCATCCCGTTGCAGCGGACCGGAAAGCCGGAAGATGTTGCAGCAGTTGTCAGTTTCCTCGCCTCCGACGATTCGGCCTACGTCTCGGGTGCGGTCATCCCCGTCGACGGTGGACTCGGCATGGGGCACTGACCCGCTTTTCGCACACACACCTTTCTCGTACGTCTGAAATCAGGAGGACATCTCATGGGCGGCTTGCTCGAGGGTAAGACCATTCTTGTCACCGGCATCATCACCGATTCGTCGATCGCGTTCCACGTGGCCAAGGTCGCGCAGGAGCAGGGCGCAAAGGTACTGATCACCGGATTCGATCGTCTGCGCCTCATCGACCGCATCGCCCAGCGCCTGCCGCAGCCCGTGCCGCCGGCAATCTCGCTCAACGTCCAGAGCTCGGAGGATCTCGCCTCTCTCGCCGAGCGTGTGCGCGAGCTGGCTCCCGAGGGTATCGACGGCGTCGTCCACTCGATCGGCTTCGCTCCCCGCTCCTGCCTGGGAAGCCCGTTCATGGACGCGCCGTGGGAAGACGTGGCGGTCGCACTCGAGGTGTCCGCCTACTCGTACAGCGCACTGGCCAAGGCCTTGCTGCCGGTGCTCAACGACAACGCGTCCATCGTCGGTATGGACTTCGATCCGGCACGCGCAATGCCCTTCTACAACTGGATGGGTGTCTCCAAGGCAACCCTCGAGGCCGTCAATCGGTACGTGGCCAAAGAGGTCGGCGTCCGCGGCATCCGCTCGAACCTGGTGTCCTCCGGCCCGATCAAGACCCTGGCCGCCAAGGCCATTGCCGGCGACAGCACCGGTCCGGGCGCGGAGTTGGACAAGCTGAACACCGCCTGGGACGGTGCTGCGCCCATCGGCTGGGACGTCGACGATCGCGAGCCGGTCGCCAAAACGGTCTGCACCGTTCTCTCGGATTGGTTGCCCGGCACGACCGCGTCGATCATCTACGTCGACGGCGGCTTCCACGCGATGGTCGGCTAGTAACACCCCTTCTACTACGCAGGTGAGTACCCGGGTGACTCCCGCCGAACGGCATCGCGCAAGATTGAACTCATGACCGTAAGTATGGACATGCAGTTCGATGCTCTTCTCGTTTTGTCGTTCGGCGGTCCCGAAAAACCCGAAGACGTACGGCCGTTCCTCGAAAACGTCACGCGCGGTAGGGGAGTGCCACCGGAGCGGCTCGACGCCGTTGTCGAGCACTACATGCATTTCGGTGGAGTTTCGCCCATCAACGCGCTCAACCGAGACCTGATCGAACGGGTCGAAGGTGAGCTGGCAGCAGCCGGCGTGGATTTGCCCGTGTACTTCGGCAACCGCAACTGGCACCCGATGGTCGAAGACACCGTTGCCAAGATGCGCGAGGACGGTGTCCGCAACGCCGCCGTGTTCGCCACGTCGGCGTGGGGTGGTTACTCCGGATGTCGGCAGTACCACGAGGACATCGCCCGTGCCCGTGAGGCGGTCGGTGACGGCGCACCGACGCTGACAAAACTTCGCCAGTACTACGACCATCCGCTGGTCGTAGGCGCGTTCGCCGACGGTGTGCGCGCGGCCCGCGCAGAGTTGCCCGAAGCGACTCGCGATACTGCGCGCCTGGTGTTCACCGCGCATTCGGTACCGAGTGCCGCAGACCGCAATGCAGGGCCGCCGGCAGAGGGCGGAAACCTCTACAGTCGACAGGTCGCCGAGGCCGCGAAGTTGGTTGCCGAGGCCGTCGGCGTCGAGGATTTCGATCTGGTGTGGCAGTCGCGATCAGGCCCGCCGCAGGTTCCGTGGCTGGACCCCGACATCTGTGATCACCTGGATACGTTGTCCGCCAAGGATGTTCGCGCCGTGATCGTGTGCCCCGTCGGTTTCGTCTCCGATCACCTCGAAGTGGTGTGGGACCTGGACACCGAGGCCAAGGACAAGGCAGCCGAACTCGGGATGGATTTCGTTCGGGCAGCAACGCCCGGCCGCGATCAGCGTTTTGCGCAGCTGGTGCCCACGCTCGTTCGGGAACTGGCCGAGGCCGAGCAGCCACTGCGACTGGGGGTCGAGCCGCTGCTCGGCTCGACCACCAACGGTCTCTCGTGTGCGGTCAATTGCTGCGCGGCCGTTCAGCGTCCCCGCTGACGGTCCGGCGCTCAGGTGTTCGGATGCTTGAGCTTTCCGCAGGGCCCGGGAACGGTGGACGTGCTGCGCGAGGTGAGGAGCGTCTCGACGATCTGTCGATCCTCGGGGCTCAGTGACGGATCTATGTAGTTGAGTTCGGGCGCGCCCAGTTCGCGGACTCGCCCGGCGAGGGTCGCGACAAACGAGACGCGTTCTTCGTCGTCGTCGTTGACGTCGTGGATCTGCAGCACCGACACCGGAAACTTGCGCAGCGTCACAGGCAGGAAGCGGGCGCCGAGCACATGGTCGACGTTGAATCCCGCCCACTGCCCCTGGTTGGCCTCCACGCATTCGGCATCGGAGTGAATTGCGCTCTCGCCGATGTACTTACGTGCGGGCAGCATCTTCTTGGGGGCAAGTTCGGATGCGCCCTGCTGAAGGACGGGAAAGTCGCCGTCCGAGTACAACCAAGGCTGGTTGGCCATCTTGATCAACCGACCGGCGTCCAGATCCGGGAGATAGCGAGACTTGAGGAGAAACGCGACGCTGTCGACCGAGATGCCCAGCAGTTCTGCGGCCTTCTGTCGGCTCATCGCGAACGTCGGGGCATTCTTCGGGGCGATCTGGATCAAATTGACCATGCGAACTCCTGTAAGTGTTCAATTGTTGCGGGCTTGGTACAGCTGACATGACAATTCGCCGATTATCAACCTCTAGCTGATTTCCGACTTGTAGATGAGTCGGTTGTCACCATCCGAGTTCACGCAACCGGGGATCTCCGATCCCGAAGTGGTGGCCGATCTCGTGGATCACGGTTCGGCGAACTTGCTCGATCACCTCGTCTTCGGTGCTGCAGATCGCACAGATGGCCCTGCGGTAGATCGTGATGCGATCGGGAAGGACGCCGGCGTACGTGGTGGTTCTCTTGGTCAGTGGGATGCCCTGATACAGCCCGAGTAGCCCCGGTCGTCCACCTTCGAGTTGAACGGTCACTGCGACATTGGCCATCTCCGCACCCAATTTCGGTGGCAGGCTGTCGAGCGCCCGCTTGACCATGTCCTCGAACTGGCTGTCGTCCACGTCGATCATCTGCCCATTGTGCGTGCGGGGGCGGGACCCGGGTGTGTCCATGTGGAAACAGTGCAGCTTACGGCTATGTTCATTGCGTGGCCGAAGACCTCTATCACCGTTACGAATTCACATTCATCGTTCAGATGCTGACAGTCTCGCAAGAGCAGGCGATCGAAGAGAGCTTGGGCGGAAGGGTCGAGGACCGACGCGGGCTGCAGCTGCTGACGCTCACCTCGGAAGGTATGCGAGCGGCGACAACGGCTATCACCGTGGTGGACCAGTTGGTGGCTGCAGGCGTGCGTCCCCGGCGGACACATCCCGATCTGGTGTCACGTCAGGACATTGCCGACCGTGCGGGGGTGACGCGGCAAGCTGTCGGGCAGTGGGTGCGAGGGGTCCGGCAGGCGGCTACGCCTTTCCCGATTCCGTACAACTCGGTTGCCGGGGGGATCTGGTTCTGGGGCGACGTCCTGGATTGGTTGCGCCGTCAGGGGTACAGCCAGGACACCGGTTTGCGCTACCCGACGCTGGATGAACATATTCGCATCGACCGCCATATCGCGATCAATCACAAGACTGTGGGTTGATCGATCAAACGGTTTGCTTGAAAATAGCTATTGAAACAAACCGACGGTAGGTATAAAGTCCCTAAATACCTCAATCAATCTATCGGTGCGTCGGTCCTGCTCTGGGGGGGAGTCTGGTCTGCGCTGCAGATACCCGAGCATGCGAGCAGGAATTCATGGTTTCGACCCCCGAAGTACGACCGATGCCCAAATCGGCCGCGCTCACGACTTCTGTGGCTATTTCCAGCGATGTAGCAACGGCTAAGCTACGTGAAGGTGTATCGGGCAGGGGCCGTCTGCGAGCGGCGACGGCGGCGCTGTTCCGGCGCTCACGCCCACGTACGACCTTCGCGCCACCGTTGAGCGTGCTTCTTCTCGTCTCCTCCGACAACGGTCTCTCGCAGCGGGCCGGTCTTGTTCTTCGCGAGGCGGGACACCAAGTCCGTACAGCCGTCGTCGCCGACGCGGACGCAGTGCTGGCCGCGACTTCTTCGGGAGATTTTGACCTCGTCATCTGCCCGTTCTTGAAAGCCTATGTCCCGGAATCTGTTTGGCAGCGGTGGACAACGATCATCATCCATCCCGGCCCGCCCGGAGATCGCGGGCCGTCGTCGCTGGACTGGGCGATAACGGATGGCGAACCGATCTGGGGTGTCACGGCATTGCAGGCCGCTGAGGAACTCGATGCCGGGCCGGTGTGGGCGTGGCGGACGTTCGAACTCCGGAACGGGGCAACCAAATCCTCGGTATACAACGAGGAAGTCACCGACGCGGCGATGGAGTGCATTGGAGAGGTCGTCGAACATTTCCGTACTCCTGACTTCCAGCCGATCCCATCGGACCGAGTTGCGCGGCCCGTGGCTTCGACCCGATCGCGGCCGAGCATGAAACAGGCCGATCGCGTTTTCAGCTGGGAGGAAGACGCGTCGAGCATCGTCCGCGCCGTCAACGCCGCCGACGGGTTTCCCGGCGTCGCCGTTCAGTTGGGGCTCGACCGGGTCTACGTCTACGACGCTCACCTCGATACCCACGTCGATGCAGCGCCCGGCACCATCGTCGAGTACTTCCACCAGGCAATACGTGTTGCCACCGGTGCGGGCTCCGTTTGGATCGGACATGCGCGGCTCGTCGGCGCCGGCAATGTCAAACTTCCGTCGACAACGGTCGTACGTCCGGACGTGTTCGTTCCACAGGTCTGGGAGAGTCGTTACCCCGAGACCGACTATCACCGCGACGGCGAAATCGGATATATCTCGTTCCGCTTCTACAACGGTGCGATGAGTACGAAGCAATGCGCGCGACTGGCCTCCAGGCTCCGCTGGGCGATCGCGCAGGACACCAAGATCCTTGTCCTGACGAGTGACTACGACAGATTCAGCAACGGTATCCACCTCAACGTCATCGAGGCCGCGTCGGATCAAGCCGGAGAAGCGTGGGCCAACATCAAAGCCATCAACGAGATCGCGAAAGCGATCGTCACCTGTACGGAACAGGTTGTGGTGGCGGCATTCACAGGCAACGCCGGTGCCGGCGGGGTCATGCTCCCGCTTGGAGCCGACGTAGTCGTGGCCAGGGACGGTGTGGTTCTCAATCCTCATTACGCCACGATGGGCCTGTTCGGCTCGGAACTGCACACGTACACACTTCCGGCTCGGGTCGGCGAGGAGCAGGCCCGCAGTCTGCTGGCCGAGTGCAGTGCGATCGGCATCCGTCGAGCCTTGGAGATCGGACTTGTCGACGCGATCGGCCCCAGGCGGCCGGATCTGTTCGAGGCGTGGTTGCGCGAGGTCGCCACCGACTTGCTCGAAGGAGATCGGCTGGAATCGATGCTGGAGCGCAAACGTCTTCGACTGGAACGTGATCCGGTGGAGCCCTACGAGGAGCGTGAGCTCGAAGAGATGAAGATCGACATGTTCGGTGACCGCAACGGGTTTGCCGAGAAACGCCGGAACTTCGTGCTCAAGCTCTGATCGACACGCTGTTCGCCGACGCGACACGGGCAGTGCGAACAACGTCCCACAGTCGTCGCAGCAGGTCGTCACGCCTCTGCGCAGTGGACACGCTCGGGGCCTGATTGGTCGATATCGACGCAGCCACGGTGAGAATGGCTGCCACGTTGTCGGCGGTGTCGATCACCTGTAAATGCCGAGGTGACAGTGTCGACGGCCAGCGGTGTCCGGCCTGGGCCTGCAGGGCTTCGGCGACCAGCGTACGAGCGTCGTTTCCAGGCATTCCGGTGGCTACGGTCGGAAGCCCGCCGAGCACCTCGGCTGCGTCCCGAACAGCTTGGCGCAGTTCGTATTCGGCTTCGCGGAGTCCGATCGATTCGGCGCTGCCCGCCACAGTGGGAATGGAGAAGACCGTCCATCGCAGGACGTCCGGGCCTTCCTTCGACGGCACGAGTCCGACTCCCGGCTTGCCGACGGCGCCGATCTGTAACCCTTCACCCGTTGCGATCGCAGCGCGCGCGAACTCGGTCCCGGTGGGCAGACCACGTACATCACCGGCCGTAGGAAGGACCAGGCGGACCTCGGCAGCCTCCGAGCGCGCGATTCTGAGCAGGGTGGGCACACCGGAAGCCGTGACTCCCGGCCATTCGAGATCGTGGCGGACCGCGGTTTCCGCATCGGCGGCGCCGATCAGGTGCATGGGTGCCCACGCGGCAAGGGCGTCGATGACGTCGTCCGGCGCAGCGTCGCCGGCGAGCCATGACGCTGCCCACACGGTGAGGGTTGCGCTGGGAGAACTCATGACCGTGAAGTTTAGTTCGGCGTGGCGACATGCGCGGCCCCGGCGTTGTGACCTAGCGTGATCCGGCGTGAGCGGTGGCAACGGATACGGTGACATTTTTGCGGGTCATACCCGCAAACAGAAGCGCGTGACGCCTGAAGTGGCGGCCGAGCGTGATCTTGTCGTCGAGGATGCGGCGACGGGATTCTGCGGTGCGGTAGTCGGTTTCGAGCGCACGTACGACGGCGATTTCGTGCGACTCGAGGACGGTCGTTCCCGAACGCGGTTGTTCGCGATGCGCGAGGCGGCCTTCCTCATCGACGGCTCACCGGTCACCCTCGTACGCCCGGCCCCCAAGCCCGTGTCCACCAAACCCGCACGGTCGGCTTCGGGTTCGACGCGAGTCGAAGGCTTACGCGCCCGCACGGCACTGCCCAGCCGGATCTGGGTGGAGGGAGTACACGATGCTGCCCTCGTCGAGCGGGTGTGGGGTCACGATCTTCGCGTCGAAGGTGTTGTCGTCGAACATCTCGAAGGACTCGACAATCTGGGGGAGCGGCTTGCCGAATTCGGGCCTGGTCCCGGCCGCCGCGTCGGGGTCCTGGTCGACCACCTGGTCACCGGTTCCAAGGAAACCCAACTGACTCAGGGCCTCGGCCCGGACGTGTTGGTGACCGGGCACCCGTACATCGACGTGTGGGAGGCCGTTCGTCCCAAATCTGTCGGAATCGCCTCCTGGCCGAAGATTCCACGCGGCGAGGATTGGAAGACGGGAATCTGCCGCGAACTGGGCTGGGGGACACCTCAGGAGGGCTGGCGGCGGGTCTACAACTCGGTCGAGAGCTTCCGCGATCTGGAAGCTCCTTTGATCGGTGCAGTCGAACAACTTGTAGATTTCGTTACCGAGCCGAACTGACGTAGCGGCGGCCTGGGTCACACATTCTGGTTAGATGGTGTTGTGGCTGCACTTATTTGGCTGATCGGAGCACTGGTGCTCGCCGGGGCCGAAGCGCTGGTGGGGGATTTCTTCCTGCTGATGCTCGCCGGTGGGGCGCTCGCTACTGCCGGTGTCAGTGCTGTCACCGACTTCCCGGTGTGGGTCGACGCCGTCATGTTCGGAGTGTTCTCCGCCGCCCTCGTCCTGGGCGTGCGACCGATCATGTTGCGTCGCTTCGGTAGTCCGCCGCCGACCCCGACCGGAATACAGGCACTCGAAGGTAAGCACGCTCTGGTTCTGGAAGAAGTGGGCGAGCATTCCGGGCAGGTCAAGTTGGACGGCGAGGTGTGGACTGCCAGGCCGTACGACACCACCGAGGTGTACCCGCCGGGTACCAAGGTGACGGTGATGGAAATCAACGGCGCAACAGCAGTCGTCTGGAGGGGACCTTAATGGCAGCACTCATAGTGCTCGGTGTGTTGGTGCTATTCGTGATCTTGGTGGTCGCGAAGTCGGTAGCACTGGTACCGCAGGCAGAAGCCGCGGTGATCGAGCGGCTCGGTAGGTATTCGAAGACGGTGTCCGGGCAGCTCACGTTCTTGATCCCGTTCGCCGATCGTGTGCGCGCCAAGGTGGATCTTCGTGAGCGGGTGGTCTCCTTCCCACCGCAGCCGGTGATCACCCAGGACAACCTGACACTGTCCATCGACACGGTGGTGTACTTCCAGGTCACCAATCCGCAAGCTGCGGTGTACGAGATCAGCAACTACATCGCTGCCGTCGAGCAGTTGGCAACCACCACGCTGCGAAACGTCGTCGGCGGAATGACCCTCGAAGAGACGCTGACCTCGCGTGATTCCATCAACGGTCAGCTTCGTGGTGTCCTCGACGAGGCGACTGGTCGCTGGGGCCTGCGAGTGGCCCGCGTCGAGCTCAAGAGCATCGATCCGCCGCCCTCGATCCAGGAGTCGATGGAAAAGCAGATGAAGGCGGACCGCGAGAAGCGCGCGATGATTCTGACGGCTGAAGGTCACCGCGAATCCGCTATCAAGACCGCCGAGGGTGCCAAGCAGAGCCAGATTCTTTCTGCCGAGGGAAACAAGCAGGCCTCGATCCTGAACGCCGAGGGTGAGCGTCAGTCCCAGATCCTTCGCGCTCAAGGTGACCGCGCGGCCAAGTACTTGCAGGCTCAAGGCGAGGCCAAGGCCATCGAGAAGGTTTTTGCTGCAATCAAGTCCGGTAAGCCGACTCCGGAATTGCTTGCATACCAGTATCTTCAGACGTTGCCGCAGATGGCGCAAGGCGATGCGAACAAGGTGTGGCTCGTACCCAGCGACTTCGGTGACGCGCTGAAGGGATTTGCCAAAACGCTTGGCGCGCAAGGGCAGGATGGCGTTTTCCGGTACGAGCCGCCGGCCGCCGAAGAGAATCTTCCCAATCCTGAGGACGATTCAGCCGAGGTGGCGGAGTGGTTCGAGACCAAATCCGATCCGGCTATCGCGGAAGCAGTGCGCGCTGCTGAAGTTGCTGCACGCACACCGGTCGAAGACCCGGCAGCTGCGGTCAGGCACCGCCGTGAGAGTGCGCCCGAGCAGCCTGGATTCGTAGATCCCGCGTTGCCACAGCAGGGCGAAAATCCTTGGCCGGGTCAGTTGCCGCTGCCGCCCGAGCGTGAAGATTTCCAGCAGAAGTACCCGTACCAGGGGCAGCCGCCCGAGGGTGGCCAGCGCCAGTAGACGCCTCTCGTAGCGAACGTTGATCGGGACGGGCACTCATCACCTACGTGATGAGTGCCCGTCCCGTTCCGCATACGGCGATCGCCCAGAGGACACTGACGAAGGTTCCCATGATGAACTGCTCGGACGCATGAGGTTCGCGAAGTTCCGGGTACCGCGCGAGCCCCTTGACTGCCAAGACGATCGCGATGCCTTCCGGCCAGGTTGCGAGAATCGATGCCGCCACCGCGAGCCGTTCGAGGATGCCGATCACACGTCCGCCGCGAAGAGGTCCGGCGTCCGGTGCCGGGCTCCCGTCCGGTTGGCGACGAGCGATCTTGAAGGTGGCAAGTACCAACGGTGCACCGGCCGTGGCGGCGGCAAGTACGCACAGGACAAGCGTCGCCCCGAGAGCGAAACCGGTGACCGGGGTCGTTCGGGTCGATGCCAGTGCGGCAACACCCAGCGCCGGAAGAGCCACCACGGACGACGCCCATTCGGGGACTTCCAGTCGACCACGACTGAGCGGTCCCAGTGCCGCTGCAACTGCTGGTGCCGCGGCGGCGACGGCGAGCGCGATCAACGCCAGAAGGACCATGTATTCGAGCCCCCTGCTGTGTCGACGAGTTTGTACCGGTGCGAGCGTGAGCAGTCTAGGGCTGGAGTCTGACCAAAAGTCGTTCTGCGAGTCTGCGCCCGGCGAGTTCTGCGTGCCACCCGGCTGTCAGGAGTCGCTTGGACATGGCCTGTTTGGTGATTCCGAGGTGGGCCGCTGCGCTGACCTGAGTGAGTCCGCTGTCCATCAGGGCGATGGCTTCGCGTCCGTCCTTCGTCTGTCTCGTGACGATCGTTCCGAGCAAGGTGAACGCGGCATCGACATCTGCGGCGAGTTCGTCGCGTGAGCTGTCCGCCGGCGCCTGTTCGACGGCAATTCTGGCCGGAGCTCGCTTGGCTCGCTCGACGGCGATCCGAGCAGCTTCGAATGCCGGTCCGCGTCCGGCCCGGGTCTGCCGTGGGAGAGGCTGCTCGACGGGACCGATCCCGATCCCGACACTCCAGTGCTCGCGCCGAATCAGCTCGAGTGCGACGAGGACGAGTGGCGCCGGATCGTCGGTCACCGCTTGAATCTCGTCGCCCGCTGTGCGCTCGAACGGCCGCAGGAGCCTGCGATCGGCCATGTCGTCGATGATGTCCCCGACGCGGTCGACATCGCGTCGGCTACCTCGCTGATCCACTGTCAGTACGAACATTAGTCAATGCTAGATAGTTGACTTTCAATAGTCAATCGTTTTGGGTTGACTCAATCAAATCAACCTCTTGAGGTTGACCGTTGTCAACGATGGTTTCGCCCGGTGAAGGCTGACGGCGAGCGTCGAACACCAGACCGGCGATGCCGATCGCAATGCAGATCCCGGACAGAATCAGGAGACGAGGATCGGCTTCGCCGGAGAGCGCATCGCCCAGAACGACAATCCCAACAGTGCCGGGCAAGATGCCGACGACGGTGGCAAGGATGTAGGGCACGATCCGGATCGACGAAATGCCGCAGCAGTAGTTCACCACCGAGAACGGGACGAACGCGATCAAGCGCAGAGACCCGACGGCCAGCCACCCCCGCTTTTCGATCCGCTCGTCCACCCGCCGGATCGTCGGACTCGAAATCCGTTGCCACACGACGTCGCGGCCGATCGCGCGGACAAGGTAGAGGGCCAGAACGGCGCTCACAGTCGTTGCCGCCACAGTAAGGGCGATGCCGGTTGCCGAGCCGAAGAGAACCCCAGCGCTGAGCGTGAAGACGGTGCGCGGGAACGGTGCGACGGTGACTATCGAATGAACCAGGAAGAACACGAGGGGAAACGCCGGGCCAACCGAGTCCGCCCACTCGCGTACCTGAGACACCGTGGGATGTGGGGCGAGGAGGGCTGCGAGGAACAAAGCGAGCACTACCAGGACTATTGCGATCAATCTTCGGTCCAGCAGGCGTCCCATCACAGGTCACAAGGCTACCTGCGAACGGTGAACCAGGCCGACTGCCGACCCGCAATCGCGAGTCGAACATCGCCACGGGGGCAGCAAAGCGACGTGCTCCAGGCGACAATGAAACGGCGCTGTGACGAAAACCACTAGGCTTTCGGAGCGGCCTTCACCTGCAGTCCCGGCCAGTGAAACGAACTCGCGGGTAACCCGCAAACATGCTGAACAATCGCTAGGTAAGGGCCGGTTACACGTGCACGAACGACCGAATCCGCACGTCGCCCGGCCGGTCGGAAAGTGGCCACGAACAGCCCTGTGAAGAACATGACGTGATCCTCACGATATCTGGGCTCAACCGCGGGTTAGCATCACAGAACTAACGAACAAATCCGATTATCGGTAAAGCGCTCACGCAAAAAATGAGAGGGAGCGGACACAGTGTCATTAGCTTCAGAAGCCGAGGCTGTCGAGCAGGCGTACGCGGAGTGGCAGCGCTCCGTAGCCGGTGTGCTCGCCAAGTCCCGCAGAGTCGACGCGGCAGAACTGGGCCCCGAGCCACAGAAACTGCTCGAAACCGTCACCTACGACGGTGTCACTGTCGCACCGCTCTACAGCCCACGCGACGAGCGTCCCGAGCAGAGCTTGCCGGGCACTTTTCCGTACGTGCGTGGCGTCGACGCTCACCGTGATGTCAATGCCGGTTGGTTGGTTTCCGCTGCTTTCGGAACCGCCTCGGCGGCCGAGACCAATCGCGCCATCCTGGACGCCCTCGAAAACGGAGTCAGCGCACTCTGGTTGAAGGTGGGCGCCGACGGCGTTCCGGTCACCGACCTCGCCGCTGCGCTCGAGGGCGTGCTTCTCGACCTCGCACCGCTCACGCTCGATGCAGGCGCAGCGACAAACGATGCAGCCCGAGCACTCTTCTCTCTCCTCGATGCTCGCGGCGAAGCCGGCGACGGTGTCAGCGATCGCAGCAGTATCCGAGTTCACCTCGGTGCAGCGCCGCTGACCAGTTCGTTCTCCGGCGCAGCCGACGTCGAACTTGCAGGCGCAGTCGAGTTGGCCGCCCTCGCCGCAGCTCGTGCGGAAACCGTGCACGCGATCACCGTGGACGGCACGGCCTTTCACAACGCGGGTGCCGGGGATGCCGAAGAACTCGGAGCCGCAATCGCCGCCGGCCTCGAGTACCTCCGTGCACTCACCGCCCAGAGCGGCCTGACCATCGGTGCTGCGTTGTCGCAGTTGGCTTTCCGCTACGCGGCAACCGACGATCAGTTCCAGACCATCGCGAAGTTCCGCGCCGCACGTCTCGTATGGGCACGCATCGCCCAGGTCTGCGGAGCTTCCGATTTCGGTGGAGCGCCGCAGCACGCAGTCACCTCCGCCGCGATGATGGCTCAGCGTGATCCCTGGGTGAACATGCTGCGCACGACCCTCGCCGCATTCGGCGCCGGCGTCGGCGGAGCAGATGCAGTGACAGTTCTTCCGTTCGACGTCGCACTGGCCGACGGCACCCTCGGCGTCAGCAAGTCCTTCTCCTCGCGCATCGCGCGCAACACACAGCTGCTCCTGCTCGAGGAGTCGCACCTGGGCCGTGTCCTCGATCCGTCGGCCGGGTCTTGGTACGTCGAGGACCTGACACAGCAGATCGCCGCCACCGCGTGGGAGTTCTTCCAGGAAATCGAAGCAGCCGGCGGATATCTGGCGGCACTCGAAGCGGGAATCGTCTCCGGTCGCATCGCCGCTACCAAGGCCAAGCGCGACTCCGACATCGCACACCGCAAGACCACGGTCACCGGTGTCAACGAGTTCCCGAACCTCGGCGAAACGCCGCTGTCCGCCGAAGCCGTCGAGCCCGGCCAGTCCGTCGCCCGCTACGCAGCTGCATTCGAAGCGCTTCGTGACCGTTCGGACGCGTTCCTCGCCGCCGGCGGCGCCCGTCCCACTGCGCTTCTCGCGCCGCTGGGCTCGGTTGCAGAACACAACGTGCGCACCACGTTTGCGTCCAACCTGCTCGCTTCGGGTGGTATCGATGCAGTCAACCCCGGCCCGCTCGAGGTGGGCGCCGAGGCCATCTCCGCTGCAGTCAAGGCTTCCGGTGCCACCGTCGCCGTGCTGTGCGGCACGGACAAGCGCTACGGCGAGAGCGCCGCAGCGGCCGTCGCCGAACTTCGCGCCGCCGGCATCACCAAGGTGCTGCTCGCAGGACCGGAGAAGGCAGTCGCCGACGCGACCGGCGATTCTCGCCCGGACGGATTCCTCACCGCCCGCATCGACGCAGTGTCGGCTCTGACCGAACTGCTCGACTTCATCGAGACGGGAAGCTCCAAGTGACGACACGAGAGGTCAAGCACGTGATCGGCAGTTTCGCCGAGGTCCCACTCGAGGACCCGCAGTCTCCGGCACCCACACCGCCGTCGGTCGAGCAGGCCCAGGCGCTCATCGAAGAGGGCGCCAACGCCAACAACTACGCCGCCGAGCAGGTTGTCTGGTCCACCCCCGAAGGCATCGACGTCAAGCCGGTGTACACCGGTGCGGACCGCACGGCCGCCGCCGAGTCGGGTTACCCGCTCGACAGCTTCCCAGGCGCAGCGCCGTTCCTGCGTGGTCCGTACCCGACCATGTACGTGAACCAGCCGTGGACGATTCGCCAGTACGCCGGATTCTCCACTGCCGCGGAGTCGAATGCGTTCTACCGTCGTAACCTCGCGGCCGGTCAGAAGGGCCTCTCGGTCGCCTTCGACCTCGCCACACACCGCGGCTACGACTCCGATCATCCTCGCGTTGCCGGTGACGTCGGAATGGCCGGTGTCGCAATCGATTCCATCCTCGACATGCGACAGCTCTTCGACGGAATCGACCTCTCGCAGGTGTCGGTCTCGATGACGATGAACGGCGCCGTGCTGCCGATTCTCGCGCTGTACGTCGCTGCGGCAGGCGAGCAAGGTGTCACTCCGGACAAGCTGGCCGGAACGATCCAGAACGACATCCTCAAAGAGTTCATGGTTCGTAACACCTACATCTATCCGCCGAAGCCCTCGATGCGGATCATCTCGGACATCTTCGCGTACTCCAGCGCGGAAATGCCGAAGTACAACTCCATCTCGATCTCGGGCTACCACATCCAGGAAGCCGGAGCGACGGCCGATCTGGAACTGGCGTACACCCTCGCCGACGGCGTCGAGTACATCCGCGCCGGCCTCGACGCCGGTATGGACATCGACAAGTTCGCACCTCGCCTGTCCTTCTTCTGGGCCATCGGCATGAACTTCTTCATGGAGGTCGCCAAGCTCCGCGCCGGACGCCTCCTGTGGGCCGAGCTTGTCGCCAAGTTCGATCCCAAGAGCGCGAAGTCTCTCTCGCTGCGTACCCACTCGCAGACCTCCGGCTGGTCCCTGACCGCGCAGGACGTCTTCAACAACGTTCCGCGTACCTGCGTCGAAGCCATGGCTGCCACCCAGGGCCACACTCAGTCCTTGCACACCAACGCACTCGACGAAGCGATCGCATTGCCGACGGACTTCTCCGCCCGCATCGCCCGTAACACCCAGTTGCTGCTGCAGCAGGAATCCGGCACCGTGCGTCCCATCGACCCGTGGGGTGGCTCGTACTACGTCGAGTGGCTCACCAACGAACTCGCCAACCGGGCTCGTAAGCACATCGAAGAGGTCGAGGAAGCCGGCGGAATGGCTCAGGCCATCAACGAAGGCATCCCGAAGCTGCGCATCGAGGAAGCTGCCGCCCGCACCCAGGCACGCATCGACTCCGGTCGGCAGCCGCTCGTCGGCGTCAACAAGTACGTTCCCGACGAGGTCGACACCATCGAAGTTCTCAAGGTCGAGAACTCCAAGGTCCGCAAGGAACAGCTCGAGAAGTTGGTTCGCCTTCGCGCGGAACGTGATCCGGAAGCCGTCGAGGCCGCACTGGCGAACCTCACTCGCGCTGCCGCATCCACCGAAGGCGGCATGGAGAACAACCTCCTCGCCCTCGCTGTCGTCGCCGCCCGCGCGATGGCTACCGTCGGCGAGATTTCCGACGCCCTCGAAAAGGTGTACGGACGCCACCAGGCCGAGATCCGCACCATCAGTGGTGTGTACCGCGACGAGGCAGGAACGGTGAGCAACATCAGCAAGGCGATGGAACTGGTCGAGAAGTTCGCCGATGACGAGGGACGTCGTCCCCGCATCCTCGTCGCGAAGATGGGCCAGGACGGTCACGACCGTGGCCAGAAGGTCATCTCCACCGCCTTCGCGGACATCGGATTCGACGTCGACGTCGGACCGCTGTTCCAGACCCCCGAAGAGGTCGCCAATCAGGCGGCCGACAACGACGTCCACGTAGTCGGTGTGTCGTCGTTGGCCGCCGGTCACCTGACCTTGGTGCCGGCGCTGCGGGAGGCTCTGGCTGCGGCCGGTCGTCCCGACATCATGATCGTCGTCGGCGGCGTCATTCCGCCCGGTGACTTCGACGAACTCTACGAGGCCGGCGCTGCTGCCATCTTCCCGCCCGGCACCGTCATCGCCGACGCTGCCAGCGGATTGTTGGAGAAGCTCTCCGCCCAACTGGGTCACGACAACAGCTGAGAAGGGGGTCACTGAAGATGGCACGTCAGCCCATCGACATTGATTCCCTCGCCGAGGCGGTGCGCGGAAATCAGCGTGCCGGCCTCGCTCGGGCGATCACCCTCGTCGAGTCCACCCGCGACGACCACCGGGCCCTCGCGCAGCAACTTCTACTGAAGTTGCTGCCCGAGGCCGGGGGAGCGCACCGGATCGGCATCACCGGCGTTCCCGGCGTCGGCAAGTCGACCTTCATCGACGCGCTCGGAATGTACTTGCTGGGCAAGGGACATCGGGTTGCGGTGTTGGCGGTCGATCCGTCGTCCACCCGCACCGGCGGCTCGATTCTCGGCGACAAGACACGCATGGCTCGGCTCACCGTCGAACCGAATGCGTACATCCGGCCGTCACCGACGTCCGGCACGCTCGGTGGTGTTGCCAAGGCAACCCGCGAGACCATCGTGCTTCTCGAAGCTGCCGGTTTCGACGTCATCCTGGTGGAAACGGTGGGTGTCGGCCAGTCCGAAGTCACTGTTGCCAACATGGTGGACTGCTTCACGTTCCTGACCCTCGCTCGTACCGGTGATCAGCTCCAGGGCATCAAGAAGGGTGTCCTCGAGCTCGCAGATCTGGTGGCGGTCAACAAGGCCGATGGCAAGCATGAGCGCGAGGCAAAGGGTGCTGCCCGCGAATTGGCCGGAGCGCTTCGCCTGATCTACCCGCACGACGCCATCTGGAAGCCGCCCGTCATCACGATGAGCGGCCTCGAAGGTGTCGGGCTGGACGAGTTCTGGGGAACTGTCACCAAACACCGTGAGGTGCTCACCGAAGCGGGACAGTTCGAGGAGAAGCGTCGCAAGCAACAGGTCGATTGGACCTGGACGATGGTCAACGATCAGCTGCTACGCAGGCTCTCGAGCAACGATCGGGTGCGTGCGATCCGGGCCGACGTCGAGCAGAGCGTGCGTGACGGTTCGCTGACGGCAGCGTTGGCGGCGGGGCGAATTCTCGACGCGTTCGACGGAAGCAACTAGCGCGGAAAGAACGAAATCCCGGGTATCCGAGCGCGGATACCCGGGATTTCTTCTGTGACGAGTTATCGTTCGCGTTTGACTGCAGGCTCGGTGAGTTCGGTCTCGACAGCGAGTTCGACTCCCGTGAAATCGCCTTCTGCCTCGGCCGGGGTGAGCGTGGACCGCTTCCACGCGTAGAACAGCAGCGCTGCCCACGCGCCGAGAATGGTCAGGTAACCGGCCACTGTGACCGCCCCGGTGATGTCGAAGGATTTGAACAGCTTCTGTGCGTTGGTCAACACGATGACGCCGCCCACCGCCGTTCCGAGCAAGGTTGCAGGTACGCGGCTGACCAGCCACGCCGCGAACGGAGCTGCGATGACACCGCCGAGCGCGAGACCGGCGACAACGAGGAGGTTTCCCGCCGACTCACGTCCCAATCCGACAAGGAATCCCAGCGACGCGGCTGACGCGACCAGAAACTCCGAGGCGCTGACCGAGCCGATCACGGTGCGCGGCGCGGTCTTTCCTCGTGAGAGCAGCGTGCTGGTGGTGATCGGACCCCAACCACCACCGCCGGATGCATCGATGAAACCACCGAACAGGCCGAGTGGGGACAGGAAACGTGCAGTGTGCGGGGTGGTACGAGCGTCCGCGACGGCCGGTGGGCGGACCGAAAAGCGTAGTGCCACATAGATACCGATGGCCAGCAGGATCGTCGCCGTGATGGGGACTGCCGCTTCGGTGGACAGACCCGAGAGCACAGTTGCGCCGATGAATGCACCGACTGCGCCGGGCACACCGAGCTTGGCGACGAGCTTCCAGTCGATGTTCTTGAACTTCCAATGCGACACACCCGAAGCGAGGGTGGTGCCGACCTCGGCCAGGTGAACAGCGGCGCTGGCCTGAGCCGGACCGAGGCCACCGATCATCAACAGAGTGGTTGCGGTGACACCGAAGGCCATACCGAGGGCGCCGTCGACGAGCTGGGCGCCGACGCCGACAAGGGTGAACAAAAGAAGGTTGAACATGAGAAGACAGACTCCGAGCGAAGAAGCGACAAAGTCAGGGGTGCAGGCAGCGAGAATCGCCGCTCAGCAACACGCCTGATCGAAGCATGCGCTACGACGAGTGGGCCAGAACGCCATCAATCCGAGCGCAAATGCCGGGGAGGCATCGTGGCTGGAAATCTGCACGTCAGGTCCTTTGTTCTCGTTCGTTGGTGTTCTGTCCATGCGAGCATAGCCGGTGCCCGGCTCGGTCAACCCACGACGCGGGCGTAATTTCCCACTCGGTGGACAAGTCGATCGAAGAATTCCGCCGGATCGGTTCTGACCGCGATATCCGCGTTGGGCTCACGCTGCCAGTGCCCGACCCAGTCCGCGACCGTCGTTCCGATCAGCAGTGGACTCTCGGTTTCGACATCTACCGTTGCCGGTTTCAGCGTAGCCAGGCTCGGATCGAGCGCGACGGCAGCAGCGAAGGGATCATGCATGTGAGCAAGAAATCCCTGGTCGTATTCACGGTGGAATTCCATGTAGAACCGGATTGCGTCGGACATATGCCTGATCACGCTGTTGGACGCGGAACTGCGGACGTCGGGACCGTCGTCAGGCGAGATGATCTCTTCCGGGGTGCTCCCGGCAGCGTCGGCGAGCCGACGCACATGTTCGGGGAACATCTCGATGGATTCGGTGACGTTGAGGCCGCAGATGATCGGGCGCCGGTGCGCGGGTACGACGGAGAACGCGTCGAACACCTCCTTGGCGGCGTGCGGATCGACCGAGACGTTCCACTCCGCGGTCGGCGTCGTGTTGCCCGGATAGTTGAACGACCCACCCATCACTACCAGTCGCTTCAGCAGAGACGGCAGATCGGGTTCACGTCTGATCGCCAAGGCCAGGTTGGTGAGCGGCCCCGTCACCAGCCCGGTGAGTTGTCCGGGGTACTCCCGGACGAGATCCACCCAGAGGTCGGTGGCGGTTCGGACCGAGCGCTTGCGACCCGAATCGGGGAGGACCGCATGGCCGATTCCTTGCGGACCGTGAGTCTCCTCGGTGGTGCGCAACGGTATGACCAATGGCTCGCGGGCGCCGAGTGCAACCTCGATGTCCGGGGCGCCGCAGAGCGCAAGCCAGTTCAAGTTGTTGGCCGCGACCTGTTCCACCGGAACGTTGCCGGCGGTGCTCGCAATCCCCAGTATCTCGGCTTCGGGGCTGGCAAGGAGATAGAGAAGCGCCAACGAGTCGTCGATACCGGTGTCGACGTCGACGATGAGCTTGTGCATGTCACTCATCGGTGGCCACCAGGATCGTCGGGGAATGCAGGACGGGGAAGTTCACCGACCGAGCGATGAAGCACTTCGTGTGTGCGGGGCCGTGAAGCTCCTGGGCCTTCTCGACCATCGACGCCTCCGCGACCAACACCGTCGGATTCAACGTCACTTCGATGAACTGGCCGCCGCCATCGGATTCCTCGATCATGCTGCCGACCGGCTGATCGCTGTAGTCGAGAACGACGACCCCAGCGGCAGCTGCCAGCCCGAGGTACCAGAGCATGTGGCACTGGGCGAGGGAGGCAACGAGCAGTTCCTCGGGGTTCCATCGCTGCGCGTCACCGCGGAACGAGGGATCGGAGCTGCCGAGAAGTTCCGGCTTTCCGACCGCGGATATTGCATGATTGCGCGAATATCCCTGCGTGCTGGACGTTCCGGTTCCCAGATCGCCCGTCCACTGAAGGTCGAGTGTGTAGGTATGTGACTTCACAGGTCCATCTTGCCCTGAATGTGCCGGTCCCTCAGTGTGCCCACTCCGCGCGATCCGATCCCCACGGATGGGCTGGTTCGGGGTAGTCCTCGAACTCTGCCAGCGCGGGTCGTGCGGTGGTCACGTCGGCATGGTTGACAACAACATTCAGGCCGGGAGCCGTCGGCAGACCAGGATGGGCGGTTCGGCCGGGTGCGTCGAGAAGACGAGCGCCTGTGCTTGCCAGCGACACGTCGACGTCGCGGCCACGGCCGTCGTGCGAGCGCAGTGTCAACGCGTCGAGGATCCCCGCTGCCAGGAAGTATCCGGTCGAGTGGTCGAGTGCCTGCGCCGGAAGTGCGCCAGGGTTCTCACCACCCTCGAGGAACGAAATGCCGGACGCGGCCTGCACGATGCTGTCGAAGCCACGGCGATTCGCCCACGGACCTTCCCATCCCCATGCGCTGACGCGCCCGTGAATCAGGTGGGCGGGAAGATCCTGCCCGATGAGCGCTTCGAGTGCACCCGGCCGGTAGCCGGTGACCAGTACGTCTGCGGTTTCGAGGAGTTCTCGGAACGCTGCCGCTCCCGCCGAGGACTTCAGGTCGAGAAGCGCCGACCGCTTGCCCTGTCCACTGTCGAGGTGCTGCCATCCGATCTCGGGGATCGCCGGAGGGTCGATCCGCAGAACGTCAGCGCCGACCAACGCCAGGGCACGCGTCGCGACCGGACCGGCGATGACGCGGGTCAGGTCGAGAACACGTGGGCGCGTCGGATGCGTGCGGGGTTTTCCCTCGTCGCGTACTCGGATGGATACCAGAGGCGCAGACCTCGCAGCTGCGCACTGCTCACTCAGGCGCCACTCGGTCTCGGTACGAACACGGACCGCGATGGCTCCGATCTCGGCGGCCTGCTGCTCGATCTCGATGGCGCTGAGTTCGGATATCCGTTGCGCCACTGCATCTTTGGGTGATCCATGAACGAGCGCGAGGACGGCGAGCAGGCGGTCGCGATGGTGCGGATAGTTGCCGTGCGTGCGGACCCAACCGTCGCGGGCGGCAAAGAACCCCGAGTGCTCGGAGAACCCGTTGATCGGCTCGCCGCCGATCCGGAACAGTCGATCGCTCGAGAAGGACGCGGCGATGCGCTCGGGATCGAGGGTCCAGTGTCCGTCGCCCGGGCGGGTTGACCGATGAATCGCCGAGGCGAACGCCGCGACTGAGCCCGCAGCGAGGTCGAACACCGGCAAGTGCGCCGCAAGGAAACCCGCCGAGTCCGGGCATTCGATGTGCCCGCGTCGGTCGTCGCTGTGCACCCCGACGTCACGCTGGTATTCGTCGAGATAGAACCCGTACCCGTGATCCATGCGACGCCTTTCGGCAGTTCAGTGGCCGAGAAGCTCCCGGCACTTCTCTGCCAGCGTATCGCGGAGCGGCGCAGCACGATCCGCCAACTGTTGTTGCTGACGCACGTATTCGGCGCGGCCCGCGGGAGTTTCGATACGAATGGGGGAGTACCCGTACTCGGCGAGGTCGTATGGGCTCGCGCGCATGTCGAGTTCACGGGCCAGGAGCGCGTGTTCGAAGCACCGCATCACCAGGTCGGAATCGACGAGTGGCAACAATTTGAAGCTCCACTTGTACAGATCCATACCGGCGTGCAGGCAGCCCGGCTGTTCGTGATCGATCTGAGTTTCGCGTGCAAGCGGGAGCGAGTTCTTGGGGGCCGCGTCCGGTGTGAAGAACCGGAACGCGTCGTAGTGCGTGCATTTGAGTGGCAGGGATTCGACGACCGCGTCGGTACCGGCGAACCCGAGTCGCAGCGGCACCGACTGGTGACGGATTGCGTCCTCGCCCCCGCGATAGACCATCGCCCATTCGTGGAGGCCGAAGCAACCCAGCACAGCGGGCCGCGCAGACGTCTGATTCAACAGATTCCACACGAATTCGACTGTGTGACGCCGACGCTCCAGCACTGAGGCCTCGACCGTCGCGGTACCCGACTCGTCGACGCGGTAGCCGGAGAAGGCTGCGTATTCGGCGGCGTTCTCGAGCGCGACTCCGTACCCGGGGTGCCAGCGGCGCAGTTGGGCGGGTTTGAAGTTGTAGTACGTGAAGAGGAAGTCGTGCACCGGGTGAGAGATACCGGCGCTACGACGCGCTCGGTGCGGCTCGACGAGCTTCTCCACCTCCTCGAGGTGAAGTGCCCGCCGAGCCGTCCACTCGCTCTGCGCGAGTGCGAGTGAATGCACCGAACGTGTCATCGATCAGCTGTTTCTTTGTCCGGGAACAGCATCCGTGCCGCGATGCGTGCCATCGCGGACCGTTCCGACGTACTCCTCGAGGAGATCCTCGAGCGCGACGATACCGATCACCACTCCGTCAGCGTCCGTGACAGCGCCGAGGTGCGAGCTGGCCCGACGAAGGCCGGCCAGCGCTTCGGCCAGCGGTGTGCTGAGCGGAACGATGGGCAGCGGCCGGATATCCGACGTCGGAACGACGGTGTCCGGTCCAGCGGCCTCGTCGAGCACCTCGTCGAGCACGTCCTTGAGGTGCACGTACCCAGCCAGCGATCCGTCGCTCGCTCGCACCGGGTAACGCGAGTATCCGGTCTCGATGACCGCACGCTCGATCTCACCCAGTGTTGTTCCCGACGGTGTGAGGGGAATGGTCCGCACCTTGTCGAGAGTGATCAGGACCTCGGAGACGGTCCGATCGGTCGATTCGAGTGCCTGCTTCAACCGCCGGTGTTCTTCGGCGTCGATCAGACCTTCGGATCGCGATTCACCGATCATCGCGGACAACTCCACCGCCGAGACCGTGACGTCGAGTTCGTCCTTGGGTTCGACGCGCAGGAGCTTGAGCACTCCGTTCGCGCACAGGTTGTAGAACGCGATGATCGGGCGAGCGATCTTGATGAACGCCAGATGCACGGGAACGAGCAGCATGGCCGTCTTCTCGGGGCCGGCCAACGCGATGTTCTTGGGCACCATCTCGCCGAGCAGGATGTGCAGCACGACGACGAGCGACAGCGCGATGGCAAACGAGATCGGGTGCAGCAATCCGTCGGGCAGGCCGACGGCTTCCATCGGCACCTCGAGGAGGTGCGCAATGGCGGGCTCGGCGACCTTACCGAGGAGGATCGAGCAGATCGTGATGCCCAGCTGAGCCGCCGCAAGCATGAGCGAGAGGTTCTCACCGGCCTTGATGACTGTGAGCGCCCGCTTCTTGCCTTGCGCGACCAGTGCTTCGAGGCGGTCACGTCGTGCGGAGATCAGTGCGAACTCCGCACCGACGAAGAATGCATTGCCGGCGAGCAGCACGACGGTGAGGAGTACACCGAAGAGGTTATTCATCGTCGGACTCCTTCTTGCTGTCGTCTGCGGATTCGGGTTCGACGTAAGCGGGGACCGGCGTGATGGTCACCCGGTCGATACGGCGGCCGTCCATGCCGGTCACTCGTGCAATCCACTTTCCGCGCGAATCACCGGACGAGTCGACGTCGGGCAATTCCACCTCGTCACCCTCGTCGGGGATGCGGCCCAGTTCGGTGAGCACCAAGCCGCCGAGCGTGTCGTAGTCGCCTTCGGGAGCGGTGTACCCGGTAGCCGAAGTGACCTCGTCGATGCGCAGGAGACCGGAGCACGACCATCCGTCGCCGACGCGCTGCACGTCGAGTTCGGGTTCGTCGTGTTCGTCGCGCACATCGCCGACGATTTCCTCGATGAGGTCTTCCATCGTGACGATGCCGGCAGTTCCGCCGTACTCGTCGACGACGAGCGCAACCTGCATGCCGTCGGAGCGGATTCGCTCCATGACGGTGTCCCCGTCCAGGCTCGACGGCACGACGGGAACACGTTGAGCCAGACTGTCGACGCGCGTCGTGCGCCGACGTTCGGCCGGAACGGTGAACGCGTGCTTGATGTGTACGACGCCGACCGTGTCGTCGAGATCGCCGCGAACGACCGGGAAGCGCGAATAGCCGGTCCGCGACGCCGTCACGATTAGGTCTGCGACGGTGTCCGAGAGTTCCAGCGATTCGATCTTCACTCGCGGAGTCATCAGCTCTTCTGCCGTGCGGTCACCGAACTGCAGTGAACGGTCGACGAGCATCGCCGTGCCCTTGTCGATGGACCCGCGCTGCGCGGACGTCCGCACGAGGGACCCGAGTTCCTGCGGTGATCGCGCGGAGCGCAATTCCTCCGCGGGTTCGATGCCCAGGCGTCGCACGATCCAGTTGGCGGTTCCATTGAGGCCGTTGATGGCCCACCGGAAGATCAGCGAGAACCCTGCTTGCAGGCCCGCAGTCGCGCGGGCGGTGGGCATCGGCTTGGAGATTGCGAGGTTCTTCGGTACGAGCTCACCGAAGATCATGGAGAACGAGGTCGCGATCACGAGCGCCAGGATCAAAGACGTTGTCGAGGCCGCGGATTCACTGAGCCCGACGGCCTTCGTGACCGGTGTGATGAACCGTGCCAGGACCGGCTCGGCCAGGTAACCGGTGATCAGGGTTGTGATCGTGATGCCCAGCTGAGCGCCGGAGAGCTGGAACGAAAGAGTCTTGTGCGCGTGTTGAACCTGCCGCGAGCGTCGGTCGCCGCCACGAGCAGCTTCGTCGACGGTGCTGCGTTCGAGCGCGGTCAGTGAGAATTCGGCCGCCACGAAGAGGGCGGTGCCTGCAGTCAGCGCGATGAAGCCGACCAGGCTGAGAATGGTGAAAACGATGTCCATGTGTCATCGCCACCTGAGATGTGCACGGGGGCCGCCGGGTTTGTCTCCCGGCTCGCTAGAGGAGCCCTCCGAACCGGCGGAATCAGAAGATTCCTCGGATAAAACGACGGGTGTAGCGCCGGGTAAGTGTGTGGGTGCCTCGGGCACCGGGTTCCTTTCGTCAGAGCCGAGTAGTTCTCGGCTGTAGCGGGCTCGGTCGGGTCGCCGAAGGGCACCCGACCGAGTTTTGTTTTCTGTTTACGGATCCAATGATACCGGCGGGTGCCCGGGAGTAGGGACCCGAGCACCCGCCGACAGTCACAGAACGTGGTTCACCAACCAGACGGAAGCGGCCGTCCTTCGGCAAATCCGGCGGCGGACTGCACGCCCAGAACGGCCTTCTCGTGCAGCTCCTCGAGAGAGCGCGCACCCGCGTACGTGCAGGTACTGCGCACGCCGGAACAAATCTGATCGATCAGGTCCTCGACTCCGGGGCGCTCGGGATCGAGACGCATCCGCGAACTGGAGATGCCTTCCTCGAACAATCCCTTACGGGCGCGATCGAAAGCCGTTTCGGTGGCTGTGCGAGCGGCAACAGCGCGCTTGGAGGCCATACCGAAGCTCTCCTTGTACGCGTTGCCCGCCTGATCGACTTTGAGATCGCCGGGGGACTCGTACGTGCCGGCGAACCACGAGCCGATCATGACGTTCGACGCGCCCGCCGCGAGGGCGAGTGCAACGTCGCGGGGGTGTCGAACGCCGCCGTCGGCCCAGACGTGCTTGCCGAGCTCACGTGCCGCTGCAGCACATTCCGCGACGGCCGAGAACTGCGGGCGTCCGACGCCGGTCATCATGCGAGTCGTGCACATGGCTCCGGGTCCGACGCCGACCTTGACGATGTCCGCGCCTGCGGCGATCAGATCACGGGTTCCCTGTGCGGAGACCACGTTGCCTGCGACCAACGGGACGCCGAGATCGAGCGCCTTGAGGGTGGTCAGTGCATCGATCATTCTCTGCTGGTGACCGTGAGCCGTGTCCACGACGATCACGTCGGCACCGGCGTCGACGAGTGCCTTGGCCTTGGCGCCCACGTCACCGTTCACACCGACCGCCGCAGCGACCCGGAGTGCGCCGCGCTCGTCGACTGCGGGGTCGTAGATGCCGGCACGGATCGCGCCGGTGCGGGTGAGGACGCCGGCAAGAGTCCCGTCTTCGTTGACGATGACCGCCAGCGGATCGTGCTTGGTTTCGAGCAGTTCGAAGACCTCACGCGGTGTGGCGGTGACCGGGGCCGTGACGAAGTCGGTGATCGCGACGGTACGTAGGCGAGTGAACCGATCGACATCCGCGCAGGCACCCTCGGTGACGACACCGAGAGGCTTACCGTCCTCGACCACCACGACCGCGCCGTGAGCGCGCTTGGGAAGCAGCGCCAGCGCATCGGAGACGGCGTCGTCCGGACTCAGCGTGACCGGCGTATCGGCGACGAGGTGGCGGCTCTTGACGAACGCCACGGTCTCGGCGACAGCTTCGGTGGGGACGTCCTGCGGAATGATGACCAGTCCGCCGCGGCGGGCGACAGTCTCCGCCATGCGGCGGCCGGCGACTGCGGTCATATTGGCGACCACGACGGGAATGGTCGTTCCGGATCCGTCGGAAGAATTGAGATCGACGTCGAACCGAGAGGTGACCTCGGTCCGGTTAGGGACGAGGAAGACGTCGTCGTAGGTCAGGTCGTATGGGGGGCGTTGCCCTTCGAGGAACTGCACGTTTCACGAGCCTACCGTCGATTCCGCCGTAGCGCCCTCGGTATCGCGCGCTTGTGAGCGGGAGAGGGCGATCGTGGTCATGATCATGACGGCGACGGCGCACCCGATGAGAGCAATTCCGGGACCGTCGACGCGGAGGCCTTCGTCGAGCACTGTCATCCCCAGGAAGATGGCCGCGATCGGCTCGCCGATCGTCAGGGCGGGTAGCGACGCCGACAGCGGCCCGACCTGGAACGCGCGCTGTTGCAGGTAGACCCCGATTGCGCCCGAGGCGATCAGCGCCCACGTCTGCCATGCCGAAATCACCCCGATGACGCCGTGGCCGAGTAGGTCGGTGACGTACTTGGTGAATGCGACGGCGACGCCGTAGAAGATGCCTGCCGCAGAGCCGAGAAGCAGTGCGCGCCAGCCGCCGTCGAGTTTGGACAAGCCGCCGACAGTTGCGGCCACGGCCACTGCGACCGTAATCGTCAGGGGCACAGCCCAATCCGACCATGGAGCATTGCTGTCTCCCTCGGTGGGATCGCCGACGACGAGGAAGATCGCCAAGGAAATCGCGAGCATGATCGCCAGTGACCACGCGGAACGGGTGATGCGGATTCCCGAGAATTTGGCCGAGAGAGGCAGCGCGAACAGCAACGAGGTCACGATCAGCGGCTGCACCACCAACACCGAACCCAACGACAGTGCAACGGCCTGCATGACGTACCCGCCGCCGTCACCGATCAGCCCGGCCCACCACCGAGGACTGCGAATCAACGACGCCACCAACGCCTCGCCCTCGGGAACCGCGGACGCCGCCCGTTGCTGAGCGACCGAAGCGCACGCGAAGAGCAGTGCAGCGAGAAGTGCGCAGAGAACCGAGATCAGTGGAAGATCACCCATTCCCTCAGTGTGCGCGCTTGCCCGCCCGATTTCCGGCAGACGGCTTTCCTGCGCCGGGTGCGCCGCGACGCGGGGTCAAGCCCTTGGACGCCAGACGCTCCGAACGGGTCGGGACCGGAGTGCCGTCCGCACGGATCTTCTTCACACTCTTCGGATCGGTGACGCGCCGCGAGGAGGCGGCGCGCTTGTCGCCGTCCTTCTTCATCCGGCCTCCGGCAGCGGTCCGGCCTGCAGTGTCGTGTTCCTGACGGCCACGCTTGGCGGTGTGCTTGACGGCAACCGTCGTATCGGGAGCCTCGACCGGAATTCCCGTCGGCTCCATCGCACCGGTGATGCGCGTGAGTTCAAGATCGTCAGGACGAACCCGCACACCGTGAACCTTGATGCCTGCCTGCTTGGTCAACTTCTCGACCGAATCACGTTCTTCGTCGGTGACGATGGTGACGACGACGCCTGATTCCCCGGCGCGTGCCGTCCGGCCGGCCCGGTGCAGGTAGTCCTTCGCCTCGGCCGGGGGATCGACGTGAACGACGAGCGTCACGTCGTCGACATGGATTCCGCGCGCGGCGACATCGGTGGCGACCAGGACCGGTGTTGTCCCGTCGGAGAACGACGCGAGGGTCTTGGTCCGATTGTTCTGCGTCTTGCCGCCGTGCAGAGCCCCGGCCGAGACGCCGATCAAATGCAGTTGCTGCGCAAGACGATCCACACCGTGCTTGGTCTTGACGAACATGATGGTCCGCCCCGCGCGCGAAGCGATATGTGCGACAACGGATCTCTTGTCGTCGCGGTCGACGAAAAGCAGGTGATGCTCCATGGTCGAGACGGTCGCAACCGGGGGAGCAGTCGAGTGCGACGCCGGATTGCGCAGGTAACCCGCGACCAGATCGTCGACCTTGCCGTCGAGTGTCGCCGAAAAGAGAAGACGCTGACCGTCTTTCGGAGTCGTGTCGAGAATCTTCGCAACCTCGTCGATGAAACCCATGTCTGCCATGTGGTCGGCTTCGTCGATGGTCGTGATCACGACGTCGTCGAGAATCACCGACTTCTGCTCGAGTAGGTCGAGCAGGCGCCCGGGGGTCGCAATCAGCAGATCGACGCCGCGGGCAAGGATGTCGGCCTGACGCTTGATCGGAACGCCCCCGACCGCATTTGCCACACGCAAACCGATCTCGGTAGCGGCGTCGTCGAGTGCCTTGTGGATCTGGATCGCCAGCTCACGGGTGGGAGCGAGCACCAAACCGCGCGGACGATTCCGCTTGCTCGCCCCACCCTTGAGGCGCACCAGCATCGGAAGCCCGAAGGCCAGAGTCTTTCCGGAACCCGTCGCACCGCGCCCGAGTACATCCCGACCGGCAAGAACATCGGGGATGGTTGCCGACTGAATGGGGAAGGGGGCATCGATGCCGCTTCGGCGCAACGCGTGCACCATCACGGCGGGGATTCCGAGGTCGACGAACGAACGCCCTTCGGTCGAGGTGGGCGAGTCGATCGTCGATTCCTGCATTTGTCCAGGCTACCGGGTATCGGTAGACGCAGATGACCGCATCTACCGATACCCGCTGTGAATCAGGCCTCGATTTCGCTGCGGTCACCGCTCCACAGTGTGTGGAACTTGCCCGGCTTGTCGATGCGCTCGTAGGTGTGCGCGCCGAAGAAGTCGCGCTGACCCTGAGTCAGGGCGGCCGGCAGACGCTCCGCGCGGAGACCGTCGTAGTACGACAGCGAGGACGCGAACGCAGGTACCGGAATGCCGAGCATCGTCGCGGTGGCGACCACGCGGCGCCAGCTGTCGATGCCTGCCTCGATGGCCTCGCGGAAGTACGGCGCCAGGATCAAGCTCGGCAGGCTCGGATCGGCGTCGAACGCGTCCTTGATGCGGTTGAGGAACTGCGCACGGATGATGCAGCCACCGCGCCAGATCGTCGCCAGGTCGGCAGGCTTGAGGTTCCAGTCGTACTCGGCGCTGCCGGCAGCGATCTGATCGAAGCCCTGCGCGTACGCCACGATTTTCGACGCGTACAGCGCGGCCTGGATGTCGGCGGCAAACTGCGCGGCGTCAGCAGGCTTGTCGCCGAGAGAGCCGGCAGCCAGACCCTGCGCCTGAGCTGCGGCGCGCTGATTGCGGCTACCGGACAGTGCGCGAGCAAATACGGCCTCGGCGATGCCGGTGACCGGCACGCCCAGATCCAGAGCAGACTTGACCGTCCAGCGGCCCGTTCCCTTCTGCTCGGCAGCGTCGACGATGACGTCGACCAACGGCTTGCCCGTCTCGGCGTCGACCTGGCGGAGCACCTCGGCGGTGATCTCGATCAGGTAGGACTCGAGGGTGCCCTTGTTCCACTCGGTGAAGACGTCGGCAACCTGACCGGCGTCGTAGCCCAGAGCGTCGCGGAAGAGGTTGTACGCCTCGCCGATGAGCTGCATGTCGGCGTACTCGATGCCGTTGTGCACCATCTTGACGAAGTGACCGCTGCCGTCGGGGCCGATGTGCGTGCAGCACGGGGTGCCGTCGACGTGAGCGGAGATGGACTCGAGAAGCGGGCCGAGAGCCTCGTAGGACTCCTTCGGGCCGCCCGGCATGATCGACGGACCGTTGAGTGCGCCTTCTTCGCCACCGGAGATACCGGCGCCGACGAAGTGCAGTCCGCGGGCGCGGATCGCCGCTTCACGACGGATCGTGTCGGTGTAGAGCGAGTTGCCACCGTCGATGATGATGTCGCCGGGCTCCATGGCGTTTGCGAGCTCTTCGATGACAGCATCGGTCGGGGCGCCGGCCTTGACCATGATCAGGACGCGTCGCGGCTTCTGAAGTGCGGCAACAAACTCCTCGACGGTCTCGGTGCGCACGAAATCGCCCTCGGAACCATGCTCGGCGATCAGGGCATCGGTCTTCGCGATGCTGCGGTTGTGCAGGGCAACGGTGTGACCGTGGCGGGCGAAATTGCGGGCAATATTCGAACCCATGACGGCCAGGCCGGTGACGCCGATCTGAGCTCGGGGTGATTCGGTGCTAGTGGTTGACATGCTTACAGCTTTCCCTCTCGGTCCGCGGCTGTGAAATCCTGCGCTGTGCGCAGCCGAAAACGGTGCGGCCGCGACGCGCGTGAACATCAGACCGTGCATACAAAACACGGATGCAGATCACTTTAATTGCAGTGACCTGCATCCGTCTCGATACAGCTTCCGGCACAGCCGGAAGGTTCTCAGTGTTCAGTTGTCGAGCCGCAGCTCAGCGCAGGTATTACCGCTGATCGCGCTTCGGGCCGTCGAATCCGTCATAGCTACGACGGTCGGTGCGGCTGCGGAAGCCGCCACCGCTGGTCGAGGCTGCACGGTTGTCGCCGCCTTCGCGGTTTCCCTGGTATCCACCGGAGGAGCGGTTGCCCTGGTAGCCGGTCGAGGGGCGGCTGTCGCGATCGCCGTACGAGCGGTTGTTGTCACGGCTGCCCTGGTATCCACCACCGGACGAACGGTTGCCCTGGTATCCGCCGCGGCTCTCGCCGTCGCGGCTTCCCTGGTATCCGCCCGACGAGCGGTTGCCCTGGTAACCCGTCGACGGGCGGCTGTCGCGGTCTCCGTAGGACGGACGGCTGTCACGGTTGCCCTGGTAACCACCGCTGGAGCGATCACCCTGGTATCCGCCGGACGAACGGTTGCCCTGGTATCCGCCGCGGCTCTCGCCGTCGCGGTTGCCCTGGTAGCCACCCGAAGAGCGGTTTCCTTGGTATCCGGTCGAGGGGCGGCTGTCGCGGTTGCCCTGGTAACCACCACTGGAGCGATCACCCTGGTATCCGCCGCGGCTCTCGCCGTCGCGGTTGCCCTGGTAGCCACCCGAAGAGCGGTTGCCCTGGTATCCACCGGACGAGCGGTTGCCCTGGTAGCCGCCACGGCTTCCACCACGATCACCGAAGGAACGCTCGCCACGAGAAGAGCTCTCGCGCAACGGTTCTCCGGTCGGCTTCTTGGCGCCGGTGATGCGAGCAAGTTCAGCAGAACCCGGGGTGACGGCAACGGCTGCGGCATTGACGCCGGCCATACCGGTCAGACGCTTGAACTGACGCTTCTGGTTCGGCAGCACGATGGCGACAACGGTGCCCTTCTCGCCGGCGCGAGCGGTACGACCAGCGCGGTGCAGGTAGTCCTTGTGGTCGGCCGGGGGATCGACGTGAACGACGAGGTCGATGCCGTCGACGTGGATTCCGCGTGCTGCGACGTCCGTTGCGACGAGGACCGGGGTGCGGCCGTTCTTGAAACGCTCGAGGACGCGGGTGCGCTGGTTCTGTGCCTTGCCGCCGTGAAGCGACTCGGCAGCGATGCCGACTGCGCGGAGGCGGTCGGTGATTCCCTCGCAACCGAGCTTGGTGCGGGCGAACATGATGGTGCGTCCGTCGCGGGCACCGATCTCGGCGAGGACTGAATCCTTCTGTCCACGATCGACGAGGAGGACGTAGTGCTCCATCGTGTCGACGCTTGCGCGGCCGTCTTCGGTGGAGTGGGTGACGTGGTTGGCCAGGAATTGACGAACCAGCGACTGGACCTCACGGTCGAGGGTTGCCGAGAACAGCAGACGCTGTCCGTCTGCGGGGGTCTCACCGAGGATCGAGCGAACCTCGGGCAGGAAGCCCATGTCCGCCATCTGATCGGCTTCGTCGAGTGCGGTGATTTCCACCGAGTCGAGGATGCAGGTGCCCTGACGCAGGTGGTCGCCGAGACGACCCGGCGTTGCGACGAGGACGTCTACGCCGCGGCGAAGCTGATCGACCTGCTTGGCGAACGGCGTTCCACCGACAGCGGGGCGAACCGTGAGTCCGAGTGCTCCGGCGTAGGAGTTGAGGGAGTCGACCACCTGGAAAGCAAGCTCACGGGTGGGGACGAGCACGAGTGCGCGGGGACGCTTGGCGGCCGGGCGATCTTCGTGGCGTGAGAGGCGGGTCAGCATCGGCAGGCCGAAGGCGAGGGTCTTGCCCGATCCGGTCTGTGCGCGGCCGAGAACGTTGGTTCCGGCGAGCGCGTCCGGGATGGACTGCGCCTGGATGGGGGACGGGACGGTGATGGAGTTGCGCGCCAATGCGGCAACAAGCTGCTCGGGCAGGCCGATCTCGGCGAAGGTGATACCCGGCTCGGTGGCGACTGCTTCTTCGGCAGCGGGGGTGTTGACGGTGGGGTCTTCGATGTTCTCGGAAGACGACATTTGGACAGCGTTGGTCACGCGGAAACCTCTCCGGACTACGGGCACGTCGCGGAGCAGAAAAAGCCATGCTGAAATACACGACACAGTTCGCAAAGGGACGAGCCAGGGCACATGTCACCTGGCAATCCGAACGCATACTGCGGGGAATTGGGCTGTGTGCCGTTATATGTTGACGGACCACGATGGTGGCCGTGATCCACTCTACGCCACCGGGGACGCCGAAGTCAGGTAGCCCCGCCTGTGACCTGCACTACTACACGGGGTTACGCAGGTCAAGACTCAGTATGCGTTGAAAAGCAGTCGAAGTTCGGTGAGCCAGGGCACAGCCACCGCAACCGTGGGAACAACGAGAATCGCGACCGCCCCGAGATACGCAAAAACTGCGATGCGGGGATCTGCGTCGTCGGCCGAGAGGCGTTGCACTCGGATGAGCGTCGACGGCCCGCCCGCTGCCATTGCCCCGCGGGGTGCCGTCGATCCGGCACACGCGACAAGCGCCCGCGCGAGGGGAGTGGGACCGGTAGCCCGCACGGCTGAATCGTCGGCGAGCAACTCCACCAAGAGCTGCACCGATCCCAGGGCCGACTTGCTACGAACGAAACGGGGGAACGCGTGGTTGACGGCAGTGAAAGCCTCGAGGACCAGATCGTGACGAGCTCGCAGGTGGGAACGCTCGTGCGTCAGGATGGCTTTGACCTCGGCATGATCGAGGTTCTGCAGAGTGCCTTGACTGAGAACCACGCGTTGACGCAGACCTGGCAGGCAGTATGCGATCGGTTCGTCGACGTCCAGTACCCGCAGATCGGGTGTGCGTTCCACCGACGCGGGCATGGCGCAGTCGTCGAGAAGGTCCACCAACACGCGGTGACGTGCACGGCGACGTCGGGTTCGCACAGCGACCTGGATGATCGAGAAGATCAGCTTCGCGCCGATCAGGAGCGTCAGGGCAAAAACAACCACGTACAGAATCCACAGTGGGAGCCCGAGTGCATCGATTTCGGCGGTCGGGGCCGTCGTCGGCCTACCGTCAGAGCCGGGAACGAGCAGCTGGCTGGCAATGGCCAGGCCCGAGCTGAATGCCGACAACACCGCAGCAATTGCGACGGCTTGCCACAGGACCAACGCCGCGCGTGGAGCGCGGTACGGCCACGTGGAGCGGCTCAGGAGTGCGGGAACCGGACCGGCCAGCAACAAGGCAAGCAGTCCGAAAACCAGTGCAGTAGTGGCGTTCATGTCCTACACATCATGCACGACGAAATCAGTTCGGCCTAGAAATTCCGGGCTGCGCAGCCTTTTTCGCGGACTCGCGCACCTCGAGGGCAGCGAGCGCCTCGCGGAGAGCATCGGCTTCGTCAGCATTGACCTGTCCCACGAAGTGGACGAGCGCCGCGGCGCGACCGCCGGACTCCGGAGCCTGGGCCAGCGCGTCGACCATCAGACTCGCGACCAGTTCTTCGCGCTTGTTGACGGGAAGATAGCGATGTGCGCGATCGTCACGCTGCTGAATCACCAGATGCTTCTTCGCCAGGCGCTGCAGAACGGTCATTACCGTCGTGTACGCCAATTCGCGATGCGTCGCGAGTGCTTCATGCACCTGTCGCACAGTTTGCGGTTCCGATGTGGACCACAAGTGATCCATCACCGCACGTTCGAGTTCACCTAGACCTGCCATTCTTCGATTCTACGGACTTCCACGACGAAATACGTACTACTGGTAGTAGTAACCACCTCGGTGGGGGTGTGGTATTGGCCATAGTGATCTGCGTGACGGTTACGGTGGTGTGAGACGACGGAATTCCCGACAATGACGATGCCCGATAATTGCAAGCCAACAGTCGATCCGCAGAAAGTAGCCGCACGTAGATGACGATCGACAGTTCGCCGGGCACCGAAGAATCGACATCACGGGCGCGGGTAGTCACGCAGAAAGCTGTCGGCATCATCCGTTTCGGCATTCGCGACGCACCGTTGACGGTCGTTCTACTTCTCACCATGTGGATCGTGGGTGCCGCAACCGGCAGCCTCGTTCACGGACCGTCCCGCGATCTCGAGCACACGATCGGTGCCGGAATGGGCTCGATCCAGCACGGCCGCATCTGGACTCCGCTCACGTCCGTGCTGTGGGCAGGAAACCTGCTCGGGTACCTCGGCGCGACCGTGCTCCTGATCGCAGTCGCCGCACCCCTCGAACGCCGAATGGGAACGATCAAGCTTGCGATCGCCGGCGCAAGCACTCAAATCTTGGGAGTCCTGCTCGGGCTCGGCTGGGCGTCGTTTGCGAAGGTGTTCGATTCCAGTTGGGGATTCCGCCTCCACGTGGGCTCCGCGGTCGGAGCCAGTGCATGGATCGTCGGCGCTGCGATGGCCGCCAGCTCGAACATGGGCACCCTGTGGCGCCGTCGCATTCGCGTCGGAACTTTGGCGTTGACGATCACTTTGGCCTTGTTCAGTGGTCAGCTGCAAGACGTCATCCGATTCTTTGCCGCTGTGGTGGGTTTGGTGATCGGTCAGTGGATCGTCGGACGATCGGCGCGCGGTGAGCGCATCGCCGGGACACAGCGAGAGGGTCGCGTCCTGGTCGCCATCGTCGTCGCGGCGAGTGCGATCGGCCCGATGATCGCCGCATTGTCCCCGCAGGCGGTCGGCCCACTCGCGGTCCTCCGTGACCTCTTCCGCGGAGTTCCCTGGACTGTCGCCGAGGTTCGAGAACTGTGCGAGGAGTCCTCGTCGGATCCGGACTGCCGACGAGGACTCCTCGAGCTCAGACTCTCCGGTATCGGCCCGACTCTGCTCTCGCTGATGCCGTCGATCTTCGTTCTCGTGTTGAGTGACGGGCTCCGTCGTGGCCGCAGATTCGCCTGGATTGCGACAGTGTGTGCTCAGGTAGTCCTACTCGTCCTCTCGATCGGGAACTTCGTCATCAGGTTCGTCGACGCCGTCGACAGTGACAGCTTGTTCTACGGAATCAGCGATCCGAACGTGTACCGAACTCTGGTGCCGTTCCTGACACCGCTCTTCGTACTGATCCTGCTGATCGCGACACGTCGATACTTCGACGTCGCGGCCCCGGCCAAGACATACCGACGTCTCGGTGCTGCGATCGTGACCTTGCTCGCGGTCCTCGCCGTGATCTACGTCGGCGGCGGAATGCTCGCCAGGCACGGGTTCGATCGCGAGCCCACCGTAACGATGTTGCTCGCGGACTTCCCTCAGCGCCTTGTACCGCCCGTGTACCTGCAGTTGATCGATCCGCGTCTGCTTCCCGTGGACATCGAGTCGACGTTGCTCTTCGAGTGGACCGGCGTCGTGTTCTGGGGCGTCGCCGCCGTGTTGGTGTTCGTGAGTTTCCTCAAGCCGGTCAAGACCGCCGATCCCAAAGCCGCCGAACGAGCACGATCCATGTTGATCGCCGGTACCGGCAGCCCGTTGTCCTGGATGACGACGTGGAAGGGAAACACATACTGGTTCAGCGCGGACGGTTCGAGTTACGTCGCGTATCGCGTCATCGCCGGTGTTGCTCTCACAACCGGTGATCCGGTCGGTCCTCCAGATCGCATGCGCACGGCGATCGAGGAGTTTGCCGAGTTCGCGTCGTCGAACGGTTGGATTCCCTGCTTCTATTCAGTGACCGACGACGCCCGAAGCATCACTGATTCCATGGGCTGGAGCGGCCTGCAGGTCGCCGAGGAAACCGTGCTCGACCTCGGACAGGTCGCGTTCACAGGAAAGCGGTTCCAGGATGTGCGAACAGCACTGAACCGGGCGAAGAAGTCCGGGATCACGGCCGAGTGGATTTCCTTCCCTCATGCACCTCTCGCGATCAAGGATCAGATAGTTGCGATCTCGGAGGAATGGGTGGCGGACAAGGGGATGCCCGAGATGGGATTCACCCTCGGCGGACTCGACGAGGTCGACGACGAACAAGTGCGGTGCCTGATCGCCGTCGACGAGGATCGCACCGTGCACGGTGTCACGTCGTGGCTACCGGTGTACCGCGACGGCAAAGTCGTCGGGTGGACACTCGACTTCATGAGGCGACGCTCCGAAGGATTCCGTCCCGCGATGGAGTTCCTCATCGCCTCCGCTGCACTGAAATTGGAGGAGGAGGGCGTCGAGTTCCTCAGTCTGTCCGGTGCACCGTTGGCAACAATCGCCGGTGACTCCGAGAGGAATGCGAACGAACCGGAGGCCACGACTTTCTCGGCGATGATGGACAGCGTGCTCGACCTACTCGGTCGCACCCTGGAACCGGTGTACGGATTTCGTTCGCTGTTGGCCTTCAAATCGAAGTTCCAGCCTCGGTACGTGCCGATGCACATGACTTTCGCCGATCCAGCCGCGTTGCCGAGCATCGGGAACGCGGTCGGACGGGCGTACCTGCCGACCGTGACGATCGGTCAAGGATTCAAACTTGTTCGGACGATTCTGGGTCGCTGATTCGCGATCGTCACGCAGGCTTTGCCGGCCCGCCGACGGCGCCGAACACGTGCCGGGTACCGATCGGAACGATCAGCGGCCGATCCGAGACGGGATCGTCGATGACCGCAGCTTCGAGACCGAACACCTCGAGCAGAAGTTCCGCGGAAATGATGTCCTTGGGGACACCAGAAGCGACGACGGCGCCGTCGCGCATCACGATCAGATGATCGCTGTATCTGACCGCGAGATTGAGGTCGTGCAGCACCATCACCACGGTGCGCCCCATTTCCTCGTGGAGTTGATCCACCAGGTCGAGGACTTCCATCGAGTGCGCGAGGTCCAGATAGGTAGTCGGTTCGTCGAGAAGCAGAATGTCGGTTCCCTGGGCGAGAGCCATCGAGATCCAGGCTCGCTGGCGCTGACCGCCGGACAATTGATCGACGGGTCGATCGGCGAGATCCGAGACACCGGTCAGCTCCAGCGCTTCGGCGACCTCGCCCTCGTCGTCCGCGGACCACTGCCTGATCCACGACTGGTGCGGGTGGCGCCCACGTGAGACCAGATCGGCGACCGTGAGTCCTTCGGGCGCAACCGGAGTCTGGGGGAGCATTCCGAGCACCCGTGCGACTTCCTTGGTCTTCATCGAACTGATCGCCTTGCCGTCCAGGACAACCGATCCGCCCTTGGGCTTGAGCAGACGACCGAGCGCACGCAGGAGCGTCGACTTGCCGCAACCGTTGGGGCCGATGACCGTCGTGATCACGCCGGTAGGGATCTCGAGATCGAGTCCGTCGACGATGATGCGGTCCCCGTACCCGAGCGTCAGGTTCTTGGCGACGAGACGCGAAGGAGTATCGGTGGACTGGGCGATGGTGGTCATGCTGTGACCTTCCGATTGTTACGAACCAACAGGTAGAGCAGGAACGGACCACCCAGTGCGGAAGTCACGATTCCGACGGGGAGTTCCACAGGCAGAATTGTTCGAGCGATGACGTCGCTGCCGACCACCAGTACAGCACCGGTCAGCGCGGACGCCACGATGGGCGGGCCGGCAGAGCGCACCAGACGCATGGCGACCTGTGGCGCAGCCAGGGCGACAAAGCCGACCGGACCTGCTGCGGCGGTTGCGATGGCGGCCAGCGCCACGGCGGAGAGCAACAGTTTGGCCTGCGATGATTGCAAGCGAACACCGAGAGAGGTGGCGTTGTCGTCGCCCAACCGCAGCGCTCCCATGGTGAACGAAGCGATCACCGCGTAGCCGCCGACTACCGCGACAGCGATGGCTACCGGCCACATCTGATTCCAGGTGGCACCGTTGAGCGAACCGTTGAGCCACACCTGTGCGCGGGAAGCATCGTTGATGTCCGCCGAGATGAGGAGCCATCCCGTCGCTGCCACCAGCATGGCGTTGATGCCGATACCGATCAGGATGAGGCGGAACCCCTCGACGCCCTTGCGCCACGCCAAGGCGTAGATCACCACTGCTGTCAGTAGGCCGCCGCAGAGTGCAGCCAACGGAATCCCCAGTGTGGCAAGCAGTCCCACGAACGACCCGCCACCACCGAGCACGATGAGAGCAACCGCGGCAGCACTCGATCCGGCCGTGATTCCGAGGATGTCGGGGCTGGCGAGGGCGTTGCGAGCGATCGTCTGGGTGACCGCACCGGCAATACCGAGTGCCATGCCGATGAAGAGTGCGGTGAGCGATCGAGGAAGTCGGAGATCGAAGACGATCAGGTTCTGTGTCTTGCTTCCATTACCGAGCAGGACGGAAATGACATCGGGGATCGAGATCGGATAGTCGCCGCGTCCGATGTTGATGCAGAGCAGAAGGAAGAGTGCGACCGCGAGCGCAATGCACACCGACACCGCGAGTGGACGGTAGACCAGCGAGAATCCACCGATACGAATCGACTTACGTGAGGGGACGGTCCGGGGGAGTACCCGGAGTTCTTGCTTGAGCGTCACAGACTTGCCAACTTCCTGCGGCGTACGAGAGCGATGAAGAACGGGGCGCCGAAGAGGGCCAGGATGATTCCGACCTGCAACTCGCCGGGGCGCACGACTACGCGACCGATGATGTCCGCGGTGATCAACATGACCGCACCGAGCAAGCCCGCGTACGGGACCAGCCAGCGATAGTCGGGTCCGGTGATGGCCCGGGCCACGTGGGGGACCACCAATCCGATGAACGCGATAGGTCCACACGCTGCGGTCGCGGCGCCGGTCAGCAGGGTGATCGCGATGATGCCGAGGGTGCGACTGAACGCGATGTTCGTTCCCAACGCTTTTGCGACGTCTTCACCAAGGCTGAGGACATTGAGACCAGGCGTACTCGCCAGGGCGATGACCAACCCGAGTATCAGGAAGGGGAGGACCTGCCAGAGAACGTCGAACCCGCGACCGGACACCGACCCGACTACCCAGAAACGGTAGGCGTCCAGGCTCGTCTGGTCGAGGATTATCACGGCGTTGGTCATGGCTTGCAGGAAGAACGCGACGGCCGCGCCCGCCAGAGCCAGACTCAGAGGACTTGCGCCGCCGTTTCCGATGGAGGACAAGCCGAAGACGACGATGCTGGCGACGAACGATCCTGCAAACGCGAACCAGAGGTACTGACTCGGTGCGGTGAAGCCGAAGAGATAGATCGCCATGACTACGAAGAAAGCCGCGCCGGCGTTGAGGCCGAGTAGTCCGGCATCTGCCAACGGGTTACGCGTGTGTCCCTGAATCAGGGCGCCGGCGATACCGAGTGCGATGCCGACGACAAGACCCAGGATGGTCCGCGGAGCGCGCAACGTTCGCACGATGATGTCCGTCTGGGTGCCGTCCGAACTGAAGATGGCGTGGAAGATCTCGGCAAACGTCAGCGGACGTGCGCCCACCGCGATGCTCGCGAGCATGACGAGCGCGAGAAGAACCGTGAGCACCGCTAGACCGATCAGCCGGCGTCGACGAGTTGCCCCGACGCTGTTGTCGCGCGCGAGTTCCTCGAACCCTTCTTCGCGCGCCGTGCTTTCACGGACCACCTCGATACCGGTTCGATCGAACGGCCTGCGCAGAGCCCGGCGAACACCGATGGGCTGCTTTGTCTTCGCGTCACGCGTGACCAGACCTACCCATCCCTTTCCCGAGGTCCGGCCTGTGGCACCTTCGCGGAATCCCAGGTTCCACACGAGGAGACCAACGGCAATGGCTATTGCCGTCCCACCGAATACTGCGCGGTCGGCTTCGCCGCCACCGTTCTCGTCTCGGAGCGACTGAACGACGTACCAGCCGACGAGCAACGGAAGCAGGAACACCCCCGCGTCGAAAATCCCAGCTAGAACACGCATTCGGACAGGAGCCGGGCCGCGCGGCACTATGCGCCGTCCGTACGTCTCGCTGGGTCCTCGGGGATGTCCGTTCCCGAGCGGTTTGATCATCGTCACTGGCGGTTCGAGCTCCTGGTCTTTGTGCGCAGGGAATTCGCATCTTAGGTTACGGAACCCTATGTGGGTGTGATCCCTGCGGGGCAAGTTCCTGTGAATATGCGGTGCCCAGCGTCACAGTTCTTTACTCTTGAATTATGGTGAGGCTAACCTACATTAAGAACCACAAGACAACTTCGGCCGATTGGAGTGCACGGTGACAATCACCTTGACCACCCAGCATGCGGATGTTCGTGAATTCGAACTCCGGTCGAACGCATTGAGCCGCACCAGCGTTCGCCTACGAGCACTCAACCCTGACTACCCGCGCGTCTACGCGGTTGCCGCCATGTCAGGTGAAGGCAAACGGCGTTGGTGGCAGTTGAGTGAAGGCTTGTGCGGGGATCGGGTGCATCAGATGTTCGCCCGCTCGCTCCAGGATCTCGACAGTGCCGAAGCTGCGGCGATACAGGTCGCAACATCACTGATTCACGCTGTGGTCGGCAGGGTTGCCGCATCGATCGTCTCCGAAGGTGCCGCTTGGGATCCAGGCCTCGAGAACCTGTTCATCCACATGGACAGCGACGGCGGTATCGACTGGGCCGGGGTGATCGACGAAACTCTGCGCGTCGCGCCGAACGGACGGGAGTCCGGCAGTGACGGCGTCGTCGACATGCCGTGCGAAGAAGCGCTCCTCGTCTGGACCGCGCACCGTTGCCTGACCTCGCTACGGGCGATCTACGACGCCGTCTCCAGGTGTGCGCCCGTCGACCAGTTCAGATTCTGGGGCTTGGTAGGGGAGTCGATCCTGGGCGCAGCGGCATATGTCCCCATCTTGGCCGGCGGGGGCGAATCAGCCGCTCAGCGCCGCGGGCAGGGGCTGCTGGACGCTTTTGTCGCCGCCGGACTGCCCGTGCGTGCACGCCGCAAGGTCTCGCTACGTCCTCGTTGGAACCAGTTCGACGAAGGGCTTGCTAAATTAGGTCAGCCTTGCCTATGATTGTGGAACACCGCGCGGAGAGCTACACCCCGCGAGAGTGACGAAACTGCCGGACCGCGCCGGAGTCCTGAGGGCTGCAGAGACTCCCGGTCCTTCCCACGGCGGGTTTCACATCGAATGATGTGAAACCCGCCGGTTCTTTTTCCAGACCTGATTCCAAGCTCGAGTTACCTCTCGTGTAATCAGGTAGGGAGTGGCAGCCACACCGGCGCCAGAGAATCACAGATGGAGATGGCATGGTCGACACTGCTGAGACCGCAGAGATGATGAAACGGCTCGGAACGGGCTTCGACGCCACCATCGGCCTGGAATACACCGAACTGAGCCCAGATCGCGTGCGGGCGCAATGGACCGTCAAGCCCACGCTGCACCAGCCCGCCGGGATACAGCACGGGGGTGTGTACTGCTCGGTGGTGGAGTCTCTCGCCAGCGTCGGTGGCACCGTGTGGCTGGGTGAGCGAGGACACGTGGTCGGAGTCAACAACAACACCGACTTCCTGCGCGCAACGCGGGAGGGCACTCTCACCGCTGAAGCCACCCCGATTCATCGCGGACGCACCCAGCAACTCTGGGAAGTTCGCATCACCGACGAGAACGACCGACTCGTTTCCAAGGGACAGGTTCGCCTCGCGAACATCACCGAGGTGGCGAAGATCGGAAACTGACAACACGGCAGTCGATCGAATGACGGAGGGCAGCTGTGGAGTTGAACTCCACAGCCGCCCTCCGCCGGTCACTCAGGTGTTGATCAGCCGGCGGCCTTCTGCTGCTTGCCGGCAGCCTTCTTGGCTTCGCCATTCGAAGCGCTGCCGGACTCCGTCGCTTCCTTGTTTTTCTTCTCCAATTCGCCCATCGCGTTTCGCGCGAAGACCTGCTGCTCGGTGGACGCCATCTGAGCACGGCCACGCCCGAAGAACGTCACCGCCCATGACAACAGCGTCGAGGCACGGGAACGGAATCCGACGAGGTAGAGGAGGTGAATTGCCAGCCAGGCAACCCACCCGATGAAGCCGCTGATCTCGAGCTTGCCCACCTTGGCTACCGCGCTGAAGCGCGAGATCGTTGCCATACTGCCCTTGTCGAAGTACTTGAACGGAACTCGTTCCGACGGGGACTTGCCGTCCAGTGACGCTTTGATCTGCTTGGCCGCGTACTTGCCACCCTGCATGGCAACCTGAGCCAATCCGGGCAGCTTGTCGAGCGACATCATGTCGCCGATGACAAAGACGTTGGGGTGCCCGGGCAGAGACAAGTCGGGATTGACCATGACGCGGCCGGCGCGGTCGGTTTCTCCGCCGCTCTGTTCTGCGAGCTGCTTGCCGAGGGGGCTGGCCTGCACGCCGGCGGACCACACCTTGCACTGCGACTCGATACGGCGAAGCGTGCCGTCCTTCTCCTTGATGATCAGACCGTCGTTGTCCACGTCGGTGACCATCGCGTCGAGCTGGATCTCGACGCCGAGCTTCTCGAGCGTCTCGGCAGCCTTGCGGCTGAGCTTCCCGCCGTACACGGGCAACACGGCAGGGGCGCCGTCGAGGAGCACGACGCGCGCTTCACGAGGATCGATCTTGCGGAACGCGCCGTCCAGCGTTCGACGGGAAAGCTCGGCGATCTGCCCGGCCAACTCCACGCCGGTGGGGCCGGCGCCGACAACGACGAAGGTGAGCAAGCGCGCACGCTCGGCGGGATCGTCCGACAGTTCGGCCTGTTCGAAGGCCCCAAGGATTCGTCCGCGCAGTTCGAGGGCGTCGTCGATCGTTTTCATTCCGGGGGCGAACTCCGCGAACTGGTCGTTGCCGAAGTACGACTGACCGGCACCGGCTGCCACGATCAGACTGTCGAACGGCGTAACAGTGACGCGTTCGAGCAGGCGCGAGGTCACGGTCTGATTCTCGAGATCAATGGTCTCGACCTCACCGAGCAGTACCTGTGCGTTCTTCTGCTTGCGCAGCACCAGTCTCGTGGCGGGAGCGATGTCACCGACCGAGAGGATGCCGGTCGCAACCTGATAGAGGAGCGGCTGAAACAGATGGTGGGTTGTACGCGCGATCATCGTGATGTCGGCATCGGCTTTTTTGAGAGCCTGAGTGCCGAACAATCCTCCGAAGCCGGAACCGATCACCACTACGCGGTGGCGGTGCGGTTCAACCGACTGGATGCTCATTCCGTACTCCTCGAGTTCTAGGCGACAGTCCTACGGTAGTCCCACCGCGGCCGAGCTTCTCTGCGAGCAGTCCGACGCGCGCCGGTGTGTCCGAATCGATCAAGCGGCCTCGAGGGTGATCACTCCCGAGGTGATCGGCTTGGCCGGACCCCGGGGTGATCACCACTTTGTCGAGGTGTCAGCTACTGGCGGACGGACAAGATGAACAGTGCGATGCACCCGCCGACGAAAACCAGGATCGACAGGGCCACCGAGGCATACCCGACACCCACTCCAATTGCTGCCCAGTCCATGTGCCCAACCTCTCTTACGGTGTAATCCGGGATTCAGATCACATCTGCCTAGAGACATCACACCTCATCTGTCCCAACTTTCGAAACCCGGCACGCCCAACCGTTGACATGCAAGTAAATGCTTGCATATTGTGAAGTTGTGAACGACCGGATGAATGCAGCCTTCAAAGCACTGGCCGATCCCACACGAAGGCTTCTCCTGGACCGCTTGTTCGTAGCCAACGGTCAGTCGCTCGGCGAGCTGTGCGACAGCCTCGACATGAGTCGGCAAGCTGTCACTCAACACCTCACCATGCTCGAGGACGCCAATCTGATCAGCACGGTCCGACAGGGGAGGGCGAAGCTTCACTATCTCAATCCCGTTGCGCTCGAGGAGATTCGAGAGCGGTGGATCAACAAGTTCGAGGTACCGCGCCTTCGTGCGCTCAGTACCGTCAAAAAAATCGCGGAGGAAGCCATGACCGACAAGCCCAGTTTTGTGTACGTCACCTACATTGCGAGCACGGCGGACAACGTCTGGAAAGCGCTCACCGACGCACAGGCCACCGCAGAGTATTGGGGACACAGCAACGTCTCCGACTGGCAGCCGGGATCGACGTGGGAGCACCGCCGGATCGACGGTTCGAACATTGCCGATGTAGTCGGCACCGTAGTCGAGAGCAACCCTCCGTCGAGGTTGGTCACCACCTGGGCTGATCCGAACGGCGAACCGGGCGTCGACATCTCTCGGGTGAGTTTCGACATCGAAGCCTTCGGCGCGATCGTGCGACTGACCGTCAAGCACACCGATTTGGCGGACGAATCGGCTCGCATGGAGGTGGCCGGTGGATGGTCGGCGGTGTTGTCGAACCTGAAGTCCTACCTCGAAACCGGAAGCACTCTTCCGGTGGCGCCGTGGGAGATGCCGGTCGGTTGACGGTTGTCGACCGGGACAAACGAGTCCCCTGAACAGGAGGAGATCGCCGTACGTTTGTCCGAACAGTCGGCCCAGTCCGGACTCAAATTCGCATAACCGTCAAATATCGGCGCGTTCAGTCTGTAAAGTTGCCAGAAGGATGCTAGCGTTTTGCCCGACATCGAGTGAGGACGACCTCGTCTCGGACGCATGGGAGAAACGCTATGGGCGGCGACGCTTTTCAGAATGTTCCAGTTGATCGACGCAAGTTCGTCAAGACAGTTCTAGCGGCCTCGGCGGTAACTGTGCCAGTCGTGACGTCGATCAGCCTCGGTGGTGCGGCGCCGGCCTTCGCAGCCGGTGACACGCCGAATCTTTCCGGAGCGCCAAGTCGTGGCCAGCAGAATCCGAATCAACCAGGCGGCGAGCAACCAGGCGGGAATCAACCCGGTGGTAATACTCCGGGAGGGAATCAGCCGGGCGGAAACGAGCCGGGCAATCCCGGATCATCGGGAAGTTCGGGATCGTCAGGAAGTTCGGGTAGTTCCGGGAGTTCGGGATCGTCAGGAAGTTCGGGTAGTTCCGGGAGTTCGGGACCGTCCGGAAGTTCCACAGGTTCCGGATCAACCGGTAGCTCGTCAGGTTCGGGTGGAACGACGACCGCCAAACCCACCGGGCCGACAGCGCCGACGGAGCCGACCGTCCCGACTGTGCCAACCGTACCGACGGTGCCGACCACTCGCACCGAGCCGACCTTCCCGACCCCTCCGACCCAGCCGACAAATCCCACGGAACCTACGTAGCCGACACGACGCGACTGGTTCCGAGGGGGAACACCGACGATGACAGAGTTCGACGTCGCGCTACACCGCGCTCTGAAGAAGTTTCAGAGCGCGGGGTCAGTTCAGGTGAAGGAGACTCCGCCACACGGAGAACCGGCCGATCTGACTGTCGCGATCGCGACCTACGACGATTTCGACGGCGCGTACTTCACGATCCACTCGATCTTGGTCCATCATCGCGAGGTTCTGGACAGAGTCGAATTCGTCTTGTTGGACAACAACCCCGAGGGGTTGCCGGCGCCGATGCTCGAATCGTTTGCCGGTTACATCGATCGGTTCCGCTACATCCCGTTCACCGACGTTCGATCGACTGCGGTGCGGGACGTCCTGTTCCGCAAGGCCACCGGAAAGTATGTCCTTGTCCTCGACTCTCACGTGATCTTGGCACCGGGATCGTTGTCGGCGTTGCTGGCGTATTTCGATGCGGACCCGGAAACCGACGATTTGATCCAGGGACCGATGCTCTCCCAGGATTCCTCGCACATCGCGGCCACCCACATGGACCCCAAGTGGCGCAACGGGATGTTCGGCTCGTGGGGAGTTGATCCGCGAGCGAAGCAACACCCGGACGTGCCTTTCGAGATCGTCATGCAGGGCCTCGGCTCATTTGCCTGCAGGCGTGAGGCGTGGCCGGGATTGAACTCGCACTTCACCGGATTCGGAGGTGAAGAGGGGTACATCCACGAGAAGTTCCGGATCAACGGCGGCAAGGTCGTCTGCCTTCCGGCTTTCGGCTGGCACCATCGGTTCGAGCGCCCGGCAGGCGTCCCATATCGAATAAACTGGGAAGATCGTGTTCACAACTACCTGCTCGGTTGGACTGAGGTCGGTTGGGACATCGATTCACTCCATCGTCAGTTCTCCGAATACCTCGGTGATTCGTATCCCGAGATTCGTCTCCGTGCGGAGCTGAGCGTCCAGAAACCCGAGTTGGCCTTTGGTGGAGTGATCGTTCTCGGCGACGACGGCCGAGTCGCTCCGTGGCGTTCATGCCTGGCGGAGGCCGAGTCGATCGAACTGACCGTTCACCGTGCCATTCCGTCGCAGGACGACGCTCCGGATGTGTGGAGGACTGCGTCTGCGTTCGTCGCCGGAATCGACAAGGCCATTCTGTTGGCCTGGAAATCGGTAGTTTTTCTGGACGAGGCTCGCGTGATCGAACCCGCGGTTATGTACAAGCTACGGAACATCGTCGACGACCTCCCGGCCGAGGCCGATACGGCTGTCATCCACGCACACGGCGAAGATCTGGTCGGAGTTGCACTGATTGTTCGCGCGGCGACATACGGAACTTTGCGAGACGAACTCTCACGAAGGATCAACGGACCCGTGCCGTCCGACTTCTCACTGGCGGCTTATCTGCTCGAGCGAGGCGCAGTCGACGTTGTGCTCGATCGCCCACTGTCGCCTGTCCGCGTAGGGGGAGAACCCAACCCCGTTGTCGAGGATTCTGAGTCGGACCTCGGTGTTGCCGTCGTGAATCTCGATCTTGACATCGACAGATGGAAAGCATCCTGGCATAGATTCATTCGCTTACCGCGCGTAACAGCGGTGGAAAGAGTGTCGGCTTTCGAGGACGCGATGAATCAGGACGCGGCCTTTGCCGTCTCGTGGCGTCGTGCGCTCGCTCGGGCGACTGAGAAGGGCTGGGATTCGGTCCTCATCGCTGCTGACGACGTCAGTTTGCTGGATGCCGCCGCATCGATCCTTGGCCATGCCCGCGAAGAGTTGGATCACGGCGATTGGGATGTCGTCCACCTCGGACACGACCCGAAATCGAGGGACGGAGCTCTGCTCGACGGTTCGGCACTCTTGCGCACCAGTCCTGAGAACCGTGGAGTCCACGCCGTTCTCGTACATTCGCGCGCCTTCGAGCGAATTCTCGACGAGATTGCGGATCCGGAGTCAGATCCCGAAGCATTCGGACAATGGGCGGGTCACTACCGAACTCTGGGCGACTACCTGGTGGATGCGAGTGCCGGGGGAGCGCTCACGTGCCTGACGCTGTCGCCCGGCATCGCCTCCACACGCAGCCTGATTCGTTCGGGCGCAATCGAATCCGAATACTCACGACGCTTCGCACTGTGAGACCACCACCAAAACGAAATCGGATTCGCTGAATCAAGGAGATATCTTGACCGAACTACTCGAAGGTGTGAGACCGCAACGCTCTCAGACGGTGGAGAGCAACGATCTCACCGACGGTGTTGTGCTGTACGACAGCTCCAGCGAGGTTGCCCATCACCTCAACCCGGTCGCGACGTTGGTGTGGGAACTGTGTGACGGCCGGACCGTCAGCGAAATTGTTCAGGCCGTGGCAGAAGTGCTCGAGATCCCTGACGACGAGGCGAAGTCGGTAGTCAACGAGACGTACGGACAGCTGAGCACCTCTCGTCTGCTGGTGTGAGAATTCCGTGACAGGCAACCACGTACCACAATTCCGGGCGCACTACCTTTGGGTTGACGCGATTGTGCGCGGTTTCCGCATACCCGAGGTCGGTGTCGTCGAGCATCGGATTGCCAGCCCGTGGCCTGCGGACAACAACGTCGAAGTTCGGATTCAGCGGAATCGAGCGACATTCGGTCGCTGGGACGTCACCATCGAATCGACCATCGGCGGCAGCCTTGAAACGCTGATCGGTCTGGACGGTCTCCAGCTCGCGGAGAGCGTGTACCGCACGGTGCACCGGGATGTCATGACGGCCGCGCACGCCCGACAGTGGACACGCCTGCACGCCGCTCTGGTCGACTGCAACGGTGTGAGAGTGGCGATCGCCGGGCATTCCGGGGCGGGCAAGACCACCTTGGCGCTCGCCCTTGCCCTGCGGGGTGCACAACTGCGTGCTGACGAAGGCGTCTTCATTCGTGGTACCGAAGCTGTGGGCTTACCACGGCGGGTTCACCTCAAAGCCGGTACGTTCGACGTCCTCCCGGAGATCAAAGCGCACGATTCGCTGTATCTTCCGTACGCCCCGCCGGTGTGGGCGTTGGACCCGTCAACCTTGCCTGCTGAACGAAACGTCAGCTCGGCGGTTCGCGGAATCGATCTGGTGCTGATCCTCGATGGATGGGACGAGGCGCCGACTCGACTCGCTCCGATGCCCGTATCCCAAGCGATACAGTCGCTGGCCGGGCAATCCGCACTGTGGTCCGACAATCACGGAGTGACCCTGAGAAACATCGCTGCTCTACTCTCGAATGCCCCGTGCTACAGACTGATTCGACATCACGGCGATACCGGCGCCGACACCGTGGAGGAACTGGTGGCGTCATGCGTGACACCCGGTACCTGATTTCCATGTTGAAACCCGAGTGTGGGGCCGACGTCATCCGCTTGTGTTCGCAGCAGGATTGGCCCAGAGTCATCGACGCCGCTGTAAGGCACAAGGTATTGCCATTGCTCGCCTCCCGAGCGGTCGAGGCCGGCTTCGCATCGGTCCTACCTGCGAGCTTCGCGGAAATGCTGTCGGAATCCTCGGCCACCGCATCGAGTCCGGAATTGACGCTGAGCCTTGTCCATCACCGAAACACCATAAGGATCTCGGACCTCGACGCGCAACGAGTGGAACTGCAAGAGTTGTTACACAGCAACGGCTTTCCGACGGTTGCACTGAAGGGTGCCGCCCTTCTCGAGCGAAGAATCTGGCCGAACCCGGCAGCTCGACGGATGACGGACATCGACCTTTTGGTCGTCGACCCTGCACATGCCGTTCCGGCCAACGACGCGATCCTCGATTTCGGCTACCGAATGGTCCGCCCCGACGAAGTGGACTCCGACTCCATCGATCACGACGATCACCAGGAACCGGCACTCCTTCGCGACGACCGTCATGGCTCCGTCGAAATCCATTCGCACTTACTTCCGAGGTTCGCCCGTCACGCGCTGACCCGGGAGGCCACGGTCCGAGGAATCAGCTCGGAGGCGGAAGGATCCCGCCTTGCGATGGCCGACGTGACGCTGCACGTCATCGCTCACGCGCGGCTTGCCGATCGGGCCTTGATTCGAGCCGATTTGTCGTTGAACAGTGTCTTCGACGTGGGGTACCTGCTCACTTCCGAACCGGAACTCGCTGTGACGCTCTCCAGACGCCAGTTGCCACGCGATGTCCGTCGGGCGGTGAACGTCCACTGGGCGGCGGTGGAATCGATCTTCGGCGTCAGTACCGGAATGACGACCTTCCCGGCGCGTTGGTGGTGGCGATGGACGCTGTGGTTGGCGGATCGCCCACGCCTGCACTCGCTCTACCGCGATCTGGTCATGGTGCCGCTCTTTCTCGACCGTGATCGGCTTTCCATCCGGGACGGGCGCGACCTACGTGGATGGGACTTGGCGCGCTCACGCGTGTCCCACTTCGTCCGTCGTGCGAGGACTGCCGTCGAAGATGCCGGGGGAGCGGCGTGAAAGTACTGATCACGGGCGGAGCGGGATTCATCGGAAGCACCGTAGCGTCGAAGTGCGTCGACGCCGGGATCGATGTCGTGATTCTCGACAACCTGCTGACCGGCCGCGCCGAATTTGCGCACAGATTCCCGTTCTACTGCGGCGACATCGCGGACGAGAAACTGCTCGACAAGGTATTCGCAGATCATTCCGATATCGATGCGACAGTTCACTGTGCGGCCTTGATCGTGGTCGGAGATTCCGTGAGTAGCCCGGCGCGGTACTACGAGAACAACGTATCCAAGTCGCTGACGCTGGTATCGAGTGTCCTTCGGAACGGGTGTGAGCGCTTCTTGTTCAGTTCCTCTGCGGCGGTGTATGCGCCGAGCGACGGTGGGTGTGTCGACGAACGCTGGGGGATCGCACTGCAGAGTCCCTATGCGCACAGCAAGGCTCAGTTCGAAACGATGCTCGACGACATTGCGGCGGCCACTGAATTATCGGCGATATCTCTACGCTACTTCAATCCGGTCGGGGCAGATCCGGAGCTGCGAAGTGGTACACCATCGGCACACCCGACCCACGCACTCGGAAAGCTGTTCGAATCATATTCGACAGGAACGCCTTTCAGGGTTACGGGAACGGATTGGCCGACGCGCGACGGATCCGGAGTGCGTGATTACGTTCATGTCTGGGACCTTGCAGACGCTCATGTTCGAGCACTGGAAAGGTTCGACCGGGTCACCGCTGAATCATCACGCATGACTGTGGTCAATCTGGGCAGCGGGCGGGGGACGACGGTGTGGGAGCTGGTACACACATTCGAGAACGTGCTCGGCGAAGATATCGACGTGGTCGCTGCCGGCCGACGCACCGGTGACACTGCCGGCGCTTATGCGTCGAACGATCGTGCGTTGCGACTACTCGGGTGGGTTCCGACATTCACCCTGGAACAGGGGATCGAGGACACCGCGCGGTGGCTGGCAGTGCGGCCGCACCTGCTCAACTCGGTGTAGCCGAACGTCAGCCCGTCGGGTCGTCGTCAACGGTGATGTTGTTGCTACGTAGCCAGAAGGTGGCGTCCGGATTCCACCCGGCGAGCACAGTGGCCCCCGCGTTGGCCGACAACGGGATCGCGACACCTGGCGTGGTCAGATAAGCCATCATGGTCAGGTGCACGGCGTCGTAATCCGCGGACACCGAAACCCAGTCCGGAATGAACCAGTCACGGTATTCACCGGTCGTGTCGTACCACACGGAGCGACGTGAAGCGGGCACTGGCAGGGGATAGGTATCGACCAGATTCGCCCAGTCCTGCGGACCGGTGATCTCGTAGATCCGGGGCGCGCCGTAGATCCTTACCGGCTGCACCCGCGCCTCGTTCGAGGAGATGTCTTCTTCGAGAAACACCCCGAGCGCCCCGATACCGTCGCGGGCCCTGGTTGTTTCGGTTGTACCGTTGGCAAACGGGATAGACCACCATTCGCCTCCGATGTGACGGTCCGGATCTTCGATCTGGTATTCCAGAAACTGACGTTCGTTGTCGAGTGCCTCAGCACGCCACTGTTCGAGGCCGTCCTCTGCACGGTAAATCCGCAAGGGTAGGTCCGACCAGCCGTAAATAGGGTTTCGCTTTTCAACCAGATTCTGGTTCAGACGGTCGATCGGCTCGGTCCACCAGGCAGTGTGTGGGGATACGCAAGACAGTGCAGAATCTCGAGTTCGGACATCTCGCCGATTGCCCGGATATCAACAGCGCCGAGAACTTGGAGCGCATCGTCCGGCGATTGAGGCCAGTGTCCACCGGATGTGCGTGCGCCGGCGCGGCATGCGTAACCGACGTTCGCACAGAAGCGACGGCCACGTGGTGAACCGAGGACGAGTGCAACGGAATCCATCTGGGTAAAGCTAGCGGACAAGCTGACGGGGGACGTTCGAATATCCATTACTTGACATAATGTAGATTATCGGCAAATTCTCGACCTGGCGATATCCGGTTCACGCCTGGTTCGTGCAACCTTCTTTGTTTCCGCCCACCCATGTCTGTCTGCCGGTACATTTGCCGGCTTTCCTGCGTTTCCGTCCGAGATCTGAGACAGGCTTGCACGACTCGACCATTGCGACTCCGCGATCGCTTGCTGAATTGCTACCGATCACCGCCTGGCCTCGCCGGCGACTGCGGCTACGCCGCGCGACCTGGACGTCAGGAACGACCAATAAGTGCTCTGATGTGGATTGATGCCGATAAACACGTCTCACCGACTTCCGGCTACCCCACCTCAATTCGTCACTGTGACGTATTACGGTTGACAGGCTGGAGGCGAGTTCAGTTCCATTGTCATCGCCACGGACTACTATCGCCGCATGTGTTGTATTCGACCGGCCGCTTCTCATGGTCAGTGGCCGCGATGAGCGACACACCCAAGGTCGTGCATCGCTGGCTCGCAGTGCCAGACCAGTTTGACCGATTCACGCGATTCTTGCGCGACAACGGAATTCTGATGCCGACTCGGATAGGCATCGGCGTATTGGTTTTCCTCCTGGGTATCACGATTCTGCTGAAGCGACTGGGCACTCATTCGGTACAGACCATCGGATTTCCGTTGGACGTCGTCGTCGCAGTGCTTGTGATGATCGGCGGAATTGCCCTGCCTGTCGTAGCGACCACCCGTGAAAGGTCGTATTTCTTCGTCGTTGCCGGGGACTTCGCCGTTGCGGTGATCGTGCTGGCTGAGGCGAATCCGGATCAGAGATTGCTCGGATGTCTCGTCTTCGGGCTCGTCGGCTCGTACATAGCCTTCTTTCACAATCTTCGAACTCAGCTGTGGCACCTGCTGTTTTCCGGGGCGGTCATCGTTGTTGCCAGCATCGGCGTGTTCACCGATGTACCTTCTGGCCTTCCAGACGTCCTGGGGCGCATTGCCTTTGCCATTCCTGTCATCACCGTCATACCGGTGGTCACGCAGATTGCTCTGGCGCTCCTGAGCAACGACGCTCAAAGCTCAGAACTCGATCCGTTGACGGACCTGCTGAATCGGCGCGGACTCGCACGGCGGACTTCCGAACTACTGCAAGCGAAATCCAGCCTCGACCAGTCTTTGCTGGTGGTGGTGATCGACATCGACAATTTCAAACACTTCAACGACACCTACGGTCACGACGTCGGCGACCGAGTCATACTGCGCACGGCCTATCGACTACACGACTGGGCCAGATCGGACGCGGCGATAGCGCGCATCGGCGGTGACGAGTTCGTCGTCGTTCAGATGATGCCGTTGCCGTACGTCGGCGATCTACTGGCCCGGATCGCGCCCATCATGAACTCCCCTACAGGCGAACCAATCTCGACGACCAGCATCGGCATAGCCATCCACAACGGCGCCTGGCCGGACGTACAAGCAGCAGAAAGTGGCGTTCACGATCTACATCGCCTCGCCGATTCGGCGATGTACGAAAGCAAGAGAATGGGTGGAAATCACGTCCACTCCATCGTTCTCACCGATCAACAGCTACAACAGCCACAACAGTCAGGCGGTCGTTCAGTCCTCTGAATCGTCGATCAGATGCATCGCGGCTTCCTCTGCCGACGCTGCGCCGCCGTCGATTCCGACGTCTCCGGCAATGAGTTCACTTTCCTCGTCCTCGTATCTGCCCTCGTCTTCGGCAACGAGACGCCCGACCCGACGGTTACCCACTTCGTCACCGTTCGGGAATTCTTCTTCCCGTTCGAATTCGTCGGCATCGGCGGGATCCTTCAAAGGATCTCCGAGCGACGCGTACGGATCGGGTTCTTCTTCGGCCAGGCGCTCGTCGAGGGTCTCCCCCGCTGATTCCTCGCTGCCGGTCAACCCGTGGGCATCAAGTCCCAGTGGGCGTTCCGGTGGTGAGATTCCCTCGTCGAGAATGTCGTCGACGCCTCGATCGATCAGAGTGTCTTCAGGTTGAAGCTGGTCGTCGGGATCGAGACTGTAATCGCCATTGCCGGCCGCGCCGGTGTCATCCGTGTCGCTCATACGATCAACGATGCCACGGGCACACCGAGTTGGCCATGTGCCGCGCCTGCTCGATACGTCACTCCGGAGACATTCAGCACGAACGCGGGGCCGGCACTCCGTCGAATCGGTCCTGTAGGTACTCGAATGCGGTGGGCAGACCGAGGACCGCAGTGGTGAGGTGGTCCGGGCTGGGGAACAGTTGGGATTGAATCGTGGCTCCGGCGGCGCAGTACCGCGAAATCGTGTTGACCACCGAATCGATGGGGATCAGAACGTCGTCGGGCGTGTGCCATTCGAACACCGGGGCAGTCGGCACACCGGGATAGAGTTCGACGCTGTTGTCGTCCATCACCTTTCGCACTTCAGGGCTGGACAGCAAGGATGTCGACGTCGACACCTGAGAGGCACTGCGCCCGGCACCGACCCTGAGGATGTCGTTGGTGCACGCGTTGGTGAGTTCGGCCCGCATCGACCGTCCGAGGTCGTTGAGTTGGTTGCTCAGCGGCAGTAGGTCGGGATACTCGCGTTCGAGGCCCATTGCTGCGGCGAAGGCGAGGCCGAATGCCGGGTGCGGATCCTGTCCGAGGCCGTTTGCCATCTTGGACAGATTCATCGGGACGCCGCCCTCGGCTACACCGACAAGGTTGACCTCGGGTGCGTAGCTCGGGGCCAGTGCGGCCGCCCACGCGGTGGCCATGCCGCCGCCGGAGTAGCCGGCAATACCTACAGGGCTGGCGCCACTACGCAATTCGGGGACTTTCTGAACGGCGCGGATACCGTCGAGCGTGATCTGTCCGCCCAGGCGCGCGGCGCCGTACGCACTGTTGGGTCCGAGATGGTCGGGAAGGGCAATGGTCCATCCACGTTGCAGCGCGACGTTGAGGATGGGCGCTTCACGGATGACGATGTTGGGATCCGATGCGTAAAGCGCGCGAGATGGCGCACATCCCGTACCGAGTGCATTGACGATGTGCTGATACGAGAGCAACGGGCCGTCTTGTGCTTGATTCGGCGGGACCAGGATCGTGCTGACCGCGGCAATAGGCTTGTTCTCTGAGTTCGTGGACCTGTAACTGACCTGCCAGATCGCGACGCCGGGAAAGGTCATCAGGTCAGGGGCCCGGCGCACGGAGATCGGCGTGCCGGCGGTCCCCTCGGCAGCTGCTTGCGAGTAGAACGGGTCCGGGTCCGGTGCCGGATATGCGGGATCGGCCTGTGCAGTCCCCCCGGAGAGCAGTGCGGCAGTCAGTGCAGCGGCAGTCAGCATCGATCCGGTAAACACGCGTGTGGTTCGCAGTTTCAACGTTTTCCCCTCGTCCGGACCCACCCGGGGTCCATCACCCTGTGTGTTTCACTCATACCCATGTCGAACCTGGTTCAGACACCCCACTGAGCGATAACTTCTCGCAATCGTACAGCTATGGTTGCCGCCGGACCCGGTTCGATCATCTGGTTGTGTTCGCAATCGACTTCGGTGACTCGGATGTCCCCTTCTACAAACCTTCGCCATTCGGCGACATCGTGTCCGTTCTCCGTAGATCTTCCGGCTACGAAGAACTCGATGGCTCCAACGTGGACAGGCGGTTGGTGCCGATTCGTCAATTCGACGGAGTGGGAGTAACCGCGACTGATCCGCGCCAGATGCTCCGCTTCGATTCCGATTCCGGCACCCAGGGTCTGCTCCAGCAATTCCGCCGCTTCTTCGAAGGTCTCGACCGTCTTGGATCCCGCCGGCATCGCGAGCCCGGCCAGTAGTTCGGAGACCGAGAGTTCTGCGGGCTGATCGGAATCCGACGACGGATAGCTGTCGAGTATCGACAGAGTCACGTCACGTCCGCTCCGAGTGAGGCTGTGTGCCACGGCGTGTGCGATCACGCCGCCGAGCGACCAGCCGGCCAGATGGATCGGGCCGGTCGATGCCACGGCTGCAATGCGATTCGCGTAGTCGTCGGCGAGTTCGGTCAGCGAGTCGAAGCTGGGCCCGCCGCTCAGGGACGGTAGCTGAAGACCGTAGACGGGTTGATCCAGCTCGAGATGCTTGACGAATTCTGCGTAACCCCAGGACAATCCGATACCCGGATGGACGAAGAACAGTGGTGCACGATCGGATCCGGCGCGCAGCGTGATCATCGGGGCGAGAAGATCCGACGAATCGTCCGGCGAGTGTGCGTCCATTCCGTCGGCAGCCCGGGCGACTCCGGCAGGTGTCGGGTCCAGGAAAAGCGATTGCAACGGCACTCGCATCCCGAGACGCTTCTCGAGTTCGATGGTGATGCGAGTGGCCACGATCGACGTTCCGCCCAGTTCGAAGAAGTCGTCGTCGACGCCGATGTGCTCGTGCCCGAGCACGGTCTCGAAGATGTCGACGACCGTTCGTTCGGTGTTGTTTGTCGGCGGTGCGTACGGGACCGTGCGTCGCTCGAAGCTCGGGGTCGGCAGTGCCTTGCGGTCCAGCTTGCCGACCGGTGTCACCGGAATGCGGTCGACGACGACGATCGCGCCGGGAACCATGTGCGCGGGCAGGCGAGAAGACAGATGGCGGCGAAGCTCCCAGTCGTCGACGGTCTGTCCTTCCACGGGCTGGATGTAGGAGGCGATCATCGTCTCCCCCGACGGCGCTTCGTGCCCGAGTGTGGCAGCGAAGTAGACGGATGGGTGTGCCATCAGGACAGAGTCGATTTCGCCGAGCTCGATGCGGAATCCGCGGACTTTGATCTGGAAGTCGCTGCGGCCCAGGTATTCGAGGGTGCTGTCGGAGCGCCAGCGCACCAGGTCGCCCGTGCGGTACATCCGCTGGCCTGGTTCGCCGAACGGATCGGCGACAAATCGGTCGGCGGTGAGGTCGGGACGATTGTGGTATCCCCGGGCGAGTCCGGGGCCGGTCACGTACAGCTCCCCGATGACTCCCACCGGCACGGGCTTGAGGTGCCCGTCGAGGACCAGTCCGGCAAAGCCGATGGCCGGTCGTCCGATGTTGATGTCCTTGCCCGGCCGCATGGGTTCACTGACGCTGGCCTGGATGGTGGATTCGGTAGGTCCGTATCCGTTGAACATACGACGGTCGCGGCCCCAGATGTCCACGAGTTCGGGTGGGCAGGCTTCGCCACCGACTGCGAGTACGCGGAGTTCGGGTAGCGCGGAGCTTTCGATCGAGCTGAGCGCGGTCGGAGTGATGAACGCGTGTGAGACGTGTTCGTCGGCAAAGATTTCGGCCAACTCGGATCCGCCGAAGACCGTCGGTGGGATGACGACCAGGCACGCTCCGCTGCCGAACGCCATCATGAGTTCGAAGACCGAGGCGTCGAAGCTCGGTGATGCCAGGTGAGAGATCCGCGAATAGGGCTGGACGTTGAATCTCTGATGTTCCTCGGCGTTGAGGTTTGACAACCCGAGGTGGGTGACGATGACGCCCTTCGGCTTCCCGGTTGAACCCGAGGTGTAGATCAGGTACGCGGGATGCCCGTGATGCAAGGGGATCGTGCGGTCGCGATCGGTGATCGCGGCTGCGCTCTGGGCGTCGATCTCGTCGACGGTCTCGGCTTCATCGAGGACCATCCACTCGACCGTGTCGGGAAGTTGACTGCGGTGAGCGTCGTCGGTGATGCCGAGTACGGCCCGCGAATCGTCGAGCATGTGGTTGATGCGATCGTCGGGATAGTTCGGGTCGACCGGCAAGAACGCTGCACCGGTTTTCGTGACCGCCCAGATCGCGACGATCTCCGCAGTGGACCGCGGCAGACCCAGCGCCACAAAATCTTCGGGACCGACGCCGCGCCGACACAGCGCGCGCGCCAGCTTCGTCGATTCCTCGTCGAGCTCGCGGTAGGTCATCGACCTCTCGCGACTCGAGAGGGCTGGGGCATCCGGGTTCGAGGCGACTGCTTCGGCGAGGATCTCCGGCCACACCCGCGCTCGAGTCGCGGCGGCACCGGATGCCGGCACCAGGGCAGCTGTTTCATCGGCGCCGAGGATGCCGATGTCGGCGATACGTGTTGCGGGTTCGCGTCCGACAGCGTCCAGGATCAGGCGCAGTCGGTCGGCAAACCGACGAATGGTGGCGGGTTCGAAGAGATCGGTTGCGAAGTCGAAGGCTGCGGACATCCCAGCCGGGATGCCGAACTCGTCGAACTTCTCGTCGACGATCAGCTCCAGGTCCTCCTTCGCGAATTTGGTTTCCACGGTCAGTCCGTCGATGTCGAGGCCGGGTAGGTGGAAATGTGCGGGTTCGTTGTTCTGAAGTTCGAGGGCGACCTGGAACAACGGTGAGTACGACGTGGATCTGGTTGGGTTGATGACGTCGACGAGCCGTTCGAATGGCAGGTCCGAGTTCTGGAATGCGGCCAGGTCGATTTCCCGGACGTGCTCCAACAGGTCGGCAAACGTGATGTCGGGATCGACGCTGGTTCGCAGGACCAGTGTGTTGACGAACATTCCGACGAGATGGTCGAGCGCTGCCTGACCTCGGCCGGCGATCGGTGTGCCGATGGTGACTTCGTCGGCGCCCGACAACTTGGACATCAGCACTGCGAGCGCGCCGTGCAGCGCCATGAACATCGTGACACCGTTTGCCCTGGTGAGGTCCGCGAGGGCGCGGTGGGTGTTCGCGTCGATGTCGAAGGTGAATCGGTCACCGTGGAAGGTCTGTTGCACGGGTCGCGGGTGGTCGGCGGGCAGTGCGATGACGTCGTCGAGTCCGGCGAGTTGCTCACTCCAGTAGTGCAATTGGCGACTGATGACGGATTCCGGGTCGTCTTCCGATCCGAGGACGCGATGCTGCCACAACGTGAAGTCTGCGTACTGCACCTCGAGTGGCGCCCACGTGGGCTCGGTCCCTGCCGTACGCGCCAGGTAGGCCGTCATCACGTCGCGTGCGAGCGGCGCCATCGACGATCCGTCGGCGCAGATGTGATGGACCACGACAAACAGAATGTGAACGGGTTCAGCGGTGTCGAGTCGGAACAGTGCCACGCGCAGCGGCAGGTCCACCGACACGTCGAAGCCGGTCGTGGCGAGTCGTTGCATGCGCTCCGCGAGCTCGTCCTCCCCCAACGTCATTTCACGGACCGGCGGTACTGCCTCGTCGACGGTGAGCACTTGCTGAATCGGATCGCCGCCGACGGCGGGGAACACCGTCCGCAGTGTTTCGTGCCGCTCGACGACGTCGGCGATGGCCTGTTGCATGGCCGTGACGTCGAGGTCACCGGTAAGGCGAACAGCTAGTGGGATGTTGTACGCGGCTGAGCGTGTGTCGAATTGGTTCAGGAACCACATGCGCTTCTGCGCCAACGAGAGCGGGACGCTGCCATTGCGCTCCATGGGAGTGAGCGGCACAGTGCCGACGGCAGTGACAGCGCTGGAGAGCCGTTCGGCGAGCTGAGCCGTCGTCGGTGCCTCGAACAGCACGCGCACCCCGACGTCGATGTTCAGTGCGGAGTTGAGCCGCGAGACCACGCGAGTGGCGATCAGCGAGTTGCCGCCGAGCTCGAAGAAATTGTCGTCGACGCCGACCCGTTCGACGCCGAGTACGTCGATGAACGCATCGGCGATCCGACGTTCGAGGCTGGTGCCGGGCGCCCGGAATTCCACACCGGTTCCGGTGAACTCCGGCGTCGGCAACGCTTTTCGATCGAGCTTGCCGACCGCGGTGCGCGGTAGCTCGTCGACGATCATGATGCTGGCCGGAACCATGTGCGAGGGAACACGTCCGGCGAGGTGCGCGGTGATCTCTGCCCCGGTCAGCGTCGATCCTTCCTCGACGGTGAGGTAGGACGCGAGAACTGTGGCGCCGGCCGGTCCGTCGACGCCGAGTGTCACGCAGTTCGTGACACTCGCCATTGCGGTGATCTGGGCGTCGACCTCGCCGAGCTCGATGCGGAATCCGCGAATCTTGACCTGGAAGTCGCTGCGCCCGACGTATTCGATGGTGTGATCGCTTCGCCAGGAGACGATGTCGCCCGTGCGGTACATCCGGTCGCCTGGCTTGCCGAAGGGGTCGGCGACAAATCGCTCGCTGGTCAGGCCGGGACGCCGGTGGTATCCGCGAGCCAGGCCGATGCCGGCGATGTACAGCTCACCGGGAGCTCCGACGGGTACGGGTTGCAGGCGCGAATCGAGGATCATCTCGTGCACGCCGCGGATCGGTCCACCGATCGTGATGGGTGCGCCCACTGTCATGGGTTCGCTGATGTCTGCCATGACGGTTGTCTCGGTCGGGCCGTAGGCGTTGACGAATTCTCGTCCGGGAGCCCAGAGGCCGACGAGATGCGGCGGTAGTGTCTCTCCCCCGACGACGACGTGCCGGAACTCGTCCAGGCCGGCCGGGTCGACGGTGGCGAGTGCTGCCGTGGTGACGAACGCGTGAGTGACGTGTTCGCGGCGGATGAGACTTGCCAGTTCGGCGCCGCCGTAGATGTCGGTCGGGACGATCACCATGGTTGCTCCGACACCGAATGCCTGCAGGTACTCGAAGACGGCTCCGTCGAAGCTGGGGGTGGCGAAGTGCAGGGTTCGAGAGTGGTGATCTGCGTGGAATCGACGCTGCTGGTCGAGTGCGAAGCTGTCGAGTCCGGTGTGGGTGACGACAACTCCCTTGGGTCGGCCGGTGGATCCCGAGGTGTAGACCACGTAGGCGGCGTTGTCCATGACCACCGGTGCACGCCGTTCGTCCTGGGTGATCGGCAGCGTGCAACTGGTGGCGACGTCGTCGTCGAATGCCTCTTCTCCGAGCACCAACCAGGACACGATGGGTGGAAGTGTGTCGATGGCGTCGACGACGGTCAACCCGAACAGCACCTCGGAGTCGCTGAGCATGTGTTCGATTCGGTCAGCCGGATAGGTGGGGTCGACGGGGACGAACGCTGCGCCGGTCTTGGCCACCGCCCACACCGCGAGTACGGATTCGACGGACCTTTCGATGCCGATGGCAACCGACGTCTCGGGCCCGGCGCCGCGGCGAATCATGGCTCTGGCCAACTGGTTCGAGCGCCGGTCCAGTTCGGCGTAGGTCATGGAACGGCTGCCGGCCGAGAGCGCGATGCGGTCGGGATAGGTGGCAGAGACGTCGGCGAGAATCTCTGGGAGCGTTCGCGCGGAGCGCCCCGGGGAGCCGAAGACCGGCGCAAGATCACGGCTCTCGAACTCCGTGAGAACCTGCAGACGGGCCAGCGGCTGATCCGGTGCCGAGGCGAGTTGCCCGAGGACGATGCCCACGCGCTCGGTGATCTTGGCGACTTCGCGGGCGGAGAAGTGCGTCGGCAAGTACTCCATCTTCAGATTCAGCGTGTCACTTTCGGACGCCACCACGGCAATCGGATAGTGCGCCGAGTCGCGTCCGTCGATGCCGAGAACGTGCATTCCCGCGATGTCGGTTTCGGCGGTCAGGGCTGTCTCGTCGACGGGATACGACTCGAATACCGTCAGGGTGTCGAAGGAGCCGGCGGCGCCGACTGCTCCGGCGATGTCCGACAGTCCGATGTGGTGGTGGTCGAGCAATGACGCTTGCTCGGATTGGACGCGAATGGCCATTTCGGCGAGGGTTTCTCGGGCGTCGAGGCGGACTCGGACAGGCACCGTGTTGATGAACAAGCCGACTGTCGATTCCACGCCGGGCACCTGTGGTGGGCGTCCTGAGACCGTTCCGCCGAAGACGACGTCGTCGCGTCCGAGAAGTTCGGCGAGCACGATTCCCCATGCCACCTGTACCAGGGTCGCCATGGTCAGACCGCGGCTTCGCGCGAACGCCCGAAGAGTCTCGGCTCGTTCGGTCGGCAGCGAGTACGAGTGGATTTCACTTGCCACGGTTTCGGCGGCGGTGTCTGCCCTCGAGAGGTGGGTGGACGTGTCGACGCCCCGTAGCGCTTCTTGCCACGCCCGTAGCGAAGTCTCGGGTTCTTGCTTCGAGATCCAGGAGAGATAGTCGCGATACGACTGAACTCGGGGCAGAATCTCGGGGTCACCGTCGGTTGCGTAGAGAGTGAGCAGGTCTCGAAGCAACAGCGGGGTGGACCAGCCGTCGAGCAGGATGTGGTGGTTCGTCACGACGAGGCGTGCTGTGTCCGGTCCGATTCGCACGAGCATGAAGCGGATCAACGGGGCTGTTTCCATGTCGAAACGATGAGCGCGATCGCGTTCGAGCAGCTGACCGAACGCGACTTCACTGTCTTCGGCTCCGGACAGGTCGATCTCGGCCCAGCCGATGTCGACACCGGAACGGATCACCTGCAGTGCCCGCCCTCCCGGTGCGGAGACAAATCCCGCGCGCAGGCTCGGATGACGATCAACCAAGGCCTGCGCGGCGCGGCGCAGGCGCGGCGCCTCCACCCGACCCCCGAGCTCGAGGGTCAGTTGCACCATGTACGGGTCGATTTCGGTTTCGTCGAACTGGGCGTGGAAGAGCATGCCCGACTGCAGAGGTGACAGTGACCAGATGTCGGTCAGGTCGGGGAATCTGCGCTCGAGCTGTTCGATGCTCTGTTGATCCGCGGTGACGAGATCGAGATCGGTGGGCGTGAGCTCGCGCTCGGAGTGTTCCTCCACGTATTCACTCAGTGCGCCCAGTGCTCGGGCCCAGAGCTCCGCCAGTTCGGTGACTTCGGCCTCGCTGAGAATGCCGCGGGGGAAGGACCACGTAGCGCGCAGAATCGGACCGTGTGCGGTATCGGTCGTGACGGCGTTGATGTCGAGCACCGACGCGGCGGCCAATTCGCCGCTGTGCGCTTCGTCGAGGGTCACTTCCGAGATCGGCAGCCACGGCACTTCGCCGTGCTCGGGATCCGAGCCGGCAAATCGTCCGAGGTAGTTGAACGAGATCTGCGGCGTGGGCAGCTCACGAAGTTCCTCGTTTCGATCGAGGTACTTCAGGATGCCGAACCCGATTCCGTTGTCGGGCAGGCCGAGCAGCGTTTCCTTGACGAGTTTCACGGCGGAGGCGGCGGTTGATCCCCCGGCCAGTGCATCGACGACATCGAGTCCGGTGAGATCGATCCGGACGGGGAACAAGGTGGTGAACCAACCGACCGTGCGCGAGAGGTCGGCGCCCGGTACGGCGTTCTCCTCGCGGCCGTGCCCTTCGAGGTTGACGAGCACGTCCCCGCTGCGCTGTCCGCGCGATCGACGCCAGGCGGTGACGGCAATCGCGAGAGCAGCGAGCAGCCCGTCGTTCACCGAGCCTCCGAAATGCTGAGGCACCGTCGAGATGACGTTCTCGGTCACGGAGGTCGGAACGTCGACGCTGACTCGGTCGACGGTGGCTCCGACATCGACGGCTGGGTCGAGCCCGCGTGCCCCGAGCAATGGCTCGTCGGTCCGCATTCTCGACCACAGGTCGATCTCGTCGCGTCGCTGCGCAGCGGTCTCGGCGAGCGCTGTCGCCCAGCGACGTATCGACGTTCCGCCCGGCGGAAGTATGGGTGTTTCTCCGTCGAACGCCGAGGCATAAGCAGTGACCAGGCCCGGGACGAGCATGCGCCAGGACACACCGTCGACCGCGAGGTGATGAAGGACCAGGAGCAACCGTCCGGCTTCGGCCCGGTTGCCGTTCGAGCTGACGGGATCCAACCAGACTGCGCTGATCATCTTCCCGTGTTCGGGATCGAGGCGGCTGGATGCGTCCTGCATCGCGGTTTCCGCAGCGGCGACGAATTCTTCGCCGCTGGTGGACACGATGGGGGTTCGGCGCAGGATGTCGGGGGCGGTGATGCTGCCTGGCTCGCGGATCTCGAGTTGGTGAGTCGCGGCGTCCAGGCGCGCCCGCAGCACGTCGTGACGATCGAGGATCGTTTGCAATGCTCGTTCCAGCGCGGGGCCGGAGACATCCGCGGGCAGTGCGATCAGCGCGCTCTGGCTGTAACTGCGGATCGTGCTCAGGTCACCGCGACTGCGTTCGACGAGCCACTCCATGATCGGCGTGAGCGGTAGCGGGCCGGCTCCCCCGCCGGGTAGCTCCGTGAGAACCGGTGCAGTTTCCGATGATTCGATGAGGAGCACTTTGGTGAGGCCGGCCACGGTCTTCGCTTCGAAGACGTCCCGCGGAGTGAAGACGAGGCCTGCGGACTTCGCCCGTGAGACGAGTTGGATCGACATGATCGAATCGCCGCCGAGACCGAAGAAGGAATCGTCTACTCCGATACTGCCCCGACCCAGCACCTCCGCGAAGAGGTCCGCGAGGACCGCTTCGGTAGCGGTGGCCGGCGCCCGCGTCGCCTCGGTTGTTCCCGTCACGGTGAAGTCCGGAGCCGGGAGGCTGCGTCGGTCGAGCTTTCCGTTGACCGTCAGTGGAAGCGATTCGAGGACGACGATCGCGGTGGGCACCATGTACTCCGCGAGTTCGGCGGCGACGAAGTCGGTCACCGTCGCTGAATCGACGGTACTGCCTGTTTCGGCGACCACGTACCCGACGATCCGCGGTGACGCTCCCTCTGTCCGAACAAGTGCTACCGAGGCAGCGACGCCGGGGCAGCGGAGCATTGCGGCTTCGATCTCTCCGAGTTCGATGCGGAAACCACGCACCTTCACCTGGAAATCACTGCGGCCCACGTACTCCAACTGCCCCGCGTCGTTCCACCTCGCCAGGTCCCCGCTCCGATACATTCGATCCCCCGAACTACCGAATGGATCGGGAAGGAACCGCACCGAAGTCAATGCGGGTTTCCCGAGGTATCCCCGAGTCACCTGATCACCGGCGACGTACATTTCGCCGACGACACCTGGTGGTACCAAGTTCAGCCGCCGATCGAGTACGTAGACGGACAATCCCGGTACTGCTCGCCCGATGATGCTCGCCGACGCGTGCTCGCTGTCGTTGCGGTCGAGTGCGATTCGACTGACGTGCACTGTCGTCTCGGTGATCCCGTACATGTTGACCAACGTCGGAGCCGTGTCGGCCCGCCTGTCGTACCACTTGCGCAACTGCCCGAGGTCGAGCGCTTCGCCACCGAAGACGACGTAGCGCAGTGCAAGGTCGGGACCCGTGCCGTTCGGTGAGTACGCACGGTCGGCTTCGGCGAGTTGGTAGAAGGCGGTGGGCGTTTGGTTCAGGACCGTCACTCGCTCACGGCGGAGCAGTTCGTGGAACATGTCCGGTGATCTGGTCGTGTAGTAGTCGACGACGACCAGTCGGCCGCCGTGTAGCAGCGGCCCCCACAGCTCCCAGACGGAGAAGTCGAATGCGTACGAGTGGAACATGGTCCACACGTCCGTGTTGTCGAACCCGAACGTCGGGGCGGTGTTGTCCATCAGAGTCAGGACGTTTCGGTGGCTGACCTGGACACCTTTGGGGCGCCCTGTGGATCCGGACGTGTAGATGATGTACGCGATCGCGTCGGGCAGAAGTGGTGTCGTCCGGTCCGCGTCGGTGATGCGACGGGGCGCGGAGTGATCGAGGCGTACCGCGATCTCCGGCGATCCGAGTTCGACGACGTCTATGCCGGATTCGATGATCTCCGAAGGTAGGTCGCTTCGGAAGTCTCCGGTCGTGACCAGGCATACCGGCCGCGCGTCGTCGAAGAGGAACCGCATGCGCTCGGCCGGGTAGGTGATGTCGACCGGCAGGTATGCCGCTCCGGTTTTGATGACGGCGACGAGGGCGAGCACGAGATCGGTGGTTCTGGGCATTGCAACGGCAACCACGGATTCCGGACCGATACCGCGGCCGATCAGGAGCCGCGCCAGGCGGTTAGCGCGCCCGTCCAGTTCGGCGTACGTCATGGCGCCGTCGCTGTCGTTGACCGCGGTCGACGACGGATGTGCTGCAACAGCCTCGAAGAATCGGTCCGCGATGTTGTCCGCTGGAGCCGGTTCGGCGTGAGTGTTCCACTCGGTCAGCATCTGTCGACGCTCGTCGGCGCTCACGACGTCGATGTCACCGGTAGGAGTCGACGGCTCTCGGGAGACCGCCTCGAGGATGGTGAGCAGTCTGCGTGAGAACGAATCGATCAAGTCACCGTCGAACAGGTCTGTGGCGTAGATGAATTCGGCGTCGATGCCATCCGTTCCGCCATCCGCGTCGTAACGCTCGGTGACCGAGAGTTGCAGATCGAACTTGGCGACGGGTAGGTCGAACTCGACTCCCGAGACCGACAGCCCCGGCAATTCGAGTTGTGGGAGTGCATTGTTGCGGAACTCGATGAGGATCTGGAACAACGGAGTGTGCGAAGTCGAGCGTTCCGGGTCGAGTGCGTCGACCAACCTTTCGAAGGGCAAATCGGTGTGCTGGAACGCGCCGAGGTCGCCTTCGCGAACCTGGGCGAGGACGTCCTCGAACGACGCGTCGGGCGTGATCTGTGTTCGCAGCACAAGAGTGTTGACGAACATACCGACCAGGTGATCGAGTTCGGCCTCGCCGCGGCCGGCGACGGGTGTCCCGATGGCGATGTCCTCGGTACCGGCCAGGCGCGCCGCAAGTACCGCCAGTGCTGCGTGCATGAGCATGAACATGGTGGTGCCGTGCTCACGTGCCAGGTCGGTCAGCGCCCGATGGGTCTGCGGCGATACCGCGAACCGGTGGACCGAGCCGACCATGGACGGCTTTGCCGGACGTGGGAACGACGTCGGCAACGCGATCGGCTCGCCCAGTCCCGCGAGTCGGTCCTTCCAGTAATCGAGCTGACGGGTCAGAGCCGAGTCCGGATCTTCCTCGGAGCCGAGCACTTCGTGCTGCCACACAGCGAAGTCGCCGTACTGCACGGCCAGTTCCGACCAGTTCGGCGCACTGCCGGCACTGCGGGCCGCGTAAGCCGCTGCCACGTCCGCTGCGAGGGGGTTCATCGAGAACCCGTCGGCGACGATGTGGTGGACGACGATCACGAGTACGTGCCTGCGCTCGTCCCCGTCGACGCGCAGGACCGCGCAGCGGATCGGAACTTCGGCCGAGGCGTCGAAGCCTGCCGAGGCCAGCTCGAGGATTCGATCGGACACTCTGGCAGCAGTGACGATTTCCGGCTCCAGGATCGGCATGACCTCGTCGCTGGACATCACCTGCTGAACCGGCTGTCCGTCGATCGAGGGGAACTTCGTCCGCAAGCTCTCGTGGCGCCCCAGTACGTCCGCTACCGCGGCCTGCAATGCGGCGAAGTCCAGATCGCCGTCGAGGCGCACTGCCAGGGGAACGTTGTAGGCGGGGGACGTCACGTCGAACTGGTTGAGGAACCACATCCGCTTCTGTGCCAGTGACACGGGCAGTGGGTCCGGGCGGGATCGCCGAGTCAACGGTGGTCTGGGGTTCTCTCCGCGGCCGACGCTCTCCGCCAGACGCGAGAGCTGCCGAACTGTCGGAGACTCGAACAGTCCTCGAACGCCGATGTCGGTGCCGAGAAGTGCGTTGACGCGGGCGATGACGCGGGTCGCGGTCAGTGAGTTTCCGCCGACGTCGAAGAAGTGAGTGTCGATACCGATCGGAGACACTCCGAGCACGTCCTCGAAAACGCCCACCACCAGCCGTTCCAACTCGGTGGCCGGTGCAGTGAGTGTCTCGGCATCGGTGTCGAAACGAGGCGCCGGAAGAGCAGCCCGATCGACCTTGCCGACGCCGGTCAGCGGTAGTTCGTCGAGCACGACGACGCTTGCGGGCACCATGTGTGCCGGCAGTAGCTCCCGTGCCGCCGCCCGGATGTCCTCGGCGCTCACCCGGCGTTCGTCGTCGCAGACGACATATGCCGCCAAGGCCTGCTCGTCGGAGGGTCCGCGCACCGCCAACGTGACCGCGTACTCCACGCCGGGCAGCTGACCCAACGCCGTGTCGACCTCGCCGAGTTCGATACGGAAGCCGCGGATCTTGACCTGGAAGTCGCTGCGTCCGAGGTACTCGATGGTGCGGTCGCTGCGCCAGCGCACCACGTCGCCCGTGCGGTACATCCGCTCCCCCGGCTCGCCGTACGGGTTGGCGACAAATCGTTCGCTCGTCAGTGGTGAGCGCCCGTGATAGCCGCGCGCGAGTCCGACTCCGGCGACATACAGTTCGCCGGGAACTCCGACGGACACCGGTTGAAGTCTGCGATCGAGGACGACCTCGCTGAATCCGCGGTTCGGCGGTCCGAGATAGACCTTCTCGCCGGCCGGGATGGGGTCGCTGAGGTTGCAGGAGATGGTGGTTTCGGTGGGTCCGTAGACGTTGACGAACGATCTTCCCGGCGCCCAGGTGCGCACCAGGTCCGCCGAGGGCGCCTCGCCGCCCACCGTGATGGTGGTCAGTTCGTCGATTCCCTCGGGATCCACCGACGTCAGCGCTGCAGGCGTGATGAACGCGTGGGTGACATGTCCCTCGCGGAGAACGTCGGCCAGTTCGGTTCCTCCGTAGACGGTGGTGGGAGCTACGACCAGTTCGCCGCCGACGGCGAAGGCGAGCAGGTACTCGAGAACGGAGGCGTCGAAGCTCGGAGAGGCGAAATGCAGTGCGCGTGAATTCTCGGTGAGACCGTAGCGATGACGCTGTTCGTCGGCGAAGTTCTCGAGACCGGTGTGCGTGACGACGACGCCCTTGGGTCGGCCGGTCGAGCCCGAGGTGTAGATGAGGTAGGCGGTGTTCTCCAACCGCGGGGTTCCCCGGCGCTCGTCCTCGCGTAGCGGCGCCGCGGATACTCCGGAGAGCCGAGCGATGCTCGTCGGGTCGTCGAGTTCGAGCCACTTCGTCACACCGCCGTCGCCGGGTCTGTGGGCGGCCGTGGTCAATCCGAGCGAGGATGCCGAGTCCTCGAGCATGAACGAGATCCGGTCACTCGGGTAGCGAGGATCGATCGGCACGAAGGCGGCGCCGGTCTTGGTGATCGCCCAGACCGCTGCGACGGATTCGAAGGAGCGTTCCACACAGATCGCCACCCGTGAGTCCGGGCCGGCGCCTTCCGAGATGAGCACGCGCGCCCACTGGTTCGACGCCTCGTCCAGCTCTCGATAGGTCATCTTTCTCTCACCACAGGACAGTGCGACCCGTTCGGGGAATCTGCTCGCGGTGTCCGAAAAGATGCGATCGAGTGTCCTGACCGAGCGGCCCTGCCGGCCGCGCGCGGGAACCAATTGCTGCACTTGCGAATCCGGCATCAGGCGCAGTTTCGCCAGCGGGAGATCCGGTTGCGCGGTGATCAGCTCGAGGGTGCGGAGCAGCCGGTCGGCGATCGCGTCGATGTCGTGATCGCCCAGGACTCCCGGGAAATACTCGAATTTGAGCCGCAGTCGCCCGTCTGCCGCAGAGGCAACGATCGCGAGTGGATAGTGCGCGGCATCCTCGGCGTCGTGGACGTCGAGAACGTGCATTCCGGCTATGTCGGTACCGGAGGAGAGTCCACCGCGGTCGACGGGATACGACTCGAACACAGTCAGCGTGTCGAACGATGCAGCGGACCCCACAGCCGAAGTGATATGCGAAAGCCCGACATGATGGTGATCGGACAACCGCGCCTGTTCCGCTTGGACGCGAACGCATAGCGCCGCCAGGGACTCTCGCGGATCGAGGCGAACTCGGACGGGGACGGTGTTGATGAACAAACCCACCATCGACTCGACGCCGGACACCTGGGGTGGTCGGCCGGAGACGGTTCCACCGAAGACGACGTCGTCGCGGCCGAGGAGTTCGGCGAGCACGATTCCCCAGGCCACCTGGATCAAGGAGGCTGTCGTCAGGCCACGGGAGCGGACGAATCCACGCAGAAGTTCCGTCTCACGTTCTCCGAGCGCTGTGGTCGTCGAGCGTGAGGTAGCGCCGTCCTCGTCGACGGCGTGAGTTCCGGTGAGCAGCGTCGGGTCGTCGAGTCCGCGGAGTGCTTCGCCCCAGGCCTCGATCGACACGCTGTCGTCGCGAGTGCTGATCCAGCTCAGATAGTCCCGGTAGGGGTGTACGCGTGGGATGGCACTGTGATCACTGTCTGTCGCGTAGAGCGTCAGTAGGTCGCGGACCAGCAGCGGCATCGACCATCCGTCGAGGAGGATGTGGTGGTTGGTCAGGATCAACCGATACGCGTCGTCACCGGTTCGCAGAAGCAGGAACCGCAGCAGGGGCGGAGTGGCCATGTCGAAGCCGCGGACCCGATCCGCATGGAGAAGCTCGCGTATCTCGGTCGCCTGTTCGGTGGGGGCCAACGGAGAGATGTCGATCTCGGTCCACGGCACGTCAACGTCTGCGTTGATCACCTGCACCGATCGTCCACCGGTGTCGGTCGTGAACGCCGCGCGTAGGTTCTCGTGTCTGTCGAGCAGTGCCTGTGCGGCACGGTGCAACCGGGACGCGTCGACGCCGTCGAGTTCGAGTGCGAGTTGGACGGTGTACGCGTCCACAGTGTGTTCGGCGTAGCGGGCGTGGAAGAGCAGTCCGGATTGCAGTGGTGAGAGGGACCAGACGTCGGTCAGTGTCGGGAACTCGCGCTCGAGGTGGTCGATGGAATCCTGGTCGAGGTCGATCAGGTCGATGTCCGACGGGGTGAGTCCCCCGCGTTCGCTGTGTTCGGCATAGGTGGCCAGCGCGCGCAACGCCTGCACCCAGAGGTCGGCGATGGCGCGAGCATCGCGCTCTGCCAGCACGCCGGTGGGATAGGCGATAGTGGCACCGATGTGCGGTGCGCCCGAGATCTCGGTGGTGACGACGTTGACGTCCAGGACCGAACCCACGGGCATGGCGGACCGAGCTGCCTCTTCCAGATCGACGTCACGCGCAAGTGCCCAGTCCCCCAGTGACTCTCCTGCTTCGGTGCCGGAAAAGCGACCGAGATAGTTGAACGAGATCTGCGGTTGGCGGAGATCTTCCAGTTCCGCTCGGCCCACCTCGTCGAGATAACGCAGAACTCCGTAGCCGATGCCGCTGTCCGGAACTCCCAACAGTTCTTCCTTGACCCGCTTGAGAACCACCGCTGCCTCGGAGCCGCTGCTCAACACGTTCGCGATGTCTATGTCGGCGAGGTCGATTCGCATCGGGAAGACACTGGTGAACCAGCCGACCGTGTGCAGGACGTCCGCACCGGGCACCACGTGAGCTTCGCGTCCGTGGCCCTCCATCGAGATGAGTACGTTGTCGGTTCGTATGCCCTGTGCCTGCCTCCACTGCGTCAGTGCCAGTGCGAGAGCAGCAACGAGACCGTCGTTGACTGATCCACCGAAAAGCGCCGGAAGCGTGGTCAGGACTGTGTCGGACAGTTCGACGGGTACGTCGGCGACAACTCGGCCGACCGAATCGAACGTGTCGAGCCGCGGGTCCAGCGGCCGGGTTCCGATCAGCGGGTCGGCACCTTCGAGTATCGAACGCCACCGGGGCAATTCGACTCTTCGATCGGGCGCGATGTCGCGGAGCGCATGCGACCAACGACGAACCGACGTGCCCGAGTACGACGGCTCCGGTTCCTCGCCTGCATCGATGCGGTGGAAAGCCGACGCAAGTTCCGGCACGAGGACGCGCCAGGAGACACCGTCGACGGCGAGGTGGTGGATCACCAGGAGCAGCCGGCCGGTGTTGCGCACGCCGGACAACCAGACGACCCGCACCATCACGCCCCGGCCGGGGTCGAGTTCTCGACGCGCAACGCCCAGTGCGTCGACGATCGCCGCGTCGAACACCGCGGTGCCCGGCTCGGCCTCTACCTCGATCACCCGGCAAATATTCTCGGCTGCAACAGATCCCGGCTCGCCGACAACAAGCCTGCGCTCGCCGTCGAGCTCGAGGCGTGCGCGAAGGATGTCGTGACGATCGAGAACAACTTGAAGAGCCGCGGTCAACTGCTCCACACTGCGAAGCCCATGCGGCGCGTTGAGAAGAGTCGCTTGGGAGAACGAATCGAGACCTCGGAGATCGGAGCCGAGCCGGTCGAGCCACCACTGAGCCACCGGCATCAACGGCACGTGGCCCACGCCGTCTCCGGGAAGTTCCTCTAGCACCTCGGGTTCGTCGTCCTTGGTCGATGCCAGCAAAACCGCAAGACCGGCGACCGATTTCACCTCGAAGACGTCACGCGGGGTGAAGACGAGCCCGGCATCGCGGGCACGGGCGACGAGCTGAATCGACATGATCGAATCGCCGCCCATCGAGAAGAACGAGTCGTCGACGCCCACCGATTCGACACCGAGGACATCGACGAACAAGGCGGCCAGCGTGCGTTCGGTATCGGATTCGGCGGCCCGCGAGCGTGCCTGGGTTGCTCGCAAGTCGGGAACCGGCAGGGCTCGGCGGTCGAGCTTTCCGTTGGCAGTCATCGGCAGTTCGTCGAGAACGACCACGACCGCAGGAACCATGTACGGGGCCAGAGCCGAGCCCGCGAACGCGATGACGGCCTCGGGATCCACAGTCTGAGCGTCGTTGGCAGGCACGACGTATCCGACGATCCGTGCGGCGCCTCCGTCACGTTCGAGCGTGGTCACCACGGAATGTGCAACGCCGGGATAGCGAGCCAGAACTGCCTCGATCTCGCCGAGTTCGATGCGGAATCCGCGAATCTTGACCTGGAAATCGCCTCGACCCTGGTACTCGAGTTCTCCGTTCTTGTTCCACCTGGCGAGGTCGCCGGTTCGGTACATCCGTGTGCCCGCACTGCCCGCGGGATTGGGCACGAATCGTTCGGCGGTCGTGCCGGCGCGGTTTCGGTAACCGCGGGCGAGTCCGTCGCCGCTGACGTACAGCTCTCCCGTCACTCCGACCGGGACGCGGTGCAGGCGATTGTCGAGGACCCACGCGGTGATGCCGGTCGACGGGCGACCGATCGTCACTCGATCGGTCGGGGACATCGGCTCGGTGATGCTGGCGACGACCGTCGATTCGGTTGGTCCGTAGGCATTGATCATGATCCGGTGATCGCTGACCCAGGCGGCGACGAGGTCCGGTGGGCAGACGTCGCCGCCGGTTCCGATGCACACCAGCTCGTTCAGTCCGCTCGGATCGACCGTGGCCAGTGCGGCTGGTGTGATGAAGGCGTGCGTGACGTGCTGGTCGGCGATCAGACTCGTCAGTTCGGTTCCGCCGATGATGCTCGGTGGGGCGATGACCATCGTGGCCCCGGCACCAACAGCCATCAGGAGTTCGAGAATCGAGGCGTCGAAGCTCGGTGAGCTGAAATGCAGCGTGCGCGAGGTCGACTCGACGCGGAAGCGGCTGCGTTCCTGCTCGGCGAGTGCCGAAAGCCCACGGTGAGTGACCATGACGCCTTTGGGGACGCCGGTGGAACCGGAGGTGTAGATGACATAGGCCGGGTTGTCCAGGGACACCGCAGCCAGCAGCTCCGAGGCATCTATCCGCTGATCACCGATCTGTTCGAGGGTTGCGAGTGTCTTTGCCTGATCGAGCAGAACGGCGTCTGCCTCGTCGGGGACGACACCCGCATGCTCGGCGGTGGTGAGAACGACGCCCGCTCCCGAGTCGTTGATCATGTGGTGCACGCGGTCGACGGGATACGCCGGGTCGACGGGTACGAATGCAGCGCCGGACCGGGCAACCGCCCAGATCGCGACCACGGATTCCAGTGAGCGTGATAATGCCAGGGCGACAACGGATTCCGGACCGACCCCGCGGCTGATCAACAGTCGTGCAAGCCGGTTGGCGCGGCGGTCCAGATCGGAGTAGGTCAGATGGCGGTCGCCGAAAATCAGTGCAGTCCTCTGCGGTTCGTCGACGTACTTCCGCTCGAGCAACGTCGAGAAGTGAACCTGCTCGGGAAGTTCCGGTGTGACGGCGCGAATCGTGTCGAGATCACTCACGAGATCGATGTCGCCGACCGGCGTGTGCGGTGATTCGGTGACAGCACCGAGAATCCGAACCAGGTATCGAGCGAAACCTTCGACGGTCGACTCGTCGAACAGGGCGCTGGCGTAGGTGAACCCGGCCTCGATTCCGGCCGGCCGGCCGTCGTCGTCGAAGGTCTCGGCAAGCGTGAGTTGCAGATCGAAATTCGAGACGGCGGATTCGAGTTCGAGGACCTCGACGTCCAAATCCGTCAGACGAACTGCTGGCCGAGTGGTGTTCTTGAACTCCAGCATCACCTGGAACAACGGTGAATGCGACGTCGACCGCTCCGGAGCCAGCGCATCGACGACGCGCTCGAAGGGGACGTCTGCGTGAGCGAAGGCGTCGAGGTCGGTGCTGCGAACTCTGGCCAACAGATCGGTGAACGAGGCGGCGGGGTCGACGTCGGCGCGCAGGACCAACGTGCCGACGAACATACCGACCATCGGATCCAGCAGGGCATTTCCGCGCCCGGCGATCGGTGAGCCGATCGTGATGTCTTCCATGCCGGACAATCTCGCCACGAGCACTGCGTATGCGGCGTGTACCGCCATGAACATACTGCTTCGGTGTTCGATCGCGGTTTCGCTCAGACGACGGTGGATGCCGGCATCGATGTCGAATCGAACGACGCCGCCCGAGAGATCCTGCACACGCGGACGCGGTCGATCTGCGGGGAGCGCAAGAAGTTCGGGAACACTCGCCAGTTGACGTGTCCAGTACTCGAGCTGACCGGCAAGAGTGCTGTCCGCTTCGTCGATCCGACCGAGAGCCCTTTCCTGCCAGATGGCGAAGTCCGCGTACTGGACCGGAAGAGGAGACCAGTCGGGCGCCTCACCTCGATGCCTTGCCGAGTACGCGCTCATCACGTCGAACGCCAACGGTACCATCGAGAATCCGTCGGCGCAGATGTGATGGACGACCACGGTCAGGACGTGATCTTCTTCGTCGACCTCGATCAGTTCCGCCCTGATCGGTGGAGCCTGCGTGACGTCGAAGCCCCTCGAGGTGAGACGTTCGATCTCCCCGAGTACCGCTTCGGCGTTCGCGGCGACAACCGGCAGCGCGCCCAACGCTTCACCGGGTTCGACAATCACCTGCGCCGGCACTCCCTCGATCATGGGAAACAGCGTGCGCAGCGATTCGTGGCGAGTAAGCACGTCGGTGATCGCGCCCTCCAACACGGCAACGTCCAATCGGCCTCTCAGCCTGATCGCTATGGCGACGTTGTACGCCGCGGACGTGACGTCGAATTGATTGACGAACCACATGCGCTTTTGTGCCAGCGACAGCGGGATCGTCTGTGGCCGCGGCAATGCCTCGAGCGGAAGGACTGCCGCTCCCCCTCGTGCCGTGGCGCACTCGACCGCCAACTGCGCAACGGTCGGCGCGTCGAACAACTCTCTGATCGACAAGTTCAACGACAGCGAATCGTTCACGCGCGCCACAGCGCGTGCAGCGACGAGGCTGTTTCCGCCGATCTCGAAGAAGTTGTCGTGAACACCGACTGCCCCGGATTCCAGAAGCTCCTCGAAGATCGCCGCCAACTGCGCTTCGAGCGGTGTTCGCGGCGCCAGATACGTCTGCGAACTGTCGAAGCTGGGCGCGGGCAGAGCCTTCCGATCAAGCTTGCCGGTCGAACCGAGAGGGAACACGTCGAGGGCGATGACCACAGCGGGAACCATGTAGGCCGGAAGGAGACCTCTCAACTCGGTGCGTAGGCCGTCCGTGTCGATCGAAGTGCCGGTCTCGGCGATGACGTAGCCGACCAAACTGTCACCGACCACGTCGTCGTGATGGACGAGAGCAGCAGCTTGCGCGACACCGGGCAGCCTGAGCAACGCTGCTTCGACCTCGGCGAGTTCGATGCGCTGCCCGCGGATCTTGACCTGGAAATCGCGTCGACCGACATAGTCGAGCAGCCCGTCGGCGCGCCACCGGACGACATCACCGGTTCGGTACATCCGGGTGCCAGACGGGCCGTACGGGTCGGCCACGAACCTGTCGGCGGTGAGATCGCTGCGCCCGAGGTATCCACGCGCCAGTTGCACTCCCGCCAGATACAGCTCGCCGTGAACGCCGACCGGAACCGGATGCAGCCGCCCGTCGAGGACATAGAGCTGGGTGTTCCACACGGGCGCACCGATGGGAACGGTGACGGTCATGTCGGGGGTGAATTCGGCGGCGCTGACGTCGACGGCAGCCTCCGTGGGTCCGTACAGGTTGAACAGTCCCGCAGAACTCAGACGGGTGAACGCCTCCGCAGTGGTAGGCGCGAGCGCTTCACCGCTGCAGAACACCTGACGCAGGCTCGCACACTGCCCGGCAGTCGCGGCAGCGACGAATTCCGCGAGCATCGACGGAACGAAGTGCGCCGTCGTGACGCCTTTTTCGGCAATCAACGCCGACAGGTACCCGGGATCACGGTGCCCGTCCGGTTCCGCGATCACCAACTGCGCGCCGGTCTGCAGGGGCCAGAACAGTTCCCACACCGAGACGTCGAAGGTCACCGGAGTCTTGTGCAGCACCACGTCCGACGCGTGAAGGGGGTACGTGTCCTGCATCCACAGCAGGCGATTGACGATCGAACGGTGTGATACTGCAACACCTTTCGGTCGACCCGTCGATCCGGACGTGAAGATCACGTAAGCAGCATTGTCCGGGCGCAGGGGTCCGAGCCGATCAGCGTCGGTGATCGGCGCCGTCGTGGACAACTGACGATCGAGATCGACGTCCACGATCGGGACTCGCGCGGGAAGAGCGCCGTGGTCCTGGGGCCGGCTCAGCACGCAGATCGGTTCCGCGATGTCGAAGACGTACGCGATGCGCTCGGCGGGATGATCGGGGTCCACCGGGACATATGCCGCACCGGCACGGATCACGGCGTGGACCGCGACGAGTAGTTCCGGTGACCGTCGAATCGACACCGCGACGCGCATGTCCGGGCCGACCCCGCGGGCGATGAGGGTTCTGGCAAGTTCACCGACTCTCGCGTCGAACTCCGCATAGGTCAGTGTCCGCTCGCCGTAGACCAGCGCGGCCCCCTCGGGTGTCCGGGCTGCCTGCTCCGCCACCAGGTCCGAGAGGGTGGTGATCGGTACGGCGTGTTCGGTGGCATTCCAACGCTCGAGGACCAGTTCCGCCTCGCCCGGAGCTGTGAGACCGACGTCGCCGACGACGGATTCCGGGTAGGCAGCTACCGCGTCGAGGAGCATCGTGAAGCGATCAGCGAGGCCGGACATGGTGTCCGAGTCGAAAAGCTGGCTGGCGTAGTTCAACTGGCCGTCGAGATGGTCGCCGCGGTCGGTGAGAATGACCTGAAGATCGAACTTTGCCGCGCCCGTCGACAGTTCGTCGACCGTGACCTCGAGCTCGGGCAAAGTGACCTCGGTGGGAGCGGCGCCCTGCATCACCAGCATCACCTGGAACAGCGGCGCCTGGTTGTCTGCGAGGGATTCGACGAGTACGTCGTACGGCACTTCGGTGTGCTGCAAGGCCGCCACGTCGACGTCGCGGACGCGGGTGAGAACTTCACCGAAGGTGAGTCCCCCCTCGAGAACCGTCCTCAGCACCACCGTGTTGACGAACATTCCGACGACGTCGTCGAGAGCGCGCTCGCTCCGCCCGGCCACCGGAGTGCCGATCGTGATGTCGTTCGCTCCGGATTCTCGGCTGAGCAGGACGGCCAGCGCGGCGTGGATCACCATGAACACGCTGACATCGCTGCGCGCCGCGATCTCGCCGACCCGGCGGTACGTCGCGGAGTCGATCCGGAAATCGAGATCGTCACCGCGCAGCGAGACACCCGCAGGGCGCGGATGATCCATCGGCAGTTCCGCGAGCTCACCGCGTTCGGTGAGCGTGTGCGACCAGAACCGCAACTGCTCGGCAAGAATCGAATCCGGGTCGGACGCTTCACCGAGCGCTCCGCGTTGCCACTCGCTGAAATCGCCGTACTGCACTTCGAGTGGCAGCCACGCCGGCACGCGTCCGCTCGCCCGCGAGGCGTACGCCACCATCACGTCACGAGCCAGCGGCGCCATCGACAGGCCGTCTGCTGCAATGTGGTGCACGACGAGGACCAAGGTGTGCTCGCGCTCGTTCACCTCGAGCAGAGTCGCGCGGATCGGCACCGATTCGCTGACGTCGAATCCCTCTCGCGCGAGCTCACTCGCCCGCGCCGAGGTCGCTGCGGCAGGCACCGTTTCCACCTCGAGATGATCGAACATGTCGTCTACACCGAGAACGTGCTGGACGGGGCCACGCGCACTCTCGGGGAAAACGGTCCGCAAGATCTCGTGTCGAACGATGACGTCCCGCAGCGCGGTGAACAGTGCATCGACGTCGAGATCGCCGGTCATCGAAACCGCGATCGGAATGTTGTACGCCGGCGAACTCGGATCGAGTTGATTGGTCAGCCACATTCGTTGCTGCGCCAGAGATACCGGTATCCGGTCAGGGCGATCGATACGCGTCAGTGCCGGGGCACGTGTGTTCCGCGAGTCCGCGAGGTCGGCACGTGCTGCCAGAGCGGAGACGGTCGGCGCCTCGAAGAGGTCGAGAACGCTCAGCGTCGTTCCGAGAGCTCCGTTGACTCGCGACACGACGCGGGTCGCGATCAACGAGTCACCGCCGAGGTCGAAGAAACTGTCGTCTGCTCCCGCCCGGGTGATACCGAGCAGATCGCAGAACACCGCCGAAATTCGCTTCTCGGTCGAGGTCTCGGGGGCACGGTATTCAGCCGACCCGCCCACAGAATCGATGTCCGGTAACGCTTTCCTGTCGATCTTTCCTGCCGGAGTCAACGGAATGGAGTCGAGGACGACGATCCGCGCCGGAACCATGTGGGCTGCCAACGAAGATCTCGCGTGGGCGACCAGCTCGGAGTTGTCGATGTGTGTGCCCGCAGCCGCCGTGACGTACGCCGCCAACAGTGTTTCCCCACTCGGGCCCGCAACTCCGGCGGTGACTGCCTGTGCGACGCTCGGGTGGCGGCGCAGCACGTCGTCGATCTCGCCGAGCTCGACGCGGAAACCGCGGATCTTGATCTGGAAGTCGCTCCGGCCGAGGTACTCCAGCTCACCCTCGCCGTTCCACCGCGCGAGGTCACCCGTGCGGTACATGCGCTCTCCCGCAACACCGTTGGGGTCGGCAACAAATCGTTCGGCCGTAATCGTGGCACGCGCGTGGTACCCGCGCGCCAAACCGACACCGCTCACATAGAGCTCGCCGGCGACACCGATCGGCACCGGTTGAAGCCGCGAGTCCAGGAGGACGGTTGCGGCTCCGCGCATCGGCTTCCCGATGGTGACGGGAACATCGCTGCTCAGCGGTCCGGTCAGAGTGGCGACGACGGTGGTTTCGGTCGGTCCGTACGCGTTGAACATCGAGCGTCCGTGTGACCACTGATCCACCAGCGCGGGTGAGCATGCGTCGCCGCCGGTCACGACCACTCGTAGATCCGGTAGGCCGGCGGGATCGACTGTTGCCAGCGCGGCCGGGGTGACGAAAGCGTGGGTGACCCGTCCGATACGCATCACCTGTGCCAGTTCGTCGCCGCCGTACACGGTGGGCGGCGCGATCACCATCGTTGCCGCGCCCCCGAAGGCAAGGAGGAGTTCGAGGACTGAAGCGTCGAAGCTCGGCGAAGAGAAATGCAGGGTGCGGTCTCCAGGTTCGACTCCGAACCTGACTCGTTCTTCGTCGGCGAAGCTGCTCAGCCCGCGGTGACTGACCACGACGCCTTTGGGGACACCGGTGGAGCCGGACGTGTAGATGAGGTATGCCGGATCGTCGTAGCTCAGGCGCGTACGCCGCTCGGCGTCGTCGACCGGTGCATCGGACTGGTGCGAGGTGTCCAGTTCGTCGAGGAGCAGCCAATCCACCGAATCGGCGAGCCCGCCGTGGTGCTCCCCCACACTGATTCCGACTACAGCTCCCGAATCGGTGAGCATGTGCCGAACACGATCCTCGGGGTAGTGCGGATCGATCGGGAGGAAGGCACCGCCGGTCTTGGCCACCGCCCACGTCGCGGTCACCGATTCGAGAGACCTCGACAGCGCAAGGGCGACATAGGTGCCGGGGCCGACTCCCCTGTTGATCAGTTCACGGGCGAGTGTGTTCGACTCGGCGTCGAGATCCCGGTAGCTCACCTCACGATCACCGAAAACAAGCGCTGGGGCATCGGGGTTCACAGCCGAGGCCCGGCGGAGAATATCGGGGAGAGTCAACGGGGAGGACGCGGTCGCTCCTCGCGCCGGTACCAGGGACTCACGCTCGAAGTCGTCGAGGAGATCGAGGTCTCCGACCGGCGTTCGCGGGGCTGCTGCTGCGCCTGCAAGGATCCGCACCAGTCGCGAGAGGAAGGCTCGGACCGTGGATTCGGCGTAGTGCTGCGTGGAGTACGCAACCTCGAGGGCGCCGGTATCTGCGTGGACGTCGATCGCCACGTCGAGGCCGGCAATCGTGGTCTCCTGCGAGCCGTCGTTGAGGTGGACGTGCAACTCGGGCAGTGCGGGGACACCTGCCGCCGATCGAATCGACAACGTATCGCGTTCTCGAGCAAGAGAACTCACGAACTCGTCGAACGGCGCCGCCGGATCGACCTCGCAGCGCAGGGGCAGAGTTCCCCACTCGGTCCTCGTTCCGATCAGCACGTCCCGGCGCTCGGTCGATCTCGACAGCAACGCAGCAAATGCGGCATGGACAACGGCAAAGAGGGAGACGCCTTCCGTGCGCGCAAGTTCGGCGACCGCGGGATCGAGTGGGACGCTCAGCCGATTCGTACCGGTGGGCTCCGCTTCGGAGTCGATTCGCTCGAGGCCCAGTGTCTCGAGGTCCAGTGTGGAGCCCTCGTCGGAGTCCCCCAGGTATCTCGCCCAGAACCGCTCGAGTTCCCTGCGCTGTGCACTGCGCGCCCCTGCCTCGGCACTTGCCGGATGAATCCGGTTCATCGGCGTACCGGCCGGTGCTGCTGTCAGTTCTGCGACCAACTCGGTGAACGCCCGGTGGTGCTCGGCCAGTTCGTCGTGGCCGTAGCGATTGGGGTTTCCGCGAAAGTCGATCAACGTCTGCGCCGGATCGCCGCTCTGGTACACGTTGACCAGCAGATCCTCGACCGGACCCGACGTGACGATGTGATACTCACCGGTCAGTGGCCCGAGGGTTATCTCCTGCCGGAAGAGCATCACATTCATCATCGGGCCGGACAGACGCGCGTCGCCGACGGTCAGACCGGCATCACGCCGGATGTCCTCGAGGCTGCATCGCTGATGACGAAGCGCACCGAGAAGTTCGAGTTGCACGCGCCCGACCAGATCGTCGACACTTTCGTCCGGGTTTACGTGGATGTGTAGCGGCGCGACGTTGACCAGCATTCCGCCGGACCGCTGCAGCGGTGCCGTCGTCCTCGCGGAAACCGGCAGGTTGATCAGCACGTCGTCGTAGCCGGTACTGCGGGACAGGTAGCACGCCAGCGCCGAAATCAACACTGCGGCCGGAGTTGCACCGGAACGTGAATTCCATTCGTCCAAGGCAGCAAGGCTGTTCGCCGACATCGCGGCACTGACGAGCTCACTGCGTGCAGTCGGGGGTCCCTCACGGGTGGCCAATGTCGAACCGTGTTCGACGCCCGACACACGCTGGGCCCAGTACTCGCGGTCGGCTTCGAATCGGCTCGATTCGCGGTACTTCTGGTCGAGCTCGGACAGCGTCGTGACGTCGAGCGCCTTGTTCACCGCAGGCTCTCGACCTTCGACGGCTGCGGTGTAGATCGCCGCAATCCGATTGACGATCGTCATACCGCTGTATCCGTCGAGAGCGACGTGATGAATCCTGGTGTACCACAGGTAATCCCGATCACCAGTTTGAAGAATTGTCATCTCGACGAGACGATCGCGAGTCAGATCGAGCGTCGTCGCGTAATCGTTGTCCATCCACTCCGAGGCAGCCTGCCGAGGGTTCTCACGCTCGCGGAAGTCGAAGTAGTCGATGCCCGGGTCGATTGTGAAGTCCACGATCTGGCAGGGCTCCCCATCCGGGTACATCAACCGTAGAAACGGCGATTCGAACTCGTGGGCAGCCTCCACCGCGGCGCGACTGAGCAGTTGCATGTCCAAATCGCCGTGGAACTCGATGTACTGCGCGATGAAGTACGGGACCGTCGGGTGAAGTTGCTGCGCAAACCACATGCTGCGCTGCACCGCAGACAGGGGGAACGCTCCTGCCGGCAGGCTTCGCGATCCGGTGAGCGGGTCGATCCTCTTGTCGGTATCCATCACGACCACCCCCACACAGCGTTGTGACGATCAGCGTTGTCACGATCAGCGCCGGGAAGTGTGGCTCGGGGATTGAAGAGAAACATCGCACCGCCTCGATATCGAGTGGAAACCATGTGGCGATCCTGCGAGAGCGCAGCCGAAGGTCATCGACCTCGACGAAGGGTCGCTTCGAAGTCCGAACCTCCCCGAAGGTCCGAACTCAGGATCAAAATTTGTCGTCGTCAGGCGTCAGGAGCACCGCAGTGTTGCAGTGCTCGACGCAAGGCTAGAAACCGGTTGCCCACACCTGCTCTACCGGAAACGTTCGGCTTCGCGGGCAAGCTCGGTCAACCGTTCACACAACTGTGTGAGCTCTGAACTCTCTGCGCCCTCGGCAACTGCTGTCGCCACATCTTCGGCAGCGCATCGGACCTCGAACATCCGATCCACGAGTTCGACCGCTTCGACTGCGGTCAAGATGACGGCGTCAGCCGGGATCGACGTGCCCTTGACGGCATTGCGCTGCTCGTACGCACGCTGTCGACAAGACTGGCTGCAGTACCGGCGTCGACGACCGACACCGGTCACCGCGACCTCTCGACCACACCACACACACGGGTTTCCCGAACGCGCAGACTGCGGTGATCCGACGCGTGTGCTCTCAGCCATGAATCGACACTGTACTCGAGATTCGGACGCCTTCGATGAACGCGCACGGTACCCGGTAAGATGGAGAGGTTGCGTCTTCTCGCCACACGGGAACCAATCGGGTGCTCGTGGCGTTGTAGATGAGTGTGAGCGTCTACTCCCCAAGTCAGGGCGCCCACCAGCGGTGACGAACGAAGAGAGGACACCACCATGGCAGATCGCGTACTTCGAGGTAGCCGACTCGGAGCTGTGAGCTACGAGACCGACCGTGACCATGACCTCGCGCCCCGTCGTATGGCCAAGTACAAGTGCGAGAACGGCGAGATCTTCGACATCCCGTTCGCGGACGAAGCCGAGATCCCCGGCACCTGGTTGTGCCGAAACGGCCTCGAAGGCACCCTCATGGAGGGGACTGCTCCCGAAGCCAAGAAGGTCAAGCCTCCCCGCACCCACTGGGACATGCTGCTCGAGCGTCGCTCGGTCGAGGAACTCGAAGAGCTCCTCAAAGAGCGTCTCGATTTGCTGAAGGCCAAGCGTCGCGGCGCATGAACTAGCACTTCGATCAAGACCGTCCGGTTCTACACCGGGCGGTCTTTCTCGTTCTTCGGGGAGTGATCGTTCACAAGTCGACGTCATACTTCGGCCCTTCTTCGACGTGGCAACTTCAGGATGCTTCGCGGTCCTCAAAGACACTTCAGGGCAACGTCATTCAGCATCCAGGCGCACTCGCGGGCCGACAGTGCGCAAATCCTGGACTTGCGCTGAAGAACCATCGGCACTGCTTCGTGCACCAGTGTGAGCTGTATCCCCCACCCCGCGACACACCAAACTTCGGTACACCAAACTTCGATACGGAGTGAACTGGTAGCCCAGTCACTCGGCCGGGTTGCTTGCCAAGTGACGATGGCAAGCAACCCGGCCGACTGGGGTGTGGGTGAATGATTTGCGGTGCTGAACGGTTCTTCCGCTACTTCCCGGTCACCGAGTGATGCTCTGTGCCGCGGTTCCTTGGCGGAGGCGGGTGATTTCGTTGCGTGATTCGACGACCTGGGGGCTGTCGTCGCCCTTGCTGACAGCTAGGTCGCTGCACAGATCCAGCGCGGCACGAACGATATGTCGTCGTTGGCGACGTTCGGTGCGAGTGGGTGCGGCTTTCGCGTAAGTGCGTTGTTGTCGCCATCCGCCGGCGGCTGTCACCTCGGCGTCGGTCAGGACGCCGGACTCGATTTCCGGGGCGAGAATGTCACGGACGAAGTGGGATTCACGTGGGTGCGCCCAGACGAACGCGATCCACAAGGCAGTGAACGCGAAGACGATGTCGCCGATCATGATGACGAACACGAGCGAACTGCTGCCGCCGGCGATCGCGAGCATGGAATCCCACACGCCGTGGATCAGGATGGGTGCCACGATCAACGCCAATCCGCGTCCGATCCGCCGGGGCTGGGCCGGGGTGCCGATCAGATAGATCACGCCGGCGCAGAAAAGGGCGGTGAACAGGGGATGAGAGACGATGTCGGAGTAGGTGCGGGTGGCGATGGAACCGAGCAGGCCGTCGGTTTGGTGGGCGCCGAAGCCCTGTGTTGCGCCGGCAATCGAGTACAGAAAGTCTTCGCTGGTCTGAAATCCCAAGCCGATGAAAGCACCGAGGAGCAGGCCGTCGGTTGCGGTGCGCACCAGGCGTGGTGCAAGCGCGAGGAGGACTACGATGCCGATGCCTTTGGCGGTTTCCTCCACGAAGGGTGCAGAGAGGCCCGCATGCCAGTCCTGAGCCCATACCTGCCCGAAAATCTTCGAGTAGAGCGAACCGACTGCTCCGTTCGCGGGTACTGCGATAGTGAACGTTGCTGCGGTGGCGCCCCAGATGAAGCCGGTGACCACTAGTCCTACGGGTTGGCGTTCGTAGCGGTCGATGTGCCGGAACCACCATGTCCAGACCGCGGCGCTGATGACGCCGACGATGCCGGCAACGAGGAGTGCGCGCCCGAAGTATCCGGCGAAGGGAGCAAACATCTGCCAGCCTTTGACGAGGCCGAATCCGCACATCCACAGGTATATCCAGAACACGACGTTGCGTGGCTGGAAGAAGTGAAATTTCTCGCCCCAGGCCGTCGTATCGAATGCGCGGGAGCGGGTTTCGAGGAGATCGGTGCTCACTTGGTGTCTCCCTCGTGTGTGCCGATAGAGGCGATCATGTCGGTGATTTCTCGACTGCGGGCGGCGATCTGATCGGGTGGGCCGACTACCTGTACCCGAATTCCCTTGCCGTCGACGACGAATGTGGTCACCGATCCGGCGGACCGCGGAGTGTCAAAGCTGACCTGGACGCCGCTCAGACCCCCGGCGGTGCTGATCGGCTGGCGCGCACCGGAGACCGCAAGCACGGAACTGCCGTTCGTCGCAAGACTCACGGCATCTGTTTGGGAGAGGAGCTCGTCGGCAGTTCCACTGAATGTGTCGGCGTCGACGCTCACGGTGACGGTGCCATCGGTCAACGTCACACGTGGGAGCGAATCGGACGCGCCATGTTGGTCGGTTCGGAAACCACTGTCGACATTCCAGCCCGCAGGTACGGCGAAGGAGACCGTTTCGGTCACGGCCATCCGGTCTCCGGCGCCGGTTGGATCTTCGGAGGAGACAGCGGAATCGATGGCGGGCACGATCACGGTCCAGAGCATCCACACCGCCAAGATCGCGAGGGCGTGTGGGAAGACTCGTGTGTCGAATCCGAGGAAGCGGTGATCCGCTGGTGGACGTCTTCCGTGTAGGGGCTCGTGCTTGTGTGCAGTACTCGAAATAACGCTCAATTTCCCTCGTTTCCATTGCACAGCAGGTGCACTGACTATCGCAGAAACGGACAAATTCCGTGCATCAGCCGGCACCTGCCGGTCATCGAGACGATCGTGCACCAAGTTCCCGTAGGCGCGAGATCACCGAGAGCTCCTAGTCGACTGTGAATCTTCGCATCGCCAGATGTCCGAACACGCCGACCAGAATCAACGTGACGCCTGCGGTCACGGAAACGGAGTCGGTCACCAACCCCGCGATGCCGGTCACGGCTACGAACACCGGCAAAAAGTCGAACAGCCTGAAAATCGACTGCGGTGGTTCGGTTTCGAGGCCCTGAGCCTGAGCGGCCTTGTTCGGCGCATACTCGGGGTACCACTCGGTGAAGGAGATCGCGAAGAAGGTTCCGAGCAACTGCAGAATCCATCCGGTCCAGAAGTTGTCACCGTCGTGCAGCAGTGCGTCTCCGAACAGGCCCACCACGGCCGACCAGGTGAAGGCGAGAGCCCACACCGCCGTAATGACGTAGTTGATGCGCAGAAACAGTGGCGTCGTCCAATACTCTTCAGGCGTCGACTCTTTCGCGTACTGCAAAGTGAAAGGATTGCGGAGCAGGATCGATCCGAAGGCAAAGACCACCAGCGCGATGTTGGTCAGTTCGCCTCCCCAGAGTTCGAACCACCGAATCGTGTTCGCCGACGCGAGGAGGCCGATGGCCGCCAGAACGCCGAAGAACACGACGTCGAAGACCTCCAACAGCTTCACGGTGCCGCCGCGCCGGTGACTGGCCGCCAAGATCAGCAGCGACAACCCGAGGGCTGCGGCCGCGGATTCCTCGAACCTTCCCGGCCCGGAGAGCAAAGACAGCAAGATCCACGGTGACAGGCCGGCGAGCGGTGACTGCAGAACCGCGTCGACGACACTGGTTTTGTGAACTGCATCCCGGGGCTCGGACTTGTCTGGCTCGGTTTTCTCAGGCTCGGTCACAAGAAGCCGCCTTACGCAGGAACGGGTGGCACAGCGAGTACCCGCGTAGGCGCTCCTCGGAACATCGGCAGCCCTAATATCCGATGCTCGGCTCAGATTGCCGCAGTCTCCTCGGGTGAGTGCTCAGCCTGATCTCGGCGCCGGGCCAGCACTGCCATGGCAATCGCGCCGACCGCGATGATGCTGAGCACGATCTCCGGCACCGGACCTACTCGGCTGGCAAGGGTGGAACTGGTCGAGAGCGGCACCTTCGCCACCAGGGCCGCCGGCACGAACAGGTCGGTTTGCGAAGTCACCGCACCGTCGGGAGCGATGATGGCGCTGACACCACTGGTTGCGGCGACAACGACGGCGCGGCCGTGCTCGACTGCCCGCACACGCGACATTGCCAGCTGCTGATAGGTCATCTCGGTGTCCCCGAAAGTGGCGTTGTTGGTCGGTACCGCCAGCAACTGTGCACCGTTGCGCACCGATTCCTGGAACGCCCGGTCGAACGCCACCTCGTAACAAGTCGCGACACCGATGGGTACTCCCGCTGCATGGACAACGCCGTTGCCCTCGCCGGGAACGAAATTGCCCGCGCGATCGGCGTACGAGGAGAAGTTCCGGAAGAAGCTTCGGTAGGGCAGGTATTCGCCGAACGGCTGAATGATCTTCTTGTCGTGCTGTTCCTGAGGACCGTTGGCGCCGTCCCACACGATCACCGAATTGGTAGTCGTACGATCGGCATTCACGAGTACGGTGCCGACAAGAATCGGCGCTCCGATCGCTTCGGAGGCCCGGGTGATGTCGGCAGCGGCATCGGCGTTTCGCAGGGGGTCGATGTCCGAGGCGTTCTCCGGCCAGATCACGACGTCAGGCTGATCGACGCGGCCCGCGTCCACCTCGGCAGCAAGTTTCACGGTTTCGGCGACATGGTTGTCGAGGACCTGCTTGCGTTGCGAGTTGAAGTCCAAGCCCAACCTCGGAACGCTTCCCTGAATGGCGGCGACGGTGATCGTTCGATCACCGGAATCCATGGTGGACAAGAACGGCGACACCGCGAGAGCAATGATCACGGGCACGAGGGCAGCGGCAACAGCTCCGAAGAATCCTCGGTCCCATCGTTTGGCCGCGACAGCGACTGCAACTGCTGCCAAGCCGGTACCGGTCAGGGCCACCGCGAAGCTGAGCAGCGGCGCACCGCCGACACTCGCAAGAGGGAGGAGCCACCCTTCGGATTGACCGAATGCGAGCCTGCCCCAAGGAAATCCGCCGAAAGGAACGCTGGAACGAAGCCACTCGGTGAGCGTCCAGGTCGCAGCAATCCACAAGGGTGCCCATGGCAACCTCGCCACCAGAACCGCAAGCAGCCCGAACAGTCCGATGAACAACGACTCCACCGCGGCCAACGCGATCCACGGGACCGCACCTACGAACACACCGATCCACGGAAGCAACGGCACCAGAAATCCGAGACCAGCCAAGTATCCGTAACCGAAGCCGGCACGAAGGCGCAGTCCGCCGCGCCCGAAGTTCGTCAACACACACGTCAGAAGAGCGATCCCGACGGGCGCCAAGAACCACAGCGGGCGGGGTGGGAACCCTGCGAAGATCAGGAATCCACCTGCGGCCGCGTACAGCGAACGTAGCCATGCGGAACCGGTGAGCACAGCGCTCACACGGGAGCGATCACCGACAGACGCCTCTGCGCCGGCCTCACTCACTCGACGAGCCGCGCTGATAGACGACGCGTCCGCGATGCACCGACTTGATGCAGACCGGAATCGGCGCATCTTCCGCCAGCCTCGGCAGAGCGGGTACGCGCGAGCGCGGATCGGTAGACCATCGCTGAACCGAGTCGGCGGGTGCGCTCACTTCGAGTTCGCCTGCCTCCCACAACACGTAGGAGGCCGGTGCGCCCGGATTGAGGGTTCCCGCGGCGCCGTCCCGCACTCCGCCCGCGCGCCAGGCGCCGCGAGTTGCCGCGGAGAAGGCCGCACGCGGCGAGATTCCACTTCCGTCGGTGCGGTGCTGGACAGCGGCGCGCAGCATCGCCCACGGCTCGATGGGGGTGACCGGGGCGTCGGAGCTGAATGCGAGCGAGACACCCTTACCGGCAGCAGGTGCAAACGGATTCAACGCTGCTGCGCGCTCTACTCCCAGGCGCGTGGCGTACAGACCGTCGGCGCCACCCCACAGTGCGTCGAACACCGGTTGGACGCTAGCGATGACACCCAAGGCGGCAAAGGTTTCCGCGTCGGCCATGGACATCATTTCCGCGTGCTCGAGGCGGTGACCCAACGCGGCGACCCTGGGGCCACCCAGTTCGTCGGCGACCCTGCGGAACGCGGCAGCTGCCGACGAGACGGCGCCGTCACCGATGGCATGGAACCCGGCCTGGACGCCCGCGAGGGTACAGGCCCGGATGTGTGCGGCGATCGCGTCGACGTCGAGGTAGGCATTGCCCGTCGAATCAGGTTGGTCTGCATAGGGTTCGAGCAACCACGCGGTATGCGAACCGAGCGAGCCGTCGATGAAGAGATCCCCGCCGAGTCCGTCTGCTCCGGTTTTGTCGATGAGCGCGCGAGCATCCTCTTCGCTGTCGACACGCTCACCCCAGTAGCCCCGAACCTCCACGCCGTGATCGTGGGCCAACAGTTCCTGGAAATCGGTCAATCCCGAGATGTCCGGTCCCCCGCACTCGTGAACGGCCACGATTCCGCGTGAGGCGCAGAGATCGAGCGCAGCGGTACGAGCAGACGCGCGCTGAGTTTCCGTCAGCAGATTCCGAGCGGCATTGCGCGCCAGGTGGTGTGCGTCGAACGTCAACGGGCCTTCGGCTGAGTATCCAGCGGTGTCGGCGAGGCCGGAGATCCCGTCGCGCAATGCGCTCGAGCACGCGGCCGAGTGAACGTCGATCCGCGAGAGATACACCTTGCGGCCAGGGGCGGCCGCGTCGAGATCTGCGGTCGACGGCGGGGTCTGCTCGGCCCACTCGGTGTCGTCCCAACCGTGTCCCCAGATGACTGCGTCGGGATGGGCAGTTTCGGGGTTCGCGGCTGCGAATGTTCGTACTCGCGAGAGACATTCGTCCAGAGAGTTCGCGCCCACGAGATCGAGGCCGACGAGATTGAGTCCCAGTGCGGTGATGTGGACGTGGGTGTCGACGAACCCGGGAGTGACAAACGCACCACCCAGGTCTTCGATCTCCGCGGCGGGGTGCAACGCCCGTCCGGCGCGCTCGTCGCCGACCCACACGACGGTGCCGTCGGTGATGGCGATCGAGGTCGCATCAGGTGCAAATGAACTGTAGATCCGGCCGTTGACCAGCAGACGAGTAGTCACGAGCACCCAGTCTGCCTGTTAGTACTGCGGCCCCCGCGAACGGGTGGGTGTATCCGTGTCCAGAATCTCACCCTCGAGGACGAGTTCCTTGCCGTTGCTGGCGACGTACTCGGTGGTTTCGGGTGTCTCGACGATGATCTCGCCGTCGATCACCTCGCCGTTTCCGCGCATCCGCGCCGCGTAGCCGACGGTTCCGGCGAAGGCGTCACCACCGGCGGCAAATGCTGCTGCGCGCTTACCTGCCAGGAGCACTGCAAGCGGGCGCAGCGCCCAGCGGGTCGGCGGAATCAGAAGCAGCAGGCCCAGAACCGAAGTCACGAGTCCGGGTACGAACATCAACGCGGAGCCCGCCGCGACCAAGGCGCCGTCGGCGACCGCCAGTGACGGCGATCCCTCACCCCGCGTGGCCTTACGGAACCCGTCCATGACCCTTCGCCACTGCGAGCGCATGAGGATCAATCCGACAAGCGATCCGGCGAGAAACAGCAGCACTGTCCAGGCGACACCGATGGCGTTGCCCACGATGACCAAGGCTGCGATCTCGACGATCACGTAGAGGAGAAATACGGCGGCGATCATGACGTCCCCTTTCAGACGGTCTATTCGTTCAACGCTCGAGGGACCGGTTTTTCTCCCGACAACGACGCAGAGGTGCAAAACAGGTGGGTGCCGTGAGTCACACGGGCCTTCTCTCACGCACGTGCGACTTGCCTGGCGTTAACTAACGCTCCGCTAACGATTCTAAACCTCAAGTTGACGTTGAGACTCTGCGCATGGTCAAGTCACTTCGGGCCGCATTTCCCGGCCTCATGAAATGAAGGAGCCCGACATGAGCCGACTCCCCGGCAAGACACTCGCCCGACGCATTCCCGCTGCCATCGCCGGCACTGCCGCCGTCGTGGCACTCACCGCCGGCAGCGCGATGATCAGCGCGGGAACCGCGGCCGCAGAACCGGTGGTACCCGAAGGAATTGCCGCGCTGATCGCGCAGGCCGCAGCCATCTCCCCCGAAGCCTCTGCTGCTGTTCAGCAGTTGATCGGCACGGCAGGCGCTGATCAGATCACGACCGCTCTCGATCTCCCGGACATCGGCGTCACCAAGCCGCAGTCGTTCATGTACCCCGCACCGACGGTCGGGTGTGGCGTGGCCGGTGAACCCGTCACCGTCACCCTCAGCTCCGCACAGGCCGGTCCGAACTTCCCGTTGCCGCCGTGGGTCGAGGCCGACCATCTCCGTTTCCAGGCAATCCCGGGTTACGTCGGCATACCCAAGACCTCAGGGTTGAGTGTTGCCTGGATCAACGTCGGCACGTTCAAGGGCGGCATCGTCCCGTTGGACGAGAAGTTGCCCGTACTCGATACGCCGTTGCTCTCGAAGGTCGTCGACACCGGTGACGGCAAGGTGTTTGCCGCTCTGTTCGGCAATGTCGATTACGCAGACGGGAAGACCTGCATCGTGCTGCCAACAGTGGGCTCTTTTGATGCTTGAGCAGAGCGAAACGCTCGATCCCTGACAGGCGGCTGGCCTACGCGCCCGGAGTCACCAGTCCGGTCTCGTAGGCCAGCACCACAGCCTGCACACGATCACGCAGATCGAGTTTGGTGAGAATGCGTCCGACGTGCGACTTGATCGTCGATTCGGACAGGTACAGCTGCTGTGCGATCTCGATGTTCGACAGTCCCGTGGCCACGTGTCCGAGGACTTCGCGTTCGCGTTCGGTCAGGACGTCGAGAACTACCGGATCGCGCCGGGGCGCCGGACCGTCCACGATGAACCTCGACAGCAGACGACGTGTCACCTTCGGGGAAACAACCGCGTCACCGGCTGCCACGCTGCGGATTGCCGACACGAGATCCTCGGGCGGGGTGTCCTTGAGAAGGAAGCCGCTGGCTCCGGCGCGCAAGGCACCGAGAGCGTGTTCGTCCAGGTCGAAGGTCGTCATCACCAGGACCCTGGATTCGATCCCGGAGGCAAGAATCTGCTCGGTCGCTTTCACTCCGTCGACAATCGGCATCCGCACGTCCATCAACACGACGTCAGGCTTCAGCGCCACCGCCGCTGCGACCGCCGCGGCCCCGTCGCCGGCCTCACCGATGACGGAGATGTCTTCATGTGCTTCGAGCACCATGTTCAGGCCCATCCGCATGAGTTCCTGGTCGTCGACTAGCAGCACGGTGATGGGCACGGCGTAAACCTATCGGGCCTGAGACGTCGGTGCCAATGCGATTGCGGCGAGCCGGTATCAATCGTGGATCTCGAGCGGCAGCTCTGCGTACACACGCCAACTGCCGTCGGGGCGTCGTCCCGTCTCGAGTGTCCCGTGCAGTACCGCCACCCGCTCACGCATTCCGACCAGTCCATTCCCCGAACCGTGGGAGAAGGTCGAACTCGACGTTCCGTTGTCGACGACCTCGAGTAGTACCGCGGTGTCGGTGCGGCGCACGGTGACTCGTGCCTTCGGGTTTGCGCCGGCGTGGCGGAGGACATTGGTCAGTGACTCTTGGACCAGGCGATGAATGCCCAGGCTGACTGAAGGACTGACGTCGTCGAGCTCGCCGGTCAGCTCGAGGCGCACGCCGAGACCAGCGGCCCGCATCATCTCGACGACCTTGGCGATGCCGGCAGTTCCGTGTTGCGGCATCGCATCAGTACTGACCTCGGTGCGCAGCAGCGAGACGGTACGGCGAAGCTCGGCAAGGGCGTCGCGTCCGGTGCTGGAGATGTTGCCGAGCGCCTTCTTGGCCAACGCGGGATTGGAATCGACCGCATACGACGCGCCGTCGGCCTGGACGATCATCACGCTGACCGCGTGGGCGACGACATCGTGGAGTTCGCGGGCGATTCGGGTTCTTTCCGTGGCCACCGCATCCTCGGCCCGCCGATCCCGTTCGTATTCGGCCACTTCGAGTCTGGCGGCCACTTCCTCGTCGTAGGCGCGGCGGGCGCTCAAGAACTCGGCGGTGATCCAGGCGAGTGCATAGAGCAGGGTCGCAATGATGATCGTGAGGATCACGTCTTCGCGGATGACGAGCAACGAGAGTGTCATGTCCAGGGCAAGGAAGCACGCGAAAATCGCCCCGGTGCGTCGATCGACATACGCAACGAGTGTGTAGAGCGAGACCCCGAGCGCCAACAGGCCTGGATGTTCCGCAGCCGGATCCCCTGTCGCCCACATCATCAAGGTTGCGAAGTACGACATCGACAAGATCGACGCGGCGGAGATACGCGGATATTTGCGACGCCACACGACGGGAAGGCAGATCAGAAATCCGACGACGAGCTGAGGCCACCGCTCCTCACGCGGCGAACTGACGAACGTGACTACCTCGAGCGCGAAGAACACGAGCGCCAGCGCGCTGTCCGCGATCATCGGCTTTCCTCGCAGCCACAGGCTGAACCTCCGCATGTGCTCAAGAGTGTCACAGCTGTGAAAGAGTCACCGCCGTGGATATTGCTGATTGGGGACTGCTGATGACGGCAGCGACGGCGGCGGGTTGGGTCGACGCCGTGGTCGGCGGCGGTGGATTGATTCTGTTGCCGGCGCTCTTTCTGGTCGCCCCGCAATTGACCCCACAGGCGGCACTGGCCACCAATAAATTGACGGCATTCACCGGGACGAGTGCTGCGGTGTACACGTTCTCCCGTCGAATCCCGATGGAGTGGCGGCAGATGGCGCCGGCAGCCGCGTTGGCTGCGGTGACGGCCGCGTGCGGGGCGGCGGCCGTTTCGCTGATCGACAAGAAGTACTTCATTCCGATCGTGATGGTCGTCCTCGTCGCCGTCGCCGTCTTCGTGACCATGCGTCCGACGCTGGGCACCACGATCGCGACCCATCGTCCGACGCAGCGCAAGACCGTCCTCGTCCTGCTGCTCTCCGCCGGACTCATCGGCCTCTACGACGGTCTGCTCGGACCCGGCACCGGCACCTTCCTCATCATCAGCTTCGCGACCTTCCTCGGAACCGAATTCGTTCGGAGCGCAGCGATGGCGAAGGTGATCAATCTCGGTTCCAATTTCGGCGCGCTCGCCTACTTCGCCGTCACCGGGCATGTCTGGTGGAGTTTGGGTTTGGCGATGGCGGTGTGCAACGTTCTCGGCGCGGTCATCGGTTCGCGGATGGCGCTGAGCAAGGGATCCGGATTCGTGCGGATCACGCTGTTGGTGGTCGTGATCGCCATGGTGATTCGCCTCGGATGGCAGCAGTTCGGCTGAGATCGGCGGTCGTCGGCTAGCGTCGTGTGCGTGACCGTCACCCGAGATGTCGATGCAGATTTCCTCGCCCTCCCGCTGCGAGCTGTCGCTGATGCGGCGCTGTCGGCAGCGAGAACGGCCGGCGCCCAGCACGCCGATGTTCGTGTCCACCGCGTGCTCACACAGTCGATCAGGTTGCGCGACGGCGTAGTTCAGGCGGTGTCCGACGGAGACGAGATCGGGGTCGCCGTCCGTGTGATCGTCGACGGCACGTGGGGATTCGCCTCGCACGCCGAGGTGTCCCCCGATGTCGCTGCTGCGCTGGCACGCCAAGCGGTCGAGGTCGCGAAGGCATTGCGCTCGCTCAATCGGGATCCGGTCACCCTCGCCGACGAGCCCGTCTACGCCGACGCGACGTGGGTGTCGCCGTACCTCGAAGATCCCTTCGCGACACCGACGGCCGAGAAGGTAGGCCTGCTGGTCGACTACTCCGGACGGCTTCAAGCCGCCGACGGCGTGGATCACGTCACGGCGAGTGTCCTCCAGGTCAAGGAGCAGACCTTCTACGCGGATCTGGCCGGTTCGTCGATCACCCAGCAACGGGTGCGTCTGCACCCCGAGTTCGAGGCGACCGCCGTCGACAAGTCGGCCGGCAGCTTCGAATCGATGCGCACCTTGGCGCCGCCGGTAGGCCGAGGATGGGAGTACCTCGGGGCGGAGAGCACATGGAACTGGGGCGATGAGCTCGCGCAGATCCCGGAGTGGCTGGCCGAGAAGACCAAGGCACCGACCGTCGAAGCGGGTCCGACCGACCTCGTGATCGATCCGACCAATCTGTGGCTCACGATCCACGAATCCATCGGACACGCCACCGAATACGACCGGGCGATCGGCTACGAAGCGGCCTACGCCGGTACGTCGTTCGCGACGCCGGACAAGCTGGGAACGCTGAAATACGGAACGCCACTCATGCACGTGACCGCCGATCGTAACGAAGAGCACGGCCTGGCCAGCGTCGGATTCGACGACGACGGCGTCGCCTCTCAACGGTGGGATCTGGTGGCAGAGGGAACACTGGTCGGGTATCAACTAGACCGCGTGTTCGCGCCGAGGCTGGGGCTGACGCGTTCCAACGGTTGCTCGTACGCAGACTCCGCACATCACGTTCCCATCCAGCGAATGGCCAACGTCTCGCTCTCCCCCGACCCTTCTACGGACACCTCGACTGCAGACCTGATCTCGCGAGTCGAGAACGGCATCTACGTCGTCGGTGACAAGTCCTGGTCGATCGACATGCAGCGCTACAACTTTCAGTTCACCGGTCAGCGGTTCTTCAAGATCCGTGACGGAAAGCTCGACGGTCAGGTGCGTGACGTGGCGTATCAGGCGACGACGACGGATTTCTGGGGCTCGATGGAAGCCGTTGGCGGTGAGTCGACCTGGCGCCTGCAGGGCGCGTTCAACTGCGGCAAGGCACAACCCGGTCAGGTTGCGGCGGTCAGCCACGGCTGCCCGTCCGCTCTGTTCCGCGGAGTCAACATCCTCAATACTCGTTCGGAGGCTCAGCAGTGATCGATCCGCAGCAGGTCGTCGAGCGTGCATTGGCCGCGAGGACGGTAGACGAATCGTTGGTGATCGTGACCGATGCGAGTGAGGCGTCGCTGCGGTGGGCCAACAATTCGATGACCACCAACGGAGTTTCGCTGTCCCGGACGTGCACGGTGATCTCGATCGTGCGCGAGGGTGACATCGCGAAGGTGGGCACTGTCAGTTCCAGCAGTGTCGATCCGGAGCAGATTTCCGTACTCGTACAGGCAAGCGAAGAAGCTGCGCGCACAGCCACTCCGGCTGACGACGCGTCCGACCTGATCACGCAGTCGGCGGCAGAGACCGACTGGGACCTGCCGGCCGCCCTGACCGACATCGGTGTCTTTGCTCAGTTGGCTGCCGACCTGGCGAAGGGCTTCGACGGCGGCGACCAGTTGTTCGGCTTCGCTCACCACCAGTTGCACACCACCTGGCTCGGAACTTCGACGGGCGTGCGACGTAGAACGGCTCAGGCCACCGGCTCCGTGGAAATCAACGGCAAGCGCGGCGACGCCAGCGCCTGGGTCGGATCCGGAACTGTCGATTTCAGCGATATCTCGATACCGAAGCTCTTGTCGCAGTTGACCACTCGACTCGACTGGGCGGGTAACTCCGTCAGTCTGCCTGCCGGCCGCTACGAGACAATTCTTCCGCCGTCGGCTGTGGCGGACCTGATGATCTATCTGATGTGGACCATGGAGGGTCGCGGCGCCGAAGAGGGCCACACCGCACTGTCCACCACCGGTGGTACCCGGATCGGCGAGAAGCTCGGATTGCCACTGACACTCACCTCCGACCCCGGCGCCGAGGGCTTGCAATCCGCGCCGTTCGTGATCACGACGTCGTCGAGTGAATCCGTCTCACTGTTCGACAACGGTATGGAGATCGAACCCGTCGACTGGGTCCGAGACGGCGTCGTCAATGCGCTGGCGTACCCGCGCCACGCTGCACGAGAATTCGGTCGACCTGTCGCAGTTCCCGGCGACAATCTCATCCTGACCGGTGGTGACGACACCTCGATCGAGGACATGATCGCAGGTACCGAGAAGGGTCTACTGCTCACAACCCTCTGGTACATCCGTGAGGTGGATCCGACGACGCTGCTGTTGACCGGACTCACCCGTGACGGGGTGTATTTGATCGAGGACGGCAAGATCGTCGGCGCCGTCAACAACTTCCGTTTCAACGAGAGTCCGCTCGATCTCCTGCGGCGGGTCACCGAGGCTGGACGCACCGAGATCACGCTTCCTCGGGAGTGGAAAGATTGGTTCACCCGCACGGCCATGCCGCCGATGCGCATTCCCGACTTCCACATGTCCTCCGTCAGCCAGGCGCAGTGATGGCGAAGGTCGTGATCGCCGGCGGCACCGGTGCTCTCGGCCGCCGAATCAGCGACGATCTCGCGGACCGCGGATATGACGTCGTGGTCCTGACTCGCTCACCGAAACCCGGCAGGCACAGGCAGGTTCAGTGGGACTGCGTCACGGTGGGCGACTGGGCAGGAGAACTCGACGGCGCATCGGTGATCAATCTGGCCGGCGAGTTGGTCGATCGCCGACCCACACCGGCAAACATCGCACTACTCACCAACTCCCGAGTCGATCCGACCCGCGCGCTGGTCGAAGCGTCGAAACTACTGGCGAACCCTGTTCCGGTGTGGATCCAGGCGAGCACGCTCGCGATCTACGGCGACGCCGGAGAGACCCGGCTCGACGAGGCTTCCCCACTCGCTGACGGACCACCTCAGATGACCGACGTCGCAAAGGACTGGGAGGCAGCGGTCGAAGGAGCAAACGCGTCACGAGTGGTGATCCTGCGAACCAGTGTCGTGTTGGAGAAGGGCACACCGGCGCTCGAGCGACTGCTGTTGCTCGTGCGTCTCGGTCTGGGCGGACGCGTCGCCTCGGGTAGGCAGTGGACCAGTTGGATTCACATCGAGGACTGGCTGTCGATAGTGCGCTGGGCACTCGAACCCGATTCGGCTGCCTCGGGCGTGGTCATCGCGACGGCTCCGGATCCCGTCCGAAACTCAGAGCTGATGGCCGGGCTGCGCAAGCACCTTCACCGGCCGCCTGCGCCGCCGACGCCCGCTTTCATGGTCAGATTCGGCGCGTTCCTTCTTCGCAGCGACGCTGCCCTGGGCCTGACGGGTCGTCATGCCGTATCGAAAGTGTTGGCGGACAAAGGCTTCCCCTTCACGTATCCGCGGTTCGATTCAGCGTTGGACGATCTGCTCGGCAACTGACGCGCGGTCAGGCTGCAGTGATGGCAAGTCCGATCGTTCCGGTCTTGCCGCGGCGAAGGAGACTGCCTTTCATGGTGATCCAGCCGAGGATTCCGTACCGACGTGCTATCGCGTCGCGAGCATGATCGGTGCCCGGCGCGTCGAGGATCTCGGCGACGGCGGCCACCGGTTCACCCTTGGGATTTCCCCGAGCGTCACACGCAGCGACGGTGACCGACGGGTTTCGCCTGATGCGCTTGACCTTGTAGGAATCGGTGACGGTCCACATCAGGAGCTTGTCGCCGTCCGGCGCGGCCCAGAGCGGAGTCGCCACCGGCGTTCCGTCCTTGCGGAAGGTCGTGAGTAGGACGTACTTGGCCTCGGAGACGCGCTTGAAGTCGGAGTTCACTCCTCGAGGATAGGTGCGAGCGCCTCTCGCTGAACATCGACAGGTTTCCGCGACTATCTGGCGACCGATCAGTACCACCCAGGAAGTGCCACTTATGCACGTTTTATCCGGTTCTTCTTGACGTCGGACACGCCGTTTCGTCCCCGAACTCCATCTCGAGTTATTCTGAGGCAAACCGTCGAACTGGGGAGTCGAACTTACACATGCAGCGCCGTGACATGCAGCGTCGTGACTTTTTCAAAGCCGCCGGGGCGGGGGCAGCAGTTGCCGCCGCGACACCGCTCATCTCGACGTCGACCAGCCACGCCACCCCCGCACCACTGCGGGCGCTCCCGATGGGTGCTGATCACTACCGCGCGCTCGTCCCCGAGTTGTTCGCACCCTCTCCTACTCCCCCGGAGCATTCCGAAGCCATCGTCATCGGGTCCGGATTCGGCGCAAGCGCCACCGCCCTCAGACTGGCGCAGAGCGGCACCCAGATCACCATCCTCGAACGCGGACTTCGCTGGCCCCACGATCCGCAACGGGAGATTCACACCTCCGACATGCTGGCCGACGGCCGCGGAGTCTTCCGGCGAACATCGTTCACCAACCTCACCGGACTCCCCGTGGCGTGCGACTACTTCAGCGGCGTCCTCGATGCCACCGACTACGAACACATCTCGGTCTGGCGCGGCGCTGCAGTCGGCGGTGGTTCCATCATCTTCACCGGCGTGATGATCGCGCCCGAGCGCCGATTCTTCGACGCAGTCTTCGGCAACTCCCTCGACTACGACGAGATGGCGTCCACCTGGTACCCCAAGGTGCGCCAGATGCTGCGTCTGAGCCCGTTGCCCGAAGACATTTACCAAACCCCGAATTTCGGCCACTCGCGTCGTTGGGATCAGGACGCTCGTCGTGCCGGATTCGATCCGCAGCGGATCGACGGGATCTGGAACTGGGACGTGGTGCGCTCAGAACTCGACGGCCGAACCCGAGCCTCGGCCACTGTCGGTGACAGCAACATGGGTAACTCCAACGGCGCGAAGTTCGACCTCACACAGAACTACATTCCCGCCGCCGAAGCCACCGGACGAGCTACCGTCTGTTACGGACATCAGGTGCTCGCGATCAGTCGCGAACGTGATGGACGCTACGTCGTCGACGTCGAATCGACGGATCCGACGGGTGGCGTTCTGGCCCGGAAGACTCTTACCTGTGACCGTCTGTTCCTCGCCGCCGGCTCGATCGGCACCTCCGAACTGCTGGTACGCGCCCAGGCGACGGGCGCGCTGCCGAACCTCAACGAACACGTCGGTAAGGGCTGGGGAACGAACGGCGACGCCGGGATGGTGCGCTCGTTCGGCTTCAGTGACGGCACTGCGCAAGCCGCACCGTCGGCATCACGCATCGTCGACGAGTCGGGAATGCCACTCTCCCTGGAAAATTGGTACGTCCCCGGCCTACCCGTCAACATCGGCATGCTCGGAACATTGGGGATGACCCTCGACTCGCAGCGCGCCGACTTCGCCTACGACGGCGGCTCCGATCGGGTGGTGCTGAACTGGCCGAAGAACGGCAACGACGCCACCGTCGAGGCACTACGCGCCGTCCAGAACAAGATGGCCTTCGCCGGCACCACGCTGCCGTCGGCATTGCCGTTCGCGAAGGACGTCAATTCCTCGTTCACCGCGCATCCCCTAGGCGGTGCGGTTCTGGGCAAGGCCACCGACGGTTACGGGCGAGTCAAGGGCTACGACGGCCTGTACGTGATGGACGGCGCTGCCATTCCGGGCAGCACCGGCACCGTCAATCCGTCACTGACCATCACTGCTCTGGCGGAGCGGAACATCGCTCAGATCATCAAGTCCGGCCGCTGACACACTTCAGCGCCCGGACCTGCCGGTGATTCTCGAGGTTTACTCCCCCTCGAGTTCGCCTTCGGTTTCGAGGTACACCTGACGCAAGCCGTCGAGTGTCTTCTGCTCGGGGTGCTCCCACATGTTGCGCTCGGCGGCTTCGAGGAGCCGCTCGGCGATTCCGTGCAAGGCCCACGGGTTGGACTGCGTCATGAACTTCTGGTTCTGCTCGTCCAGAACGTAGGTCTCGGCGAGCTTTTCGTACATCCAGTCCGCGACCACGTTTGTGGTGGCGTCGTACCCGAAGAGGTAGTCGACCGTGGCCGCCATCTCGAACGCACCCTTGTACCCGTGACGGCGCATCGCGTCGAGCCAGCGGGGATTGACCACGCGCGCCCGGAAGACACGTGCGGTCTCTTCCGAAAGTGTGCGTGTGCGAACCGATTCCGGTCGAGTGCTGTCGCCGATATATGCCTCGGGCGACTTTCCGGTCAGCGCGCGCACGGTGGCAACCATGCCGCCGTGGTACTGGAAGTAGTCGTCCGAATCGGCGATGTCGTGCTCACGCGTGTCGGTGTTCTTGGCCGCCACGTTGATTCGACGGTATGCACTGCGCATGTCGTCGGCTGCCGGGATTCCGTCGAGCCCACGGCCGTACGCGAAGCCGCCCCAGTTGGTGTACACCTCGGCGAGGTCGTCGTCACCGCGCCAGGTCTTGGAGTCGATGAGTTGCAGCAGGCCGGCGCCGTAGGTTCCGGGCTTCGAACCGAAGATGCGAGTGGTCGCACGCCTGGCATCGCCGTGCTCGGCAAGGTCGGCCTGCGCGTGGGCGCGCACGTAGTTCTGCTCGTCCGTCTCGTCCAATGCGGCGACCAACTGAACAGCGTCGTCGAGCAGTGCGAGCACGTGCGGGAACGCATCACGGAAGAATCCGGAGATGCGGACGGTGACGTCGATGCGCGGGCGGCCGAGCTCTTCGAGATCGATGACCTCGAGGTTGACCACGCGTCGGCTTGCTTCGTCCCAGACAGGGCGAACACCGAGGAGCGCGAACACTTCGGCGATGTCGTCGCCGGAGGTACGCATGGCGGCGGTACCCCACACGGACAGACCCACCGAGCGCGGGTACTCGCCGTGATCGGCGAGATATCGAGCGGCGAGCGACTCGGCCATCGCCTGACCGGTCTCCCACGCCAGTCGTGAGGGAACTGCCTTGGGATCGACGGAGTAGAAGTTACGACCGGTGGGAAGCACGTTGATCAGGCCGCGCAGCGGTGACCCACTCGGGCCGGCGGCGATGAAGCCGCCGTCGAGCGCGTGCAGGACCTGCTTGATCTCGTTGTTCGTCTGTCGGAGGCGTGGAATCACTTCGGTGGCCGCGAACTGAAGGATCTTCACGACGGTCTCGTCGTCGCTGAGTTGTTCTGCCGCAGCGGGGTTCCAGTCGGCGTCGTACATGCCGCGAACCAGAGCGTGCGCCTTTTCCTCGACGTCGTCGACACGGTTGCGGGACTCGTCGCCGTCTTCGCTGAGCCCGAGAGCTTCGCGCAGACCAGGGACGCTCTGTTCGCCGCCCCACATCTGACGGGCACGGAGCATGGCCAGGACCAGTTCGATTTCGGCGTCGCCCTCGGGTGCGCGGCCGAGAATGTGCAGGCCGTCGCGGATCTGGACGTCCTTGATCTCACACAGCCAACCGTCGACGTGCAGGAGCATGTCGTCGAACACGTCTTCTTCGGGACGCTCCGCGAGGCCGAGGTCGTGGTCCATCTTGGCTGCCCGCATCAGCGTCCAGATCTGCTGGCGAATGGCCGGCAGCTTGGACGGGTCCAGTGCGGAGATGTTGGAGTGCTCGTCGAGCAGTTGCTCGAGACGGGAGATGTCGCCGTAGCTTTCGGCGCGGGCCATCGGCGGGATCAGGTGATCGACGAGAGTCGCGTGGGCGCGACGCTTTGCCTGTGTTCCTTCACCCGGGTCGTTGACGAGGAACGGGTAGATCAGCGGCAGGTCGCCCAGGGCCGCGTCGGTGCCGCAGTTGCTCGACATGCCGAGTGTCTTGCCGGGCAACCATTCGAGGTTGCCGTGCTTGCCGAGGTGTACAACGGCGTCGGCGCCGAATCCGCCAGCATCAGGCGTCGCCGCGATCCAGCGGTAGGCCGCGAGGTAGTGATGGCTTGGCGGCAGATCCGGATCGTGGTAGATAGCGACGGGCTTTTCGCCGAATCCACGGGGCGGCTGGACCATGAGCACGATGTTGTTGAATCGCAGTGCCGCGATGACGATTTCGCCGTCCGGATCCTGCGAGCGGTCGACGTACAGCTCTCCGGGCGCTGCGCCCCAATGCTCTTCGACGCCGCTGCGCAGTTCCTCGGGCAGGGTGGCGAACCATTCGCGGTACTTCGCTGCCGAGATGCGGATCGGATTGCCCTCGAGCTGCTCGGCAGTGAGCCAGTCGGGATCCTGGCCGCCGGCCGCGATCAGGGCATGGATCAGCGCGTCGCCGTCCTTCGCCGCCAGGCCGGGAACTGCGTCCGGACCGTCGACCGGACCGAGATCGTAACCGGCAGAACGCATTTCGGTGAGCAGGTCGATTGCGCTCGCCGGAGTATCGAGACCGACGGCGTTGCCGATGCGGGCATGCTTGGTCGGGTACGCCGAGAGCATCAGAGCAACGCGACGCTCGGTGGTGGGAATGTGGCGCAGCTTGCCGTGACGGACCGCGATCCCGGCGACACGGGCAGCGCGCTCGACGTCGGGGACGTACGTGGACAGTCCGTCGGAGTCGATTTCCTTGAAGGAGAACGGGACGGTAATGATGCGGCCGTCGAATTCCGGCACCGCGACCTGGGTCGCGACGTCGAGAGGCGACAGTCCGTCGTCGTTCTCGTCCCAGGTGGCGCGGCTACTGGTCAGGCACAGGCCCTGCAGGATGGGGACGTCGAGCGCAGCGAGTGCGGCGACATCCCAGGCTTCGTCGTCGCCACCGGCGGACGCGGTCGCGGGCTTCGTGCCACCGGCAGCAAGAACTGTCACGACCATGGCGTCGGCGCGGCGGAGCGTGCTCAGAAGTTCGGCTTCTGCGGTTCGCAGAGATGCGCAGTAGATCGGCAGCGCGGTGCCACCGGCCTCGGCGACCGCGTCGCACAACGCCTGGATGTACCGGGTGTTTCCGGCCAAATGCTGGGCGCGGTAGTACAGAACTGCGATGACCGGACCGCTCGCCGAGTCGAGATCGGGCGCGAAATCAGCGATGCCCCAGGAAGGCAGGTGGGCCGGCGGTTCGAACCCGTGGCCGGTGAGCAGGACGGTGTCGGACAGGAAGTGGTGCAGCTGTGCCAGATTCTGTGCGCCACCCTCGGCCAGGTAGTTGTGAGCCTCGGCAGCGACACCGGCGGAAACCGTCGAGCACTCCATGAGGTCGGCGTCCGGCGCGTGCTCGCCGCCGAGAACGACTACGGGGAGTCCGGAGGCGAGGACCATGTCCAGGCCGTCTTCCCAGCTGCGACGGCTACCGAGGATACGAACGATCACGAGGTCGACGCCGTCGAGCAAGGGCGGCAAGTCCTCCGAGACCAGCAAGCGTGAGGGGTTGGCCCAGCGATAGGAGACGCCGTCGCCGGCTTCCTGGCTGGCGCGGGCGCTCAGCAGATCGGTGTCGGACGTGGAGAGCAGAAGAATCACGGGTGAAGCCTTCCTGGGGTTTCGCGCCCCGTGGCACAGATCTGTCATCGACGGCGGTTGAGGGTCTGACTCGTGTTTCCGAGCGGAAACACGTCCCGCTCGAGCAACACTCACAGTGGCGCGACCGCACCGGACTCTCACCGGTTTCCTCAACTGCCGTCACTGGTGGTGGTGATGCTACCGGTCCGCAGAAGGCACTCATGACAGGTCGTACCCTGGAGCCATGCCCACGGACCGTTCACAGCCAGACGCGTGCCCGGGTGCACTGCAAGTTCACCACGCCGCCGACGGCGCACTGGCACGCGTGCGCCTACCCGGCGGACTCCTCACCCCGGTCCAATTGCAGACGCTCGCCGACGCAGCGCGCGATCTCGGCAACGGGCAGATGGAACTCACCTCGAGGGGCAACGTACAACTGCGCTCGGTCTCGGACCCCGAAGCCTTCGCGGCGCGTATCGCTTCGGCCGGTCTGCTGCCGTCCGCGACGCACGAACGAGTGCGCAACATCCTCGCGTCCCCACTGTCCGGCCGTATCGGGGGCGTCGCCGACATTCGTGAACTGGTCCACCGTCTCGATTCGGCGATCCAAGCGGATCAAGCATTGGCAGATCTGCCAGGGCGAACCCTGTTCACCCTCGACGACGGGCGCGGAGACATCACCGGGCTACGGGGCGATTTCGGACTCCATGCGCGCAGCGCCACCGAGCATTCACTGGTGCTCGCCGGTCACCACACCACTCATCTCGTCCAGGCGGACGACGCCGTCGAATTGCTCCTCGAGGCGGCTCGATCATTCCTCGACGTCCGCGACAAGCACTGGCGCCTGGCCGAGGTTCCGGACGGAATCGAACGCACCCTCGAGCAGCTGGGTCTGAGCGCCGAGTCCACCGGTGCTGCGGACCTCACGCCGGATGCACGGCCTACTATCGGCTGGCTCGAGCAGCGCGACGGGACCGTAGCTCTGGGCGGCGGCCTGCGATTCGGACTGCTCGACGCTCGGCTGGCCGAGTTCCTCGCAGCCGTCGACAAGCCCGTCGTCGTGACACCGTGGCGATCGGTGCATATCTTCGACCTCGACGAATGGGCAGCCGAGCAGGTAGTCCGGGTGCTGGCACCCATGGGGTTGATCTTCGACGAGAACTCACCGTGGCTCGAGGTCACCGCCTGCACCGGAAGTCCGGGATGCGAGAAGTCGCTCGCCGATGTGCGCGCCGACGCGATCACCGCCGTCGAGCAGGCAGAACTTCCCGTTGTCGGGCGCCAGCACTGGGCCGGGTGCGACCGCAGTTGTGGACGTCCCCGCGGGGACGTAGCGGATGTGATCGCGACGGGTGACGGTTACCGGGTGAATCCGCCCGATCGGTGATGCCTCTATCGTGTGGCACATGATCGAGTACATCCGTGACGGCGCGGAAATCTATCGCCAGTCCTTTGCCACCATTCGGGCCGAAGCCGACCTGAGCCGTTTCCCGGCGGATGTCTCGCAAGCTGTAGTGCGCATGATTCATGCAAGTGGCCAGGTCGATCTCGTCGACGACGTCGCCTTCACACCCGGTGTCGTCTCGGCTGCGCGCGCAGCTCTGCGCGACGGCGCGCCGATTTTCTGCGACGCCCAGATGGTGGCTGCCGGCATCACGCGCAAGCGTCTGCCCGCCGGCAACGACGTCATCTGCACCCTCGGCGATCCGCGGGTTCCCGTGCTGGCGTCGACCATCGACAACACTCGCTCGGCGGCTGCTCTCGAACTGTGGGGAGCCAAGCTCGAGGGCGCTGTTGTCGCGATCGGAAACGCACCCACCGCACTGTTCCATCTCCTGAACCTCATCGAAGCCGGCGCACCCCGTCCGGCCGCCATCGTCGGAGGTCCGGTCGGCTTCATCGGCGCTGCCGAGTCGAAGGAAGCCCTCATCGAACACGCCAGCGGGATCGATCATCTCGTTCTCCGCGGCCGACGCGGCGGCAGCGCGATCACCGCGGCCGTCGTCAATGCGATTGCGAGCGAAGTCGAATGAGTGCAGGCAAGCTCTGGGGTGTCGGTATCGGCCCCGGCGATCCCGAATTAGTGACCGTCAAGGCAGCCCGCGTCATCGGCGAGGCCGATGTGGTTGCGTTCCACTCCGCGCGGCACGGCAAGAGCATCTCCCGCGGAGTTGCAGCGCCGTACATGCGCGAAGGACAGATCGAAGAACACCTCGTCTACCCCGTGACCACCGAGACCGTTGATCATCCCGGCGGATACCAGGGCGCGATGGACGAGTTCTACGAAGCAGCTGCCGAACGGCTGGCAGTTCACCTCGCGGCCGGTCGAACCGTCGCGTTGCTCGCCGCCGGCGATCCGCTCTTCTACAGCTCCTACATGCACATGCACAAGAGACTGGCCGATCGCTTCGACGCCGAAGTGATTCCCGGCGTCACCTCCGTCAGCGCGGCATCTGCTGCACTCGGAAAGCCGCTGGTCGAGGGTGAAGAGATCCTCACGATCCTGCCCGGAACGTTGCCGCAGGCCGAGCTGACCAGGCGGCTCAAGGAAACCGACGCCGCGGCCATCCTCAAGCTCGGACGTACCTTCCCACCGGTCCTCCAATCGCTCGAGGATTCCGGCCGCTTGGATGAAGCTCACTACGTCGAGCGCGCGAGCACCACACGTCAACGCGTCGAATCCGCTGCCGAGGTCGACCCGGACGGAGTTCCGTACTTCTCGATCGCCATCGTTCCGAGCCCGTCGAACAACCCTCGACCCGCAGCCGAGTCTCGCGGCGAGGTGGTCGTGGTCGGACTCGGGCCGGGCGACACCGCCTGGACCACACCCGAAGTGGCGCATGAGCTTTCGTTGGCAACCGACCTCGTCGGCTACGGCCCGTACGTCGATCGCGTGCCGACGCGTCCGGGCCAGCGTCGCCATTCCAGCGACAACCGCGTCGAAGCGGAACGCGCCGCGATGGCGTTGGACCTGGCGAAGAACGGCGCCCGTGTAGCTGTCGTCTCATCGGGAGATCCCGGCGTATTCGCCATGGCTGCAGCAGTTCTCGAAGTTGCCGCCGAAGACCAGTGGCGCGGGGTGCCGGTCCGCATCCTTCCCGGCATGACGGCGGCAAACGCTGTCGCCAGTCGCGTCGGCGCTCCCCTCGGGCACGACTACGCGGTGCTCTCGTTGTCTGATCGCCTCAAGCCGTGGGATGTCGTCGCGCGCCGTATCTCGGCAGTTGCATCCGCGGACATGGCATTTGCGGTCTACAACCCGGCGTCCAAGTCCCGGACGTGGCAGGTCCAAGCCATGAAGGACCTCGTGCTCGAGCACCGCTCCCCCGAGACTCCCGTCGTCATCGGGCGCGATGTTGCCGGTGCCGAGGAATCAGTTCGCGTCGTGACCCTCGGCGAGCTCGAGCCTTCCGAGATCGACATGCGGACGCTGCTCATCGTCGGTTCGTCGATGACAACCGTCGTCGAAACCGGTTCGGGCCGTCAGGTGTTCACCCCGCGGCGCTACCCGGAGTGAACGCCGCACGGCGATAGCATGGCCTCATGCCCGTCAACCGGACCCGGAAAGCCAGATACGCGCGTAAACGGAAACGCCGAATGGATCTGATGGAGCACGACCTGTCCGTCGAGCAGTGGTCCGCGCTCAAAGCGGCCTGGGGTGGCTGCGCGTACTGCGGCGAGCCGGACGAGTCGCCGCAACGTGACTGCGTGCTGGCGATCTCCCGCGGTGGGCGCTACACACTCGACAACATCGCACCGGCGTGCCGCTCGTGCAATGCGAGCAAATGCAACAGCGAGGTCACTCTCTGGTTGCGGCGCAAGGGGTATGACGAGAAGGCCTTCCTCCTGCGCCACGCGGAGATAGGTATCGAGATGAGGGCGCAGTTCTCGGAGCAGTCGTGACGACTCCGCACGAGTTGCGCCCGATCCTCGACGAGTTGATGGAGTTCGAACCTCTGTTTCACCGAACTCGAGTAGCGATGTCACGAGACGAGTTCGATGCGGTCGTCGACCCGGAGTTCCGGGAAATCGGAGCCTCCGGTGCGCGATACACCCGCGACTACGTGCAGTCCGTAGTCGAGACCCGGCGACTCCGCGGCGAAGTGAACGACGCGGCCGAACTCGGATGGAGGGTTGACCGACCCGCGCTGAGCCGGATTGCACCTGACACGTATCTGGTGACTTACCGGCTGGCGCAAGCGCAACGAGTTACCGAGCGATCATCCATCTGGCGGTTCACCGAGAATCGGTGGACCGTGATATTTCATCAAGGCACAGTCGTCGAAAGTGGTCTGGAAGCGTGAACGAATCGACCCACAACCCCACCATTCCGCTTTGGATGGACATCACCTTCACCGCCTTCGTTCTTGCCTGGATCTTCATCACGATTAGCGCGCTCGTGGCGATCGTGCGCACTGACTTCGAACGCTCGGGCGGCAAATTCTGGTGGTCGGCATTGGTGATCGCGGTGCCTGTACTCGGTGCGCTCGTCTGGTTACTGTTCGGTCGACCCCCGCGTGACTCCAGGTCCCGAACCTGATCTACACCGACGGCCCGGCAGTAGTCTGAGTACGGTCCGGTGCTGTCACTCTGCGCCTATCAGGGGAGAACAACGAGATGAGACCACTTCGATACTCGATCAACGTCACACTCGACGGCTGCTGCCATCACGAGGCGGGGCTCCCACCCGACGAGGAGTCGATGCGCTACTGGACCGCTCAGATGGAACGAGCCGATGCCTTGCTGTTCGGCCGGGTGACCTACGAGATGATGGAGTCGGCGTGGCGGCGGCCCGCAACGGGGGCGTGGCCCGACTGGATGGACGAGTGGGAGATCCCGTTCGCCCAGGCCATGGACCGGGCGAAGAAGTACGTCGTGTCGAACACGCTGAGCGGGGTCGATTGGAATGCCGAACTCGTGCAAGGCGACTTGGGGTCAGCGATTCAACGGCTCAAGGAGCAACCCGGCGAAGGTCTGTGGGTTGGCGGCGTGACACTCCCCCTGGCATTGGCAGACCTGGGACTGATCGACGAGTACGAGTTCGTTGTGCAACCGGTCCTCGCCGGACACGGACCGACGTTGCTCGCCGGTCTGCACGAGCGCATCCAACTCGAACTCGTCGACCGCCACGAGTTCCAGTCGGGTGCAGTCGCCGTGCGATATCGGCCCACTCAAATACCGCCCCCGGGTCAGGTATCGGACGGTTAGTCGACGCATGGCTGGAAATGCGCGGTTGAAAGACATGTCGTCGCCTCAGGTCGGACACGAGAAAGTTTCCAGTCTTGTTCGATGTTCGGTATTGACCGGACACTCGGCACAGCACGAGCATTAGCCACCGAAGTCTCCGGACAACCCTCGACGAGATCGAAGCATCGAACTGGATCACGAACAAGTTCGTTCCGCCCGGCGGACCGTAAGGACCACTTGTCGCTATCGAACACTCTGGCCCCTTATTCCACGGGCACTGCACCTCGAGCTGTAAGCACCCCCGGTCGAGGGCCATGCTTGCGCGCACCCTCGCGCGCCTCAGCAAAAATGGCCAAGCTGGACGGCTACTAGCGAGCGAAGGATCGAGATCGTATCGGCGTCCGACACAGGCCGGACGCCGATACGAGTTCACGTCAGCTCACAGGAGCGCCACCGCTCCCGCCGAGGTGGCGGGCGAAGAACCGAGCCGAACTGTCTCGCTCGTAGTCGGGCACCGGATAGTGCCTGCCCGAGTAGGCGTGCAGCGTCTTCTCCTTCGAGCCGAAGGCATCGAACAACGCTATCCCCGACGTGCGGTCGTAATCCTTGTCGTCCCAAGGGATCCGGTACTCGACCGGGACCGCGAGCTTTCGTGCCGCTTCGATGAGGGAGTCGTCCACAAAAACTCCCCCGAAGCTCACGGCAGCGATCCTGGATTCGACCGGGGCCAACATGAGCCCGGTCACGACCCCTAGCGACACGCCGCCGAAGCCGATCGGAGCGTCGGCGTTGACGTCGGGCAGCGTTTGCAGAGCGTCGATGGTCGCCTGCCATTCCGGCACTGCACGCTCCGCCAACGATCGGTTGTACTCGACGACGATCGGGGCGATCGGCTCGTGGGCCGCCCTAGCCTGGTGGATCGCCTCGACCCACTGTTCGTCCTGTGTGTTCCGCGGGCGGTCGCCGTGTCCGGGCGCGTCGATCGCGGCGACTGTGAACCCGTGGGAGCTCGCACTGTGGAGTGCGCTGGCAACCAGTCCTGGTGCCTTCTTGTGCATGCCGCCGGAGTGCCCGGACAGCAGAAGGGGTGATTCGACAGATCCGGACGCGGGTGACCAGAGCACACCGGTGATGTCGTCCAGAATGAAATGGCGTTCGATGACACCGTTCGACGTTGTCTCGGAAGTGAATTCGATGGTCTGAGAATTGGATTGCATGGTGTTACCTTTCGGGATTGCCTACTCGAGGCGCTCCCGGCGACACCTACGTCAATCGCCGATCCGTGAACACGAGTGGGAGCACCCACATGGTTACAGCGTTCATGGGTCTCACCTCCTGGCGTGTTGTCACGGTCTCGCACAAGCTATCAACCCCAACCGAAGCTCGTCCAATCATTTTCCGGGCCACTGATCCGACAGACGGCCCTGCCAGTTCTACGATCGTGTGTAGTAGATTCCAAATGACAACCAACCGGTCGTTATGAGGAGTCTGATGTCGGTCGATCCAGTTCTCGCGCAGTACAGCGACTACGCCTTCGCGTCGTCTTTCGCGATTTACGTTCTCGCCCTGGTTCTTTCCGTCGTCGACTTCTCCAGCACACCCCTCTCTGCCACGGTGCGACCGGCACTCGCACATGCCGGAAGTGCATCGAATCCTGCATTGCCCGGCCGGATCGCATTGCTGCCGAATCGAACCCGCGCTCATCGTGCGGGTCGCGCTGCCATGTCTCTCATCGTCGTCGCCCTGGTCCTCAACGTCACCGCGCTTGCACTTCGCGGCATCTCGACGCACCGATGGCCTCTCGGAAACCTCTACGAGTACGCGCTTTTCCTCAGCGCGGCATTGGTGGCATGCTGGCTGGTCATTCTGCGGCGGTACCCGATTCGATCGTTGACCATCTTCGTTCTGTCACCCACCGTGGTGCTTCTGTTCGTCGCCGCCGCAAGCATGTATGCCGAGGCAGCGCCGGTCGTACCCGCTCTTCGTTCGTACTGGATCGGCGTGCACGTCACGATCATCGTCGCCGCCTCCGGCATCCTTACGTTCGCAAGTTCGGTCAGCGCACTTTTCATGATTGCCGAGGTGGGCCCGCAGTCGAAGAAACGCGCGTTGCGTTGGATTGCGGCACGACTGCCGTCATCCGAATTGCTTGACCGCGTGGCCTACCGAACAACGGTCGTCGGGTTCCCGTTGTTCAGCATCGGGGTGATCTGCGGGGCGATCTGGGCGGAGGCCGCGTGGGGACGTTTCTGGGGCTGGGACCCCAAGGAGACGGTCTCGTTCATCTCCTGGGTTCTCTATGCCGCGTACCTCCATGCGCGCGCTACCGCCGGGTTGAAGAACATGCGTGCGGCATGGATCAATGTTGCTGCGCTCGCCACCATGCTTTTCAACATGTTTGCGATCAACTACGTCGTGTCGGGATTGCATTCGTACGCTGGATTGAATTGACGCCTACAACGGGTCAGACCCGCGATCGGGCGACGCTCTGGCGGACGGCACGGATGTAGCGGCGCGTGACAAACGCCTGTACTCGACGTCCGATCGGAGCGCCGAGACGCACCCACCACGTTCCGGGCTTGGAGAACGCAACGATCTCGATACGTACCGCTTGGCTGGCCTTGTCGAACTGGACGACAAACAATTCCTCCCCGCATTCGGGGTGGCCCGCGCGGGTTCCGTACGCGAAGCCCTTGCGATTGGGTTCGTCTACGACATAGACGATCCGAACGGGGATAGTTACCGGACCGAGTCCGAAGGTCGCATCCTGACCCGCCACGGCGGTCGGGGCTGCCGTCCGTACGGCCAGTCCGGCTCCGCGGTGCATTCCCCAATTCGCGACGGTTCGAGCGGCAACCTCGAAATCCTCCCGTCCGGATCCGACCGTCGCGCTCTCGTGAACGTGGTGATAGCCGGCGGGGAGAACGCCTGACGTTGCGCCCACCTCGAGGTACGTCAGCCCGCCCGGGCGGGACGCCATCATTGCTCGCGTCGGTGGCTGAGGATGTTGATCACGTGGCCGTCGGGGTCGGCAGCGAAGAACCTGCGGACACCCCACGGCTCCTCGGTGACGGGATAGACGATGGTGTCGCCGCGCTGCACCGCGGCCTCGTACGCCGCGTCGAGATCATCCACCTCGACGGAGACGTCCGGTACTACGGGCGCATGAGCGTCGTGCGTCATGACGCTGATCTGCAATGACGGATCCGTCGGCGAAGCCAACGTCACGATCCACCCGTGATCCATGACAACTTCGAGGCCCAGCACTTCGGTGTAGAAGCGCTGCGCGGCCTCGAGCGAGCTACTCGACAGATCCGAAACTATCCGCGTGACGGCCATGTCCCGCAGGCTACGCCGCCGCCGGAGTCCACCGCGACTTGACGAGGCGCTCGATGTCACCGGAAAGTTCGTCGCTGACGATTCCCGGAAGCAGGATCTGCCACATCTCGTCGACACGATCCGGAAGATCCGAGCGTCGGGTGAGGACGTTCGAAACCAGCTGTACCCCCGTGAATGCCGAGGGCATGAACCTGCCGAACGATTCTGCGCTGACCGATTTTCGGATTTCACCTTCCGCCTGAGCTCTGGCGGTGAGATCGGTGATTGCCGAGATCCATTCGGCGTACGGTTCCACCGGCCCCTCGTACGTGCTCAGTTCCAGCGTGAGGCGAATGCCCGCGCGAACGATCGGCTCGTCGACAATCTGGCGTGCCATTTCGTGCGTGAGCATGATCATCTGTTCCAACGGGTCCTTGCCCGTCGCGGAAATCGCCTGCACCGACTCGATCGAGAGCCGATGCTGTTCGGCAATGATGAATTGCGCGAGCTCGTCCTTCGACGCGAAATGGAAATACAACGCGCCCTTGGTAGTACCGGCCCCCGAGACTATGTCGGCCATGCTGGTGCTGCCGTAACCAGTCTTCTCGAACTGCGCGGCCGCGCCGGCAACGATTTGCTGCCGAGTCAGCTCGGCGCGTGCTTGCTTGACCACTGAATCCCTCTCGTCCTCCAAAGGCCCCCGCCCAGCAAACCCCACGGTTCGCGCCACATTCCAGCTATACCCAAAAACTTCACAATTGCCCCACATTACCAGCGCTCCTTCCATTGCTTCAATTACGAATGCAACAAAGTCGCTGGTCAGACGTCCGATTTAGAGGGAATCTCCTCTCCCCAACGTGCTTTCGTCAACCCGCGCACGGTCCACCAACTCTCCGACGAGGAGCGTCAACTCCATCATCTGGTCGGTGATTTCCTCACGCAGCTGCGTTGCATCCGCCTCGGAAATCGCGCCGGACTTGGTATCGAAAGACATCAACAACTCGATATTGGTGCGAAGTGCAGTCAAAGGAGCCAGAAGGTCCTGGCCCGCTTCGGTGATCAGACTTCTCTGGCGTGCCCGCGATTCCGACAACGTCCCGAGCATCCGATTGAAACTGACTGTCAACGACGCCAACTCGTCGTCACCGGTCACCGGGATCGGCGCAAGATCATCCGTTTCGGCGACCCGCCGCGTCGCCGCAGTAAGTCGCGCGATCGGCCGTAATCCTGTGCGTGCCACAGCATCTCCGGCCGCGTAAGCTAGGGCGATTCCGGCCGCCCCGAGTGCCGCCAACACCACTGCCAGTCGCTTGAGTACTGAACGCGTCGGCCCCAGGGATTGCGCGACAACCAAAGTCTGGCCCGCAACCGAGGGCTCGACAAGAATTCGATACGCATCGACGGTCGCGATTGTCTGCGACGAATTGCCGTCTGCGATCGACCTGATGGCGTCTGCGCTCGTACTGAACGGCGGCAGACCGGGAGTCGCCGTCACCAAGGCGCCGTCGGCAGTGAGAAGCCCCACTGCCTGGATGACCGCTGTATCCGCGCCGGCCGTCAATCCCAGAACCGGTGTGACACCGCCGAAATTGACGGTGTCGGTGATCGCGTCACTCGTGCGCTCGAGTTGCCGATCGACGTTGCCTTGCAAATACGCGTTGAACACTATGTACACCGCCGACGCCGACACGATCACCGCGATCGCCACCAGGCCTGCAGTCAGCAATTTCACGCGAGCATGGAGCGTCCGCACGTGAATTCCCGATGGTTTTCGACGGCTCATTCCGGGAACCGACACTCTCATGCGCGGTCCCGCAGTGCGGCGTCGAAAAATCCCAACATCCCTCCAGTATGGTCACGGAACCTTAGACGAACCTGAAGCGAACGCGATGTCGGCCTCACAGCGCCGTTCCACGACCGAAAGCCGTGAGCCAGTCCATCGCCTCGGCTTCGGTATCGAATGCCGGGACGGTCGCCGGGATCGGTGGTCGTTCGACGACGATCACCGGGATCGACAATTGCCTGGCTGCAGCGATCTTTGCGTACGTCTGCTCGCCGCCACTGTTCTTGGTGATCACGACGTCGATGCTGTGAGTTCGCATCAGATCGACTTCCGCTTCGATGTCGAATGGACCACGTGCGAGCAGCAATTGCGCGTGAGGCGGCAATGTCCCCGAAGGCGGATCGATCGAGCGGACGAGAAACGAGACGCTCTTCACGCGGTCGAACGCCGAAACTCCTTGCCTCCCGATCGTCAGAAAAGCGCGTGAGCCGACCGTCGGCACCAACTCTGCGGCGTGATCGAGATCGCGTGCCGGAAGCCAAGTGTCACCGGGTTGCTCGTGCCAGGGCGGGCGTCGGTACATGGCGTACGGCACGGAATTCGCAAGGCACGCTTCGAACGCATTCTGGGTGATGCGAGCGGCAAACGGATGCGTGGCGTCGAGCACTGCACGAATATCATTGGCCGACAACCACTCCGACAGCCCTTCGGCTCCCCCGAACCCGCCGATACGCACTTCCCCCTCCGGCCATCGAGGATCACGAACCCGGCCGGCCAGCGATGTGACAACCTCGAGGTCGGCTGAACCGGCCAAGCGAGAAGCGATCACTCGACCTTCGCCTGTGCCGCCGAGCAGGAGCACGCGACGACGAGTACCTGTCGAGGTCAGTGTGTGCTTCTCTCGCGCGCTGCCGAGTAGAGGTAGCTGTCCGGAAACCCCTCCGCAGTCAACACTCGGCCGACGATCACGACGGCCGTCTTCGTGATGCCGGCCGCATGAACAAGTTCGACGATCGTCTTCAAAGTGCCTCGAACAACGATCTCCTCGGGCCGTGAGGCGAAGGCGACCACCGCGACCGGGCAGTCCTCGCCGTAATTGTCGGCCAACTCGGATGCGATCTGTTCGATGCGATGAGCGCCGAGGTGAATCACCATCGTCGCGCCGCTGCGGCCGAGGGACCGCAGATCCTCGCCCTCCGGCATCGCCGTCGACAAGGTGGAGACTCGGGTGAGAACAATGGTCTGCGAGACGCCTGGGACAGTCAGCTCGCGCCCCAGCGCGGCTGCAGCCGCGGTAAATGCAGGAACACCGGGAATCATGTCGAAATCGACTCCTGCGGCGTCCAGGCGACGAGCTTGCTCTGCCACTGCACTGAAGATCGACGGATCACCGGAATGCAAACGCGCGACGTCCAGCCCAGCGGAATCCGCTTCGACAAGAATCGCGGTGATCTCGTCCAGGCTCAGCCGAGCAGTGTCCACGACCTGAGCTCCGACCGGGCACCACTCGAGCAACTCCGCTGGAACAAGGCTGCCTGCGTACAAGCACACAGGGCTCGCAGCGATGATCCGTTGCGCGCGGACAGTGATCAGATCTGCCGCACCGGGACCCGCACCGATGAAATGAACGGTCATTGTGTGGATTCCTCCGGCGTATCTGTGTCTGCGCCTGCAGACGGCTGACGTTTTGTGACGGACCATTGGACCACCGGAAGTTGCGGTCGCCAAACGTTGAACATTCCCAACGGCTCGGCGCGCTGCACCTGAAAGCGTCGAAGCGTCCCACCATGGCGACTCATCCAGCCGAGCAGCAACGATTCGGACTCGGCGGTCACGGCGTTCGCGACCAGACGACCACCCACGCTCAACTGCTCCCAGCACGCTTCGAGCATTCCCGGTTGCGTGACGCCGCCGCCGACGAACACCGCATCGGGACGTCGAGTTTCGTCCGCAAACGCCTCCGGCGCGGCCCCTTTCACGTTCAACGCGGGCACGCCGAGATTGAGTGCATTGGCACCGATCTGCGACACGCGGCTCGCCACCTTCTCGAATATTGTTGCAGTGCAACGTGGGTGAGTTCGCATCCACTCGATGGCGACGGTTCCCGACCCACCGCCCACGTCCCAGAGGTGTTCTCCCGGCGCCGGGGCAAGCGCGCACAACGTCAACGCACGGATCTCCTGCTTGGTCATCTGACCGTCGCCGACAAAAGCAGCATCCGGTAGCCCCGGGATTCGAGTCAGCCGCAAGAGAGGATCGGCCGCGATGCACTCGACGGCCAGAACGTTCAACGCGTCCACGTCCTCGTCCGCGTGATCCCACTCGTCTGCGACCATGACGGTCCGCGATTCCCCGGCCCCGCCCAGCTGGGCCAGCACGGTCACGATCGATCGACCGAAGCCCGCGCCGGACAACAGACGTGCCACCTCCCCCGGTGTCGAGCGCCCGTTGCTCAACACCAGCAGTCGCGCACCAGAAGTCACGGAAGCCAATACTGTCGCCGAGTCTCGGTTGACCAGGCTCACGACGTCGATCTCGGCCGATGCCCATCCCATTCGCGCGCTCGCCAACGCCACCGACGACGGGTGGGAGATCACTCGCACGTTGTCCGCGCCGAGCAGCCTGACCAATGTGACACCGAGACCGTGGAACATCGGGTCACCGCTGGCGAGCACGCATACTCTGCGGTCCGCGTTCTCGGCGAACATCGACGGCAACGCCGGAATCATCGGAGACGGCCAGGTCAGCCTGGTGGGCGCACGCCGTGCCCCGAGATGTGTCGCCGGGACCAAGTCCAATTGGCGCGGCGACCCCATCAGGACCTCCGCGCCCAGGATTGCGCCCTTTGCGCTCTCGGACAGCCCATCCCAGCCGTCGGCGCCGATGCCGACGATCACCACCGGGTGTGTGGTCATCGCGGCATCCGGCGCCAGATCGTCTGAGGCAGAAGCCGCATGACGAAGAACACCGGCTGCAGAACTCGCGGTACCCACACACGCGTCGCCCCGGAGTTCAGTCCCCGCACGACGGCGTCCGCGACCTGCGACGGAGTGCTCGACATCGGGGCAGGCGACATTCCCTCGGTCATCTTCCCGATGACGAACCCTGGCCGTACCAGCATCAACTGCACGCCCGAACCGTGCAGCGCGTCGCCCAGACCGCTGGCAAAACCCTCCAAGCCGGCCTTTGCGCTCCCGTAGACGTAGTTGGCGCGGCGAACCCGAACGCCGGCGACGGACGAGAACACCACGATCTTTCCGGTTCCCTGTCGGCGCATGATCTCCGCGAGGTGCGTGAGGATGCTGACCTGAGCCACGTAGTCGGTGTGCACCACCGCGACCGCATGCGCCGCGTCGGTTTCGGCACGCGCCTGATCGCCGAGAATCCCGAAGGCCAGCACTGCAATCGAAATCCGACCGTGCTCGGCGACTACGGCGCCCAGGAGGTCTCCGTGCGTGTCGACAGCGTCGGCGTCGAACTCGACGGTGGAGACGTCGACAGCGCCGGCGTTTTTGAGCATCTGCTCCTGCTCCGACAGCTCTCCGCTGCGTCTGGCAGCCAGAACGATGTTGCGGCCCGGCGCGAGCCTGACCCCGATCTCGAGGCCGATCTCACTTCGTCCGCCGAGGAGCAGTACCGTCTCGATGTCATTCACGTTCGCACCCGCAGTCACCGCTCCAGTGTCCTGGATTACCGTCGTGGCATGACGCTCACCCCCTCCACCACGCCATCGTCACAGCAGACTCTCACCGAAGACGGGCTGAAGTTCGTCGGTGAATACCACCTCGCGACACTCACGACGTTGCGTCCGAACGGCACCCCACACGTCGTTGCCGTCGGGTTCACCTGGGACCAGGAAGCCGGAAAAGCGCGCGTGATCACCAGCGGTGGCTCACAGAAGGCGATCAACGCAGCGCGTGGCGGATACGCCGCCGTCAGTTCGGTCGACGGTGGCCGCTGGCTCACGCTCGAGGGGCCGGCACGCGTGCTCACCGACGCGGACTCCGTGGCCGACGCCGTTCGGCGCTATGCCGAGCGGTACCGCCAGCCACGGGTCAATCCCGCGCGCGTGGTCATCGAAATCGACGTCACACGCATACTCGGGTCCGCTGCGTTCAAGAAAAGCTGATCAGGCGAGGACAGTCAGGCCGTGCGGACGGTTGTTGAACGACTCGCAACCGTCGGCGGTCACGACGACGATGTCCTCGATACGGGCACCCCAACTGCCGCGGAAGTAGATTCCCGGTTCGATGCTGAAGGCCATACCTTCGACGAGTTCGATGGTGTTGCCCTCGACGATGTACGGCTCCTCGTGCACGGACAGCCCGATACCGTGACCGGTGCGGTGAACGAATACCTCTGCAAGCCCTTGTGCGGCAAGCACTTCGCGGGCTGCAACGTCCACGGATTCTGCGGAGACTCCTGGCCGCACCGAATCGACCGCAGCCTGCTGCGCCGCCTCGAGTACCGCGAACTGTGCGGCAACCTCCGCGGACGGCTGCCCCATGCTGTACGTGCGAGTGGAGTCCGAGTTGTATCCGGGCTCGACCGGTCCGCCGATATCGATGACCACGATATCGCCCCTCTCGATCACCCGGTCCGAAACCTCGTGATGCGGATCGGCGCCGTGCGGGCCCGAACCGACAATCACGAACGCGGCCTCGGTATGCCCCTCTTCGAGAATCGCCGCCGAAATCGCTTCGCCTACTTCAGCTTCCGTACGTCCGACGACCAAGAACTCGGCCATGCGGGCGTGAACACGGTCGATGGCCGCACCGGCTCGCCGCAATGCCTCGATCTCGGCGCCGTCCTTGACCATCCGCAATTCGCGCAAGACGCCGGTGGCGAGAATCGGCAACGCGCCCAAGGTGTCTGCGAGCGGGATCAGATGCAGCGCAGGCATCGCATCCGTCACCGCAACCTTCGCGCCGGTCGGGAGTTGCGCCGCCACAATCGCATACGGGTCGACACCGTCGACCCAGTCGAGGACGGTCAACCCGAGATCGCCCACTGCCGATTCCTTCAGCGACGCCAACTCCAACCGAGGAAGTACGACGGACGCCTTCGCCGTGTCCGCGGCGATGACCAACGCGGTCAAGCGCTCGAACGAGTCAGCCCGAGAACCTGTCAGGTACCGAAGATCCGGACCTGGAGTCACCACCAGACCGTCGAGTCCTGCTGATCGAGCCAACTCCGCGGCGCGAGCGATACGTGCGCCGTACACGGCGCTGGAGAATCGGGAATCCTGTTCGGCTGGAGACGTCATGGCTTACAGGTTAGTGCCGACTGGCAGGATGGTGACCATGAGTGGGCCATTGCTTCTCCTCGACGGTGCCAGCCTGTGGTTTCGTGCGTTCTACGCGCTGCCCGAGTCATTCGTCGATCCCGACGGAAGACCTGTCAACGCGGTGCGCGGTTTCACCGACATGGTGGCGTCCCTGATCACCAAACACCAGCCGAGTCGTCTCGCCGTGTGCCTGGACTTGGACTGGCGACCGCAGTTCCGCGTCGATGCAGTCCCGACGTACAAAGCGCATCGCGTCGAGGAAGGCTCTGACGGTGCGTCCGAAGAAGTTCCGGACACGTTGACGCCTCAGGTCGACATGATCATGGACGTGCTCGCTGCAGCGGGTATCGCGACGGCGGGTGCAGTCGGACTCGAAGCCGACGACGTACTGGGAACGCTTGCCGCCACCGAGCGCGAAGATCTCACCGTCGTCGTCAGTGGTGACCGAGACCTACTGCAGGTCGTCACAGACGAGTACGTGCCCGTCCGTGTCCTGTACGTGGGCCGTGGCCTGTCCAAGGCGGAACTCTTCGGACCGGTCGAGGTTGCGGAGAAGTACGGAGTACCCGGTGACCGTGCGGGCGAAGCTTACGCCGAACTCGCGGTACTGCGCGGAGACGCCTCCGACGGTCTACCCGGCATCAAAGGTGTCGGTGAGAAGACTGCGTCGACACTGATGCTCCGTTACGGCTCGTTGGCCGGACTTCGGGCGGCCGCAGCTGATCCTGAATCGGATATGGCCAAGGGGATTCGCGCAAAACTGACCTCACCTGAGGCAATGGCTTACCTTGATGCTGCGTTGCCGGTCGTACGAGTAGTTCGCGACGCGGACGTTCAGTTCTCGAAGGACGACCGACTCCCGGCGACCCCCGTCGATCCCGTCCGCTTCGAGGAAGTGGCGGCCTCGCTGAACATCGAGCGCTCGGCCGGCCGGCTTGCCGCCGCGCTCGAGGCTGCGGCGGCAGGCCGTTCCGACCAATAGGGCGTCAGCTCGGGCGGCTGACCTCGTACGTGCCGTTGTCGTCGACAAACGTCACGGTCACGTTCGACTTCACACCCGCGATCGAAAGCGTGCAGGTGAACTTGTTGCCTGACTTGACTTCCTGGTCCGCGGGGCACTGAACGTTGCTCACGTTCTTCGCCCCGTAGGACTCGGTGACGATCTTCTCGACGCCGGCCTGAGCCGCGCTCTGATCGAGTGTGTTCTTGCCGAAGACTCCGAACACCAGGGCCACCACGACAGCGGCAAGAACGACGAGAACGCCGATCGCACCGAAGATCAGGGGCTTCTTCGACTTACCCGACTGGTTTCCGGGCGCACCGGGACTCGGGAACGGCTGAGCCTGGTTCCACTGGTTCTGCTGTCCCGGAGTCTGCCCGGGGGCCGTGGCGCCCCACGCCTGCTGCGGTGCGGCAGCCGGAGGCTGACCCCACGCCTGGGTTGCGTCAGGTGACTGCTGTTGCCCGGGCTGACCCCACGGCTGTGCGGGAGGTTGTTGCTGGGGTTGTCCCCACGGCTGTTGCTGGCCGGGTTGTCCTTGTCCAGGTTGCTGCGGCTGACCGTACGCAGGCTGACCACCCGGCTGGCCGTAGGCAGGTTGTCCCCACGGCTGTTGCTGGCCGGGCTGCTGACCGGGCTGCGGTGTTTGACCAGGCTGACCCCACGGCTGTTGCTGGCCGGGCTGCTGACCAGGCTGCTGTTGTCCGCCCGGCTGCTGAGGATTCTGCCCCCACTGCTGCTCGTTCGGCTGCTGCTGATCACCAGGACCCCATTGCCGATTCGGATCGTTCGGTCCGTAAGGCCCGCTCATGTTCGCCTCCCACTCGAAATACCAGTCTGCGAATCAAACCACATAGTTGCGGTCATGCTGCGTCGACAGCAACTACCCCGCGACGAATTGCAGCTACCGCCCGCGCCGCAGTCTTCGCGACGTCGGCATCCGTCGAAGTCAGGCGGACCTGATCGAGGAGATCGATCACCTGACGACACCAACGTACAAAGTCACCCGCAGACAGCGCACGACCCTGCACTCCAGCCGCGATCAGTGCGTCGACAAGCGAGTTTTCGCTCGCCCAGTGATAAACGGCAGTGACGAATCCGAGATCCGGTTCCCGCGTCGGCGGCAGCTTGTGGCGAATCTCGTCCGACCGCAGTTCGCTCCACAATCGTTGAGTGTCGTTGAGTGCGTGACGAAGCGCCGCTGTCGGCACCCGATCCACGGTGTCCCCGTCCCGACGTGATTCGTAGACCACCGAGGACACGACGGCCGCCAACTCGGCCGGGCTGAGACCTGTCCACGCCCCCGTCCGCAGGCATTCGGCGACCAGAAGGTCGCTTTCCGAGTAGATGCGGCTGAGTCGTCGTCCGGATTCGGTGACTTCGGGCGCTGCTTCGGCAGTCATGTACTCACGCTCTTTGAGTAGCGCAATGATGCGGTCGAACGTCCGCGCCAACGAGTTGGTGGTGGCCGCAGCCTTTTCCCTCATCGACTGCGTTTCCCTGGCCAGCCGGTTGTAGCGCTCACCGATCCGGCTCAGATGTTCACGATCGGGCCAGCTATGGCACGGATGCGAGCGAATAGCACGTCGCAAAGTAGCGACCTCGGCATCTTCGGATGCGCCCGCCTTGTGGCGCTTCTTTCGCCGGGGGGCACTGATCCCGGTACTACGCAACGCCGAGGCCAGATCGCGCCGGATCCGCGCGGTGTGGTGATCGACATGCTTGGGCAGTCGCATCTTTCCCAGAACGTCGGCTGCTTCCGGGAAATCACCCGAGGAGAGTCGGCCGGCCCACTGATCGGCCGTCAGAACCAGCGGACGCGGGTCCTTCGGATCGTTGTCCGGGACGAGGACCACTGCCACCCCGGAATGACGACCGATGGGAATTGCGATCACGTCACCGCGGGCGAGTGCACGGAGGGACTCCACCGCATCTCCGCGTCGGTCTTCGCGGCCCTTACGTTCGAGCGCGCGCTCGCGCGCACTGAGCCGCTCACGCAACGACGCGTATTCGAAGTATTCGCCGTCCGCACCGCCGAGTTTCTCCTGCAAACCCTTCAGTGCTTCTTCGTTCCGCTCGATGCCACGCACCAGGCCGACCACCGAGCGATCCGCTTGGAACTGCGCGAAGGAACGTTCGAGCAGCTTCCGTGAATCCGCCGCGCCCATGCGTTCGACGAGATTGATCGACATGTTGTACGAGGGGCGGAACGAACTGCGGAGCGGGAACGTCCGTGTCGACGCCAAACCGGCGACATCCGTCGGCTCGACCCCGGGCTGCCACAGGACCACAGCGTGGCCTTCGACGTCGATGCCGCGTCGGCCGGCCCGACCCGTCAGCTGCGTGTACTCCCCCGGCGTCAGTTCGGCGTGCGATTCACCGTTGTACTTGACCAGACGTTCGAGCACCACCGTGCGTGCCGGCATGTTGATGCCGAGGGCCAGCGTCTCGGTCGCGAAGACCGCCCGCACGAGCCCCTTGACGAACAGTTCCTCGACTGTCTGGCGGAATGCCGGCAGCATGCCGGCATGGTGAGATGCCAGTCCGCGTCGTAGTGCCTTGCACCAGTCCCGATATCCGAGAACTTCGAGATCCTCTTCGGGTAGTTCCCCGGTGTGTTTCTCGATGATGGTGTCGATCTCGCGGACCTGCTCCGGCGAAGTGAGATCCAGTCTGGACCGCAGGCACTGTGCAAGAGCCGCATCACAACCGGCGCGGCTGAAGATGAAAGTGATGGCCGGGAGCAGTCCGGACTGATCGAGCTGAGCGATGACGTCAGGTCGTGGCAAGGGCCGGAAATCGTTGGAACTCTGGTAGCTGCCGCGTCGTCCGCGGCCACGCGGCTGCCAGCTCTCGACGCGTTCGAGAGCCTGACGCTGCTTGACGTGGCGAACCAGATCCTGGTCGACGAGCACGGTCTTCGGCCCGGCAGCAGGATGACTACGACTGTCGAAGAGATCGAAGATTCGCCTACCGACCATGATGTGCTGCCACAGCGGGATCGGCCGAGTCTCGTCCACGACCACAGTGGTGTCGCCGCGGACGGTTTCCATCCAGGCACCGAATTCTTCGGCATTGCTCACGGTCGCCGACAAACTCACCAGGCGTACGTCCTCGGACAGGTGCAGGATCACTTCCTCCCACACCGCCCCACGGAACCGGTCGGCCAGGTAATGCACTTCGTCCATGACGACGTGCGAAAGCCCGCGCAGTGCCTCGGAGTTGGCGTAGAGCATGTTCCGCAGGACTTCGGTGGTCATGACGACCACCGGTGCGTCAGAGTTGATACTCGAATCACCCGTCAGCAGACCGACTTCGCCGGGGCCGTACCGCTCGACGAGTTCGGCGTACTTCTGATTGCTCAACGCTTTGATCGGCGTCGTGTAGAAACACTTGCGGCCCGCCGCCAGAGCCAGATGGACAGCGAACTCGCCGACCACGGTCTTGCCTGCACCGGTCGGCGCGCAGACAAGGACGCCGTGGCCCGCTTCGAGCGCAACGCATGCCTTCACCTGGAATGGATCGAGTTCGAACTTCAGGCTGGACGCGAACGTGCTCAGTTCACTCTTGTTCATAACCACCTCGTCAGGGTTTCACACGCCGCCGACGTGGTGGCACGGCGCTCAGAGAGTGTCAGTGAAATCCTGGCCGGGCGCGTTGTCGCCGGCGGTGTCGGATTTCTCCGCGACCGGAGCCTTGGACTTGGACTTACGTCCGAACAATCCACTCGATTCGGCCTTGGGTTTGGTCGGATTGTCGAAAGCCTCGTTCAGATCGGACGGAGCCGAGATGGAGGAAGCTTCCTCGTCGGACAGTGCGCCCCAGTCTTCACCGGCTCGCTTGGCCTTACGTTTGTCGTTGAGGCGAGCGATCTGGACCGCGACCTCGAAGAGAAGCGTCAGAGCCAGCGCGAGCGCCAACATCGAGAACGGATCCGACCCTGGCGTGGCAACTGCAGCGAATACGAAGAGCCCGAAGATCAATCCTCGACGCCAGGCCTTCAAACGCTCGTACGTCAGAATGCCGGCAAAGTTCAACACGACGACGAGCAGTGGAATTTCGAAGCTGACGCCGAAGATGAGCAGCAGATTGATGATGAAGCCGAAGTACTCCGAACCACTGAGCGCGGTGATCTGGACGTTGTCACCGATGGTCAGGAGGAAGTGCAAAGCCTTCGCCACGACGAGGTACGCCAGGATTGCGCCGAGAATGAAGAGAGCGGCACCTGCGGTGACGAATCCGACCGCGTAGCGACGCTCTTTGGCGTAGAGGCCCGGGGTGATGAATGCCCACAATTGGTAAAGCCACACCGGGCAGGCAAGAACGATGCCGGCGGTGAGCGCCACTTTGAATCGCAGCATGAACTGCTCGAACGGCCCGGTCGCCAGCAATCGGCACGCGTCGTCGGTGCTGAGGTTGGCGCGACTCTCGGACGGAAGCTCGCAGTACGGTCCGCGAAGCAGATCGCCCAGACTTTCGAGACCGAGTATCGAGTGTGAATACCAGAAGAAGCCGAACGCCGTGGTGATGATCACGCCGAGGAATGCGAACAACAAACGAGTCCGCAATTCGTACAGGTGGTCGACCAACGACATGGTGCCGTCTGGGTTGACCTTCCGCTTGCGGTTACGCGGGTCTAACGGAATACGCACTGTGCATCCTGGTCTTGGTCAGCAGACAACCGGGGTGAACGAATATTTCACCCCGGCTAGAACGCAGTGTGTACTAGAGCGGCTTGACTTCGGTCGGCTGCGCAACAGGTGCTGCTGCACCGTTTGCGACCACCGCGGTGTTGGCCGTCGGCAACTGTGCCGGAGCAGGCTGTGCGACCGGCGCGCTTGCGGGCGCCGCATCGTCGTTCTGCATTTCCTTGACTTCGCTCTTGAAGATGCGGAGGGAACGACCCAGACCGCGTGCTGCATCGGGAAGCTTCTTCGACCCGAACAGAATTACGACGACAACAGCGACAATCAGCCAATGCATCGGCTGCATTGCACCCATAACGACCTCCCATGATCAGATTCCTCGATGCTACCGGACACAACCGGCGCTCGGAGGTGCCAAAGCACTTACTTCAGCTACCTTTTACCTGTTTGTTTCCTGCGAACTCACTGAACGTGAAGTTTCCCGAAGTTTTACGAACCGATTACGTCATAGGCGTCGAGCGCCGCAACGGCTCGATCATGGACTTCGGAGACCAGTTCCGGCGGATGAAGGACCCGAACGCCCTCACCGAATCCCAACACCAGCCTTGCCATCCATTCAAGTGTTCCGAAACTCATCGTCGCCTCGACCGACCCGTCGTCGTTCACGTGCTCGACGTCCAACGGGTAGTAGTCGAGCATCCACACCCACTCTTTGGTGATGAACAACCGCGCTTCCGGAAGGGAACCGTCGCCGCTGAACAATTCGAGATTCGAATCCTCCTCGAGGGCCTGCGGCGGCGGGTCGGCGGGCTCGTCGAGTTGGACGGCGGCGTCGATCCGATCGAATCTGAACAACCGCACTCCCTCGGCTTGACGGCACCACGCCTGGAGGTAGCTGTAGTTGTCGACCAACACGATACGAACGGGGTCGACGATGCGCTCGGAGACCGCGTCGCGCGAGGCGGAGTAATACGTCAATCGCAGGGCGGTCTTGTCTGCGAGCGCGGCTCTGACCGTCGCTGCTATCGGGTCTTCGGCGATGTCCGGCGCCGGCGATGTGTCCCGGTCCTGACCGATGGCTCGTGCCGCGGCCGAGCCTGCTGCGTCCTCGATCTTCGCGATGGCACGCTGCGCCGAGGACGGATCGACCATGCCGGGCATTTCCACCAAGGACCGCAGGGCGATCAGCAACGCCGTCGCCTCCGTCGAGGTGAGGCGCAACGGGCGATCGATCCCGGCCGAGAACGTGACCTCGATACTTTCCTCGGAGAAGGACAGGTCGATGAGATCACCGGGACCGTAACCGGGCAGTCCGCACACCCACAGTTGATTGAGGTCGGTCATCAGTTGAGTGGTGCTGACACCGAGCTCCTCGGCGGCCTCGGCGGGACTGATGCCAGGATTTGCGATGAAGTACGGCACGAGGTTGAGCAGCCGTGCCAACCGCGACGACAGTCGATTGCTCATCAGTGGTCCCCCTGTCCATTGCCGGTGATCGGGCTCGCCGCGGCGGCGCGCAGCTTCGCGACGACCTCAGCACGCAAATCCGGTGGGTCCAGCACCAATGCGTCCAACCCGTGACCGGCGATCAACCGAGCGGTCCATTCCCAGGATCGGACGGGGATGGCCAGCACGCTGCCGTCGCGATCGGTCAACCGCCGTTCGGACGACGACGTCGCAAGCCGCCGAAGCTCATGGGCGCGGCCGTCTGCGACCCACACCGTAGCCGTCCCGGTCACGACGCCCGAACCGGTCACGCGATCGACGACCTCGCGAAGGTCGACACCTTCAGGTTTGTGAACCGAACCGGCCGGGCCGAACTCCCTGACGTCGTCACCGATCCGTGAGAGCCGGAAGGTCCTCACCGCATCACGGTCGACGTCGTGCCCGACCAGGTACCACTTGCCGTTGTGCGTGACGACGCCCCACGGTTCGACGGTGCGCTCGGTGAACGGTTCGTTCAATGCGCCGCGGTGCTGAAAATGAACTGCTCGGCCGGCGTCGACCGCTGCAAGAAGCTTGCCGAGCGCGGGCTCCGAACCGCGGGTGCGCGCGGGAATCGCGGTGACCGGGGCGGCACTGACTTCTGAGTCGACCTGGACGCCGGCCGCTCGGAGTTTGAGTAGTGCACTCTGGGCTGCCGAAATCAGTTCCGGCGACTCCCACAACTGCACCGCGACGGCGACTGCAGCAGATTCCTCGCTGGTGAGGTCCACGTCCGGAAGCTCGTAGGCATTGCGATTGATCCGATACCCCTCGACGGTCGAGAACCGTCCTGCCAGACCGGTTTCCAACGGGACACCCAGGTCACGAAGTTCGTTCTTGTCGCGCTCGAACATGCGACTGAACGCTTCGTAGTTCGCGGAATCGTTGTACCCGGCCACACTGTCACGGATTTTCTCCGCCGTGAGGAACTGTCTGGTGGACAGCAACGCGATCACCAGGTTCATCAACCGCTCGATTTTTGATGTCGCCACGCCGAAATCCTAGTGGCTATCCGATAACCGAACGCGCGCCGGACACTTTCGTGCCCGGCGCGTCGCCGCAAAACAGACCTGCCGTCTTGTACATCTCGAAATTGAGTGACCTACATCGAAGCGATCAAACGCTCGACACGCTCGTCGACGGAGCGGAACGGGTCCTTGCACAGCACCGTTCTCTGCGCCTGATCGTTGAGCTTGAGGTGAACCCAGTCGACTGTGAAGTCCCGGCCTGCTGCCTGGGCTGCGGTGATGAAGTCGCCCCGCAATTTGGCGCGCGTGGTCTGCGGCGGATTCTCGACGGCGTCGTCGATCGTCTCGTCCTCGGTGACCCGCTTGACCAAGCCCTTGCGCTGGAGAACGTCGAAGACGCCCCGGCCGCGTTTGATGTCGTGGTAAGCCAAGTCGAGCTGCGCGATCTTGGGATCGGACAGATCGAAACCGTGACGGTCCTGGTAGCGCTGGAACAGCTTGCGCTTGATGACCCAGTCGATCTCCGTGTCGACCTTCGCAAAATCCTGAGCTTCGACGGCGTCGAGGGTGCGACCCCAGAGATCGACAACCTGCTCCACCTGCGGGTCCGGTTCGCGGTTACGAAGATGTTCGACCGCCTTGGCGTGGTACTCGCGCTGAATATCGAGAGCACTGGCCTGACGTCCACCAGCAAGGCGAACCGGCTTTTTACCGGTCACGTCGTGACTGACCTCGCGGATGGCACGAATCGGGTTGTCCAGCGCGAAATCGCGGAACGACACCCCGGCTTCGATCATCTCGAGCACCAGTGCGGCAGAACCGACCTTGAGCATCGTCGTCGTTTCGGCCATGTTCGAATCGCCGACGATCACGTGCAGGCGGCGGTACTTCTCGGCGTCCGCATGCGGTTCGTCGCGGGTGTTGATGATCGGACGCGAGCGAGTGGTAGCCGACGAGACGCCCTCCCAGATGTGTTCCGCGCGCTGCGAGAGGCAGAACGTCGCGGCCTTCGGAGTCTGCAGTACCTTTCCGGCGCCGCAGATCAACTGGCGCGTGACGAGGAACGGCAACAAGACATCCGAAATGCGGGAGAACTCACCGGCGCGCGCGACGAGAAAGTTCTCGTGGCAGCCGTACGAGTTTCCGGCCGAGTCGGTGTTGTTCTTGAAGAGATAGATGTCGCCACCAATACCCTCCTCGGCGAGTCTCGCCTCGGCGTCGATCAGCAGTTCTTCGAGCACACGCTCACCGGCACGGTCGTGATTGACCAGCTGGATGAGGCTGTCGCACTCGGCCGTCGCGTACTCCGGGTGCGAACCCACATCCAGGTACAAGCGAGCTCCGTTACGGAGGAAGACGTTGGAGCTGCGACCCCACGACACGACACGACGGAAGAGGTAACGAGCAACCTCGTCGGGGCTCAGTCTCCTGTGCCCGTGAAAGGTGCAGGTAACGCCGAATTCCGTCTCGATACCCATGATTCGTCTCTGCACACTTCGACAGTACAACCAGAATGCGAGGTTCACCCGTGTACTTCGATCGCGTCGTAAGTCACGACTCGACAACGTCGGGCGGCAGCATAGTGTGACGGTGTGAGCCTTATTCGCCGAAAAGTTGTCCGAAGCGACGTCAAAGTCATGGAAAGCACTGGAGCACTGCGCCCTTCCGTGCTCGACCCGACCATGCGGTTTCTCTCCAGAGCCGCCGATCACGGCGTTTTGTGGATGGTTGTCGCCGCCTTGCTCGCGATGATCGGCGGGCGGCCCCGTAGGGCAGCAGCACGCGGGCTGCTCGCACTGGCCGGTTCCAGCGCGCTGGCCAACGGCATACTCAAGCCCCTCTTTCCCCGCCGACGCCCACCGGCACGCGTCTGGCTGAGCCCGAAGCGAGGCGTCGACATTCCGACGTCGTCCTCGTTCCCCTCCGGACATTCGTCTTCGGCCGCGGCATTCACCGCGGCAGTGGCCATGGAGTCCCCGGTTGCTGGAGCTGCTCTCGCACCACTGGCCGCAGCAGTGGCGTACTCACGCGTTCACAACGGAGTCCACTGGCCGTCCGACGTCTTCGCAGGCCTCGCGGTCGGCGGTGCTATCGCTGCCGGCACGCGTCGTTGGTGGGCGGTGCGGGACGAAGAGCCCGCCGAACTCGGACCCGAGTGCGTGGTTCCCGCGCTCCCGCGCGGAGAAGGCTTGTTGGTCTTCACCAATCCTGGTTCAGGCTCCGAGGACGACGGGATCGTGGAATCGATTCGAGAACTACTACCGGAAGCGATCGTCTACGAGTTCGACGCGGACATCGACTTCGACATGCAGATCGATGCCAAGATCCCCGAGCTCTCGCCGAAAGCGTTGGGTGTATGCGGCGGCGACGGAACAGTGGTCACGGTCGCGACCGCGGCGACAAAGCACGAGCTACCACTTGCGGTTTTTCCCGGCGGAACATTGAACCATTTCGCCCGCGACGTCGGGGCGGTGAATGTCGAGGAGACCGCACAGGCAGTCGAGTCCGGTCAGGCGGCATTCGTCGACCACGCGGTGGTGCGCACGGATTCCGGAGTGACTGCACGGTTTCTCAACACAGCCAGCCTCGGTGGATACCCGGATGCTGTGCGCCTGAGGGAAAAATGGGAACCACGATTCGGTAAGTGGCCGGCCGCAGGAGCCGCGATGATCCGGGTTCTCGCAGCGGCGGAGCCGATGACGGTGACCATCGACGGGAAGCGGACCACAATCTGGATGCTGTTCGTCGGAAACGGGCGATACTCCCCCGCCGATCAGGTGCCGATGTCGCGTCCGGAGATGAACCGTGGACTACTCGACGTCCGCTATCTGCGCGCGGACAAGAAATTCTCGCGCTCACGTCTGCTGTTTGCGGCTGCCACAGGAACATTGGGCAGCTCGCGGGTCTACGTTCGCGAACTCGTCTCGTCGATGTCGGTTCGAGTCGCCGATTCACCGGTAGCCATCGCCACCGACGGTGAAGTGGTGGCAGACGCGCGCCGGTTCGATTTCGACACCGAACCGGGCGCGGTGGCCGTCTACCGAGTCACTCAGTAACTCCAGACCTGCAGTAACTCCCAGACCTACGGAGTATCTACGAGGGTGCGTCGCCGTTTGCCGGCGGCGCATCCTCGACTGCTGCCGGAGCTGGAAGCATCTCTTCCAAAACCGTTCCAGCGATCCGTTTGAACGCACGGCGTGGACGATTGCTGTCGAGTACGGCAACCTCGAGTGCACTCACATCGAGAGTTCGTGGTTCCGCCTCAGTGGTTCCGGCCGGTGCCGGGCCGCCCTTTTGGAGCGCCCCGACTGCAATCCGCACTGCGGATTCGAGGTCGAGGTCTCGCTGGTACGACTCGCGCATCGCCGTCACGATCGGTTCGGTCGTGCCGCCCATGACCACGAATTCCTGCTCGTCCGCGATGGATCCGTCGTACGTGATCCGGTAGAGCTGAGCCGGCGTACTGCTTCCGAAGCGACCGATCTCGGCAACACAGATCTCGACCTCGTACGGCTTGGGCTGCTCGGTGAAGATCGTTCCCAGGGTTTGTGCGTACGCATTGGCGAGAGAACGCCCGGTGACGTCCCGACGGTCGTACGAGTACCCACGCATGTCTGCGTGGACGATGCCCGCGCGGCGCAGATTCTCGAACTCGTTGTACTTGCCCACTGCCGCGAATCCGAGACGGTCGTACAGTTCGCTGACCTTGTGCAGAGCACGCGACGGGTTCTCGGCGACAAAGAGCACTCCGTCGCGGTAGGTGAGAACGACGACGCTGCGCCCGCGGGCAATTCCCTTGCGCGCCAATTCCGAACGATCGCGCATGATCTGCTCGGCGGATGCGTAGTACGGCATCGTCATAGCGCAGACTCCCCTTCCGGACTCGCGGTCGCCGTGCGAGCCGCGACGATCTCCCGGGCGATCTCGGCAGCCCTGCTGGGCGACAACTCCACAGCGCCGGCCGAGGTGATGGTGACCGCCGTCGGATAGATCCCTCGTGTCAGATCAGGACCACCGGTAGCCGAATCGTCATCTGCCGCGTCGTAGAGCGCCTCGACGGCGAACCGAAGCGCGGTGTCCTCGTCGATTCCCGGTGAATACAGCTTCTTGAGCGCCGATTTCGCGAACAGGGAGCCGGATCCGACTGCGTGATAGCCCGCGCGCTCCTCGTATCGCCCACCGACGACGTCGTAGGAGACGATGCGACCGGCGGTGGACGGATCGACCGCGTCCAGGTCGTAACCCACGAGCAGTGGCACAACCGCCAAACCTTGCATCGCTGCTCCGAGATTTCCTCGAACCATCGACGAAAGTCGATTGGCCTTGCCGTCGAACGTGAGTGGGACGCCTTCGATCTTCTCGTAATGTTCGAGCTCGACCGCGAAGAGCCGGACCAGTTCGATTGCGATCCCGGCCGTACCGGCAATACCCGCAGCCGAGTAGTCGTCCGTGACGTACACCTTCTGCACGTCACGGCTGGCGATGAGATTGCCCATCGTCGCTCGGCGATCACCCGCGAGCAGAACACCACCCGCATAGCTGATCGCGACGATGGTGGTGCCGTGCGGAGCTACGTCTCCCCCGCCCATGACAACACCTCCTGTGTCGGCGAAGCGGTTCTGCGGAAGATGCTCCGGTGCATGCACCCGAAGGTATTCCGAGAATGACGACAGATTCGAGCCGAAGCTCAACCGTGTGTCCCCGTCTGTGATCCGGGGCGCGCGATCCACCGTCACTGGCCGCCCTTCTGGACGTAGGCACGGACGAAGTCCTCGGCGTTCTCTTCCAACACGTCGTCGATCTCGTCGAGCAGGTCGTCGGTTTCTGCAGCGAGCTTCTCGCGACGTTCCTGGCCGGCACTGCCGTCGCCACCAGTGGTTTCGTCGTCTTCGCCGCCACCGGCACGCTGCGTCTGTTCTTGAGCCATCGCCGTCGACCTCCTTGTGTGAAGGGAGCTCTCGCGAGCATCCTGTTCGGCCCAGCAGAGTCGGTAACTGATCCCGCTCGGACCTTCACCCTACCGAGCGGCACCGTCAGGTGTGGAGAGACGCGACGGCGAGCCGCATCGGCTGATTTCAGTGAGTGAGCTGATCAACCAGTTCCGCGGCGCTGTCCACGGAGTCGAGCAACGCTCCGACGTGCGCTTTGGTACCTCGAAGCGGCTCGAGGGTGGGGATACGGATCAACGATTCACCGCCGAGATCGAAGATGACCGAATCCCAGCTCGCGGCCGCGATATCGGCCCCGAATCGGCGTAGGCACTCGCCCCGGAAGTATGCGCGAGTGTCGGTGGGAGGGTTCGTGACCGCGTCGAGAACCTGCTGTTCGGTGACAAGCCGCTCCATGGAGCCGCGAGCAACCAGGCGGTTGTACAGGCCCTTGTCGAGTCGGACGTCGGAGTACTGCAGATCCACCAGATGCAATCGCGGCGCCGACCACGCGAGTCCCTCACGATTGCGGAACCCTTCGAGCAGACGCAGTTTGGCCGGCCAGTCGAGGATGTTCGCGCACTCCATGGGATCACGCTCGAGGAGATCGAGAACCATCGCCCACTTGGCGACGATATCGTCCGCTCGCGGATCACGATCGGTCTCACGGTCGAGGAACTTCGAGACACGTTCGAGGTAAATGCGTTGCAGCGCAAGCCCTGTCAGTTCACGTCCGTCGGCCAGCGCAACGGTCTTGCGCAGAGTGGGGTCGTGACTGATGTGGTGGACGGCGGTGACCGGACGCGCCAGTTGCAGATCGGTGAGGTCGACACCTGCCTCGATCAGGTCGAGTACCAGCGCCGTTGTTCCCACCTTGAGGTACGTCGACATCTCCGCGAGGTTCGCGTCACCGATGATGACGTGCAGGCGGCGATACTTGTCTGCATCCGCGTGCGGTTCGTCGCGGGTGTTGATGATTCCGCGCTTGAGAGTGGTCTCGAGGCCTACTTCGACCTCGATGTAGTCGGATCGCTGCGAAAGCTGGAATCCGGCCTCGTCGCCGGACTGACCGAGACCCACACGACCGGAACCGCAGATCACCTGCCGGGACGCGAAAAACGGCGTCAATCCGGTCACGATCGAGGCGAACGGGGTCTCACGTGAGCAGAGGTAGTTCTCGTGCGTGCCGTACGAGGCACCCTTGCCGTCGACGTTGTTCTTGTACAGCTGGAGCCGAGGCGCACCCGGCACGCTGGATGCGTGCCGCGCAGCCGCTTCCATGACGCGTTCGCCGGCCTTGTCCCAGATCACGGCGTCGAGCGGGTCGGCGACCTCGGGCGCCGAATACTCCGGATGGGCGTGATCGACGTACAACCGTGCCCCGTTGGTGAGAATCATGTTCGCGGCGCCGATCTCGTCCGCGTCGATCACCGGCGCGGGACCGCTCATTCGCCCCAGATCGAAGCCTCGGGCATCTCGCAGCGGAGATTCGACCTCGTAATCCCAGCGTGTGCGCTTGGCCCGTGGCACGCCCGCTGCGGCGGCGTAAGCAAGCACCGCCTGGGTTGAAGTGAGAATCGGATTCGCCGACGGCTCACTGGGTGAAGATATTCCGTATTCGACCTCGACACCGATGATCCGCTGCATGACACAAGAGCCTATGTGATTGCGGCGCGGCACCCACAGGCGTGGCACAGTTGGAGGAATGCACCAACCTCTCACCGCAGACCTGAATCCCGCGGACGAGGTAGTCGCCGTGTACGACCGGACGGGTAATCCGATCGGCCGAGCACCACGTTCGGTCGTCTACTCGGGTGGGCTCTGGCACGCGAGTGCGGGCGTCCTGGTTCGTACCGGGGACGGCTCCCGCATCTACGTCCATCGCCGAACCGACACGAAAGCGGTGTTCGGGGGCTATCACGACTGTCTTGCCGGAGGTGTCGTCGATCCAGGTGAGACGCCGCAGGAAACTGCGATCCGTGAAGTCGGTGAAGAACTCGGAATCTTCGGAACGGCAGACCAGCCACTCCAACTGACGGAGATCGCTCGAAAATCCTGGGACGGCGAGTGGAACAACTCTCCGTTGCGCTGTCACCTGTTTGCGTTCGAACTCAGATACGACGGGCCGATGGCACATCAGCCCAGCGAGATCGCCGAAGGTTGGTGGTGGACGCCGAAAGAACTCGGCGCCCACCTGCAGGACCCGTCGTGGCCGTTCGTTCCGGACTCACGCGCGCTGCTGGCCGACTATTGCTGGAGCTGAACACCGCTGGGACTGAACACTGGTGGGACCTGTGATCAGCCCGGGGTGATCGCCGAGAGCCAAGCAGCGAACGCGCTGGGGTTGCGGGTCTGCGCGAGAACGCGACCGGGTCCGGTGAAGTCGAAGACAAATCCTTCACCGGACTTCATCGACTGAATGGTGCGCCCCTGAACGGCGCGCCGCATGTTGAAATTCATGCCGAGGTCGTAGGCGACCACGTGACCGGTATCGATCGTGACTGTCTCGCCTGGCTGCAAGTCGATGACGTCGATCGCGCCGTAGACGGCCAGCACTACTTCACCGTCGCCACTTGCCCGCAGGCCGAAGCCGCCCTCACCGCCGAAGAGGTTGGACATGCCGCCCCACTTGGACTCGACCGTCACACCGTAGGAGTTGGCCAACCAGGTTCCACGGTTGAGGAAGAACGGGCGATCAGAGGTGATGGTCAGCGGGATCAGATCTCCGGGAAGCACACCAGTCACGTCGACCCAACCACCTTGCGGCGGAGCGGTATACGTCGTGACGAAAAATGATTCGCCGCTCAGCATCGACCGCTTGAGTCCCTGCAGGACGCCGCCCTGCGCCTTCGCTTCGAGAACTACGCCGGCGGAATGCGCGAGCATCGCACCGCTCTCCACGCGCAGCGGTTCGCCGGGCGCGAGGTAGCAGCGAGCGACTGTGGACGACGGATTGTGTCGAAGATGTATCTGCACGGCGGGACTCTAAACCAGCGCGACCGACCGGTCCAATCGCAACGAAGTCAACGGCAGCGACGCAGAGATCGGGCCGACAACTCTCGCGGAGTGGCCGGCCCGATCGATGTTCGTTTCGCTACAGGTACTGGCCCGTGTTCGACTCCGTGTCGATCGCGCGGCTTGCACTGGCGTTCTTGCCCGTGACGAGAGTGCGGATGTAGACGATCCGCTCCCCCTTCTTGCCCGAAATACGTGCCCAGTCATCAGGATTGGTGGTGTTGGGCAGATCCTCGTTCTCGGCGAACTCGTCGACGATGGAATCGAAGAGGTGCTGCACACGCAAGCCCGGAGCACCGGTGTCGAGCACAGACTTGATCGCGTACTTCTTGGCGCGGTCGACGATGTTCTGGATCATCGCCCCCGAGTTGAAGTCCTTGAAGAACAGAACTTCCTTGTCGCCGTTGGCGTACGTGACCTCGAGGAAACGATTCTCTTCGCTCTCCGCGTACATGCGATCGACGACGCGAACGATCATCGCCTTCAAGCAGGCAGTGCGATCTCCACCGAACTCTGCCAGGTCGTCTGCATTGATCGGCAGACCGTCCACCAGGTACTTCGAGAAGATGTCCTGAGCGGATTCCGCGTCGGGGCGCTCGATCTTGATCTTCACGTCCAGTCGGCCCGGACGCAGGATGGCCGGGTCGATCATGTCCTCACGGTTGGAAGCGCCGATGACGATGACGTTCTCGAGCCCTTCCACACCGTCGATCTCGCTGAGCAGCTGCGGAACGACCGTTGTCTCCACGTCGGAAGAGACTCCCGAACCACGGGTACGGAAGATCGAGTCCATCTCGTCGAAGAAGACGATCACCGGAGTGCCCTCGGACGCCTTCTCACGAGCACGCTGGAAGATCATCCGGATGTGACGCTCGGTTTCGCCGACGAACTTGTTCAGAAGTTCCGGGCCCTTGATGTTCAGGAAGTAGGACTTGGCGTCCTTGCTGTCCTGACCGCGGGCTTCGGCGATCTTCTTGGCCAACGAGTTGGCGACGGCCTTGGCGATGAGCGTCTTGCCGCAACCAGGCGGACCGTAGAGCAGTACACCCTTCGGCGGCCTCAGTGAGTACTCGTGGAACAGATCCTTGTGGAGGAACGGGAGTTCGACGGCATCACGGATCTGTTCGATCTGACGCCCGAGACCACCGATGTCGTCGTAGTGAACGTCCGGAACTTCTTCGAGAACCAGATCTTCGACCTCGGCCTTCGGGATGCGCTCGAAGGCGTACCCGGCCTTGGTGTCGACGAGCAACGAGTCGCCCGGACGCAGTTTCCTGGTCGGAGAATCGGCGTCGTACGCGATGATGTCGGCTTCGGGGTCGGCGAAGACGGCTGCCAACGGCGCTGCGAGCCAGACGATGCGCTCTTCGTCGGCATGACCGACCACCAGTGCGCGCAGTCCGTCGTCGAGTACCTCACGGAGCGTGCTGATCTCACCGACCTGCTCGTAGGTGCCGGCCTCGACGATGGTGAGTGCCTCGTTGAGGCGAACCGTCTGCCCGAGGGCGAGGGTGTCCGTGTCGATGTTCGGTGAGCACGTCAACCGCATCTTGCGACCCGACGTGAACACGTCGACGGTCTTGTCCTCGTGTACCGAGAGAAGGACTCCGTAACCGCTCGGCGGTTGACCGAGTCTGTCGACTTCTTCACGAAGCGCGATGAGCTGCTGACGGGCCTCTTTGAGGGTGTCCATCAACTTGCTGTTTCGGATGGACAACGAGTCCACCTTCGACTCCAGCTCACGCACCTGCTCCGGCGATTGTGCAAGTTGTCGGCGCAGTACTTGTGCTTCCACTCGTAGCGCGTGGAGTTCTTCTGCTGCCGCAACCGAATCCGGGTTCTCTGTCGAGCTCATGTGCGTCTCCTCCCAGTGCGATCCATCAACGCTACCGGCATAAGGCCCCAACTGTCGCCAGACACGGTGCGCGAGTGCGAATTCACACCTGCGCGCGGACCGTGCCGACTGGTCTCGAGCCAGAATTTGGTCATGTTAGCCTTGCCTACAAGATGGAGACAGCGCCTGTCTCTCTTTACAACGAAAGGTAACGCTGTGATCATCCGCAAGACTCTCATCAGCGCTTGTGCTGTCGCTGCCGTCCTGACCATGGGTGCATGCAGCTCGGACGACAACAAGGATTCGACGGCTGCAAGTTCTACTTCCGCCGCCGCCTCGAGCACCACGGCCAAGGCCTCGGCTTCCGCCACGACGTCAGCTGCCGCTGCCGCAGCGGCTCCGACGGCCGAGGAGCTCAACGCTTCGCTCGTCGCTCTGATCGATCCGGCCAAGCCGATCGAGGAGAAGACCGCTCTGGTGGTCGACGGAACCAAGCGTCAGGCCAACATCGAGACGATGAGCGCTGCACTGGGCGGTAACCCGGCCTACGCGATCACGTTCAACGTGGACAACGTCAAGGTCGACGGTCAGACCGCAACTGCAGACGTCGCCGTCGTCAGCCCGCACGGCGCCGCCCCGGCCACCCCGTGGACCTGGGAGCTCGAAGACGGCTCCTGGAAGCTGTCCGACACCTCGGCTTGCGTGCTCCTGGAAATGGGCCGCGCGTCCTGCACCGCATAACTTCCAGCTACGACAAGAGCGGCGATCCGGATACCGGATCGCCGCTCTTGCTGTTTTCGTGTGACTACTTGGCCGCGGTGTTCGAGCCCTTGCCCGCACGCCGCTGCGGCTTCGGGGTGACAGTTCCTTCGGCGAGACGACGAGCGCTCACGAGGAACGCGGTGTGGCCTTGCATCCGATGTTCGGGGCGCACCGCCAATCCGACGACGTGCCAACCGCGCACGATCGATTCCCACGAGCGGGGCTCGGTCCAGCATTCCTGCTCCCGCATCGCCTCGACGACCTTCGAGAGCTGAGTAACGGTCGCGACGTAGACGATCAACACGCCGCCCGGCACGAGTGCCTTCGAGACGGCGGGCAGGACGTCCCACGGGGCCAGCATGTCGAGGACGACGCGATCGACCTTGCCTCCGTGCGCTTCCGGATCGAACTCCGCGAGATCGGCGATGGTCAGTTCCCAGTTCGGCGGACGTTCCCCGAAGAAGGTCTCGACGTTGCGAACCGCATGTTCGGCATGATCGTCGCGGACCTCGTAGGAGATGACCTTGCCCTCGGGTCCGACGGCACGCAGCAGCGAACATGTCAGTGCGCCGGAGCCGGCTCCGGCCTCGAGCACGCGTGCTCCTGGGAACACGTCGCCTTCGTGGACGATCTGAGCTGCGTCCTTCGGGTAGATGACCTGGGCACCGCGCGGCATGGACAGCACGTAGTCCACCAGCAGGGGGCGCAGTGCGAGATAGGGCGTGCCGTTGACCGACTTGACGACGCTGCCCTCGTCGGCACCGATCAGATCGTTGTGAACGATTCCGCCCTTGTGGGTGTGGTATTCGCGGTTCGCCTCGAGAACGATCGTGTAGTGGCGTCCCTTGCCGTCGGTCAGCTGTACTCGGTCGCCGACGCGGAACGGACCTGACGGCCGCTTGCCCGGCGCAGTGAGATCAGCTTCTGGAAGCTCTTGTTCGGGAATCTCGGCGACAGCGGGCTGCACAACCTCATCCACTTCGGTCGTGCCTTCTTCTGGTTGCAGCTCGTTCGCCATGCGCAGATGATCCCTGTTCGCTTGTTTCCGGTGTCCTCGCCACCGGCTCCGACGGAGTTGTCGGACCAACCGCATAGCCTGCCAGGTGTGAGCTCTGTCGAATTGCCAACCCCCACTCCAACGGGTTCAACATCACACGAGCGCCCGCGTAGTCGGCCGGCGCTCTCTCCGTCTCGGGCGGGTGACTACAAACAATGCCCCCTGCTCTATCGCTTCCGAGCAGTCGACAGAATTCCGGAAACGCCAACCAGAGCCCAGGTCAGAGGCACCGTCGTACACGCGGCACTGGAAGCACTGTTTGCACTCCCGACCGGTCACCGGGTTCCCGATCGCGCAGCCGAACTCGTCCGTCCCGCGTGGGAACGTGTCAGTGCCGAGTCTCCCGAGGCCGCTGACCTTGTTCCGGAGGGCGAGCTGGATTCGTTCCTCGACGAAGTCGGCAAGCTCGTCGCGACGTACTACACGCTCGAAGATCCCACTCGATTCGATGCCGAGGCGTGCGAGGTCTACGTCGAGACCGAATTGGAGAACGGCGTTCGACTCCGCGGCTTCGTCGACCGGATAGACGTTGCACCGACGGGTGAGGTGCGGGTGGTCGACTACAAGACCGGAAAAGCGCCTCGCGAGTTCACCGAATCCAAGGCGCTCTTCCAGATGAAGTTCTACGCGCTCGTACTGCTGCGCACTCGCGGAATCGTTCCCGCACAACTGCGCCTGATCTATCTGGCCTCCGGCTCGATTCTCACGTACGCCCCGGATCACGACGAGCTCATCCGATTCGAGCGAACCCTCTCCGCCATCTGGAAAGCGATCCTCGCAGCAGGTGCGACCGGAGACTTCAGACCCAAGCCTGGCAAACTGTGCGACTGGTGCGATCACAAGTCACTGTGCCCCTCGTTCGGCGGAACACCTCCGCCGTATCCAGGTTGGCCGGACCTGCTGAGCACCGAACCTGTTGCCGCAAAGGAGAATTCATAACATGACGGACAGTTCGTACTACCGCTACCTCGGAACGACGGAGGAAGGGCACGAGCGGTTCGCGAGCACGCAGGCAACTGTCAGCATCTGGGGCCCGACACTGCAGCACGGCGCTCCCCCGTCGGCGCTGTTGGTACGAGCCCTCGAGCGGTGCGGTGCGCGCGACGAAACCCGTCTGACGCGCGTCGTCGTCGAGATTCTCGGACCGATTCCGATTGCCGACCTCGAAGTCCGGTCCTGGATCGAACGACCCGGTCGCCGAATCGAATTGATCGTCGCCGAACTGTGGGCAACCACCGCCGACGGATCTGCACGCGCGGTTGCGCGCGGTACGGCGTGGCGGATGGAGACGGTGGATACCGGCGACGTCGTCCACGTAGTCGATCCCCCGCTCGAACCCCGCGACAGCGGCACCCCGGGCGTTCTCGAGGGTCTGTGGAGCGTCGGCTATCTCAAGACCCTCGACTGGTCCTGGATTGCTCCGATCGGGTGCGTGGGAACCGGCAAGGTATGGGCGCGCCCCAAGCCAGAGCTGGTCGAGGGTGAGAAGATGTCTGCTCTCGAGCGTTTGTTCGCGGTGGCCGACATCTCAAACGGGGTCGGCGCCAAGCTCGACCCGGAGCACTGGACGTTTCTCAACACAGATCTCACGGTGCATATCTTCCGTGTGCCCGAGGGAGAGTGGGTCGGTGTCGCCGCCGAAACCACAACGGGTCCGGACGGCGTCGGCATGTGTGCGGGCGTGCTCTACGACGAGCAGGGTGCCGTGGGCCGTATCGCCCAGACTTTGCAGATTCGCGCCCGTTCCTGATTTCCAGGAACGGGCGCGAATGCGCGTAAATCTATTCAGGCAGTGATCAGAAAGCGCGTACCGAGCGGATGTTCGACGCGAGGATGGCCTTGGCACCGAGTTCGGCCAAGGCATCCATCACCTGGTTGTGTCCCTTGATCGGGACCATCGCGCGAACCGCGACCCAGTCGGGATCAGCCAACGGTGAGAGGGTCGGCGATTCCATACCGGGTGTCATCTTGATGGCGTCGTCGAGGATGGTGCGCGGGCAGTCGTAGTCGATCATCAGATTCTGCTGTGCGAAGACAATTCCGCGTACGCGTTCGATGAGCTGGTTGCGTGCGGGATCGTCCTGCGGAGCGCCGGTGCGCTCGATCAGGACACCTTCGGAATCGCAGAGCGATTCACCGAAAGCCACGAGGTTGTGTTGGCGGAGAGTACGACCCGATCCGACCACGTCGGCGATCGCGTCGGCGACGCCGAGCTGAATCGAGATTTCCACTGCTCCGTCGAGACGGATGACGGTGGCGTCGAGTCCGCGATCTGTGAGGTCCTTACGGACCAGGTTCGGGTACGACGTTGCAATGCGCAGGCCGGACAGATCCTCGACGGCCCAGTCCTTGCCGGCCGGTGCTGCGTAACGGAACGACGAACGGCCGAAGCCCAGTGACAGACGCTCGGATACGGGAGCACCCGAGTCGCCGGCGAGATCACGACCGGTGATGCCGAGATCCAGCTCACCGGAGCCGACGTAGATCGCAATGTCCTTGGGGCGCAAGAAGAAGAACTCGACCTGATTGGCCGGATCGAGGACTGTCAGATCACGGGAATCGGTGCGTCGACGGTAGCCGGCCTCGCTGAGAATCTCGGCGGCGGACTCGGACAGTGAGCCTTTGTTGGGAACTGCTACGCGCAGCATGGTGGATGTCCTTTCGGAAGGTGTGGGTGACGTGAGACGACATGAATCGGAAGCCCTGGACGAGCGAGACGGAGTACATCTCGCTGGTCAGCTCCGATCACAGATGTCGGTACACGTCCTCGAGGGTCAGTCCGCGACCGACCATCAACACCTGCGTCCAGTACAGCAGCTGGGAAATTTCCTCGGCTAGCTGCTCATCGCTCTGATATTCCGCAGCGATCCACACTTCACCGGCTTCCTCGATGACCTTTTTGCCCTGAGCATGCACACCGGCGTCGAGGGCGGCGACAGTGCCGGACCCCTCGGGGCGAGTAGCAGCGCGCTCGGTCAATTCGGCGAACAAGGATTCGAAGGTCTTCACGGGTAGCTATTCTTTCACGAGGACGGAAGCGGTTTTCACACGCCCACGAACAGCGGTGTTCACAGGCCTGCGTCGAGGCTGCGCGAACTCACGAACCTGCGGGTCTGCCCGGTGATCGGATCCGGGTACTCCAACGCTCGCGCCAACAATCGCAACGGAGTCGAGAAGTCACCGGGCACTGCGGGCAGATACTCCGGATAGTAATTGTCACCGACGATCGGGACGCCCAGCGAGTTGAGGTGCAGCCGAAGCTGATGGGTCCGGCCGGTCCGTGGGAGCAACCTGTATCGCCCGAGCGTCCGGCCGGCCGAGTCGGTGATCACCTCGATCAGTTCGATCGAGGTCTCACTGTTCGGCTCGCCCGCGATTTCGGTAGCCGTCATCTCGCCGTGAACTTTGTTGATGCGGCTGCGCACCGTGCGAGGGAAAGTCAGTTCCGGATCGAAGCCCGCAATCGCCTCGTACTCCTTGACGATCCGCTGCTCGGCAAAAAGTTCCTGGTACGGCCGTCGTAGGTCCGGTGTCACGGTGAACACGATGACACCCGCCGTCATCCGGTCGAGGCGGTGAACTGGCGCAAGATCCGGAAGGTCCAGGTCACGACGCAAGCGCACGACTGCGCTTTCGACGATGTGCGCTCCCCGTGGAATGGTCGCCAGGAAGTGCGGTTTGTCGATCACGAGAATCGAGTCGTCGCGGTACAAGATCTCGATCTCGTGCGGAACCGGAATCTCGGGGGCCGGCTCGCGGTAGAAGTACACGAACCGGGTCGGCTGATAGGGCGTTCGGCTCGTGATCTCCCGCCCGTGCTCGTCGACGACGTCCCCGGCGCTGACGAGGTCCGCCCACAGGTCCCGCTCCCCGGGATGCTCGCCGACCAGGTGCTCGAGGACGGTCCGCGCCGACGACTCCGCCGGCATCCGCAGCCGGTCAGGTCCGAGACCGTTTCGGATCGGCAACGGAGCCTTGGGCACAGCTCAGTCCTGCTCGAGGTCTGGTGAACAACTCTCGCAGAGCAATTCGAGGGTTCGGCCGTCGCCGTCGATCCGGTTGCGGTACCGCGGGGTCGGAGTACCACAATCGACACACACGCCGAGTGTCTTGGCTTCGGATGAGAACTCGATGTTCATCCGCTTGTCGAACACGTACAGGGAACCGTCCCAGAGGCCGCGGTCGCCGAAAGTCTCGCCGTAACGGACGATTCCGCCGTCCAACTGATAGACCTCGTCGAAGCCACGTGAGCGCATCAGCGAAGACAACACCTCACAGCGCACTCCGCCGGTGCAGTACGTGACCACGGCTTTGCCCTTGAGATGGTCGTATTTGCCACTGTCGAGTTCGTTGACGAAATCCCGAGTGGTGGCGACGTCCGGAACTATCGCATCTCGGAAACGGCCGATCTCGGCTTCGAAGGCATTGCGCCCGTCGAAGAACACGACGTCGTCACCGCGAGTGTCGACGAGTTCGTGTAGTTCCTTGGGCACCAGGTGAACTCCTCCGCCGACCACACCGTTCTCGTCGACTTTCAGCTCGTCGGGGGCACCGAACGTCACGATCTCCGAGCGTGCCTTGACACTCAGACGAGGGAAATCGTTCCCGAGGCCGTCCGACCACTTGATGTCAGCGGTACGGAAGGGTTCGTAACCACGCGTACCACGGACATATCGCTTGACATCCTCGATGTCTCCGCCGACCGTCGCGTTGATCCCGTGCGGCGAGACGATGATCCGGCCCGTCAGGTTGTTGGACTCGGCCAGGCTGTGCTGCCACAGCTTGATCGCTTCCGGGTCCGCCAACGGCGTGAACTGGTAGAAGAGAACAATTTTCGGAATAGCCACAGCAAATCCAGCCTAACGTGCCGCGCTCGAGTGAACGTCGTGAAGATCGTGAATGGACAAGTCCAACAGGGACTCTCGAAACACGCGTCCAGGGCCGGCGGGGACGTCGACCTCACACGGAACGACGAGCACCGCGCAACCCGCAGCGCTGGCCGACGCCGTGCCGGTCGGCGAGTCCTCGATCGCGAGGCACTGCGCAGGCTCGAGTCCGAGCAGATGCGCGCCGCGCAGGTACGGATCCGCTGCCGGTTTCCCGTTGGGGACCTCGTCGCCACACACCGAATGGTCGAAGAACTCACGGCCGAGCATGCCGAGTGCCCGATCGACCAGAACTCGCTCGGTGTTGGTGACCAGTGCAGAACGCAGACCACCGTCACGCACGGTCGACAGTGCGTCGCGAGCACCTGGCCGCCAGGTCACGCCGTCCTCGAACAGATCGCCGACGCGGGTGTACATCCAGTCCTTCGCCTCGGCGATGGCATCGGGATGCTTCTCCAGGCCGAGCGCGTCGAACACCGTCGCAAGGGCGAAGGGACTCGACGCACCGATGACGGCAACGCGTGTCGCTTCCGTCATCGGTCCGCCCAGGCGTAGGGACAGCTCACGAAGCGCGATGTCCCACAGCTTCTCCGAATCGAGCAGGGTGCCGTCCATGTCCCACAGGACACCACCGAGCGTTGATTCGGATACTTCGGTCAACAACTCAGACATTGAAATACTTTGCTTCCGGGTGGTGCAGGACAAAAGCGTCCGTGGACTGCTCAGGATGCAGCTGCAGTTCCTCGGACAATTCGACGCCGATTCGTTCGGGTTCGAGCAACGCAACCAACTTGGCTCGATCCTCGAGATCCGGGCACGCGCCGTATCCGAACGAATAACGAGCGCCGCGGTACTCGAGATCGAAGTAGCCGGCAACCTCGGTGGGATCCTGCTCCGCGACGGTGTGACCCTCGGGAAGCACTAGCTCTTCACGGACGCGTCGATGCCAGTACTCGGCCAGAGACTCCGTGAGCTGGACACCGATTCCGTGAACCTCGAGGTAATCGCGGTACGAGTTCGACGCGAACAACTCGTTGGCGAAGTCCGCGATCGGCTGACCCATCGTCACCAACTGGAACGGGAGTACGTCGACCTGCCCGGTGGCCTCGGCGTCCTTGCGCGAGCGAACGAAGTCCGCGATGCACAGGAAGCGGTCGCGGTGCTGGCGCGGGTAGGTGAACCGGAACCTTTCGGGTGCATCCGGTTTCGGCTCGGTGAGCACGATGACGTCGTCGCCCTCCGAGATCGCCGGGAAGTACCCGTACACGACCGCGGCATGCGCGAGGATGCCCTCGGACGTCAGCCGATCGAGCCAGTACCGAAGTCGCGGACGGCCTTCCGACTCGACCAGTTCCTCGTACGTCGGACCGTCGCCCTTGCGCTGACCGCGAAGGCCCCACTGGCCGAGGAAAAGAGCGCGCTCGTCGAGCAGCCCCGAGTACTCGGACAGCGAGATTCCCTTGACGATGCGCGAGCCCCAGAAGGGAGGTGTCGGCACCGCGATGTCGGTTGCGACATCGGAACGCTCCGGCAGGACCACGGGAACCGCTGCAGCCTTACGCTTTTCGGCGATGCGCTTGGAACGCTCGTGACGTGCCTTACGCTCGGCAGCCTTCTCGCGAGCAGCGATGGCCTCCGGGCTGTCCGGCGCCGGGCCGCCACCACGCTTGGTCGTCATGATCTGGTCCATCAAGTTCAGACCCTCGAAGGCGTCGCGGGCATAGCTGACGTCGCCCTCGTACACCTCCTGCAGGTCGTTCTCGACGTAGGAGCGCGTGAGCGCCGCACCACCGAGCAGAACCGGGAACTTCTCGGCGACTCCGCGTGCGTTGAGTTCCTGGAGGTTTTCCTTCATCACGACAGTGGACTTCACGAGCAGTCCGGACATGCCGATCACGTCGGCTTTCTTGTCCAATGCGACGTCGAGGATGGTCGCGATCGGCTGCTTGATACCGATGTTGACGACCTCGTAGCCGTTGTTGCTCAAGATGATGTCGACCAGGTTCTTGCCGATGTCGTGAACGTCGCCCTTGACGGTCGCGATCACGATGCGACCCTTGCCGTCCTCGTCGCTCGCTTCCATGTGCGGTTCGAGGAATGCCACGGCAGCCTTCATGACCTCGGCCGACTGCAACACGAACGGCAACTGCATCTGTCCGGAGCCGAACAGCTCGCCGACGGTCTTCATGCCCGAGAGCAAGGTCTCGTTGATGATGGCCAGCGGAGGCTTGATCGTCATCGCCTCGGTGAGGTCGTCGTCGAGGCCGTTGCGCTCCCCGTCGACGATGCGGCGTTCGAGCCGGTCGAACAACGGAAGTCCCGCCAGTTCCTGCGCACGAGACTCACGCGCCGACGCTGCCGAAACGCCCTCGAACAGAGCCATCAGCTTCTGCAGCGGGTCGTACCCCTCGCTACGACGGTCGTAGACGAGGTCGAGTGCAGTTTCACGCTGCTCGTCCGGAATTCGGGCCATCGGCAGAATCTTGGACGCGTGAACAATCGCCGTGTCCAGACCTGCCTCGGTGCACTCGTGCAGGAACACCGAGTTGAGGACCTGACGAGCTGCCGGGTTCAAACCGAACGAGATGTTCGAGATACCCAGGGTGAAGTGCAGTTCCGGGTACGCAGCCTTGAGCTGACGGATCGCTTCGATGGTCTCGATGCCGTCGCGTCGTACCTCTTCCTGACCGGTCGAGATGGGGAAGGTCAAGGCGTCGACGATGATGTCGGACTCGGCGAGTCCCCAGTTTCCCTTGATGTCCTCGATCAGACGCTTGGCGATGGCGACCTTCGTCTCGGCGGTGCGAGCCTGGCCCTCTTCGTCGATGGTCAGGGCGACGACCGCCGCGCCGTGCTCCTTGACCAGAGTCATGATCTTGTGGAAACGCGATTCGGGGCCGGCGCCGTCTTCGTAGTTGACGGAGTTGACGGCGCAGCGGCCACCGAGGTGCTCGAGGCCGGCCTGCAGCACGGCAGGCTCGGTGGAGTCGAGCATGATCGGCAGCGTCGAGGACGTCGCCAGGCGGCTGGCAAGTTCCGACATGTCGGCGGCACCGTCGCGGCCCACGTAGTCGACGTTGAGGTCGAGCATGTGTGCGCCGTCGCGGGTCTGGTCCTTGGCGATGTCCAGGCACTTCTGGTAGTCCGCGGAGAGCATCGCCTCGCGGAAAGCCTTGGAGCCGTTGGAGTTCGTGCGTTCGCCGATCATCAGGATGCTGGCGTCCTGCTCGAACGGCACCGCCGAGTACAGCGAAGAGGTGCTCGGCTCGTGGATCGGCGTGCGCTGGGCCTTCTCGACCTGACGGACCGCGTCGGCGACCGCGCTGATGTGCTCGGGCGTCGTACCGCAGCAGCCACCGACGAGGCCGAGTCCGAACTCGGAGACGAAACCACTGAGGGCTTCGGCCAATTCGTCGGCAGTCAGCGGATACTCGGCGCCCTTGGGACCGAGCTGCGGCAGGCCGGCATTGGGCATGACCGACACCGGCAGCGTGGAGTACTTGGACAGATGACGGAGATGTTCACTCATCTCGGCCGGCCCGGTAGCGCAGTTCAGACCGATCATGTCGATACCGAGTGGCTCGAGTGCCGTCAGCGCCGCACCGATCTCACTGCCGAGGAGCATCGTTCCGGTTGTCTCGACCGTCACGTGAGTGATGATCGGCAACCGCAGTCCGAGTTGCTCCATCGCACGCTGGCTGCCGAGGATTGCAGCTTTCACCTGAAGCAGGTCCTGGCAGGTTTCGACGAGGATGGCGTCGGCGCCACCGTCGATCATGCCGAGCGCAGCTTCGGTGTACGCGTCACGCAGGACTGCGTACGGTGCGTGTCCCAGGCTGGGGAGCTTGGTTCCCGGTCCCATCGAGCCGAGTACGAATCGGGCCATGCCGTCGCGGCCTGGTCCCATCTCGTCCGCTACTTCACGGGCGAGAGCAGTGCCTTTTTCCGCGAGTTCGCGGATCCGGTGAGAGATGTCGTAGTCGGCGAGGTTGGGCAGGTTGCAACCGAAGGTGTTGGTCTCGACGGCATCGGCACCAGCGGCGAAGTACGCACGGTGGATGTCTTTGAGCACGTCGGGACGGGTGTCGTTGAGGATCTCATTGCACCCCTCGAGGCCGAGGAAGTCGTCCAGGGTGAGGTCCGCGGCCTGCAACATGGTGCCCATCGCTCCGTCGCCGATGACAACGCGCTGTTTCAGCGCATCAAGCAGGGCAGAGTTAAATGGGGCAGACATGCCGTCCAGAGTAGTGGGCGCACCGACAAGCTCTGGCCGTAGGCTGGGTGGGTGAGTCCAAGTGAGTTCCCCGTCACTCCCGACGGCCCGGTCGATTTCGATGATTCCGCGGCCTTCGAGAGTCCTGACGGCTTTGCCGTCGACAGCAGCGACCGCCTCGAGGGCGACATCCCTGTCCTACGTGATCCCATCCTCGTTGCAGCTTTCGAGGGCTGGAACGACGCCGGTGACGCAGCCAGCGGTGCGGTCGAACATCTCGAGCTGATCTGGGATGCCCAGCCGCTCGCCGAACTCGATTCAGAGGACTACTACGACTATCAGGTCAACCGCCCCACGGTCCGGCAGGTCGACGGTGTCACTCGCGAAATCGTTTGGCCGGCAACACGTTTGTCGGTCTGTTCGCCTCCTGGCAGCGAGAGCGACATCGTCCTGCTTCGCGGGATCGAGCCCAACATGCGGTGGCGCAGTTTCTGCGAGGATCTGCTCGAGCTGATCGACCAACTGAACGTCAAGACGGTCGTCATCCTCGGCGCCCTGCTCGCCGATACTCCGCACACCCGACCGGTCCCGGTGACGGGCACGGCCTACAGCAGTGAATCCGCCGCCCGATTCAACCTGGAACAGACGCGGTACGAAGGCCCGACGGGCATCACCGGGGTTCTTCAGGACGAGTGCGTTCGTGCTGGTGTACCCGCTATTTCGTTCTGGGCGGCGGTTCCGCACTACATCTCGCAGCCACCCAACCCGAAGGCCACAGTGGCCCTCCTTCAACGAGTCGAGGATGTTCTCGACATCGAGGTCCCACTCGGGGAGCTCCCGGCTCAGTCGGAGGATTGGGAGGAAGCGGTCAACGAAATGACCGCGGACGATGAGGAAATCGGCGAATACGTGCGCACCCTGGAAGAACGGGGAGACGCCGAAACCGACATCAGCGAAGCAATCTCCAAGATCGACGGCGATGCCATCGCCGCGGAATTCGAGCGCTACCTCAGACGGCGAGGCCCCGGCAGCTTCGGACTGTGAGCAAGAACACTCCAGAAGAAGGCGGAAGTACACAGCGCCCACTGCGCCTCCGGCTTCAGCTGATCGCGCTGTACGCCGGCGGGTTCCTCGGCCCGTTCGGCGGCGGCGTGGTTGCTTCGATCCTTCCCGAGATCGGTGACGATCTAGGGGTCGGTCCGTCGGCGGCCGCCTCTTCCCTCACCGCGTACCTGCTCCCCTTCGCCGCTCTGATGTTGGTGTCGGGGACACTCGGGACGCGGTGGGGCAAGGTTCGGACGGTGCGCATCGCTTACGGCGTCTACGTCCTCGCGTCGTTGGCATGCTTCCTCGCCCCGACACTCGAGATCTTCCTTGCCGCCCGGGTACTGCAGGGCTCCGCGAACGCATTCACCACGCCGCTACTGCTTGCCTCGTTGGCGGCCGCAACACCGCAGGCACGGCTGGGTCGAGCCCTCGGAGCCTTCGGCGCTTTCCAGGCCGCAGGGCAGTCGTCGGCTCCGTTGATCGGCGGACTGGCGGCCGAATTCGACTGGCGTCTGGCCTTTCTCGTCATCGCAGTGGTCGCGGGCATTCTGGGAGCCGTCGGACTTCCGAAGTCCGAAGCACCGGCAGCGACCACTCCCGCCCGTCTCCGCGATGCATTACGCCCCGAAGTGCTCCGCATCGGTATCGCTGCATTGCTCGGCTGGGGCGCCCTCGGTGGACTGAGCTTCCTGCTCGCCTTCCGCTTCGAAGACGAGTTCGGGCTGTCCCCCACCGTCCGCGGCCTACTGCTCACCGTCTTCGGCGTGGCCGGCATCCTCTCGGCCCGGCGCATCGGAATCCTCATCGATCGCATCGGCGCACGCTCCTCCGTGATGATCGGCGCCCTGGGCGGAGCAGTTCTGGTCTCCGTAGTCGGCCTTGCCGGCTTGGTGCCGGTGATCGCGATCGCATGGTTTGTCGCAGGCGTCGCGAGCCAGTTCGTGCTGGTCGGCGTCAACGCGGCGGTCCTCGGATCCGCGGGGCCGAACCGTGGCGGCGCCGTGTCCGTCGTCCAAGCGATGCGCTTCGGCGGCGCCGCTCTTGCTCCCCTGGCCCTGACACCGATTTACGACTCTTCGCCTGCCGCGAGCTTCCTGATCCCGGCACTACTGCTCGCCGTCGTCGCTCCCCTGATCATGCCGAAGCAACGCTGATCGATCTAGGCAATTTCGAATTCGAAGTTGTGTAGGTAGTGAGTTTCTCGGCGAAAGCGACCACCGTTGTCGCGAGGCTGTCAGGCCGAACATTATTCGGAAAATCTCGTGTTTCCGTCGTCGACAGATATTGATACCATTGGAACATGAGCGAATCTGAGTCGGAACCGGAACGGCCGATCGACATTTTTCGGCGATCGGTTGCCGTCATCGAAGAAAATTTGCCTCCTACCTGGTCTTTGTCGACGCAGCGCTCCCCCGACCTGTCCGAGGCGCCACTCCGACTCGACCTCCGCTCCCCTGACGGCTCGGTGGCCAAATTCGGCGTGTACGCCGCTCACGGTGTCCTGAGCAGCGACGTTCCCGGTATCGCCGATCGCTTCCCCACCGGTCAATCGGGCTTCGTGTGCGCAAAATATCTGTCCGAGCCGGTTCGCCGGCAGCTCGATTCCCACGCGATCTCGTACGCAGACGCCACGGGCAACGTGTCGTTGACCGCTGATCGACCCGCCGTCTGGGTGCGTGGACGCGGAGCCGACGCCGATCCGTGGCGGGGGCCCGGACGTCCTTCCGGACAGTTGACGGGCGATCCGTCAGCTCGCGTCGTGCGTGCGCTTGCCGATTTCGCGGCGCCACTGGCGATCACTGCCTTGGTGCGCCTGGCCGGTGCGTCGACGGGAGCAACCTATCGGGTGGTTCAGACACTGTCGGATCGCGAACTGGTCACCCGGCTCCCCCGCGGTGGGATCGGTGACGTCCGCTGGCCGAAGATGCTTCGTGAATGGGCGGCTGAGGCCGGGGCCAAAGCGCCGACGCCTCACGGCTTTCACGCGCCGGACGGGTTGGAAGCACTCTTCGATCAACTGCGTCAGCTCAGCGGTCACATCTACGCCGGTACCGCCTCGGTGGCCGCCGCACCCTTTGCTCGGTACGCGCCCACTCGACGTGCCCACTTCCATGCCGACAACGTCGATCAGTTCGCCGACGCTCTCGGACTACGGCGGGTGGAATCCGGCGGTGACGTGTGGATCACCGCTCCCCTCTCACCGTCTGCCTTCGACCGATTGCTCACCCGCGACGGCATCCGCATCGTCGCCCCCAGCCAAGCGTTCGCCGATCTGCTGGTCGGCCCGGACTCCGACGAGGCGGCGGCCGAGCACCTGCTCACATGGATGATCGAGAACGAATCGCAGTGGCGACGCGCCGCATCCCCTGCTACGGATCGCCCGTAGGAAAAAGAGGGGGCGTCTCTCGCCTACCCTGTCATGGTGGAAGAAACGAGTGCGCCCGATTACGCCGCGTACGCCGACACCAATCGACTGAAGCTGTTTTCGTTCACGATCGCGGAAAAACGGGCCGAGTACCTCTGGGTACTTCGTGCCTTCGACCATGCTCGCGCCAACTACACCGTCCTGCTGCATGCCGGAGCCGTCGCGCAAATCCTCGAGAAGATCGGTGGATCGGATCCGGCGGCCGATCTGTCGGCAGCAGAGGTCACTCCCCTGTTGGATCAGCTCCACGTGTGGGAGATCCTCGAGCGCAGCTACGACGGCACCCGCGCGGCCACGCTGGCCGAGTACCGCAATCGCCACTTCGTCTACCAGTTCGGTCAGGCCGGATACCAGGTCTATCGATCAGTCGAAGACGTTCTCGCCGCACGCCTGGACTCGGCGTCGCTCTCGCGTCTCGCTTTGCCGGACCTGCTCGCAGACATGTCCGAACTCGCCGAGGCCAACCGAAGCTCCGACGGCGATCTGATCTTCCGCAAGCTCAAGCGCCTCGACTCGACACTCTCCGACATGGCTGATCGAGCCGCGCACTTCTATCTGACCCTCGGGGACCTCGTACGGACCACGGAGATCACTCCGCAGGCTTTCCTCACGCACAAGGACGCTCTGCTCACGCACATGCGGGAGTTCAGCTCCGATCTGGCGCGCTACGCCCCCAAGCTCAAGGAAGCGATCGAGCACGTCGAATCCACCGGGGTCGATCGCATGATCCGCCTCGCCGCCGCCAGTGACGAACGGGTGTTCGTCCCGATCACCGAACGCGAAGACGACTGGGCTGCGCGTTGGCGAGGATTGACCGCCTGGTTCGTCTCCGCGGAATCGGGGATCAGCGAGTCCGAGCGTCTACGTGAGGGCACGATGAGCGCGATCGCCGCGGTTCTGGCGCTCCTTCGCCGCGTCACGGAAACCCGTCGCGGCGGCGTCAGCCGTGAGAGCCAGCTCCGGCACCTCGCCGGCTGGTTCGCCGCCACGCCGTCCGAAGACGCAGCTCATGCTCTGTTCCAGGCAGTGTTCGACCTCGGTCGTCCACGCCATCTCTCGATGGTGCATCCGGACGCCGACATCATTTCGCACTCACGCTCGTGGTGGGAGGCACCGCCGGTCGAGATCGCGCGAACACTCGCCGAAACCGGCCGCCCGCCCTCACCAGGCTTGCCGAGCAAAGTCGCCCGCAACGACGGCAGCATCCGCCGCCTGCGCGAAGAGCAGTTGGCGGCGCAACGTACGCGCAGTGCCGCGGCGCAATCCCTCGCGTCGAACGGTGTTTATCAGCGCGAACTCAACGAGCAGGAGACCGAAGTTTTGCTGAGTCTGCTCAATGCAGCACTGACCGCGCGCGTTCCGGTGGTGGGACGCGTCAAGAGCTCCACCGGTAGTGAGAACGGGGTGAAGCTGACGCTCAGTCCCTCGGACGGTTCGACCACCATCAAGACTGCTCGCGGACGAATGCATCTCGACGGCATCGAGGTCAGTGTTCGATGAGAGCTCGCGAGATCACGCCCCTAGCCCTCGATTCGTACCAACGAGCGGCGCGTGTGATTCTGTCCAATCACCTGATCACCTCGACGTACCCGGATCGAATTGCGTTGCCGCTCTTGCGCCGTTGGGCCACCGAGCTACGTGACGACTTACTGGAGCTGTTCGGATACCGCCTCGAGGTGACAGAGACCACCGCTCGCCTGTTCACGGTGTCGGATCGGCTCAACCCGTCGGCACCGGCCCGAACTGCCTCCGAGCGAACCTTCGATCGCACGCGTTACGCCTACCTGGCATTGTGCCTGGCCGCGTTGGGCCGCGCCGGGAACCAGATCACGTTGTCGGAGTTGGCGGATCACGTCGCGGCCGATGCTGCACAAGTCGACGGCGTCGAACTCTCCACCGATCGTACGTCCGACCGCGACGCCTTCGTCGACGCAGTGGGCTGGCTCGGAGTCAGAGGCGCCATCGCCCTCGCCGACGGTGACGCAAACGGCTGGGCGTCCAATCCCGAAGCGGGAGAAGCGCTCTACGACATCGACCGTTCCGTCGTCGTAGCGCTGTTCCGTCCACCGCGCGCCCTGCAGCACCTACACTCCATCCGCGGACTCCTGGCCGTCGAGACCTCGAGCGCCTCCGAGGACGACGGAATTCCTGTGGACGCGAAAGAGATCGGACGCCGAGTGCGTCGGGCTCTGGTCGAGCGGCCGGTCGTACTGGCCGGTGAACTCGATCAGCACGAATTGATCGCGTTGGCGCAGCCCAAGACCGCGTCGGAAGTCGAACTACTGACGGGGTTGGTGGCCGAGCGCCGCGCCGAGGGAATCGCGATGATCGATCCCACCGGCCGACTCTCCGACGTCCGCTTCCCGAGCACCGGAACGATCGCTCAGGTGGCACTTCTCCTGGCCGGCGAGATTGCCGACCGCGTACTCGACGTCGACGCTCCTGAACTGCCGAAACTTCCGATCCCGCACGTGTCGGACGATCACCTGATCGAACAACTCGATGCCGCCATCCCCGAGGCCGGGATCTTCGAGGACCTCGCCGACGAGGACGACGACTTCGTGCTGCCCGCCGGCGAACCGGCCGAGCCACCGCCACCCGTCACGTACCCGAAAATCGACGACGACTGGCTCGCTGACAAGGCCACCGAGTTGGTGGACCAGTTCGGGCGAACTTTCGCGGCGCAGTGGCAGGCCGATCACAACGGGCTGCGCAAGCAGGCGCTTGGGTTGCTGCAACGTCTGCGCCTGACGCATGCGGTCGACGGCGGCGTACTGGTGTTGCCCGTCCTTGCCCGGTACCGCGACGTCGTGGTCTCCGTGCGCGAACGCGATCCTCAGATCGACTTCGCGGTGGACAACTCCGCACCGGATCCGGTCGACGAATTCGGCCCCGAACCTTCCCCCAACGGCGAACTATCAGAGGTAGAGAACGTATGACCAACGCCCGCTTCCGACCTACTCGGGCTGGAATCATCAACCTCTGGGATTACCGAGACCAAGAGTTCTCGTTCGCCGACGGTCGACTGGTTCTGCGGGGACCCAACGGATCCGGCAAGACCAAGGCCCTCGAGGTCCTGTTCCCGTTCGTCTTCGACGGCCGCATCGAACCGCGGCGCCTCAATCCGTTCGCCGGTGAAGAGCGCACGATGAAGTCCAACCTGCTCTACCGGGGCCAGGACAGCGCGCACTCCTACGTGTGGATGGAGTTCTGCCGCGGCTCCCTCGAAGATCCCGAGTCGGTGACCGTGGGAATCGGCATGCGGGCAACCCGAACCAACGACAAGGTCACCCGCTGGTACTTCGTCGCCGACGGCCGCGTCGGAGTCGACTTCTCGCTGATCGGCAACGACGATCGTCCTCTCACCAAGAAGCAGTTGGCCGAACAACTCGGCAGCGATTCCATCACCGACCGTCCCCTCGACTACCGCACAGCCATCGACGCGCGAATGTTCGGTCTCGGAGTGCAGCGCTACGACCAGCTGATCAATCTCATTCTCACGCTTCGCCGTCCCCAGCTCGCGAAGAACCTCGACCCGAAGGGCCTTTCGCAGGCACTCACCGACGGTCTCCGTCCACTCGACGATCAGTTGGTCCTCGAAGCTGCGCGTTCGTTCAGCGACATGGAGGAAGTCGGCCGCGCGCTCGAGGGGCTCGCGGCCGCCGATCAGGCAGCCCAGAGTTTCATCGGGGTCTACACCAAGTACCTGCGTCAGCAGTCTCGCGGAGAGATCGAACAGGTCAGCACCCGCCTCGCAGCGGTCACCAGAGGTGTTGCCGCCATGGACGAGTCGTCGCTCGCCCAGACCCGCAGCCGTGAGGCGCAGGCAGCAGCCGAGGAGCGCTTCAACCAGGCCGAGCAGGCACTCGAGAACGCGCGCGCCAATGTCGAAGCACTGCAACGCTCGAGCGCGTACGAAGGCAAACAGCAACTCGACGACCTCGCCCAGGCCGTCGCGACGCTCAAGCTCTCGACCGAGCAGCAGGCAGACAAGTCCCGGAAAGCGCAGGCCGCACTCGCTCAACGCGGCGACGAAGCCGACAAGGCTGCATCGTCGGTCAAGCGTGCGGCCGAAGCACTCTCGCGCGCCGAGGACGAACTTCAGGCAGCAGCCGAGGACGCCGGCATCGTCTGGACTCCCCTGCCCGACGGCTCACGCAGTGACCAGATCACGGCAGCAGTCCGTGGCCATGCCGAGGAGCGTGACGGTGACGTACGCGTCGTCCGCACCGCACTGGCGACCGTCGAGAAGGCGGCGACCGAACGAACCCGGGCCGAAAACAGCTCTCGCCGTGGACAAGAGCTGCTCGAAGCGTCCAAGGCGGCTGTACTCGAGGGCGAAGCTGCCGTGGAACTCGCACGCAGTCAGTGCGCCAGCGGGCTGCGCGCGTGGTGGACCGATCACTCCTCCCTGTTTTCGGCTGTCGGCGCCGACACGTCGCTGTTCGAGGCTCTCGACGCGGCGCTCGCCGAAGTCGGCGACGAAGACGCTCCGGCGCTGTCCGCAGTTCTCGCCGAGCACACCGAAGCCGGCACCGAGACGCTGCGCGAGCGTCGACGTGAGGCCGAAGCTGAAATATCTGCCTCACACGCCTCCATCGCGGCTCTCAAATCCGAGCGCAAGGCCGTCTCGGCGGAACACGACGACGCTCCGCCTGCCTTCCACGCACGCACCGACAACCGCAGCGAACTGGGTGGTGCACCGCTATGGCAGTTGGTGCGCTTCGCCGATTCCGTCGAACCAGACGTGGCCACGGGAATCGAATCCGCACTCCAAGCGGCAAATCTGCTCGACGGCTGGGTCTGCCCGGACGAGAAGATTCCCGAGCACGTCAGCGAGCAGTTCCTGACGGCTCTGACCGTCAAGCAGCGTCCGAAGGGACGAACGCTGGCCGACGTCCTCGAGGTCGAAGGCAATGCCGACGTACCCGACGCTCGGGTACAGGACATTCTCGCGTCGATCAGTCTCGTCGAGGCGCCGGGCGACTCCGACGCAAGCGTCGCGATCGGCGTCGACGGCCGCTTCTGGCAGGGCGTCGCGCGTGGCCGGCACGTCAAGGCCGATGCCGAGTACATCGGCACCACAGCACGGGCGCGTCGACGCGAGGCTCGGATCACCGAGATCGATGCGGCTCTGGAAGAACTTGCCGCGGCAGTCGATACGGCCAAGGCACTGGTGGCGCAGACCAACGAGCAACTGAGCCGGATCAACTCTGCGGCAAAGGAATTGCCGAAGACAGGTTCGATCCTGCGCGCACTCAAGACGGTCACCGAATCTGCCGGCGCACTCCGTACTCGCTCGGAGGCCACGGAAACGGCACAACGCGAACTCGATGCGGCGATCGCTGATCTCGCGGCGAAGGAAAAGCAACTCCGAGCGACGGCGTCGCAGCACCGGACGCCGCATATCGGCCGTGAACTCGATTCCCTCGCGGCGGCGATCCGTCATTTCGAGAAGCAGGGCGAACTGGCGCTGCGCTGCCGACGGGAGCATGCCAAGGAAGTCGAACTCGAACGCGAGTCTCGCGACCGTCTCGACGAATCACGCGCCAATGCGGAGGAATTCGCCGAGGAAGCCGCCATCGCCGAGGAGAGTCTGCTCCAGCAGGTGCAGCGTCTCGAGACGCTGCGCGACACCCTCGGTGCCAGCGCCGAGCAGATCGACCTGGACCTGGCAAAAGCCCGCGCGAAGATCGAAGAATGCAAGGTCGAACAGCGTGCGGCGCGAAAGGCATACGACGCCGCCGTCCTCCAGATCGGCACGGCGGAGGGTGCGTACAACACCGCCGTGGAGACCTTGCGTCACACCCTGACCGAAACCCGCAGTGATGCAGAGCGACTCGCACCCTACGCGCGCCCGGACCTTCTCGAGTTGTTGGGCGTCAAGGAACATCTGAGCTGGCCGGCAAGTTCAGCGGCGTGGATGAGCCCCGATCAGTTGGTCTACCGCATCCAGAACGAAGATCGCAGCGAGGACGCAGCCCACCCGCCCGTCCTCCCCGAAGACGTCGACAAGTTGTACCGAGCGCTCGAGGCTGCGACCTCGGCAGTCCGAGTCACCGACGGAGCCCGCAAGGCAACCCGCACGGCACTGACCTCGGCGTTGCAGGACTTCGACGCGCAACTCGCAGCGGCCGGACAGGACTACCGTCTGCAGTGGGATGCACCGGATGGGCTGACCGTCGTACGAGTCCAGGACGATCAGGGCTATTCGTCGATCGGCGAGTTCGCAACGCGGATCCACGACGCTCGCGGCGATCAGGAGCAGTTGCTCACCGAATCCGAGCGTCGCATTCTCGAAGATGCCCTGTTGACCGGATTGGCTCAGCAGATCCACGAGCGCACGGTCGACGCACGCGAGTTGATCACACAGATGGGCACCGAGATGCGTGAGCGTCGGATGTCCTCAGGCAATACCATCGGCGTTCACTGGGTGCTCGCCGACAACCTCGACGACAGCTCGCGGGCGATCTCCAAGCTGCTGGATCGAGACGCGTCGGCCCTCGGCGTCGATGAACTAGCTACTCTGCGAGCACATTTCGCGACGCAGATCCGTACCGCCCGCGCGGCGCACCCCGAACGCTCGTACCCGGAGATTCTGTCCTCGGCGCTCGACTACCGTCAATGGCGCGTGTTCTCGTTCACCCTCATCAGCGGTGAGGGCAAGGAAGACCGTCTTACCGTCGCGCGGCACAGCGCGCTGTCCGGTGGCGAGCAGTCCGTCTCGCTGCACCTTCCTTTGTTCGCCGCGGCGCACGTCATGTTGGACTCGGCCGACCCGCACGCCCCGCGTCTGCTGGCACTCGACGAGGCCTTCGCCGGTGTCGACGACAACGGTCGCAGCGAGCTTCTCGGCTTGAGCGTTCAGTTCGACCTGGACCTCTTCATGACCGGCTACGACCTGTGGATCACGTACGCAGACGTCCCCGGCTGTGCGCACTACGACCTCGCGCACTCCACGGCCGAACAGGCTGTCAGCGCCGCGCTGCTGGTCTGGTCGAACGGTGAGCTGCTCGCCGAGCACGACGGAACGGATCTGGCGAGGGCATTGGGCTCGCCGCTACGGCGCCGGGTGCCGACACCCGCCGAAGGTGCGTTGGACTACGCCTAGAAACTGCTGTGCGCCTTTATTAACCGCGGGCGGTTAATAAAGGCGCACAGCAGGGGTTCAGCGAAGCGAAATACCCAGTAGGGCGTCAACGGCATCGGCGAAATCGCCGGGTGCCTGCGTGTCGGATCCGCCGCCCTCGATGGCGCGGCGGGCCCAACCGTCGAGCGCGTCGAGCGCCTTCGGGGTGTCGAGATCGTCGGCCAGGTGCTGACGCAAACGCGCAACAGTGTCAGTGGCAGACGGCGCAGAACCGAGAGCTGCTGCCTCGCGCCACACCTTCAGGCGCGACTGAGCATCCGCGAGGACCTGATCGGTCCACGCGCGATCCTGGCGGTAGTGGCCGGACAGAAGTCCGAGACGGATTGCCGCTGGGTCCACCCCCTCGCCGCGCAGCTTGGAGACGAAGACCAGGTTTCCGCGACTCTTCGACATCTTCTCGCCGTCGAGACCGATCATGCCGGTGTGCACATAGTGACGCGCGAATCGGCGATCACCCGTTGCCGATTCGGCATGCGCAGCCGAGAACTCGTGGTGCGGGAAGATCAGATCGCTGCCACCGCCCTGGACGTCGAAGCCGGAGCCGATGCGGTTGAGTGCAATGGCCGCGCATTCGATGTGCCAGCCGGGGCGACCCGGCCCGAAGGGTGAGGGCCACGAGGGCTCGCCCGGACGCTCCGCACGCCAGACAAGTGCGTCGAGCGGATTGCGCTTTCCGACGCGATCGGGATCTCCGCCGCGTTCGGCAAAGAACTTCTCCATCGTCGCGCGGTCGTAGCCCGACTCGTAGCCGAACTGCTCGGTCGCGTCGGCACGGAAGTAGACGTCGGGGAACTCCGCGTCGTCGACGATGTACGCGGCACCGGACGCCACGAACTTCTCCACCAACTCGACTACTTCGTTCACCGATTCGACGGCGCCGATGTAGTCCTTCGGCGGAAGCACACGCAGCGCTTCCATGTCCTCGCGGAAGAGTGCCGTCTCACGCATGCCGAGGACGATCCAGTCCTCGCCGTCGCGATTGGCTCGCTCGAACAGCGGGTCGTCCACGTCGGTCACGTTCTGGACGTAGTGGACATCGTGTCCGGCGTCGCGCCAGATGCGGTTCACGAGGTCGAACGTGAGGTACGTGGCCGCGTGGCCGAGGTGGGTGGCGTCGTACGGGGTGATGCCGCAGACGTACATCGTCGCCTTCTCGCCCGGGGTGACGGGGCGAACCTGACGGTCGGCTGTGTCGTACAGCCGCAACGGCGGCCCCTGACCGGGAACGGACGGGAGTGCGGTATCGGACCAAGACTGCATGCTGCCGAGCCTAGTGGAGACTGCTCTGAGGCTGGGAAGGTGCTGGCTGATCCTGCTCTGGTTCGGGCGTCGACGCGAGCTTGCTCGGCCACCAGATCTTCTGACCGATGTCGTAGGTCAAGGCCGGGACCAGCAAGGATCGAACGATCAGAGCGTCGAGCAGGACACCGAACGCCACGATGAACGCGATCTGGGCGAGGAACAACAGCGGGATCACCGCCAACGCCGAGAAGGTTGCTGCCAGAACAACTCCGGCAGATGTGATCACCCCGCCGGTCACCGTGAGTCCCCGCAGAGCGCCCGCCCTGGTGCCGATCTTCAGCGCTTCCTCACGCACCCTCGTCATGAGGAAGATGTTGTAGTCGATTCCCAGAGCCACGAGGAACACGAACGCAAAGAGCGGGACCACCGGATCCGCGCCGGGGAAACCGAAGATGTGGTCGAACACCAGCGACGAAATGCCCAGTGTCGCAGCAAACGAGAGCACAACGGTGCCCATGAGAAGCAGCGGTGCGAGAAGCGAACGCAGCAAGAGCGAGAGAATCACGAACACCACGATGATCACCACGGGAATGATGAGTGTCCGGTCCCGTGTCGAGGTGGTCTTCGTGTCGAGGTCGGTCGCAGTGACGCCACCGACCAATGCGTCGGCGCCCTCCACTGAGTGAACTGCATCACGCAGTCGCACGATGGTGTCTTCGGCCTCGAGCGAGTCGGCAGCGTCAGTCAACGTCGCCTGCAGGGAGACTCGCCCGTCGACAACCAGAGGCGCTCCCCCGTTCTGCACGACGCTTACGTCGCTGACACCCTCCACGCGACTGGCTGCCGCAACGGCATCCACTTGGTCTGCATTCGCGATGACCACGGCCGGTGAACCCGAACCCGCGTCGAAGTGCTCGCCGAGAATCTCCTGGCCTGCAACCGAATCGACATCGAGCAAGAAGATGTCGGACGACGAGACACCGCTGGCTTTGAACTGCGGCATCATCATCGCGAAGATCACCAGCACCAGAGTCGACGCCACCCAGAAGCGGCGCGGATGCCTACCGATTCGAGCAGCGAGCCCGGCCCAGAACCGGTGATCGTTCGCCTCGTCGTGGTGCTCGCGGTCTGCATCGAACTTCGGCTTGGTCGGCCAGTACGCCGTCCTCCCGAACAGAACCAGGACAGCAGGTAGGAAGGTCATCGATGCGAGGAAGGACGCGGCGATACCGATGGCGGCCACCGGACCGAGTCCGCGGTTCGAGTTCAGGTCGGAGAGCAACAGGCACAGAACGCCCGCGATGACCGTTCCTGCAGACGCTGCGACAGGTTCGAGCGTCGCGCGCCACGCAGTGCGCATTGCTGCGTACTTGTCCTTCTCGATCCGCAATTCTTCCCGGTAACGAGAGACCAGCAGTAGCGCGTAGTCGGTGGCGGCACCGAACACGAGGATGAACAGGATGCCCTGGCTCTGACCGTTCAGTGCGATGACGTCCGCGTCCGCGAGCAGATACACGAGCAAGCTCGACAATCCGAGTGCGAAGATCGCCGAGAAGATCACCACGAACGGCAGGATCGGGCTTCGGTAAACGATGATCAGGATCACGATCACGACGGATCCGGCTACCAACAACAGCAATCCGTCGATACCGGCGAATGCTGCCGACAGATCCGCAACCTGCCCAGCGGGGCCCGTGACCTTGACTGTCAGTCCGTCAGGGCTCGACTCCAGCGCCGCGCGCAGCGCTTTCACGCTGTCCTTGACTTCGAGGGTGCTGTCGACCGGCAGGAACATCTGGAGTGCCTGGCCGTCGGCCGACGGGATCGGCGGCGATGAGGCGTCGCCGAATCCTTCGGTACCGACAAACGAATCGACGGTCTGGGAAAGGAAGGTGGAGTCGGCGGGCTCGAGGCCACCCGGTCGTTCCGCCACGATGATGGCCGGCACGAAGCGCGTGTCCGTGAAGCTCTCTTGAAGCTTTGCCACCTCGGTCGCTTCGGCCGACGCGGGCAGGAACGACGTGTTGTCGTTCTGCTGCACCGTGCTGAGCTTTCCGGCGAACGGACCGCCGAATCCTCCGATTGCCAGCCAGCCGATCACGAGGAGAGCTGGCACAATCCATCGAAGGCGACGAACAGGACGATTTTGTACTGGTGTGCTCACTGGGTCTCCAGGGATCGGCAGCAGAGGACTTGCCGACTATTTTGTTCAGCATGCTGAGTAATTGCAAACGGAAGGCAGAAAAATGAGCAGCGACGGCCTGGACGACTGGCCCACCGGCCGGCTGTTGTCCACCGCTGCACGCCTGGTGGAGCACTCGTGGGAGAAGGTCTTGCGGTCTCAGGACATGACGCACGCGGGCCTGATCGTGCTCCACTCGATCGCCGGTGGGGCGGCGTCTCAACGCGACATCGCGAAGAACGCCCGCGTCACCGATCAGACGATGAGCCGCACGATCGACCGTCTCGAACGAGCGGGTTACGTCACTCGTGACACCGATCCGAGGGACGAGCGTCGGCGCGTGATCGCGATAACCGACGCCGGAAGACTGACGTACGAGCGACTACTGACGCTCGAGAAGGAAGATGCGGCGTTGACCGTCGGCGTCGGGGATGTCGCCGCGCTGCGCGAACAACTACTGCGATTGGTTCGCTCACCCGGATTGACGGCAACTCGCGAACAGCAGGAAACGTCTCGCGACTAGAAGGCCGGCCAGGGAATCGTTCGATGGCCGTTCGGCTCAGGCATCACAGCGGACTCGGCGAACTGCATCGCCCGCACCGCCAAGGCCACGATTTCCTCTTCGGTGATCAGTTCGGACAACTCGTCGCCGAGATCCCCGTCGAGAGTTGTCGCGAATTCGGCGACGTCGGCGATCAAAGCACCGGGTACGGGCTGCCCGGCCCACCCCCACAACACGGTCCGCAGCTTGTTCTCCGAGTGAAGACAGATTCCGTGATCAACGCCGTACACCGAGCCGTCGACGCCTTCGAGGGCGTGACCACCTTTGCGGTCGGCGTTGTTGATGAGGACGTCCAGAACGGCCATTCGCTGCAGCCGTGGATCGTCCGCATGGATCAGGGAGACTGGTTCACCCTCCGAGTCGAAGGCCTGCAGGACCTCGAACCACCCCGGCGGAACGTTGCCGGGACTGCACAGGTCCACCATCTCGAGTCCACCAGATCCATCCGCGCGGCGATCGACGGTGTCGATCCATCGCTGCACCATGCCTGGACCGAAAGGGCCGTCCCGCAACACTGTTCGCGGAATCACTCCCCAACCCAGCGCCTCGGACACGCGGTACGACGCGACCTCACGCCCCGCCAGAGTGCCGTCCGGGAAATCCCACAGTGGGCGTTCACCCCGGACCGGCTTGTAGACCACGCGGGTGGACTTCTCCCCCAGAGTCGACTCACATACCAGCGTGGCGTTGCTCGCCGTGGTGATCTGACCGATCAGAGTCAGATCACCCTCGAGCAGCACGTCCGGCACACCAGCTTCGGACACGACGTCAGACCTCGTCGTCGTCTGCGTCGTCGATCGCGAAACCGAAGGACTCGCCGCGTCGGTACCCATTGGTGCGGATGCAGACGTGCCCCTCGGGCGCCAACGGTTCACCACACAGCGGGCACGGCGCGCGTCCCGCCGCGATGACGCGTTCGGACCGCAGCGAAAACTCGCGCGCTTGCTCCGGAGTCAGGAACACACGGACCGCGTCCGGACCGTCGTCGGCGTCGTCGAGGACAACCGATTCGTCGAACTCCGTCTCGCTGACGGCAAGCAGCTCCACGACGACCGCGCCGGCATCGGCGTCCCAACCGAGCCCCATCGTGCCGACCCGGAACTCCGCGTCGAGCGGTGTGACCAGCGGGCTGAGGTCGGAGACGTCGTCGGCTTGTGGCGGAACCTCGGTTCCGAAGCGTCGATGTACCTCTTCGAGGAGTAAGCCCATGCGATCGGCGAGGACCTGAACCTGCTGCTTCTCGAGCAGCACACTCACCACCCGTGCTTCGTGCACGGCCTGGAGATAGAAAGACCTGTCACCGGGTTCGCCCACCGTTCCTGCGACAAATCGGTCAGGAGTGCGAAATACGTGAATCGCGCGCGACATTGCACCTCCTCGAGTTCGAGCAGAACATCACTGAATACCCATTATCCGTCACAGCTCACGCACCGACCTCTCCGCCGGGGACGGACTCCTGCGCGGGAGCCGAACCGTTGGTCGCGGCCTTCGCCGCACCGATCGCGGCGAGCACGTCTCCGGTGTCGTTGACGCGAAGAACGAACGGCAGTGTCGCCGTGTAGCGAATCACACTGACCGAGGCGGGCTCGGCGACGATGCGCTGGAACGAATCGAGATGCATCGCAAACGCGTCGGCGAGAACCGATTTGATGACGTCACCGTGCGTGCACGCAATCCAGACGACGTCCTTGCCGTGTTCTTCGGCCAGCCGTGCGTCGTGCTCTCGGATCGCGGCAACGGCTCGCGCCTGTACCTGGGCTAGCCCTTCACCGCCGGGAAACACTGCACCGGAAGCGTGGCGCTGCACCACTTTCCAGAGCGGTTCTTCCAAGAGTTCCTTGAGCGGGCGACCCGTCCAGTCGCCGTAATCGACCTCGATGAGGCGATCCTCGACCACCGGCGTAAGACCACGGTCGACGGCAATGGGGCCGACCGTCTGCTCACACCGCAACAGCGGCGAGCGGACGATCTCCGCGATGTCCAGACCGACCAGCCGATCGACGACGCCTTCGGCCTGTTTCCGGCCGTGGTCGTCGAGTTCCACACCCGGCGTTCGACCGGCCAGGGTATGGGCAGTGTTGGACGTCGACCGCCCGTGCCGCAGTAGGACAACTGTCATTCCACAACCCTAATGGGGCGGTGGCCGCACGGACGGGTGGTCGACGTCGAAACGGGCCCTATGTCGCGGACACGACCCCTGTGGCCAGCAACGCAAGGACGACTACGCCGAGAGCGATTCTGTATCCGACGAACCAGTACATGGAGTGATCGACAACAAATCGAAGCAGCCAGGCGATCGCTGCGTAACCGACCGCGAAGGCGATGACGGTTGCCACCAGCAACTGCGGACCGCTCGCGTTCAGACCCTCACCAGCCGGCTCGAAGGCATCCGGGAGGCTGAACAAACCGGAGGCGAGAACTGCCGGAATCGCCAACAGGAACGAGTAACGGGCTGCGGCCTCACGGGTGAGTCCGAGGAAAAGGCCGGCACTGATCGTGCCACCCGAACGTGAGACACCCGGGATGAGCGCGAGCGCCTGAGCCGAACCCATGATGATGCCGTCGCGTGCTGTGAGCGATTCGATCGGGCGCGTCTTGCGTCCGTAGTACTCGGCAGCAGCGATGACGAGCGCGAACACGATCAACATCGTGGCAAACAGCCACAGATTGCGTGCGCCGGTACGGATCTGGTCTTTGAAGAAGAACCCGAGGATGCCGACCGGGATGGTGCCGATGATGACGTACCAGCCCATCCGGTAATCGAGATCGCCCCGGTGCTCGGCATTGAACACACCTCGGAACCAGGCAGTGATGATCCTCACGATGTCGCGTGCGAAGTAGATCAGGACCGCCAACTCGGTGCCGAGCTGCGTCACGGCGGTGAACGACGCGCCGGCGTCACTGCCGAAGAATATCTCCGACACGATTCGCAAATGTCCGGAAGACGAGATGGGCAGGAACTCGGTCAAGCCCTGCACGAGGCCCAGGATCACGGCCTGGAGCCAGGTCATCGCTTCGCCCATCACTCACCGATCCCGGCTGATTCGAATGGGGTTACTGCACACAGGTTTCGTGTGTCGGGTTCACGTTTCACCGGCGCCACGCTACCGGGGCCCACGGCGCCGCGCCGCGCCCGGCACGTCCGTGTCCGAATACCCCGACTCGAGGCGAGCGCCTACTAGTCTGCACGTGGTGAGATCTCTCGGGTGCCGCACTTGCGCACACGAGTCGGGCGCGAGATGCAGGCGGTTATGAAGCACAGATCTGTCGGAACGAGCGGACTTCGGGTCTCGCGACTTGGGCTCGGCACACTGACATGGGGACGCGACACGGACGGCGACGAGGCTGCTGCACAGCTACTTGCGTTCGCCGAGGCCGGCGGAACCCTGGTCGACACCTCGCCCGCCTACGGCGCCGGTGCGGCGCAACGGATCCTCGCCGAGTTGCTCGACGACGTCGTTCCACGTGACGAACTCATCATCAGCTCGAGCGCCGGCATCGACCCCACACCGATCGGCACCGACCGCGTCGACTGCTCGCGGCGCGGATTGCTCCGCCAGCTCGACGCGACTCTTCGTGAACTCGGAACCGACTTCCTCGACATGTGGCAGGTCGCAACCTGGGATCCGCTCACGCCCGTCGACGAGGTTGCAGCAACCCTCGACTACGCCGTCTCGAGCGGCAAGGTGCGGTACGTCGGAGTTCGCGGCTACCTCGGCTGGCAGCTCGCGACGGCCGTAGGAGCCGGTGGCGCAACAACACTCGCCGCGACGCAGGCCGAGTACTCGTTGCTCGCACGCGGCGTCGAGGAAGAATTGTTCGCAGCGGCGGCCCATCACGGCGTCGGAGTGTTCGCCGCAGTACCCCTCGCGGGCGGTGTGCTGACCGGCAAGTACCGCGACGGCATTCCCGTCGATTCCCGCGGCGCCGACGAAGCACATTCGCAGGATGTGCAGAGCTATCTGACCGATTCCTCGATCCGGGTGGTCGACGCAGTCGTTACCGCTGCCGACGGTCTGGGTACTTCCCCACTGGCGGTGGCACTGGCCTGGGCGCGCGATCGCGCCGGGGTGGCCAGCGCCGTCGTCGGCACGCGTGATCTCGCCCAGTTGACAGGAGTACTGGCAACCGAAGAATTGGAACTTCCGAAAGCGATTGCCGCGGCTCTCGACGATGTGAGCGCTTGATCTGTCCCGCTGATCGAAATACCGGAGGTATCGTGTTGGCGAGGGCAGGCTAACCTAGTAGGCAACGCTTGACTACAGCCTCAGGAGAATCAATGACCACGCTCGACGTAGACAGCCTTTCCGCAGACGCAGGCCCAGCCTTCTCCGAACGAATCAAGACCGAGACGGACGCAGCACACCGCGAGACGGAGCAGTCGCGATTCGTAGGCGCACTACTCGGCGGTGAGCTGACCACGGCTGGCTACGCCGCACTTCTGGGACAGACGTACCTCGTCTACACGAGCCTCGAAGAGGCCGGCCGCACACACGCCGACAACGAGTTGGTCGCCCCGTTCCTGTCCGAGGATCTGTTGCGCGTGGCTTCACTCGAAGCCGATCTCGAGTTCCTCGGCGGACCGAACTGGCGCGACGAACTCGTGGCCCTGCCGGCAACCGAGCGTTACATCGCCCGCCTGAAGGAGGTGGCGTTCGATTGGCCTGCCGGCTTCGTCGCACATCACTACCTTCGGTACATGGGCGATCTCTCGGGCGGACAGATCATCCGCCGGATGCTCGAACGCGCCTACGGATTCGAGACCGATGGACTTCGCTTCTACATCTTCGAAGGCATCCCCAAGCCGAAGCCTTTCAAGGACGACTACCGCTCGAATCTGGATGCACTGCAGATTCCTGCCGAGGAACAGCAGCGTTTCATCGACGAGGTGAATCTGGCATACCGCCTCAACGGCGACCTGTTCGCCGACCTCGAAGGCGACATCGAGAGCTACCTCGTCAAATGATGAAGCGCTTGGCCGCGGCGGCTCTGGTCGCAGCAGCCGGTTTCGGTCTGGTGGCTTGCGGTCCCAGCGACAATTCCACGACATCTCAGGGCGCCAGAACCGCGGTACTCGAAGATTCCAGCCCGGTTCCCGTGTCCGACAACCCGACCGCGACACTGCCCGTGACGGTGAAGAGCTTCGACGGCGTCGACGTGACCATCACCGACAACAGCCGGATCGTTGCGGCCGACCGCTACGGGACGCTCGCGACGACGACGGTGGCGCTCGGCCTCGGTGACAATCTCGTCGGCCGCGACACCGCAGCCAAGTTCCCCGCAGTCGCGGACGTGCCGGTTGTCACGGTCGGCGGCCAATCGCTCAATACCGAGGCAATTCTCGACCTCAATCCCACCGTTGTTCTCACCGACACGAGTATCGGGCCCAAGAGCGTCCAGGATCAGTTGCGCGCCGCCGGTGTTCCCGTCGTCTTCTTCGATCCGACCCGAACACTCGAGGGTGTGCCAGGACAACTCCAGGCCGTCGCCGACGCGCTCGGCGTCCCCGCCCAGGGCGCGGCGCTGGTCGATCGGACCGAATCGGAAATCGCTGGAGCTCGTGACCTGGTCCCCACCGAGGGCGATCCACTGAAAATCGCATTCCTCTACATGCGCGGATCGGCCATCACCATGATCGGCGGTGAAGGGTCCGGAGCAGATTCCTTGATCGAGGCACTCGGCGCCACCGATGCAGGAACCGCCTCGGGCATCACACAACAGTTCGTGCCCATCACCAGCGAAGCGCTCATCGCCGCAGCGCCTGACGCCCTGCTGATGATGACGGACGGATTGGCATCGATCGGCGGAATCGACGGCCTCGAAAAGGTCCCTGGCATCGCGCAGACGCCGGCTGGAAAGAACAAACGAGTAGTCGACATGGCGGACGGTGTACTGCTCAGCTTCGGGCCCAACACCGGACGCGTCATGGCGGCACTCGCCGAAGCGATCTACGAGCCCGGTGGATCGTGAGCAAAGATTCGTGAGTGCTGATTCGTGAGTACAGAGACAGGTAGTTCCGAAGCAGGTAAGACTGTGTCGGCCGAGGATTCACACGACGTCGGGGGCGCCGACAAGTCGGCGTCTGCCCCCGCGTCGCGGTCGCGGGTGAGTGCGGTTCTGGTCAGCTTGACTCTCGCCCTGGTGATCGTCGCGGTGCTGTCGGCGTGCATCGGTCAAGTTCCGACGTCGCCACTCGAGGTTTTGGGCAGCATCCTGCATCGCATCGGGCTCGACCTCGGTCCGATGCCCGCCCATCCCAGCGGTGAAGTGACTTTGTGGGAGGTTCGATTCCCCCGCGTCGTGCTCGCCATCTGTGTCGGCGCGGCGCTGGGATGTTCCGGTGCGCTCCTGCAGGGTGTGTTCTCCAATCCGCTCGCAGAACCCGGAGTGATCGGAGTGTCTGCGGGCGCGGCAGTTGGCGCGAGTGCTGTCATCGTCGTCGGGGGAACGTTCGTGGCCGGCTGGGCCGTTGCTGCGGCTGCGTTCGTCGCCGGGCTGGTCACCACCGCGGCGGTCTACCTGCTGGCTCGGCACGAAGGCCGAACCGAAGTAGTGACGTTGGTGCTGACGGGCGTCGCGATCAACGCGTTCGCCGGCGGGCTCATCGCGTTCTTCACCTTCGTCGCCAGCCCGTCCGCTCGCGATCAGATCGTGTTCTGGCAACTCGGCTCACTCAACGGCGCTTCCTGGAACGCAGTCCTGATCGTGGCGCCGATGACCGTCGTCGGGATCGCCGCGACGATGATGATCGCCCCACGTCTCGACCTGCTGGCGCTCGGTGAACACGCGGCCCGTCATCTGGGCGTCAACGTCGAACGGCTTCGCCAGTTCGCGGTACTGATCGTCGCTCTCTTGGTCTCGGCGAGTGTTGCCTTCACCGGCATCATCCTCTTCGTCGGTCTGGTCGTTCCGCACCTGATGCGCATTCTCGTCGGACCTGGCCACCGCGCGCTGATTCCGGCGAGCGCCCTCGCCGGCGCACTGGTTCTGCTTGTCGCAGATCTGGGCTCGCGGTCGCTGATCGACAACGCAGACCTGCCCCTCGGAATGCTGACCGCTCTGGTGGGCGGCCCCTTCTTCTTCTGGCTTCTCCGACGCACGCGCGCGCAACAGGGCGGGTGGGCATGAGCAGCCTCGTAAGAAACTGGCGCGAACTGTTCGGCCGCGTCACCCCCGAACCGAAGAGCCCAGCCGTCGGTGATGTCACCCTCGAGGCGCGCGACATCACCGTCGAACGCGGTGGTCGGCAGATTCTGGAAGGCGTGTCCATCGAAGTCCGGGCAGGCGAGCTAGTCGTTCTCGTCGGACCGAACGGCGCCGGTAAGTCGACTCTTCTTGCGGCGTTGGCCGGTGATCAGCCCGTCATCGCTGGGCGGGTGGACGTTGACGGCACCGACCTCACTCAGTGGTCGCCGATCGACATGGCGCGCCGACGCGCGGTGCTCCCCCAGAAACACACCATCGGATTTTCGTTCAGCGCTCGCCAGGTGGTTCGTATGGGACGTGCGCCATGGACCGGAACTCGCCGAGAAGACCGCGACGGCGCTGCTATCACCGCGGCGATGAAGACCTGCGATGTCGAGGGGTTCGCCAATCGGCCGTTCGCCGTGCTGTCCGGCGGCGAGCAGGCGCGGGTCGCGCTGGCCCGGGTACTGGCACAGGAAACGTCGACCATCCTGCTGGACGAGCCGACTGCAGCTCTCGATCTCGGACACCAGGAGGCGGTGATGTCCGTGGCGCGCGCTCGCGCTGCGGACGGCGATGCCGTCGTCGTCGTTTTGCACGACCTCGCGTTGGCAGCGGCGTACGCGGATCGGATCGTCGTGCTCGAAAACGGCCGCATCGCCGCTGACGGTCCCCCGGAATCGGTGTTGCACGAAGAGCTTCTGACCCGCGTCTACGGTTATCCGGTCGAGGTGTTCCCGCATCCGACAACCGGAGCAACGCTGGTCATCCCGCGCCGAGAATTCACCGAACAGAATCGATGATCGATCCCAGCCTGTTCAGGACGGCTCTCACCGTCGGCAGGCTGCGGCCGTCGCCCTCACGAACTCCGTCACCGGGACCGGGCTGTGACCAATCAGCCTCCGTGGACAGAACTGCGTCGCGGACCACACCGGCGATGCTTCGCTCGTCGGTCAGATCGATGTCGGTCACCGATCGCTCCGCGGTGGCGACAACGTCTGCAGGGGTCGGCACACTGTGCTCGCAGTATTCGCCGTATACCTCGACGAACAGCATGCTCTTTCGTACGCGGAACGCGAAAGTTCGACCGTCGGACCTGCCGAAACCGTGTGCGTGAGCGCCGACGGTGAGGTCCTCGATCTCGAAGCCCGGCCGCGCCGGTTCGGGCGACTGCGCGCCGGAATCAGTGGGTTCTGTGGGAATCACAATGATCTCCTCGGTGATTGCAGCGTCAACCGCAACCGCTGTTCGTACGGTATCGCGTCAGGGGTGTGAGCGGAATGGTCGGTAGTTCCTCGACGCGATGAACGGCGCCCGACTGCGATCAGGGATGATCGATGACAGTCGCACTGCGTGAAGAACAGATGACAAGAAAAAGAGGAACTACACATGGCTCGCCTAGGGATCCGCACCACTGCAGCAGCAATGGGGGCGGCGGTTCTTCTGGTCACAGGATGTTCTTCCGGAGATGGCGGAGACGACCTCATCACGATCGATCCCGCAACGGCAGCGGTCTCACCGGCCACCACCAGTACCCCGGACGGCGTGGTTCACCCGTATTCAGGTCTGATCGATTCCATCACATTCGACCCGATCACGCGCAGCGCTGTAGTGGTTGCCAACGACCCCCGTTCGGTGCTGGTCGTTCCTTCGGACAGTTTGGCCGGCGCCGACCCCGCCTCCGCAGGTCGTCCAACAGCCCTGGATTCCGACGTACGCGACGTTTCGATCGGCTCTGACGGTAGCGCTCTTCTGTCGATGGATCGCCAGGTAGTGAAGCTGAATCTGACTTCGGGCGAACAGACGTCCATCCCGGTAGACGGGCAGGCGAATTCAGCGGTCGAACTCAACGACGGCCGCATCGCGATCGGCACGGACAATGGTTCAGTTCACATCGTCGACCCGAAGACCGATCAGTCACAGACGGTTTCGGGATTCGCATCCGTCGACGAACTCGCGGTCACCGGCGACAACCTGAGCGCCCTCGATCACCGTCAGACCTCGTTGACGGCGATCAACCTCGAAGACGGCAAACTCGGCGTCGCTCTCCGCGCCGGTGAGGGCGCAACTCATCTGGCCACCGATCGCTTCGGACGCATTCTGGTCACCGACACCACCGGCAACGAACTGCTCGTCTTCACTGCCGATCCGCTCCTGATGCACCAGCGCTACCCCGTCGGCGAGTCGCCGTACGCCGTTGCCTACGACGAGACCGCGGATCGGGTGTGGGTGACACTGACCGCGACCAATGAAGTGGTCGGCTTCGATCTGTCGTCCGGCATCCCCGTGGAGACCGGACGGTTCAAGACGGTGCGACAGCCGAATTCGTTAGCCGTAGACTCTTCCAACGGCAATCTGATCGTCGGATCGGCAACCGGTGACGGGCTGCAGGTCATCCCGTCACGGGAGAACTGATGGAAAAGCGTACGCGCGGGATCCCCGTGCAGTGGGAGACGTCGGACGACAAGTTCGACTACGTGCCGCTCCGGCTACCGCCGAACGTTTCGCGGGTCACGGCGTCGATGCGCCTGGCGATCTCCGCCGAGTTCGGCGGATGGGAACTCTCCCGAGTCCGTCTCTACCCCGACGGCAGTCGTCGCGTGCTCCTCAAGCGAAAGAAGACGCCGCTGCACGTGACCGATCCGGACGGCATTCAGCACTGATCGTCCAACAGACGACCAGGGCCCGCCGCTGTCGAAACCGCTGACAAAATCACACCATCGAAGAGCTGGAGAATCGTGTACCAACTGCTGCTGAGCCTGATGTTCCGGGTCCCACCGGAACGCATCCACCACATTGCCTTCACCGCGATGAAACTGGTGACACGGTTCACTCCCCTTCGCTGGCTGGTCGCAAAAGTCCTTGTCGTCGACGACCCGGTTCTGCGGAGTCAGGCATTCGGTCTGACGTTCCCGGCACCTCTCGGCCTCGCCGCAGGATTCGACAAGGACGCCACCGGCGTCGACGCCTGGGGCCCGTTGGGATTCGGTTTCGCCGAGGTCGGAACAGTGACGGCCCAGGCTCAGCCCGGTAACCCCGCGCCGCGTCTCTTCCGTCTTCCGGCCGACCGCGCTCTGATCAACCGGATGGGCTTCAACAACCACGGCGCTGGTCACGCGGCGAATTTCCTGCGACAACGCCGCGTCACGGTGCCGATCGGTGCCAACATCGGCAAGACCAAGATCGTCGAAGCCGCCGACGCCGCTGCCGACTACACCGCCAGCGCGCAGCTTCTGGGTCCGCTGGCCGACTTCATGGTCGTGAATGTCAGCTCGCCGAACACGCCCGGACTCCGTGATCTGCAGGCCGTCGAATCACTGCGCCCGATCCTGCAGGCCGTGCTCGACACCGTCAGCGTGCCGGTACTGGTGAAGATCGCGCCCGACCTCTCGGACGAGGACGTCGACGCGGTCGCCGATCTGGCAATCGAACTCGGGCTTGCCGGAATCGTCGCGACCAACACCACGATCCGTCGCGACGGTTTGAAGACCCCGGACGCCGAGGTAGCTGCACTCGGCGCAGGCGGGCTGTCCGGTGCACCGGTCGCCGAGCGCTCACTCGAAGTACTTCGGCGCCTGTACGTCCGAGTGGGCGACAAGATGACCATCATCTCGGTCGGCGGTATCGAGACGGCCGATCAGGCGTGGGAACGGATCCTCGCCGGCGCGACACTGGTGCAGGGATACACCGGCTTCATCTACGGCGGACCGTTCTGGGCTCGCAGCATCCACAAGGGGATAGCCAAGCGCGTCCGCGCAGCCGGCTTCTCGTCAATTGCCCAGGCTGTGGGAGCTGAGAACCCTCGCTAGAAACTGCTGTGCGCCTTTATTAACCGCCCGCGGTGAAGAAAGGCGCACAGCAAAGTGACTATTCGACCTCGAACGTCCCGGTCAGGGTTGCACGCGCAATCGCGTGATGGAACACGTTGAAACCGAGGAACGCCGGCGACGAATCAGGGGTGACTCCGTCGAGCGTCTCCACGTCGAGGGCATGCACCGCGACGATGTAGCGATGCGGACCGTGCCCGGGAGGCGGGCCTGCACCGATGAAACCGAACCCACCACCGTCGTGGCGGAGGGTGACGGTTCCGGCGGGCAGGACATCGCTGTCCGCCGCGCCGGCACCGGCCGGGAGCTCGGTGACGGAAGCGGGGATGTTCGCCACGGCCCAGTGCCAGAACCCCGACGCAGTCGGTGCGTCCGGATCGAACACCGTCACCACGAAGCTCTTCGTCTCGGCCGGAAAGCCGGACCACGAGAGCTGCGGTGAGATGTCTTCGCCACCGGGGACACCGAAGGCTCCACTGGCCTGAGCAAGCTTCAGCGGCTGGCCCGCAGTGATGTCGTCACTGGTCAGCTCGAAACTCGGCAACTTCGGCAATGGTTCGTACGGATCGTGCGCCATGCGAATCCTTTCTGTGACAAGAGAGCTCGATGTGCGTCGAGCTCACGGATCTATCTACGTGCTCGTCAGGAATTGAGCAGGAAATGTTCCAGAACACGTGTCCCGAACAGTAGTGCGTCCACCGGAACTCGCTCGTCGACGCCGTGGAACAGCGCGCTGAAATCCAGCTCGGGCGGCAACTGCAAAGGTGCGAAGCCGAAGCAGCGAATGCCCAGTTTCGCGAATGCCTTCGCGTCGGTTCCGCCGGAGAGCATGTACGGAACTGTGCGAGCCTCCGGATCGTGGGCGAGGATCGCCTCGTTCATGGCGTCTACGAGGTGGCCGTCGAACGTTGTTTCGTACGAATCCAGCTTGGTGATCCACTCGCGGGTCACGTCGGGACCGATCAGTTGGTCCACCGTTCGCTCGAATTCGGCCTGACGTCCCGGCAGCACGCGGCAGTCGAAGACCGCCTCGGCCGTCTGCGGAATGACGTTCGCCTTGTATCCGGCCTTGAGCATCGTCGGGTTCGCCGTGTCACGGAACGTCGCGCCGATGATGTTGGCGATCGTGCCCAGCTTCGCGAGAGTCCCGTCGATGTCGGGTGATCCCGGATCGAAGTCCAATCCGGTCTCCTCGCCGACGGCGGTCAGGAACTCCGCGACCGAATCCGAGATCACGATCGGGAACTGGTGGGCAGCAAGCCTCGAGACCGCGCCGGCGAGTGTCGCGACTGCGTTGTCGTCGTGGAGGAAGGAGCCGTGTCCGGCGCGTCCCTTGGCAGTCAGACGCATCCAACCGAGGCCCTTTTCCGCAGTCTCCACGAGGTAGAGCCGGCGGTCGGTTCCGTCAGGCCGCGGAACCGTCAGCGAGAAACCGCCGACCTCACCCACGGCCTCGGTCACTCCCTCGAACAGATCCGGGCGGTGCTCGACCAGCCACTGGCATCCGTACTTTCCGCCCGCTTCCTCGTCCGCCACGAAAGCGAACACCAGATCACGCGGCGGTACGACGCCTTCCGCCTTGAACTGTCTGGCGAGGGCCAGGATCATCCCGACCATGTCCTTCATGTCCACGGCGCCGCGCCCCCAGACGTAACCGTCCTGGACGGTGCCGGCAAAGGGATGGACGCTCCAGTCGGCGGGCTCGGCCGGAACTACGTCGAGGTGACCGTGAAGCATCAACGCACCACGACCCGACTCGGCTCCCTTCAAGCGAGCAAAGACATTGCCTCGGCCGGGTGCTCCGGACTCGACGTATTCCGTCTCGTAACCGACTTCTTGAAGCTGCGCGGCAACCCACTCCGCGCACGCACGCTCGCCTTTGGTGGTTTCGAGTTCTCCCGTGTTCGAGGTGTCGAAGCGGATGAGGGAACTGACCAGTTCGACTACTTCTGCTTCGGCTCTGCTCGGATTCGGATTATTCGGGGTTGTGGTCATTCCACTTTCCTACCATCGAATCAAACGACGCGGGCGACCGGAATGCCCCGCAACCTGGCGATTTGGGGCAGCTCACCTAATCGGATACTCTTTCCCAGCACCGAGAAATCGGGGCCGAGTCCGAGTGGCGGAATGGCAGACGCGCTAGCTTGAGGTGCTAGTGTCCTATTAACGGACGTGGGGGTTCAAGTCCCCCCTCGGACACTCTGTGTTGAGACAGACAGGAAAAGCTCCGGTTCATCGAACCGGAGCTTTTCTCGTAATTGGCGAAGTTCCCGCACCAGGGAACAGTCCGCGCGAGCGGCGATCGAGATGGAACAGAAGTTCGAAGTGGATACAGACACCAAGAAGTCGGATGCACTGCAGGCAGATTCGCTGGAAACAGCCGATTCAGAATCTGCTCGAGCCGAACTCACCGGACTCGACCCCGCGGAACTCGAAATCTGCCTGAAGGTCCTTTCCGAAGCCGCCGAACTCGACGACGAGCATCCCGATTCGATCACCATGCAGCGCGCTGTCGGCCATCTGTTCAAGCGACTCAAGAAGAAGCGTCGCCTCGCCTCGCGCGCAGCCGTCAACGAAGCCGACCGCCGAGTGGTCGCTGCGACTGCCACCGGTTCACCCGATCGCATCGACGACGAGACCGCAGGCATTCCGATCAAGTCGAACACCGCGGGCGCTTCCGCCGGCACGCTCATCAAGGCGCGGCCGTGCTACATCTGCAAGCAGCGCTACACCGCAGTCGACGCCTTCTACCACCAACTGTGCCCCGATTGCGCTGCCACCAGCCGCAGCAAACGTGATGCCAGCACTGATCTCACCGGCCGACGCGCACTTCTGACCGGCGGCCGCGCGAAGATCGGCATGTACATCGCGTTGCGCCTGCTGCGTGACGGCGCACATCTGACCATCACGACGCGATTCCCCAACGACGCGATCCGCCGATTCAAAGCGATGGAAGACAGCAACGACTGGATTCACCGTCTGCGCATCGTCGGCATCGACCTCCGCGACCCCGCCCAGGTTGTTGCACTCGCGGATTCCGTTGCCGCACAGGGTCCACTCGACATCCTCATCAACAACGCCGCGCAAACCGTCCGACGCTCCCCCGGTGCCTACGGCGCTCTGGTCGACGCCGAGTCCGGTGCGCTTCCCGCCGGTGAACTGCCTGATGTCCTGACTTTCGGCAAGACGAGCGACGCCCACCCCGCGGCTCTGGCCGGATCGCTGTCGGACGTCGCAAGCATCACCTCCGGAAATCTGTCCGCCGACGCGGTCAGTTCACTCGCCCTCGTCGCCAAGTCGGCGTCACCCGATCGCATCGAGCAGGGCATCGCCATCGACGCGGGCGGGCTGCTGCCCGACCTCGCGCACACCAACAGCTGGGTTCAGACCGTCGAAGAGGTCGATCCGATCGAGCTTCTCGAAGTCCAGCTCTGCAACTCGGTCGCGCCCTTCATCCTCGTTTCGCGCTTGCGCCCGTCGATGGCTGCGTCCGCTGCGCGACGCAAGTACGTCGTGAACGTTTCCGCCATGGAAGGCCAGTTCAGCCGCGCGTACAAGGGCCCTGGCCACCCGCACACCAACATGGCCAAGGCAGCACTGAACATGCTGACCCGCACCAGCTCCAAGGAAATGCTCGACGACGGCATCCTCATGACCGCCGTCGACACCGGCTGGATCACCGACGAACGCCCACACTTCACCAAGATGCGGTTGGCCGACGAAGGTTTTCACGCACCACTCGACCTCGTCGACGGTGCCGCCCGCGTCTACGACCCCATCGTTCAGGGTGAACTGGGCGTCGACCTGCACGGCTGCTTCCTCAAGGACTACAAACCCTCGCCGTGGTGATCGGCAGCACGCCGCATTCGTGATGGGCAGCACCCAGCCGCCCCGATGTGGCGATCTCGTCACCCCCGAACCCCCGTGTCGAGTAGCTCATTTCAGGTAGAGCACAGCATTGCAGGCGATAATGGAGCCGACACTGCTCACCGACTCGGAGGAACCATGACGATCGCCGTCGTACACAAGGACAGCCCGGAAGGCCGTGCCGCAATCGTGGCCGCTGCACGGGAATCCGTGGGTCGAAGCGAGGAACTGCTGGTTCTGCACGTCCTGGACGACGTCAACATCGGAGGCACGGTCAACCTCGGAGATACCGAGGACGATCGGGCCGCTCTTCGCGGCGAGATCCAGTCAGCGCTCGACGCCGGTGGATTCTCGGAGACGAAGTGGGATCTGCGCACCACAGAGCACGACGGCGATCCGGTTACCGCGCTCGTCGACCTGGTCCACGGCGCGGGTGTCGATCTCCTGATCGTCGGAACACGCCGGATGTCCCCCATCGGCAAGTTCCTGCTCGAACGCCCGCTGCAACGCCTGTTGCTCGAAGTCGAGGCTCCGATCCTCGTCGTGAAGGAGCCCCTCCCCGCCGAGTGACCGCGGTCACATCACTTTCGACTACTCGTTTGTAGGCTGGCTCCATGACTGGAACCTCGCCCGCCCGAGAACTCGACATCATCGTCTACGGAGCGAGCGGCTTCGTCGGTAAGCTTCTCGCCGACTACCTCGTCAAACATGCTCCCGAAGGCACGAAGATCGGCCTCGGTGGCCGCTCCCTCGAGAAGTTGGCAGCCACTCGCGCCGATCTGGGTACTGCCGCTGCCGATCTCCCCCTGATCATCGCCGAAGCCGACGACGCCACGGCGCTGAGGGCACTCGCCCAGCGAACCCGGGTCGTCGCCACCACGGTCGGCCCGTATGCCAAGTACGGCCACGCCCTTGTTCACGAATGCGCCTCCGCCGGAACTCATTACGTCGACCTGACCGGTGAGGTGCTGTTCCACCGCGAGAGCATCGACGACAACCATGAGCTGGCGGTCTCGACCGGTGCCAAGATCGTCCATTCCTGCGGATTCGATTCCATCCCTTCCGATCTCGGAGTTCACGTCCTGCACGAGAAGGTCGCCGCCGACGGCGCCGGCGAGCTCACCGACACCACCCTGGTGGTCACGGCCCTGCGCGGCGGCGTGAGCGGTGGCACCATCGATTCGCTTCGCAACCAGATCGACGTGTCGAAAGACGATGCGCGCCTGCGGAAACTTGCTGCCTCGCCGTACTCGCTGAGCCCCGATCGTGATCGGGAGCCCGAACTCGGACGCCAGAGCGACGTGAGCGTGGTCGACGGCAAGAAGATCGATCCTTCGCTGAAGGGGTGGAAAGCGCCGTTCGTGATGGCGTCGTACAACACACGAGTCGTCCGTCGCAGCAATGCGCTCCGAGAGTGGGCGTACGGCAAGAAGTTCAAGTACAGCGAGGTGATGAGTGTCGGCTCTTCGGTGGTGTCACCGGTGATTGCGGGCGGCGTGGCGGTCGGCCTCGGTGCGCTGGTCGCCGGACTCGCCCTTCCCCCGACGCGCTTCCTTCTCGACAAGGTATTGCCGGCTCCCGGTGAAGGTCCGAGCGAGAGCACCCAGAAGAAGGGACACTTCACGCTCGACGTGTTCACCACGACCACGACCGGCGCCCGATACACCTCACGAGTGAAGGCGAAGGGCGACCCGGGATACAGCGCGACGGCGGTAATGCTCGGCGAATCTGCGTTGTCGTTGGCGAAGGACCAAAAGGCTCTTCCCCCGGCCACCGGCGTTTTGACTCCAGCGACAGCGCTCGGCGACGTCCTGGTCGAGCGTCTACGCGCGGCTGGTTTCGAGATTTCCGCGCGCAAACTCTAGACAGAACGAATTTCACTTGATCGTTTCAGCTCTTCGCGCCCGATTATCGCAGCTCAGGGCGCGGACAGCGGTGGGAATACTCCCAGGTAACATTGATGTTGGTTCATGGCATCCATATGTGATGCTCCGCTTTCGGAAAAGTGAGGCTATTCATGACTGAGCGCGTTCAGGTCGGCAGTCTTCAGGTTGCCAAGGTTCTCTACGACTTCGTGGTCGAGGAGGCTCTTCCCGGCACCGGTGTAGACGCCGAAACGTTCTGGGCCGGCGCCGACAAGGTCATCACCGAGCTCGCACCGAAGAACCGCGACTTGCTTGCCAAGCGTGACGATCTGCAGGCTCAGATCGATCAGTGGCATCGCGATCACGCCGGCGCTCCCATCGACGCCGCTGCATACAAGGCGTTCCTGCAGGAAATCGGCTACCTCCTGCCGACGCCTGCCGAATTCTCGGTCACCACCGCGAACGTCGACACCGAGATCACCTCGACGGCCGGCCCGCAGTTGGTCGTGCCGATCCTCAACGCGCGCTTCGCACTCAACGCGTCCAACGCCCGCTGGGGTTCGTTGTACGACGCGCTGTACGGCACCAACGCCATCTCCGAGGAGAACGGCGCCGAGAAGGGTTCCGGCTACAACAAGGTCCGCGGCGACAAGGTCATCGCCTGGGCGCGTGAATTCCTCGATGCGGCAGCACCTCTCGCGTCGGGATCGCATGCAGATTCAACCAAGTACGTTGTCGACGGCAGTGAACTGAAGATCACGTTGGCAGACGGTACTGTCACCACGCTCGCCCAGCCGGAGAAGTTCGTCGGCTACCTCGGCGAGAAGGACGCACCGACGAGCATCCTGCTGCTGAACAACGGATTGCACGCCGAGATCCAGATCGACGCCTCGTCCCCGATCGGCAGCACCGACGCCGCCGGCGTCAAGGACGTCGTTCTCGAATCCGCCGTCACCACGATCATGGACTTCGAGGACTCGGTCGCCGCTGTCGACGCCGACGACAAGGTTGTCGGCTACCGAAACTGGTTGGGTCTCAACCGTGGTGACTTGTCCGAGGAGATCAAGAAGGGCGCCAAGTCCTTCACCCGCACGCTCAACGGCGACCGTAAGTACACCGCAGTCGACGGCAGCGAACTCAGCCTGCACGGTCGTTCGCTCCTGTTCGTCCGCAACGTCGGTCACCTCATGACCAACCCCGCGATCCTCGACGCCGACGGCAACGAGGTCCCCGAGGGCATCCTCGACGCCTTGATCACCAGTGCCTGTGCAGTGCACGGCCTCTCGATCAGTGACGCCAACGGACCGCTCGACAACAGCCGCACCGGCTCGATCTACATCGTCAAGCCCAAGCAGCACGGTCCCGAGGAAGTTGCCTTCACCACCGAACTGTTCGGCCGTGTCGAGCAGGTCCTCGGGCTTCCGGAGAACACGCTCAAGGTCGGCATCATGGACGAGGAGCGTCGTACGACGGTCAACCTCGCTGCCTGCATCAAGGAAGCCGTCGACCGCGTGGTGTTCATCAACACCGGCTTCCTCGACCGCACCGGCGACGAGATCCACACCTCCATGGAAGCCGGCGCGATGGTCCGCAAGGCCGAGATGAAGAAGCAGAAGTGGATCGGTGCGTACGAGGACTGGAACGTCGACACCGGTCTGGCCTGCGGTCTGCAGGGCAAGGCTCAGATCGGCAAGGGCATGTGGGCCATGACCGAGTTGATGGCAGACATGCTCGAGCAGAAGATCGGTCACCCCAAGGCCGGCGCCAACACCGCATGGGTACCTTCGCCGACCGGCGCAACGCTGCACGCGACGCACTACCACCGCGTCGACGTGTTCGCTGTTCAGGACAGCCTGAAGGGAAAGCCGCGTGCGAGCGTCGACGACATCCTGACCATCCCGCTCGCTCCCAGCACCGACTGGACGGACGCGGAGAAGAAGGAAGAGCTCGACAACAACTGCCAGTCCATCCTCGGCTACGTGGTCCGTTGGATCGACGCGGGCGTTGGCTGCTCCAAGGTTCCCGACATCCACGATGTCGCGCTCATGGAGGATCGCGCCACGCTGCGCATCTCGAGCCAGCTACTCGCCAACTGGCTGCGTCACGGCATCGTCAGCGAGAGCGACGTTGTCAGTGCACTCGAGCGCATGGCCCCGGTTGTCGACCGTCAGAACGAGGGCGACGCCGAGTACCGCAACATGGCACCTGATTTCGATTCCAACATCGCGTTCCAGGCTGCCAAGGAACTCATCCTCGAAGGCGCGAAGCAGCCCAGCGGATACACGGAGCCGATCCTGCATCGCCGCCGCCGCGAGTACAAGGCCGCCAACGCCTGATTTCACCTTCTTCGAACTCGAAGCTGAACCCGAACAGCCTCGGCACCGCTCCCGGTGTCGAGGCTGTTCGCGTAGGCCCCGAAGTTTCGTCACTAGACTGGCCGAGGACACAGTCCGTTCAACAGACATTCTTCGAGTGACCAAGGTAGGGCAAGGTACGTGGGCGAACATCGCGGCGGGTCAGGCGCCAGAGGTATCAGTAAGGGGCCGATTCTCGTCGTCGTGCTGATCGTCTTGATCGTGGCAGGCTTCTTCGGATGGAAGGCCCTCAGCAACCGGATCGACGATCAGGGACAGCAGGCAGCCGGTACGTGCGTCGAGGGCAACAAGACACTCGACGTCACCGCGGATCCGTCCATAGCCCCACAGGTCGAGGAACTGGCGAAGCGGTACACCCAGACCTCGCCGGTGGTGCGTGATCACTGCATCGCCGTCGTGGTGCACGGTGCGCCGTCCGCGTCGGTCTCGACGGCACTCGAAGCCGGTCCGGCGGCCCCCTGGGACGACGCAGCATTGGGACCACGTCCCTCCCTGTGGATCCCGACGAGTTCGTTCGAACTCGCGCCACTGTCGGGCAAGGCCGTGATCAACGGTGATCCTCGCTCGCTCGCGAGTTCCCCGATCGTTCTGGCAGCCGGTCCCGAGACCGCGGCAGCATTGGCCGGCGCAGCATCGAGTTGGAAGTCTTTGCCTTCCGATCTGACGGTCGCCCTGCCGGTCGGAAGTACCGAAACCTCGATGGCTGCACAGGCGATCGCTGCCGACGTCGCCGATGCGGGTGCCGGACCGGTCACGACGGATCAGGCGAAGTCCGCGCAGGTCAACGCTGCGCTCAGTGCACGGGCGTTGCAGTTCCAATCCTTGCCGACTCCCCCCTCGTCCACCGCCGAAGCCCTCGGAGCACTGAGCGCCGGAACACCGGATTCGGTGAAAGCCGTTCCGGCCACGGAACAGTCGATAGCGCAGAGCGCGAACGCGGCGATGACGACGTACTCCCCCGCCGGCGCAACGCCAGTCGCGGACTATCCGGCGGTCATCGTCTCGGGCAGCGGGATCGACGAAACCGCGTCGCGCGCAGCGGCACAGTTTGCCGATTTCATGCGTGAGCCGAATCAGTCACAGTTGTTCGTCGGCGCCGGTTTCCGGGTCGAGGGCCAAGACCTTCCCGATCTCGGGGCGGTGTCCCCGGCCAAGATCTCGTCCACTTTGAAACCGGCTTCGGCGGAGACCGCAGCGGCGCTCGGTGACATAGTCGCCAACCCGGTCTCGCCGCGTAGTGCCACCATCCTGATGGACACGTCGGCGTCGATGGGTACCGACGACGGTGGCACTACCCGCTTGGCGAACGTTGCCTCGGCGGTGAACACCCAATTGGGTCGCAGCCCTGACGCTTCGGACATCGGCCTTCGCGAGTTCAGCACGGGCACCGACGGAAAACCGTCCGAGCGCATCCTGGTTCCGGGCGGTTCACTGTCCGAGCCGAATCGGCGTGCCACGATCACCGATTTCCTCAACGGGCTTCGGGCCGGCGGAAAGACCTCCAAATACCCGGCGCTTGCCAGCTCCTACAAAGCCGCCGTGGACGGTTTCGACGCGGGGCGAGTCAACTCGGTGCTGCTGATCACCTCGAGTACGCCTGACGAATCCGCCACGACGCGAGCCGAACTGCTCAGCGCGATCGCCGCTGCGGGCAATCCGTCGCGTCCGGTACAGGTCGACGTGATCGTCGTCGGTGCGGGCGACGACGTCTCCACACTCCAAGACGTCTCGGATCGGACGGGCGGAACATTGGTTCGGGTCGATTCGACGTCCGACCCCGCTCTCGCGGCCGCAGTGACCAAGATGCTGTCCTGATGGGGCGCGTCGCGGTTTTTGCAGTCCTTCTCGCCCTTCTGACCTGGTTCCTGCATCGCCGACTCGTTCGCGCCACCGGCATCCCGAGGCGATGGGCTCGTCTCGCCGACACTGCGCTTGTCGTCTTGGCGGTCTCGACGCTCATCGGGGTCGGCAGCGGCGAAGTCTTTCCGACATCGTGGGCGCGACCGATCGGATTTGTCGGATGGGTCTGGCTGGCTTCGTGGCTGTATCTGATTCCCGGACTGCTCGTGATCGGCCTGTTCGCCGGGATCGGTCGACTACGTGCACGCCACACGGATACCACGACCGAAGTCGACCCAGCCAAGCGTCGTACGTTGCAGTTGGCTACGGCAGCAGTCACTCTCGCGGCGATCGGCACCGCCGGCTACGGCGTCTACGAGGCGTCGGGCCCCAAGATTTCCCGCGTCCGCGTGCCGCTCGCTCGCCTACCTGAGGGCTTCAACGGATACCGGATCGCCTTGATCACCGACCTGCACGTGGGACCGGCCCGCGGGGTCGACTTCACCCGCAAGGTGGTCGATATCGTGAACTCGCAGAATGTCGATCTGATCGCGATCGGCGGCGACCTCGTAGACGGAACCGTCGCGAAAGTTGCTCCCGATCTTGCTCCGCTCGCCGATCTTCGGGCGCCCGACGGAATCTTCGGAGTCAGCGGAAACCACGAGTTCTACGCCGACGACGGCGGCAAATGGCTCGACGTGTGGGAGACATTGGGGATCACCACACTTCGCAACAGCCGCACCTCGATCCAGCATGGCGGCGATACCATCGACATCGTGGGCATCCACGACTACACGTCGCCGGCCCCGTACGAGCCGAACCTGACTGCCGCGCTCGCAGGTCGCGATCCGAATACTTTCGCCTTGCTTCTCGCGCACGAACCGCGTCAAGCGATCGAGGCATCCGAGATGGGTATCGATCTGCAACTGTCCGGGCACACTCACGGCGGTCAGATGTGGCCGCTGCGGTATCTCGTTCCGCTGCAGCAGCCTTCGGTGCAAGGCTTGGACAGGGTCGGAAACACAGTGCTGTACACGACGCGTGGCGCCGGGGCTTGGGGTCCGCCGGTACGCGTCGGCGCCCCGCCGGAGATCACTGTTCTCGAACTCGTACGCGAGAGGTGATGATCTCCGGCGGGCACACGCCTTAGTTGCCTGCGAACGCTTCGATCGGCGGGCAGGAGCAGACCAGGTTGCGGTCGCCATGTGCACCGTCGATACGACGCACGGACGGCCACACCTTCGGGCGAGCCTTGCCACGCGGGAAGACGGCGATCTCACGCGAGTACGGGTGATCCCACTGCTCTGCAATGCTTCCCGCAGTGTGGGGAGCACCGCGTAGCGGGTTGTCCTCCACCGTCCACTCGCCCGCTCCGACGCGATCGATTTCGCCGCGAATGGCGATCATCGCCTCGCAGAACTCGTCGATCTCTTCGAGGTTCTCGCTCTCGGTGGGCTCGACCATCAGTGTGCCGACCACGGGGAAGCTCATGGTCGGAGCATGGAAACCGTAGTCGGCCAGACGCTTTGCCACGTCGTCGACGGTGACGCCGGTGTCCTTGGTCAACCCACGGAGGTCGAGGATGCACTCGTGCGCGACCATGCCGTTCTCGCCGGTGTAGAGAACCGGGAAGTACTCGTCGAGTCGACGCGCGATGTAGTTGGCCGACGCGATGGCGGTCAGGCTGGCGCGGCGCAGGCCCGCAGCACCCATCATCCGGATGTAGGTCCAGGTGATGGGCAGAATGGACGCACTGCCATACGGCGCTGCCGAGATCGTTCCTCTACCACCGAGTTCGGGGGCCATCGGGTGTCCGGGTAAAAACGGCGTCAAGTGTGAGCGCACACCGATCGGGCCGACGCCGGGTCCGCCGCCGCCGTGCGGGATGCAGAAGGTCTTGTGCAGATTCAGGTGGCTGACGTCGCCGCCGAATCGGCCCGGACGGGCAAGGCCGACAAGCGCATTGAGGTTGGCGCCGTCGACGTACACCTGGCCACCGGCGTCGTGTACCGCTGCACAGATGTCGGAGATCTCGTGCTCGTAGACACCGTGTGTTGAAGGGTAGGTGATCATGATCGCGGCGAGACGCTCGGCATGATCGGCGATCTTCGCGCGCAGATCGTCGACGTCGACGTCACCGTTGGGACGGCAGGCGACAACCTCGACGCGCATCCCGGCCATGACGGCAGAAGCCGCGTTGGTGCCGTGAGCACTCGACGGAATGAGGCAGGTGTCGCGGTGGTCGTCGCCCCGGCTGAGGTGGTAGTTGCGGATCGCGAGCAGGCCCGCGTATTCCCCCTGGCTGCCGGCGTTGGGTTGCAGGCTGACGTTGTCGTAGCCGGTGACCGCGACCAGCCAGTCTTCGAGATCCTTGATGATCTTCAGCAGACCGGGCGCATCCGATGTCGGCGCGAACGGATGGATCGCGTTGAACGCGGGCCAGGTGATGGATTCCATCTCGGCGGTCGCATTGAGCTTCATGGTGCACGAACCCAGCGGGATCATGCTGCGATCGAGGGCGATGTCCTTGTCGGACAGCGCGCGCAGGTAGCGAAGCATTGCCGTTTCCGTACGGTAACGGGTGAAGGCTTCGTGCTGCAGGTAGTCGGAGGTGCGCTCCTGAGCAGCCGGAACCGAATTGCCCTCGGCTTCGATGGCGACAACAGCATCCTCGATCCCGAACGCGTCGAGCACGGCAAGGACGTGGTCGGCGGTCGTGGCCTCGTCGCAGGAGATACCGACATGATCGGCATCGACCAGACGCAGGTTGATCCCGGATTCCTTGGCCGCAGCGACGACGTCGGCCGCCTTGCCCGGAACCTGAGCGAGCACGGTGTCGAAGAACGAATCGTGGACGACGGTCACGCCGCCTTCGCGCAGGCCGTTTGCCAACGCGTGTGCGCGGGCAGCGACGCGCAACGCAATCGCCTTGAGTCCCTCGGCGCCGTGGTAGCTCGCGTACATCGCAGCGAGGATGGCGAGGAGCACCTGAGCGGTACAGATGTTGGACGTCGCCTTCTCGCGGCGAATGTGCTGCTCACGTGTCTGCAGCGCCAGGCGGTACGCCTTGTCTCCGTCTGCGTCGATGGAGACGCCGACCAAGCGGCCGGGCAGCTGACGCGCATGCTTGGAGTGCACGGCCAGGTAACCGGCGTGCGGTCCGCCGTATCCCATGGGAACACCGAAACGCTGGGTGGTTCCGAAGCACGCATCCGCGCCGAGCTCACCGGGTGAGGTGATGAGCGTCATCGCGAGGAGGTCGGCGCCGACGGCAACCAGTGCGCCGCGCTCGTGAGCTTCCGCGATGATCGAGGTGTAATCGACGACTCGTCCCGAGGCACCTGGGATCTGGGCGATGACGCCGAAGAAGTCACCTTCCGGAAGACCAGCGGTGAGGTCCGCGGAGACGATCTCGATGCCGAGCGGCTCGGCGCGAGTCTCGATGACGGCGAGGGTCTGCGGGTAGAGATCGGCGTCGACGACAAATCGTGGGGACTTGCTGCGGTTCGCGCGGCGCAGGAGCGTCATGGCTTCGGCAGCGGCGGTGGCCTCGTCGAGCATCGACGAGTTTGCCAGTTCCATGCCGGAGAGATCGGCGACCATGGTCTGGAAGTTGAGGAGGGCTTCGAGACGGCCCTGGCTGATCTCCGGCTGATACGGGGTGTACGCGGTGTACCAGGCCGGGTTCTCGATGATGTTGCGCAACAACACCGGCGGCGTCAACGTGTCGAAGTAGCCGAGGCCGATCATCGACGTCGCGACGGTGTTCTGGGCTGCGAGTGCAGTCAGTTCGGCAAGTGCCTCGTGCTCTCCGACCGGAAGCGGCAGAGCGCCGAGTCCGGCAGCGATGCCGTTCGGGGCAGCGTCGAGGATGACGGAGGGAACGGCCTTGGTTGCCAGTTCGTCGAGTGAATCGACCCCGACGAGTTCGAGGATGCGCGCGAGTTCCGCGGCGTTCGGACCGACATGGCGGTCGGCAAATATACGGCTTGCAGCGTCGATCACGACAACTCCCAGACAGATCGGAGGATCAGGACACACACCGAACTGCGGTGTGTTCCTCCCCCTCTGTCGCATGCTCGATTCCCGAGCGCCTGAGAGATTCGGTAGTGATCCGCCGAAGGCGGAAGCCACAGCCTTTCCCCGTCGGCGGGTGGGTTGTCCCACCGCTTTCCAGAGGCGTCGGAGCCCGTACGGTCCTTGGTGCCTGAGAGATTGACGGGGAGGTATTGCTCCTTCGGCGCCCTGATCCCGCTCACGACTGACCTTTGAGACAAAGACTGAAACAAAGACAAGTTCGGTGAATCGGTATCCGAGGCTCTCCCGTACGCCGGCGACGCAGGCTCAGTCTAGTTGACCGAAACGCCTACCTGCACCGTGGCATCCTCCAAAGAGATGTGACGTACGTTATCCGGTTTTGCGGCTGGCGCGATTCTTGCGTCGCGAAGCCAACTCGTCTTCCGGGTTGGGATCACTTTCGCCGCCGTCGGCCCGCTCGGCGGGGAAGTCGGCGATCGTTCCGGTGAGTTCACGCATCGCGCCACTGACTGCGATGCCGAATACGCCCTGCCCACCCTGGAGGAGGTCGACGACCTCTTCGGGGGACGTGCATTCGTACACGGTGGTGCCGTCGGAGAACAGAGTGATGTTGGCAAGATCGCGGACGCCACGCTTACGGAGGTGATCGACGGCAACGCGGATGTTCTGCAGTGAGATGCCGGTATCGAGCAGACGCTTCACGATCTTCAGAACGAGAATGTCCTTGAAGGAGTACAGACGTTGGCTTCCGGATCCGGCAGCGCCACGGATCGACGGAACAACCAACGACGTCCGTGCCCAGTAGTCGAGTTGGCGGTACGTGATCCCGGCGATCTGGCACGCACTGGGTACTCGATATCCGACGAGGTCGTCGGGGATGGAATCGTCCGGGAACAAGCCCGGCTGCAGCTCTTCGGAAGACATTTCTGCAGTCGCGGCACTACCGGCTATGCCCGTCCCGCGCTCATTCGACTGTTCTTCCACTGCCGTCTCCCTCTCGCTTCGCCATCATGTAACCAACCTGTGCTATCAGCAGTCACGAGAATCCCGTGCCGACCGAACTTTCAGATGTGAATCCAAGGCAGGTAATTCCATGAGTGGACTTACCCAGAGTACGCCTCGATCGACAAGGCGAGAAGATCTCCACCGCACGCAACGGTAAGTCCAGGAGGGTGCATGGTCAACGCAACACGCCGACCGAGACTCAACCTCTACTTGAGAGTTGAAGACTAAAGTCCGCAACCAGTCAATTCAGGCTAACCATCAGTGGCTTTGAAATCGTCCGGCGAGATGGTGTCGAGGAATTCCTTGAACTTCTCGACCTCGTCTTCGCGCTCGTCGGGAATGACCAGACCGGCCTCGGCGAGAACAGCCTCCGACGCGAAGATCGGAACGCCGATGCGCAGGGCCAATGCAATCGAGTCCGACGGACGTGCCGAGACAGTGGTCTGCTCGTCGAAGACGAGATCCGCGTAGAAAGTGCCCTCTTGCAGGTCCACGATCCGAACTTCCTTGAGGCTCCGACCGAAAGATTCGATCAAGATCTTGATCAGGTCGTGAGTCAGCGGCCGCGCCGGCTCGACTCCCTGTTGTTCGAGAACAATCGCGGTAGCTTCGGTTTGCCCGATCCAGATCGGCAGGTACCGATCGCCGTCGGACTCTCGCAGCAACAGGACCGGCTGATTCTGAGGCTGCTCGACACGAACTCCGATCACACGCATTTCGCCCATCGAGCTTGCCTCCAACCTGACGTGATCCAGCCGACCGACTCCGATGCGGTCGTACTGAAATTCTATTCGAGTGTGCCCCGCTGATCGAGGAACTCAGCGATCGAGACTTCCCCGAACTGCCGATTTGACCAGACACGTGTGCAAAGTCAGTGACAGAGCGGCCAGCTCCCGCACCATTTCCTCGGCACGATCACGTGCTCCGGCGTCACGACCCTTGGCAACCGGTCCGGCGATCTGAGTCACCAGTCCCGCTTCGCGATCAGCAGCCAACTTGAACGCGCGCAGATGGCGAACCTCCAAGCCGTACTCGGACATCGCCTTAGCGGTGCGCGCCAACGTCACGGCATCCTCGTCGAAGAAGCCCGCCGCGCCGGGAACGACCAAACCGGTGCGGATCAGATCGGTCAGAAACCGATCGTCGATGTCAGCGCGCGCGAGAAGATCCTGACGACCGACTCGAACTTCGCGATCGACCCGGAACGCCTCGGGTGAGACATCGCCCGTAGCGATCGACAGGACGCGAGCACGACGAGGCGCAGGAACTTCTGCACTCACCGTCGCTGCGCCACTGTCGATCGCTTCGAGTTGTTCTTTGATCACTTTGAGCGGCAGGTACTGATCGCGTTGAGCGGTCAGCACGAAGCGAAGACGCTCGCAGTCCTCGACAGAGAATCTGCGGTATCCCGACGGTGTCCGTTGCGGGCTGATCAAGCCCTCGGACTCGAGGAAACGGATCTTCGAAATCGTCACGTCGGGAAAATCTGGACGCAACCGATCCAGCACGGAACCAATCGACATTCCGGGCTGGCTCTGCTGCCGCACTGCCGTCATTAGCTACCCGCACCTGCTGACGACTCGCCGACCTGCGAACCGCCGGCACGAGGGCCGGTGAGGAACACCAGACGGAACTTGCCGATCTGAACCTCGTCACCATTCGCGAGAACTGCCGAATCGACAGGCTCACGGTTGACGTAGGTGCCGTTGAGGCTTCCGACGTCGACGACGTGGAAATCTGCATCTTCCTGACGGAACTCGGCGTGACGACGGCTGACGGTCACGTCGTCCAGGAAGATGTCGCTGTCCGGGTGCCGACCTGCCGACGTCGTCGGCTGATCGAGCAAGAAGCGGGATCCTGCATTCGGTCCCCGCTTGACCACCAGAAGTGCGGCTCCGGCGGGAAGGCCTTCCACGCCCGAAACCGGCTGCTCGGCGGCCGGTGCTGCAGAGGAGGTGTTGTCGAGCTCATTGAGGAAGTCCGCGCGGAAAACCGAAGTGGTCTCCGCCGGCGACTCCCCATAGCCCGCGTCGTTACCGTTCTCGCTCACTGTTTCTCCTCCTGGGTCAATCATCCAGATCATGAATCACTGGACTACGCAGTGCACTTTCTTCACGAGCATCTTTCACAGTCACGTTCGATACGGCCCTGCGCCCCGACTCGGCACATGCGTACCTAACGACCGTACCCTGCGCAGACCGCCGTGTGCAGCGAGACAGGCCGCGACACAACACGAGTTGGCCGGTCCACGCGCAGGTTTTCTACTCGGACGTGAGTCCCTTGTATGCCTCCGCGTCCAGAGTTGCCGCGAGTGCGGCGTCGAGTGTGGCCTCGTCGGCAACCTCGAGTTCGACCAACCAACCCGTGTCGTACGGGTCGGTGTTGACGAGGTCGGGCTGTCCGTCCAATTCACCGTTCGCTGCAAGAACTTTCGCAGTGAACGGAGCAAAGATGTCGGAGACGCTCTTGGTCGACTCGACCTCACCGAGCGATTCACCGGCGGTCACGTCTTCGTCGACAGCGGGAAGCTGGACGAACACGACGTCACCGAGCTGCGACTGAGCAAAGTCGGTGATACCGACTCGAACTGAGGTCGGGCCGGTTCGCTTCACCCACTCGTGCTCCGCGGTGTAGCGCAGATCGGTAGGTGTATCGAGCTCACTCACAGTGGCTTCCTTTCACAGGCCGTCCGAAAGTCGGACGCAAAAAGATCAATTTCCGGGTTGAGCGTATTGGCGCGGATTCAATTGTCGCAAGACGGAGATCGTGACCTGCTGCGATTGCTCGACGGACGACGTTCCGCCATTGCGTGCGACATTGTCGAAGACGCCTCCGGGAATGTTCAACGCTGCCGCCAATGTCGGCGGATCTCCGATCGCGGTCACAGTGTACGGCTGCTCGATCCGGGTTCCGTCCAATTCGATCTCGCCGCCGCGCCCACTCACCCACGAGTTCACGCCGATACGAATGGGTTCGCCGTTCGCACCTGCGATCGAGATGGCTTCGGCACCGGCAGCACGCAGTTCCTGGATGAGATCGAGAATCACTTCCGATCCGACGCCGCCCGCCGGATCTGTCAGGGTCATCGTCACACCCGGTCCAGTGGCCGGAGCGGTCCCCACTTGAATGGAGAGTGAGGTCAGCCGCGCCCGCGCCTCGTCCAGCGCTGCTCCCGTGTTGCCACCGGCTTCCAAAGTGGCAAGCGATTCCTGAAGATTCGCGACTTCCTGCCTCAGCGCGGCTTCGCGCCGATTCAAATTGTCGAGAACCACCAGGAGGTCGGCAGGGCGCGCGGCGTCGAGTGAATCTCCGGCCACTGTGCTGCGTACCTGTGTGGCAATCGCAACGCCGAGCACGCTCAACAGCACAGCAGCGAGGATTGCGAAGACGACGTTGGTGCGGTGTTTGGACGGTGAACGCAACTCGTGACGACCTTCACCCGCAGTGGTGACGGGAGGTTCTTCTTCCGGTTCGGTCGTGGAATGTTCCGCCATGACTCACGCTCCGAACAGTCGGCGTCGCAATGCCGCTGCGTTGCCGAAGATCCGGATACCCAACACGACGACGATCGCCGTCGAGAGTTGAGTACCGACACCCAACTGATCACCGAGCCAGACGATCAACGACGCGACAAGCACGTTGAAGACGAAGGAAACCACGAACACCTTCGCGTCGAAGATTTCGTCCAGATACGCGCGTAGTCCACCGAAGACGGCGTCGAGCGCCGCAACGACAGCGATCGGAAGATAGGGCTGGATCACGTCGGGCACCTGCGGGCTGAAAACTACGCCCAGGACGATGCCGACGACCAGTGCTGCGAGTCCGTACAGGGCGGAACCGGCCTTCATCGAACTCCTTCTGTCACTTGGGTTCTGTGGGTTCTGTTGCCACTCGGACGGCGCGAGGCGCCGCAGGCGGCAGAGTCAACGAATCGTCTTCGGCCACCGCGAAACCGACTCCGTACAGTTGCGAGACGCTAGACATTCTCACGTAGGCGTCGCTGACGACGAATTTCCGCTGCAGTGCTCGCGTGTCTCCGATCGCCTCGACGAGGTACGGGGAGAAAACAGGTTGGTTGTCGACGAGCATCGCGCCGCCCGCCTGACGAATGGTCACCGTCGGCCCGATTCGCACGCCGCCGACGGCGATCGCCTCCGCTCCCCCAGCCCACAGGGCGTTTACGACGGTCTGCAGATCGCGATCGAGGACAACTGTCTTACCGCCGACACTCCGTTGCGACGCATCCGAGAGGTTCGGGCGTCCGGCCGGGTCCGTCAACGTCACCACCAGTCCCTCCCCGTGAACAGCTTCGGCTCCTGCGCCGGATTCGACCGCTCGCAGTTGGTCGAGGACGGCGCTGCCGCGTGCATCGCCTTCGAGCGCCACGCCGCGCGCTGCGTCGACGGCGCCGCCGAGTGAATCGCGGGACGCGGCCAGTGAATCGATTCGATCCTCCGCATCACGGACCTTCGCCACCAACTCGCTTCGAACCTCTTCGGTGCCGGTCACCTGCTTCGTCGCCTGAACAGCCGAGACCGTGACGATGAACCCGATCAACAGTGCGCCGAGGGCCAGCCACGGCCCCGTCTTCGAGGATCTGTTCTTGGTGTGCTCGTGCTGGCGTTCGAATGCAGTTGCCTCGTAGCCCGGGTCGAGATGTTCGGTCATGAGTGACCGAAGCAGCGACGGTACCGGGTTACGACGGACGTCCTCCCCGGTCGACTTCATCGGGGCACGACCTCGTGGGTTCGCGCAACGTCAACGGCCTTGAGCACGTAGATCGCGGCAGTCCACACGTACAGGACGGTTCCCCAGATCAGGAAAGCGAAACCGAAGGCATGGGTGAACGGTCCGATGGCCCAGTCTCCGTGCCCGGCAAGAATCAACGGCAGCGCGAACATCAGTAGGAAGGTCGCAGCCTTGCCGAGATAAACCACCTCGGGCGGTGGCAGGCCACGCCTGCGGTAGATCGGCAGCGTCAACGCAAGCAGAAGATCACGGCCGATGAGTATCGCTGCGACCCACCAGGGAATGAAATCGCGGGCGACGAAGGTGACCAGTGTCGTCACGACGTACAGACGATCGACCAGCGGGTCGAGAAGCGCTCCCAGACGCGAGGTCTGTCCGAGCACTCTGGCCAGCTTGCCGTCGAGCCAGTCGGTGAACCCGCTGAGCATCAGCAGCGCCAATGCCCAGCCGTCCGAGTGCGTGACGAGCAGCAGGTAAGCGAACAGTGGCAGAGCGAGTAGACGCACGATACTGAGCACGTTGGGAACAGTGAGAATCCGATCCGTGGGGATCGGTTCTTGTTCGCCAGAGTTCACTGCACACACCTCGCGTCGTTCGATTGCCGTGCGGCCAGCTTTCCACAGCACGACGGACTATTCGCCGAGGCGCCGTAGCCTGAACTGTCCCGAGCGTGTCGAGCTGCCCTTATCTCCAGGCGAACACCGGCTGCTCGAGCTTGTCGATGCGCGTGTGCCGTCCGTTCAGCACTTCGCGGAACTGATAGATGACGGCTCCGGTCGGCGCATGGATCAGGCTCGTTCGGAACGGCCATTGGATCACCGGGTTCGGTGACTCCTCGATGGTGACGAAGCGCGAGTCCACGTCGAGCTCCTCCGACGTGACGGCATACACCTGGGCCACCTCGTCGGGATTGGGTACCAGTCCCCCGATGTCCTCGCCCGACCACATGACGAACGGCCGGATCACGAATCCCGAACGAGTGACGTAGTCGTCGAGCCGGCCGATGATCTTCGACTCGGGAACGTCGACACCCAGCTCCTCGGAAAGTTCCCGAACCGCTGCCTGTTCGGACGACTCGCCCGGGTCGACGCTTCCGCCCGGCAACGCGAATTGACCGGGGTGGGCGCGCATCTTGCTCGGCCGCTTCGTCACCGGGAACACTGGTGTTCCGTCCGCTGTCCGCATGACGACGATGACCACCGACGCCGAGCGCCTTCCGTCCAATTCGACCGACCGAGGTTCGAAAGCGGCAAGTGAGGCGACCACGTGGTCCCGATTCAGTAAATCTCCGTTCACCATGGCTCGACAGTAGCGCCACGAGACTGAGACCCTCAGCCAGTCTGGTCCATTTTGGCCGCTTCGCCTGATTATCGGTCTGTATTCCTGTCATGCTGAACAGGCAGAATCCACCGTGCGGCATGGCGAGAAGAGAACCTCGATGGCTGAGCAGTCCCAGACCCCCACCCCGCAGACCGACCAGAGCGCGCCGGGCGCGTCGAATCGGGCCTCTCGCTTTGCCTCCGACACGCTGAGCGTCCTGCGGCGTGTGCCGTTCACCGCGAGCGTCGTGCTCACCATCACCGTCGTCGGGATCGCGACGGGCGCCCTGTGGAATCACGTCCGTACCTACTCGTGGTTCAACGACATCGCCTACGGAGTTCCTGCCTTGCAGGAAGGCAAGTGGTGGACTCTCGTCACGGGGTGGTTCTTCGGATTGACGCCGGGTCAGTATGTTTCGATCATCGTCGTTTTTGCCTTCGCGGTCGGCTGGTGCGAATGGCGCCTGGGAACCAAGAACGCGGCCATCGTCACGATCAGCGGTCAGTTGGCGGGCGAACTCGGTGCATCGCTCCTCCTCTGGGCGGGCAGCCACACCGACTGGGATTGGGCTCGCAACCTCGCCACCCACCGCGACGTCGGTGTCACCACCGCAATCATCGCCGCACTCGCCGCGACCACAGCAACACTCCGCTCGCCCTGGCGAATGCGAGTCCGCGCCATTCTGTGTGCGTACATTGCGATCGCGTTCCTCTTCGAAGGCCGCCTCGCCGACGTGCAGCACCTCATCGCGGTCGCGATATTCCTGCCGGTGGGCGAGAAGTTCTTCGGCGACGGAGAGCGCGGGTTCATCCCCCGAACGCGACGCGAGATCCGCCTGCTCGGATTCATCGGCCTGCTCCTGATCGGCGTGGTCGAGATCGCCGTCTGGCTGTTCCCCGGAAGCGGACCGTTCGGGCCGACGGAAGCCGAAACCGGTTCGGGCTGGACGGCATTGATCGACGTGGTCATCGTTGCCCTGATCGCGGACCAGTTGCGACGAGGTCGCCGCTGGGCCTGGTGGGTTGCCGTGGTGTTCGGTTCACTGACGGTTTTGGCCACCGCCCTCGTCCTCGTCTCGGTCATCTTCTTCGACTACGAGAGCGCCGGCGCCGTCACGGTCGGTACCGCGCTGCTCTGGCTTCTCGAACTCATCTTGTTGATCAAGGGCCGCCACGCTTTTCACGTACCGATGCGGCGCAAGATTCGAGGCGGGCCGTTGTCCGGGAACGATCCGCGCGCCGCCGCTCGGGAACTGCTCAAACGACACGGCGGCGGAACCATGTCGTGGATGACGACGTGGGACGGCAACAGTTACTACTTCGGCGAGTCGGGTGAGAGCGTCGTTGCATTCCAACGGCATGTCGGTGTCGTCGTGGTCCTGGCGGATCCGATAGCGAGCCCCGACCGACTTGCCGCAGCGGTCGACGAATTCACGACGATGTCCGAAGCCAACGGCCTCACTCCCTGCTTGTTCTCCGTGGGGAAGGAGACAGCCGACGCCGCCACCCGGCGTGGCTGGCGCACCGTTCAGGTCGCCGAAGACACGATCGTCGACCTACCAGAACTGCAGTTCACCGGTAAATCCTGGCAGGACATCCGCTCGGCGCTCAACAAGGCCAAGAAGGACGACATCACCTTCCGGATGACAACATTGGCCGACGAGCCGTTCTCCGTATTGGCTCAGGTGCGCGCCATCTCCGAGGAATGGGTGGGCGACAAGGGGCTACCCGAGATGGGGTTCACCCTCGGAAGCGTCGAGGAGGCGCTCGATCGCGACGTCCGTGTCGGCTTGGCCGTCGACCCGACCGGAAGCATTCACGGCGTCACCTCGTGGTTGCCGGTGTACGGCGAAGGCGGCGTGGTTCAGGGTTGGACACTCGACGTCATGCGTCGACGTCCCGACGGGTTCCGTCCGGTGGTCGAGTTCCTCATCGCATCGTCGGCCCTCGAGTTCAAAGAACAAGGTGCCCAATTCGTCTCACTGTCCGGAGCACCGCTCGCCCGCAGCGACGACGGCGCCGACGCCGCATCGATGGACCGCCTGCTGGACATGCTCGGAGCCGCGATGGAACCGCTGTACGGCTTCCGGTCTCTTCACGCGTTCAAGAAGAAGTTCAAGCCGAGGTACGAACCCGTTTTCCTGTGTTTCCGCGACGAGGCCGACCTGCCTCGGATCGGAATCGCACTGACGCGTGCCTACCTGCCCGACGCAACGGCTCCTCAGCTGATCAAGCTCGCCACCAGCAAGAGTTGACGCCGTGCGGTCCTGGTTCGAGCACACGGTCGTCGACACCGGCAGGCTCCCGCTGTTCTTCCTCCTACTCGCCTTTGTCCTGACGTTCCTGTTCATCCGCTTCAGCGTCCGGATGATCCGGGCCGAGGTCTCGTGGTGGCCAGGCAATGTCACGCCCGGTGGAATGCACATCCACCACATGGTTTTCGGTTTGATGATGATGCTCGTGTCCGGCTTCGCCTTCATCGCTCTGGCCGACTATCACACCCCGATCGCCAATTGTGTTCTCGCGTCGGTGTTCGGCATCGGCAGCGCGTTGGTCCTCGACGAGTACGCGCTCGTGTTGCATCTGCGCGATGTCTACTGGGCCGAGGAAGGTCGCTCGTCCATCGACGCAGTGTTCGTTGCCATCGCGATCTCGTTCCTTTTCCTTCTCGGGGTCCACCCGATCGGGTTCGCGGGAGAGTTCGACCCGTACGAGCAGGACCGCAGCCTGGCGACGTTGATCGGCGTTGTCGTCGCGATCGTGATCCAACTCGGACTCGCCGTGATCACGTTGATGAAGGGCAAACTCTGGACCGGCCTGATCGGGCTGTTCTTCACCCCACTTCTGTTGATCGGAGCAATTCGGTTGAGTCGCCCGGGTGCGCCGTGGGCGCGCTCGCGTTACCGCGACAAGCCGGCGAAGATGAGCCGGGCAGTGGCCCGTGAACAGCGTTATCGCGAGCCGATGATCCACGCGAAGATCTACGTTCAGGAAACGGTGTCGGGAAGTTTCGGTTCCGCTCCCCCGCCCCCACCACCGCTCCCCGTCGTCGACACCACAACCCCCACGTCGAAGGTCGGATTGTCGCGGCGGCTCTCGGACAGAATTCGCTGGCGTCGAACTCGCCGACGACTACGAACAGTCCCCGTCTGGCGTCTCCCCGTGATCCTCGTCGTCCTGTCCGTCGTCACCGCGAACATCCTCGTCGGGATCGACGGAGATCTCGTCAGCGACGGCGACGTCGGTACCATTTCCGAGGGCGTGGACGCCGGGGCCACCGCGACGCTGCTCAGCGTCATCGCCGGCGGGATGATCACTCTCACCGGTCTGGTGTTCACCGCCATCACCCTCGCAATGCAGTTCGGCGCCTCGCAGATTTCGGTGCGGGTGGTCCCGATGCTTGCGCAGCAGCGAGTGATGCGGTGGTCGATCGGCATGTTTCTGGCCACGTTCGTCTTCTCCTTGATCATTGCGCTCGATCTGGCGCTCGATTCGGAGAATTCCTCACCGACCATCTCCACGGCGATCGCACTGCTTCTGGCATTGGCCAGTGCGATCCTGTTCATCGCGTTGGTGGCGAAGGTCGGGTCGATTCTCAATTCCAGTCGGTTGCTGCGTTGGATAGCGGCCCAGGGCCGGAGCGCGACGATTCGTGCCTATCCGCTGTACGAGGACCTGCCCTCTGGCGCACCGAAACCCAGTCAGCCGCTCCCCCTACCCCAACCGCGCGAGTCCGAGAACTCCGAGAGCGCCGACGCACTGGTGATTCGCCTGCGCCACCTCTCACCCGACGGCCGGATTCTGCTGGCGATCGATCTCGCACGACTGCAGCGGTTGGCCGGCCGCTGGGACGTCTCGGTCGAAGTCGTCCCCAGCATCGGCGAGTTCGTCGCCCAGAACGCGCCCCTCTTCGAGGTACGCGGACCCTCGCTGAAGGTACGCCCGGACACCTTGATGTCGTGCTTGATCTTCGGTGACACGCACAGCCCGGTCGTCAGCCCCGGTGCAGCGCTTCAGTCGATCGTGGACATCGCGCTCAAGGCACTGTCACCCGCCATCAACGACCCGGGCCGAGCCGTCCAGGCTCTCGACCACATCGAAGATCTTCTGGTACTTCTCGCCCCGCGGGTCCGCTTCGACACATCAACCTCGGATCTCACGCTGATCAGAGGGCAGCAACGCACCTGGACCGATTACGTGTCCGTCGCCACCGACGAGATCCGGCACTTCAGTACCAATTCCGCGCAGGTCCAGCGCCGTCTACGCGCGGTATTCGCGACCTTGCTCGAAGCCTGCCCGCCGGACCAGCACCCTCCGCTACTCGAGCGCGTCGACGCACTCGATGCGCAATTGACCCGAGAATGGACCGGCGCACTCGACCTTCGGCTCGCGAGTGTGGCGGATCCGCAGGGATTGGGCTCCGAAGCCGGGGCGACCGGAAGAATTCACCCGCTGATCATCGGGTCTTCGGAACTTCCGGACGATCGTTCATCCGGGCAGACCGAGTCGCGTTCCCAGCCAACCTAATTGACTCGCCAATCCAGCCGACCACACCTGGAAGCTGTGTCCACCGTCTACCTCGGCGTACTGGACGTCCATCCCTGCGGCCTTTGCGGCTTCGTAGAGCGTTTGAAGACCTGGGCGGTAGTCGTTGTCCTGTTTGCCGACCACGAACACCCCGGCGCTGTCGGGGAACTTCTTCTCCCGGAGCAGATCCTGCGGATTCACTGCCACGAACGCGGCGTCATTGCCGCCGAACGCTGCATCGACCGTCTGCTTGCGATCGCCGAGTGTGGGTTCGATCTGACCGGACAGATCCAGGAACGTCGGATACACCGCGGGGAAGTTCGTTGCCATCTGGAACGCGCAGGTACCGCCGTAGGAAAGTCCCCCGATCGCCCACTTCCTCGGGTCGGGATCCACCTGGAGGTTCCCGCGCACCCAGTCGGGAACATCGCGCGAAAGGTACGTTGCGACGTTCCCGAGTTGAGAATCGACGCAGAGCGGATTCGCCAGTTCCGACCCGGTCCCGTCAGCAACGACGACAACGGGAGCCAAGCCCGAATGCGCAGCGGCATAGGTGTCCATGGTCTGGACGAGACGTCCGCCCTGTAGCCAGTCCTCGGGCGCGCCTGGTTGGCCGGCAAGCAGGACCAACACCGGCAACTCCGGTCGTGGGTTGGTGAAATACGCGGGCGGTAGGTAGATCTCGGCGTCGCGGGCGCTGAATCCGGAGACCGTCCCCGCAATCGTGACCGTGCTGACCTTGCCCGCCGACGGCATGTCCGCTGGAGCCTTCCATTGCGAAACCGGTACCGCCCCGTCCTTGCCGTCGTCCAGGTCGGCGAGTGAAACCTTCTCCGCATCCGAGAGTCCCAGCGCTGTTCCCAACGTCGGATACGACTGGAACTGCAGATTCACGTGAGCCGCGCTCGACACGACCACCAGGAGCACGGAGACCACGGTGAGCACGCGACCGTCGATCCGCGTCGCCGCAAATACCCGCGAAACACCCAGCAGCACGCCGAGAATGCCCAACCCGATCCACACGTAGACCGGACGGGCAATCGGATCGGGGAACGGGTGCCACACCTTCTCGATCAGCCAGTACAGCACGAGAGTGATCGCGATTGCCGCGACGATGCAGACCGGAATCGAGATCAGGACGTGACGCCTCGATCTCGAGAAGATCAGCCACAGAAGTGCCAGAATTCCGAGCACCGTCACCACGGGCGGAACCGGGCCCGTGACCAGCGACAGATCCGTGATCGTGTGCACGTCGTCTCCCGTCGCAGCCCTGTTTAGACAATATCCAAGAACAGGACATTTCGGAGCTGATGGCGTCAGATCACTGCGTTCGACGCCTGGGCACGTAGGTCTCGGGCCAGGTGATCCCGACGCTCGAGAACAAGCCTCCGCAGCGACGCGGGCGCCTCCGCATTGGCCTGGATCCAGGAATCGACAGCAGAGGTGTCTTCAGCTGCCGGGAAGAGTCCGTTCACCAACCGTCGGGCGATCTCGATGCTGCGTTCGGACCACCACTTCCCCAGGGACGAGAAGTACTCTGCCGCATATCCCTCGATCAACGACGGGTCCGTGCCCGAACGGAATCCGGCGATCGTCGCATCCAGGCGGTCGTTCGAGAGTGAGCCGTCAGTGGTCGCCGACGCCCAGGCAGCCGCCTTGGTCTCGGCATCGGGAATCGACGCCGCGGCGCGGACGTACGCCGTTCGACCCGCTGACGTGCTGTCCTTGCTCAGCTCACCATCGAAGTCGCTCACACTCGCATGGCCGGTCGCCGACAGGGCGATCCACAATGCCCACCGCAGATCAGGATCGAGAGCCAGTCCGACCGGCCCCGGGCAGGTGCCGTCGAGTATCGACCGCACCTCGTCGGCGCGAGCATCGTTGACCGCTGCAGCGGCCGACAGAGCCCGTGCCCATGCCAGCTGCCTTCCGGACTCCGGTTCGGCTTCGAACACCGCCTTCCAGGTCGTTTCCAACCAGCCTGCACTTACATTGGGCCGCAAGCTTTTCGGAACGTAGTGAAGAACCGCGTATTGGGCATCGGTCAGGATCGAGCTGAGAATCGCAAGATCTGTCTCCGCGGGAGCGAATCGTTCCACCATGTCGAGGTACCGGAACACCGAGAGCTGCGCATCACGCACCGAGTTCCACAGCGACGACCAGATCACCCCGCGCGCAAGCGGATCGCTCACGCGGTCCAGGGATGCCTCGACAGTGGACAGAGATTCCGCGTCCAATCGCACCTTGGCGTAGGTGAGGTCTTCGTCGTTGAGCAGTGTGAGTGCTCCGGGCGGAAGGTCGACCGACGTGCGTGATTCGGTGATGTCGAGTTCGACGCGTTCGGTGCGAACAAGGTCTCCGGACTCGTTGTAGTCGTAGATTCCGACTGCGAGCCGATGCGGCCTCGGGTCCGTCTGGACCAGGTCTGTTCCGTCGAGCGACAGCGTGGACACTCCGGTGGTCTGCAACCAGATTCGGGCCCATTCGCGCACATCACGTCCGGAAGTCTCCGCGAGCACGTCGAGCAGATCAACCAGCGTGGTGTTCCCGAAGGCGTGGGCCTTGAAGTACCGTCGTGCCGCTTCGAAGAACGCGTCACGGCCGACGAACGCCACAAGTTGTTTGAGGACACTGGCGCCCTTGGCGTAGGTGATTCCGTCGAAGTTAAGCTTCGCAGCTTCGAGATCGACGATGTCGGCGACGATGGGATGAGTTGTCGGCAGCTGATCTTGGAGGTACGCCCACGCTTTTCGCTTGATGGCGAATGCCACCCAGGCATCGGTGAAGCGAGTGGCTTCGGCGCTGACCAGCGATCCCATGAAATCAGCAAAAGATTCTTTGAGCCACAGGTCGTCCCACCAGACCATGGTCACGAGATCGCCGAACCACATGTGCGCCATTTCGTGCAGGATCGTGTTGGCGCGGCGCTGATGCTGCTCGTCGGTTGCGGTGCCGCGGAACACGTATGCCTCGGTGAAGGTCACCAGTCCCGGGTTCTCCATGGCGCCGAGGTTGTACTCGGGGACAAAGATCTGGTCGTACTTGCCGAACGGATACGGATAGTCGAAGTACTCGGCGTAGAAGTCCAGCCCCTGACGGGTGATGTCGAAAACGTTGTCTGCATCAAGGTGTGGAGCCAACGACGCCCGGCACAGCGCACCCAACTCGACAGTGAGTTCGCCGCGACTCCACGACGACGCCACGCGGTGATACGGCCCGGCCGCGATCGCGGTGATGTAGGTCGAGATCGGCAGCGTCGGGGCGAAAGTGACGCGTTGTGCACCGTCCACGGAGAGAGTCTGGGTCGCGGGCTGATTCGACAGGACTTCCCAGCCGTCAGGTGCTGTCACCTCGAATGTGAAGGGCGCCTTGAGGTCCGGCTGCTCGAAGCAGGCGAAAACACGCCTGGCATCGGCAGGCTCGTATTGCGTGTACAGATACGTCTGATCGTCAGCGTCGTCGACAAATCGGTGCAGCCCTTCGCCCGAACGGCTGTAGTGGCCGTGAGCTGCCACCCGAACGACGTTCGATCCGCCGAGTCCGCGCAGCCCGATCCGGGATCCGTCGTACTCCACCGGAATCGACGCACCGTCGACGTCCACGGAATCGACTGCAGCACCGATGAAATCGAGCCACGTGGACTCCACCGAGGACGTCAGATCAATTGTCGTGACCGTCGAAAAGGTCTTCACGGCGGAGTCGACCGCCGATCGCAGATCCAACTCCACCCGGTAACCGGCGACGGAGATGGCTCGAGATCGTTCGGCGACTTCGCTTCGATTCAGGTTCGCAGTACTCACGCACTCGATCCTGCCAGGCCGCGCGCGGCGATGTGAGCCGCCGTGCGCCTATCCCTTGAACGCGCCCTGCCAGACGGTGTCGAACGGCGTGTGTGCCGAGACGCGGCCTTCGATGCCCGCCGTGACGAACTTCTTGGCCAGAGCGACGGCTTCTCCCACGTCGGCGCCCTTTGCCAGTTCGGCGGTCACTGCGGCGGCCAGCGTGCAACCGGCACCCGAGACGCGCTCTTCGCCGACCTTGGGGGCGGAGAGAACCGTCACGTCGGTCCCGTCGAACAACACGTCGACGGCGTCGCCACCGGCGAGTTCGACACCGCCCTTTGCGAGCACGTACTTGGGTCCGAGGTCATGGATACGACGTGCGGCCTCGATGAGGTCGTCGACGCTTTCGATGCTGTCCATTCCGGCGAGGGTGCGTGCCTCGAACAGGTTGGGTGTGACGACGGTGGCGAGCGGGAGGATCGAATCACGAAGTGCTGTATCGGTATCGAGAGCCGCACCGGGCTCCTGGCCCTTGCAGATCAGGACCGGGTCGAGGACGACGTGGCGCCAGGACTGCCGACGCAGGCCCTCTGCCACAACCTCGATGGTGGCGGGCGTGCCCAACATGCCGATCTTGACGACGTCCAGATCGTGAGCCGCCGTGGCAGCCTCGATCTGATCAGCGATCACGTCAGGAGCGATCGGTACGAAGCGATGACCCCAGTTGTTCTTGGGATCGAACGAGACGATACATGTGGTGGTCGCTACGCCGTAGACGTCCAATGCCTGGAACGTCTTCAGGTCGACCTGCAGGCCGGCACCGCCAGTCGCTTCGGACCCAGCGATGACATAGGCGAGGTCAACCACAGCACAATCTCCTTCTTCGGACTTTCGAAACGTGCGTGGATGGCCACGAACGCGGGACCCAGTTTATCAACCGTTCCGACGTCTGGTTTTCGGCTATGCGGGCACCGGAGTTCCCCACGCGACGTCGTTGTCCTCGTATCCGAACGGCGGACCGACGAACTCGCCGCCGCAGGTGATCAGCGCGAGGGTTTCGGGTCCGTCGAGGCTGTTCAATCGCTCGACCGGCAGCTCGCCGTCCTTGCTGTAGTGATCGACCGCATCGATACGGTAGTTCCAGGTCTGTCCCCCGGCGCCCGCCACGGTCACGACCGAGCCGATTTCCAGTGTCGAGAACTTCTTTCCGAAACCGTCACCCTGATAGATGTCGTTGATGTGTCCGGTGATCACCACGGTGCCCGCGCCGGAGCCGGGAAATGCCGAATCTGCCCACCATCCGATCTCACTGACATCCTCGGGCGGAATGAGCGAGCCGTCCGTCGTCGTCTTGATCGGCAGGATGTCAGCGGTGCTGTTGCCTGTGCGCAGCGTGGTCGGGACATCCGGACCGTCGACCACCGCGCGAATTCCTGGCGGCAAATCTTGTTGGCCGGTCGCGAGGACGCGGGTCGGCGAGTCACCGTCGTCGGAACATCCGCCGATCAAGAGCATTGTCGCAACTACTGCAGCGGCCCACGTTCGGCTGGCCGTGGATCCAGGTGCCGCTGTCACGGACGAGAAGTCGGGCCGGACGGAATCTGGGAAATTGGTACTCGGTTTCCGACGTCACGACCGGGAAGTGCGTCACCGGAATCCCCACCGTTCCCACCGGAACCGTCACCACCGCCGTTCCCGCCACCGCTTCCATTCCCGCCGCCGCCGGGGCCCGGGCCGGGGCCGGGGCCGGGGCCGGGGCATTCACCTCCCGGATCGGTGGTGTCGCCGCTCAAAACGATCTTGACCGCAGAGAGGTTGACTGTCCGATTCTGGGCTACCTGGCCCGGAGTTGTGACGTCGAAGGCGAGCTTGGCACGTACGGGGATGACCGAACCGTCGTCAGCGTCGGTGACCGTTGATCCTGACCGGCCGAGATCTTGGGTCAACGTCATTCTGGAGATCAAATCCTGATCTCCGGTCAAGCCGGCGCCGTCGATCCGAAGGGTCCCTCGGACGGGACTTCCGTGGGCTCTGATCGTCACCGATGCGCGGAACTCGAGGATGTCTCCCGGCACTGTCCGCCACGCCTCGATCGAGTTGATTTTCGTTCCAGGCGATCCAGTCGAGATGTCGTACCAACCGTCGATCACGGCCGGATCGAGTGACATCGAATTTTCGTTGATTTCCGAGTTGCACGCGCGGGTGAGCGAAACGGGGGCAGCCGATCCCACTGCGGGGAGTGCTGTCGACACAACGGTCGCCAAGACGAAGGCCGTCGCGGTGATGCCCGCGGTACGCCTGCCGAAGATCGTCATTCTCTCGCTACCTTTTTTCCGCGGACCGTAGCTTCCGGTCAATTCAGTCAAAATACCAGTACAGCTGGACAAATAGGTCGAATTCCGTGCCGAATTCTTCTTGTTTTCTGTGAACTTCGGTTACGAGCAATTTCTCCGCACACGCGTTCCGGCAAGGGGTCCATCGGATCAACAGGGGTCAGAAGTTACATTTCGCCCGCACATCGGAGCAGATCGCACTGATTTCTCACCGCATTGGACAGGTATTTCCGTTTCATAGCGGCCAGCCGGTGGAACAACGATCACTACAACGAGCGTGCCGGGCACGTGTCCGGTCGCCCCCCACCGAATCAAGGGAAACCGTCATGTCGGATACAACATCAGTCAAGCAGGGTTTCGCGGTAGGAACATCGATCGGGGCAGCCGTCATCTTGGTGACGGTCGGCATCGTGCAGTTCTTCCAAGGACTCGCTGCAGTCGCCGAAAACGAAGTGTTCGTAGTCGGGATCGACTACGTCTATCAGTTCGACCTGACGACGTGGGGTTGGATCCATCTCGTGTTGGGCGCGCTCGTCGCTCTCGTCGGGCTTGCACTGTTCACCGGAGCGGCCTGGGCGCGGGTGTCGGCAGTGGTGATCTGCGCGATCTCGATCATCGCGAACTTCTTGTGGCTGCCGTACTACCCCTGGTGGTCGACTCTCATCATCGCGCTGAACATCGTCGTGATCTGGGCTGTGTCGACATGGAAGCCCACCCAGACGACGCATGCCGCTGCGCATGCACCGTCAACGCCGACTCGATCTGCTTGAGTTGAAAGTATGTGTAGGTGGATGGCGTATTCCGGAGAGCCGATACTGGCCCATGACTTGCTGTTCAGGCCACAGCACTCGCTGATCGACCAGAGCCTGCATTCTCAACTCGGGGCCACGACGACAAATGGCGACGGCTTCGGAATCGGCTGGTACGGGGAAGGCCTCCAACCGGCAGTTTTCAAGAGCATCGAACCCGCGTGGAACGACTCGAACCTGCGCGAAGTCACCTCCCAATTGCGCACCCCTCTGCTGTTCGCTCACATCCGCGCCTCGACGGGAACTGCAGTGCAGCGCAGCAACTGTCACCCGTTCCGGCACCGGCAATGGTTGTGGATGCACAACGGTTCACTACACGGATTCCACGACATGAAACGGGAATTGGTGACTGCCATTGATCCGTCGCTCTTTCCGGATCTCGAAGGATCGACGGACTCGGAAACCTTGTTCTTCCTCGCGCTGACGTTCGGCCTGACCGACGATCCGTTCGAAGGTGTCGCGAGGGCCGTCGGATTCGTCGAGCACACGGCCCGCTCGCAGGGAATCGACAATCCGGTTCAGATGACCGTCGCCACGTCGGATGGCATCTCCACCTGGATCTTTCGCTATTCCAGCGAGCACCAGTCGAGGTCGTTGTTCTTCTCCACCGAGATTTCCACGTTGCGCAAGCTCCATCCTGAGGTGGATGCCCTGCACCATCTGAGTGAGGAGACCCGAATCGTCGTCTCCGAGCCTCTACGTGACCTTCCCGGCGCCTGGAACGAGGTTCCCGAATCCGCCGCAGGCGTCATCCGGCCCGGACGGGACGAGATGCGGAGCTTTGTGCCGATCCCACCAGCCTGATTGGGTCATACAACCAGGCATAGCTATGAAATAGCTTGCATTCGAAGCGCTTTCACGAAAACTGAGACAACGGAAACTCGGCACACTAGTCACGCGAGAGGATGAGCCGGAACGCCAAGCGAGCCTTCTCCGTATCCGGAGTGCCACCAGTGAGCAAATCGTTGTAGATGAACGACTCACCCACGCGAACCAGCAGATATGCCATGTCCTCGACGGGCAGGTCTGGCCGAATCCGCTCCGGTATTTCAGCTTCGATCAGCCTTCGCACGGATTCGACCATCGTGCCCTGAATCGGCCCCAGTCCAGTTGTGAGTATGCACAACGCCTTTTGCGGTTCCCGAGTCAAATACGTCCGGAAGAATTCGGTCTCGATTGTCGCCCGTGCATGGTAAGTGAGGACGTCGACAACCCTTGACGCTCCGCTTCCACCGCACTCCTCGAGGCCCATTCGCCACGTTCGGCGCGCCAGCGAATCGAGCACGTCACCGGTAATTGTGTCGCGATTCCCTGCACGCCGGAACAAGGTGGTCCGATCCACCCCCAACTCGGTGGCCAAAGCGTTCACATCGAGCGGTTTTCCGGCTGCGAACTGTCGTCGGGCGGCACTCAACGCTTCCGCGCGGATGTCACGTGTCTCGGCCATGGAGTGAATGTATCGCTGACGACGTGCTGGTCGGTAGCCGGAGGCGATCAGACGGCGCCATCGACGGCAATCGTTGCAACATTCATTGACTTTGTTGCAGGTGAGTGTTTATGGTTCCCCGGTACGTGATTCCAGTCACAACAGTTCAGTTGTTTACGGAGGAATGCGATGAACGATCACACGTGGACGACCCGACGATGAGCCCACTTCTGCAAGTACGAGACCTCACGGTTGACATTGGGACAGAATCGATTTCGAACAGACTCCTCGACCGAGTGAGCTTCGAGTTGGGGTCGGGCGAAATCACCGGCCTCGTAGGAGAGAGCGGGAGCGGAAAGACACTGACCGGACTCGCTCTGCTCGGTCTCTTGCCCCGTACGGCAACAACCAGCGGAAGCATCCGTTTGGAAGGACAGGAACTTGTGGGTCTGCCCGCCGCCGAGTTGAGGAAAATACGCGGTCGCGACGTCAGTATGGTCTTCCAGGACCCGAGTTCGGCTCTCAACCCCTCCGTCAGCATCGGTCGCCAGATCGTCGATGTGTTGAAGGCCCACCGCGACATCACGAAAGTCGATGCGGAGGACGTGGCTACAGATCTTCTCCACCAGGTCGGTCTGGCCGACCCGAGCAGAACCTTGAAGTCGTTCGGGTACGAGCTTTCCGGCGGGATGTGTCAGCGGGTGATGATCGCGATGGCCCTGGCATGCGGTCCGAAGTTGCTGATCGCGGACGAACCGACAACAGCGCTCGACGTCACCATCCAAGCTCAGATTGTCGATCTCCTTCGAGAACTGGCCGAACAGCGCGATCTTGCCGTGTTGTTGATCAGTCACGACCTCGCGGTTGTCGCCGAGGTCGCGGATCGAGTCATCACCATGTTTCGCGGCGAGATCGTCGACGTCGCGCCACGAGACGTGCTGCTTCGGCGGCCCGCGCATCCCTACACGTTCAGCCTTCTCGAGGCGGCACGCTCGACATTCGAAGAAGTCTCCCCCCAATCGCCCAAGTCGCGAGGCGATTTCACCACCAAAGCCCCTGCTGACGGCGTGGGTTGCCGATACGTCGCCCGGTGCAACTACTCCGAGGAGCTCTGCATATCCGATCATCCACTTCTGATCGGATCACCGGAATCGGCAACAAGATGTCACCGCAGCGACGAACTCGAGTTGCTCGGACTGGTGAGCTGATGAGCAACACCGACGTCATCGTCGACGTTAGGAATCTGGCAGTCGAGTACGGACGCGGACGCAAAGCTCTTCGCGCGGTCGACGACGTCAGCTTCTCCGTACAGAGGGGCGAAACCCTTGCGATAATCGGTGAATCAGGATCGGGAAAATCCTCGACGGCTCACGCTCTCGCGGGTCTGGTGGCTACGGCCGCAGGCTCCATCACTATGAATCTCGACGACCCGGCGTTCGGCAAGGGTGGATCTTCCCATCTCATTTTTCAAAACCCTACGTCGGCCTTGAACAATCGGATGGCCTCATGGGCTTGCGTAGCCGAGCCGATGGCGCCAGGGCGTCTGCGCATCCCACAGTCCTTGCGGCCGAAAGCCGTCGAGCTGTTGCGTCGGGTCGGTCTCGGCGCTGAGCTTGCCGACCGCCTCCCGACCCAGCTCTCCGGTGGCCAACGCCAACGCGTGACCATCGCTCGTGCACTTGCCTCCAAGGCGCCACTGATTCTCTGCGACGAACCTGTTGCCTCCCTGGATGTTTCGCTTCAGGAAGAGGTGTTGCAACTTCTTGCCGATCTCCGAGAAGAACATGACCTCACGTACATCTTCATTTCGCACGATTTGGGTTCGGTGGCACGGATCGCCGATCGCGTCGCGGTGATGTACCTCGGCCGAATCGTCGAGATCGGACCGGTTGCCACGGTCCTGAGGACTCCATCGCACCCCTACACGCAGGCACTTCTCGCCGCGGCCCCGCACATCGAACTCGAGCGGCGCAGTCGTCGGAAAGCATTGGTGCGGGGCGAGTTACCCGACCCACGGAATCCACCCTCGGGCTGTCGATTCCGCACCCGCTGCCCGTTTGCGATGGATCGCTGTGCGTCGGAAGCGCCGTCACTTCGCGCGGCCTCGAATTCCGCACACAGCTCCGCCTGCCATCTATCGTCCCCGGCCACATCGATCGGAATCTCCAACCCGCCGCAGTAAATGCGTGCCGCGTCAGTCTCCCCCTTCCGAGAAGACCAAAGCGAAAGTCCACCATATGAATCCGCGTCTGTCTTTGCGATCCCGATATCCGATCACACGCTTCCAGAATCATGGGAAAAGTGGCCCACGTGTGCTGGTAGCTGCGTTTGCACTTTCTGCTCTCGTGCTCAGCGGCTGTTCGAGCAGCGCCACCGGTACCGCCGGCGATACCGGACCTGCCGATCCGAACGCCGAACTCAAGGTCGCGACATCGCACGTGCCCGCCTCGCTCGACCCGTGTGCGGGAAACATCGGATACGACATCGACTACTTACAGTTGATGTATGCACCACTGATCGATGCGGAACCTGCCACCCAGAAGTTGCGGCCCGGAATCGCCAGCGAGTGGGGCTTCTCCGGACCGGACAACCTGACGTTCGAGATGACGTTGCAGAACGGCTTGACCTTTCACGACGGTACAGCTGTCGATGCAGCAGCCGTCAAGGCAAGCATGGAACACTGCTTGAGTCTCGGAATCGTTTCCGTCCCGACGATCAAGAGCATCGAAGCAACGTCCCCAGATCACGTCACGATCTCGTTGAGTTCACCTACCTCCGGTTTACCAGGCTGGCTCAACGGCAGATTGGGAATGGTGGTCTCCCCCACTGCGCTGGCAGCAGCAGGGGCAGACTTCGCCAACAAGCCTGTAGGCGCAGGGCCGTACACATTCACCAGCGCAGTCCCGAACAGTTCATACACATTCAGTCGATTCGACGATTACAAACCGGCAGGTCCACCCAGCCCCCAGCTCGCCAAGATCCAGATCCAGGTGATCTCCAATCCCACAGCGCTGACAAATGCCCTGACATCGAACGCTGCGGATTTTGCATACGGGCTCACACCGTCGAGTGCTCCGATCCTCGAACGGAATCCCAACCTGAACGTCAGTCACGACCCGAGACTCGGAGTTGCGCTCGTCGTGATCAACAACAAGAACCCTGTGGTTAACGACGTCCGGGTTCGTCTGGCGATGCAGTATGCGCTCGACCGCAAGGCAATTGCGCGAGCCGCGCTGGACAGCTCGGAAGGAACTGCGGCGTTCGGTCAATATCCTCCCGGTTCGCAGTTCTACGACGAGGAAACCGAAGATGCATGGCCGTACGACCCGGAGAAGGCCAAATCGCTGCTAGCGGAGGCGGGGTATCCGAATGGGGTCACCGTGCGCGGACTAGCAGGCAACCTACCGCCGTACTCGACCAACGCGGTCCTTGTCGGAGAACAATGGGAGAAAGTCGGCATCAAGGTCGACTTCGTCGAAATGAGTGGACCTCAGGCGATTACGGAGTTCGTCGCACACAACAGCGCGGACGTCTTCAGCGTGGGATGGCCCACGCGAGCATCCGCACCGCTCAATTTCGAAGCCTCTCTGGGTTCGCGATCGTACTTCCGGCAGAATTCCGTCCCCAACGAGGAGTTGGAGAAGCTGATCGCACTGCTGAACAACACGTATGACGAAACCGCTCAGCTCGACATCGTCAAACAGATCAATCAAGTCGTGATCAAGTCCGCTGAGTACGTACCGTTGTACTTCACTCCCGACGTGGTCGCCTACACGAAGAACGTCCACGGGGCCGTTCCTGCACTGAACGGCTCCCCCAATCTGACGTACCTCTCGAAGTCATGACGACGACCGTTGTATCGCAAGAGAATTCGTTGGCCCCCGAGCCTGAGAGCGTTCCGACCCGAAACCCTCACCGATCGCCGGTGAATCCTTACATACGGATGATCGGCGTCCGGTTCGCACAGATAATTCCTACCGCGATCATCGCTAGTTTCATAACCTTTGCCCTTATCCGGATAATCCCCGGTGGACCAGCCGAGGCCCTTCTCGGTCCGAACGGCAGCGATGAATCGATCGCCGCACTCAACGAGCGCCTCGGATTGAATCAACCTCTGCTGGTCCAGTACTGGAACTGGGTGGTGTCGGCTCTGCACGGAGATCTGGGAACGTCGCTACAGAACAGCGCCCCCGTCGGCCCACAGATCCTTGCGCGCCTGCCGGCGAGCGCCGAGCTCGTTGTACTCGCACTGTTACTGTCCGCCGTCGTCGCTATACCGCTCGGTGTGTGGACCGCGACGCGGCAGGGACGACGCAGCGATGGTCTGACCCGCACGGTTTCGGGGATCGGACTCGCGGTACCGGACTTCTTCCTCGCTATCGTGCTGGTCGATGTCTTCGCCCTCGGTTTGGGAGTTCTACCGGTGCTCGGCTGGGTTCCTCTCGAGAACAGTGTGATCGACAACCTGAGCCATTTGGTCCTACCAGCAACGGCGCTCGCTGCCGGCGCAGCATCGATTGCGGTTCGGCAGACCAGGGCTGCGATGATCGAGACACTGTCAAGTGACTACGTACGAACTGCGCGTGCGATGGGTATCGACGAGCGGAAGATCGTGTGGCGCTACGCGCTACGAAACATCGTTCCCACGATTGTCACTGTCTATGGATTGCTCGCCGTGGCGATGCTGGGTGCGACGGTCATTCTCGAGCAGATCTTCGTGTTGCCGGGCCTCGGGAGCGCTCTCGTCATTGCGATCGACACGCGAGATTATCCGATGCTTCAAGGCATTGTGTTGCTGTTCGTCGTGATCGTGCTTCTCGTGAACATCCTGGTCGACGTCGTCAACAACATGATCAGCCCACAATTGAGGAAGGGAACGATCTCGTGAGCCAACTCGCGCTTACCACCGCAGGCGAGACCCGCTCCAAGTGGGCTCTCCCTCGACTGCACCCCGGATTATGGCTCAGCTACTGCTTTCTCGGAACGCTGATAGCGGCGTCCGTCTTGGCCTCGTTCGTGGCTCCGCACAGTCCGACCGGTCAGAACCTGACCAACACGTTCGCCGGTCCGAGTGCACAGCACCTGCTTGGCACTGACGGCTTCGGTCGTGACGTGCTCAGTCGATTGATCTGGGGAGGACGCTCCGCCTTCTTCGGCGTCGCGATCGCTGTCGCTGTCAGTCTGCTGTTGGGAATTCCGTGGGGGTTGATCGCCGGATATTGGCCACGCTGGATCGGCGCGTCACTCCTCCGGGTGGCGGACGCATTGCTGGCATTCCCAGGTTTGGTTCTCGCAGTGGCTATTACCGGTGTTCTGGGGCCGAGCCTGATCACGTCGATGTCAGCGCTCGGAGTCGTCTATGCACCCACAATTGCAAGAATTCTGGCTGCCGGGGTCAGCGAAACGAGGAACCGAGACTTCGTTCTGAGCGCGCGACTCTCAGGATGCCCGCCGCACGTAGTGCTCCTGCGTCATCTTCTTCCGCACGCAATCGGGCCGGTTGTCGTTCAGGTGACCGTGCTCACCGGCCTGACTTTTCTCGCGCAGGCGGCACTCTCGTTCCTCGGGTTGGGTATACAGCCGCCCACTCCGAGTTGGGGCGGTGACTTATCCGATGCGTACCTGCACATCTTGAGTGCACCACAACAGATTCTCCCCTCCGGCATTCTGATTTCATTGGTCGTCCTGGCCGTCTACCGAGTGGGTGATGCCGTCCGGGACCGCATGTATGTCAGAGGGAGATAGCCGGCGTAGAACAACCATCCGACTCGACTGTTCGAAGACCACACCACCAGCATGAAGGACTATCGATGACCTCGATCGCACCAGAAACCGCGCGCCGCGTCTTCCGTGGAGCCGAACCAATACACGGCATGATCTACTTCACCCCTTTCGGCGCGGAAGCATATGCCGCACTGGGCTTTACACACCCTCGAATGGGCTACTTCGCTTCGCGGTCTGCGCCCATGGGCGCAGTAGCGGCTGAAGTCACCATCGCTACGTTCTTCAACTTCAACCCCGAACTGGTACACGCGGTGCTGCCGGAAGCCTGGACAATCGCCACCCCCGAACAGATCCTCACCGCTCGACTCGACGCTGTCGACCGTTCGCTGCGCAAGGCCTGGGGAGAACATGTCGACGGCACCGAAGTTCGCGAAGCTGCCGAACTCGCACGTCGAGCCGCGGAACGCGCCTGCAACAGACCACAAGGGCGACCCCTGTTCGGTGGGCACGCATCATTGCCGTGGCCTGAGGAGCCTCATCTCGTGTTGTGGCATGCCCAATCCTTGCTCCGGGAGTTTCGCGGAGATTCTCATGTCGCACTTCTTCACGCCGAGGGACTCAACGGTGTCGAAGCGTTGGTAGTCCACGCCGCAACCGGTGATGTTCCTGCTGCTGCTCTGCAAATGAGCCGGGCATGGGACAACGATCAGTGGGCGGAAGGCGTCGAAAGTGTGCGGGCGCGTGGATGGCTCGAAGACGGCCCCGAGCTTCACCTGAACGAGGTGGGTCGCGATCGCCGGAAGCGGGTTGAGCATCAGACCGATGTGCTGGGGTCGTACCCGTACGAGGCGATCGGAGAGACCGGATGCAGTCGACTGATCGAAATCTCGGAACGTCTCTCCGGTGAAGTGATCGATGCAGATCTCGGATTTCCGGCAGCACTGGCAGCACGTCGCCGATTGCGTGCGTGACAGCAGGTCGTGAGTGTCGAACGTGGCTGGTGGTGATACGACGAGGGTGTCACCACCAGCCCCTTCACACAATTATCGCCGAAGTCGGCTGCGCCCCCCAATCTGCACAGAGAGAAGGCATCCGGACGAGACTGCCGTTGTGCCGAATTCTCCCGCGGGATGGGTCAAGATGGCTAGATGTGGAAACAGGCACTCGGGTTTGCTTTGTTCGGTGCGACCGTTGCCATCGTCACGGCGGCGCTGACACAGGGATCGGCACAGGCGTCCGCCACGATCACCCTCTTTTCGGGTGGCACCACAATCTCGGGCTTCGCGGGTGAATCGCAATGGACCTGGCCCATCGAGGCTGCGGTGATCGGCGCCCTTCTGGGCGCGCTGACCGGGTTCGTGCTCCGCCTCGCGGGCGTGCGAATCTCCGGAGGCCAAGACAATCGAATGGTTCCAACTGTGGTGGCAGGCCTCGCAGGCGTCACGCTTGGGTTGACGCCCCTGTTGGTCTTGATCGGCATGGCATTCACCGGGTCGGTTGATATCGGATGGTCCCCGCTCCTGGTCTATGCCGTCAGCGGTCTCCTGGCGTATGGCATTTCGGTCGCCGCCGTGTTCGGAGTCCTCCGCGCTGCCGGGGATCGACTTACTGTTCGCACCACGCGAGCGGTGGCGGCGATGCTTCCGGTCGGGGCGTTGGCGGCGACGACTGTAGGTGTCGGTACTGCGTGGAGGCTGGGCTTTTCCACCACCACTCCCACCTGGATCGCGGTCGTACTGCTGGTGGTGCTCGTATTGGCCGTGACGTTCGTTGCGGCCCGGGCGTGGGCTCTACGGATGCAGGCTCGTGACTTTCCAGAAGTGGCATAGGCGGTGGAACGATTGATTCCGACGGGCGCATCGAGATGAGGGGCGAGCGAATCTTCGCGGGACTCGTCGTCGGCCTTCTGCTCTGGCTGTTCGGCTATCTGCCGTTGGTACTCCTGTGGCAACATTTCGCAGATGTCCCGCAGCCGCAGCTGTATCCGAACCGTTCGTTCACGTCGTTCGGGCCCAACCCGCCACCGCTCACCTACTGGATAAGTTGGGCGGCGCCTGCCGCCGTGTTCGTCTTGCTCGGACTTATGACTATTCCCAGTCGTACCGGCCGGCAATTTGCATTGCCATTGGTGCTCGCGTTCCTGCCGGTCGCGGCAATGGTGGCGTGGTTCTGGATCTCGATGGAACTGTTCTTCAGCCCCGACTGATCACTCACTCGGCTGCGTATCGCGAACCCCACTGCGCGCACGCGCAATGGCGCCCTTGTTGCGCAATGCGATCCCCTGATGCACCGCAGCAAGTACCAATGCCAGCACTGCAGCAGGGAGGCTCCCCACCATCGACAGCAGAGAAGGCATATCAGAGCTGAAAGCGGTAAAGAAACCCAGTACTGCAGCGCAAAGCATTGTCGCCGAGACGATCCAGGAAACTAATGGTCGTGGGATCACGGCTGGAATAACGCACAGAGCCACCGGCAACGCCAGCACCAAGAAGAGCTCCCGCCCGAAATAGTCGTGAATCGAGCGGTAACAATCGGCAGAACTGAGCGGGCCGAGGCCTATTTCGCAATCGGTGATCTCGTACAGCGGCCACTGTGCCGTCGCGGATCCCAGAATCCCGGTGGCGACCGCCAATACAACCCACGCGATCCGAATCCCAATCATACGAAGAGATCATGCCAGTAGGCGAAATTGCGCTCCGGAGAAGAAAGCAATTACGACTCGAACTGCGTGGAAGGTCGATACCGTCAACGCTAATCAAAGAATGGATCAAACTATGTTGATCGCATGGGGAGCACTGGCGCTTGCCACTGGTGCCCATATCTATGGCGCTCGCCTCGCAACTCACGGCGACTACGGGCGGAGATTACCTCTCTCGGTAGGACCGACCTCCTCGCGAGCGGCACAACATGTCCGACGTGCTCAACTCACGGGCTGGGTATCGAGCTTGATCGGAGCATCTGCCATCGTCGACAACTATTGGGAGACAGCACCTCTCTTGAGTGCGGGTATCGCAGTCGCTGTACTCGGAGTAGTTAACGGCCTACCGAGTTTGATTGTCACCATGATGCACAATCGACGGCCGCAACAGGGTTGAAGTTTTCGATTATGTTTTGTGGAAGGGTGCTTGCATGGCAACACAACCGCATGGCCAGTCCATAACCCCGGCGTGGAAAGTATTCACGGCCATCGGTTTTGCAGGTGTTGTGGGCGTTGCCGTGACGTACTTCCGAGACGGGTGCACTTTGGCGATCATTGGCGGGATGGTCATCCTCGCGATTGGTCTGCCGCTTACTGTCTGGTCCATCCTGCGAATGCTGCGTGAGAATCGAGGACATCGCCTTCATTGGTGGAGAACACCGCCGGTCAATCCGAGGAACGTCGACCTGTCTCGTGCTGTCGGCATTCCGACTACAATTTTCGGTGCACTGACCATCTGGCTGAATACAGCAGGTTCGGCGCCGTGGTGGTTGGCAGCAATCTTTACCGCCATTCTGATCGCGCTCTTCGGAGTAACCGTTGCCGTTCACAATATTCGCCTCAGTCAGCGAACCTGAGCTAGCCTTCCGCGCATGCCGGTTTCCGCGAGTGTCCGTGCGCGCCTTCGCTCCCACTTGCATCCAGACGACGAGATCCACTACGCGTTTCCAGCAGACGTTCTGATGAGCGCGAAACCGAGTGTGTTTGTCGTGGTGAGCCGAAAGGCGATCACCGTCTTCTCGACGAGCTTTCGGTCCAGAAAAGTACCGAGGTCGATCCTCACCCAGTTTCCGAGAATGACCGTCCTCGGCCCGGTCGATACTGCGTCCACGCCGCACTTCACTGCGGCGGGCATAACGTACGAGATCGACGAAGAATATGTTGCAGTCGTGAACGCTGCCGACGCGGAGATCACGTCACCGCAGGACTTCCCGCATGATCCGTTGCCGAAACTTTGAAGGCACAAACAAAAAGGCAGTTTCTCATTTCTGAGAAACTGCCTTTTTGATCTAACTTCGGTCGGGCTGACAGGATTTGAACCTGCGACCACTTGACCCCCAGTCAAGTGCGCTACCAAGCTGCGCCACAGCCCGTCCCACGCCCTTGTTTCGGGCGCTTGGAAAGATTACATCAGGGACGGGCCGAAGTACCAATCGGCTGGTCAGAGCCGTTTCAGTACCGAATTGGACGCAGAATCAGCGGCCCTTACGATCACGCTTCTCGCGCACTCGGACGGATACGCGGATCGGGCTGCCGTCGAAGTTGAACTCTTCACGCAGACGCCGCTCGATGAAGCGGCGGTAGCCGGCCTCGAGGAAGCCCGTGGTGAAGAGAACGAATGTCGGCGGGCGTGTGCTTGCCTGCGTCGCGAACATGATGCGAGGAAGGCGACCACCACGCATCGGAGGCGGCGTTGCTGCCACAACTTCCTTGAGCCAGGTGTTCAGGCGACCCGTGGGGATGCGCTTGTCCCAGGACTCGAGAGCCGTGTCGAGAGCCGGCACGAGCTTCGCCACGGCGCGACCGGTGTGGGCGGAGATGTTGACTCGCTGAGCCCACGGAACGCGGACCAGATCGCGGTCCACTTCCTTGTCCAGCATGAGTCGACGGTCCTCGTCCACGAGGTCCCACTTGTTGAATGCGATCACCAATGCACGACCCGTGTCGGCCACCATGCTCAGAACACGCAGGTCCTGCTCGGTGATCGGCTCGTGTGCGTCGATGAGCAGGATCGCGACCTCAGCGGCCTCGATCGCGCTCTTCGTACGCAGCGACGCATAGAACTCGGCACCGCTGGCATGGCTGACACGCTTGCGCAGACCAGCCGTGTCGACGAAACGCCAAGGGCGCCCGCCGAGTTCGACGATGGAGTCGACGGGATCGACGGTGGTGCCAGCAACATTGTGCACGACGGACCGCTCGTCACCGGACAGCTTGTTGAGCAAGCTGGACTTTCCGACATTCGGCTTTCCGACGAGAGCAACACGACGCGGACCGCCGCCGGGGATACCTTCACGCGGGGTTTCCGGCAGCTTCTCGAGAACCTCGTCGAGCAGGTCGCCGGTGCCGCGGCCGTGGGTCGCACTCACGGAGTACGGCTGACCGAGGCCCAAGGACCACAGCGCTGCAACCTCGGACTCGGTGCGTCCGTCGTCCACCTTGTTGGCAACGAGGATGACCGGAGTCTTCGAGCGGCGAAGCACCCGAGCCACAGCTTCGTCCGTCGCCGTAGCGCCGACAACGGCGTCGACGACCAGGAGAATGGCGTCAGCCGTTCCCATGGCTAACTCGGCCTGCCGGGCAACGGCCTGCTGAAGACCCTTTGCGTCGGGCTCCCATCCGCCGGTGTCCTGGACGAGGAAGCGTCGTCCGGCCCAGTTCGCTTCGTAGGAGACGCGGTCACGGGTAACGCCGGGGATGTCCTCGACTACCGCTTCACGACGGCCGATGATGCGGTTGACGAGCGTCGACTTGCCGACGTTCGGTCGACCGACAACAGCCAAGGTCGGGACGGCAATGTGCGCTTCGCCTTCGCCGTCCGCTTCGAGATCGGCGTAATCCCACTCCGATTCCTCGGACCAAGTTCCGTCACCGGCATATTCGGTTACCAGATCGTCGCTCACTGCACTGCTCCAGTTCTGTCGCTGACCACCAACAGCAACTTGGCGATCACATCTTCAATTCCCAATTCGCTCGTATCCACCAGAATGGAGTCGTCGGCAGGGCGCAACGGCGACACTGCCCGAGTCGAATCGAGATGGTCACGGCGCTGCACATCAGCCAGCACCGCTTCGTAATTGTCTTCACGGCCTTGGCCGATGTTCTGCGTATTGCGCCGTGCCGCACGGGTTTCCGCCGATGCGGTCAAGAAGATCTTGACGTCTGCATCGGGGAGTACGACGGTTCCGATGTCGCGACCTTCCACGACGATCCGGTCTGCGCTTGCCGCCAACTCACGCTGAGTGGCGACCAGCAGGTCGCGAACTTCGGGTACGGCCGACACTGCGGAGACAGCCTTGGTTACCGCGTCGCCGCGGATCTCCTCGCTGACGTCCGCGCCGTCGAGATGCACCTGCTCGCTGCTCGGATCGGTACCGATGGACCATGGCAACGCCGCAACGGCAGCCGTGATCGCGGCGGAATCCGCCAGATCGATTCCCTGACGCAGCACGTGCAGGGTCGCGATCCGGTAGATGGCTCCGGTGTCGAGGTAGCGAGCGCCCAAACGCTGCGCCAACGCGCGAGAGACGCTGGACTTGCCGGTTCCGGACGGTCCGTCCATAGCGACTACCAGCGGCATGGACGAATCGGTCACAGGCCGACCGCCTCGTACAGTCCACCGACCTCGCTACGTCCGAGGACGCGCTGCGTTCCCGGACGCTGATCGCCGAGAGCGACAACTCCGACGTTGGTGCGTACCAGGCGGACAACGGGGTGACCGACGGCATCGAGGAGGCGACGCACGATGTGCTTACGGCCCTCGTGCAGTACGAGCTTGACGAGCGTCTTGCCCTCGTTGATCTCGAGCACGGTGAACGCGTCCACCTTGGCCGGACCGTCATCGAGAGTGACACCGTCACGCAGCTGCTTGCCGGTGCTGCGCTCGACAACGCCGTGAACCGTGGCGAGGTACGTCTTCGGAACCTCGAACGACGGGTGCATCAGGCGGTGAGCCAAGTCACCGTCGTTGGTGAAGAGAAGCAAGCCTTCGGTGTCGGCGTCGAGACGGCCGACGTGGAAGAGCCGCTGACCCGACTGAACGCGCTCGGAGACGATGTCACCGACGCACGGACGACCGAGATCGTCGGACATGGTGCACTGCCAGCCACGCGGCTTGTTCATCGCGAGGTAGACGAGGTCCTTCTGCACGACGACGCGGACGCCGTCGACACGAACCACTGCGTTCTCGGGGTCGACACGCAGACCCTGTTCGACCACGATGCGGCCGTCGACCTCGACGCGACCCTGATCGATCAGTTCTTCAGCAGCGCGGCGTGATGCGACGCCGGCCTGAGCCAGCACCTTCTGCAAGCGGACGCCGTCGCCCTTCGGCGGGCCGTCGTGCTTGGTGATCTCGGCATGCTGATGACGCGCCGGCTTGGCGTTGGAGACCAACGGGTTCTGAGAGACGACGCGCTGCGGCTTCTCGGTCTTCGGCTTGCCACGCTTGTTGGTCGCCGGCGGTGTCGGGGCTGCCGGGCGCTTGCGCGGAGGTCCGTCGAACTTGGACCCACGAGGTGCGTTCGACCATGCGCCGCCGCGAGGAGCGTCGGGGCGTGCGCCGCGCTGATCGTCACTACGACGGTCAGCGCCGCCACGCGGTGCGCGACGGGCGTCGACGTGGGGGGTACGGCGGTCATCGCTGCGGGGTCCGCGGCGGTCGTCAGTGCGCGGTCCGCGACGGTCGTCGTTGTAGCCACCACGACGGTCGTCGGTACGTGCGGGGCGACGGTCATCGCTGCGCGGCGGGCGACGGTCATCGCTGCGCGGCGGGCGACGGTCATCATTGAATCCACCGCGACGGTCGTCCGTGCGGGGACGGTCGGATCCGGCGTTGCGGTCGTATCCGGAGGTACTGCGGGAAGTGTTGCTGCGTCCACCACGGGGCGCTTCGCTACGTGCGCCGCGGGGGGCGTCGCTGCGACCACCACGGGGTGCATCGCTGCGTGCGCCGCGGTTGTCGCGGGAGTTGTTACGGTCCGGTGTGCCATCTCGGCGAGCGGGATTGTTCACTTTTTTCCTGTCAGTTTTCTACTGTTTCCCGAGCGTGGTCGGGTCTTTCTCGGTGCTGACGAGCGCCGGGATTCCGGTCAGTCGTCGACTTCGGTGTCCACTACGTCAGCGGGCACGTCTGCCTTGTTCATTCTCGCAAATCGCGGATCGGATTCCAGGCTTTCGCTGATGTCGTCGATGAGATCGACATCAGGCAAGAGCGGGGCCAACTCCGGGAGCTCGCTCAGCGAGGCCAGGCCGAGCCGTTCGAGGAACAGTTCGGTCGTGGAGTACCGTGTCGCGTTGGTGTCCGGGTCAGGCCCGGCTTCCGCGATCAGTCCGCGGGCAAGGAGGGTGCGTACCACCCCGTCCACGTTGACGCCTCGTACCGCACTGATCCGCGCACGAGTCAACGGTTGACGGTATGCGACTACGGCCAAAGTTTCCAATGCCGCCCTGGTCAATTTGGTGCGTGCGCCGTCCAATAGCAGCTTTTCCACGTACGGGGCAAACTCTTGTCGCGTGTACAGACGCCATCCTTCGCCCGCGTAGCGAAGGTCCATTCCGCTGCCGCGAGCGGTCAATGCGGCCGACATCGACGTCAGGCGTTCTTCGACTCGTTCCGGCGCGGTTCCGGTGACAGATGCGAGTTGGTTCACTTCGGCCGGCGAATCCACGACAAGCAGAAGCGACTCCAGCACTGCGTCGAGTTGATCGTCGTCGAGTTCGAAATCGGGGGCGGAATCTTCGGACTCCGAGGCGTGTTCGGTAGGCTCGATCATCTCGTCTAGCTGCGAAGATTCCGATTCCGTCGGCTCGGCGTTCATCCGTAGTCCTCCTCTGTGACCGGCGCGGCCGGGTCGTCTCCGGTCCAACTCACCATCAGCGGTCCGAGTGCTTCGGGTTGCTCGAACACAATGACCTGCCTGCGATACAACTCGAGCAACGCGAGAAATCTTGCGACTATCTCGACGGTGATCTCACACTCGGCAACGAGGTCCCCGAAGGGTGTCCACTCCCCTATGCCTCGCTCGCGCAGCAACTCGAGAATTCGCTCAGCCTGCTCGGGTATCGAGATATTGGACACATGGAGGTGATCGAGGCCCACCGTCGGCACCGGACGCGGTGTGAACACCGTCGCCGCGATCTCCGCAAAACGCTGAGGATCGACGCCCAACAACACCTCGGGCAGGAGTTCGGTGAACTGAACCTCGACGGCAACCGAGCGCGGATAGCGCCGCAGCGCTGCTTCCTCCAACTCACCGAACAGCGCCGCAACTTGTTTGTACGCCCGGTACTGCAGCAGTCGCGCGAAGAGAAGGTCGCGGGCTTCGAGAAGCGCCAGATCCTCCGCGTCCTCGACCTGCCCGGCGGGCAACAGCCTTGCCGCTTTCAGGTCCAGAAGAGTGGCTGCGACGACCAGAAACTCTGTTGTCTGATCGAGGCCCATCGCACTGCCGAGTTCCTTGGTGTATGCGATGAAATCGTCAGTGACGGTGTGCAGCGCGACTTCGGTGACATCGAGCTGTCGTTGATTGATCAGGTTCAACAGCAGATCGAACGGGCCTTCGAAGTTCCGGAGAGTGACTCGGAAACCGGCAGCCTTGGCTGCGGTCTGAGCGTCGGTCGGCACGTTCGGGTCGATCGAATCCGGCTCGACTTCGACCGAATCTTCTTGCGATGCAATCAGTTCCACTAACGACCAGACCGGTGAATGACCTCGCGGGCCAATGCTCTATATGCCTCGGCCCCAGCCGATTTCGGCGCCCACGTCGTGATCGGCTCACCGGCGACGCTGGTTTCGGGGAATCGAACGGTGCGGTTGATCACCGTGTCGTAGACGACGTCGCCGAACACCTCGACGACGCGTGCCATCACCTCACGGGCGTGCAGGGTCCGAGCGTCGAACATCGTGACGACGATGCCGGCCAACTCGAGCTTCGGATTGAGACGGTCGTGCACCTTTTCGACGGTGTCGTTGAGCAGTGCCAGGCCGCGCAGGCTGAAGTACTCGCATTCCATCGGAATGATGACCGAATCGGCGCAGGCCAACGCATTCACGGTGAGCAGGCCAAGCGACGGCTGGCAGTCGATGAGCACGTAGTCGTACCGATCGAGAACCGGGTGCAACACGCGTCCCAAGGTCTGCTCACGCCCGACCTCGGTGACCAATTGGATCTCGGCGGCCGAAAGGTCGATATTGCTGGGGAGCAGGTCGAGGCCGTCGACCCGGGTTCGCATCAGCACGTCGTCGATGGACACACGTGGTTCGACCAGAAGGTTATGGACGGTCAGTTCGAGGTCGTGATGCTGAACGCCCAGTCCGGCAGACAACGCGCCTTGCGGATCGAGATCCACCAGGAGCACTCGACGACCGTATTCAGCCAACGATGCACCCAGGTTGATGGTCGACGTCGTCTTGCCGACGCCGCCCTTCTGGTTGCACATCGCGATGATCATCGCGGGTCCGTGGTGCGCCAACGGTGTCGGTTGGGGTACCTCGCGGACCGGTCGACCTGTCGGGCCGAGTTCTTCCGCGGAAACGGTGAGGGTTTCCGCAGGTGGAGAGGCTACTGGCGTCGTATCTATTTCGAACATCGCCTCTGGTTCGGAGGGTACAGCTGGTGCTGATTCGTTCACGCGCTCGAAGAGTTGGGCATTGACATGCGGCGGCGCGGACTCCGCCGCTGGTGGCTGCGATGTCGACACGGTCCGATGCTCCCCTACTCTTTCGGCGGTTGCTCTCGGCGCCGGCAAACCCCCGAAACTGCGGTGGAGGCCGCTCGCGCTCCTTGAACGCTACCGCTTACATCACCGAATGGTCTCGCAGACACGCATGAGCCAACCAACCCCTAACGGGCACGCGGGTGTGCCTGAGCCCACACTTCGCGCAACGCGGTGACGGTGACCAGTGTGTAGATCTGCGTCGTGGTTACCGAAGCGTGACCGAGAAGTTCCTGCACGACGCGTACGTCCGCGCCGCCGTCGAGCAGGTGTGTGGCAAACGAGTGCCTGAGCGTATGGGGTGAGACGTCCGCCTTGATCCCGGCGGACGCCGCCGCGTCCTGAAGAATCTGCCATGCACTCTGACGCGAGAGGCGTCCACCGCGAGCGTTGAGAAAGAGGGCAGGAACACCGCGCGTCGCCAGGCTGGGGCGCCCGCGGACGAGATACGCGTCGACGGCGGCGATCGCCGGCCTGCCGACGGGGACGATCCGCTGCTTGCCGCCCTTGCCCTTGAGCAGCACGGAACGAGTTTCGGTATCGATGTCGTCGACGTCCAGATCGATCGCCTCGGTGATTCGCGCTCCGGTCGAGTACAGGAGCTCGAGCAGAGCGCGATCCCGCAGGTCGCGGGGCCCGTCACCGGCCGCACCGCCACCCGAAGCGTCGAGCAGGGCGATCACGTCGTCGAGAGGCAGGGCCTTGGGCAGCTTGCGTCCGGGCGTCGGCGGCTTGACCGTTCGGGCCACGTCGACGCTGACCAGACCTTCGGCGGCGGAAAACTTGTGGAATCCGCGGACCGCGATCAGGGTGCGTGCTGCCGAACTGGCCGCCAATGGTACGACTCCGGCATCTTTGTCGCCCAGGCGCAGATGTGTCACGAATTCGGTGACGTCGTTCTCCGTCACGCCCGCGACGTCGTCGATGCCGCGTCCGTGCAGGTACTCCGCGTACCGATTCAGGTCGCGGCGATAGGAAAGTAGAGTATTGCGCGCAGATCCTCGCTCGACCGCTAGATGGTCGAGATACGAGTCCACCTGTCGGGCAAGCACTTCAGGCTCGCGACTTGCGTTCTCCGAATGCGCGAGGACGATCGGGCCACGGTGCGTCGGCGGGGCGCAGCGGCTTGCCCGTCGCGCGTGCGGTGGCGATCGCGAGTATGCCCGATACCGCTGTGGCATTGACGATGTCGCCGCGTAGCGCCATGTCGACGGCGTCGGCGAGCGGAACCCGCGAAATCTCGAGATCGGCTTCTTCGTGTTCGGGATCGTCGCGCTCCACCTCGTGCAGCCCCTCGGCGAGGAAGACGCGAACCGCCTCGTCCGTGAACCCGGGTGAGAGAGCGACATCGACCAGCACCGACCATCGATCGGCGCCGAGTCCGGTTTCTTCGCCCAGCTCGCGCGCTGCAGCCTCGACCGGGCTCTCCCCCGGAGCGTCGAGCAGACCGGCAGGGATTTCCCACAACCGGTGCCCGAGCGGGTGACGGTACTGGTGAATCAGCACCAGGTTGTCGTGCTCGTCCAGTGCCACGACGGCAACGGCGCCGTGGTGTTCGACGACTTCCCGATCGGCACGCTGACCACCAGGCATCGCAACGGTGTCGACGCGCAACGCGATGATCGCGCCGGTGTAGACAGTCTTGGAGCCGAGGGTGTCGAATTCGTGCCGACCGGGATCGCTCATCTGTGGCTAGACCTTTTCCACGTTCTCGACTGCAGCGTCGAGCGCCGTCTCGGTGGCAGCGGTGTCGATCTTCTCGTCACCGTGGACGTCGACGGGCAGGCGCTCTTCGAGCTTGTACGTCAACGCTGCTTCGACGAAGGCCGCGAACAGCGGGTGCGGGCGCGTCGGACGGCTCTTGAGCTCCGGGTGTGCCTGGGTGGCAACGAAGAACGGATGCTGCTCACGCGGGTACTCGACGAACTCGACCAGGTGACCGTCCGGCGAGGTTCCGCTGAACTGCAAGCCGGACTTGGCAATCCGGTCGCGGTAGGTGTTGTTGACCTCGTAGCGGTGACGGTGACGCTCGGAGACGTCCTCGGTTCCGTAGGCCTGAGCGACGACGGAACCCTTGGTCAGCACGGCCGGGTATGCACCCAGACGCATGGTGCCACCGAGGTCGGCGTCACCGGCGATGACGTCTTCCTGATCAGCCATCGTGGAGATGACCGGGTGCTTGGTGTCCGGCTCGAACTCGGCCGAGTTGGCATCGTCGAGGCCGACGCTACGAGCAGCTTCGATGACGACGCACTGCAGACCCAGGCACAGACCCAGCAACGGCAGCTTGCGCGAACGTGCGAAACGGATCGCGCCGAGCTTGCCTTCGATGCCGCGGATGCCGAAGCCACCGGGGATCAGAACACCGTCGACGTCACCGAGAGCGGCCTGCGCTCCGGCTTCGGTCTCACAGGCGTCCGACGGGACCCAGGAGATCTCGACCTTGGACCGGTTCGCGAATCCACCGGCGCGCAGTGCCTCGGTGACGGAGAGGTATGCGTCGGGCAGGTCGACGTACTTGCCGACCAATGCGACGCGCACCGTCTCACGCGGCTGGTGAACACGATCGAGGAGGTTGCCCCACACGGTCCAGTCGACGTCGCGGAACGGGAGTCCGAGCTGGCGAACGACGTAAGCGTCGAGGCCCTCACGGTGCAGAACCTTCGGGATGTCGTAGATCGAGGGAGCGTCGGGCGTCGAGATGCAGGCGTCGACGTCCACGTCGCACATCAGGGCGATCTTGTTCTTGAGGCCCTGCGGAACGTCACGATCGCAACGAAGGATCAGCGCGTCGGGCTGAATGCCGATGCTGCGCAACGACGCAACCGAGTGCTGCGTGGGCTTGGTCTTGAGTTCTCCGGAGGGGCCGAGGTACGGCACGAGGGAGACGTGCAGGAAGAAGACGTTGTCGCGGCCGACGTCGTGGCGGACCTGGCGAGCGGCTTCGAGGAAGGGCTGCGATTCGATGTCGCCGACGGTGCCACCGATTTCGGTGATCACGACGTCCGGGCGGTGTCCCTGCAGATCCGGACCGCTCATCTCGAGGATGCGACGCTTGATCTCGTCGGTGATGTGCGGGATGACCTGAACGGTGTCGCCGAGGTACTCGCCGCGGCGTTCCTTGGCGATGACCGTCGAGTACACCTGGCCGGTGGTGACGTTCGCCTGGCCGGAGAGGTCACGGTCGAGGAACCGCTCGTAGTGTCCGACGTCGAGGTCGGTCTCGGCACCGTCTTCGGTGACGAAGACCTCGCCGTGCTGGAAGGGGTTCATGGTGCCCGGATCCACATTGAGATAGGGATCGAGCTTCTGCATGGTCACGCGCATTCCCCGCGCGGTCAACAACTGTCCCAGGCTCGAGGCGGTCAAACCTTTGCCGAGCGAGGAAGCTACACCTCCGCTGACGAAGATGTGCTTGGTGGCGGTACGCGTGTTAGTGCGTGACTGTGGCAAAGGGGCTCCCGTGACGACTGTGCAGGGCTTGGTCTGATGAAGCATGCTGGGGCCTGCCGACCCACGGGATTTCACGGTAACACCTATCGGGGGTCGGTGCCTACAACGCGCCGACTTTCCGCCCCCGATGTGACCGGCGTATCAATACCGGGGTGTTCAGTTGGTGGGTGCGCCGACGGTGACCGCCGCCGCTCCCGGTCCCGTGCCGTAGCGGCCGGCGCCGCCGTTCAACTGTTCCTGCAGCGCCAACGGCGTGGTGATCTTGCCCGACTCCCGATCGATGTTGTCGATGGTCGTCAAGCCCGCTGAGAGCGCCGCGTCCGCACGAGCGACGGCAACCGGACCACTGCCCTCGGCCGAGCCAGGCCGGCCCGCGAGAATCGTTCCTGCGCCGCGTCCGTCGAGAGCACCGGCGAACCGGGCGATGACGGCGCCGCGGTTACCCGTGGCTGCGTCGGATTCACTCTTGTTGTCGCCGGTGAGAACCACGGCGAGTTGAGCCGGCTTGACCGCTCCGTCGTCGTAGCTGATGAAACCGGCGCTACGCAGCGAGTCGAGCGCGAGATTCATCTCGTCCGGAGTGCTCTGCGGCTCGCTGTTCTGCCCGTTGAGAAGCAGAACCGAACCGAGCAGATCACCCGCGAGACTGCCCTGATCGACCGCACCGGTCTTGAGGGTGATCCCCGCAGGGATGACATTGGTGACGACGGTCCGCAAGCGGTCACCACCGGTGGCGTCGACAAACGAATCGGTGAGCGAGACGCGTCCGGTCACGGCACCGCCGGCGGCAGTGACGAGTCGGTTGACACCGTCGAGATCACCGGGATCGGCGTCCGGTGCCGTGATGACGACGACGGTGCGACCAGCGAGACTGTCACGCACGACGCGACCGCCGACAGCGGCATCGAAGCCGTCCGCGGAATTGAGTTGCTGCTGAAGCTGATTGGACTGTTGATTGAGGTCTTCGATCTCGTTCTGCAGGTCCGCCTTGTCGTCGCGCAGACCCGAAAGCAATCCACTGGACAGCATTCCGGAACCGAGCACCACGCCGATCGCGAGTGCCAGGAAGATTGCCGCTATGGAAATTGCATGTTGACGCATCGAAATCACTTGAAGAGCCCCTGAACCCACAGCGCGAAGCTGTTCCACGTTGCGATTGCCCAGTCGAGAACTTCACTACCGGCATTGGACACGACCAGGGCGACGATCACTGCCACCAGGGCGGCGAGCACCAGGAGCGCAATCGCGCCGCCGGACACTCGACTTCGATACAGCGTTGCCACAGCCTTGGCGTCGACCAGTTTCGGTCCCACCTTGAGCCGTGTCATGAACGCCGACGGATTGCTTTCACGACGCCCACGGTCGAAGAACTCGTCCAAGGACACCACGTTGCCGACCGTCACGATCAGTGAAGCTCCGTGGTGATCGGCGAGCAGCAACGCAAGGTCGGTCGGTGAGCAGGTCGCCGGGAACGTCATCGCCCCGATCCCGAGATCCTGGATTCGGGAAAGCCCCGCCGCATGACCGTCCTGGTCTGCGGGCAGAACAACTTCCGCGCCGGACTTGAGGGTGGAACTGGTGATCTCTTCCGGGTCGCCCACGATCAGATCGGGGCGGTATCCGGCCTTGCTCAACACGTCCGCACCTGCACCGACACCGATCAGGATCGGCGAATACTCCTTGATGAAGGGCTTGAGGTTCTTCAGATCGGCCTCGTGTTCGGGTCCGTCGGAGACGACCACGACGTGGCGATCCTTCAAGTCGATGTCGATGTCCGGAACACCGATTCCGTCGATCAGCAAAGGACTTTCGGTGCGGATGAACTCGATGGTGTTACCCGAGAACGCTTCCAGGTGATCGACCAGGCCGGTCTTGGCCTCGATCATCCGATCGGAGATCTCGGCCTCGGTCTGCTCTTCGCCCTTGACGAGGCTCTTCTCGCCGTTGAAGATCTCGCCCTCGTGCAGGCGGATCTTGCTGCCGTCCTTGACGTTCTTGAAGACGTCACCGTCTACGGCATCGATCAGAACGATGTCGTTGGCGACGATCACTTCCGGTCCGAGGTTGGGGTACCGCCCCGAAATCGACGGCGACGCGTTGACCACGGCCATGACTCCGGCTTTCACCAGAGCATCGGCGGTCCGGCGATCGATGTCGACTTCGTCGAGGATCACGATGTCTCCAGGACCGACGCGGCGTAGAAGCTTCGCCGTGTTCCGATCGGCCCTGGCGATGCCACTGATCCCAGGCAAGGATTCGGTGTTACGTGAGAGCAATCCGGGCATCTTCATGGCTTCGATGATGAACCTGAAACCGCGTTGACCGGTGGAGGCGCGCCGACAACTACCACATCAGTCACACCAACACCACAGAACCTTCAATCTGTGACGCGGGCCGCATTCGCGATCTCGAGCAGTTCTTCGGCGTGCGCACGACCGGTCTCGGTGTCGTCCAGCCCTGCCAACATACGAGCCAATTCGACCACCCGATCCGAATCCGACAAGGTCCGCACGCCACTGCTCACCACGCCGCCTTTGTCGTCGACCTTGTCCACCACGAGGTGGGTGTCGGCAAACGCAGCAACCTGCGGAAGGTGGGTGACGACGATAACCTGATGCGTACGAGCAAGTTTCGCCAATCGGCGGCCGATCTCGACAGCAGCGCGACCACCGACCCCCGCGTCCACTTCGTCGAAAACCATCGTCGCGCCGGTGTCGCTACCAGCGAGAACAACCTCGAGCGCCAGCATGACGCGTGACAGCTCGCCACCGGAAGCGCTCTTGCTGATCGGAAGTGACGGTGCCCCGCTGTGCGCAGACAGACGGAATTCCACCTCGTCGACGCCGGCAGACCCGGCATGAAGGTCTACTCCCCCGACGCTGAGCGGCGCCGAGTCCTGCGGGCCGGCAGGCTGCGAACGCACAGTCACCTCGAGACCCGCACGTCCCATCGCCAGACCGGCGAGTTCCGCGCTGACGGCTTTGGCGAGCTTTGCCGCTGCCTTGACTCGCGCGGCGCTCAGCTTTGTGGCGGCTTCCGCGGTGAGGCCAGCCGTCTCCTCGACCTGCTTGGCCAACAGCGACAACGCATCCGACGACACGTCGAGTTTGGACAGACGAGCGCGAGCGGTATCTGCCCATTCGAGAACACCGTCGACATCGGCGGCGTACTTGCGAGTCAGAGTCTTCAGTTCCGATTGCCGCGACAGCAGCGAGTCCAGAGCACCCGGGTCTGCGGGCAGCCCGGACAGATAGGTGTTCAGGTCACCGGCAACATCGGTGACGACGGCAATAGCGTCGGCCAACCGGGAACCGAGGCCGTCCAGATCTGCGTCGGTGACCGACTCGATACGCGCCCGCGCTTCGGACATCAGGTCTAGCGCCGGCATGACCCCGACGTCGCCGCTTGCCATGTCGTCACTACCGGCGAGCGCAGCGTGCGCCTCTTCCGCAGCCGAGCGGAGCGAATCGAGTTCACTGAGTCGTCGAACTTCGGCAACTATCGCCGTGTCCTCGCCTGGCTCGGGTGCCACGCCGTCGATTTCGTTGAGCGCGAAGGTCAACTGATCTGCTTCTTGCGCCAGTTCACGAGCCTTCGACGTGCGTTCGATCAACTCCGAACGAGCATCGAGCCATTCACGACGGTGTTTGCGGTACCTCGTCAGCAGCGTTCCGATTGCCTTGTCCCCGAAGCGGTCCAGCGCATTGCGTTGCTGGTCGGGACGAAGCAATCGCAGCTGATCGTTCTGTCCGTGGACAGTCAGAAGTGGGTCCGTGAATTCGGAGAGAACTCCCGCCGGCACGCTTCGTCCGCCGAGATGAGCCCGTGAGCGGCCGTCGCTGCCGACTGTCCGGACGGCGATGATGGTCCCGTCCTCGTCGCGCTCGGCGCCGGACGATTCCAGGATTCGGACGATCTCACGCTCGGTGGCCGGTGAGACGTCGTCGGCGATGAATCGTCCTTCGACGACGGCTCGCGACGCGCCCAACCGCACCCGACCGGCATCGGCTCGCGCTCCGCTGAGGAGATGCAAGCTGGTGACGACCATCGTTTTACCTGCGCCGGTTTCACCGGTCAGGACGGTCAGGCCCTCGTGGAACTGGGCGCTGGCCTCGGAGATCACACCAAGACTGTCGATACGGATCTCTGCGAGCACGATTAAGGCTTCCTTCCTCGCCATCCGGTAACCGGAAGCTCGAACTTGCGAACCATCCGATCAGCGAAGGGCGCAGAGTCCAACCGGACCCACTTGACGGGAGTGGCGCCGCGAACGATCTCGACGCGAGCGCCGGCAGGCAGTTCCAACGTACGACGCCCGTCGCAGAAGACCAGGCCGTCGTGGCTACCGGCGACGGTCTCCACCGCGATGATCGAATTCGGGCTGGTGACCAACGGCCGCGCGAACAGCGCATGCGCGTTGCTGGGTACGACGAGCAATGCTTCGAGTTCGGGCCACACGACGGGGCCGCCTGCGGAAAATGCATAAGCGGTCGAGCCGGTGGGAGTGGACACGAGAACACCATCGCAACCGAAGGCAGACACCGGTCGGCCGTCGACCTCGAGGACAACTTCGAGAACTCCCAAACGCGAACGGTTCTCGATGCTGGCCTCGTTGAGCGCCCACCCGCGGTCGATGATCTCGTCGTCCACCCGAATCACGACGTCGAGTGTCATACGGGACTCGACGCGATATTCCTTGCGAACTACCTGCGCGAGAGCCTCGTCGAGATGCTCCGCCTCGGTCTCTGCCAGAAATCCGATCCGTCCGAGGTTGATGCCCAGTACCGGAATGGACGCTTCTTGAGCGAGTTCGGCGGCGCGCAGAAATGTGCCGTCACCACCGAGAACCAGAACCAACTCGCATCCGACGGCAGCATCAGCACCGGGATGAACAACCGTGACGTCGAGACCCGGCGCAGAGAAGCCCGCGGGTTCCGTCATTGCTTCGATGCGCGAGCTGTCTGCTTCGTCGACGAGGACTCGCAGCCCGATTCCCGCCCGTTCGAAAATCTTCCCGACTCGCTTGGCGGTTTCCGTGATGTCACGTCGACCAGGGTGTGCGACAAGAAGGATCTCGCGCGACTCGCCGTTCGTGACCGCGTTCACTGGGGCCCTTCCTCTACAGCCTTGCGAATCATGTCCTCCACCGAAGGAATTCCCTCGGTGTCCGGCTCGTGATCACCGGGCGAACCTGCCTTTCGAAGCCACAGGAAATACTCGACATTTCCCGACGGACCGGGCAATGGGCTGGCCACGACACCTAACGTCCGCAGACCTACCTTTGCAGCAGCCTCCGACACGTCGAGCACAGCCAAGATTCGCAATTCCGGATCTCGTACGACGCCACCGGCACCGACGCGGTCCTTGCCCACCTCGAACTGAGGCTTGACCATCGGAACCAGGTCCGCGCCGTCAGCAGTACAGGCGACAAACGCCCCGAGTACAAGTTTGAGAGAAATGAACGACAAGTCCGCGACAACGAGATCGACAGTTCCGCCGATGGTCTCTGCATCAATTGCACGAACATTGGTTCGGTCGATGACGTGCACCCGGTCATCGGACTGCAGGCGCCACACCAGTTGTCCGTAGCCGACGTCGACTGCGACAACTTCCTTCGCACCACGCGTCAGCAGAACATCGGTGAACCCACCGGTGGATGCGCCGGCGTCGAGGCAACGGCGACCTTCGACCGTCAATCCTTCGGCACCGAAGGCGTCGAGTGCGCCGATCAGTTTGTGAGCACCTCGCGACGCCCACGAAACTTCCTGCTCCACCTCGACGACCCGAAGTGGCGTTCCGGCTTCGATCGCCGTCGCAGGCTTGGTCGCAACGGCTCCCGAGATGAGAACTCGCCCGGCGGAAATCAGTTCTTGCGCATGATCTCGTGACCGTGCGAGTCCGCGACGGACAAGTTCGGCGTCCACCCGTGCTCTACGTGCCACGTCAAGCCCTGTCCACAGAGGCGAGTGCCTGGACGAGCACCTCGTGTGCCTGTTCCAAAATATGTGCCTTCTGCGGAATCACACCTGCTCCGTGCTGATCGTTCGGATCCTGTTCGATGCCACCGAGGCGCGCCAGCAAACCGTCGACGTCAGAACGTATGCGTTCCGGATCGACGGAAGGGCGTGGCCCGGGCAACGGAGATCCGTTACTCGTGTTTCCGGGGTGCGGTGTCGGCGTGCTCATCGGGCACAACGTTAGTGCATGACTCTCGGTTACGCATACACCCGCACCCCCGCGAGTCGAACACATTTGCGAGAGATCAGACGAGCCAGGATGCAAACAGATCCGCCACGCCGGCATCCGACGCTTCCAGGGTCCGGAACGACGGATTAGCCCATGCGACAGGCGCAACCGCGCGTAGAAGCGACATCTCGTCCCCGACAACCGGGCCGTCGACAACCAGCGCCGACCCGTTCACGGAGACAGACCACTTGGAGTCCGCACCGACCAGCGATTCGACGGCCGGCTGATTGAGCGAATCCAGAGTTGCTGCAATGTAGGTGGGGCGCTGCTCAACCGGAGCCCGCAGTACGTCACCCGGCGTGCTCACACCGGTGAGAACCAACAACGAGTCGATCGAAACAGCTTGTGCGCCTTCGATATCGGTGTCCAAACGATCACCGACCACCAGTGGACGCGAGCACCCGCTGCGAGCGAGCGCGTCCTCCATCAGCGGTGCAGCAGGCTTACCTGCCACCAACGGTTCCTGCTTGGTCGCAGCGCGTAGAGCTGCCACCATCGAGCCGTTGCCCAGCACCAAACCCCGCTCCGACGGCAGTGTTGTGTCCAGGTTTGCCGCTACCCACAGCGCACCGGCCCGGATCGCCAAGCACGCCTCGGCAAGGATCGACCAGTTGGTCTCCGTCGAATGTCCTTGAACGACAGCAACCGGAGAATCCGCGAATTCGCGCACCGGAAGCAACCCGACGCGCGTCACCTCGTCGGCCAATGCGTCGGTACCGACGACGAGCACAGCGGCACCGGGTTCGAGACGCTCCGACAGCAGACGCACTGCCGTCTGAGAACTGGTGACGACACGATCGTCTTCGGAATCGAAACCGAGTTCGGTCAGATGCGCCGACACTGCCGAAGGCGAGCGACTCGCATTGTTGGTCACGTAGTACAAGGCCTGCGTGCCCTGACCGAGAGCGGCCTGGGTGCCGGGAATCGCATGAGCTCCGGCGTACAGAGTGCCATCGAGATCGAGCAAAAGTACGTCGTACTGAGTACGAAGCACGGTCACTGATCTTCTCCGGTCAACTCGGCCACCCGTTCTTCAGCATCCGTGTCACCCTCGAGGTCAGCAGCTGCAGCGTTGAGGAACCATTTCAGTCCGTCTTCGACACGACCAGCTGCAACGAGGGCATCGGCGTAGGCGTAGAACAGCCGAGCCGCAGCTTCACCGGTACGCGCTGCGTCCAGATCCTTGGTCTGCAGTGTGACAACTGCCTGGTCGAACTGACCGAGATCCATGCGGGCGCCCGCGACGACGATCCTCAACTCAGACGCCTCGTCGCCCGAAAGCAGGGCAGCCTCGTCGCTACGGCCGAGCTCGATCGCGCGTTCGGGTCGACCCAAACCGCGTTCGCAGTCGGCCATGACAGCGATCAGACCCGGTCCGCCAGCCATTCGACGGGCAGCACGAAGCTCGGAGAGAGCTTCAGCCCATTCACCGGCGTGGTACGCGGTGATTCCGGCAGCTTCACGAACGACCGCAATTCGGCCGGCGCGCTGACGGGCAGCGCGAGCGTGGAGCAGTGCGAGTTCCGGATCTTCGTCGACGAGCTTGCCCGCCATGACGAGGTGACGCGCAACCGTGTTGGCGTTGTCCTTGTCGAGGCTGAGCAGATCCCGACGAACGGCCGGGTCCAACTCCGTGGGCTCTACGTTGTCGGGCAAATCCGGTTCGTCAGGTCGTGCTTGCTGACGGTTGCGGTCGCCATCGCGTCCACGAGGGGTGAACCCACCCTCGCCGCCGCGACGCTGTCCGCCGTTGAATCCGCCGCCGCGGTTACTGTTTCCAGCACCGCCACGGTTGTTGTCTCCGGCACCACCGCGGCGGTCTCCGCCTGCAGCGCCGCGTGATCCACGCCCGTCGTTGTCACGACGGGGGCCACCTGATCGAGGCGCTCCTCCCCCACGGAAGGACCGACGCTCGTCGCCATTCTCCGACACAGTCATTCCTCTCATACAACGCACGAAAGGGGACCCAATATGTTGGGTCCCCTTTCGGTTAACGGGTGTTCGGCGGTGTCCTACTCTCCCACACCCTGTCGAGTGCAGTACCATCGGCGCTGAAGGGCTTAGCTTCCGGGTTCGGAATGGGACCGGGCGTTTCCCCTTCGCTATGACCGCCGTAACTCTATGAAACTGTCACAGTAACCTTCTTCTGATCACCTGGTTTCACCACCCGTCAACACCAGTTTCTGGTGTTGGGGGATGGAGAAAACAGGGTTTCTCATCAGTATCTGTGTGTTGTTTCAGATACCGCACAGTGGACGCGTAGCTTCTTTGTGGTAAGTCCTCGGCCTATTAGTACCAGTCACCTGCATGCATTACTGCACTTCCAGTTCTGGCCTATCAACCCGGTGGTCTGCCGGGGGCCTTACCCCCTCGAGGGGGTGAGAAACCTCATCTTGGAACAGGCTTCCCGCTTAGATGCTTTCAGCGGTTATCCCTTCCGAACGTAGCTAACCAGCGGTGCTCCTGGCGGAACAACTGGCACACCAGAGGTTCGTCCGTCCCGGTCCTCTCGTACTAGGGACAGCCTTCCTCAAGTTTCTAACGCGCGCGGCGGATAGAGACCGAACTGTCTCACGACGTTCTAAACCCAGCTCGCGTGCCGCTTTAATGGGCGAACAGCCCAACCCTTGGGACCTACTCCAGCCCCAGGATGCGACGAGCCGACATCGAGGTGCCAAACCATCCCGTCGATATGGACTCTTGGGGAAGATCAGCCTGTTATCCCCGGGGTACCTTTTATCCGTTGAGCGACACCGCTTCCACTTGCCGGTGCCGGATCACTAGTCCCGACTTTCGTCCCTGCTCGACCTGTCAGTCTCACAGTCAAGCTCCCTTGTGCACTTGCACTCGACACCTGATTGCCAACCAGGCTGAGGGAACCTTTGGGCGCCTCCGTTACATTTTGGGAGGCAACCGCCCCAGTTAAACTACCCACCAGGCACTGTCCCTGAACCAGATCATGGTCCGAGGTTAGAGGTCCAATTCGATCAGAGTGGTATTTCAACAACGACTCCACGATAACTGGCGTCACCG
>NZ_JBXAFD010000004.1:0-33639 GCF_058792695.1 Rhodococcus sp. MT28
TTCGACGCCCGCAACGGCGACAACCGATCCACATCCAACACCCGCGCACCCGAAAAACCAGACACATCAACAACATCCACACACACAACCCGACGACCCGACGCCACGAAACCATCACGCTCCGTCGACACCACACACACCGGATCAGCCGAATCCAACACATACTCATTACGCGAGGACGGAGCATCAGGATCCAACGGCACCCACGCCCCACCCGCACGCACAATCGCATACAACCCAACCAACAAATCCACCGACCGCCGAACAGCCAACCCCACCAACGACTCCGGCCCAACACCCAAACTAATCAAATAACGCGCAAACCTATTAACCCGCTCATCGAACTCCCCATACGAAAGCACCACATCCCCACACACCACCGCACGCGAACCCGAACAAACCCCCACCACAGAATCAAAACCATCCAACAACAACCCACCCACAACCGGACGAGACGTGTCGTTCCACGACTCGAGCACCAAAGCACGCTCAGACACAGTCATGACCTCGACGTCACCGACCGCAGTGGACGGCGTTTCACCGATTTCTGTCAGCAGAGTCTCGAGGCGACCCAGCAGGGCCTGCGCGTACGACTCGTCGAAGAAGTCGGGTAGGTAACGAAGCGTCAGGTGCAGTTGATCGTCGAGACCGATCAGCAGTGTGAGCGGGTAGTTCGTGGAATCGTCGGAGGCGACATCGTCGATCACCATGCCGTCCAAGAACTCTGCTTGCGCTGCAAGACCGTCACGGTCGACCGGGTAGGACTCGAAGATCACCAGAGTGTCGAAGAGTCCGCCGACGCCCGCGGCGCTCTGCACATCGGTCAGGCCGAGGTAATGGTGATCGAGCAATCCCGCCTGTTCGATCTGAACCCGAGAGAGCAATGCCTCGACGGACTCGGCCAGATCCAGTTGGACACGAACGGGCAGCGTGTTGATGAACAGACCCACCATCTTCTCGACGCTGTCGAGTTGTGGCGGACGGCCGGAGACCGTGGCACCGAAGACAATGTCCTGGCGACCGGTCATGCGTCCCAGCAGAATTGCCCAGGCAGCCTGGACGATCGTGTTGGCGGTAACGCCGGTCCTCGATGCCAAACCGGTCAGTGTCGCGGTCACCGATTCGCTGAGCGAGATCTGCAACTTCTGCGACAGCGCACTGAATTCCTGACCAACGACGGTGGGAGCCAACAACGTCGGCTCTTCGACGCCGCCCAACGCTTTCGCCCAGGCATCCATGGACACACTGCGATCCTGCTGGACCAGCCACGCGAGGTAGTTCCGGTAGCTCAGTGACCGCGTCTGAGCGGGAATGTTCCCACGCATGGCGTAGTGGCCGAGGAGCGTCTGGAGCAGCAGCGGCATGGACCAGCCGTCGAGGATGATGTGGTGGTTTGCCACAACAAGGCGGTATTCGCTCGCCGCGATCTTGATCAGCGTGAACTTGATCAACGGCGGGTTCGACATGTCGAAGTGCGTGGCCTGGTCCTCGACAAGAATCCGATCCAACTCGCGGCGTCGTTCTTCGCTGTCAGCGATTGTGGTGAGATCCAGTTCGCGCCACGGCACGTCGATGTCACCGAGAACTACCTGGACCGGCGTACCCGTTCCGTCGACCACAAATGCGGTGCGCAGGTTCGGGTGACGATCGATGATGGCCTGTGCTGCGGCGTGGAGGCGATCCGCGTCGACGCGGCCGGACAGCGAGAGAACCATCTGCACGGAGTACAGGTCGACGGTGGACTCGGCCATGACAGCGTGGAACAGCAGACCCGACTGCAGCGGAGCCAGCGGCCAGACGTCCTGCACCGCGGGGAAACGCTGCTCGAACCCGTCGAGATCCTGCTGGGTCAGCGTTACCAGCGGCACGTCCGACGGCGTGAGTCCGCCTGCGCCGACGGCCTGTGCGTGCTGCGCCAGCGCTGTGAGTGCTCCGACCCACAGGTCGGCCAGGGCTTGCACCTCGGTGGCGCTCAGCAATCCGTTCGGGAAGGCAAACGACGCTTCGAGCACCGCGCCGTCAGGGCCGTCGTTGACGATGGCATTGATGTCGACAACCTTGTTGGCCGGCATGTCCGGGTCTTCCGGCGCAGCGACATCGGAGAAGTCGCGTGCCGGAATCCATCCGAGGCCTTGCGCTGCAGCCGGAATATCCTCCGCCACAATGCGACCCAGGTAGTTGAAGCTGACCTGCCCGCTGCTCAGCTTCGACAGCTCAGTGCAGGTGTCGTCGTTGACGTACCGCAGCAGTCCGTAGCCGACACCCTTGTCGGGAGCGGCGAGCAACTGCTCCTTGACTGCCTTGATCGCCGCTCCCGCAGCAACTCCGGCGTCGAAGGCGTCGTCGATGTCGATACCGGCAAGGTCGAGTGCGACGGGGAAGGCCGCCGTGAACCAGCCGACGGTGCGTGAGAGATCGGCACCCGGGACGACGCCCTCTTCGCGGCCGTGGCCCTCGAGCTGGAGCAGTGCCGCTTCGGTGTCGATGCCCCGCTCACGGCGCCAGCGCACCAGCGCCAGAGCAAGTCCGGCCAGCAAACCGTCGTTGGCTCCGCCGCGGAACACCTCGGGCAGAGTTGTCAGCAGGGTTTCAGTGACGCCTGTGGGCACCTCCACGCGCACACGCTCGACTGTTGCCGCAACGTCGACGGACGGATCGAACGCCCGCGAACCGAGAATCGGGTCTGGAGTCGACAGCGTCTTGCGCCAACGTGGCAGTTCTGCCAGTCGCTTGTCTGATCGTGATTCCGCAGCGAGCGAGTGCGCCCAGGTACGCATGGACGTGCCCGTCGGTTCAAGCACGGGTGCACTTCCGCCACTGCGCTGAGCCCACGCGGAAATCAAGTCCGGCACGATGATTCGCCAGGAGACGCCGTCGACGATCAGGTGATGCGCAGCCATGATCAATCGGCCGGTGCGTGTGTCACCGAAGTCGATCCACACGAACTGAGCCATGACACCGGCGGCCGGATCCAACCGGCCGAGAGCGTCGTCGAGAGCACCCGACGCGATGGCCGTCAGGTCTGCGCCCGAAATCGCGGGGTCCACCAGCACCCGTCGCACCAAAGAATCCACGTCGACGGTTCCGGGCGCGGACACAGCCATGCCCGGACCACGCTGATCATCGACCAGACGCGAACGGAACATGTCGTGGTGATTGATGACGGCAGCCAGTGTGTCGACAACACCGGTCCGGTCGATGCCGAGCGGCAACTCCAGCGTCAACAACTGGTTGAAACGCTGGAAGCTGCCGGGCCGTTCGAACATGAATCGCTTGATCGGCGTGAGCGGCATCCAACCGATGCCGCCGCCTTCGATCTCGGCGAGAACAGTGATCGCATCGGCGTCGGAGCCGAAGACGGCAACCTCTGCCAACTCAGCCACCGTCTTGTTCTCGAACACGTCCTTGGGCGTGAACAGAACACCGCGGGCCTTAGCCCGGGACACCAACTGGATCGACATGATCGAGTCTCCGCCCTGAGCGAAGAACGAATCGTCGGTACCGATCTGATCGAGGCCGAGAACGTCGGCAAAGACCTCGCTGAGGACGCGTTCCATCTCGGTCGTGGGAGCGCGGAACTCCTTGACCTCGAATACCGGCTCCGGCAGAGCCTTTCGGTCCAGCTTGCCGGCCGGGGTCAGCGGCATGTCGGTCAGAACCATGATCGACGCAGGCACCATGTGCGCCGGCAGAGTGCGTGAAACGAACTCACTCAGATCCGCCGAGCTGACAGCCGATTCCTTGCCGACAAACACGTACGACACCAGCGCCGGAGCACCGGACGTCAGCGTGGTACCCATCGTCGCGGCGAACTCGACGTCCGAATGTGCCGTCAGTGCCGCGTCGATCTCACCGAGCTCGATACGGAACCCACGGATCTTCACCTGGAAGTCGTTGCGGCCCACGTACTCAACCTGGTATCGGTCAGTCCAACGCACAACATCACCGGTGCGGTACATGCGCTCACCGGACAGGCCGTGCGGGTTGGCAACAAAGCGATCCGCGCTCAATCCCGGGCGGCGATGGTATCCGCGGGTGACCTGGGGACCCGACAGGTACAGCTCACCGGCAACGCCAACCGGAACGGGCTGCAGACGTGTGTCGAGAACAAACGCGGCCATGTCGCCGATGGTTTCGCCGATGGTCATCCGGTCGCCCGGCATCAGCGGCACACTGACATTGGTGACGATAGTGGTCTCGGTGGGACCGTAGACATTGAGGAACGTACGTCGACGGTTCGGCTGATCCGCCCACTTGGCCATCAACTCCGGCGAGTACGCCTCACCGCCGACACCAACCACCTCAAGATCGTTCAGGCCAGACGGATCCATGGAAGCCAACGCCGCGGGCGTGATGAAGGCATGTGTGACGCGTTCGGACTTGAACAGCGCGGTCAATTCGTCGCCGCCGAAGATCGATGTCGGGACGATCACCATGGCAGCGCCTGTCGCGACAGCCAGGAACAGTTCGAGCATCGACGCGTCGAAACTCGGCGACGCGAAGTGCAGCGTGCGGGAGTTCGGCGTCACCAGGTAGTGCTGTGCCTGCGTTGCACTGAAGCTCGCGAGGCCTGCTCCCGTAGCAACAACGCCCTTGGGCAAGCCTGTTGTGCCCGACGTGTAGATCACCCAGGCCGGATGCGCCGGAAGGACGGGGCGCACACGCTCATCTTCACGAATCGGTGAACTATCCTGCGCTGCCATCAGTTCCGCGCAAGCAGCACTGTCGACCGCGAGCCACTCCACGGTGTCGGTAAGCCCTGCGAGTTCAGCTTCGAGAGTCAGACCGACCGAGACGCCCGAGTCGGAGACCATATGCGCGATGCGGTCGGCCGGGTAGTGCGGATCGATGGGAACAACCGCGGCACCTGTCTTGGATACCGCCCACACCAGCAGGACCGATTCGATGGAACGCGGAATCGACACTGCGACCAGATCTTCGGCGCCCAGACCGCGAGCGATCAGGACACGGGCGAGGCGCGACGACCACTCGTCGACCTCGGCGTAGGTCATCGACCGATCCTGGTAGCGGAGAGCTTCGTTGGAGGGATACTGCAACGCGGTCTCGGCCAGGATGTCGGCCAACGGCTTCGGCTCGATGCCCGAGGACGCTCGGCGACTGGTCAATTCGATACGCTCAGGCGCTTCGAGGATGTTGATGTCGCCGACAGCCTGCGTCGCATCCACGGCGACGGCCTCGAGAATTCTAGTCAACCGCTCGGCGAAGGAGACAACTGTCCCCTCGTCGAAGAGATCCGTCGCATAGGTGAAGGTCGCAGTCATGCCGTGACCATCGGCAGCTTCCACCAGAGTCAACTGAAGGTCGAACTTCGCTACAGTTTCCGCGATATCGAATTCAGTGATATCGAGTCCCGGCAACGTCAGGTTATTCTGCCTCAGGTTCTGGAATGCCAAGGCAACCTGGAACAACGGGTTGTGAGCCTGCGAACGAACCGGATCGAGTACCTCGACCAGCCGCTCGAACGGCACGTCTGCGTGAGCGAAAGCCGCGAGATCACTCTCACGCGCCGACGTCAGCAGATCGAGGAAACACATCCCCGGATCGACGTCGGTACGCAGCACGAGCGTGTTGACGAACATGCCGATCAGATCGTCGAGCTGCGCTTCACCGCGACCGGCGACCGGGGTGCCGACTGCGATGTCGGTGGTGCCGGACAACCGGGCAAGAAGTGTTGCCAACGCCGAGTGCATCACCATGAACAGCGACGCCTGGTGCTCGCGACCCACAGCGGTCAGTCCGCGGTGAACATCCGCGGAAATCGGGAAGCTGTAGGTGGCTCCCCGGCCAGTGAACACGGCTGGACGCGCGCGGTCACTGGGCAAGGTGATCTGGTCTGGAACTCCGTCGAGAGCTTTGGCCCAGTAGCCGATCTGCTCTGCGAGTACGGATTCCGTGTCACCCTCGGAACCGAGAACCTCGCGCTGCCACAACGCGTAGTCGGCATACTGCACCGACAACGGCGCCCAGGTCGGGGCTTGACCCTGTGAGCGGGCGTAGTACGCGGTCATCACGTCGCGGATCAACGGACCCATCGAGAAACCGTCGGTGGAGATGTGGTGAATCACTAACGCCAGTACAAACGAGTCCTCCGCGAGCTGGAAGAGCTTGGCCCGCAATGGAACCTCAGCGGTGACGTCGAAGCCTGACGTGACGAAGTCCGTCACCGCCGCCACGATGTCGGATGCTTCGAGCTGCACGGGAGCCAGATTCACCGGAACTGCCGCCACCGGCAAGATCCGCTGGTAGCCGATTCCGTCCACCTCGGGGTAGACCGTGCGCAGAACCTCGTGACGCTTCAACACGTCCACGACAGCGTCGTACAACGCCGCCTGATCCAACTCGCCAGTGAGAGTGATCGCCATCGGAATGTTGTTGGCTGCCGATTCGCGGTCCAATTGGTTGAGGAACCACATGCGCTGCTGCGCCAACGACAACGGCACCTGCGCCGGACGCACCTGCGCAGTCAACGCCGCACGTGAACCGCCACCGACATGAGAACCCAAACGAGCAGCCAACGCCTCCACCGTCGACGCCTCGAACAACTCCCGCACCGACACCGAAGCATCCAACGCCTGACCCAACCGAGACGTCACCTGCGTCGCAATCAGCGAATTACCACCGAGCGCGAAGAAATCATCATCCAAACCAACACGCTCGACGCCCAGAACATCCGCAAACGTCTGCGCAACAACCTCTTCCACCACCGACGTCGGAGCACGGAACACCGCAACCTGCAACGACGGAACCGGCAACGCCCGACGATCCAACTTCCCGTTCACCGTCAACGGAATCGAATCCAACACCACAAACGCCGACGGCACCATGTACTCCGGCAACAACGAACCCACACCGGTGCGCACATCGTCGACCGAAACGCTCACACCCGCAGCCGGAACCACATACGCCACCAACCGCTGATCACCCGGAGAATCCTCACGAACAACCACCGCCGTCTGCGCCACCGACACATCCGCCAACACCGCAGACTCGATCTCACCGATCTCGATCCGGAAACCACGGATCTTCACCTGATCATCCGCGCGACCCAGATACTCCAAATCACCAGCGCTGTTCCACGAAGCGACGTCACCCGTGCGGTACAACACCTCGCCGGCATTGAACGGATTCGCCACAAACCGCGTCGACGTCAACCCCGCCTGACCCAGATAACCCCGAGCCAACTGAACACCAGAGACATACATCTCACCCGCGACACCAACAGGCACCGGAGCCAAACGCGTATCGAGCACGAACACCTGCAAACCCGAAATAGCCTGACCCACAACACTCGCCGACGCATCCGCCGCCAACGCAGCATCCAACACACGATGGCTCACATGCACCGTCGTCTCCGTGATGCCGTACATGTTCACCAACGTCGGCGCGAAGTCACCGCGGCGGCCGTACCAATCCGACAAGCGACGCAGCTCGAGCGCCTCGCCGCCGAAAACAACCCACCGCAACGACAACTCAGCGGCCCGACCGGATTCCGACGCCAACCGATCAGCCTCGGCCAACTGATAGAACGCCGACGGCGTCTGATTGAGCACCGTCACCCGCTCAGCAGCAAGCAACTCCAAGAACTGCTCCGGCGACCGCGACGTCACATAATCCACAACCACCAACGTGCCGCCGTACAACAGCGAACCCCACAACTCCCACACCGAGAAGTCGAACGCATAACTGTGGAACATCGTCCACACATCGGATTCGTCGAACCCGTACACACTCTCAGTATTCGCAAACAACTTCGCCACCGTCGTGTGCGGAACCTGCACACCCTTCGGGCGACCCGTCGAACCCGACGTGTAAATCACATACGCAACATTCGACGACCGCAACGGCGCAACACGATCCGCATCCGAAACCACCGAACCATCGAACTCCGACAAATCCACCGCGTCGATATCAACCACAGGCAAACCAGCGGGCAACACCAACTCACGCCCGGACCACGAAATCGCAGCCACCGGAGCAGCATCAGCCAACATGAACTCGACACGATCAGCCGGATACGACGGATCCACCGGCAGATACCCCGCACCGGACTTCACCACCGCCAACAACGCCACCACAAGATCCGCCGACCGCGGCAACGCCACCGCCACCAACGACTCCGGACCACAACCCTGAGCAATCAACCTGCGCGCCAACCGATTCGACTGAACCGACAACTCCGCATACGTCAACGAATCGTCACCGAACCGCACTGCGGTCCGATCACCAAACCGCGCAGCAGCATCATCGAACCACGCCGACAACGTCGAATCCACACCACTGTCGACACCCGTGTCGCTCCATGACAGAACGCGATCCAACTCACCGGCGGTCAGAACATCCACGTCGCCAACGGCAGCGGCCGGATTCGCGACAACGCCACGGAGGACGGACACGAACCGATCAGCGAACTCGGCCGCTGTCGACGCGTCGAATAGATCCGTCGCGTAGGTCAGGGTGCCGGACATACCGGCGTCAGCGGCGTCTTCAAGAGTGAATTGCAGATCGAACTTGGCCAGTGCTGCGTCGAATTCCACAGCAGCGGCGGTGAGTCCGGGCAGTTCGAGAGCACTCTGTCCAAGGTTCTGGAAGGTCAATGCCACCTGGAACAACGGATGACGAGCCTGCGAACGAACCGGATCGAGCGTTTCAACGATCCGCTCGAACGGAACGTCAGCGTGGGTAAACGCCTGCAGATCCACTTCACGCGCAGAAGCCAACAGCTCCGCGAACGACATCGACGGATCAACCTCGGTACGCAGCACCAAAGTGTTGACGAACATACCGATCAGGTCGTCGAGCTGCGCTTCACCGCGACCGGCGACAGGAGCGCCGATTGCGATGTCGGTTGTCGCGGACAACCGTGCCAGTAGCACGGCCAGCGCAGAGTGGACGACCATGAACGGGGTTGCGCCCGCCGCCTGACCTGTTGCTTCCACATCGGCCCACAGTTGCGGGTCGATGGTGAAGGTGTGGTTCGCTCCTTGTCCCGTTGCGATCTCGGGGCGGGTGCGATCACTGGGAAGGTCCAGCTGCTCGGGCAGGTCGGCCAGGGCATCGGACCAGTAGTTGATCTGCTGCGCGATGACGGACGTCGGCTCGTCCTCGGAGCCGAGGACCTCGCGCTGCCACAACGCGTAGTCGGCGTACTGCACCGGCAGCGGAGCCCACGTCGGGGTCTGCCCCTGTGAGCGCGCGTAGTACGCGGTCATCACATCGCGGGTCAACGGGCCCATCGAGAAACCGTCGGTGGAGATGTGATGCACCACGAAGGACAACACGAAGTCATCATCGGCGACCTGGAACAGCTTGGCGCGCAACGGAACCTCGACGGTGACATCGAATCCCTCCGCGAAGAAGGCATAGAGCTCTGCCTGAAGGTTGCTCTCGGCAGTGCGCACTGTATCGAATTCGATCGAGGCATCCTCCGGCGAGAGAATCTGCTGGTAGCCAACGCCGTCGATCTCCGGGTACAGCGTGCGCAGAACCTCATGTCGTGCAATGACATCGGTAATCGCCGCACGAAGAGCATCCACTTTCAACTCGCCGGTGAGACGAACTGCAACAGGAATGTTGTTGACGGCCGACTCTGTATCGAAGCGGTTGAGGAACCACATGCGCTGCTGAGCAAGCGACAGCGGCACCTGCGCCGGACGCACCTGCGCGGTCAATGCTCGTTCTCCGTCGCCGCCGACGTGTCCGTCGATGCGCGCAGCGAGTTCTTCCACAGTCGACGCGTCGAACAGCATCCGGACCGGAATCTTGGTTTCGAGCGCTTGCCCCAGACGAGACATCACCCGTGTCGCGATCAGCGAGTTACCTCCGAGCGCGAAGAAATCGTCATCCAAACCGACACGCTCAATGCCCAGAACATCCGCAAATGTCTGCGCCACGACCTCTTCCACCACCGACGTCGGAGCCCGGAAAGCTACGACCTCGAAAACCGGTTCAGGTAGGGCACGGCGATCAACCTTGCCGTTCGCATTGAGAGGCATTGCGTCGAGCACGATGAAAAGCGCCGGGACCATGTAATCAGGCAGACGATCACTCAGGTGCACGCGAAGTGCATTGGGATGGATAACTCCGGCATCCGGCGCCACGTACGCGACCAGTTGATCCCGATGCACTGTCACGAGGGCAGACGCCACCGTGTCCACAGATACCAGTGCCGACTCGATTTCACCGAGTTCAATACGGAGGCCGCGGACCTTGACCTGGAAGTCGGTGCGCCCCAGGTATTCCAATTCTCCCGTACGGTTCCGGCGGACCAGATCACCTGTCCGGTACAGACGAGATCCACTATCGCTGAACGGATTGGCGACAAATCGTCCCGCAGTCAGGTCGAATCGAGCGCCGTAGCCGCGGCCTACGCCGACACCACCGACGTACAACTCGCCGACGACACCTACTGGTACGATCTGCAACCGCGAATCCAGCACGAAAAGATCGATATTGGGAATCGGCGATCCGATCGGCACACCCATGATGTCATCGACGGAGGCGTCACGCCGCGACACCACGTCCGACGCCTCCGTCGGGCCGTAACTGTTCACGATTCGAACACCCGAGTTCATCAGTGCGGCAAGGCGCCTCACCTGAATCGGCTCGCCTCCAAGATAGACGACCTGAAGGCGCGACAACGCACCGTCGGAATCCGCATCCACCAACGCTTCAAACGCGCTCGGAGACATGTTCGCCACCTGCACATGCGAACTCGCCACTACACCGAGTATCTCCGACGGATCGAACCCGGCTGGGGCCACAATCACAGTTCCGCCGCTCGACAGCGGACTCCACACATTCTTCTGGGTCAGGTCGAAACTCGGAGATGACGCCACCAGGACACTAGCGGCCGGCGGAATCTCGGATCGATACCACGCGACGGTGTTGGCGATACCTGCCATCGCGACGATTGTCGGCTTCGGACGACCGGTGGAGCCGGATGTCGAGATCACATAGGCGGAACGAGAATCCGCGCCGTGCTCGACCCAGCGATCAACCCACTCAGGGGTGCCCGTCGTCTCCACCACGTCTTGTATGCGAATTACCGGCACGGTCAGAGAAACGTCGTCGACAGCGATTACGCACCGCGCGTCAATATCGGACAGAACCGCCTCAATGCGCTGCGTCGGCAATGTAGGATCCATCGGCAGATAGGCCGCCCCGGCCTTCCATACCGCTACCAATGCGACGATCCACTGCCATGAACGTGGAATTATCACTCCCACGACATCGTCCGTACCTACGCCCGCTGCAACCAACTCCGCTGCCAATACGGACGAACGAACATCCAGATCTGCGTACGACAACGTGACGTTGCCGGCAACGACGGCCGATCGCTCCGGGAACTCGACCACTGTCTGCGCGAACAAGCCGAGAATCGAGACGTCAGCTGACGGTACGTGCTGTCCGCGCGACCACCCCAGAATCTGCGACGACTCCTCTTCGTCGAGGATCTCCACTGCACCCACCGGCGAAAGAGAATCAGTTGTCACGCTCGCCAGGACACGGCACAACCCGTCCGCAAACGAGGCCACTGTCGACTCGTCGAAAAGGTCTGTTGCGTAAGTAAACTGAGCTGCTAGTCCAGAAGGAACGCCGGACTGGTCGATGGCTTGAGTGAGCGTCAACTGGAGGTCGAACTTAGCCACCGGGAGATCGGAATCCAACGGCGAGACCGTCAGATCACCGAGGACAAGCTCGGTGCCCGAGAGGTTCTGGAACGACAACATGACCTGGAACAGCGGATGGCGAGCCTGCGACCGTACCGGTTCGAGAACCTCGACCAACCGTTCGAAGGGCACGTCTGCATGTGCAAAAGCCTCGAGATCGCGCTCGCGCACCGCCGACAGCAATTCGGCAAACGAACCGGCCGGATCGATCTCGGTACGGAGCACCAACGTGTTGACGAACATACCGACAAGGTCGTCGAGTTGTGCCTGCCCGCGCCCTGCGACGGGAGTTCCGATCGCGATGTCGGTCGTACCCGACAAGCGCGCCAGTGTCACGGCAAGCGCCGCGTGCACAGTCATGAACAGTGACGCATTGTGCGTGCGTCCCAAGGCTTCGAGGCGCTCCTGCATTTGTGCGTCCACGATGAAGTCGTAGTTGGCGCCTCGTCCGGACGCCCGCTGCGGGCGAGTGCGGTCGTTGGGTAGATCGAGCTGCCCCGGCAATTCTGCCAGCGCTTCACGCCAGTATCCGATTTGGCGGGAGATCACCGACTGTTCGTCGCTCTCGGAACCGAGGACATCGCGCTGCCACAGCGTGTAGTCCACGTATTGGACTGGCAGCGGTGCCCACGACGGAACGCCACCACGAGTGCGAGCCTCGTAGGCAAGCATGAGGTCACGTGTCAGGGGTGCCATCGAGAAGCCGTCAGTGGAGATGTGGTGCACAACAAATGCCAACACGTACTCGCCGTCGGACAGCTGGAAGAGCCGCACGCGCAACGGAACTTCCGTTGTAACGTCGAACCCGACGGTCACCAGCACAGCGATTTCGGCTTCGATTGCCGCTTCGGTGATTACAATCGGAGTCAGTCCCGACCACATCTCGGACACGGATAGGACGAGCTGGTAACCGATCCCGTCCGTTTCCGGATACACGGTCCGAAGCACCTCGTGGCGCTCGACGACATCGCGCACTGCGGCGTCGAGCGCGGTGACATCCAGATTCCCTGAGATACGAAGCACGGCCGGAATATTGTTGACTGCGGACTCGGGTTCGAACCTGTTCAGGAACCACATGCGCTGCTGCGCCAACGAAAGTGGGATCCGAGCGGGCCGGGACTGCGGGACCAGTGGGGCCGTGGCGCCCGAACCGGCGTGCAGCTCGAGCCGGATGGCGAGTGACTGCACGGTCGACGCTTCGAAGAGCGCACGAACCGGAACGCTTGTGTCAAGCGCCTCCCCCAGTCGTGCGGCGACACGGGTCGCGATCAGCGAGTTGCCTCCGAGCTCGAAGAAGTCGTCGTCGCGGCCAACCTGTGCGACTCCGAGAACTTCGGAGAACACCTGCGCGACAGTCTCTTCGACGGTCGTGATCGGCGCCTGGTACACCTTGGACTCGAACACGGGCGAGGGCAGAGCCTTGATGTCCGTCTTGCCCGCGGTGGTCAACGGAATCGAATCGAGTACCAGTACCGAGTCGGGGACCATGTAGCCGGTCAGGAACGTCGACACCGACTCGATGACCTGTGCGGGATCCACCTCGGCGCCGGCCTGCGGCACGACGTATGCAACGAGACGATCTCCGAAGTGATCGTCGGAACGAACGAGAGCAACAGCTTGCGCAACGCCCGCGCAACGGGTCAGCGCGGCCTCGATCTCGCCGAGTTCGATACGGAACCCACGGATCTTGACCTGGAAGTCACTGCGGCCCACGTACTCCACTGCGCCACCGTCGATCCACCGGACCACGTCACCCGTGCGGTACAACCGCTCTCCCGGCGCCCCGAACGGGTCTGCGACAAAACGACCCGCTGTCAATGCCGGCTGTCCCAGGTATCCACGTGCGACCTGAACACCCGACACGTACAACTCACCTGCGACACCAACCGGAACGGGCTGCAAGCGGCCGTCCAAGATCCGCGCGGCCATTCCCCGAATCGGGCCGCCGATGTTCATACGATCAAACGCGGTCAGCGTATCGCTGATGTTCGAGGCGACTGTCGACTCCGTCGGACCGTACGCATTGAAGAATCCACGCACACCGCCATCCGGAAGCGGCACCGCCCACTTGGCAACGAGAGACCGCGAACTGGCTTCGCCACCGACGACAACCACCCGCAACGCGTCGAGCCCGCTCGGATCCACTGATGCCAGCGCAGCGGGCGTCACGAACGCATGCGTCACGCCCTCCGAGCGCAAGATCTCGGCCAATTCCGCGCCGCCGTACACCGTCGTCGGCGCAATCACCATCGTCGATGCTGCTCCGAATGCCATCAGCAACTCGAGAACAGAAGCATCGAAACTCGGCGAGGCGAAATGCAGCGTCCGAGCATCCGCGGTCAGCGCATAGCGCTCGACCTGCTCGGCGCAGAAGTTCGCCACACCCGCATTGGTGACCACAACGCCCTTGGGCAGACCCGTGGTGCCCGAGGTGTAAATGACGTAAGCAGGCTGCCGCTCGTCGATCGCACTGCGTCGATCCGAATCACTTACCGGCGCGCAAGATTCTGCCGCGCACGCTGCCACTGTCCTCTCGTCGTCGAGAACAACCCACGTCAACGCCGACGGCAATCCTGCCTCGACGTCACTGAGCGCAAGACCCAGCACCGCACCGGAATCGGAGATCATGTGGGCGATACGGTCAACCGGATACGTCGGGTCGACGGGCACGAATGCAGCACCCGTTTTCACCACCGCCCACAGAGCGAGAACTGAATCGGCCGAACGCGGAATCGCGATCGCGACCCGATCCTCCGGCCCGACGCCCTTCGCAATCAGAACACGAGCGAGTCGCGACGACCGCTCGTCGAGTTCGCGGTAGCTGATCGACTGACCGTCGAAGCGAATCGCATCCGCCGACGGATCCAAAGCGGCCGCCGCTGTGAGGATCTCGACCAGGGTTCCCGAGACCGACTGACCTCCGTGAACATCGGCCAGCACACCCCGCTCGGCCGCATCGAGAATATCGATGTCACCGACGACAATCGAAGGAACCGACACGACAGTCTCGAGGATACGAACCAGACGCCGAGCAAACCCCTCGACCGTCGAAACGTCGAACAGATCTGCAGCAAACGTGAATTCGGCCGAGAGCCCTTGCTGGATCCCGTCTTCGCCGATCGACTCTGTCACTGCGAGTTCGAGGTCGAACTTGGCAGTGGTCGTGTCGATTTCGGCGGCCTTGATCGCCAGTCCCGGCAGTTCCAATGCCGTTTGCGCGAGATTCTGCAAGGACAGCACAACCTGGAAGAGCGGATGTCTGGCCTGCGACCGGGCGGGAGCCAAGACGTCCACCAACCGCTCGAAGGGCACGTCCGAGTGAGCGAACGCTCCGAGCGCGGAATCACTCGCCGCAGCCAGCAGATCTGTGAATGCCTGGGCCGGGTCGACCTCGGTGCGCAGAACAAGCGTGTTGACGAACATGCCGACGAGATCGTCGAGCGCCTCGTCCCCGCGACCGGCAACGGGAGTGCCCACGGCGATGTCCGAGGTCCCGCTCAGTCGGGCCATCAGAACGGCAAGCGCCGAGTGCAACGCCATGAAGAGCGTCGCGTTGTTCTCCCGTGCCAGCGCGTCCAATCGACGGTGCACATCCCCGGAGATCTCGAACGCAAATCGCTCGCCGCGCATCGACGCCACATCAGGCCGAGACCGGTCCGACGGAAGCTCGATCACATCCGGTAGGTCTGCCAGAGTCTCGGTCCAGTACGAGATCTGCTGCGAGATCAGTGATTCCGAGTCGTCTTCCGACCCCAGAACCTCACGCTGCCACAACGAATAGTCGGCGTACTGCACAGTCAACGGCTGCCACGCCGGCGCGATCCCGTCCTTGCGTGCCGAGTAGGCAATCATGACATCGCGAGCCAGGGGCGCCATCGACCAACCGTCAGCGGCGATGTGATGAACCACGATCGCAAGGGTGTGCTCGGTGTCGCTGACCGTCAACAGGCGGACACGGATCGGCACGTCGACGGTGACGTCGATCGCTGAGGATCCGATTGCAGCAACTCGACTTTCGAGCTCGTCCTGATTCGAAACCGACTCCACGGTCAGCCCGCCGAACGCCTCCGAGAGCGACAGAATCGACTGCTTCGGTCCGGAAGCCCCGTCCGGATATACCGTTCGGAGCACCTCATGCCGGGCCAGTACGTCCTCCAGCGCAGTTTCCATCGCGGCAGTATCGAGATGACCAGTCAGGTGCAGAGCAAAAGTGATGTTGTAAGCAGCTGAGTCGGTGTCGAAGCGGTTCAGGAACCACATGCGCTGCTGCGCCAGCGACAACGGAATTTCCGCGGGACGCACCTGTGCGACGAGCGCCTTCTGCCCGCCGCTACCTACGTGCGACTCGATGTGTGCGGCGAGCGCCTCGACGGTGGAAACGTCGAATAGCGTTCGCACCGGCACCGTAGTGTCGAGCGCCCGCCCCAATCGGGAGGTGACCTGAGTAGCCACCAGGGAGTTGCCACCGAGTTCAAAGAAGTCGTCGTCGAGGCCGACTCGTTCCACTCCGAGAACATCCGCAATCACCTGCGCGACAATCTCTTCCACCGGCGTGGTGGGTGCACGAAACTCGCGGACCTCGAACGTGGGGACTGGCAATGCGCGACGATCCAACTTGCCGTTCGACGTCAGGGGGATTTCCTCCACGATCATGAACGCGGAAGGAATCATGTACTCGGGAAGCTTCTCCGCGACGGCAGTCGTGAGCATCTCAGTTTCGAGGGACGTGTCACCGTCCGCGACGACGTACGCGACAAGTTGATCGCCGATCCGTTCGTCGTTGTGCATCAAGACGACGGCTTGCACGACTGACTCGAGCGACACGAGCGCGGCTTCGATCTCGCCCAATTCGATCCGCAGCCCACGCAGTTTCACCTGGAAGTCGCTGCGGCCGACATACTCCAACTGTCCCAGATCGTTCCACCGGACAAGATCGCCTGTCCGGTACATCCTGGAACCACCGTCGCCGAACGGATTTGCGACGAACCGTTCTGCCGTCACGTCGAACCGAGCACCGTAACCTCGCCCGACACCAACGCCCGCAACGTACAGCTCGCCGATCAGGCCGGCTGGGACCGGATGCAGACGAGAATCGAGCACAAACAAGTCGATGTTCGGAATCGGCGTACCGATAGGCACTCCGGCGCTGTGCTCGGATGTCGCGGACAGTGCCGAAACAACATCCGAAGCCTCAGTGGGACCATAGCTGTTGACGATTCGCACTCCAGCCCGCATCAGGTGCGAGAGCCTGGGGAGTTGGATCGGCTCACCGCCGAGGAAGACTACATCCAGTTGTGTGAGCACTCCCTCCGCATCTGCATCGGAAAGAGCGACGAAGGCGCTCGGCGACATGTTCGCAACACGGATGCCAGCTGATTCGACGATCCCGAGAATGGCATGCGGGTCGAAACCATCTCCGCTCAAATGAAGCGGCACTCCACTACCGAGCGCTGCCCATATGTTCTTCTGCGTGAGGTCGAAACTCGGTGAGGACGCAACAAGGATCGGCCCGGCTTCGGGCAGTTCCGAGCGGTACCACGCCACGGTGTTCTCGATGCCTCGCATCGGTACCATCGTCGGCTTGGGACGCCCGGTCGAGCCGGACGTCGAAATCACATATCCGAGATGATCTTTCGCACCGACAGAAAGCCAGGGGTCGTCCTGGCGCTGAACGGCGGTCGCCGGGGGAAGATCAGACTTCACAACGAGTATCGGGATGTCGAGTTCGATGACGTCGACAGTCACGACACACACCGCATCGGTATCTTCCAGAATCGACTGGATGCGCTCCTGCGGGAAGCTCGGGTCGATGGGTGCGTACGCGGCTCCTACCTTCCATGCAGCCAGCATCGCCACTACCCATTGCCACGACCTGGCAACGGTCAACGCCACAACGTCGCCCGCACATACACCGGTCGCGGCCAGTTCCAGTGCGAGGAGACTGGACCGTGTGTCCAATTCCTCGTAGGTCAGTGTTCGATCGTCGTCCGCCACCGCGACGGCGTTCGGCTGAGCGTCTGCAGCACGGTAGAAGGCCGACAAGATCGACAACTCCGGAGCACTACAGCGCGTTCCCGCCGACCAGTCGAGCACTCTTGCCGACTCGTCTTTCCCGAACACGGCGATATCGCCGACCTTCGTGTTTTGATCGTCGACGACGGCATTCAGGACGCGGATGAAACGCTCGGCGACCTCCACCATTGTCGAAGCATCGAAGAGATCGGTCGCGTAGGTAAGCGTCGCCTCCAGGCCTTCGAAGTCCGTTGCGCCCTCTTGCCCCTCGGACACCATCAGCTCGATGTCGAACTTCGCGATCGGCACCTCGAGTTCCGCCGCCACGGCCTTCACTCCAGAGAACTCGAGCTCGCGCCGTCCACTGATCTCCGCGGTCAACGCAACCTGGAACAGAGGGTGACGAGCCCGTGAGCGCGGCGGATTGAGAGCCTCTACCAGGCGCTCGAATGGGACATCCGCATGTGCGTACGCAGACAAGCCCGAATCACGAACTCGCTGAATCAGATTGGCGAATGGCTCATCAGGATCGACCTCGGTGCGAAGCACCAGGGTGTTCACGAACATGCCGATCACGTCGTTGAGCGCTTGATCGCCTCGCCCACCGATCGGGGCACCGATCGCGATGTCGGAGGTACCACTGAGCCGGCTCAACAGCGTTGCATACGCCGCCTGCAACACCATGAACAGAGAGACGCTCCTCGAGCGCGCCAACTCGTTCAACTTGCGCGTCGTGCGTTCGCTGATCTGAAAATGGTGCTTGGCGCCGTGATTGGACGCGATGGCAGGACGAGGTCGGTCGGTCGGCAGATCCAACTGATCCGGCAGATCGGCAAGTGCCCGGCGCCAGAAGTTTATCTGGCGAGACGACTCCGAGCGCGGGTCTTCGTCGGATCCCAGTGCTTCGCGCTGCCACAGGGCGTAGTCGGCGTACTGAATTGGCAGCGGCGTCCACGCCGGCGCAGACTTCTCACTTCGCGCCGAGTAGGCGACGAGAAGGTCACGTGCGAGCGGACGGAACGACAGTCCGTCTGCAGCGATGTGATGGAGAACCATCACCAGGACGTAGTCCGTCGGAGACACCTCGAAGAGGGCAACCCGTACCGGGATTTCGAGCGTCACGTCGAAGCCGCGAGACGCCACGTCGAACAGCGCCGCGTCGAGATGCGAATTCCGAATCTTGACCGGATTCAACTCCACCGCGGCCCGGTCGACCGGCAGAACCAGCTGTTGCGCGGTTCCGTCGACATCAGGGTAGATCGTCCGCAAGGACTCGTGTCGCTCGAGAAGATCCATCACCGCGGCGTGCAGGGCGGACGGGTCCACCGAACCGGTGAGCCGGACCGTGAACGGAAGATTGTAGGCGGGCGTCGACGGATCGAGACGGTTGATGAACCACATGCGCTGCTGCGCAAGCGAGAGCGGGACGACCTCGGGACGAGGCTTGGCGATCAGCGGGGTGAGCTGCCTGGCGTTGCCCGCCACCGACTCGGCGCGGGCCGCCAGGGTGGCGACCGTGGTGGATTCGAAGAGCTCTCGAACGCCGAGTTGCACTCCCAATGCCGAACCCACTCGCGTCACTAATTGTGTTGCAACCAGAGAGTTTCCACCGAGCTCGAAGAAGTCGTCATCGATACCGACGCGCTCGACACCGAGAACGTCGGCAAACACGTCCGCCACGATGCGTTCGATTTCGGTGCGGGGCTCGCGGTACTGCTTCGCACTCGCGAACACCGGCTCGGGCAACCCGGCACGATCCAATTTGCCACTCGTGTTGAGCGGCAACGCATCGAGCACCATCAACGCGGCCGGAACCATGTACGACGGGAGGCTTCGGCCGGCGAACTCACTGAGCACCGCAGCATCGATGTTTCGGCCTGGACCCGGCACGACGTAGCCGACCAATTGATCACCGGTCGGGGTGACGGTCACCAAAACGACAGCCTGCGAAACGTCGGGGTGCGCCAGAAGGACGGTCTCGATCTCGCCGAGTTCGATGCGCTGCCCGCGGAACTTCACCTGGAAGTCTGTACGCCCGATGTAGTCGAGATTTCCGTCCTCACGGCGACGAACGAGGTCGCCGGTCCGGTACATACGCTCACCGGCCGTGCCGTACGGATTGGCTACGAACCGATCCGAGCTCAGGTCCGGTCGACCAACGTATCCGCGCGCGAGTTGAACGCCGGCGAGATAGAGCTCACCCGGCTGCCCGATGGGGGTCGGGCGAAGTTGCCCGTCCAGTACGTGCGCCTGAGTGTTCCACTGCGGCATACCGATCGGCACGGAAGTAGTATCCGTGGCCACGGCCTCGTAGTACGTGACCGATACCGCGGCTTCGGTCGGACCGTACAGGTTGTGCAGTCCGGCTCCACAGAGTTCGCGGAAGGCGGAAGACGTCTCGGGCGGGAGCGCCTCGCCGATGACAAACACGTGGCGCAACGAATCACAAGATCCGGCAGGTGCATTCGCCGTGAACAGCGTGAGCATGGATGGCACGAAGTCGGTGATCGTGACGCCGAGCTCCGCGATCTTGTTCGCCACGTAGATCGGGTCTCGATGACCGTCCGGAGTCGCGACGACGAGCGTGGCGCCGACCTGCAACGGCATGAAAAATCCCCACAGCGACACGTCGAATGTCGTAGCGGTCTTCTGCAGGTAGATGTCCGACGCCGAAAGCCCGTACTCGGCGTTCATCCACTGAAGCTGATTGTTGATCGCCGCGTGAGTGACCGCGACACCCTTGGGTCGACCGGTCGAACCCGAGGTGTAGATCACGTACGCAGTGTTCGAGAAATGCAAGGGAGACAGGCGATCCGCGTTGACGATCGGCCTGCTGTCGAGCTGCCCATAGTCCAGTGTGTCGATCTCGATGACCCGTGTGCCCGAGGGCAGATCCACGTCGTCCCGCGCAGTGGTCACAACACACGTGGGCTGCGCCGACTCGAGAATGTAGGCGGTGCGGTCGGCTGGGTGGTCGGGATCCACCGGTACCCAGGCTCCGCCGGCCTTGGCAATCGCGTACAGACCGACCATCAAGTCCAAAGACCTGCGGATCGACAGTCCTACAAGCGATTCGGGCCCAACACCCATGGCGATGAGTTGACGAGCCAAACCATTTGCGCGAGAGTCGAATTCGGCGTACGTGAGGCTGGCGCCTTCGAAAACGACAGCGGTGGCATCGGGAGTTCTCTCGACCTGACGCTCGAATGCTTCGGTGATGGTCTGCGAGGCAACGTGGAAGCCGGTGCGGTTCCACAAGGCAACCTTGTTTCGCTCCTCGTCGGTTGCGACAGGAAGATCCCAGACCTTGCGGCTCGTTTCGGCCGAGACGAACTTCTCGAGAAACTCTACGAACCGCGAGTGATTTCGCTGGGCGTCCGCGGGCGCGTACAGATTGGGATTCGACTCGAAGTCGATGTGTGTGCGGGTATCGCCGACGCTCTGGTACAGGTTGACACCGAGGTCTTCGATCAAACCCGTGGACAAGATGTGAAGTTCGCCGACGAGGGGCCCGAACGCCAACTCGGTGGAAAACATCATGATGTTGATCCAGGGGCCGAAGAATCCGCCCCGGCCCGGCCCGTCCCCGCCGCGGACCATGTCCTCGTGTCGGTACCGCTGGTGGCGCAGCGCGCCGGACATTTCGTTTCTGACGTCGTCCAGAAGCTCCTGAACGGTGGTATCGGCAGTGACGGTCAGTCGCAGCGGAACGACGTTGGAGACCATGCCACCGGATCGACGCAGCACGGCTGTCGTTCGGCCGGAAACGGGCAGACTCAGCGACACGTCCTCTCGCCCGGTCATCTGAGCGAGGTACGCCGCAAACGCCGCGACGACAGTGCCGGCAACCGTGGTCTTCTCCACGCGCTCGAGGAACCGTCCGAGCAGAGCCTCGACGTGGTTGGACAGCGCAGCACTGTCGATCCGACTGACTGGAGCAGGCGCAGCACTTCGACCCGCGAGGCTCGAGATCTCGTCAAGATTGTCGATCTTGTCGGCCCAGTACTTGCGGTCGGTTTCGAAACGACTCGACTGGCGGTACTTGTTGTCTACCTCGTAGACGTTCCGGAGATCGGACGCCTCGCTGGGCTCCGGATCCCGGCCCTCCACGCGTGCCGAGTACAACTCCGCCACGCGCGTGACGAACGTCGAGGCACCGAAACCGTCGAGAATTGTGTGGTGGACCCGCGTGTACCAGTAGTAGCGATTCTCGCCGAGTCGCAGAATGGTGGCAGAGATCAGTCGGTCCGTAAGCATGTCGATCGGCCGACTGCGATCTGCACGCATCCACTGCATCGCCGCATCGTGCGAATCGTCCTCACTCCGAAGGTCCACATAGCCAACCGAATCATCGAGCGTGGCGTCGATGATCTGGTACGGCTGGGCGTCGATCTCGAAGATCCGAACGAAGGCCGACCCGATTTCGCGGCCGGCGTCGGCACACGCCTGACGAAGCACGTCGAGCGCCAGCACTCCACGGAGTTCTACGTACTGGGCGATGTTCACCGGAACAGAGGGGTCGAGGTGCTGAGCGAACCACATGCCGAGTTGCGCCGCAGAGAGTGGGAATGCGCCTGATCGCTGAACGTCCTCCGGCGAGCTGCCGACCTCCGGCTTGCCGCTCCCCAGTTCTCCGTTATTCAGCGAATTCACGCCCACAGCCTCTCTTCCACACCATTGCGCACCCGCCTGAATCGAAGTCCAATTCACAGCAAGTACCGATCCCGTTCGCCCGCAGCGAGCCAGAACCTCCCATTATCTCTGATGCGTCAAAGCCACAGCAAAGCAACACCACGCATATCGGGCGGCCCGGTCCGGATTGTTACAATGTCCACGATCACAGACGCAGCGCGGACTCCGCGGTTTGCTACCCCCAATGCATTAGATGTAAACCAACCAGCCCCCACGCAACTGAACCGCGCCCGGCCGAACTGGCGAGGCCGACAGCCCAGAGTCCGATACGGGCGATCTCGCTCCGATCCCCGAAAACTCTACAGGCACGCCACTTGCCACCAGTCCGGGCGGTATCTCGTGACAATCGCACCGTCGAAGCGACAAAGCGGCCCTGCGGGGCAATTGCGACAGCGATTCAAGTCTACGACTGTGTCCTACACACGACTCGGAAAGCTGCCCTAGCGACGTGCGTTAATAGTGACGCGTGCAGTAAGTACATATATGCGCCCGTCGATGGCGGCGTCGCGTAAACCTCTGCGTGACTGCGGGCTAAGAGTCCGCCGCGGCAAGCCCCCGATTAGGGTCCTCCAAATGAGATCTCAACGGATCTCCGCTATCGTAGGTTGGACACCCATTAACTGGACGACAAGTACTGGAAGGTGAATCAATATCCCGAAATACTTTCGCATTAACCCAACAGATGCGTACTACGTCTACAGTCGACATCCTGACATCTACAGCCTGCAGGTCTTCGATTGCGATGACAGCGGGAATGCGCCATCAGCGAGGCAAATTCGCGAGCATCTCGCACAGCGAATGAACAGAATTCCCATTCTTGGAGAACACCTCGAAGACGACCCCGTAAAATTGGACTACCCCTACAGAGTCGCCGACTCCAGTGGAATCGATTCACATATTAACGAAGTCTTCGTCCACGGGAAAACGTGGAGTGAGTGCATGCGCGATTTTTCCAAACTAATGGAGACTCGGCTGGATCCGTATAAGAGCTTGTGGCAGGTTCACGTGCTGCGCGAAATCATGGATGTACCAGGATCTCGCGGGCCTGCAACCGCGCTGGTTTTCCAGTTTTCGCACTGTGCCACTGACGGACTTGGATCAGTCGACCTGGTTCGTGCACTGCTGGCATCGACTCAAACTGTTTGTGAACCCGCACCCGATGACTTGGCTTCCCGCCCGCGCCTCCGCCACTCGATGTTTGGAGCTGTCCGGGGCTCTTACAACTCATTACGACTTGCTTCGCAGACAGCAGGCAACTACGTCCGCTCAAGGACAACGAAGACCGCCGACACAATAGAGCTGCCAATCCCTGGATTTCTCGCGGGCCCATCGCTCGGCAGACCAATGTCGCGAACATTTCCACTGGCCCTCGCCGATCTTCGAGTACCTGGTTTCACAATCACGGAAACTCTCGCAACCGCGATCTCCCTTGCTATCGAGCGCTATGCAAAGGCCTTTGAACTACCCATCGCGACGTACCGATGCAATGTTCCGGTCGCTCTTCCGCCACGTTCCACCAGCCGTGATCTCAATCGGATCTCGCCGTGTGCGATCGACCTCCACGTGCTTACTGAGGATTTGACGCTTCGAGCGAGCTCGATCAGTCAAGAGTTGAGGGACGGAAAGCAGGCCGCAACTAGCGCCGCTGCGGAGAAATTCAGATCATTTGTGAACCAAGTGCCTGCGCCAGCTCTTCGCATCTTCACCCGGATTGAAGCGCGAAAGCTCGAGGTCCCCTGTGAGCGAGTCAGTGTGCACACGAAGCTGGCCAGCTACCGCGCGGGTCCAGCAGATACAACTCTTGCCGGCGCACCGGTACTGTTTGCCAGTTCGTTGCCCTCGATAGGTTTCAATATTCGACTTGCTCACAACGCAATTGGACTGGGGGACACAGTATGCATATCTATAACCGCAGCACCGGAGGCGATTGCCGATATCGAATTCTACGAGAAGACCGTAAGATCATCGATCGTTGACGTAGTCACAGCGCTGCGCCTGGGTGTGTCATCTGACAGCAGCCAAGATGAGTTTGGCCGTACAAACCCGCTATGAACGACCACATACTTCGACTGAATCCCGCTCCTTTACCTCTGGTCGGCTAGTAAGGACAGGGCCGCACCGGTGACGCTCTTCAGGTGCTCGCTGCTGACCCCTGGAGCCAGCTCCACAAGCTGCAGCCCGTCCGCGGTGACGTCCAGCACTGCCAGGTCGGTGATGATCCGGTTGACGACGCTCTGACCGGTAAGCGGCAGCGTGCAGGCCTCGACGATCTTGGGATTGCCGTCGCGGTCGGTGTGCTCCATCACGACGATGACGCGGCGGGCACCGTGGACCAGATCCATCGCCCCGCCCATACCCTTCACCATCTTGCCCGGCACCATCCAGTTGGCAAGGTCACCGGTCTTCGACACCTGCATCCCGCCGAGCACCGCGGTGTCGATGTGACCACCGCGGATCATGCCGAAGGAGAGAGCCGAGTCGAAGAACGCGGCGCCTGAATTGACGGTGACGGTTTCTTTACCGGCATTGATGAGGTCGGCATCGACCTGATCATCGGTCGGATACGGTCCGGTACCGAGGATGCCGTTCTCGCTGTGGAGGACCACCTTGACGCCCTCGGGCAGGTAACTGGGGATCAGAGTCGGCAGGCCGATGCCGAGGTTGACGTACTCCCCCGGCCGCATCTCGGCGGCAGCGCGAGCGGCCATCTCGTGGCGAGTCCAACCGATACGGGTTTCCTCTGCACTGGTCACTTGGTGCCTCCTGAGACGGTCCGCTTCTCGATCCGCTTCTCCTGTGGGCCTGTGTGCACGACCCGCGCGACGAACACTCCAGGTAGGTGCACGTGTGCGGGGTCGATGTCGCCCGGCTCGACGAGGTTCTCCACCTGCGCGATGGTGATCCGGCCGGCCATGGCAGCAAGCGGGTTGAAGTTCATCGCCGTCTTGTTGAAGACGAGATTTCCTTCGGTGTCGCCGTAGTCCGCGTGCACGAGCGCGAAGTCAGCGGTGATCGCCTCTTCCAATACATACGTGCGGCCACCGAACACTGCCGTCGCCTTCGGTGGCGACGCCACGGCGATCGAACCGTCCGGGTTGTATCGCCACGGCAAGCCGCCCTCGGCGATCGGGGTGCCGACGCCGGCCGGAGTGTAGAACGCCGGGATGCCGGTACCGCCTGCTCGCAGCCGCTCGGCCAGCGTCCCCTGCGGCGTCAACTCCACTTCGAGCTCACCGGCGAGATACTGGCGCGCGAACTCCTTGTTCTCCCCCACGTACGACGCCGTCACCCTGGCGATCCGGTGCGCGCCGAGCAGAATGCCGAGACCGTAGTCGTCGACACCGCAGTTGTTGGAGAACACCTCGAGATCGGTGGCGTCGCCGTCGGCGATCGCCGCGATCAGTGCGTCGGGAATACCGCACAGCCCGAAGCCGCCCACTGCGAGCCTGGATCCGCTCGCGATGTCGGCAACTGCCTCAGCTGCCGTATTCACGACTTTGCTCATCCGTTAGTTCTCCTTCTGCTGAAAGATTCCGGCTCGGTGAAGAAGCTTCTCGGCGTGACGGAGAACGGGAGCGTCGACCATCTTGCCCTCGAACGCGAACACACCACGTTCAGTAGACACCGCGGCAAGCACTCGTGTGGCCCAGTCGATCTCTTTTTCCGAAGGTGCGAAGGCCCCGCGGATGACCTCGACCTGACTCGGATGGATCGCAACCTTCACGTCGAAGCCGACTGCGACGGCATCAGCGGACTCGACGCCCAGGCCGACGAGGTCCTTGATGTCGAGGTACACGGAATCGACAGCCAACCGGCCGTAGCTCTTCGCGGCCAGGAGAGACGTCGATCGGACGTGCTTGGCAACGTCGCGGTACGAACCGTTCGGGTGCCTGCTCGAGTTGCCGCCGAGACCGGCAACAAGATCCTCGGCTCCCCACATGACACCGATGGCGTTCGCAGCAAGCGCGATGTCGGCCACGGCGAGGGCTCCTCGCGGGGACTCGACGAGCGCAACCACGTCCGCCGGTGCGAGCGAGAGGACGTCCTCGGCCGATTCGCACTTGGACAGCATGAGACGCGAATAGTGTGTGCCGTCCAGCGCGATCAGATCGAGTTCGTGATCAGGCGTACCGACCGGATTGACGCGCACGACCGTCCGCTCCGGATCGAGAGGCGTGTCGATCAGGGCTGCACGTGCGGCTTCCTTGTCGGCCGGAGCCACACCGTCTTCGAGATCGAGGATCACGACGTCGGCAACAGCCGCGGCCTTCGCATAGCGCTCGGGACGATCCGCCGGGCAGAACAACCACGCCGGCCCCGGCGGTGTCCACGTCATGAGGACACCTCTGCCGGACGCAGTTGCACCAGTGTCTTGCGCGTGGCCAGTGCGACGACGTCACCGTGCTGGTTACGCCCGGTGTGCACGAGCGTCACGATGCCTTCACCTGGACGGCTCTTCGACTCACGCTTGTCCGCGATGAGCGTCTCGGCATACAAGGTGTCGCCGTGAAAGAGCGGCTTCGGGAAGCTGATCTCGGAGAAACCGAGGTTCGCCACGATGGTGCCCTGCGTCAACTGCGCGACGGACAGGCCGACGATGGTCGACAGGGTGAACATCGAATTGACCAGCCGCACACCGAATTGAGTGTCCTCGCTGTACGCGGCATCGAGATGCAACGCCTGCGTGTTCATGGTCAAAGTCGTGAACAGGACGTTGTCAGCCTCGGTCACCGTCCGGCCTGGGCGATGCTCGTAGATCGCGCCGACCTCGAACTCCTCGAACCAGAGCCCGCGCTGAGTGATCTTCTTGGGGTTCGTCACAGCCCTGCCTCACGAGCGATGAGCATCAACTGCACCTCGGTCGTTCCCTCACCGATTTCGAGGATCTTGCTGTCACGGTAGTGGCGCGCGACGGCGTACTCGTTCATGAAGCCGTATCCGCCGTGGATCTGCGTGGCGTCACGGGCGTTGTCCATGGCAGCTTCGGAGGAAATCAGCTTGGCGATAGACGCCTGCTTCTTGAACGGCTTGCCCGACAACATGAGTGCGGCCGCGTCGTAGTACGCGGTACGTGCGACGTGGGCACGAGCCTCCATACGCGCGATCTTGAACGCGATGGCCTGGTTGTGTCCGATGGGGCGACCGAACGCCTCGCGTTCCTTGGCGTACTTGATCGACTCGTCGACGCAGCCCTGGGCGGCACCGACGCTCAACGCGGAGATGGCGATGCGGCCTTCGTCGAGGATGCGCAGGAAGTTCGCGTAGCCGCGGCCGCGCTCACCGAGCAGATTCTCTTCGGGGACACGAACATCGGCGAACGTGAGCGGATGGGTGTCGGATGCGTTCCAACCGACTTTGTTGTACGCCGGTTCAGCCGTGAAGCCGGGCGTCGTGGTCGGCACGAGGATCGTCGAGATCTCCTTCTTGCCGCCGTCCTTGACACCCGTGACCGCGGTGACCGTCACGAGCTTGGTGATGTCGGTGCCCGAGTTGGTGATGAACTGCTTGTTGCCGTTGATGATCCACTCACCGCTGTCGAACTTCGCGGTGGTCTTGGTTCCGCCGGCGTCGCTACCCGCACCGGGTTCGGTCAGGCCGAAGGCAGCCAACGACTTGCCGCTGGTGAGCTGCGGAAGCCACTCCTGCTTCTGTGCCTCGTTACCGAAACGGTAGATCGGCATGGCACCAAGGGACACACCAGCTTCGAGAGTGATCGCGACGCTCTGGTCGACCTTGCCCAGCTCTTCGAGCGCCAGGCAGAGTGCGAAGTAGTCGCCGCCCATTCCGCCGTACTCCTCGGGAAACGGCAGGCCGAACAGTCCCATGTCGGCCATCCCGGCCACTACCTCGTACGGGAAGGTGTGGTTGGCGTCGTGCTCGGCAGCAACCGGTGCCACTACGGTCTTCGCGAAATCCGCAACCGTCTTGGCGAGCTGCTGGTATTCGTCCGGAAGCGCTCCGGTGGCAAGGTAATCGGACATCAGGCGTCTTCCTTCTGCGTCGTGTTCTCGGTCTTTACTTCTGCAGTCTCTTCGTCCGCGACAGGTACCACGCGGGCCAGAACCTGATCCACCATCACCTGATCGCCCTGACGGACAAGCACTTCCACGATCCCGTCGATCGGGGACGTCAAGGAGTGCTCCATCTTCATGGCCTCGACCACGACGAGTGGTTGTCCCGCGCTCACTGCCGCGCCGTTCTCGACGTTGACTGCGATGACGGCACCGGGCATGGGGCTGGCGATTTCGGCGTCACCGGCATGCTTGTCCTCACCGCGAACGCTGACTTCGGCTACCTCGCGCACGTGCCAGGTTCCGCCGCCTGCCAGCCACAGACCGCCATCGGTCTGGGCGACGACAAACGTGCGTCGACGTCCGTCGATCACCACCGCCAGTTCGGATCCCGTCAGGGTCGCGCTGAATGCGCGAGGCTGTGAACCTTCGACCTCGACCTTTGCATCCGCGGGAACGCCGACGATCGCAACGTGCGCCGTTCGGGTGCCGGCGGAGAGCCTGATGCTGGTCGGAGCGGGAGTTCCGACGCGCCACCCACTCGGGACGTCCCAGGGATCAACGGATTCCGAAGTTGTCCACCGCGAGAGCCAGCGATACGCCGCGGCAGCAATGAGCACCTCGTCGGAGGCGTCGGCTGCGACAAAGTCTTCGACGCGACGATCGAGCAGACCGGTGTCGAGGTTGCCCGCGATCACATCCGGATCAGCGAGGAGGAACCGTGCGAATTCGATGTTGGTCACGACTCCGAGCACTGCGGTGTCACCGAGTGCGCGATCGAGCTTGCGCAGTGCGCCCGCGCGGTCGGGAGCGTGGGCGATGACCTTGCTGAGCATCGGGTCGTAGTCACTGCCGACGACGGTGCCCGCGAGCAGTCCGGAATCGACGCGCACGCCGGAACCTGACGGCTCGACCAGATCGACGACGCTGCCGCCGGTCGGCAGGAATCCACGGCCCGGATCCTCCGCGTACACACGAGCTTCGATGGCGTGCCCGGTCAGCGTGATGTCACTCTGGGAGAAGGCCAACTTCTCCCCTGCTGCCACACGGACCTGCCATTCGACCAGATCCAGTCCGGTCACCATTTCGGTGACGGGATGCTCGACCTGGAGGCGGGTGTTCATCTCCATGAAGAAGAACTCGTCCGGCTTGTCGGCGGAGACGATGAACTCCACGGTGCCGGCGCCGGTGTAATCGACGCTTCGAGCGGTGTTGCACGCTGCCGCGCCGATCCGGTCACGGGTCACCTGATCGAGCAGCGGCGAGGGAGCCTCTTCGATGACCTTCTGATGACGCCGCTGCAGGCTGCATTCGCGCTCACCGAGGTGAACGACGTTGCCGTGCTGGTCGGCGAGAACCTGGACCTCGATGTGCCGGGGCCGCAGGACGAATCGCTCGAGGAACAGGGTGTCGTCGCCGAACGACGACGCGGCCTCACGGCGGGCACTGCGAAGAGCCTCGGCCAGATTGGCCGGATCCTCGACCAGACGCATTCCCTTGCCGCCTCCGCCGGCCGAAGGCTTGACCAACACCGGGTAGCCGATGTCCTCGGCCGCTGCGATCAGTTCTTCGTCGGTCAGATTGGGGCGAGCGATACCCGGGACCACCGGCACGTCGAACGCGGCAACGGCGTTCTTCGCGGTGATCTTGTCACCCATCACCTCGATGGCGTGCTCGGAGGGGCCGAGGAAGGCGATTCCGGCAGCCGCACAGGCAGCCGAGAACGCCGAGTTCTCCGACAGGAAGCCGTAACCGGGGTGAATACCCTGAGCACCGGTGGACTTGGCAGCGTCGATGACCTTGTCGATGACGAGGTAGCTTTCACGCGCCGCGGCCGGTCCGATGTTGACGGCAGTGTCGGCCTCGCGGACGTGGCGAGCATTCGCGTCGGCGTCGCTGTAGACGGCGACGCTGCGAATTCCCAACTCACGCAACGTGCGGATCACGCGAACCGCGATCTCACCGCGGTTGGCCACGAGAACAGTATCGATAGTGCGCAACTCAGTCATTTCGCTCACATCCGGAAGACGCCGTAGGAGACCGGCTCGATCGGCGCGTTCGCGCACACCGAAAGGGCCAGGCCGAGAACAGTTCTGGTATCTGCGGGATCGATGACACCGTCATCCCACAGCCGCGCAGTGGAGTAGTACGGATTGCCCTGAGCCTCGTACTGCTCGCGGATCGGCGCCTTGAAGGATTCTTCGTCCTCGGCCGACCACGGATTACCCGCGCTGTCGAGCTGGTCACTACGAACCGTCGAGAGCACCGACGCGGCCTGCTCGCCGCCCATGACCGAGATGCGCGCGTTCGGCCACATCCACAGGAAGCGAGGTGAATACGCGCGTCCACACATGGAGTAGTTGCCGGCGCCGTACGAGCCGCCGATGACGACTGTCAGCTTGGGGACCCGTGCACACGCGACTGCCGTGACCATCTTGGCGCCGTGCTTGGCGATGCCGCCGGCCTCGTAGTCGCGTCCCACCATGAAGCCTGCGATGTTCTGCAGGAACAGCAGCGGCACACTGCGCTTGTCGCACAGTTCGATGAAATGTGCTCCCTTCATGGCGGATTCGCCGAAGAGCACGCCGTTGTTGGCGATGATGCCGACCGGGTGGCCCTCGATGTGGGCGAAACCGGTGACGAGCGTCTTGCCGTATTCAGCCTTGAACTCCTGGAACGCGCCACCGTCGACGAGCTTGGTGATGACCTCGTGCACGTCGTACGGAGTACGGGGATCAGTCGGAACGACTTCGTACAGCTCGCTCTGATCGGCGACGGGCGGAACCGTGGAGATGACGTCCCACGGGCGCTCGGAGCGGGGGCCGAGCGTGGCAATGATGTTGCGCACGATCCGAAGTGCGTCGCGGTCGTCCTCGGCCAGGTGGTCGGTGACGCCGGAAACCTTGGAGTGCAGGTCGCCGCCGCCGAGCTCTTCCGCCGTCACGATCTCGCCGGTGGCTGCCTTCACCAGCGGCGGGCCGCCGAGGAAGATGGTGCCCTGGTTGCGGACGATCACTGCTTCGTCGCTCATCGCGGGCACGTAGGCGCCTCCCGCGGTGCATGAACCGAGAACTGCGGCGATCTGGGGAATCCCCTTGGCGCTCATGGTCGCCTGGTTGTAGAAGATCCGGCCGAAGTGCTCACGGTCCGGGAAGACCTCGTCCTGGCGCGGCAGGAAGGCGCCGCCGGAGTCGACGAGGTAGATGCAGGGAAGGTTGTTCTGCAGCGCAACTTCCTGCGCGCGCAGGTGCTTCTTCACCGTCATCGGGTAGTAGGTGCCGCCCTTGACCGTCGCGTCGTTGGCAACGATGACGCACTCGCGACCCGACACACGGCCGATACCGGTGATGACGCCGGCGCCCGGGCACTCGTCGTCGTACAGGCCGTTGGCCGCCAGTGGGGACAGCTCGAGGAACGGGCTGCCCTGGTCGAGCAGCGAGTCGACGCGATCTCGCGGCAGCAACTTCCCTCTGCTCACGTGACGCTCGCGAGAGCGCTCGTTGCCACCCAGCGCTGCTTGCGCCAGTTTCTTCTTGAGTTCGTCCACCAGAACGGTGTGATCGGACCGGTAGCCCGATCCTTGCGTGATTCCACTGGGAGTCATCCCGCCGCCTTCGCCATGAGTTAATGCTCGATAACTGAAACTAGATTAACTATGATTAACTGAGTTGTCCAGAACACAAGCGAAGAAAGATCGAGAGAATGACCTCTGAGCAGGTAGCAGCTCCGACGCGACGCGATCAGATGAAGGCCGACCGTCGACGTCAGCTCTTGGACGCCGCCGCACGGTTGATCGCCGAACGCGGATTCGTGAGTGTGCGACTCGAAGACCTCGGCGCGGCCGTCGGCATCAGCGGCCCGGCCGTGTACCGGCACTTTCCGAACAAGGACGCCGTCCTCGTGGAACTTCTCGTCGGCATCAGCACGCGCCTGCACGAAGGCGGCTCTGCGGCAGCGGAGGCAGCGGACTCACCGAGCGCTGCTCTCGACGCACTGGTGGAGTTTCACCTCGACTTCGCGCTCGGCGAGCCGGACCTGATCCGCATCCAGGACCGCGACCTCGAAAGCCTGCCGGCCGACGCGCGTCGACAGGTACGCCAGACGCAGCGCAAGTACGTCGAGGTGTGGGTCGGGGTGCTCGAGCAACTCGATCCCCAACTCGATCAGGCGGACGCACGAATCAAAGCGCATGCCACCTTCGGTCTGATCAACTCGACCCCTCACAGCGCCAACCCCGCTTCGCCGGCACGCGCGCGTCGAGTCCTGCGGGATATGACGCTCGCCGCACTGCGCACCCACTGAAACCGGACACGGCACAATCGGTGGCAGACTGGTTACACCAGCTAACAGATGAGGGTGCCGAACGTGGAAGACAGCAGTGGGGTCAGCAGGGCCGATTTCGCCGAACTGCGGACCGAGTTCTCCCGCTTCATGATGTTGTACCAATTCGGAATCTCCGAACTGATGACCAAGGTGAACATCCTCAAGGACGAGTTCACTCACATCAATCAGTACAGCCCCATCGAACACGTCACGTCACGGGTCAAGTCACCGGACAGCATCCTGCGAAAGGCTCAACGCCTGAACGTCCCGCTGACGATCGACGACATCTCGAAGAACATCTTCGACATCGCTGGAGTACGTATCACCTGCAGCTTCATTTCCGACACGTACCGAATCGCCGAGATGCTCACCAGCCAGACGGACCTTCGGGTGATCGAGCGCGAGGACTACATCGCCGATCCGAAACCCAACGGCTACAAGAGCTTGCACTTGATCGTCGAGGTCCCGGTTTTCATGAGTGACCGCGTCAGGCACGTACCGATCGAACTTCAGATCCGCACGATCGCGATGGATTTCTGGGCGAGCCTCGAACACAAGATCTACTACAAGTACAACCGCGAGGTTCCCGTCGAACTCCTCGACGAACTCACCGAGGCTGCAGCCGCGGCACACCGCCTGGACGTCAAGATGGAACGACTCAACGACGAGTTCGCGAAAATCAAAGCGCTACCGCATCCTGACGACGAAATCCTCGAGCAGGATCTGCCGGCGCAGTTCCTCGAGGCGCTGCATCTTCAGCGACGGGCGCTCTGACTTCGGTCCCCCTCCCCTGAGCGAACGCGCCTTTCGGCGCATCTGAGGCGACGAAAGTGCCGTTCGCTCACAACTGGGGTCGGACAACTAGGGCAAACAAAAAGAAGTGGGGCCCCCCCAAACTCTGGGGGGGGGAA
>NZ_JBXAFD010000004.1:33648-43955 GCF_058792695.1 Rhodococcus sp. MT28
CCACCCCCCCCCCCCCCCCCCCCCCCCCCCCCCCCCCCCCCCCACTTCTCGAATTGGGTCGGCTTGCTATTTCTTGCCCGTGACGGCGCTGTAGCCGATCGAGAGCACGGCCGCCGCGGCGATGCTGATGATCCAGCGGATCCAGTCGATTCCACCCGTGTCGCCCTTGTCCGAGATCGCTCCCCAGACCCAGTACCCGATAAGCGCTCCGGCGATACCCAGCACGACGGTCACGATCATGCCGTACTGCTGCTTACCTGGCAGTACGAGACGAGCCAGGATTCCGATGACTGCGCCGAAAATGATGGTTCCGATAATTTGCCCCATGACAGCCCCTCTCACACGTCGTGCATGCACGCGGACGGAAGATCACCGCTCAGGGAAACAATAACCACAGTCACACACAACTGTCGCTTGTTGACCGAATTGTTGTCCGAGATGCAACCTCGACGCGTTACATCCACGACATTCGCGAGTTATTTTTTCGCAATCAAGCGGACCTACCGTTCCCATCCATGCCAACTTCCGTAAAACTGCCGAACAGCGAGCTCGCGCGACTCGCCAACAAGCCGCCCTGGTACCGATCACTGTTCGTGCAATTGATCGCCGCTATCGTCATCGGTGTTCTCATCGGCTGGTTGTGGCCGGAATTCGGCGCGAACCTCAAGCCCCTCGCCGACGGGTTCATCAAGCTGATCAAAATGCTGATCGCGCCGATCATCTTCTGCACCGTTGTGATCGGGATCGCCCACGTCGGGGATCTGAAGGCCGTGGGGCGTATCGGCGTCAAAGCACTCATCTACTTCGAGGTCGTGACCACCTTCGCCCTGTTGTTCGGGCTGCTCATCGGAAATCTGATGAAGCCGGGTGCGGGATTCGACATCGATCCGGAGACGCTGGCGAACGGTGCGGACGCCGTGGCAGCCAGGACCGGAAGTGGCGAACTTCCCCACACCGTCGAATTCCTGCTCAATATCATTCCGGTGTCGATAGTTTCGGCCTTCGCCGAGAACGCACTCCTCCAAGTCCTCTTCTTCGCCGTACTGTTCGGGCTCGCATTGGCCAAGGCGGGTGAGAGTGGACCACCGATCGTGTTCGAACTCGTCGATCGTCTGAGCCATCTGTTCTTCACGATCATCGGCTGGATCATGAGACTGGCGCCGTTGGGCGCTTTGGGCGCGATGGCGTACATCGTCGGTCAGTACGGGATCGCTTCGCTCGGAAGTTACGGAAAGCTGATCGCCGCATGCTATCTCGCCGCCGTCCTGTTCATCCTCATCCTGGCCGCGATAGTCAGGTACTTCGCGGGCGTGAACCTGTGGAAATTCGTCAAGTACATCAAGGACGAACTCTTCCTCGCTTTGGGAACGGCGTCGACCGAAGTAGTTCTGCCCCGAATCATGGTCAAGCTCACCAACGCCGGATGCTCGCGCACTACAACAGGATTGGTGGTGCCTACCGGCTACTCGTTCAATCTCGACGGCGCAACGCTGTACCTGTCGATCTGCATGCTGTTTCTGGCGCAGGCACTCGGCGTGGACCTGACACTCGGTGAACAGATCACTGCCGTCCTGGTTCTGATGCTCACCTCGAAGGGAATGGCCGGCGTGCCGGGATCGTCATTCCTGGCGCTGTCGGCCACCGTGGCCGCAATCGGTCACGGCGCAATTCCCGTCGCCGCAGTCGCTCTCCTACTGGGCGCCGATCGAATCATGGATTCGATGCGGGTGTCGGTGAACCTGCTCGGGAACTGTGTCGCAACCTTCGTGGTCGCCAATTGGGAGGGGCAGCTCGACAAGGAGCGCATGCGCCGAGTGCTCGACGGAGAAGACGTTCCACCGCTCGAGGAAGTCGATCCGATCGCGGGGAAAACCGTTCCGGCACCCGAAACCGAAAGCATCCTGACCCGATAGGTAGGTGCCGGCTGCTGTTTGCACATCGGAAATCGGTGCTGAAGAGTCGCGGGGGGCAGACTTCACTGGAAAATTCAGACCGACAGCTACAAAAGCAAATATTTGCAGATGGCGACAACCCGGCCGACGAGGGACCGTTGAATCTACAAATACGACACTTGCGCTGCACCGACTCCACTTCACTGAAAAGCAACTTGCGACATCCAGATATTGCCCGGCGGTTGCCGCAGTGGCGATTCACAATTCAGCGAACGGGCAGCATTATATTTGCCGGAATTAGAAGGACTAAAGTCCGGTGTTCGACCGACGAATAGACTTGAGTGGGTAAAAATCAATCAGTTCCGAAAGGCTTATTCTGCATGCATTTATGCCATGCCAGCTGCACTTATGCTGATAGTTTCCCGCAATAAGCTGTTGCGGGATTGATCATATGGCCCTCGGTTCAAATTGTCCGAATGGTCACCTATTGCTATCGTAACCTTTGCGAAGGACTGGACCCGATTGCCCAGCAAAGGAATACAGTGACCGCATCCATGCAGGATATTGAACACTTGTCCACTAATCGACTTTCGGTGGTTGTTCCGGTATTCAACGAAGAGAACGCGGTTTCCGGCTGCATCGAGCGTCTACTGACCCAGTCGGAAATCGATGAGATTCTGATTGTCGACAACAACTCGACGGACGGTACTGCATCGATCATCCAGGAGTTCGCCGAGAAGTACGACAAAGTCCGATATGTCTTCGAGGCCCGCCAAGGCGTCGTACACGCCCGGAACGCGGGCTTCGACGCCTCGACCGGCAACATCATCGGTCGTATCGACGCGGACACACGGGTACAACCGGGATGGGCAGATGCGGTCAAGGGTTTCTTCCAACGCAGCACCGCTCATTCAGCGGTTGCCGGACTCACCTACCTCTTCGAATCGCCGTTTGCTCGAATCCACCGCTACGCACTGGACAGGCAGGTGAAACAGGGGAAGTTCGATTGCGAACGTCAAGTACTCGCTGTCGCCGGAGCGAACATGGCGATCAGAAAGAGCGCATGGCTGTCCGTCCGCGAGCAAGTCAGTGACCGGCCGGACATCCACGAAGATATCGACCTTTCACTGTGCCTTCGGGAGGAAGGGATGACGATCGGTCAGATCGCCGACATGCGAGCAGAAACGTCCGGTCGACGCGGTGAAACCCCTCCGTTGGAGTACCTGAAGTACAACCAAGCATCCGAATCGGTTCTGCACCTTCACAACATCATGAATTGGCGCCTCAAACTGACCATCTGGGGCGACTCGATGCTCCACGCGCTCGTGTGGCCCGTCTACCGCATCTACAACTTCGAGCAGGAGCGCCTGGAGTTCAGGCGCTTGTTCGGCATGTCGAAAGGTCGAATCATGCCAGTTCACCAGTAACCCATCGAATTTCGCTAATCACCGAAGGTTCGCAGCCACCGAATTTCACGACAGTTTCAACGCCGTGATGCGGTCTTCACTGGAACGCAACAGCACCTTCTCCCCCGCCCACAGCTCGCGCGGCATCATCCAAGGCGTGAACTCGTCGTCCCCGTCCCGGTCCACCCGAATCTCCCAACTACGTTGGCCTGTACGGACATTCGTTCCGTAGACGTTTCCCTCGTCGATAACGACATCGCCGTGCCAGACAACCTCCCCGGCGCGCTCGGCGTTCGATCGCCACAGGACCTCACCGGTGAGCAGGTCCACGAACTGGACCTCGGGCTCGGAACCAGAACGGGTCACGGCAACCACGTTGCCGATCACCGCCAACGACTGTGCGGTGTCGAAGACTTCACTGTTGGACCACAACTTCTCACCCGAAGTCCGGTCGAAACCGCTGTGTCCCAGAATGATCGGAGTCGATCCTCCTGCGGGATTATCTCGGCTGTATCGCCCGCCGTAGTACGAGGACTCCGAGGGCAGTTCGTCTGTCCTGGCGAACTCGCGCCCGTTCTGATCGAGCGCGTACTCACTTGTCGGACGGCCATTGCCTTCGCAACCGCCATCCGACACCAATGTCACGCCGTCCGACGATGTGTGCGCGGTCGAGCAGGTGGAGTAACCGTGTACCCACCGCTGTTCGCCGGTCTTCAGGTCGAATCCCAAGGACTCGTCGAGAGCGATCACGCCCAGGTCGCCGTGAACCGACATCACCGGATCGACGTATCCGGCTTCCCACGATCCACCGATGTCGAACGCTTTGGACCAGTTCGCTTCCGGATCGTCGACGGTTCCGCTGTGCACGCGAACGTCGTTGCTCTCGATATCACCTTCGAGCGCGAGGACGGTGTCGCCCGAGACAACCGCGACGATCGGCGACCACGGTGTCTTGATGTCTCGCCGCTCTCCCGTCTCGATGTCGAACAGCGAGTACGAACCACCGGATACGTACGGCCCGGAGAAACACAGCACCGAACTGCCGAGCAGAGTCTCGGAGCAACCACCGATGTCGACCGCCGACGTGCGCCAACGAACTGTGCCATCTTCGGCGTCCAATCCGACCAATTCTGCGTCGTCCAACGAATATGCCTGACGATCCGGCATACCGATCATCGTGACCACGAGTGATCCGGCGTCGATGAATCCGCCCATGTCCATGTTGAATTCGGTTCCAACAAGTGGGCTCCGGAAGATCGCGAACTCGCGCCCGAGAATCTCGGAGGCCTCGACGCTCCATAGCGGCGACGAGATCGCTGTCGGTTCGGAACTCGTCGACGTGACCACCGTGGCGATGGCGGCAGTGACGGTGACTACGGCTGCGGCGGCCGCGATCCGAAGTCGCGATTTCGGGGAGAATCTGGTGGTCATCGAATCTCCAGGCCTTCGGTCGTCGCGAGAAACTCCAACTGCGCGAACGTCATCGGATCGTTCGGGATCGCAGCCGACGACGAAACCGAGACTTGGGTCCCATTCGGGCGGGTGACGACCACCGACCTGCTCGTTTCCTGCGTCGATTCTGCTTTCGAGCCGTCATTTGTCATGGGCACGGTCGCGTAGTTCCGTTCGTCTCGCTCGATCACGGATCCATCCGGTCGCGTCACGAACTCCAAGGGGTGCCCGTAGTAGGAGGGGTCGTATTTGTTGGGCTCCTTGGGGAGTGGTTGTCCGCCGGTAATTGTCATGTTGAGCGTCGATTCGCTGTCTCCCGTCCGAGTGAGAAGTCTCTGACATGCGGTGGACCTGTCATTCTCCGCCACCGTCAGAGTGCCCGGTCCGGTATCAAGAATCGGAAAACCCGGAGGTACAGCGCGCCATCTGACTTCGAGTACCGCGTTGAGACGTTCGATCGTCGCGCGATCGAGTTCGGCCACGTCGCCAGAGTCTCGGGGGATCCCGTGGCACCCGGGCGAAAGCGGTGCCGTACCCGGCGGAGCAGGCGTCGTGATTCGCAGTTGCGGCAGGCTGACCAAGGACACCAGTTCGTCGATGGTCAGTGGAAGCGCGCCGCTTGCCTGAACCTCGGCGCCGACTCGATCGGCAGTGTCATCGAGATAGGCGTGAACTCGTGTGCCATCGATGCCGTAAAGGAACGCCGAACGAGAGAGAGCGCGTTGTCCGTTGATTTCACTCCACGAGTCCTGCACGTCCACAACTGAACCATCCGCGAGTGAGCGACGTTCGACGAGAGAACCGGCAATGCACGGAGGAACCGGCGCCTTACTGCTGTTGACCGAGACCGACAGTCCACCACTGGCCTCGCCTCGAAGTATTGTCGCCGACGCATCAGTGGACGCCAGATCCTCGATCGTCCATCCCTCGGGCAACTCGTCCGAGGTCGACGGTGCCGAGATCGGACCGAACTGGAGTGATCGGCTCGGGCTGGCGAACTTCAGCTCGACATCTTTCGGGAGCGCCTGCTTGACCGCTTCCGACATCGCGGCGGCCTTGACACTCGAGAACCACGGAAAGCGTGGATCGTCGTACGTATCAGATCCGTCGAGAATATAGGAGAAGAACGAATCCTCCTCCGGCGCTTCGACACTCTCACAACCCGGAATCGCGGTCGGGTACACCGCGCTCGGCGTGACGTACGAGAATTCAGGCACGTCCTCCGGCGAAATCTCCTCCGGTGTGGACGTAATGCTGATCGACGAAGTCGCAGCTACCGAGATGTCATCGGACGGCGAACTGCTCCACCGATCCACCAGCCCGGCAACCACTGTCCCACCGGCGATCAGGGAGACGACCGTCAGCGCGAAGGTCCACTTCTCCGCCCGCTTCGAATCGGTTTGCTCCTTCGACACGTACCCTCGCAGTCACCGTCACGGCTCGCCCCCGATGCGCGTCGCCTCTGGAATTCCTGTCGCGATCACAGCAATTTCTGTTACCAACCGGATGGTTTCCTATCGCGCGGGCTCCGTATGAACACAGAAGAACGGGGTGCCAGTTGCTGTGCAACCGGCACCCCGTTCTGACTGCCTGAGTGCTTACACCCTCACAGGCACCTGATTCGGGTCTGGATCGGAATCCGGATCCTGCTCGATCGGAATCCGTCGAATCGCTTCACCCTCGATGTCGACGTTCGGCAGGATCTTGTCGAGCCACGCCGGCAACTTCCACGCTGAATCACCGAGAATCGACATGACCGCAGGTATCACGATCATGCGGATGATGAAGGCGTCGAAGAAGACTGCCGCCGCGAGGCCGAAGCCCATCATCTTGCTTGTCGTCTCCGAGGACAGCATGAATGCGCCGAACACGGAGATCATGATGATGGCCGCCGACGCGACCACGCGAGCACCATGGGTGTAGCCGGAGATGATGGCGTCCTTGGCCGACAATCCGTGCACGTATTCCTCGCGCATTCGCGTCACGAGGAACACTTGATAGTCCATCGCCAACCCGAAGACCACACCGATCATGAAGATCGGCAGGAACGAGATGATGGGTTGTGTGTGCTCGATCAGCCCGAAGTCGCCCTCCTGGAAGATGGCCACCGTGGCGCCGAAGGTCGCACAGACGGAAAACAGGAATCCGAGAGTTGCGGTCAGCGGCACCAGGATCGAGCGGAAGACGACCATCATGATGATGAACGCCAGCCCCACAACCACGATGAGATACGGGATGAGCGCGGAACTGAGCTTCGACGACATGTCGGCAACGATCGCGGTTTGCCCCGCTACACCGAGTTCTGCGCCTTCCGATTTCACCGTCGATCCGTAATTCCGGATCTGATTCATCAGCTCGTGGGTTTCGGGGCCGCTCGGTGACATCTGCGGGGTGACCGCGATCAGCGCAGAGTTGGCGCCCGCCATCGGGTTTGCTGCGTCGGGTCCGTTTCCGACCCACATCAACTGATCCGGAGTTGCGACGTTGTCGAGGCCCTTGATGTGCGCGACAGTGCCTTCGGCAATAGCGGTGATGTCGGTGCCGTCAGGCGCGTCGAGCACGACGAACAATTCGCCATTGACGCCTTCACCGAACCCACGTTGCAGCAGGGCAAGTGCCGGCCGCTCTTCGTCCTGAGTGAACGAGAGTCCGAGTTCGAGCTTCGTCATCGGAATAGCCGCGATCACCAGAAGCACCAGCGCAGCACCCGCGATCGGCCACGGGTACTTGGTGACTATCTTGGCCCAGCGATGTCCGTTGGATTCCATCGTCTCGGGCTCGTCACCGTGGCGAAGCCCGGGGATACGAGGCGAGAACGCGAATCTGCCGAAGATACCCAGGACAGCCGGGATCAACGTGATTGCGCCGAGGACGGCGATGATGACGGCAACCGCTGCAGAGATTCCCATCTGGGTGATCATCGGAACCCCGACCACCGCCAGGGCTGCCAGCGCGACCACAACCGTCAGGCCGGCGAAGACGACGGACGAACCGGCAGTACCCACTGCGCGCCCGGCAGCGGCTTCCCTCGTTCCGCCCAAATTGAGCTCACTGCGGTAACGCGAAACGATGAACAACGCGTAGTCGATCGAGACTGCGATGCCGATCATCGTGACGATTCCCGTGACGCCTTCGTTGATGTCGAAGAAGCCCGAACCGAGTGTGACCGTCAAAGTGGCCAGCGCAATTCCCAGAATTGCGGTGAACAGCGGAATAAAGGCCGCAATGAGCGCGCCGAACGCCACGATCATCACGATGAACGCCACCGCGAAGCCGAGCATCTCCGACAGACCACCTGCGGCCTGTACCTGCATCATCGAACCGGTGCCTTCGACTTGCAGGCCACCGGTGCGGAATTTTGCCATCAAGTCGAGGAACGCCGTCTTGTTGGCCTGTGTCTGATCCTCGATGCGAATCGACTGATTGAGCTGGATCAGCCCGACCTTGCCGTTGTCGCCGAGAACGGCCGACGCCACCGCCGGATTTGCCTCCGCGAGGGTCACCGGATTGACGATCTTCTCGGGATCGACGATATCCGGCAACGTCTTCGCCTGCGCGATCAACTGGTCGATCTGATCGCTGTGTGCGGCAAGTCCGTCGTCTGCCGCGATGAGAATGCTGGTCGACGCCTGAGTTTGTTGCTCTGCTGCCGCTGCAAAGTTCTCGTTCATCAACTCGGTCGCACGTTGGGAATCAGTGCCCGGAAGATTGAATTCTTTGGAGAACGTCGGATTTGTGGCGCTGATTGCGCCCCCCACCACCGCGATCACGATAATCCACGCGGCCACCACAAGATACTTGTGGCGGAAAGCAAACTTCCCCAACCTGTAAAGATACGTAGCCAACGTAGGCCTCTCTCGCCGTGGACTGGTCTGTCCGAAGAACACGGAGTCTTTCGGTGCCAGGGACATACGGTACGGACCGATCGGCCTGTTGGCACCCGGTATATCTGCGAAAACGGCATATCCGACGCGCCTTCGTCCCGTTTTCAGACCGCTCGGTACCGTGGACACGACACGGGCAGGCGCCTCGCCAGAGCAGACGCCACGTAGTACGAAAGGCAATCCCATGAATCACGGCCAGGCCGTCGATCGCGATCTCCTCCTTGCCGGCCAACAGCGACTCGACGCGCTGGGCCCACGATTGACGGGCTCTCCTGCACACCACGAGGTGGTGGAAGAAGTCGCGAACGAACTGACCGAACTGGGCCTCGACGTCCGGCGTGATTCACACACTTTCGAACGCTGGGATCTGCCGGCGACACCTGACGGACTTCGCATCGAATTGCCGACGGGACCGATCAGAGTTTCGTCCGCATTCCCCTACTCCGGATTGACCGGGCCACAGGGAATCTCCGCTCCCCTGGTCTACGTCAGCGCGCGACGCCCCAAGTGGTCGGCGGCCAAGGGCGCGATCGCAGTGATCGAGGTCCCGCACATCGATCTCCCCCGCAAGCTACTGGTCAGCGAGTGGGGCCCGATCGCCACCGACGAGACACTTCGAAATCCGGTTCTCTCCGCAACACTTCTGGGCCCGAAGCTCGACAAGGCCCGCAAGGCCGGTGTCCTCGGCGTGATCGCGGTGTGGCGTGACATCGCTCCGGACAACGCACTGGGACAATATCTTCCGTTCACGCAGCCATATCACGACATCCCCGCCGTCTGGGTGGCCGGCGACGAGGGCGCGAAGGTTGTCGCTGCAGCTCGCTCCGGTCAGCTGGCGACTCTGGTACTGGATGCGACTCTGCATCCGGACACCCGGACCGACACGGTGTGGGCGGTGTCCCCCGGAACCTCACCCGAAGAGACGATTCTGCTCATCACTCACAGCGACGGAACCAACGGTGTCGAGGAGAACGGGCATCTGGGAATGTTGGCCTTGGCGCGTCACGCCGTCGCGCAGCCGCATCGACGGTCGTACGTTTTTGTGCTGACGACCGGCCACCTTCGCATCCCAGCGGTGTCCAAGCACGGACAGGCAACGTCCACCTGGCTCGAAGCGCACCCCGAGATGTGGAACGGCGAAGACGGTCAGGCGCGCGCAGTAGCGGGGATCGCAATCGAACACCTCGGCGCACTGGGTGATACCGAGAACACCTCGACCGGCAGCTATTCGTTGGAGACCACTCCGGAACCGGAACTGCTCTACGCGACGAGTCGGGAAGTACACGACATCGTTGCACCGCTGTGGCGCGACATCGGGGCAGGCGATCGCCGAATCGTGGCGCCAGGACCGGTCATTCATTTCGGTGAGGGTGAACCGTTGTTCGAGCGGAAGATACCGGCGGTCGCCTTGGTGACGGCGCCGCAGTACCTGCTCGCTCTGCGTGACGCCGACACAGTCACGCACGTCGATCTCGACGCGATGGTCAAACAGGTCGAAAGTTTCCGCGATCTGCTCGACGCCTTCGACGCAACCGACACCGAGGCTTTCGGTCCGGTGGTCTCGCGCTCGGTGTTCGCGAAGTTCTCGGCGCTACTTCAGTTGATGCAGATTTTGTCGAAAGCCAAGAAATAGTGCTGTGGGGGGGCTTTTGTCGGGGGGGGGGGGGGGAGGG